>JAWKWT010000001.1:0-591062 GCA_041397365.1 Xanthobacteraceae bacterium
ACGCCCTTGATGCCCTTGCGCTGCGCGAGCCGTTCGTCGGCGCCGATGATGGGAAGGGCCATCACTGGCCCTCCTTCTTCATCACCGCCGTGGCGGCGCGATCTGCGCCGATGCACCCCGCCTCGCGGGCGAGCTTGTAGAGGCGCTTCAGCGCGTCGGCGCGGCGGTAGGCGGCCGTGCTCTCGCGCTCCGCTTCCACGATCGCGAAGGCGATCTCGTCGACGGTCGCCTCGACGACCGGCAGCGGCTCGCGCGGCTCGTCACCGGCGCGCTGCGGGAAGGCGATGGTTTCGGGGAGGTCTTCGAGCGCGTAGCTCGCCTTGCGAAGACGGGTGATGTCGTCCGGCTGGTCCGGCATGGCGGTTCTCCGTGAGATGATGTGATCGAGGAGGCGCATCACGCGGCCTCGCGGACGTCGGGCGCGGGCTCGGCGACGTAGATCGCCAGCAGCGGCGTCCCGTCGGCATGGGCGCCGGCGTCCTCGATCTGATAGTTGCGGTTGGGCTCGCAGACCTCGGTCAGCTCCCAGCGGCGATAGAGCCCCGGAAGACGCCTGAAATCCTCGAGCGACAGATCGGCAGTGCGGTTCATGCGTGTCTGCTTTCGGTTGGAGGTAAGGCGCTCGGGGCGCTCGAATGGGAAAAGCCACCGGCGGGACCGGATCGGGACATCGGCTCAGGGGATTTCCTCGAGGGCGTCGTGCAGCCGGCGCATGGCGCGCTGGTACCGCTTGCGGGCGGCGGCCTCGGTCAGCCCCAGTTCGACGGCCACTTCGGCTTGCGAGAAGCCCTCGATCGCCACGCGGATCACCAGCATGGCGTCGTCGCCCAGCAACGTCCGCACGGCGTCGTTCAGCTGTGCGTACCCGGCCGCGCCGATCCCGCTGTCGCCGCTGTCCGCCACCTCGTCGGGGTCGGCGCCGCTGGCGAGATGTTCGCGCGCCGTCTCGCGCCGGCGCACGCGGACCATGTCGCGCTCGACATTGCGCAGCACCGTGGCCGCGATCCAGTTGACGCGCTCCAGGTCGAGCCCGCAGACCGCCTCGGTCGTGCGCGCCAGAACGTCGGACGCGATCTCGTCGGCGGTGCCGAGCTTGCGCCAGATCGACCGGCGCCGGATGGCGTCGAGGCCGGGCCAGAGCGCGAGCAAGAGCATGGTCAGGGCGCAGTCGGACGCGTGCCCGTCGCCCTGTGCCGCCCCGACGAGCGCGGAGAGGATCAGGTTCTTCCGGGCCGGATCGCCGGTCGTGCGGTGCAGCCCGTCCAGCAGGACCGCCGGATCCCGGAACGCCGCGACGGCGGGCTGCTCACGCCGGATGGCGTCGAAACTGCGCTGGAAGTGAAGGTTGGTGGATGAACGAGTGAGATGATCACGGATCGCGTGCCACGCGATGGACATCGGACGCCTGCCTTGCGGCCAGGCGTCCGGCGCCTTCGGGTGGCCAGGTCAGGACGTCGCGCGTCTCTGCGATTTCAGGGGATTGGGCGTGTAGAAGTGCGCGTCAGCGCGCAGGGGCGGTCGCGTGGTTCAACGTCCCGCAGCCGCGGCATGTAGCTTGAACCGGAAAGCCCACGAGATACTCGTGCCCCCGCGCGAAGCGCAGGTGCATGCGGCCGTCCCGGCGGACGCCGAGCAGCTTGTCGCAGCGCGTGCAGCGCCATTCCGGGTTCAAAGTGGTGGGCTTGGCCGTCGCGGCGCCGGACCAGCTCGTCGAGGCTGCCTGGCGCTGGGAGAAGGGAGGCGGCATGGAATGCTCCTCTGATGTGGAGCCCTTCCAGTAATCAGCAGTTTGTTAGACCGTCTTCCTCAGCGTGTTAGACCGTTGTTAGACGGTCTCTTCGACCGGCGTCTCAGCGGCTTTTTCCGTCGGCTGCGCGGTGAGCACCAGACGCCAGTAGCCGTTCTTTGCACCCTTGCTGATATAGACGTCTCGGATGCTCTCCCAGGTATCCTTCCGGAATGCTTGCTGGGGGCTTCTGGAGTCGAAGCCATCCATCAGCGCCTTGACCTGAAGGTCGGAGCTGCCTTTCCCGGCAGCGGCGACAAGACGCTCGAAGATGGTCAACTGATCGTTCCCGGCCAAGTGCAGAGGCTCCTTGCCCGGAATGAAGAGAGTACCGGACTGCGCGCCTGTCCGAACGACCCGCGGCGACACTCCTCCGCGTGCAAGCGAGAGGCTGTTCCGATAGGCAAGTTCTAGGCTGTCCCGCGCGAACAGGATCTCCTCGTCCGCCGACGCGAGGTGGGACAGGAGCGGCACGACCACGTTCGGGCCGAGATGCGATGGCATTTCCTCGCTCGCCGCTAGGATGATGCCGACGCCGGCGGTATTCCGTGCGCGCAGTGCCAGATCCAACCGCTGCGCTGTTTTCGGATCATTGAGACGACGCGCGAAATAGACAGGCACATCGGCGCCATCGATCTGCATCGAACCGAGAAGGGTCAGGTCGGGGTCGAGGATCTGGGCCGCGCGCTTGCTCAGGAGGGGCTTCATCAGGCGGGTGAGCGTCTCGTGAAGCCATTGGGCATTGATCGCGTACATCTCGACATCCGATGCCGGTCGCTTGCCAGCATCCTCGCCGAACGGACCGACAGTACGGACCATGCCTTCTGTCGATGACGGCTTGACGGTGCCTTCCCCGTCGAGGTCACCATCCTCAATGAGGACCACGTCCTGCCGGTCGCGGCGTTCAAGCAGGCCGCCTTCGATCAGGCGGCCCGCGTCGAGACCGAGTTCCAGCAGGTATCCTCCACTGACCTGATCCTCGATCCGGTCGTGGAGTTGAACAAGCTGGAGGAAGATCGCGCGCAGGTCATCGGGCGAGATCTGCCGGAATGCGCTCAGGATTCCCCATTCCTTGAGAAGCGCGAAGCCGAGACCGCGCTCTTCCGGATCCGTCTTGCTCTGCAGGTTGCAGCTCTTCGTGCCGGCGATGGTGATGTTCAGCGTCCGCTCTTTCTCGTCGCCGACCCGATTATAGGCGACCGCGATCCCGATGCGGCTGAACGCTTCCGCACGCCGGAAGATGTTCCCGGTTCCAAGGTACTGGTCCGCCACCTCCTCGATGTCGTCGGCGACGGCGACTTTGAGCTGCAGCTTGCGCCGCCAGATACCAAGCCGGATCTCGGCTTCCACGACGCGGGTAAACTCGAACTCGTAGCCGCCGATTTCCGGCGGCTCCAAGACAAGCGAATTACGGAACCGCGTGAGGTTGTAACGCTTCCAGGTCAGCGGCTTCTGAGAGACGTCGTGGCCGAGGGCGACTTCGGCGAACGAGTCGCTGACCGTCTGGCGCACCACCGGACTGTCTGCACAAACCTCGATCTGCCGCAGCGAGGGCGTGTAGATCAGCGTCGCCTCGTTCGGCGGGCGATAGTAGATGGTTCCCCGGCGTCCATCGTGTCGGTGGTCGTGTACGCTCGACAGGGGACCGCCGTGCCGGACGATCAGCATGATGGATGCGGGATGCGTCTCGGTGGCGGGCAGATCGAGGGCCTTCACCGTGCAGGAAATCTCGGGCTTCAGCTCGAGCATGTCTTTGATCTTCGTGGCTAGTGCCGCCTCGTCGATTGCCGCAGCGTCGAGGCCCACGTGGTTTTCCAACTCGACCTCAAAAGCGTCATAGAGCTTGCCGTGCTCGCGGAACTGCCGCGCGAAATGGAAGCTCTCCGCGTCCTCGAACGTTTCGCGCGCGTTGAGATAGGTCCAGATGCTTTTGCAAAGCCGATCGGGCTGGCGCTCGAATTCTTCCGTTTGCTCCTCGCTGAGCCGCTGCTCGACGATCGTGGTCAGGGAGGTCACGCCTTTCCATCGGCGAGGGCACCGATCCGACGGCAGCGTTTCTCTGCGGGCTGTAACTCGTCCTGATCGAACGCCGCGAGGACCTCGCTGATCTGCCGCCGGAAACGATCAACTGCGTCTTCGTCGTCCAGGTCAGGAATTTCTACTGGCAGATCGAAAACAGGTTCGTTCTCGCCGTCGCGAATCGCCAGCACCTCACGAAGTAGATCAACGCGCGCGTCTTCGATTAGGCCAAGTGTGTGAGGACCTACCGTAAGTGCTTTGCGCGCCATGAGCTTACCTCAATTCACCATCTGCTCGGTTGTGATTCAGCCGTGGATGATCACGGAGGCGGCATCGCTCCGCAAGGGATGATGTTCTTCGATTGTTCACTTTCCCACGGATTGGTGCTCGGCCTATGTCCAACGTCCGCTGCTCGGGTGGCTTTTGATCGGTAACGACACCGACGACAGCTGCCCGCGACATGAAACGCCCAAATCCGCTCCCGCCCGACCAGTTGACGCCCGCCGAACGCCGCGCCGAGTTGTGCGGCCTCTTGGCGCTGGGGCTGGTTCGACTGCGAATGCGGGAAGGACGCGAATTATCTGACGGTACTGGAGAAAGTTGCCTACACTATCGGCCCGACCGGTGCCGTCATGCGACCGCAAATGAGCGGAGACACGCATGACGACCCACGATCCCATACCGGCGCGCCTGGCTGCGCTCAAGGCAACGCCCACGCCCGACCTGAAGCAAGAGTGGCGCGACCTGTTCGAGAGCGAGCCACCACCCTTCAACCGCCGCTACCTTGAAAGCCGACTGGCGTACCGGATCCAGGAACTAGCCTATGGAGGCCTTAAGCCCGAGACGGTGAAGCGGCTGGAGACGCTGGGCGAGCAGCTCGACGGCGGCAACATCACCACCCGTCGCATCCGCGCTGACCTGAAGCCGATCGTCGGAACGCGCCTCATCCGGGAGTGGCAGGGCGTTGAGTATGTCGTCACTGTCACCGCCGACGGATTTGAATGGCATGGGCGGCCCTACAAGTCACTTCCGGCCATCGCGCGCGCCATCACCGGCACGCGCTGGAACGGCTGGGTCTTCTTCGGGCTCAAGAACCATCGGGGGCGGACATGACGAAGCCCCCACAGACAACGGGAGTCATCCGCAAGCTCCGCTGCGCCATCTACACCCGGAAATCCTCCGAGGAAGGCTTGGAGCAGGAGTTCAACAGCCTGCACGCCCAGCGCGAAGCCTGTGAATCTTACATCGCCAGCCAGCGCTCCGAGGGCTGGGTGCTGGTCCGCGATCGATATGACGATGGCGGCATTTCCGGCGGGACGCTGGACCGGCCCGGCCTGCAGCGACTGTTGGGGGACATCGAGGACGGTTTGGTCGACGTGGTGGTGGTCTACAAGATCGACCGCCTCAGCCGCTCGTTGGCGGATTTTGCTAAGCTGGTCGAGGTATTCGATCGGAACGGAGTGACCTTCGTCTCGGTCACTCAGTCCTTCAACACGACCACGTCAATGGGGCGGTTGACGCTGAACATCCTGCTCTCCTTCGCTCAGTTCGAGCGCGAGGTGACGGCCGAACGCATCCGCGACAAGGTCGCCGCCAGCCGGAAGAAGGGAATGTGGATGGGCGGGGTACCGCCTTATGGCTACCGCGTTGAGAGCCGGAAGCTTGTGGTCGACGAGGAGCAAGCTGGGCACGTCCGCTGGATCTTCGCTCGCTTCCTAGAGATCGGCTCGGGAACGGAGCTGGCGCGGGAGGTCGGCAATCGCGGCATCCGCACGCCGCGCGGGAACAGGATCGACAAGAAATACATCTACCGCATGCTCAGCAACCGCGCCTACATCGGTGAGGCGGTCCACAAGGGCGACAGCTATCCCGGCGAACACGATGCGATCATCGACCGCGAGACATGGGACCGCGTTCACGCCATTCTGCAGGAAAGTCCCCGCAAGCGAGCCGCGCGCACCCGCGCCGACACGCCGTCTCTGCTGAAAGGGCTGCTCTTCGGGCCCGACGGCGCGGCGTTCTCGCCGACGCACACTCGGAAGGGCGGGAAGCTCTACCGCTACTACGTCAGCCAGACCGTGCTGAAGCACGGTGCGGGATCCTGTCTGGTCGGTCGCGTGCCCGCGGGCGAGATCGAGGCGGCCGTCATCGACCAACTCCGCGCCGTGTTCCGCCAGCCCGAGATCATGGCGGGCACGTGGAGGGCGGCGCGCGCGCAGGACGGCGACGTTACCGAGGCCGACGCCTGTACCGCGTTGCAGCAGCTCGATCCGCTATGGGACGAACTCTTCCCCGCCGAACAGGCGCGCATCGTAGCGCTACTGGTTGAGCGGATCGACATCGGCACCGATGATCTGAACGTCCGCCTAAGGATCGACGGCCTTAGCGGCCTCTCGCGCGAGATGCTCGCGGGCGGAATGGAGAGGGCTGCATGACGCGCACGACGCAGGTTCTCGAAACGGTGACGCTCCGCGTCCCGTTCCGCATCGTGAAACGGGGCGGACGCAAGGAGATGCAACTGCCGCTGGGCGCACCTCCGATGCGCAAGACCGACAACACTCTGGTCAAGGCACTTGCAAGGGCCTTTCGCTGGAAGCGATTGCTCGAGTCGGGAGAGTTCCCGACCATCGCCGAACTGGCCGCACGCGAGGAGATCGCGCCGTCCTACATGACGCGCGTGCTGCGCCTGACGCTGCTCTCGCCGGAGGTCGTCGAGGCAGTTCTTGACGGGCGGCAGGAGGCGCTCGTCACCCTCGCGCGACTGATGGAGCCGTTCCCACTTAGCTGGAACGACCAGAAGAATGCCTTCTCCCGCGCCTGACCTGCTCGTTTCGTACGTCTCCCGCATCTGCTGCTATTGCTTCATTGGGCCAAATTGGCCAAAAGTTCTCAAGGCATAGGCGGGGAGTCGCATGCAGACCCTGAGCGCGAAAGACGCGAAGTACGGCTTTGGTCGGCTGATCGACCTCGCCCGCGCCGAGCCGGTCGCGGTCGCGAAGCACGGTCGGCCCGTCGTTGTGGTGATGTCGGTGGAGGAGTTCGAGCGGTTGAAGGCAGTCGACGAGCAAGCGCAATCTCCCCGGAAGAAGGGAAATACCTGAAGTGGCGATCAAGAAATACGATCTCTTTCGCTCGATCTGGGCTTCGTGCGACAAGCGCCTAGGCGGCATGGATGCCATGAACGAAGCCGACATCAACTTGCCCTCTTCTCACCCGCCTCTAGCAACACTGATCAGCAGAGGCTGGATCAAGCAACGAACATGCTTGGCCGAGTAGCAAGTTTGAACAGGACTTTGGCTGACCAAAGAAGAAGTACTAGGCGCTCCGAGCTGCGGCGCCGTCCTGGAGAAGATAATGGCATCCATCGACAACCCTATCCTGAATAGCCCATTTTCCCCGCCGGACCGGCATTGGGCTCTAGACGATAGTGGTAAGCCGACCGGTGCAGTCATCGCGGCGAGGCGACGGTCGGAGTATATCGTGCCGATCGCCACCTCGAAGAGGAAGAAGGGCGGGCAGGAAGAGCTGATTTTCGGTGACATTGAGGGCGCGTCGGCCACTCGTGCCAACGATACGGTCAACGAGATTCGGGCAAATGTCGATGCTTGGCGCAAGGCGTCCAGTGTACCTGCCGGTGTATCCCACGAGACGGCGCGCCTCATCATGCACTGGCGCGATCAGTCACGGGAGCGGCCACTGTTCTTCTGCCAGGTTGAGGCGGTAGAGACCATCATCTGGCTCACCGAGGTGGCATCCAAGAGTGTCCGCCACTCCCACTTCCTGGAGATCGTGAAAGAGCGGTGCGAGGACGCCAATCCGGGCCTGTTCCGGCTGGCCATGAAGCTGGCGACAGGTGCTGGCAAGACGACCGTGATGGCCATGCTGATCGCCTGGCACGCCATCAATAAAGCGCGACGGCCGAATTCGAAGCTCTTCTCGGACGCCTTCCTGATCATCGCGCCGGGGATCACGATTCGCGATCGCCTGCGCGTCCTGATGCCGGAAGCGCCGGACTCAATCTACGACCGCCTGTCTATAGTTCCCCGCGACATGGTCGATGATCTGAAGAAGGCCCGGATCATCATCACCAATTTCCACGCTTTCCAGAAGCGGACCAAAGCAGAGATCGCCAAAGGCACCCGTGAAGTCCTGCGAGGCCGGGAGAACGAGGCATCCTTCGACGAGCGCTTTCTTGAAACTGACGGTGAAATGCTCCAGCGGGTGATGCAGCCGCTCTTGGGACGCAAAGGGATCATCGTCATCAACGACGAGGCTCATCACTGCTACGAGGAACGACTCGGCGGCGAGGAAGTGGTGGTGCGGACCGAAGAGGAAACCGCCTCGGAGGCGAAGGCGGAGGCGGAGAGCAACAGGAAGGCTGCCCGCGTCTGGATTAACGGAATCCGGACTGTGATGAAAATCGTTGGCGTCAAGATCGTCTACGACCTGTCCGCCACCCCCTTCTTCCTTCGCGGTTCCGGGTTTCGCGAGGGTGAACTGTTTGGCTGGGTGGTTTCCGACTTCTCGCTCATGGACGCGATCGAGGCGGGCATTGTCAAAGTGCCGCGCGTGCCAACACACGACGATGTGGTGGCGCGCGAAGAGCCGATCTTCCGCCACGTCTACAAGCATGTACGCGAGAAGTTGCCGAAGAAGGGAAGATCCAAGCAGAAGGAAATGAGCCCCGATGAATTGCCGCCGACTCTGGAAGCGGCGCTGAGGGCGCTCTATCGGGATTACGACCTGCGATACCAGGATTGGATGTCCAAAGGCGCAGAGACCCCGCCGGTTTTCATCGTCGTCGCCAACAACACCGCCACTTCGAAGCTGATCTACGATTGGATCGCCGGCTGGTGCGAGAACGCTGATGAGGAAGATGCGAGTAAGCAGCGATGGAAGACCGGGAACCTGGCGCGGTTCCGCAACGTGGAAGACGGCAAGCCCCTGGACCGGCCGCGAACGATCCTGATCGATTCCGAGCAGCTGGACTCTGGCGAAGCCATGTCCGCCGACTTCAAGAAGATCGCCAGTGTGGAGATTGAGGCGTTCAAGAAGGAACTGCGTCAACGCGATCCGTCCCGCGACATCGAGAAAATCGATGATGCCGAATTGTTGCGCGAGGTGATGAACACCGTCGGCCGCAGGGGGCGGTTGGGCGAGCAGGTGCGGTGCGTGGTCTCGGTGTCGATGCTGACCGAAGGCTGGGACGCCAACACGGTCACCCATGTCCTGGGTTGCCGCGCTTTCGGAACTCAGCTTCTATGCGAGCAGGTGGTCGGCCGGGCTCTTCGCCGCGTGTCCTATGAGCCGGACGAGAATGGCATGTTCCGTCCGGAATACGCCGACGTGCTCGGCGTCCCCTTCACCTTCATGCCAGCGAACTCGGCCAGGGATTTCACGCCGCCCAAGCCGCGCACGCGCGTGTTCGCTGATGGGGCGCGACCGGCGTCAGAGATTCATTTTCCCCGCGTGGATGGGTACCGCGTTACCTTCCCCAAAGGCCGCTTGAAAGCCACCTTCACCGAAGATAGCCGCTATCACATCGGCGCCGACGTCCCCATCCCGAAGGAAACGGAAGTCGATCCTTTGGTTGGGATGCAAAACGTTCTCGACTTGTCGGAACTGGATGCCATCCGCGCCCAAACCATCGCGTACATGCTGGCTAAGCGAGCCTTGGAAAAGTGGGCACGCATGGTCGAGAACCAGGAGGGTGAGCCGCTTTTTCTCTTCCCACAGTTCCTGACCGTGGCGCGGCGCTGGCTGGCCGAATGCCTGGACCTGCGGGATGGCCGGACGGCGGGTTATCTTTCACTCGCCGGCTACAGGGAAGAGGCGGTCGAGCGTATCGTCCGTGCTTGCGCCAAGAGCCTGACCACCGCCGACCGTGAAGACATCCGCCCGGTAATGAACGCCTACAATCCGCAAGGGTCCAGTCGCTATGTGGATTTCTATACCACGAAGCAGGCTCTGCTGGAGACTGATCCCGCGAAGTGTCAGGTCAACTACGTCGTCTTTGACAGCGATTGGGAGGCCGCGTTCGCCGAGCGCTTGGACCGGATCTACAAGGTCAGGGGCTATGTGAAGAATCACGGCCTTGGATTCGAGGTGCCTTACGTCTTCATGGGCTATGAGCGGGCCTATCGCCCGGACTTCATCGTCCATTGGGACGACGGCCGCCCCGACCCCCTGCAGATGATCGTCGAGATCAAGGGGTTCCGAGGGCCGGACGCTCAAGCCAAAAAGGACACGCTGGACTCGCTCTGGGTGCCGGCGGTGAACAACGACGGTCGGTTCGGTCGCTGGGGACCTCCGGTCGAGATTACCGAGCCCTTCGACATGGACAAAGCGTTCAAGGCGATGGTGGCTGCATTCGAATCCGCGGCAGCCGTCACCCAGTTTGCCGCCGCCGCGGCGTGAGGGGGGAGAGATGGCCAGAAAGCCACGCGAACCAAAATCGATCGCGGTGGAAGCGTTGCGCCACGACAGCGCGGCGCGCCGCAATATCCCGACGATGGAATTGCAGAGCTTCGTCGGCGAGGACGAAGCCAAGCCCGTGACCCTGACTTATGACCGCCGTTTCTCTCCTGACGAGGCGCCGGTTCTATACACCCGCAACACGGACCTCGATCCCCAGTTGGTGTGGGCCAGCAGCCCCAACGGAGAAGGCAACGTGCACTTGGCGTGGAAAGGCAAGGATGAGGAAGACCGCGACCCGCTAACCGTTGAGGCGGTGCCGATCTACACGGCCGAGAAAATCCATCCCAAGGCCATTATCGACGACATTGTTCGGCGGGCGGCCTCGGGCAAAGGCGCCGCCGATGACCAGCCGGATCTGTTCGCTGATTTCAATGGTATCGACGAAGAGGATCGCCTCGACTTCTACCAGCATGATCAGCACTGGACCAACCGCATGATTCTTGGAGACAGCCTCCAGGTCATGGCCAGCCTGGCGGAGAAGGAAAGCCTGCGCGGCAAGGTCCAGTGTGTCTTCATGGACCCGCCTTATGGAATCAAGTTCAATTCAAACTGGCAGGTTTCGACCCGCGACCGCGATGTAAAGGATGGAAAGCGAGACTTCGAGAGCCGTGAACCTGAAGTCGTGAGGGCGTTCCGCGACACATGGGCAAACGGAATCCACACTTATCTTAGCTATCTTCGCGATCGCTTCCAAGTTGCCCATGATCTCCTATCTAATACGGGCAGCCTGTTTCTTCAGATTGGCGATGAAAATCTGCACTTGTGTAAGTTAATTGGCAAGGAGGTTTTCGGTGAGCAAAACTTTGTCTCTCAAATATCATTTCTCAAGACGACGTCCGCCACTAGCGATTTTATCTCAAACGTAAGCGACTATATACTTTGGTTTGCTAAGGATGGCTCTTCCGCAAAATTCAGATCGCTCTACAAAGTTAAGGAATTTGGCGGTGATGGAGCCGATCATTACTCCTCTCTTTTATTGCCGGACGGAAGGCGCCGGTCATTGAAGAAGGCGGAGAAGGCTGATCCAAGGAAACTTCCCGATGGAGCGATCCCATATACCGCCGACCAACTGCAATCCGCAGGTATGGGACGTGAGAAGGGGGAAGGCGCGGCCTCTTGGTTCAAAGTTCATGTGGAGGGTAGGACCTTCACCCCAACGATGCAAAGCCGTTGGAAAACAAATGAGATCGGCATGGCGAGACTTGCGAAGTCCGGTCGTATAGTGGCTCAAGAAACCACTATTAGATTTCTGCGGAAGATCGACGACTTTGCGGCATTTGGTCTAAATAACATATGGTCGGATGTTGGGGGGGCTCCAGATAAGAGATATGTTGTTGAGACGGCACCAAAGATAATCGAACGTTGCATCTTGATGGCAACGGATCCCGGCGACCTCGTTCTAGACCCAACCTGTGGCTCCGGCACCACAGCCTATGTCGCCGAGCAGTGGGGGCGACGCTGGATCACCATCGACACGTCGCGGGTGGCACTCGCCTTGGCCAGGTCCCGCTTGATGGGGGCTCGTTATCCGTTTCACGCTTTGAAGGACAGCGAGATCGGAGCCCAGGAAGAGGCACGGCTTACCGGTCGAGTTCCCTAGGAAGGCCCGTTCACGAATGACGTTTCCCACGGCTTCGTGTACGAGCGGGTGCCGCACATCACCTTGAAGTCGATCGCCGGCAACGCCGAGATCGACGTCATCTGGGAGACTTGGCAGGCAACACTTGAACCGCTTCGGGAAAGGCTTAACGCCGCATCCAAGGTGTCATGGGAGGAATGGCAAGTTCCGATCGCGCCGGTCTATCCCTGGGAGGACAAGCCGGCCAAGCTGCACACTAAGATTCTCGACCTGCTGGCCGAACGCGAGGACCTTGCGGACGATGAGGACGCCGATCTTGTCAAGCACGACCGGAAGATCGCCAAGGCGTTGAAGGATCTGAACGCGGCGCTGAAGCGCAGCTACACCTTAGAAACTCTGCCTGAGCATGCCGGCGATCCCTTGCCGGTCGAGGCCGTGCCCATTCATGAGTCGTGGTGGACGGCGCGTCGGAAGCGCCAGGCCGAGATCGATGCCTCGATCGCGCGGAACGCCGATGTTGAGTTCCTGGTCGATCGGCCGATCGTGGTGAAAAACGTGGTTCGGGTGTCCGGCCCCTTCACGGTCGATAGTCTGTCACCCCATCGCGTACTACCAGCCGACGAGGATGATCCATTCTTCCAGGCCCAATTCGATGCGGCTGAGGGCGAGGACGAGACGATTTCGACGACTCGCTTTGCCGTGCGCCCAGCCGAGGAGGAGGCTGTGGAGAGCGACGACTTCGTGCGCGTCGTACTGGACAACCTGAAGACCGCTGGCGTCGGCAATACCAAGAAGAACGAGCGCCTGCGTTTCACCTCGCTGCGCCCGTTTCCGGGCCGCTATGTCAATGCCGAGGGACGCTACACCGAGGGGGACACCGAAGGGGCGCCAGAACGCAAGGCGGCCATCTTCATCGGCCCCGAATATGGGACTGTCACCCGGGCGATGATCGTCGCTGCGGCACGGGAGGCAGCCGACCTGTTCGACGTCCTGGTCGTCTGTGGCTTTGCCTTCGAGGCCCATGCCACGGCCGACACCATGAACCTCGGCCGACTGACGGTGCTCAAGGTCAACATGAACCAGGACCTTCGCATGGGAGATCGCCTCAAGTCCGCCGACCAAGGCAATCTGTTCGTCGTTTTTGGCGAGCCCGACGTGGAGTTCCGCAAACGCACGGACGGGACCTACGAAGTCGAAATCCTGGGCGTCGATATCTTCAACCCGAATTCCGGAGAGCAGAAATCTTCCGGAAAAGTCGAGGAAGACGTGGCCTGCTGGTTCATCGATGACGATTACAATGACACCAGCTTCTTCGTCCGCCAAGCATATTTCCTTGGCGGAAAGGACTCCTACGGGAGACTGAAGATCGCCTTGAAGGCGGAGATCGACGAGGACGCATGGTCCGTCCTCTACTCAACCACTTCACGCCCCTTCGAAGCGCCATCTACTGGGAAGATAGCGGTCAAGGTGATTAATCATTTCGGCGATGAGGTGATGAAGATCTACGACGTACGCAATGCGCGGGGGGCAAAATGAGTGACGGTGGCTTCTATTCACGACTGTCCAAAGAACGGGAAGACAGTGCCGATTTGATAAGTGTGGTGATGGACACGGCAGACGGGCTCACCGCCCAGGTCACCGACGAAAACCGCCCGGGGATGTTGCTGGGCAAGATCCAGTCGGGCAAGACCAGAGCATTCCTCGGCATCATCGCCGAGGCCTTCGATCGTGGCTTCGATGTCGCAATCGTGTTGACCAAGGGGACACGCACTCTCTCGCAACAAACCGTCCGCCGCATCCAGAAAGATTTCCAAACGTTTCGGGCCGGTGAGGAACTGGAAGTCTACGACATCATGGCGGTGCCCGATCTCTCAGCCTGGGAGATCGACGAGCAGAAGCTGATCTTCGTGGCCAAGAAGGAGGCGAACAACATGAAGCGCCTCCTGAAGCTGTTTCAGGAGACGCACCGGGCGCTGCTGGCCAAGCGCGTGTTGATCATCGACGATGAGGCGGATTTCGCCAGCATCCGGTTCACCAAGAAGAAGGGGGAGCCGGATGTCGAGCAGGGGCGCATTGCCGACCGTATCGACGAACTGCGGCGCGAACTCGCGGGCTGCGCCTTCCTCCAGGTGACCGCAACGCCCTATTCCCTTTACCTCCAGCCCGAGGACTATCCCATTCAGCCTGGGGCCAACTTTACCTTCGAACCCAAGCGGCCGGCCTTCACCAAGCTTGTGCCGATCCACGGCGGCTACGTCGGGGGAGATCACTATTTCGGCGAGCACACAGAGGATAAGCTGGAGTACTACCTCTGGCATCCAGTCGCAGACAATGAGCTGCTGGCACTGCGCAAGGAAGATCGGCGGCGGGTCAAGAAGGATCAGGTTCTGACCCATGCCAATATCGCCGGCATCCGTCAGGCCCTGATCACTTTCGTTACCGCGACGGCAATTCGCCGGCTTCAGCAGAAGGTGGCCGGTTATCGGCCGGATCGCTACGCGATGATCGTCCACGTCGAGACGTCGCGCACTGCTCACGCTTGGCAGCATACCGTGGTCGGAGAGTTGATCGAGGCGCTTCAGGAGACGATTGACAAGAAGTTGCCGATATTCGCCGACCTAGTGAACGCGGCGATCGATGACCTAACTCGTTCAGTCACCGCTTGTGGCCTGACGATGCCGGACCACAAGACGATACTCGATGACGTCCGGGATTTCTTCAAGAAGGGCGCGGTGGCGACCGAGAAGGTCAACTCGGACAACGAGGTCCAGAAGCTCCTGGACGACAATGCCGAACTCAAGCTCCGCACTCCCTGCAACGTGTTCATTGGCGGCCAAATCCTCGATCGTGGCATAACGGTTCCGCATCTGATCGGCTTCTATTACGGCAGGTCGCCGAAGCGAATGCAGCAGGACACTGTCTTGCAGCACGCCCGAATGTACGGAGCCTGTCCACGAGAGGACCTCGCTGTGACGCGCTTCTACACCACTGCTCACAATTTTCAGGCCCTGCGCTCGATCCACCAGTTCGATCCTGCTCTGCGCCACGCCTTTGAGACGGGAGCGCATGACCGCGGCGTCGCCTTCGTCGTCAAGGATCAGGCTAACCGGGTCATCCCCTGCGCCCCGAACAAGATCCTGGTGTCGGATATCGTCGCCCTCCGCCCGGGCGGCGCGCACCTGCCGGTCGGCTTTCAGACCAAGGCCAAATCCACCTTGGCTCCGATCATGCAGAAGCTGGAAAAGCTCATTCCCCAACAGAAGCTGGATGCCGGCGAGATCGTCACAGTCAAAACCGAAACTGCCATCGAGATAATTACGTTGATCGAGAGCTGCTTCAATTTTGAGCCAGGGTATAATTTCGACTGGGAGGCATGTCGTGCCGCGATCGAGTATTTCTCGACCATCGCGCCACCACCTGCCGAGAAGGGTGAATGTCTGATACTGGGGGGCACAGGGCGGCGATTGAGCCGGCAGCGTGCTGGTGGGCGTTTCTCGGACGCCCCCACACCATGCAAGATCGCGCCGCCGTTCGGAGGATCGCCGGCCATCAGCCCATTCTCGTGCTTTCCCAGCAGGATGGGCGTGAGGAAGACGGATGGCGCGGGGCGCCGTTCTGGTGGCCGGTTCTGTTCGCGCCGGCCAGTGCGGCGCCAAGTGTGTTTGCCTCGACTGTCAGGGACGACGGTGCCGAGAACGACGTCGACGAAGACGAGTAGTCGCAAGGCAGGTCATGGCGCATCAGCCGCTAAGGGCACATACCCACAATCCGAGAGCGCGGAAGACAAAGGGGGCTCATAGACGATTGGTTCGACACCGGTCGCGAAAGAGTCGAAAGGGACTGAGATCGGAAGAATGAAGGTCGGGCAGATAAATGGTGAATCACCAACAGCTTACTAGCTGGTCACCAAACCGGCGCAGTCAACAGGTCCGGAGAGTATCGCCCCTGAGAGAACGCTTCCGGGCCTCTTGGCGCCGAGGCTGGTGAACAGCCTCTCTCGCATAACCCTCGAAAACAACGGAAAAATCCGGCCGCAGCCGGATCGGGAGAACACTTTCGTGAGGGCAAGTGGCGGAGGGAGAGGAACTGTATTCCAACGTTCTCTCGCAGGATTGCGAATGAACTCGCGCTGGTTCGCGTCCACAGATTTCAGAGCGGCTTCCGTACTGGCTGCGGGCCTCGGGAGCTAAGCCGAATGAAGGGCGAGTCGAAAAATTCCGAGAGCGTCCACTGCGGTCTCCTCCGCAGTTTGCGGTCCTGGATCGCGCGTCAGAGCAAATTCCTGCAGCCCGCAAAGTCCATCTGGTGGCCCAAGTTGCCCGCTTCATCGCCAGAACTGAACAACAGGTTGCGTTCGAACTTAGCTTGTGCTCCGATAAGAGAGAGGTCCGGCGGGATAGCTGCCAGTGGGGGCACGGGATGCGTGTACTTGGCTCGTGGTCGTTCTGGGTATTCCTGACGGCCATCGTGACTGCGGCAATCCTGCCGATGTTTCCCAGTGGTTATACTCGGCTGATCGGATGGGCTGTTGTTGCAGGTGCTGTGTTAGCAGTCGTTTGGACAATTTCGCAATCAAACTCGCGAACTCTTGTTTTCCTTGTTGACGAGCGCAATCGCTACGAGCTGACCCAGCTGATAACACTGGCGTGGTTTGTGGTCATCGTCTCCGCATACCTTGCCTGCGCGCTGTGGAACATCCAGCTCTGGGACGGTCGGGACCCGCGACTGCCCATTGCCATCAACGTGCCCGCCACCGTCTGGTCACTTGCCGGCATTGTCGGCGTCGGACTGGTCGGTGCCGGTATTATAAAGGCGGTGAAGCGCGAGCGCGCGGCACAGCCGCATCATCAGGCCGCCGCCACGTCGTTGAAGCTACGGCCGCCGGCACACCCGCTGTTTATCAGGGCATCGCGCCACGACGCTGAAGCCATCGATCTGGTCAGCTATGACGAACTGGGCGTGCAGGACAAGATTGATTTGGCCGCGCTGCAACAGCTGCTGTTCCAGATCGCAGCTGTGATCATCTACGGCGTCGCGCTAGGGCGACAGATGTTTCTACGGCCAACTGAAACCATCACTGCTTTTCCTGAGATACCGGAAGGGTTCGTCGCGCTGCTCGGCGTGAGCACGCTCACCGCACTCGCCAACCGGGCCGTCCCGCGCTAGCGCCAAGGTGTGAAAAGGGGGAAAAAATGGTGAGGCTAACAGCAGGCCTGAGGCAGGATACGTAGGGCTCGGCCGATCGATGCCCGCAGATCCGGCCGTCAAGGCCATTCAGGAAAAACTCGCCGAGATTGGCTTCACCTTCGTCGGCAAGCCCGATGGCGTGCTGGGTGCCAGGACGCGCATGGCGGTCCGCGAATTTCAGCACTACGCGTCCAAGGAATACGTTGCCAAGCTCAAGAACGGCGCGCCACCATCGCGCTACATCGACGGCCTTGAGCGGGTCAAGAACAATCACCGCTTTCCGGTCAATTACAAGCCGAACGGCCGACACGACCTGCCGGCACCCGATCAGACTCTCACGCTGCTCGATGCATGGTGGCAGGCCAAGTACCGCTGTCCGGTCGTCGTCGAGGCCCGACGCCGGGTCGCCGCCGGCGAAGTAATACCGGCCTTCGGCAATCTCTGGCTTTACGACGATCCTGTCGTCACCGATTTCCTCATCAGGAACAAGGTCCGCTCAAAAATCTCCGGTGCGCTGCTTGAGTTTCGCGCAGCGGATTTCAGCGTTGCCGCGCCGCAGACCGAATGGCTGAGTATGCCGATTGTCGGCAGCATGTACATCTACGGACGTTACCGGGGCGGCGTGACCTTTAACACGGCGCATCTCGAAGACGATCTTGAATACTTGCCCGAGAACCTGACCGGACAGAACTGGGGCCAGCTCGGCAATGAAGGCAAAGTGCTGTTCCGCATTGTGCGTACGATGGCGGAGCAGGAGTGTCGCGGCTTTTTCGATTGTCTCAATGGATACGACAATGCCGTCATGTCTCTCGGCCCCTGCCATTGGACGCTGGCCTTGGGATGCGGGACGCCGCCGCGCAAGAAGAACACAAAGATGCTCTCTGGCGAGTTGGCGCCGTTCCTAGCTTATGTGATTGGACGGCACCCGGACGTTCTCAAGGACCACTTCGCCCCCTACGGGGTGAGTGTGAAGGGCGACTGGCCGAGCGGCAGCTCCGGCGCAGCTTTCAAGGGTTCCTGGGAGGCGACACGCAATTTCCTCGGTCGCCTACAATGGTGGACCGGCGGTCCAAGGGATGAGGAGATTGCCCAGTTCCAGGATTTGCAGTGGTTTCGCACCACCCATTGGTTCCATCGTTTTGTCGTTATGTCCCGCACCAGCCCTGAGTTGCGGTTGCGGCAGTGGGACATGGTTCGCATGCGGCTGCGGGACATCCTCATCTGTAAGCTCGGCGGCAACGGGCCGTACAGGGATAACCGTATTGGCGACCTGTACACGTCGGACCTCTCGCTGGCGCTTCTCGCTGCGCTGCCATGTGCGCCTCTCTAGCTTCACTAACCCGAAGGTGCGGGCTTCCGTCCGCTCTGCGCTCGACCTCTCCGAGATGTCGGGTAAGCCCGAGGACTGGGGCGACGCGGAAGAAGCGCGTCTGATCGACGGTCTGATGGCGTGCGCCATCCGCGAAACATACAAGGGCAAGAAGATTGCGCCCGCCAAGGGCTCCAAGGAGAGCATGCGCGAGGCGCTTCTAAAGTTTGGTGCCGGCATCCCCCGCGGCAATCGAAAGGGCCTGCACCTGGGCACGGAAATGATCCGCGCCTGGCCGGACCCCAAGCTGTTCCGGGAGATCGGCTACCGCTTGCAAGCCGAGGCCAGGATTGCGCTCGCCGGGACCCGCGACAAAAAGAAGACGATTATGGAGTTCCTGCGCACTGATGCGTCGCTGCCGCCACCACCTCTGTGAAGCCTGAGTCACCATGCCGTTGCGCGTTCGACAGTTTCTCGTTCTCCTCGTTGCGGCCGCAACAACCGCATGCGCGCCAGGGCCGCTGTCGCCCACTTGGCGCGTCGATGCCGACACAGCGATCGGTGCCAGGTCCACAGGCGCGATCATACCGGAACTGCGCGTGCTGCCCCCGCTTGTCGCGGGCGACGTGCCGCTGCCGCAGGCGGCACGATCCTGCGGCCATTCCAGCCCACCGACCGGTGTAGTTGCCGCGTTGCGGCCGGGAGTGGGCGCTCGCATCCACGTAGCGTACTGGACCAGCGGTCCCTATGTGGACTCCCAAGCGACGGGCTTCTCAACGACAATTCCCTTCGCGAACCGATTCGATTTCGTGCTGCGGCTCATCCCGCCGGATGGTGCGCTACGCCCAGACGAAGAAATGTTTCTCAACACGTTGTTGCTCACCAACCGGCTGCAGATCGGACGTGAAGGCAAGACGAGGCAGGAAGCCGCGCAGGTGCTCAGCCGCTGGCGCATTCCTATGTGGAACGCGTTGGTGCGGACGCTGTGCGTAGAGTTCGTCCGCTCGCGGCACCTCGCGCGCAATGTTCTATCCTTCAAGGTCGATATTCGGGCTTTGTGCCGGGCTATCCCGATCCAAAGAGATCGACGGCGGTACGCTGCCTATCTCCTGCAAAGGGCCCCGACCGTTTCCTGCCCGGAGAGAGAGGTCGAAACGCATGGGTCCGTGATCGGCGCCAATACGGACGACCAGCAGAATGCGCCAGCGGACGTCGCCGCAACATCCGCTTTGCCGGCAGGGCCGACCGGTTTTTACATGCTCGACGTCGTGCAAGTCGCGGCGGTCGGCGAAATCTCTGTTGAGGCAGTCGAGTACGGTGACGCGCTCACCAGCAGCTGGAGCCTCGCAGAATGGGAAGGCTCCGGAATCTGCGCCATGCCCGGTAAGCCGGCGCTGCCTCGGATCACCGCCGTGCGGCTCGGCCATCAGGCCACCGCCATTGCTGATGGACACTTAGCAACGCACCGGATCGTGCGCCGGCTCGGTCACTCCTACTCCTATTCCGTCGAACCCATCCCCGGCGTCCCACAACCACTGTTTGGGGTGCCTATCATCCCGCGCTCCGACCTCGCTCTCATCACGTCCAACGATGTCACAGCCATACAATGGCAAGTGGACGCCGCCGAAAGGGACGCACGCACGGTCGCGCCGCCGCGTTGTTCGCGTCGCTTGATGTAGGAGCATCGCATGGCTTACCTCTCGCTCTTTGGAAGCTCTGCGGATGTAGACACGAGCTCTGTGGACATCCAGTACAGCGACGGGCTGCGCGTTACGGCACGCCTCAACGTTGCGCGTAATCGCTTGTCACTGGTATTTGCTGGCCGGTTCGGCGTTGCGAATTTCACCGACTTGCGCACGAATGTTCCGTGCTCGATCACCGGTGGGCATATCGTGCTCGGTCCCAATCCTGTGCCCAGCACCGGCCGTATCGTCTTCCAGTTGCCGGGCCTCTCCCAACCGGTCGATGCGCCAGCGGCAATCCCCGCTTCCTTAGGAGGGCTCGCCTTTGTCTCGTCGACGCGGTTGGTCGACGATTGCAGTCGTGCGGTCGTCGCCGGCGAGTTCGGTAGCCTCATGGCTGCAAACCACTCGTCTTGGCAGCGCACCGCCTGCCACTTCGACGAGCCCAGTGGCACCGTCACCTTCCGTCCGGACACGACCGATCCCGAAAGCATCGGCTACATTTTGCGCGACCGTTTTCGAAAGTCAGCCGTGGGCACCAGTCCGCGGGTGGAGGTCAGCCAGCGGCTCGTACTACGCGGCGTCAGCTTTTCCGACACGTCCGTTCGCGTGGATATTCGCGCGCACAAGGACGTGGACGCTGTTTTCGTGCATCCGGATATGCTCGATGTGCGCGATCTGAACCGCGGCACGGAGAACGGCTTCCTGTACCAGTTCGGCCTCGTCGGCGGAATTATTCGCGCCGACCTTACGTGGAACAGCGGTTGGAGTGCCGTCGAGCATCGTTATACAAAAGACACTGTCGGCCCGGCGCAGATCGTCGCGCTGGCGTTGCGCGACGGTCACGGGCATCCGATCGTGTTGCAGGCCGACGCGTTTCCGCTTTGTGTGCGAGCCGGCGAGCAACTCGCGCCACCCGCCGCCAATCCGGCTCATCCCGGTTGGAGCCGGACCAATCAGGCGGTCGTCATCGGCCGGCGTAGCGCAAGTTCGTTCGCGGTCGATCTGCACAGCCTCGACCCGATCGAGCTGTATGGCCGCGACCGCTCGCCGCCTCCGCTGACGAGCGGCGCGATCTGCAACCCGCCCGTATTGGGTGAGCGGCGGACGGGCGCCGGTGCTGCCGGAGGCGCCGGCGGGGCTGCACGGATTCAGCCGCAACGCCGCGCTGCGTCGGCCGATGAGCGCTGCGCCCGCGGGACGACCGCTGCGCTGCATGCTGGTAGCTGACCCGGTGACGTCGCCCTTGGCGATCCCCTCTACATGCGGACCCATCTTGAACTGCCGGTGGAAGATCGGCGCCTGCAGGCCGAGGTGCCGGAGGAGGCGATTTTCCCGCGCGCATCTGTCTCGGCGGTCGAGGTGAAGAAGCGCGAGGCACAGCCCATACCTGGCAAGACGGCGCGGATCCCGCTGCTCGACACGCGCTGGAGCCTATCGAATCTGTCTCGACTGCCCGGCGCCGACGGCTGGAGTCCTGCCGGCGACGGCGTACTTGCACGTGCCGCGGCGGCCTGGATCGCCGAGATGGATGCGACGCTGGCAAGCGGTCCCAGCTCGGCATTCGAGTCCCCTGCTGGACGCTTATCAACACGCGCGCGGCCACCGCACCGAGCCTTCGCGCGCTTGGTTCTCGTCTGTGCTCGCGCAACCGCCCGCCAGCACCCGACGCGACGGGGCGGCGCCGTCGCGCGCGCCGACCGCTCTGCGCGAGCCAGTGATCACGCCATTCGCGAGCGCGAGCGGCCACGCCCGGCTTTGGTGCTGGCCGCTGCCGGAGGGCACCTCGCCACGACCACGCCGGAGACAACGAAGTTCGTGTTTGGCGGCGGCGGCGCCGGTCGGCGATCTCTGGAACAATCTGAAGCAGCACTGAGCGGCTCGCCCACTCGCGGAGGCGTTCTTGCGCCGGTGGTGCGGCCTCGACATGCCAGAAAGCGCCGATGAGGAGGTCTGGTGGCAGACGCTGCGGGTGCTAAAGGACGTCCTCGCCGGCGGCGCGCTGACGAAGTTAGTCGATCCTGCTTCGATTCAGGATCCAGACGAACAGCAGAAGGCCGAGGACGAGATCGAGGCGCAACTTGCCGCTGTCGCCGGATTCTTCGCCGATCTCGAAGGGCAAAATCTCCCGCCCGAGCTGGAGCTGGAGATGCAGTCGGAGTTCTTTGATAATCTACTGCTGCCCGAATTCATCGAATGGTGGAACGAGATTTGCGAGACGGATGAGGAAGGTTCGGCTGGCCGACTGCTGCTCGACATGTTCCGCTCGCCGCCCAATCTCGAAATCGTTCGCCGTGCGGTTGCTGCCGCCGTCAATCCGAAGCTGAGCAAGGAGGTCTTCGACAAGATCGATCCGCGCGCCTGGACGTATTTCACGACCTACATTTTGCCGGCTGATCTGAAATCCCTTGTCGATGCAATCTTCAATCCGAAGGAGAGCCTCGACGGGTTCTTAGCTGATCTGCACCAAGGGCTCGACGAGTGGTTCAAGCAGGCCGCGGACATCTGGAAGGACGATACGATCAGCGCGCTTGATGACCTGCGTCACCGGTACGGACCGCGGCTCACGGAGGAAACCTATAACGCGTTGACTTTGGCGCAGCAGGACGCCGAAATCTTTCTCCAAGTGCTGCGTGCGCACGGGATCATTCTCAAGCGCCTCGCCGACCTGCTGTCCGAGCCGCCCGACTACGCCATCATCACGCGCCGCTTCCGGCGGCCTGACCGTTCCGGCGCGGAAGACGATGCGACAAGTCTGCATCCGGTGCACGCACCGGGAGCGAGACTTTGGAGCGCACGCTACAACCTTTGCTCCTTCGGCGGAGCGAAGGCGTGGGACTTCTTCCTTGACGACAAGACAACCGTTGTACTCAAGCTCGGCGGTCGCCGCGGCTTGGAGGAAATCCTGACCGAAGCGCAGGCGGCCTATCTCAGCGACGACCGCCCAAACCCCCTCGGAATGCCGGTCTCGGAGCGGGAGGGCAGGTCGCCGCTACGTCAGCTCCTCGACGACCTGCCGCCGGAACTAAAGGACCCCGACTGGCGCGGCGCGCTCGTCATTTCGCCGTCGATAGATCTGGGCCGCGACAGCGTGCTCAGCACCTTGTGCGGCTTCAAGTATCTGCCGATCCTGTGGGTTGCCGTCGGCGGCCAGAAGCCCAACCTAGCCGAGGCGGCGATCGACGTCTGGGCACACATCAAACGCGATACTGAGCCTGGTCCGGAACCGAAGGTCGCCGATCCCTATGATGTCACCTGGGCGTTGATCACCCTCGACGTCACCGTGCGCGGCACTGTCGTTCAGGCCGGCGAGATCGCGTTCCGCCTCGACCTAAACGAACTGCTGGGCGCCTCCGGCAAGACTCAAACATGGCAGTCGGTGACTGTTAGAGCGACATTGCCGCCGCCAAGCGATGCGGATGTAGGAAAACCGAGAGCCTTTACCTTCGCTGCGACATTCGAACGACCGCAAGAGTTCTCGATCAAACTTGCCTTTCTCGATAAACTTGATCTTCGCGGGGTCCGGGTCGGCTCGCATTCAGGTCAAGTTACGCTCGATGTTGATGCCGACCTCTGGACGCGCGATTACAATGTGGGCGCGTTCAAGATCCCCGGTTCACCGCAGCCGTTGCGGCTGCAGGACTTCCGGGTGCTGATCCCGGAGCTACCGCCGGGCGAGTCGCTTGCCATGGGTCTGAGGCGGGCGCTCCATTTCGATTTGCCCGCAATCCGCATCCCTGCAGTCTCCCGCCGCCAACTCACGCTGTTGGGCGTCGAGATCACGCCGGTTGGCTTCCGTCTGCTGCGCGGCACTGAGGCTGAAATCCGCTCTATCGTGGAAAAGGATCTGCGGTGGGTGATTGTTCCGAACTTCGGCGGCGGCGGGCGCTTCACCTTCCCGATGGTCGAGTTGCGCATAGATTTCGGGGCGCTGCCCGTGTTCGGAGGCGGCTCACGGCTCGAGTTGGCTGGAGCGATCGGGTTGCCCGTCCGTGATGGCACGCTTCCGGCTCGCCCGGGTTCGGCATCGCCTCTCTCCGGGCGGGACATTAGGTTCGATCTCTTCCGGCTGCTCACTGTGAACATCGAGGAGCTGGACATCGGCACGTTCGACCGGATGGATCCGGATAGTGGGCGCGCGGCGACGATCCGGCGGGCGTGCTGAGCGTCAAGCAATGGGACCTGCGTATTCTCGACTGGTCGCTACTGAAGGATTACGGCAAGGGACTTCTGCTGGCGCATGACACCAAGGACCCCGACAGCAAAGGAATGCTGCTCTGGGGTGCGCGCAGCTCAGCCGTTCCGCCCGACGGGTTTTTCCGGCTGTATTGGGCGCTCCTGTCGCGCAACCTCGATGTCGGCAAGAAACTCAAGGACAATCTGCTTGACCGCAGTCAGGACGCCGGAAGCCTCGACCAGCAGGTCTCTATTATTAACAAGATTCTCGTCGACCCTGGCGGCGGCGCCAACAAGGTGCTGAACGCCCGCTTCGGTGACGGGCGCGAATGGATATCTGGCGTGCGCTTCGCGCTCGGCGAACTGTTCGAGTACTGTACCCTCGTCCTGCACGACGGCCATTACTACGGCATCGGCCTGCGCGCGCCATGGCTGCAGCCACTGATCGGAATGGAGGAAATCACCTTTTCCTACATTCCCGGCAACACTCCGCAGGAGGACCGTTTCCGCACTAGTTTTCGCATAGCGGCGCTGGAATTCGTCTCCAGCCTGCGCTCGGGAACGATCGCGCTGGAGTGGAGTCCGAACTGGGACTTCCTTATTGATATAGGCTACCCGTGGCGCACGCCTGCAGGCTATGACTGGTTTCGCGCGTTCTCGATTCCCGCCGGCATCTACGAGGCGAAATTCGGCTTCTTCATCGAGAAGCGGATGTATACCGGGGAGAATCCGCTCGGCCTGCCTCCGGGCCGTTACCTGACCGTCGCCGCCGGATCTCGGCTTTTATTTTGGCTACTACTTCGAAGCCAATGGGGGCATCGCTTGGGTGCGCGCCGGCATCGGGATGTTTGGCATTGTTGCCGGACGCGCGACGCTGAAGCTAGCTGAGAAGGTACCGAACAACGCGCTGGCTGTGCTGCGCGGCAGTATTGCCCAACTCGAAATCATCGGTGTCGTTGGTATTTTCGCCTATGGCGAGGCGGGGGTCGAATACTGGATCATCTCGGCACGCTTCCGGGTGTCGGCGCAGGCGGCGCTCACCGTGCAAATCACTTACCAGCCAGGCCGCACGGTCTACGTCGAGTTCGATGTGACCTTGTCGGCCAGCTACTCGGCCTCGGTCCGCGTCGGTAGCGGCTGGTTCAGCTACACATTCACTGTTTCGGGATCGATTGGCATCCCGGTCGCCGGCCGCACCGCGCTCGGCTAGGGGCTGTCAAATGGCGGGACGCGTATATCTGTCGGTCGATTTCTTCGTGCCTTTCCTGCTGCGTCCGGCCGAGCCGCCGGACGAATACACGCACGACGTTGCAGCGCTGCACGTGATCCTGCAGCCGATGCTGCTGAAGAGTGCTCAGCAGAGCCAGCCTGACATCCATGAGCTCGATGTCCGCGACTACTTGCGGAATTGGACCGCCAGCACGCTACAGGGGAACCCGCCTATTCTTATCGGACCTTCGATCGGACAACGCCTACGCGACGGCCGCGTCCGCGCCGTTCCCGTCACCTTCCCTCCCGAGTGCCAAGTCAGCATGGCTGCCGAGTGGATCTCCGCTGATGGCATCCGGTCGTCCTATGACGAGACGCGCACGTTCGGGGGTATCACGCCTGCCGGCCAGCCGATCATCGCGGTCGACCAACTCCCGACGCAGGGGGCGATGGGCTGGCCAAAATCTGCCGAGCTGTCGAACGCCATTCCGTTGATACGAATTTATGCCGACCTCGATCGGCGCACGCCGACTGGCCCGCAGAAAGAAATTGTCCGCCGGTGGCTGATCAGCCTCTTCACAAAAATGCACGAAATGATCGAGCACAAGCGCGCCGGGGATCCGGATCCCTTGTGGCTGAACATGGAGCCTTGGAAGCGCATCTGGAACTCGGACGTAAGCCCACGCCTGCCGGCGACTCCGCTTGCCGACCTGGACGCTTGGGAGAAGTGGCTCGATCAAGTGACGGCCGGCAAGCCGCGCGCAGCCCATTACTACGAGGAGTTCATCCCGGCATATGACGCAATTCTGCCTGGCTCGGCGGAAGGCCGCGATCCGTTCCTCTCCCGACGGCCCCCCCGCTTCGGCTTCTATCCGGACGATATGCTCAATCGCCCCGACCTTTTCAGCGGCGGCCTAAACATTGCCGGCCGCTCATATCTGCATGCGCTGTGGAGCGAGTTGAGAAGCCGGGCTGACATTGGCCATCCTGGGCCGCTCGAAGAGGCACTCGGCCGGCTGTTCGGGTTCGGCGAGCGGCTTGCCTGGCCCAAGGCGAAGCTTGGTGGACCCGTATCAGCTTCGAAAAACTTCATGGTGTTGCGGCCGACGCTAATGGCGCAGTACCCGGATTGGTTCATTACCAACGTCATTTCCCTCGCCGGACAGGTATTCCGTCTCTCCCCCGTGCCGCTCGATGCCCCCCTGCAATCTCTGCAGGTGACACGGCTCAAGGTGCAGGGACAGGACGTGTCCCCTGACGATACGGGAAACCCGGCAGCTGACCGTCTGGCGGCCGGAATCCGTTCGGTGCAGGCCGCGGCCGCCAGGGTGCCGCCTCACCGACCGATCGAAATTTCCGCCGAGTGGCGCGCCGACTATGCGCGCGCCGGCGGCACGCGTAATGAGCGCACCGTGCTCTGGCACACGCGCCAAGCTGACATTGTGCGTCTGGAGCCGCCGGGTGTGCCACGACCGCGCGATCCGCAGGACAAGAGCGTCACCTACGCGGTCCCCGCTGTCCTGCTCGACGCCGCGGACGCCAGCGCCCGCACCGTTGCCGACGAGCTCGGACGATTGCCGTTCACGCAGCCGCCGCGGCGCGGCCTCATGCGGGAGGAGGTGCTCGACGGCAAGAAGCTGCAGCTCGATTGGCAGACCAAGTTCCGGATTGTTGGCCGACTCGACTCGTATCCG
The DNA here is from genome assembly GCA_041397365.1 of Xanthobacteraceae bacterium. Lineage (GTDB taxonomy): Bacteria > Pseudomonadota > Alphaproteobacteria > Rhizobiales > Xanthobacteraceae > P52-10. Next base: position 27,119 of record JAWKWT010000001.1, read on the forward strand.
CTCGGGGAGCCTGGCGGCGGCGCTGCAATACCGCGCGCCTATGTGCTTCGCGTTGCGGACGAACTGCACTCTACAGAGGCCGTTGTGCGCGCTTGGCTCGGCGCAATCGTGCTCGGCAATGTTGTTCGCGACGTTCAGCTGTGGGTGCGGCAAAAAGGAAATGAGCCTCCGAAGCGCGTGGTGGTTAATTCGTCTAGCATTTCGAGACTCGCGCCCTATCCGCGCACTTTGACCGACGGCACCGTGCTCGTTCTAGACGAGAAGGAAAACAGTAGTGATCCGGCCGGCCCGCTGACTATGGCGCTCGCAGACAGCGACGAAGGCCCGGCGGGCCCTCAGAAGATCCGCGGCTGGACGATCGACATTGTTTTCTCCGTCGTGGCCGGCGAGCCCTTTAATTTAATTGTCGATCCCAAGGGAACGAACCCGCCTCCGCAGAACATGCAGCTTAAGCGCGGATTGATCACCCGCGTCGCGTTCTCAGCCGACCGCGTGACGCATTCGATCGCCGCCACATGGAAGCCCGGTTTTGCGCCGGACGATGCTGAGGACTATGACATCCAGGCCAACTATGGCGGCGACAGCAACAAGCTGCGCCTGAGCATTCCGGGCTTCATCGCACGCAACCCGCCCGACCCAAGCCATCCGGCGCTGGCGCAGAGCATGCTGTCATTTTCCGATCCAGACGCGCTCTTGCCTCTTCCGGCTAAGGGGACGGGTATCCGCCCGTTCGAAGTCCGCGGCCTCGTCAACAAGACTGGGCCGCAGGCTTGGTACTGGCTCGCCTATCATCTGGATCAGACACGCGAGGTCGGCGGCCTGTTCGAGGAGGAGCTGCGATTCAAGGCATGGACCAGTGCGGGAATAGCGTGGAGCCTGCGCGGATACATGGAACATCAGTTTGGGCACCGGCTCCCTATGGCAGCGCCAACGGTGGAGCTACGGCGGGCCAGTGACATCGCCCATCCCGCCGATGTCACCATTCGAGGCCTGCTGAAGGCTGAGGAGCCGGCCGCCGACGCGCGCACGATCCAAGCCGCTCCCGAGGGCCAAGTCGATCCGGTTCCACGCCGCACGCTGTTGCGCTTGCAGGAAGCACCCGCAGGCTCATTCCAGATCACGCTGCATCGGAAGGCCGTGCGGCTAGCTATCGAGCGCTATGATGCGCCGGATTCCGACGCCGCCCAGCGCGGCCGTGGCGCCGAGGGCGGGCGCACCGGTGCCCTGCAGAGGATCTATCGTTCGCTGTCTGATTTGCGCGACGCGATCACCACCGACCAAGCGATATTTACGCTTGAAACCTACGTGTTCGACAATCGCGCGTTAGAGTCGCGGCCGACCAACGTCGACATCGGCCTGCCGGAGCGCCCGGTCGCGCCCAACATCCTCCGCAACCTAGTCTTGAAGGAAAGGCACTCGATCAAGGTCGCGCCTCCGCCGGGGAGTTCACCGCTAGCCCGCCTCTTCGCGGCGCTGGGCGGTACTCTTGATCAATTCGTCGCCGTTCTGAAGGCGCTGGTTCCTCCCAATCCGACGGAGGATAAAGACCTGGAAAAGGATTCGGAGTGGACGATCCTGGAAAGGAAGGATGATTCGACCCTTACACTGCGAGCGCATTTCGTGCGCGGCAGCTTACAGATGACACGGCCCGCGGCGCGGGTCATCGACCAGGGCTGGGGGACGGCCGCCTTCGTGCCGCTGCACGATCCCAAGGTCCCCTACGATGAGAACGTCGAGACCGAACTCAGGCAACAGGCGCGTGCCGAGCTGAACGCGTATCTCCTGCCGCCGTCGCAGACCCCGCAGGACCAGAAGCCATCGCGCCTTTGGGAGCGGCTCGCCTTTGTCGAGCGCCGACCGAAAAAGCAGTCAATAGGCATCGCGCTGGGTGAGGCCGAGCAACAACTTCTCGCGCCTGAAGGTTCGTTCGCGCCGGTCGATCCAGTGGTCGATCTCTTCTACGTGCCCTACGCCTTCATCGTGCCCAAGGCACATCCGGCATTGCGTGACCGCCAGGGGACGCTCGATTTCGCTGCCTGGCTCATCGCGCTAGTCATGGCGCTAGCCGAGGGCCGACCGCTCGATGACATGGTGACACTTAAGGGGCCGCTGCCGGTGAAGGACGCCGCGCGGCTGAAGAACGCCGCAATCGAGCTGATCGAGGCTGAACCCACGCCATCCGACCCCAACCGGAACGGCCTCGCCCTCGCGCTCGACGCGCTGCTCGCGCGTGTCGAGCCCGATGAGGTGACTGGCCACTCCGCCTATCAGACGGCGCTGTTCGAGCACGTTTCGCGACTCGTTCAGCGCGCCGAAGCTCTGCCGGAGCATGGCTGGCGGGCAGTCCGACTTGCCATGATGAAACGCCGGCCGACCTTGTTCGGCGAGGCGAAGGGAATTGCGCTCGGGCTCTTCAATGCGCGCCACGACGAAACTCCGGCGCAATTTCCATTCAACGCCGACACCTTCAGCCCACAGCTCTTCTCTCTGTCTCTCGTCAAGCACGTGCTGCGCGACGAGGATCCACCGGACTTGCCCGACGATAAGCGGATGCACGAGGTCGAGCGCTTCGACTATACGCGCTTCCACGGCAACGTAGCCGACAGCAGCGTTCGCTTTTTCGTCGACGTGCTGCCCGAGGCAGTCTACGACGATACAATCCAGATTGACGCCAACCTTTATAAGGGGGTCGACGTTACAAATTTCGACGCACTAGGGGTCCCGCGGCGGCGAGCCGATATTGCTCTGAAAGGCGGGCAGCCGCAGCGCGGCGGCGCGCTGGCGCAGGACGCCGAGGGTGTGATCGAGCGCAAGGAGGCAGCGACCGGCATCCGGAATCTGGAGGCGAATGTCGTCCACTATAATCCAGCCTGGCGTAGTCTAGTCCCGAATCCACAGAACGGACGCCTTGACCATGCCGAATTCTACTATTTCCTGCCCGACCGGCGCCTGCCGCCGGTGCCGCGCACACTGGCGCAGGTGAACGATCCGAAGGGCGCGCCAGTCGGCCGCTCCGAGATCGCCGTGAAGCGGCCGGGCAACAAGCCTAATCTCGGCAAGCTATGGCCGAAGGAAGCGGACGCGACCTTCAACGCCTTATCAGAGTTTCACGTGCCGGCGGCGGGGGAACCGCGCGTCTTCAAACGCATCGACACGGTGACCGACCGGGAAGCACCGCGCCTGCGCGCTCCCGCCTGCAAGGGCTGGCACTTGATCACCTCCTACCTTTCGCATCACTGGTTCGAGATCGACCTGCAATGGCCGGACAAGTCGCTGCGCGCCAATTTCGACGACACCGTATTTGAGATCGAGGTCGAGCTATGGAACGGACAGCCGCCGGTGGTGCCCTCGGTGGAACCGAAAACCCCGGGCGGCTCATCGAAGCTGCTGGACTGGTTTACAGCCCGGCAGCAGCAGGCTCGTGGGGAGACCGTCAAGCTGCCGGACCCGATTGAGGATCCGGGCAAGCTGATGCAGGAACTGCGCAGCTGGCTGCTGCAACGCGACGCTAGCGAACCGTTCAGTGGCCAGACGCTTTTGGAGCGGCCGGAAGTGGCGAGGGCGCCAGATTTTGCTATGGCGGACAGGATATCGTGGCGCAAGTTCCGGATCACGCCGCCGTTTGCAGGCAAGGGGTGGAAGCTCGAAAACCCGGGGAAGGAAGCCGACCAAAAGCTTGGCGATATCGGCTCTTGGGCTGGGTTTGAGATCTACGCCCCGCCGGGCCCGGATGGTAAAGTGCCGGACTACGGCGCGGCGCCGGCGCAGCCGCACCACAGCGCGCTGATCCGGTTCTCGATCCTGGACCATCCATTCCATATTTCCCGCGTTCGCATGCGCCTTGTGCGCAACTGGAAGGATGTAGGCAACGACCTCACGGGCGACTTGCGCGATGAGTTCGTGCTGACGGCGGCCTATTCGAGCTGGACATCGTATGGGCGCGAGCCGCTGACCGTGAACGTTCAGCGTCTGCGGGAGTTGGAAGTGTCGCGCGAATACGGCGGCGCCGTCTACGTGCGGCCGCAGGTTCCCCGGCGCGAATGGCTGACGAAATGGCAGGCCGGGGATTCCAGCGTCGGCAAGGACGTAGCGGCAGCATTTCCGTTCAGCCTCAACGCCGTGATCGACTTCGAGGACGGGCCGGCGACGCTGTGGGAGCCCGACTATATGCTATCGGAATCGCACTTGATCGGCGCCACTCTATTCCAGCCGCTGGAGGATACGATGCCGCAATACGGCATCGACGGTGCCGACGTGAAGCAGGACTCGCCACGTCATCACCGCAGCAGTGGCTATATCTTCAAGACCGAAGGAAAAGACGCCTTTCTGAAGTCGCTCGCTCAACTCGACTCACGCACCGTCGGCGTCGAGCCGCATCTGGAATTCCGCTGGTTCGACAAGAACCGAATTCCAGTGATGACCGCGGTGCTGCCGCTTTACGTTGAAGGGTGAGCTGCACCGCCTGCGGGGAAGCTCAGATAGGGCTAGCTAGCAGCGGCTATTGGCGGCATTCGTGATCGTCAATTGATATAGCCGCCCGGAGGCGGCTGTTGGCGTGGTGATCGGATGGTCGGGCTCAAGGCACGTAGTGGCCCCAGAAGTGCGACTGGTCGCTCTCGATGTATCCGTCGTTGGTCGCGAAATTCACGCGCACGTCGATGACATCGTTCGCCGCGAGCGGTGTGAGGAGCGTCAGGTTGTAGGTCGTGACATCATCGGCCGGCGCGCCGGAGACGGCCCGACCACGACCGAGCTCGGCGCCGTTCTTGTAGAACGTGGCGATCGCCTTCGTCGGCACGGTCGCGTTCGCCTTGAACCGCAACGAGAAGCCAAACGCATAGGTGCCGGCGAACGGCGCCGTGAAATTGTTGTTGCTGCCGTTGAAAGCGTTCTGGTCATTGGAGTCTGCGTTGTTGAACTGGACCTTGGTCCAGGTGTTGGCCGCGATGTAGTTGTCGAAGTTGGTGTAGGCCGAGAACTTTGGCGCAAGCGGCAGCTTCAATCGACCGGTGTTGCGGTCGACCACGAAGCCGGTGAAGTAGTTCGAGCCGTCCGCCGAAACCTTGACGGTGAAATCGTCGTCGCCGAGGAGGCCAAACAGCGCGCGCGCCGAATAGTTGCTCTGGAACGTGAGCGCCACATCGTCGCCGGCCGCCGCCTTGTTGAAGGTGAAGCGGACATCGTCGGTCTCGCGGTCGAACAGGAAGGCGGTGCCCTTGACGATCAAGGCATTGTTGGCGTCGGCGGTGGCGCCACCCAAGCCAACGTGGCCGGTGTCCTGGTCGATCGAGAAGGCGAGATAGAAGGTCGAGCCGTCGGGCGAGACCTTGATGGTGAAGTCGTCGTCCCCGAGCAGCCCGAACAGCGCGCGTGTGCTGAAGGCGTCCTGGAACGTGAAGCCCGCGTCCTTTGCCGCCGCGCTCTTGTTGAGCGTGACGCGCATGTGTCCGGTGCCGGGGGTCACGTCGTCGTGGCTGAGCAGCACGCCGTCGGACTTCACGGCCAGGCGGTTGGTGGCGTCCGCTGTGGTGCGGATGCCGAGGAGCGCCAGGTTCTGGATCGCCGAGACGGCGGAGAGAGCGTCGACCCACGCCGAGCCGTTCCAGGCGAGCAGCGCCGCCTCATCGACCACCCAGGCGAGCCAGCCATTGCCGGGGATAAAGAACCGCCACGCGCCGTCAAGCCAGGCCGCGATGTGGTTGGCATGACCGGCCCACGCGCCGGTCGGGCTTGCCGCCACCATGTAGCGCGCGCCTTCCGCCGGCGAGCCAGGCGGAGCCGCAAGGCTGCGGTTGAGCACCGCGAGCTGCACGAGGGCATCGAGGTCGTAGAGCGCCTCGTTCACGGTGACGTGTTTCTGCGCCTGGTCCGCCGCGAGCTGCGGCAGGCCCAAGTTGGGCGTCGGCATGGGTGATCCTCAGAGGGTAGAAAGGGTTTCGGTGGCAACGCCGCGGCCGTAGGCGCGCGAGATTTGGGCGACGCGCCATGCGAGCGATGCGGGCGGCGCACCGAAGTCGGCCGCCTGCTGGGTCGCGGTGTAGAGGGTGCCTTGGCCGGCCAACCGAATGGTTCGCACGACGCTCGCGCCGTCGAGGATCAGAACGTCGTACTCTTCGGTCTCTTCGCCGAGCGGCACTTCGTTGAGCCACGAGTCGCCGCCGACGCGGGTGCGCCTGATCCACGACAGCTGGACATCGCCGGACGACGGATCGCGGACGGCCTTGAGGTGCACCGGCGCGAACGGCCGGAGGGCGTTACCGGTATTAGTGAAGACGATCTCGCCCGAGAGGTCGCCACTTGGTCCCTGGGGTACAGGTGCATAGCGCCAGGCGATCTCGATCCCGATACGCGAGACCGAGAAGTTCGGACGCGGCTGGCGCGCCGGGTCGAGGAGGATGAACCGGCTACCGGCCGCGTGCGCTGCGATCTCGTGCTCGGTGCCGCGCTGGCCGCGCAACAACCGGCTGAGCTGATAACGGCCTTCGGCAATGAGCTCCGCATTGGCGAACTGGACGACCTCGTCGCCAATGAGAGCGGCATTTCCTCCTGCCAGCACCCGCTCGTCGGCGAGGCTTTGCAGCGAGCCAAAATCGAGTTGCACCTCGACCGAATTCACGCGGTCCCATCGCCACCATGGTCCGGCCGCCAGATCGGTGACAGTCGCGCCCATGATGGATGGCAGCCCCGCAACCGCCGCGACTACATAATCCAGCCCATCGGCGGTTGGCTGGAACAGCGCCGCCCCACGAAAGCGGCCGGTGCCCACCGGGCAAGCCGCCACGTAGAAGCTCGGCGCCGAGGCGTCGTGGCTGTCGATCATGATCGGCATGTCGAGGAGCTCGACCCGGACCGACGCGACCGGCTCGGGGACTGAGGGCGGCAGCACGCCGCTGCCGGTCGGCGCGGTATAGAACTCGGGGATGCCGCCGTCGGTCGCGACACCGCGCAGGAGCACCAGGCCGGGCTTGCCGTAGGTGACGGCGGTCAGCCGGATGCGGCGCCAGACGCCATCGATCGGCACTTCCACCGTGTCGGTCGGATCGAGCCTGATGGCGCGTGTTGGCAACCGCAAGTCCACGGCCTCGCGGCCCTGCCACATCTCCCGCAGTGCCCGCTGCCCGATCGCTTGGGCCTGCTCGACCGTGAGCACGATCGGGAAACTTAGCGTGTTGACGCTTTCCGATTGCCCTACCTGCTTGCGGACGGTGACGGTCGAGGACTGGTAGTCGCGGCCTTCGTCGATGTGGACCACGTCGACGGCGATCGGCAGCTCGGTGTCCTGGGTGCGCTCGACCTTCACGCGAGACCGGTCGCTGTCGTTCTCGCTGGCGCCCAGGTCGTTCGGATCGAGAGTGACGGGTATGCCGGCGCCGCGTTTGACGAAAACGAGAATGCCGTCGCGTTCGACCGCATCAAAGAAGTACGCCGTCTGCAGGACCGCGATCATGTCGCGCACCGGCTTGCGCTCGGTGACGACGTATCCAACGACCTCGTCGTCGAGCGCCGTCACGTCGAACTCGCTCTCGGCAAGGCCGGCCCGCAGGCACAAGTCCCGGACGATCTCCGCGAGCTGCATGTTGCCGATCTTTCCTTCGATCCAGTGGCCGAGCCGAAAATTCTCTCCGTCCGACCAGACGTTGGTGAGCGCCGGGAAGAACGGATAGGGCCGCGCGTCCCAGCACCAGACAAATCGACGGCCGACCATGGGCTCGCCGTAGACCGGCGAGGTCGGGTTGTTGGCCGGCTCGTTCCAGAACTCTTCTGTCGCCTCGATCGCGGCGCGCTGCACCACGCGGTCGACCGCGCGGTTCGAGTAATAGGGCGCGAAGCTCTCGATCGACTTCGGGTCGATGAATACGTTTGGCTGGTTGGTCGCGCAGTTCACCGTCGGGAAGCCGTATTCGGTGAACCAGATCGGCTTTCCTCGCGGCACCCAGGCCGTGGCGGGCCCGGTCGGCACGCCGGCAACGCGCGGGACGTGCTGGTTCTCCCACCAGGTGCGGATGTCCTTGATGGCCCAGAAGGGATCGTCGATCGGCGAGCGCTGCGGATCGAAGCCGCGGCGATCGAGGTCGCGGTCGGCCTGGGCGGCGTAGAAGTAATCGATCAGCTCGCCCGACGACCAGCCGGCTCCGATCGCGTCCTTGTCGTAGATTGCGCGCGGCACATCGGTGAGCGGGAAGTACGCATCGATCCCGACCACGTCGATGTTGGGGTCGGCCCAGACCGCATCGAGCGGGAAGTCGACGTTCGCGCCGCCACGGTCGTGGTAGCGGTACTCCGACCAGTCAGCCGCGTAGGTGACGATGCAGTCCAACCCAAGCGTCGCCTTCGATTCGGATGCAATTTGTTGCCAGAACGGCACCGAAGGATAGTTGCCGGCGCCGCCACGAATGCGATTAAGCGCCACCATCTCGGAGCCGACGACGAAGCCGTCGACGCCGCCTGCGTCCTCCGCAAGCGACATGCAGTGACGGATGAAACGCAGGTAGCCGTCCGGCCTCTCGAAAAAGCCGGATACGTCGGCTGCGACGCCGCCGATCCGGCCGCGCCAGGGAAACGGCGACGGGTCGGGCGGCGGGATATCCATCATCAGGAATGGGTACAGCATCACCTTGTAGCCAAGGCTGCGCAGATGCTGGATCGCCCGGATCACCGACCCGTCGTTGATGGTGCCGCCGTAGTAGAGTCCCGGTGATCCGTCTGGATTGGTATATGACGAGACCAGCGGCCACCCGCCCGATCCGCCGATGACCGGCCGGCCGACGCCCATCACCGACCAGAGATACGGCGTCGTGTCTGGCAATCGGTCCGGATAAATCGCGTATTCGGCTTCCGGCCGGATCGAGCAGGTCGCGACGTCAACCGACGTGCCGAACCACGCATAGACGAGGCTCACCCACTCGACGTTCGGTACTTCGCGATTGAGGTTCTCGATCGAGACCGCGAAGTCTGCCGCCTTGCGGCCGGCATTGCTATTGATGTTCGAATTGCGCACACGGCTGCGCACCACGTTGGGCTCGTAGGCCCATTCGCCGCTCGCCGGGATCAGGCAGACATTTCGGACGAGGTGACGCGCGTCGGCCACGTCGACGCGCGAGCCTCGGTAAACCTCGATCTCGAAATTCGGAAAGCGGTTGCCGTAGGGCGTGAGGTAGAGGTTTTCGAGGACGACATAGGCGAGGCCTCGGAATGCCGGCGTGAGAACCGCGCCCTCGACAGCCTGGATCAGTGGGTCGGGCGATTGCGTTTCGTCTCCATAGTAGGTGCGGATTTCGTCAACGTGCTCGGGATCGAGTGGCGTCTTGTCGAGCCAGATGCGATAGATCGAGGTGACCGGCGCCTCGCAGATCCCGAGCGCCACGTCGGCGTAGTAGTGGTAGCTCGTTCGCGTGATGGTCTGGGTGCCGCCACCACCACCACCACCACCCTTGCCGCCACCGCCAACCGTCTCGGTCTCGGTGCGGACCACTTCACGAATGCCGCGCACCCAGATGATGTTGGCCGGCACGCGCATTCGACCCCAGACCACCGGCATAGTTTGGCCATAGGCCGATCCCGACAGGTTGAGTTCGGTGAGCCGGGTGCCCTCGACCGGCCGGCGGTCCTGCTGCGGCCCGAACAGCTCGCGGTCGAGGATGCCGCCGACATAGGCACCGAACAGCGCGCCGAGCGATTGGCCGAGGCCGCCCGCGATGCCGCCGCCGAGCACGCCGCCGGCGAGCGTCAGGACGAGCTGCGCCACGGATCACGTCTCGACTTCGAAGGTGAGGTTCGGCAGGCGGTTGCCGAACGGCGTGATGTAGAGCCGCTCCATCATCACATAGGCGAGCCCGCGATAGGCCGGCGTGCGGTCAACGCCTTCGACCGCCTGGATCAGCGGGTCAGGGGTCTGCGTCTCATTCCGAGATAGACTTCGCATATCGCCGACCTTGTCGTCCTCGAAGGCATTGCCGTCGGCAAACACGCGATTCACCGCGGCGATGGGACCCGCGCAAAGACCCACCGCAACGTCCGCGTAATAGTGGTAGGTGACGTTGGTGACGGTCTGGCTGCTGCCGCCACCGCCGCCTTTGCCGCCGCCGCCGACCGTCTGGGTTTCAGTGCGAACCTCCTCGTCGAAGCCGCGCATCCAGATGACGTTCGAAGCCATCCGTCCCTTGCCGTAGAGCATCGGGATCACGGCGCCGTAGCTCGACGACTGCACGCGCAGATCCTGCATGCGCGCGCCGTAGACGGTTTGCTGGCGGTGCCGCCGAACAGCTGCTGGTCGACGATGCCGCCGACGTAACCACCGACCAACCCGCCGATCGCGCCGCCGAGTCCCGGCAGCAACAGGTTTCCGAGGACGTAGCCGCCGACCGTGAGGACGATGCGGGCCATTGATCGACTAGCTCCGATGGCGTCGGCTATTGGATGGACTGCACCAGTCGCGCTAAAGTGCGCGACAACTCCAGGGTAAAAGCGTGTCGAATATGTCTGTCCATAAGCCAAAATTTAAGAATATCCCTGAGCGAACACAGGACGCTTTCGTTCAGCACCACTTACCATATGAACTCTGGATGATGCGCGAGTGCTTAGCAGCCGCGCGGAAGGGAGCGCTGTCTCGCTTTCAGCAGAATTTACAAGTGGAAGGTTTCGCATTGCATGCCCGCAACCTTATTGAATTCCTGAAGAACGGAGATGCTTGCGGTTTCAATCCAGCCGATTTCACCACCAACGCATTCTCCGTGAACCGGACATTCATCCGTCAAACGTTGGTGGATATGATCAACGAACAAATTTCGCATCTCAGTTCGGACCGAACCGAAAATCAGAACGAAAAATTCGATGAACCACAGTGGTTGGAAACAGCCGACGCCATCGAGAAGGAGTTCAAGCGCTGGACCGACAATCTCATCCCGGACTGGGCCGTCAAATGGGCAGGCCGAGAACGCATGGACGAAGCCGCAACGCTTGAATTCAACATAGAGGGACATTTTGGTGGTGCTTGCACCGCACCTACTTTTTCATCAAGCCAAGTGACAGGCCCGACTGGACCCGCGCCTCCAAATGACTAAACAGGCAAGATCTGATTGGATGCCACTGCGCCTCACAATACCGCTGACTAAGTGCGACGAATTTGGTGAGGATGTTGGCTTCGCAAGACTTGCCGGCAAGCACTGCGAAAGCAACTGGTCTACTTTAGCTACCATCCGCAATGCCGGGCATTCGGAACGCGTGCCGCAGTTTCGCCCGCCACCACGGCGAGAAGCCGTGCTCGACCACCTTGCCGGCCTCTCGGTAGCAATGGATCAACCCGCGTCCCGGCGTGACATAGGCGCAATGATGTGCCGGTCCCTTGCCGGCGCCGAACAACAGGATGTCACCGGCCAGTGCATCAGATTGTTCGATCTCCTGGCAACGCTCCTTGAAGCCGAGATACATGCGAGGTTCGGCGCGATAGAGGTGCCAGGTCTCCGGATAGTCGAGTGGGATCGCGATCTCCCCGACAAACGGCTGGGCGACGCCGCGGACGAAGCCGATGCAGTCGCAGCCGACGCCTTTGAGCGACGCCTGGTGATGCCAGGGCGTGCCGAGCCAGCTGCGCGCCTCGGCGATAACTTCCTCCCGCGTAAACATCAGCTCTTGATTGGATAGGAGAACACCTTGTCGTTGCCTGGGATGTGCGGCTCGCCGCGGAAATTCAGGATGTTCCCGAAGCGTGCGTGACAGGTTTCCGGAGTCTTGTCGCAGCCGGCGACGAGCCGCACCTGGTCGCCGATCACAATGGGGCGCGGCATCGGCGTGAACAGCTGGATCGATTGTCCGTTGTGCTGAAGCACTTCGGTGGCGGCGCCCGCGTTCGCGCCTGTCAGGAACGTGCAGACGCCGAAGGTGTAGAAGCCCGTCGGTCGCGCCGTCGGCACCGTGAAGGTATCGCCACTCGACGCGGCGGAAATCGCAAGCTCATCGGTCAGCGGCCCGAGTACGACCTTGCACTCGTCACTGCCGAGATCGGTGCGGCAGAGCCGCGAGTAGAGCTTGCCCGCAACCTGCTGGAGACGATTTGCGATGCCGCGGATTTCGGCGGAGAAGCGGTTGTCGGCGCGTTTGACCTCGCCGAGCCATCCCCGGCGAAGGAGCACGCGTCCTTGTGACAAGTCGGCCCAGTTGACGAGGAAGATGTCGATTCTGGCGCCGTCAAACAGGCCGGCGGTCAGGTCCTCGGCCTTGAGCGCGTCGTCATCGAGGAAGCCATCAACATCGAGGTTGTCGACCGACAGGTCTGAGCCCGACTTGATGGCGCTCGGCAGGAAGCCCGTCGCGGCGACATAGGCCACGCCGTCGATGACGAGGTTGCGGTCATGATCGGTGAAGCCGCGCACCCAGCCATCGGTCCGTTCCAGGCGCCAGCAGGACGCAAGCGTCGTCACCTCGCCCGCGATGTGCGTGGCGAGCTCGCCGGACAGGTTCTTCATGGTGAGGATCGGATTTCGGTGAGCGCGATCGAGGAAACTTGCTGGATGTGATAGGCGACCGCGACCACCGGAAGGTGATCGGTGTCGAAGCGCACCGGCACATCGAACAGGAAATCGGCATAGGGCTGGGCGGCAGGCGCCGAGGCGAAGGTGACGATGCCGGTCAGGTGGTCGACATCCACCGAGACTGGGTTGCCGTTCACGCGCACAACGACTGTACCGGTCTCGGGCTTGGTGATGGTGCGTTGATCGGCCGAGGGCCCGGAGGCGTATTGCTTGGCCAGCTGCCATACGAGCGGGTCGGCAGTCGCCGAGAGTGGCTGGGCCTCCGCTTCAAAGTCGTTCCAGTCCCGAAATCGGAAGCCGTAGGCGCGGCCCTTGCGGGCGCGGAAGAAGGCGATCACCTCGGCCATCTGCTCGCGGGTGCGGATACCGGTCGAGATGTCGTACTTGGCGCGCGCCGCTGACCAGTTGATGTTGCGCTGCTCGAAGCCCGAAGCGACCGCGATGATGTCGGTCGAGAACTCCGGTCCGCCAGTTGCACCGCGCGCCACGGCGTCAGGAAACCGCACGTCGTGGAACCCGGTCACAGGTTGCGCTCCGCCCGCCGCAGCGCCGCGGCCATGTCGGCGGTGATTTGGCTTTGGGCCCGACGGAACGAGGCGGCATCGGGCGTCGTCACCGCAAAGTTGAGAACGATTGGCGCAGCTTTCGTGCCGCGCTGATAGGCAGCGGCCTCGGCGCGATTGAGGACGCGCTCGCCGCGCTGGAGGATCGCCGGCACTTCGTCGGGCGACAGGAACGCGCCGTCATGCAGCCGCGGCGCGTGGCGGAAGACCTGGGCCGGCGCCCAGTGCGGCGTGCCATCGACGCCGACGACCCCGCCCTCGTGGAACTTGAAGCCGAACAGGCCGCCGAGGACACCACCGACATTGTTGAGCGTCGTGAGGTTCGTCCCGAACAGGAAGTTCTTGAGCGGGTTCAAAACCGCAAGCTTGAGGATTTCCTTTTCGATGTCGGCGAGCGCCGCACGGCCGGCGTCCGCCCAGGACTTCCAGTCGGTTTTGCCCTGCGCGATCAGGTTGGCGAAGTGGTTGAACGTGGTATCGGTCATACTCTGCAGGGACTGCATTGCTCCCTGTGAGCGCGCAAGCTCCTGGTTCAGGCGCTCGATGAAGCCGGCATTGGCAAGGATCGCTTGACCTTCGGCGCTCGCAAGTTCGATGCCCTTTTGCCGCAACTGCTGCTCGGCTTGCAGCTGGGCGATGATGATCGCGCGCTGCGACTCGCTCGTGCCGACCAGTTCGATCTGCTTCTGCAGCAGCTCGATCTGGTTCTTCTGGCCCTCAACTGTCTGGAGCGCCGCGGCACGCGCCTGCTCGCCATGAAGGCGCGCATAGGCGCCACGCAACGCATCGATCACGCGGGCCAGCGTACCTTTCGCGTCGCCTTCGGCCAGCGCCTGCGCAATGATGAGCGGGCGGAGCGCCTGCTCGACCTGCATCAAGCGTTGCGCCTGCTCGCTTGAGATCGTGCCCGCCGCGACGGCGTCGTTGAGCTTCCGCTGAGCGGTGGCTTCGGCGGTGAGGTCAGTGGCGGATTTAGCTGATTGTGCCGCCTGCTCGGCGATCTGCTCACGGAGCAGCTCGCGGGCGCGTGTTTCGACATCGACGCCGTTCTGCACGGCCTCGGTGAGCGCCTTGCGGCGGACTTCCGCCTGTTGGGCCGCCGCCGCGCCTTTGAGCCAGGCATCGGCCAAGCCCAGCGTCGCCCGGGTGTTGACCTCAACCACGCGCGATTGGTCGATATGCGCCTGCGTCGCCTCGGCGCGCGCCTTGGTGCCGGCCCGCGTAATGTCGGCTTCGGCAATGGCGACCGGAATGGCCTGCCCGGCAAGTTCCAGTCGGCGCCGCTCCTCTGCAATGGCCGCTTTCTGGGCCGGGGTCTTGGCCTGGAGCGCCTGGATTTCCAGTTCATCAAGGCGACGGGCCTTTTCGGCCGGATCAAGCCAGGTGCGGATCGCGCGCGTAACCGCATCATAGGCGGTCTCGACTTGCTTGAGATCGGCGACCTTCTGCCGGACCAGAGGATCATCGAGCGCGGAGCGGAGTTGCGCCTGGCGGGCCTTGAGCGTCTGCAGCTCGTCGAAGCCGGGCGTGAGATCGCGCGCTACCGTGCCGGCGCGGACCGAGAGCTCGTTGGCTCTCGCTTCCTTCGCCCGGACTTCAATATTGGCGAGCTTCGCCTCGATCTTGGCGATCTCGGCGTCGACCTCGACCAGCATCCGCGTGTTGAAGTTGCGGGCCTGGGCCGCGAAGCGGGTCGGCGGGTTCTCGATCAGCGCCTGGAGGCGCGCGCGTTCCTGCTGAAGCTCCTTCAGCCGCTCGTCGATCGGCGCTCCGTCGAGCGCCCGCGAAATCGCCCGGCCCATCGCGTCATAGGCGTTGGACGCCATCCGCCCAACGAAATCCCAGGCGCGGCCAAGCGCAGTCGTTGCCTCGGATGCGTTGACCAGGCTGCCTTTCAGCGCATCGAGCAGGACGCGCTGCGCGCCGGTGCGGTCGTTGTGGTCGGCGAGCGTGCGGACGTATTGCCGCGTCCGATCATCGAGGAAATTGAGCTTCTCGTTGAGCGAGTCCGCTCCCCGGATCGGGTCGGCGAACGCGCCGGCAAGCTCTTTAGTCGCGGTCGCGACATCGGTGCCGGTCGTTGCGGCGTAGTTTTTGACGACCTTGATCAGACCTTCAAAGTTGGAGACTGCAATCCTGCCGGTCCGGAGGAATGCGGCCTCCATTTCGCGGGCGGCAGCGACCGAGACGTTGCCGGCGGAGGCGGACTGCTCGGCAATCCGCTCGATCTGGCCGACGGCGACGCCAGCTGCCCGGCCGGTGCCGGCGAGCGCGACCTCAAGCTCCTTCTGGGACTCGATGTAGCGGTAATAGGAATAGCCAACCGCGGCGCCGAGCGCCGCGATGCCTCCTACAATCGCCACCGTCGGCGAAATCAGGCTGGTCAGGCCTTGCCAAACGCCGCGCAGGATTCCGCTCACGCCTGCGCCGGGACCGAAGATCTGGGCGATCTGCGACCCCTGCTGCATCAGCACCATCAGGGGCCGTTGGCCGCTCGCAAGCGACACGACCACGTCGTTGAGCTGATAGCTGAGGTTGACCAGCTGATTGGAGGTCAGCTTGCCGGTGGCGCTGATCGCTCCCAGTGCTTTCGCGGTGCCATCGTATCGCGCTTGCGCCAGCGCATGTGCCGCCGCTTGCTCGGTGGCGGTGATCGCGCCCGCCTTGAACAGCGCATTGGCCTCGCCGATCTCGGCATTAAGCCTCGCCTGCGCGGCGCCAAGGGGATCGATCTGGGCGCGCAGCGCCGCGGTGCGGGCTGCGAGGTCGTCCGCGGCCCTCGCAGCCTCTTCAAATACTGCGGCAGAGTCCCGCGCGGATTTGGAAGGTCCGGTTCCGACGCCGAGGGCAGTATTGAAGCCGCGTTGCGCCTGGTCGGCTGCGGCTGCCTGTTTGGCGGCCTGGGCCAGCCGTTGCAGCCGCTGCGCCTCCCTGTCGGCCGCGGCACCTGCCGCATCCATCGAGGTAGCGACGCCGCCGGAACGCGTCCTGTCCAGCCTTACCAACTTCGTCGAAAGCGCGCTTGACCTCCGCCTTGCCCTCGACGCCGAGGCGGATCGAGACCTGTGTGGTGCTCATTCAGAATCGCGGGCGTAAGCGCGGATGATGATCGGTTCGATTTCGGGGAGGACTTCGACCAGGACTGTATTGAGCGCACCCATCGCGTCGGCGAGCATCAGCACCGCTCCGAAATCGAGCGCGTAGACGCCGCCCATGACGGCGCGCACCTGTCCGGCCGCACGCTGGAGCACGGCCCAGGCGGCAATGGCGACGGGTGTCCGTGGCGCGTGCTCGATGTAGGGACAATTTGGGCAGGTAGAGGAACAGGCCTTGCAGTAGCCATCGCCCCCGCCGAAGTGCCATTCAGCGAGAGCGATCAGGCGTTTTTCCGCGTCCTGAATCAGTGCCGGGCCAACATAGAGGCGGTCGATCGCATCGAACAATGACCAGATTTCAAGTGCCGCATCGATGTTCTCTTTGTTTGGCTCGACCGGCTTCCCCTCTGCATCTCCGATTCCTTCCCATGCGGAGATGCCCGAGTGCGCGAGCGATCGTGTGAAGGCGACGCCCGCCTTCACCATGGAATCCCCGCCGCCGGCGCGGAGCACGTCGGCCGCGGCGGTGCGCGCCGACAGGATTGCGGCAACCGTGATCGGTCGAAATTGCATCCGGACGCCAGGAAGCATGTCGAGCCAGAACGGCTCGCGATCAAACGCGAGTTTGAGCATCGGAACCTCTCGAAGTGATGGGGTTAGTAAGCCGACACGTCGTTGACGAGCGCCGCGGTCAGCGTCTTCTGCAACGTCGGATCCTCGGCCGCCTGGAATGCAAATGCCGCCTGAATGCCGCCGGGCCCGGTGATCCGGCTGCTTCGGCTTCGGCAGGTAGACCTCGTGCACGGTGAAAGGAGCGACTTGTCCTCGTCGATCTCCCATCCGAAGGACAGTTCGCATGCGGTGCCGGCGACCGCCTGGTCAAGCAGCACCGTATCGGCGAAGCGAATGTTCACGGTGCCGGTCACGCTGACCATTGCAGGGTCGGAATCCTCGATCCGACCGTCCGGGCGGATGACCTCGACCTTGTCGAGATTGTTGGAATAGGTGAGCTCCGCAGAGACGATCTGCCCGAGCGCGGTGCCATTGCGCTTGATCTCGCCCATGAACTGGGAGAAGCGCTCGATCACGGCTTCGGTCGGGCTCCCGGCAGCCGACGAAGCCGCCTTGGTCTCGCCCTGCGCGATTAGGCTCATGGTGGCGTTGAGGAGGCCCGAGCGCTGCAGCTGGATTTTCATGGAGTTGGCGCGCACCCCGAAGTTCATGCCGAAGCTCGGGACTTCCGGCATGCCGATCTCGATCGCCATGGAGGGCAGCGTGAGCGCGCCGGACACGAACGTGTGGGTGAAGACGCCTGTGTCCTCGACCGAGGTCGGTGCGCCAAGGAGAAGCTTCAGCCAGTAGCCGAAGTTACGCAGATCGACGGGGATGACAACGTCGCCCTCATTGTTGACGACGTCGCGGCTCGGCGGCAGCGGCTCCCGGCCGTAACCGAGCAGATCGCTCGCGATCAGGTTCTGCTCGTCACCGAGCGCCGAAGAGACGAAGGGCAGCTTCTTGTAGCCGGCGACCGGCGGCGTGCCATAGGTCGTCTCGAATGCCGCAGCCATGACGGCGTTGGCGCCGCGTGCGCGTGCCATGGGATTCTCCTGATCGTGATTGAGTTCAGTTCAGTGGATCGGGTGTGCCGTAGACGGCGACAATCGCGGCATCGGCCCACCGGCCGGCACGCGCGCCCGCGGTTTCGACGTCGTCCGTTGAAGGCGCCTGCGCCTCTATGAAGTCGCATAAACCGCCGAGCGTGCGGTCGCCAGACACCGCCACGCCGATCGCGCCAAGCATCCCGTCGAGCACCTGCTCGGGCGACTGCGAAGACGTCTCGTAGGCGGCAAGCTCGATCGGGATGCGATGGCTATAGACGTAGACGAGCGGCGATAACATCACCTCAGGCTCGCCTGGATCGCCATCGCGAATGACGACGAGACCACCGGGCGGAATTCGCTCGGGCTTTGCCAGGTTGCGCCTCACGTCGGCATTGGGCAGCGCAGATGACAGTAGAGACTTGATCGCGTCGAGCACCTGCTCGCGCTTGCTGCTCACGGCGCAAGTCCCACGGTGACGGATAGTATGAAGGCGAACGATAGAACCGTCAGGACCATCGCGATCAGCCGATCAATCATGTCGATCTCCAGCGACTGGCGATGATGCCCGGCACGCGGTCGGCCCATCGCTGGGCGGCACTCGCGATATCGAAGCGCTTCTTGAGCGTCACCTGCGGCACAAGCAGAAAGACAACCACGGTCGAGCGGCCTGCGAGCCGGGTGTATGTGGCGCCGCTGCGCGTGCGGCCGGTATTGGCGCGCGCAAGGCCGCGTTTGGTAAGCCGCGCATTGTCGGCAACAAGCAGCGACGGCCCACCGCGGCGATAGACGAAGCGCAGCCGCATCCCGGTGCGCCGCTCCCAGCCTCCGGGCGTGATCCGCTTCATGCCGCCGGTGGCGCTGATGCCTTTCACACCGGCCGCCGCCGTCGGAATGGCGAGCCAGAAGCCACGCTGCGATCGGATCGTCACCCCGCGATCAAACGCATCGATGATATTCGGGGCTTTCGACCAGACGAATGACGCGGCCTCGAGACTGGCCGCTCCCTCCGGATACGCCCTGCCACGCCAGGTGTTGGCGAGACGCTGACCCAGTCCGGCATCGACCACGTCGGAGCGCAGCTCACCTTTCAGCCCGTCCGTCACCTCGCGCATGCCAGCCGTCACCGAGCGCGCGGCGGCTCCCTCGACCTCGCTTAAGCCCTTGGCGAAATCATCGGTCTTGATCGAAAATCGCATCGGCTCAGTCCTGCAGAGATGCCTCGCAGGTCCAGACCAGCCGCTCGGCGTCGATGGTGGGCGTGGCGATAACCGCGAAGGTCTCGCCTTCGATTTCGACGGTGTCCCCGGACGCCGGATTCGCCACCTCCGCTCGGCGCACATCGATCAGGACGGTCGGCATGATCGCCCGGCTGTCGCCGAAGCCGACGACTTGGTCCGGCCGCTTGCGGATGACGCGGACGGTCGTTCCGTCACCGGTCCCGCCGAAACGCCAGAGAGCGTCACGGGCAAGCGCCGGATCGGAAAAAAGCGTATCGATCGCAGCCGCGAACGCCGTCATTGCAATCAGAAGCTCGCATTGAGCCGAACACGGCCAATGGTTTCGCCGGCACCGCTGCCCACGGCCTCGATCGCAACACCGATCAGCGTGTTGCTGGTCGTCGTCTTGGTCGTCTCCTTGGCGGTGTTGTCCCAATAGATTTTGTCGCCAACGGCCCACGCTTGGGAGCCGACCTTCTTGAGATCGAACACGCCGACGAGCGCGGCCTCGATCGCCTCGCCGTTCAAAGCGGCGCCGGTGGCGACGCCGAAGATCGAGCCGACGAGCAAGCCGTCGCCGGAATCGACGTCGTAGGGTGCCGTGAGCGGGATAGTATTGCCGGGTTGAACGTAGTTTTTCATGGCAGATGGTCCTTCTGAAACGACGAAGGGCGGCCGAAGCCGCCCGTTTCGTCAGTCCACGATAAGGGTTTGAGTTTATGCGCCGGCGTTCTTGTAGAGGCCGCGCCAGTCAATCGCTTTGGCGCCGAAGTCGAGCCGACACTTGATCTCGACACCGTCGACATCGAAGCCGTTGCGGGTCTCGATGTAGGCGCCCTGCTGCCCTTCGAGATACGCGTACTCGATCGTGTCGATCTGGGCGGGGTTTGCCGCGAGATACCAAGCCGTGGCGCTCGCGTTGTCGAGCCGCGGCTCGGAGATCGGCGAGAGCGTGCGGATCGATTGCGGCACCACGTCGCCGGTCTTTGCCGGCACGAGGTTCTGCGCGATCAGCTGTTCGGCCGCGAGTTCAAGCGCCGCCGGCACGATCAGGAAGGACGGGCGGATGTTGAGCACCGTCTTCTTGTCGAGGCCGGTCTGCTTGGCCATCGCGGCGCGGCCGTCGCCCACCGTGGTGACACTGAGGGCAGCGCCCGAGGCGGCCAGGTTCTTGTGGGTCGCGTGGAAGAGCGCGACGCCGTCAGCCATCGCGGCGTTGGCCGTGACGATCGCCCAGACCACGTCGCTTTCGAGCGTGGCAATGGCGGTGCCGTACATCGCCGGGATGCGGGTGAAGGCATCGAGGTCGTCGTTGATGAGCACCTGCCGCGTGATGCCGACCACGCGACCGTAGGTTTCGATGCGATAGCTTTCCTTCGACTCCGCGATCGTTCCGCGCTTGAACTCGCCGCTCTCGTTGACCTTGAGGAGCTGCGGCGCCTCGCCGATCTGCACCCGGTTCATGGCCTTGAAGTCGGTCGCGAGCACCTGCCGGCAGAAGGCCACAAAGGTGCGCGGATAGGCATCGTAAGCCTGACGCAACGTCTTGTTGGTGACCGCCGAGAGAATCTCCGGAAAGTCGGAGGTCGAGTGCAGCGCGCGCGTCGCGATCTCGTCGCGCGAGAAGCCCCGGACATTAACGCCGGCATTGGCGAGAAACTCGCGCGCCAGTTCGAGCAGCGTCATGCCACGGTATTCGCGGGCAGGCTCCGAGAGCTGGAACAGCGTCGGGCTGTAGCGATGCAGGAGGGCATTGGTGACGGCCTCGCGCCGCGTCACGCGCTCGTCCCGGCCGCCGAGCGGCACGGAAACATGCGGGAATACCCTCGTCTGGTCCGCGGTCGCGGCGACCTTGTCGAGGATCACGCGCCGTGCCTCGTCGACCCCGACATTCCGCTTCACCAGGTCATCGGAGAAAGACCGTTCTAGCCCCAAACGTGTCGCGAGATCGTAGATCGTCGAGACCCGGTCGCGCTCGATTTCCTGAGCGCGCGCAACCAGCGCTTCCGCCGTCGGAGCGGCAGGCGTCGGCGCCACCGTCTCGGCTGCCACCTGAGCGGGCTTAGACTGACGTGCGTCGGCCTGTGATCGCTGTTCCAATCCTTCCTCCTTGTGATCGAGGATCCCCGGCAAGGCGAGATCACCGGCCGCGTGGGCGTCGGGCGCCGCCGGCTTGGTCTGTGCATTTTCCATGATGGTTCTCCTGGGAGTGGTCGCGTCATCCCGGTCGAGGACGCAGGGCATCAGGCAATCAACCGAGCGGAAGCCGGCCGCCGGGTCGGCCCCGACCGGGACCGCGGAGATTTCGAAGGGAGTCCAATCGACGGCACGCCACAGTTCGGGGCCGTTCGATGGACGCGTGATCTCGTATCGCAGGACCTGATAGCCAATCGACACCGCGCGCAGATGGCCGTTGCGGATATCATTCCAGATCGGCGCTACGTCCTCGCGCTCACTGAAGCGCACACGCGCAAGCCCGCGACCGTTCTCGATGCGCGCCGTGCCCGGCACGACCGAGCCGATGACCGCCTCAAGGGCAAACCGGTCATGGACCTTGAGAAGCGGTGCGCCGGCATTGAGGCGATCGAGATGGACCTCGGCAGGGTCCATGCTCAGCTCCTCGTCGAACGGCTCACCAAAGAACGGCTGGCGCCGCACGCGCGCGCCGGTCGACCACACGACCTCGATTGAGCGCCCCTTCTCGTCGAGCGTCGCCGGCAGAATGTCTGCCGCTCGCGTAAGCGGCGGCAAATCAGCTCTTGTTTTCATAGGGTTGTCTCAGCGTTCGAAGCGGGACCAGACGTTGTTCAGGCGTTGTTCAAAAACGATTGACAGCGGGTATCGGCGCATGTACATGTCCTGAACAACGTCTGAACAACGGAGCGCGTCATGGAAAAGCGGCCTGTAGCAGCACTAAGCCGGTCGCAAGGCCGGCACTCGTGGGCGGTAATTTTCCGCCATCCCGTGCGCGTCGATCCAAATACTGGAAAGGCCGGGCTACGGGTTCGGCAGGGCCTTGGGACAACTGATGAAACCGAGGCTACCGAGCTGCGAGACCAACTCAATCAGCTCCTGGGGACGAGGCTTATTGGAATCCGTCCACTCGGCTTGACGCTGAGGCCCGATTTCATCGACGGGTCGTCGAGATCTTCTTTCACGGCATGGAACCAAGCGAAACCGACTTTGGCCACCTGCGGGAAGAGGTCATTAAGCTCCCGACCTCGATGAACACGGACTACCGGAGCGCTCTGCTCCTTGGGACCACCGGCGCAGGCAAAACAACCTTACTGAGGCAGTTGATCGGCACCGATCCCGAAACCGAGAGATTCCCATCCACTTCAACGGCAAAGACTACCGTTCACGAAACTGAAGTGGTTCTCGATGCGGGACCGTTCAGGGCTGTCGTGACCTTTTTCCCCGTCGATGAGGTTCGCGAACACCTCAACGAATGTATTTCTGAGGCGGTATTGGCAGCGTATCGCGGCGAAGACGATGCCGAGGTGCTGCGGAAACTTCTGATGCACGTCAATCAGCGGTTCCGCTTCAACTACATTCTGGGCAACAGGCCTCAGAATTTCACAGTGGATGACGAGGAGGAAGATGATGAGGACGCCCCGACATTCATCGAGTCAACTCCATCGGATCAGGCCATCGACTTAACCGCGACCGACACTCTTCTCTCAAAATGCGTCGAGTTTGTGCGGGCCGTTGCGGCTCAGCATGGTGAGCGGCTAAAAATAGAACTCGGCCCGACCGATGAACAAGATAAGCGCGTCATCGACGAACTCTTTGAGGAAGAACTCGACCGTCGCCTGCGAGAGGACGAAGAATTCCATCGCATAAGCGACCAGTTGATGGATGAAATCGAACTTCGCTTCTCCTTACTCGATAAGGTGGGGACTCTACGCAGGAGCAAGCAAGGGTGGCCTGAGTCCTGGTCTTGGCAAACCGAAGACCGGAAAGCATTCATCAAGGCGGTGACGCGCTTTTCGGGCAACCACGCCTCCCAATTTGGACGTCTGCTGACGCCGTTGGTGAACGGAGTGCGCGTCGCGGGCCCCTTCGGACCGACCTGGAGCGATGGCCAGCAACCGAAACTGGTATTGCTGGACGGAGAGGGTCTTGGCCATACACCGAAATCGATTGCAGCGATATCGAGCTCACTTACCAAGCGCATCGAATTCGCCGACGCCGTCGTTCTAGTCGATGACGCCACGGGTCCGATGCAGGCTGCGCCAGTTGCGGCGATGAAAGAACTAATTTCGTCGGGCAGTGCTGCAAAACTCCTGTTGCTGTTCACCCATTTTGACGAAGTGAAAGGCGATAACTTGCCGACCGCATCCGCCAAGGAACAACACGTCCTAGCTTCAGCTGAAAACGTCCTCGCCGCAATCGGCGAAGAGCTCGGGCCATTTGCTGAGCGAGCACTGCGGGCGCGATTGAAAGGTGCCTGCTTCTTTGTGGGCGGGATAGACGAACCCCTCAGACCAACCTCGAAGTCTCAGCGGCGAACGATTGACCAACTGAAGGCGCTTCTAAGTGCCATCGATGGTATCGTTGAAAAACCGGCTCCTGTTGAGTCGAAGCCAGTCTACGATCGAATGAACCTCGTCCTCGCGGTTAAGAATGCTGCGGAAAGCTATCACGATGCATGGTGGCCGCGTCTTGGCTTGTCTTCGAAACCGGGCATCAGCAAAGAACATTGGAAACGCATTTGGGCACTTAGTCGGCGGTTGGCAACACCAGGCTGGCGCGACGACTATGATAATCTGAGGCCAGTTGCAGATTTTCGCCAGCAGCTTCAAACGCAACTGTATTTGCTGTTGCAGAATCCTGTCAGATGGGATCCGGTTGAGCCATCTAACGATACCGAGAAGCAGCACGTCTTTGACTCACTCGCCAAGGCGCTCTCGGTAAAAGTGCAAGATCTCGCTACCAGACGTGTTCGCGGCGAGCGAATGCCTGAATGGCAATCTGCCTTCAATCAGTCGGGAAGAGGCTCAAGCTATGCACGCGCGTCCATCATCGGCGAGCGAATTCTTGACCGGGCTGCTCCTGTACCAGATGTAATCCCCTCGCTTGACCGCAACACCTTTCTCTCGGAGGTAGCTGTCGTCGTTGAGAACGTTTGCAAAGACGAGGGTGCGAACCTGATCTAAATTCCCTCTGCGGGTCCGCATTGCTTCCTCACTCGGGATACGGTTTCTCAGCATCCGCCTGCAAAACACCGGTCTTGGTGACCTTGCGGGGGTCCGAGTCGAGCACGAGCCCGAGAGCGTCGAGCTTGGCGTTCATGGCCGCGATCTCGGCCAGCACCGCGTCCGGGTTATGGCCCTGCCGCGCGATGGCCTGGGCCAGCGTCATCGTGCCCGATCGCATCGCCAGCATGTCGGCCATGGCATCTTTCAGCGGATCGACTGCCTCGAAGCGCGGCGGCGACCATGCTACCGCGATCCTTGGCTGTGGGAGACGCCCGGCCGCCCAGGCTTGCTCGGTGAACCAGTCCCACACCGGCTGGCAGAACATCGGAATGAACAGCTGCCATTGCACGGCATCGATCATGCGGCGGAACTCGACGAGCCCGGCGCGGATCGACGAATAGTTGACCTGGCTCAGATCCCCAGTGAGCAGTTCGTAGGGCAGCCGGAACCCGGCCGCGACGATATGCAACTGCGCCCGCAGCCATTCGGACACCGCCGCTGTCGTGGCCGGTTGATTGAACTTGATGTCCTTGCCACCGCGTGCGTAGGCAATAAGCCCGGGCTCGAACTGCTCGACGCGATTGCCATCGGCATCCACGACCGATGGGGCGATGCCCTGCTCCCCCTCGTCGGCGCCGAGCACGATGCCGACCACGCAAGCCTCGGTCTTCTTGCGAACCAGCTCGGCCTGCGTCCAATCGTCGAGGTCGCGCAGTGCCCGCATGACGGGCGTGCCCCACGGCACACCGCGCACTTGCGCACGCTGCTTTTCGTAGAGATGGACGACGTCACCGGCAGGTACCGCCGCACTGTCGAGTCTGCGGCGCAACGACACCGCGTGATCGCCGGGATGCTGGGCGAACAGCCAGTAGGCGCGTCGCCGGCCGATGGCGTCGAACTCGATGCCCTGCAGAATGCGCCCGCCGTTGGCGAGATCGCCGTTGCGCGTGCCGTCCAGAAGATCGGATTCGATGATCTGCACCTGCAGCGGGACGTCGAGCCCGTCTGTCGCTCGCCGCGGACGACGCCGTAGCAGTACCTCGCCGGCCTCGACCATCTCGCGGCAGGCCAGCGTCTGCAGGCCGTAGCAATCGAGTTGACCGTCTGCGTCGCACTGGGACGACCAGCTCTCCCACAGCGCATCGGCTTCGCGATCGAGCTTCTCGTTGCCGCTCGCGGCGCGCGGAATGATTCCGGCGCCGACGATATTGTTGACCAGAACCGACACCGCTTTGGCCGCGTGCGGATTGTTGCGCACCAGGTCGCGCATGCGATCGCGCAACAGCGCGCCGGCCATCGCGATCTCGGCGTCAGCCGAAGAGTTTGGCGCCCGCCAACCGTCCGTGCGCCGGCCACGAGCCGCGCCGTCATAGCCGCGCGTCAACACCTCGAAGCTTTGCCGTGCCAGGACACGGCGAACGGCGGCGCGAGGGGCGACGGCGCCGATGGCGCGGTCAAGCCAGGTCGCTTGCGCCATCAACGATCGCCGCGGGAAAACCCGGCATAGCCGGCAACCGGCGCTGAAGTCGAAGACGCAGCCGCGATTTCGCGCTCGATGGTCCGAATGCGCTTCAAGAGATCGTCGGCCGAGCCGTATTCGACGGTGCGGCCGTCATAGCTCACGCGCAGCGTCCCCGATGCGTAGGCGCGACGGAGTGCGGCCAGCTCGTTATCGGTCCACATCACCTCAGCCATCCTTTATCTACGGCGAGCCAATCGGAGCGGCGCCTGCCGGCTACGCTCGGGGCGCGGGCGAGGACGCCCGCGGTCAGGCCTTGCGCGTCGCTCTGCGCCGAGGTCGCCACACTTTCATCGGGGACCGGCCCGACCTGATCCTCGAGGTCGCGCCATTTCGAATCGGTCCAGCGGTCGGCGCCGGCGATCCAGGCCGCGCCGCGCGCATAGACGCGACAGTCGAGCGCCTCGTTGCGCTCGCGCAGTTTCTGCCACTCAAGCCGACTGAAGCCGCGTTTAGTCCTGACAGTGACGAGCTGCTCGGCGGCGAGCTGCTTGACCCACTCCGCCTCGACGCCGCGCGCCAAGTGAACGAAGCCGGGCGGGAAGGTCGCGCCTTCCACAAGCTCCTCGTCGGTAGGCCGTTCAAGACGCAGGAACCGATAGGTCTCGCTCTTGAAGGTCGCGACCGCGATTGTCCAAAGCCGGGCGCCGCGCCGGAGCTTGCGCCCCGCCTCGGTCACATCCACGAAGGTCGGACCGACCACCGGTGCCGCCCGGTTGAAGCCCTCGACACCCTTGACCGGCGCGACCTGCGCGTGCCCGACCTTGCGCGCCCAGGCGTAAACCGCAGGCGACTCGTAGCCCGTATCGATTGCGAGCTTCGCGAGGCCAAGCCGTGCGCCGTGCGCGTGTGGCCAGGTGCGATCCAGCAAGCCGCTCAGTTCGTCCCAGCTTTCCGCTCGGTCGGGTCCGCCACCGATGACGAGGTGCTCGACCAGCCAGCTTTCGAGGCCGCGACCCCAAGCCCAGATGTCGACTTCGATCCGATCCTTCTGAACGTCCGCACCTGCCGTCAGGAACAGACCGCGGGACGGCACCGTGCCGATCTGCCAGGGCTCGCGACGATCGTAGAGCCGCTGCCAGTCGGGCGCCTCGCCGGTTTCGATCCAGGTCTCGCCGAGGACGCCGTTCTTGAAGCTGCGCTTGGCTTCGTCGGTGGCCTGCGCTGCCTCCCACATGCGCGCGATGTCGGCCCATGAGAACCAGCCGACCGGCGAGTAAAGCGCCGACAAATGAAAACCGATCGTGCCGGGATCGGCCGCTTCCGCGGTCGCTTGCCAATCGCCGGCTGCAAGCATCGCGGTCTTGTGATGCTCCTCGATCGCCGTCTCGCAAGCCTCGCACTCGTAATGCACACTCTCCGGTTTTCCCTTGTCCCACCGCAGCCGCTCAAAGCGCAGCCACTGCAGCACCCCGCAATGCGGACACGGCACGAAGAAGCGGCGCTGATCGGATGCCTCGTACTCGCGCTCAATCCGCGAGAAGCCGTGGATCGTCGGGGTCGAGGTCAGGAACGTCTTCGCCCGCCAGGAGAATGTTCGCGTGCGTGCCTCGGCGAGCGCGACGGGATCGCCTTCTTCGTCGGCGGACGGCGGATAGGCATCGACCTCGTCGAGAAACAGGTAGCGCGCCGGCATGGAGCGCAGGCCCACCGCGCTGTTGGCGCCGGTGATGACCAGCAAGCCCGCCGGAAACTCCTTGGACAGGATCGTGTTGCCGGCATCGCGCGAACGCGCCGGCTTCACCCGCTCGCGCAGAGACGGACATTCCTCGACCAGCGGGTCGATGCGTTGCCGGGAGAAGCGCTTGGCGAGCTCGACGGTCGGCTGCACCGCGAGCATCGGCCCCGGCGCATGATGGATGACGTAGCCGATCCAGTTGTTGCCGGATTCGGTCGCGCCGACCTGTGCGGCCTTCATGAACACCACGCGGCGCGCCGGATGGGCCGGCGAGAGCGCATCCATGATGGCGCGCATGTAGGGCGTGCGATCGGTCCGATAACGCCCGGGCTCGGCGGAAGCCCGCGGACTCAAGACCCGATGTCGATCCGCCCATTCCGAAACCGTCAGCGCCGGATCGGGCGTTAGTCCGTCGCGCCATGCCTGCCGAAGCTCGTCGGCGCCGTCGAAGCCGAAGCCGTCATCGGAACTCGGGCCGGATGGCGGCGAGTTCGGCAAGGTGGCCGCGGACATGCGTCTCCAGAAGCTTTTGCATGCGATGCGCTCCGATCTCGACCGGCTGGCCGATCATGTCGCCGCACGAAGCCGACAGCTCGGATGCCATCAATGCTGCGATCCGCGCCGGCCAGTTCGCCCAGGCATCGCGCTCCTCGCGCGCCAGCCGAAACACCAACGCGGTCGCGCGCGCCCGATCAACGAGCTCGCCGCGGCGCTCCTGCAGCTTGAGCCGCGCAAGATGCGCCTTCGCGATCTCGTGCGCGGTGCGCGCCTGCACGAAGGTGACATTGCCGCCCGCCGGCAGCCCCTGCTCCTTGAGCGTCTCGCGCACGGAGCCGACCGCCGCTTCCGCAACCGGCTTGAGCTTCGCGGCGTCGGCCTTGGGCTTCGCTTTCGATTTCGCACGAGCCGGATCGGTCGAACGCTCCCATGATGCGTCGGCCTTCGCCGGATCGATGGTGCCATCCGGCTCCTGCGGCACACGGCCCTGTTTGATCGCGCGCAGCACGGCAACATGGCTGACGCCTCGCTGGCGGGCATAAGCGCGAATGGACAGTCCCATGGCGAAGCCCAGGCCCCCGAAAGCAATCAAATGATCCGATTATCCGCTTGGCTCAGGGCCAAAGCAGCGCATCCATGGGCGGCATCGAATTTTCGGGGACGCCACCATGGACGATTGGACCGGACTCAAACCTGCCGAGATTCGCGCTCGTGTTGCAGCGGCGCGCGAACCGGCGCTCCGAAAGTTTCTCGCCAACTGCGGCGCCTCGGTGCTTCCCGGCGAAACGCTCGAACAAGCCGTCAGGCGCGTGCAACTGGCCATCTTTGGCGCGATCCGGCAGGCCGCCCAGACCGCCCGACCGGGCGAAATCTTCCAGCAATCCATGGATCGCGTGCTGTCGCGCAAGCGCTGATCGGATTCCGCAACCCTACAGGTCAGCCCCGCTCCGATGCGGGGCTCGGGGTCGTAGAAGGGCCGCGATGATCGCGGCTCGACTGCACGAGGAGCCCATCATGGCGCTTTCCGATACCCAACTCGTCGTTCTTTCCGCCGCTTGCCAACGTCCGGATCGATCGGTCTATCCGCTCACGACGAAGCTTCCCGGCGGCGCGGCCGCGAAGGTTCTCGGCAGCCTGCTCAAGCAGAACCTCATCAAGGAGGTGCAGGCCAAGCGCGAGGACACCGTCTGGCGCGAGGACAAGAAGCGCGGACGCCTGACCCTGCGCGTAACGCCCGCCGCCCTCAAGGCGCTCGGCATCGACGAGACCCCCGCCGAGGGCGAGGCCGAGACTGCGGCGGGCACCGACGCCAAGCCCGCCCGGTCCGGCAAGCCCGGGAAGAGCAAACCGAAAGCTCGTGGCACGCGCGCCGACAGCAAACAAGCCAAGCTGATCGAAATGCTCAAGACCGCCAAGGGCGCGACCATCGACGAGATCGTCAAGGCGCTCGATTGGCAACCTCACACTGTGCGGGGCGCGATTGCTGGCGCGCTTAAGAAGAAGCTCGGCCTCAATGTCACCTCGGAGAAAGTCGAGGGGCGCGGGCGAGTCTACCGCATCCCTGGCTGAGCCAGATGTTGGACAGCGCCGCCGGGTTTCACGATCCGGCGGCGCATTGCCGTTCATGCCCCAGCCGCCAGTTCTCGAACGCGCGGCGCACGCAATACGACCGCAGCAGCGAGACGCCGGTGAACACCGCGCCGAGCGCGAGATTTTCCCCGAGCGTCGGCCACAGCCCGAACAGCGGAAACACGGCGATCTGCGTCATGACCGCCAGCACGTATCCGATCACAACATTCGCCGCAGCCTCCAACAGCGACATGCGGCGGCTTTGCATCATGCCGCGATCCGCTCGGTCCGAAGCGTCTCAAAGGTGCGGTCGCTGCCGGCGAGCGTCGCCGCGATCCCGGTGTGGCGCTGGAAGCGCTCGATGATGACGTCGCAGTAGCGCGGATCGAGCTCCATGGCGACGCAGACCCGGACGATTGATTCGGCCGCGATCAAAGTCGATCCCGATCCGGCAAACGGCTCATAGATCAAGTCGCCTCTGGTGCTGTTGTTGATCATCGGCCGGCGCATGCACTCGACCGGCTTCTGCGTGCCGTGGACCGTCGCCTCGTCCTCTTCGGCGCCGGCCCCGATTGTCCACAGGGTCGTCTGATCGCGCGCGCCCTGCCAGTGCGCGTCGCTGCGCACCGCGTAGAAGCACGGCTCGTGCTGCCAATGATAATCGCCGCGGCCCAGCACTAGACGAGGCTTGGCCCAGATGATCTGCGCCCGAATCTTGAAGTCGCAGGCCTCCAGGCTTTCCGCCACGGTCCGCGACCGAACACCGGAGTGCCAGACGTAAGCTGCGTCTCCTGGAAACAGGGCCCATGCCTCGCGCCAGTCGGCGCGATCGTCATTGCTGACCTTGCCGGTGCGAGCCGTGGCCGAGACGCCTGCCTCGTTGCGCCAGTTCGGATCGTACTCGACGCCGTAAGGCGGGTCCGTCACCATCAGGTGCGGACGCTTGCCGTCGAGCAGCCGCTCGACATCGGTCGCGACAGTAGCGTCGCCGCACAGCAAGCGGTGGGCGCCAAGCAGCCAAAGGTCGCCCGGTATTGTCACCGCCTCGGTCGGAGGCTCGGGAACGTCGTCCTCGCCGTCCGCCCCGGCTTCTCCGTCGAGGCCGTCGAGCAGGCGATCGAGCTCGTCTTCCCCGAAACCAAGCAGCTCGAGGTCGACGCCGTCCTCCTTGAGACGGCCGAGTTCGGCGGCGAGCAACGCTTCGTCCCAACCGGCATTGAGCGCAATGCGATTATCGGCGAGACGGAAGGCCCTTGCCTGCGCATCGGTCAGATGCGCCAGCCGAATGACTGGCACGTTGGAAAGCCCGAGGCGTTTGGCGGCGATCAGCCGACCGTGGCCGGCGATCAGCACGCCCCGCTCGTCAACGAGGCACGGCACGTTAAAGCCGAACTCCGCGATCGAGCCGGCGATCTGCGCGACCTGCTCGTCCGGGTGCGTCCTGGCGTTCGCGACGTAGGGCAGAAGCCGCTCGATCGGCCACTGTTCGACCGAAAGCTCGTCAGGCGGCATCGGCGAGCTCGACGCCGCGCGCCGCCGCGGTCGCCTCGAAGGTGCGCTTGTCATCGGCAAGGACGACCGGTTGATCGGGAAACAGCTTGCGCCATCGCAGGATGGCGACGTCGACGTATTCCGGAGCGAGCTCCACCGCCTTGACGACCCGGCCAGTGCGCTCGCCCGCAATCAGGCTCGTGCCCGAACCGGCGAATGGCTCGTAGATGACGTCGCCATTGTCGCTGTAGGCGCGCATCACGAAGTCGGGCAGCGCCACCGGGAACACGGCCGGGTGATCGGTCTCGATGCCGCGCGCCTTGTGCCGCGTGACGCGGACGACGCTGTCGGGTATCCGCGTGTCCTGCACGCCTTGTCCGGCGTGACTCCATTCCCCGACATGACCGTCGCGGCTGCGCATGCCGCCATGCGTGTCGTTGATGTGGCCGGCCCATTTGCACGGCACGATCTTGTTGGGCTTGCGCGCCACCCGATTGAAGTGAAACAGCAACTCGAAGGCCGGCGCTAAGCGACCGTTCCAATCACCGGGCAATCCCGGCCCCTGGTCCCAAGCGTAGAGCCCGAACCGGCGCCAACCCTGCTCGCGCATCCATTCGAGCCAGCTTTGCCAATAGGGCTGCCACTCGTTATCGCGGTGGATCAGACCGAGATTGACCAGAACCTGAGCCTCGTTGGTGACCGGCAACTCCTTGAACACGCCCTGCATGAGCGCATTCCAGTCGCCGACGCCGCCGGTGGTGTAGTCGCGCTGGTTGCCGTAAGGCGGCGACGTGAAGACGAGCGACGCGCGTTTCCCCTCCATGACGCGCGAGACCACCGCCGCATCGGTGCTGCTGCCGCAGACGAGACGATGGCGGCCGATCAGCCAGAGATCGCCTGCTCGCGTGACCGGCTGGCGCGGTGGCGCGGGCGTCTCGTCGGCGGCATCCTCGCCACCGTCGTTGGCGTCGTTTTCGTCGCCGAGCGGCGCCATGAGCGCTTCAAGCTCGGCGTCGGAGAATCCGGTCAGCGCAAGATCGAAGCCCTCGCCGTTGAGCGCATGCAGTTCGGCCGCGAGCAATTCCTCGTTCCAGCCGGCGTTGAGCGCGAGCTTGTTGTCGGCGATGACGTAGGCGCGTCGCTGCGCCGGGGTCAGATGGCCGAGCACCACCACCGGCACGGTCTCGATCCCAAGCCGCCGCGCCGCCAGCAACCGTCCATGGCCGGCGACCACCACGCCCTCGGCGTCGACCAGGATCGGGTTGGTCCAGCCGAACTCGACGATGGATGCCGCGATCTGCGCGACCTGATCGTCCGCGTGGGTGCGGGCGTTGCGCGCATACGGGATCAGCCGGTCGAGCGGCCAGTGCTCGACCGTGTCGGGCAGTCGGTGCGTCATCTGGTTCGTGGTGAGCGCAGTACCGCGACGGGCGTGGTAACCGGGGCTCGCCTGTTACCAGGCGGTGGGTTACCAGGGCGCAGGCCGAAAACACCAACCGTTGCGGCCCTTTAGGGCACACGGGCGGCAACGTCGCGTGGTAACCGGTAACTCAGATTTTTGCCCTGCCGGTGGCGAAATTTCGGGCCATTGCCCCCCGCATAGGATATCCGCCAGGAAGGACCCGCGAGAGGCCCGGCACGCTCGATCCTTTAGTTGCCGGTTGGGCTAATGAAAGGTTCACGGCCTTGCCTTTCCTTAAGTCCGGCCTAATCGGGCGCAATTGGGTGGACATTCGGGTGGTCTTGCTATTTGGGTGGATTTGGGTGTCTATTCGGGTGTGAGCATCCGAACCGACACCATCCGGATCACCCCGGAGATCCTGGCGCTGATTGCCGAGATCGATGAGTTCAAGGGCGCCTGGCGGGCGCTCGGAACCGTCGCGCCTGAACGGCTGTCGGCGCTGCGGCGTGTCGCCACCATCGAGAGCATCGGCTCCTCCACCCGGATCGAGGGCAGCAAGCTCTCCGACCGCGAGGTCGAGCGGCTGCTCTCCAACCTCGACATCAAGTCCTTCGCGTCGCGCGACGAGCAGGAGGTCGCCGGCTATGCCGAAGCGATGGACCTCGTGTTCCGGTCGTGGGACGAGATTACAATCACCGAAAACCACATCAAGCAATTGCATCGCGACCTGCTCGTGCACAGCGAGAAGGACGAGCGGCACCGCGGCGGCTACAAGACTGGCCCCAACAACGTTGTAGCCTTCGACCAGGACGGCAAGCATATCGGCATCGTGTTCGAGACCGCGACGCCATTCGATACGCCCCGGCTGATGACCGAACTCGTCACCTGGTTTGGCGAAGCAATAGAGGAGAGGCGCCTCCATCCTCTGCTCGTCATCGCGATCTTCACGGTCGTATTCCTCGCCATCCATCCGTTCCAGGACGGCAATGGACGGCTCAGCCGCATCCTCACCACGCTGATGCTGCTGCGCGCCGGCTACGCCTACGTGCCCTACAGCTCGCTTGAGAGCGTCATCGAGCAGAGCAAGGAGGGCTACTACCTGGCCCTGCGGCAGACGCAGGGAACGATCCGCACCGACAATCCCAACTGGGAGCCGTGGCTTCTGTTCTTCCTGCGCGCGCTGCGCCAGCAGAAGGAGCGGCTGGCGAAAAAGATCGAGCGCGAGAAGCTCGTGGTCTCAAGCCTGCCGGAACACTCAGTCCAGATTCTCGACCACGTCCGCGAACACGGCCGCGTCAGCATCGGCGAG
Source organism: Xanthobacteraceae bacterium (assembly GCA_041397365.1). Taxonomy (GTDB): domain Bacteria; phylum Pseudomonadota; class Alphaproteobacteria; order Rhizobiales; family Xanthobacteraceae; genus P52-10. The sequence goes on from JAWKWT010000001.1 coordinate 60,789, forward strand.
ATCGCCAAGCTGACCGGCGTCAGCCGCAACACGCTCAAGGAGCACTTTCGGCAACTGGTCGAGAAGGGCTATCTCGCAAAGCAGGGCGGCGGGCGATCGACCTGGTACGTGCTGAAGTGAATCGAATTGTCGACGCGCGTCTCGCGATCCTGCCAACCAAACTAGCGAATCCGCGCCATTCTGTCTGAGCGAAAAGTGTCTGGCAGACAATTTTCCTCTTGGTACTACCCGTTTCGCCATGGCTCAATGGTTTGGTTTCGACGAGGACAGCAAGAATGGCGCGCCAAGTTGAACTCGGAAGGTTTTGAATCCACGTCTGAAAGACCAGTTTGAGCTTGAGGTCGTGTCAAGTGAAGCGCGTCTTCGGTTGACCCGCATCTTGCGCACCCGCACCCGCGCTCAGGCGATCCCCAGATCCGGCTCATTCGTCAAAACGCGGTGGTGAATCTCGCAAACAGTGCAATGGATCGCCCGGTCTATGTGCTCGAACTTGGCGACTGGGATTACGAGCCCGCAGAGTATGCGTGGCATCAAGGTGAATTAGAACTTGTGATGCGACGCCCCTAACACCGTTCAGCTCGTTGATATCCTGGCGGACCTCATTGCGGCAGGTACCCTCATGTCAGACGAAGTCAACGGGATACTTGAGATCGGATCGTTGCGGCATTCGGTTCAAAGAAAACGATGACGGCGACGCGACCGCAGAGCTCACCAGCATTCCTGACCTGGGAGTGGATGCGCCGCCGGACGAGAATACCAATATTAGGCGGCTGTTCGACCGTATGGATCGAGCGACGCAGGATCGTGACTGGTCCCTCGTACTGCATACGGCTGCCTCCATCTTTGAGACGCTGGCAAAGCTCGTAGTTCCCAATCCTAACGTTCAGAATCAGAGTTTGGGTGGTTGGTTTGCCCTGTACCGCAACCATTCGGCTTTGGCCGCGCCCCTTCTAGATGTGATCGAGGCTATCTTCCAACGTCGAAACATCGAAGCCACTGGCTGGTCACGGCTCCACCCGGGATCCGGCGATCACCGAGGAAGAGGCTATTCAGGTAAACCAACTGACGCGAACGCTCGTGCGCTTAGAACGGGAACTCGCGAACACTACTGCAACCCCTCCTGCGGTCAGTATGTCGCGAAGCAGGCGGACCCCTCCACGTCACACCCCCTAACCACGGTCGGGAATAAGATATGGCCGCGTTTTCGCTATTCGACCGCATCACCAAAGACGGCACCCTGTCAGAGCCGAAAGGAGTGCCAGATCCAACATTTGCGCTCCCTTCTACCGTTAATTGGATGCGAGCTCTCAGGGTATTGGTGGATGATACGGCCATCTCTTTTCGGACTGCGCGTAAATTCTATAGTGGAACGGGAAAGCGAGCGTTCTCTCGAAACGAGGAGAATTCGATTTTCGAGCAGCTGCTCTTTGCCGTGCATCAATTGTCCGCTTTGGAAGCCCTGAATTCGGCTTCGCGCAAAGCTGATGTTGCAAGGGTCGGCATAGTGACGTGGTACTACGGCGTCTACGCCGCCGCCTCTGCAATGGTCACGGCGCAAGACGGTTCGTTCCAGGATGACCACACCGGCACGGCCACCGTTTGGGACAGGCAGATCGCCTCTCGTGGCCTCGTAATGAGATCCGTTTGCATTGCGTGTTTCATCGTTGGTCAGATTGATGCTGACGTAGAACTTCAGTCGTTAAAGGCGAAAGGCAACAACTTCGTTCTGACTTCACTTCCCCCAGCAAATCCTGCAGATGCTTATGGTGCATGTTGCGCCTACCTCTCTGGCACTGTGAATTGGTGGCGATGGCGGGCCGAAGAAGACCTTAAGACCTCACGCGAATTCAAAGCACTTGGCGTCAAAGATTTTCGGACGAAACCTGCGCGAGGGCTACGGGACAGCCGCCTCAGCAGTCGCAGCGTGGCATTTCTTCATCAGGCATCCAGATATCGCGGGAAGGCGAATTATCGCGAAGCTCTCTTTCTCGGCTACGGTCCCGGAATTGAACCGATGTTGGCAAGCTACGTCGACGACCTCGCCAAGGTCCTCGCCGGTTTTGCCACGGCAGCAGGTGCGTTTTGCTCAAAGCGCTTAGGTTCGCCACTGTGGGACGATTTTGTCGGTAACTTGGAATCGAAGCGATCATTTACGTTCAGTCCTTCTGCAATATGGATCTGATCGCTTTCACCGGGTAACCATCTCTGCGGAAGAAATGCTTTTCTCGATAAAGCGCCGCTTCGAGATGCCTTTCGGCAGATGGTGCCCGTTGAGTCTCCACGCGATGACGCAGAGCGCGTAGAGCCAATGCTCGTGCGCCGCTGCACGTTGCAGGCCGACCTTCCAGCATACCGTCTTCCAGCGCTCACCTGAGGCCCGCAGCCACATCACCTTGCGGTCGACCGGCTCCAGCCACTTGAGCCAGTCGAGCGTCTCCTCCATGCGGCTGATCGCTTCCGCCGTCGGGCGCAGGCGCACCGTGGGCGGCGGCTCTTGCCCGACGAGGTCACTGAACTCGTAGAGCATCTTGGGCCAGGTGTTGAAGTGGCCGGGCACGCAGACGTTCGGCAAGCGCTTCATGACATCGGCTGCTTCAACGAATCGCTCCTCGACCAAGATCTCGGTCCAGCGACGTTGGGTCATCGCCGACCTCCGTTCCGCCCGTAGAGCTTGGCTCCGAGCTGGCGCACCATCTCGCGCTCGGGCGAGGACAGCCTGGTGTCGTCGGCTCTCACGACGAGGACACCCTGGTCGCGCCACCCGTATCGCTTGATGGCCTCTGTTTCCTGCTCGGGAAGTTCCCTGATCACCCGACGTGCGGGTTCCGGAGGTCGATGCTGGGCCTGTGTGACGGATGTGTCGGATCGCTTCGTTATCCCCTCACCGCGCGCGCGTGCGCGTAACGTTAGTGTCGAAAGCGTCCGTCACATGCGTCACAGGGTGCTTTTCAGGATCCATTTCCTGCTCCTTGTCGTCAGAACTTCATCTCGGTTACTCCGGCCCCGCCTTGGCGAAGACCGAGCCCTCGAAACCCACGAGTCTTGCGATCCCGGTATGGCTCGAAGCCGCGAGCCGACAGGTTTTCGGAGAAGCGTTTGATCGAGCCGCCAAACTCGCCGTTGGCCTCGGCCCAGATCTTCCAAGCGGCGAACAACATGCTGCTCGCCTCGCTGAGGTTCGGCGCTCGGTCGCACCCCTCTTCGAGCCAGCGGCCGAGAGCGTCCTCCGAGGCGAAGTATTCGTCGGTGGCCGCGGCGACGACGGCGGGCGGTTTGAGCCCCGATCCTTGCCAGGCGCGACAACCGTCAAGCGCCCAAGCCATGATGCCGTCGCGCTCGGCGAGGAGCTTCTCGGAAAGCTTCTGGTCCCGCCGGTCAGGCGGGATTGTTACCGTGAAGGGGATCAGGTGGAGCCGGCGCCGCATCGCCTCGTCGACGTTGCGGATGGCGGGCTTGTGGTTGCCGGCAACCACCAACTTGAACTGCGGCACGAACTCGAAGAAGTCCTGCCGCATGAAGCGGGCCGTGATCTTGTCGCCGCCCGTCAGCGCCTTGAGCTTGCTCTCCGCCCAGCGCCGCCCCTGTTCGGTTTCGGTGGCGGTGACCAGGCGAGCGCCCCGCAGTCCTGCCATATCGGTCGGATGCCGCTCGCCCGCTGCGGCCATGAACATGTCCATGGGTGCGACGGTTGCGTAGTCGCCGAGGATGGCGGCGACCGTGTTGACGAAAACCGACTTGCCGTTCGCACCTGTCCCATAAAGGAAGAACAGCGCGTGCTCGCTGGTGATGCCACTGAGGCAATAGCCCAGGACGCGCTGGAGATAGAGTTAGAGCTCGACGTCGTCCCGAGTGACCGTGGCAAGGAACTCCTGCCAAGTCGGGCACTCTCCGCGCGGCGTTGCCGCCGCGATCTTGGTGTTGGAATCGGATGGCCTGTGCGGAACGAGAATTCCGGTGTGAAGGTCCACCAGTCCGCCCGGCGTGTTCAACGCCCAGGCGTCGCGATCCCATAGATCGGTTGTCGCCGCGTGATGGCGATCGGCACGGGCGAGCCGCTCGACGGCGGCGATGGTTGAAGCCGAAGCGAGCTTGGCGCGCAGTTTGAGATTGTCGCAATTCGCCGCCGCCTCGCGGCAGACGGCACGCGCCAAGTCGTAGATCTTCAGCGTACTTTCGCGCTGCCACTGGGTGCCGGTCCAGACTAGCCACTGGCCCCAGCTTGCAACGTAGCGCCAGCCCTGCCCATGGCGGCGGGTGAACTCGAGCGCGAGCGCATCCTCCGTGAGATCCGGCCGTTCGCCAGGCTGGCGCCGTGTCTCGTCGCGTTGCCAGATTCGATTGGTCTCGAGCTTCAGGCGCTCGGTCGGCCACGGCGGCACGATGCAGGCTTGATTATAGGAGGCGATCTCCTCCCATGCCGCGTCTTTGGTGAGGTGCCCGTCGCGGCAGCGCCGCACCCAATAGCCAATCACCCGGCTCAACGCGTCGAAGCGGGTGATGCCGTCGGCCCCGTTCTCGTGCACGCGCTTGCCGAGCAGCGGAGCAATCGGTCCCTTCGATTTCACCTGGGCCGTCGTCGCATCGACTGCATCTGCGGCCAGCGACGGCATGGCCTCGACCTTTTCGGCCAATTCGGTCAGGTCGTATTCGACTGGCCGCGCGGCTTCGATCGTCACGAGCCGTTCGGCACCCTGCTTGCGATAGATCGAGCCCGGCACTCGGATCGGCTGGTGTGCCGAGCCGAAGGAGGGATCGCCGAGTGCCTTGGCCGCGATCTGCGCGCGCACCTTGCAGACGGCAGCGACGTCGGTCCCGACCGCGGACTCGGTCAATTTCCAGTAGAGGTGCAGGCGCCGTTGACCGGCATCGGTGAGGCCACCGGAGGCGACCTCCAGTGAAGGAAGACCGAGGTGGTCGATGAGGTGTTGACGGTGGGCCTGGACGTCTCCCTGATCGAGATCGACCAGGATGCTGGTCAGTGCGATGACGTCATCGGCCTTGGCCTTGCCCTCTCCACCTACGATCCCGGGGACGATGTACAACCCCATCCCGGCAGCCGCAGCGCGCCGTGCCTCGTAGGCGACGTGATCGGCAAGCAGTCCATCAGCTCTAAAAAATGGGGTCCGTGGTGGCTTCTGAGGATTGCCTTTTTCAGAGAACTCGCGGACGGCAGTCCATCCGTCGCACCCGCCGAATAGAAGGTCGATGAAGGTTCGAATGACGTCCGCGTCAGCGAGAGGCCGGTCGAGGTCAGATCCATGCTCCGTCATTCGCAGCCCGCGTCGGTGAGCTGCTGGCCGGCCTTCTTGATCTGTGCTTTCTCGAACGCTTCGATATCTTCAAGCCGATAAACGACGCGCCCGCCGATCTTGAGATACCGGGGCCCCTGCTTGAGCCACCGCCACCGCTCAAGAGTGCGCGGGCTGATGCTCCAGCGGCGCGACAGATCGATCTGATTGAAATGCCTGAGTGATCTGTCAAGATTCAAGTCATGCAGATTCGAGCGCGGAGTGGTGGAGAAGGAGTTGGGTGTCATCGGCCTTACCGCGAAGTGCGCGCTCCCACTTTCGTGTTTGGAGCGCTTCTCGATTGTTCGCGGTAATAATCGGAGCTACCCGGGCTCCGAGATATGCATCGTCACAGGAAAAGCTGTGACAGCGTCAGTCCAAAATCGCTTTAGAATTCAGTGCGGCGCATCCCGAGATGTGACATCTTCGGCGCTGACCTGTGACATCGGGGCGGCACTCTCTCGCAGCTGGGCCGCTTTGACCAGCAGAAGGTACGGATTGAGGCGATAGCCCTTCCACTCCTGATTCTCGATGATATCGGCCGCGTCCAACTGCCGACCAAGCACTTGAAGGAAGCTTTCCTCAATCTTCTTCCGCGAACGGGAGACGCGCTGCCGCAGGCTTTGCTCGTCGATTCTGAGACGCTTGGCGAGCGTCTTGGCCTTAACGAATCTGTATTGATCCTGAAAGGTGCCGGCATCGAGGTCTGCCTCGAAGTCTTCCACGAGTCCGGCAATCAAGCCGTACACTCCTCCTCCGAACTCCAACCCATTCTCGAACACGACTTTGCGGGTCTTTGCATCGACTGCGAAAGGAATGCGCTTTGTGGTGTAGTCGTGCGAATCCGCCGCTGCTTGCGCACTAGCCTTCGGTTCAGATTCGACGGGATCGGCGTAATCAGGTTGTTTCGCGACCGGCGACACCACCATCGACAGCAACGAGCTGGCCGGCAGCTCAGACATTGCGGTCACCGAGGCGTTCGCCTTCAGTTCGTCGTCAATGACGGAAATGACTTCCCGCCCATGCCGCTGGTGCAATTCCCAGATGTTGCGGACATTCGCATCAGGAGGCCCCGGGAGGTGCGGAACGGCCCGGAAGATTTGGCCATACGTGGCCACGAAGGTCTGCTGCGACATCGTCGCGAGCTTCTGCGCCCGCAACACGTAAGACTCCATCATTGTGAGCACAGGACCAGGATCGTGCGCCCCGGTGAACAGGTCGACGGCGTAGTTGTCAGCCGGGTCACTGGTCGAAAGCCCGGCTGCGAGGACACCGAAGCGCCGGTCGATGCATTGAGAGCACACGCCGCAATGCTGCTTTCGTTTCGTGGCCTCGCGCACACGCGTGCAGCTGAAGGTACGAGAAATGAGGTCGGCGCACTGCCGCTCGGCTAGGACCTGCACCACATCGCTCTTCGTCTTCCAGACGAACGGGTTCCGGACGGTGAAAACCTCGGACAGTAGAAGCGAGAACAGACGACTGAGGTCCGTGAACACTCTTGGATGCGTCGTGCGGCTGGCCCGAGCGCCTAAGACGTGCTCGGCAATTGGCAAGTTGATGCTGACCACGCCGTTCTCATAGAAGCTAAGTTCATTTCGCTGAAACATGCGAGCAACGATCAGGCCAAGCGTCGCGAACATGAAAGAGCGGCTTCGCTGAGTGAACTCGGCCGCCTCTTCGTGTCCTTTGTTGATTGCAACGGGCACATAGAAGAAGGCGCCCGAGCTAGTTCGCTCGCGGAGCGCTTGGATAAGATCGTTTTGCTTCGAAGCGATCATCTTAGACCCCCGGTGACTCACGAGGACCGCGGGTCTGTTGTTTCCGATCATCGATTCAACCGCACCCGCGAGGGAATCCAACCCTCCCGAGAAGAGAACCACCTCTTCAGGCTTGATAGCTTGCGCGGATGGATCGTTGAGGGGCAAGTAACTTTGGAGAGGTAGGGAACTAGAGGCCTGGACGAACTCAAACGTGAAGTCGTCTTCAGACACAAAGCCAAGGGCTTCGACGAGCGCTTCGCATACCTCCGGCTTTGTCCAGGTCTCTGGGCACCGAACGGGTATTTTGAAGTGGAACTGACGGCGCCATTCTGCACCCATGTCCGTCATCTGGTTGGTGCCACGGGTGGTGAATTGGTCCGCACAATAGACGTATGCGGCAATCTCCAGCAGATCCGTGAGGACATCTGGGATGTTGTCCGCGAGCCGCTTCGAGAGATCGCCCAGTTCCAGGTTAACTCGGTTCGGTGAACCAACCGGAGCATTGACGTCGATATGCAAAGCGTTCGGTCGGCTGCGGCCGGTTTTCAGTCCACCGCAGAAAACGAAACGCTCAGGCATAAACGCTCCTGCGGTGTCTCAGCTCCTCACGGATCTTCTGAAATGCGATATGCGCGAAGCGTCCTGCCTTGGCCTCGTCGATGCCACCCTCGTAGGTATGCTTTGAGAACCACTCGCCGGAAAACTCCTTGATGATCCGCGACGCTTCGCGGCAATGCAGATCGAGTGCCGCCTCGAAGTCGCGATGTTCTCTAATCGTTTGGAATCTCGAATTGACGCCGACGTGCTGAGAGAGTTCACGGCTCAAGAAATAGCTGAGCTGTCGGCGGGATAGGCGCGAAAAGAAATCGCGCGCGAGTACCGCGAACTCTTTTACTGTGCCGAGACCCCCAAGCGCCGCTTTTGTCTTCTCTGTGGTCGCGCCGAACAAATCCGGCAACTCTCTGCCCGCGATCGCATTGAGACTTTCCACCGCGGAAAGCTGGGCCATCTCGCCGAGATCAGTCCGCCCGCCCGTCTTCCCCACATATCGGTCAACCGCATCCGTCATTGCGGTGGCGATTTCGAGTAAGGTGGGATTATCGGTGACGCGAAGCCCCAGGCGCCTCAGCTCAGAAGCGAAATTGTCCTTGCGTGCTGCCGTCGGGATTTGGGTAAGTAGCCACACGGCATGTTTGACGGCCGGGTCATTGCTGGCATCGGCCATCTGCTGTTCAGCAGCGGCCGACGTTGCGGCGGCAACGTCCTGCACGTCGGCACCGCCGCTGATCAGGTGAACGACTTGCCGCCACTTCCGCGATCCCGGCAGCGTACCAAGGTGCTGGTGTCCCATACCCCCTCCCTGCAAGGCACGCCCGGAGTCCTCGGGGGACGCCCTTAACTCACATCCGAATCATAGTGGTCGTTGGGCCGTGCCTCGGTTGCAGAGTGTAAGCAAAGACAACTGAAACGACGATTAAATCACTCTTCAGGGTTTTCGCAGCCTTTCTCTGGGGTGCTTTCTTTATCGCCGCCCTACTCTAAGTAATTGTTTTAGCTGTATCTTTCTCCCCCGCGGCGTCATCAAGAGCCATTCCGACGGAGTGGACTCGATGAGCAACGGCACCGATCCCGACCTACTTTCCGCCGACGAACGGCTCGATGAGGTTGCCTCACTCCTGGCGGAGGCGCTCATGCGGCTATCGAGCCGTAAGTCCAGCGCTTTATCCGGCGACCACGGAGAAAGTTGGCTGGACTTGTCGCCCGAGCGACGCGGACATGCCGACGACACCCCGTCGGAGAATGCTCGGTGAGCCGGACCGTCCTCGCACAGATCGCCGCCCTCAAGACCCTGAAGATCAATGATCTGAAGGCGAAGTGGCGCGAGCTGTTTGATAGCGAACCACCACCGTACAACCGACGCTTCCTCGAAAATCGGCTGGCATACCGCATCCAGGAGCTCGCTTTCGGAGGCCTCAAACGTGAGACCGTCAAACGGTTGGAAGAGCTTGGGCGGGAGGTTGATGGCGGGAACATCGTCAATCGCCGGGTTCGGCACGACCGCAAGCCGCTCGCGGGCACGCAACTCGTTCGCGACTGGCAGGGCATCGAGCACCGGGTCACGGTTCGGGACCACGACTACGAATTCGAGGGCCGTCCCTACAAATCGCTCTCGGCCGTTGCGCGGGCAATTACCGGCACGCGATGGAACGGATGGGTTTTCTTCGGGCTGAAGGTTCAGCAGGAGCCAAAATGAGAAAAGCGACCACGGCGGCGGTGCCCCCGGCCAAGCGCAAGCTCCGGTGCGCGATCTACACCCGAAAATCGACTGAGGAGGGTCTCGACAGAGAGTTTAACAGCCTTGATGCGCAGCGTGAGTCTTGCGACGCCTATATCGCGAGCCAGCGGACAGAGGGCTGGGCGCGCGTCAACAAGCTCTACGATGATGGCGGCTTCTCAGGAGGCACTCTCGACCGCCCCGCATTGAAAATGCTGCTGGCAGATATCGCCGCCGGGTTAGTCGACATCGTCGTGGTCTACAAAATCGACCGGCTCAGCCGATCCTTGATGGACTTTGCGAAACTTGTGGAGGTCTTCGAGGCAAAATCACGTCACCTTCGTGAGCGTCACGCAGTCGTTCAACACCACCAGCAGCATGGGCCGCCTTACCCTGAACATTCTGCTCTCATTCGCGCAGTTTGAGCGCGAGGTGATCGGCGAACGCATTCGGGACAAGTTTGCTGCATCTCGCCGCAAGGGCATGTGGATGGGCGGATGGGCGCCACTCGGCTACGACGTGAAGGAGCGCAAGCTGGTCATCAACGAGCGGGAAGCAAAGGTCATCCGCAACATCTTCGAGCGCTTGACCTGCCTGAACGCCCCCGATTTTGAGTTAGGATTTCTGTTCTCCAGCGAGACAGACGATGCGTAAGACAGTTTACCGAAGAGCAGATCATCCGGGTTTTGAAGGAGCACGCGCCGGTGTCAGCGAGCGATCTGTCCGCAAGCACGGCATCAGTGATGACCTTCTATAGAGGCTTGTACGGCGGCATGGAGATCTCCGGGCGCGCAAGCTGAAGCGCTGGAGGAAGAGAACCGCAAGCTGAAGAAGCTGCTGGCAGGTCGATGCTTGACGTGTCGACGCTGAAGGAGATGCTCGGAAAAAACTTCTGACGCCCAGCTTGCGGAGACGTGCTGTGACCTGGGCGGTCAGTGAGAAACTACTCGCGGCGGGCCTGCGATCTGGTCGGCCACCGAAGACCTATCGGTATGCGTCGACACGATCCGATGACGAAGCCTTGCGGACCAAGGAATTGGCTCAACGACGGTTCGGCTATCGTCGCTTGGGCCTGCTGGGCCGAGGCGTGCGGATCAATCACAAGAAGCTGTATCGGCTCTACCGGGAAGAACGGCTCTCAGTGCGCAACGCGGCGGCCGCAAACGGCACTCGGCACGGGCACCGATGACGATCGCAGGATCAGAACCTGCGCTGGTCGCTCGACTTCGTGATGGACACGCTTGCCAGCGGTCGCGCTTCCGTATCCTGACTCTGGTCGATGACTTCACCCGGAATGCCGGGCCTTGTCGTCGACCATCGCTGACCGCTCGGCGGGTGCTGCCGAGCCGATCAGATCATCGAGAGCCGAGGCTGCCCTCGGATGATCGTGACGACACGCACCGAGTCACTCGAACGCCATTGGCCTGGCAGGAGGAACTGGGCATCAGTGGCACCATCGCACCGGGCAAACCGATGCAGAATGGATTGTTGAGAGCTTCACGGTCGCCTGCGCGACGAGTGCCTCAACGAACACCTGTTCGCTACCTCAACGAGGCCCGTCAATCATCGAGGACTGGAGGATCGACTACAACACCAACCGACCGCATACGAGCCTCCGGGCACCAAGCAGTTGCCAACCGTTCAAACAGGACGAAAACCAGAACAAGTCTCATAAACGAGGGCAATCAGGTGCAGGTCACGCTTCACCCGAGTAGGATCGACAAAGCTGACGCAGGCTCTCGTTGCAGAAGGGCTAAGGACGAAGCACGGCAAACTGATCGACAAGGGTGCGCTGTACAAGCTGCTCAACAATCGCGCCTACGTTGGTGAGGGTTATACATAAAGGCACCGCGTTTCCTGGAGAACACGAGGCGATCGTCAGCCGCGTGCTTTGGAATCGAGTGCAAGGGATTCTGCGCGAGAGCCCGCACAAGCGGGGCGGCAACACTCGGTCGCCGACGCCTGCACTGTTAAAGGGGCTACTCTTCGGGCCGACTGGCGCCGCCATGACGCCCACGCACACGCGCCGCAACGGAAGGCTATACCGGTATTACGTCTCGACCTCGGTCCTGAAGGACCGGGCCGAAGCTTGCCCCATCCGCAGGATTCCCGCAGCGGAAATCGAGACGGCGGTGATCGAGCAGGTGCGGGTTTTACTCCGTACTCCCGAAATGGTCGTGAGAACGTGGCGGAAGAGCCGCGCTCTGCCGTCCGGCTTAAGCGAACGCACCCTTCGAGAGACACTGCAAAGCTTTGACCCACTCTGGGATGAGCTTTTTCCGGCTGAACAAGCTCGCATTGTTCGTTTGTTGGTGAGCCGCGTGTCCGTCGGTACGGAGGGGGTGGAGCTAGCACTGCGTACTGAGGGCTCAACAGCCTGATCGAGGATCTCGAATCGCCATTGCAGAGGAGCGCCGCATGACGGCCAGGAAAGACGCCACTTTTCCTTCCTCCATTACGTTGAAGCTCCCTTTGACCATCCGCCAGAGAGGTGGCCGTAAGATCGTGATCACTCCGACCAGTCCCGGCTCGCTGCCGACCCGCACGCGGGCCGACAACACTCCTGATCAAGGCTGTGGCTCGCGCCCACCGTTGGAAGAATCTCCTGGAGAAAGGTGACTTCGCGTCCGTGCGGGATCTCGCGGCGGCCGAGCAGATCAACGAGTCCTATGTCTGCCGGGTCCTTCGACTGACCCTCCTTTCCCCTGAATTGACCGAATCAATTCTCGATGGCCGTCAGAGGGCAACCTTGGACGTGAGGGACCTGCTCAAGCCATTCCCCACCGATTGGCCGAGCCAAGCGGCTCGGTTCGGTTAGCCCGAGGGCGGGCTCTTGACCTTGCATCTCCAAGGTTCACTATTCGTTCCATGGCGGCGGAGACGTTGGGAGAGGCCGGGAACTCTAGGGCGGTAGGTGCCCATCCCGCTTGCCCCAAGCGCACCGGACGGGCTGAAATCGATTCGCGAGTGCCTGTTCTCGGCCGGGAATTGGACCTTCAAACCCTGGTTGCAGTCGCGGACGGGACTTCCCGCTGGCTCGCCTTGCGGAGCGGCTCCGATGCCCGCGTTGCGGCAGTCGTCGGGTCGCCGTCCTTTACGACCCGCCGGCCGGCGAACGACGAATCCGTGCGTAAGGCTCGCCCCGGGGCGACTGCGGTTCCCAGGCGCAAATCTACCCGTATGATGGCGTCCGGGGGTTCCCCACAATTTCTCGCGTAACGCCTTCACAGGGGTGCCCCGAAGCACGTCATGAACATCACGGAACACCAGGCAAAGTACTTCGCCCACGAGCTGACACGGCGGTTCGCCCCCGACAGCGCGGAGAAGCTTGCCGGCGCCGTCGCCGGGGCCCAGGTCACACTGAACCCGCACCAAGTTGACGCTGCCCTTTTTGCATTCTCGTCGCCGCTGTCAAAGGGCGCACTGCTGGCCGACGAGGTCGGACTGGGAAAAACGATCGAAGCGGGTCTCGTCATTGCGCAACGCTGGGCAGAACGGAAACGCCGCGTCCTGGTCATTACCCCCTCGAACCTCCGGAACCAGTGGCATCAGGAGTTGACCGAGAAGTTCTTTTTGCCCTGCACCATTTTGGAGACCCGGTCGTACAACCAAGCACTCAAAGCGGACGTTTCGCGACCGTTTGACCAAGACGGGACTGTCATAATCTGCTCGTACCAGTTCGCTCGCAACAAGGCGCTCGATGTCCAAATGACTCCGTGGGACCTCGTTGTCATGGACGAGGCGCACCGCCTGCGAAATGTCTACAAGCCAACCAATGTCATAGCGAACACGCTTAAGCGGGCGCTGGCCGAGAAGAATAAGCTGCTTCTGACGGCGACGCCTCTGCAAAATTCCTTGCTCGAGCTCTATGGACTGGTCAGCTTCATCGATGAGCACACGTTTGGTGACCTCAAAAGCTTTCGCGAGCAGTTTGCCGGCCGTCCGCAGGACAGAATCTACCAGCTCCTCCGGGAACGCTTGCGGCCTATCTGCCATCGCACACTGCGGCGCCAGGTTACTGCCTACGTTCAATACACAAAGCGCCTCCCGATTCTGGAGGAGTTCACTCCCGAAGAAAGCGAAGATCGTCTCTACGAGCTAGTCTCAGATTATCTCCGCCGCGACAACTTGCAGGCGCTCCCTGCCAGCCAGCGCGCTTTGATGACCCTGGTTCTGCGGAAGCTGTTGGCCTCGTCAACGTTTGCGATCGCGGGCGCGCTTAATTCAATGTCGGCGCGTCTTCAAGCGAAGCTGCGCAAGCATGAACCGGCGACCCTCGAATCCGAACTCGGCGGAGACTACGAGGCCTTGGAAACTACCGCGGACGAGTGGACCGATGATGACCTCGAACCCTTAACTCCAGAAGATCGCAAGGCTTTAGAAGCGGAAATAGCGGATCTCAATCAGTTCGCCGCACTCGCCACGTCAATTGATGACAACGCCAAAGGCAAGGCTCTGTTGAAGGCATTGGGTGCGGCCTTCCAAAAGGCCGAGGATCTTGGCGCAGCGCAAAAGGCAATCATCTTCACCGAGTCTCGAAAGACTCAATCCTATTTGCTTCGTCTGCTCGGGAAGAGTCCTTACGCCGAAGGCATCGTGCTGTTCAATGGCACCAACGCCGACGAGGGGTCCAAACAGATCTATGCCGAGTGGATCGAGCGTCATGAAGGTTCGGATCGGGTAACGGGCTCTCGGACTGCCGACATGAGGTCTGCGCTCGTCGATTATTTTCGGGAGCGCGGACGGATCATGATCGCGACCGAAGCTGCGGCCGAAGGCATCAACCTTCAGTTCTGCTCATTGGTCGTCAATTATGACCTGCCCTGGAACCCCCAACGGATCGAGCAGCGGATAGGCCGATGCCATCGTTACGGACAGAAGCACGACGTGGTGGTCGTCAATTTTCTCAACCGAAAAAACGAAGCCGATCAGAGAGTCTACGAACTCCTCTCGGAGAAGTTCAAACTTTTTGAGGGGGTGTTTGGCGCCAGCGATGAGGTCCTCGGGGCCGTCGAGTCGGGAGTCGATTTCGAGAAGCGTATTGCCACGATCTATCAGCAATGTCGCCAGACGAACGAAATCAAGACGGCCTTCGATCAGCTCCAGCTGGAACTCAGCCTCGAAATCAATGAGGCCATGACCCAGACGCGCCAGAAGCTGCTTGAAAATTTCGACGAAGAAGTACGAGAGAAACTCAAGGCAACGAGCGAAAATGCCGTAGAGCAGCTAGGCCGTTTCGAGCGTCGGCTCATGCACGTCACGCGACATGAGCTGAACAAAGACGCGGACTTCATCAATGTTTCGTCATTCCGGCTGACAAGCAAGCCGTCCTGGGTAAACGGTCGGGAAGTGCCCTTGGGGCTCTATGAGCTTCCCCGCCGATCTGGCGACGCGCACCTATACAGACTTGCTCACCCCCTTGGCGAGGCGGTGATCGAACGCGCCAAATCAAGGGAGCTGAGATCCGCGGGGGTAAGATTCAATTACACGGGCCACGCGGGCAAGATCAGCATTCTCGAACCGTTTGTGGGGAAGCGGGGCTGGCTCAGCGCGTCATTGTTCACGGTCGATAGTCTCGATCAACCTGAAGATCACCTGCTTGTATCCGGCATCACGGCAGATGATAAAACGCTCGGCGCTGAAGCGTGTCAGCGGCTTCTAACACTAGCCGGCGAAGTTGAGCTGTTCGATCTACCTTCAAGCGGGATCACAGATCGGCTCGATTCTAACATTCGAATCGAGCAGCGACGCATTCAAGGTGAGATCTCCGATCGAAATGTGCGATTTTTTGAAGCCGAAGCTGAAAAGCTCGACGGCTGGGCTGACGACCTCAAGGTTGGCTTGGAACGAGAGATCAAAGAAATCGATCGTCAGATAAAGGAGGCGCGCAGGGCAGCAGCGAGCGCCTCAACGCTCGAAGAAAAGCTCAAAGGACAGAAGGAAATGAAGAGCCTGGAGACTCTTCGCAATCAGCGGCGACGATCACTGTTCGAGGCGCAGGACGACATAGACCGGCAACGCACCACACTCATTGCCAACATCGAGGGCAAGCTCGAGCAAAAGACTAGCTTGGAACACCTCTTCTTAGTGAGTTGGAGTGTCGTGTGACCGTTGAAACTCCGATTGAAATACTGCACCTCCCTGAGAAGATGACTGGGCTGTTCGCAGCCCATCTTCCCAAAGTGCCGGCTGCCTCAGCGGAGGAGACCGAGCGGAACTTCCTCTCGCGCGCCTCGCAGCTTACGCGATCCACAAGCTCGGCCAAGCGTCCGTGGAAGAGGCTGCTGCGTCCGTGGTAGATGGCGGTGGGGACGGCGGCATCGATGCCGTCCATTTTTCGCCCACATCCCAGAAACTGTGGCTTGCACAATCAAAATTCATCGCGTCAGGCCGAGGTGAACCTGACCTCGGTGACGTGACCAAGTTCAAGACCGGCTTGGAAAACCTGCTTCAAGGAAATTTCGACGCCTTCGCGCACAACGCGATTTGGGCGGCAATGATTCCCAAGCTCGAAATTTACTTCAAAAACACCGCTCTGCAGGTAAAGCCGATCCTGGTGTATTCGGGCATCCACCTCGTGTCGGAAGACCGCCGCCGGCTGTTCGAAGACCTCAAACGCCGGTTCTCCGCGGATTCCGACTATCTCGAATTTCACGTCTGTAACCTCACCACTGTGCACGACTGGATGACCGGCGCTGACCACGGGCCGGGCGTGGAGAAGATCGACTTAAAGCTCTTGCGGCCCGGCTGGGTCACAGATCCATTCGAAACGGTGTACGGACTGCTTGCTCTGAAGGATCTAGCCGCTATGGGCGCAGAGCACGGCAAGCGCCTGATCGCGGCGAACATACGTGGATTCAAGGGCAACACGGACGTCAACGGTGAAATCATCAAAACGGCAAAGAGTGAAGCCAAAAGCTTCTTCTATCTGAACAACGGGCTGACGGCGTACTGCGAAAGGCTGGAGGTTCACAACCTCGACCGCGGCAATGCTGATAGCAAACGGATTACGGCCCACGGGTTCTCCATCGTAAACGGCGCTCAGACAGTCGGGTCAGTTGCCGAGGTATTCGCTATGCCTCCAGACCCTGTGCCCGACGGATTTGTCTTCATGAAAGTAATTTCACTCGAAAAGTGCGAGGACGATCGCGCGTTTGCTGAACGGATCACGCGAAGCACCAATTTCCAGAACCAGATCGGCTTACGGGACTTCGCTGCTCAATACGAGCAACAGGAAGTCATTGCCAAACAGCTCAGCTTGTCGGGCATCTCCTACCACTACAAGTCGGAGGCGGACTTACCTACGCCCGACGCACACAACTTTACACTTGAAGAAGCGACCACGGCCTGCGCCTGCCTTGTTCAAGCCAACGACTGCGACTTCGTCGCGCGCATCCTTGCCAATCGGCATTCCCTGTGGTCGCTGGAGCCCGTCTATCCAGAGCAAGAAGGGCTTCGATCGCGATGCGAGCGCGTCTTCAGGCCTGATCGCTCTGCCCGGACCGTTTGGCGCGCCGTGCAAGCTCAGCGCCTACTTCTCCGGGCGTTGCAGGACAGCGGCCGGACCAGCGCAGGCGTGCGCAAAGCGTTCTTTGAGAATGCGCGCTGGCTCGTGTTGAACGTGCTGTTCCTGCGACTTCGGCCTGAACAGGCTGATGCGTTGAACCTCACTCCAGAGGAGGAGCAACAGATCAGCATTGCTGCGACTGAAATATCCGAGACCCTGTTCGGCGTGTGTGAGGCGAAAGGGTTTGTCTCCCGAGTCTCGCAAGGGGATGGCCAGCCAGTAACGTTCGAATCGCCTCGACATTTCCGTTCCGTCTTCTCCGCAGGGGAGATTGCCAGATCTTGCGTTCAGGCTTGCTTGCGGCCCTCGCCGGCGCCGCTGAAGTCTCAAGCGGAGCAGGTCACGGGGGCATGTCATGAAATGGACGCGAAATCTCGAATTCACTTCGGTGGGTTCGAATGGCCGGTCGCGAAGGCGACCCATTTACTACATTGAGAAGCTGCACCAGAAAACTTCGGCTGAATTGCTGGTTACCGTGCGCTGCGGGGTCCTATGAGCTTAAATATTGCACAACGTGGCTTGCTGGAAACGGTCTTGCGATCGGATTACGTCCCGCATTTGCCTCCGCTGCTTAAACCGAAGACCCCCCCGGAAGACGCAGTGAAGAATCTATCCCGCGGCCTTGCGGCCTTTGCGATTTCGGCACTTTGCGATGTTGGCTCAAAAGAAGCCGCCGATTCCGTCGTTGATGACTACGACGATTTGGGCCTCGATGCTGTTTACTATCATGGCCCCAGTGAGACCCTTTACCTTGTGCAAGGGAAACTCAAGGCCGGCGCGATGTTCAGTCAGGACGAAGCAAATGCATTCGTGCAGGGGATCCGCAAACTGATTTCGCAGGATTTTTCAGGTTTCAATGGACATGTCCTGAAGAGGCAGACTGCAATTGAGGGGGCGGTAGAGAGTTGCTCAAGAATTGAACTTGTGGTGGTGCATGTTGGAGCGGGTTTAAGCCATCACGCCAGTTTGGCGCTTCAACAGCTTCTGGACGACGAGACTCACGGAGAAGAACGATTTGCTCCGACGGTTATCGACTTCGACGCCGCTAGGATCGTCGCTCAAATACAGCAAGAACAAGCCTATCCGCGGGTGGATGGGGAGATAGTGCTCAAGGCTGCGGGCTATCGACTCGAGAAGCGAAAGACCTACATCGGATTTGTGGCCGTAGCTGATCTTGTTAAGTTTCATCAAGCGCATGGCAAGGCGCTCTATGCGAAAAATATTCGCCAACATCTGGGCTTGAATTCAGATGCTAACAAAGCAATTCGAAATACTCTCGGAACAAGCCCAGACGAGTTTGAGTATCTGAACAACGGCGTCACAATCCTTGCCGACAAGATAGACCCAAAGAACAACAGCAAGAAGGCTGGTAAGCGATTGCGCCTGACAGGGATGTCCATAATCAATGGCGCCCAAACGGTCGGCTCCTCAGCTTCGTTTGTCGCCGACAATCCAACAGTCGATATCTCAAATGCGGCGGTGCATGCGACGGTAATTCAAGCAGACAATGATGTTGATTTCAGCAAAAAGGTCACGCGAGCGCGTAACCTCCAAAATCCGGTGTTGTCTCAGAATTTCGCAGCCTTGGATGATCAGCAAGAGCGTCTGCGATGTGAACTAGGCCTCCTTGGATTCCAGTACGTTTATAAGCCGGAAGGCTTCGAAGGCGCCGCAGATCCTAGGAGAATTTCGATCGAAGAAGCCGCCCAGGCGCTCGCGATGGTGCAGGCCGACCCTCGATTTCCGGTCTATCTAAAGAAGGAGCCAGGCCAACTTCTGCTGGTGGAGGGGGCGCCGTACAAGGCGCTGTTCACAAACGACCTCACTGCTTATCGGCTAGCGAATGCGGTGTTGTTCTCCCGGTACGTGAACGCTCGAATGGTGGCGGAGGCGGCCGGGAAATCTGCGGGCCCTGAGAAACTGGCGTACAAGCACGGCACATTTGCGCTTGGATTTGTACTCGCCAAGAGCCTTGAAGGTGTCATGGCGAGCGCGTCAATAATTGAGGTGTCCAAGTTAGAAAGTCAGCTTTCGATACCATTTGATGGAGCCCGCCAAAGTTATTGGAACGCCATGCAAAAGCGCACACCCTATAAAGGGCCGTTGGCGATTTTGCGAAATCTCGGCGACGCGCTGCCTGTCCTCAAAGATACGATGATCGCCCACTACGGCCTCGGCGCCGATCCTGCGATCATACCACTCCAGGCGAAGGTCACCGCTGGCGAGCCGTACCCCCAAAAAGCCATGTTCGACTTTCTGTCGGCGAAGGCGCCACAGATTGGAAATGTCACATGAATAAAAAGCAGAAACTCGAATTGACTTGGGTGGGCAAGGAGAACCGGCCGCGGCTGGAGCCGCGCATCCTCCTCGAAGATTCCGAGAAGTCTACTCATGCTGGGCATCGGGTTGGAGACGAAGACATCTTCGACAACCGGCTGATCTTTGGCGACAACCTGCTCGCGCTGAAGGCGCTGGAGCAGGAATTCGCCGGCAAGGTGAAGTGTGTTTTTATTGATCCTCCATACAATACTGGCAGCGCATTCGAGCATTATGATGATGGAGTAGAGCACTCGATTTGGCTTGGCTTGATGCGGGATCGTTTGGAGGTAATCCGGCGGCTGCTAGCGGATGACGGATCGCTGTGGATCACGATTGATGACAACGAGGCACATTATCTCAAAGTGTTATGCGATGAAGTATTTGGCAGGTTTAACTTCGTTGCCAATGCGATCTGGCAAAAGAAATATACAGTTGCCAATGATGCAAAATGGCTGTCGGAGAACCACGATCATGTTTTGATATATGCGGCAAACAAGGAAACCTGGCGTCCGTATCGCCTTGAGCGCAGCGCCGACATGGATGCGCGCTACAGAAATCCGGATAAGCATCCCAAGGGCCCTTGGAAAGCGACCCCCCTTTACGCAAAGAGAACAGGCTCTGACAAAGAGCAAAGCTTCACATACAAATTCAAGAACGGCGTCGTCTGGACACCTCCAAGGGGCACATCTCCTCGCTTTCCTGCCGAATCTCTTCGGCAAATGGATGAAAACAATGAAATTTGGTTTGGAGCTGACGGCAAAGCAACGCCGTCACGTAAGACCTTTCTAAGAGAACTAAAAGTGTCCGGTCCGCCAGCTGCTACTATCTGGCTTCATTCAGAAGCTGGAAACAATCATGAAGCAAGGGAGGAAGTTAAGGCAATAAACCCCAATGATGCTTTTGCGACTCCAAAGCCAGAAAAGCTTATTAAGCGCGTTCTCGATATCGCAACTGTTCCCGGTGACCTCGTTCTCGACCCTTCGCTGGTTCCGGCACCACCGGCGCCGTTGCCCACAAGATGGGCCGCCGTTGGATAATGGTGGAGCTGGGCGAGCATTGCCACACCCATATCATCCCGCGCCTGAAGAAGCTCATCGACGGCGAGGACAAGGGCGGCGTGACTGAGGCGGTAGGCTGGCAGGGCGGTGGCGGGTTCCGCTACTTTAAGCTGGCTCCTTCGTTACTCGAAACCGACAAATGGGGCCGCGAGGTCATCAGCAAGACCTACAACGCCGAGATGCTGGCTGAAGCCTTATGCAAGATTGAAGGCTTCACCTACGCGCCGAGTGATGCCGTCTACTGGCAGCATGGCCATTCGACCGAGCGCGATTTCATCTACGTGACGACCCAAACCCTCGGGATCGACCAACTCCAGCAATTGAGCGAGGAGGTCGGCTCCGATCGCTCGCTGCTCGTGCTGTGTTCAGCATTCCGGGGTAACGCGGACCGTTGGCCGAACCTCACCGTGAAAAAGATTCCTAATCACATTCGTTCCCGCTGCGAATGGGGCCACGACGACTACAGCCTTAACGTCGAGAACCTGCCAAAGGCGGCGCCGCAGGCTGAACCCGAAGAGGCAGCGCCGGACAAGGCGGCGAAGCAGCCCGATCTATTCGGCGCGAAAAACGGGGGCGGCCGATGAATCGTCATGTGAATTCCATCGCAGGCCGCCTAAGCCTTCGCGCCCCGCAGCGTCAGTCTCTCGAATTCCTGGATCGGATCACCGAGATCGTTCCACCGAAGAAGGGAACGGACCTCGACGCCGCGCTCACCGCAATCCGCAGTGAGTTTCCGACCGTCACCGATTTCGAGCGAGAGTTCCCCAGTCTGTGCTTCGCGCTGGCGACGGGCGTAGGCAAGACAAGGTTGATGGGTGCGTTTATCGCCTATCTGCACTTGGCGCACGGCCTCAAGGAGTTTTTCGTACTGGCGCCTAACCTTACCATCTATGACAAGCTGATCCGCGATTTTTCGCAAGGCAATCCCAAGTATGTGTTCAAGGGCATTTCGGAATTTGCCGTATCTCCGCCCATCATCACGAACGGCGAGAATTACGAGCGGCAGCTCGGCGATCTGTTTCCGGTTCGGATCAACATCTTTAACATCTCGAAAATCAATTCCGAGGTACGGGGCGGACGCACCCCTCGCATTCGCAGCTTCCGAGAGGAAATCGGCGAGAGCTATTTCGACTATCTCGCTGGACTCGACGACCTCGTTCTCATCATGGACGAGTCGCACCGATACCGCGCGTCGGCCGGTATTCGCGCTGTCAACGAATTAAAACCGGTTCTCGGGCTTGAGCTTACCGCCACGCCTTTCGTTGAGACCAGCCGAGGACCGACGCCCTTCAAGAACGTCATCTTTGACTATCCCCTCGGACGCGCCATGGCGGACGGCTTCGTGAAGGAGCCGGCCGTCGTCACGCGGAAGAATTTCAACCCGGCCGGGATGTCGGTCGAAGAGATCGAGCGCTTGAAGCTGGAGGACGGCGTCCGGCTGCACGAGAGCGTCAAGGTCGAGCTGGAAACCTATGCGCGAGAAACGGCGAACCCTATCGTCAAGCCGTTCTTGCTCGTGATCGCCCGCGACACGACGCACGCAAGCCAGCTTATGCAGCTAATTCAGTCCGACGGTTTTTTTGAAGGCCGTTACGCGACGAAAGTTATCCAGGTCGACTCCAGTAAGACTGGCACCGAGGAAGACGAGATGGTGGAGCGACTGCTCAAAGTCGAGCAGACTGACGAACCCACCGAGATCGTGATTCACGTCAATATGCTAAAAGAAGGTTGGGACGTCACCAACCTATACACCATCGTGCCTCTGCGGGCCGCCAATGCGCGCACTCTCATTGAGCAGTCCATCGGCCGTGGCCTTCGTCTCCCCTACGGCAAGCGTACCGGCGTTACCGCCGTCGATCGTTTGAATATCGTGGCGCACGACAGATTCCAAGAAATCGTCGAGGAGGCGAACAACCCCAACTCGACGATCCGGCTGCAGCAGGTCGTGCTCAATCCCGATCAACTGCAGCAAAAGACGGTGACTGTCGTCTCACAATCCCAACTTGCTGCAAAGCTTGGCCTCAAGCCGGACCATCTCACCTCGAGCACGCAAGTTTCGGGATTCAATGAGGCGCCGGCCGTTTTCAATGCGGAAGAGCAAAAGATCGCGCAGATCACCTACGACGTGATTCGGAAGTTCGAATCGCAGCCAGAGAAACTTCCGAGCGTCACGTACCTCCAACAACCGGCGGTGCAAGCCGCCGTTCTGAAGGAGGTGACGAAGCAGTATCGGCCTGTGCAGATGGAGCTTACGGGTATCAGTCAGCAGCCCGATCTCGCCGCGGTCGTCGCGAAGACGACGGAAATCGTCGTCCAGCAGACCATCGATATCCCCCGCATCCTTGTGGTTCCGAAGGGGGAAGTGAAGTCAGGTTTCAAGCCATTCACATTGGACCTGTCGACAATCAACTATCCCGCGCCTGACGACGAGCTTTGGATTCGGCACCTGCGCACTGAGCAGGTCGATGTGGTCGGCCTCGGAAGCGGCAGCGTCGATGAACAACGTCTGGAAGACTACGTCGTCAGCGGCCTAATCGACTTTGACGATGTAGCCTATGATGAGCACGCGGACCTGCTTTACGACCTTGCGGAACAGGTGGTCACGCATCTTCGCAGCTACCTGTCCGCCGACGACGCACGAAAGGTTCTCCGTCTCCATCAACGGGATATAGCGCGGTTTGTCCATGCGCAGATGCTGAAGCACTTCTGGCAGGATACCGAGGTGGACTACGAAGTTGTGGTGACGCGAGGCTTCACAGCGCTTCGGCCAAGCGCCTACACGGCAGCCGTAGATGAGCGGCCGCTCGACTTCAGGACGTCTCCCGCCGACAAGAGCAACATGTCGAAGTATCTCTTCGGCGGCTTTGCCCGATGTCTGTACCCGATTCAGAAATTCCAGTCAGACGCTGAGCGGAAGCTCGCTGTCATTCTGGAGCGGGAAGCGCTGAAATGGTTCAAGCCTGCGAAGGGCCAATTCCAGATCTATTACAAGAGCGGCGGCGACACGCCCGAGTATCAGCCGGATTTTGTGGCCGAAACGAGCGACCGCATCTTCATGCTAGAGCCCAAAGCATCGAATCAGATGACGGACCCCGATGTGCTGGCCAAGCGCGAAGTAGCGGTGACTTGGTGCAATCAGGCCTCTGAACACGCGCGCGGCCACGGAGGTAAGCCCTGGACCTACGTGCTCATCCCGCATGATGTAATCGCGGAGAACATGACGATCGAGGGCTTATCGAGGCGGCAGTAGGGTCCAGCCAAGTTTTTGCGATGATCGGTACGCGAGATTTTCACCAACTCTGATTGTCGGGCGCGCGGCTAACGCCTTGAGATTTCTAGCTCCACAGCGCCGTACCACGGCCCCCATAGTCCAGAGGTCGAGAGAAAGAAGGGCAAACGGAGAACAGGTGGGCCGCCAACGCGGTTTCCGGAGTCCAGAGGTCTCGATGAACAAGGCCGCATTTACTGCGGATTCCAACTGAGTGCGCTCGATCAGAGAACGGTTTCGGACGGGATATTGGCGGAGAGAGCGACCGCCTCCGCCTAACTCGCCTAGCGCCGACAAGCGTCGCAATGATATAAGAATTCAAGAAATTACGATGATTAAGGCTTTTCTTTGATACGGAGACGACCGATAGTAGCCGGCAGCAACCGGCAACGATGCCGGGGGTTGATCCGGGGGGATTATGGCACTTAACGCTCAGCGCGTATCGAGATTGAAAGAGGCCGGACGCTACGGAGACGGCCAGGGCCTTTATCTCCAGATAACCTCGACCGGCGTTAAATCATGGCTGTTTCGCTACGAACGAAATGGCCGGGAACGTCAAATGGGGCTAGGGCCATACCATACGGTCTCCCTACAACAAGCCCGTGAGCGGGCAAGGAAGGCGAGAGAGAGGCTCCTTGACGGTGAAGACCCTATAGACGCCCGACGGAAAGAACGCGCCAGGCAAGCCCTGGAGTCCGCCACGTCCTTAACGTTCGAGCAGGCAACGATATCCTATTTCGACTCGCACGAAGGAAAGTGGAAGAATCTCAAGCATCGCGCTCAATTTTTATCCACGATGCGGACCTACGTATTTCCGAAGCTGGGAAAGCTCACAGTTTCGGACATCGAAACCGGACTCATTGTGCAGGTGCTCGAAGCAATCTGGGCCAGCAAAACGGAAACTGCGAGCCGCGTCCGGGGTAGAATCGAGAGCGTTCTCGATTGGGCAACTGTCCGCGGCCTTCGGAAAGGTGACAATCCGGCTAGGTGGCGAGGTCATCTTGAACATATTTTGCCAGACCGTGGGAGCATCGCAAAGACCAAGCATCATCCTGCGCTCGCATATACCGCCATTCCGGAATTTCTGACTAACTTGCGGAAGCGAGAAGGAGTTGCCGCGCGCGCGTTGGAATTCTTGATTCTAACGGCGGCCAGAACCGGCGAGGTGATCGGCGCAACTTGGGACGAAATTGACCTAGTCCAAAAGACTTGGACTATTCCTGCGTCCCGCATGAAGGCAGGACGCGAACACAAGGTGCCTCTGAGCAACCGAGCTCTTCAAATTCTGAAAGTCACGCCGGCAGAGGGAAGCAACAAGTTCCTCTTCATTGGCTCGCGAGCTCGTGGGCTGAGTAACATGGCGATGGCCGCAGCGGTTCGCCGCATGGACTACAAAGATATCACCGTTCACGGATTTCGGAGTACATTTCGCGACTGGGCAGCGGAAAGCACCAGCTACCCAAATCATGTCGTGGAGATGGCGCTTGCTCATACCATAAGCAACAAAGTCGAGGCGGCTTACCTCCGTTCGGACCTGTTCGACAAGCGCCGAAAACTGATGGAAGATTGGGGACTATTTTGCGAAAGCAAGCAACGACCCGTAGATGGAAGCGTGGTGCCGATAAGAGCAAGGTAGGAGCCGCCCGAAGTACGCCTCGCCGCCTAACAGAAACACAGACGCCTTTACTGTTGCTGATAAGAAGCTTCTGGCTCGGCTAATCACAAAATACGGCACTCAATTAGTCATTGATATGGCGCGAGAAACTCCTCCTCGCGACGAGGGCGACCAAGTACGGGCGCGCTGCCTATATTCGACGCGATCCATTTCGCGCAGTGGGTTGATGAGGTTGCCGAAGATCTCCGGCAAGCAGGAGATAAAAGCCCCGTCCGCAAAGCGCTGCTCCAAGCTTTTCAAATGGAAATGGGCAGTGGGATGCCACCGAGCACGATCAGGCGTTTCAAAGCTGGTTTCAGAACCGGAAGAAGAAGCTTCATCAAGGCCGACGTGATTTGAAACTCTCGCTGGAAAGCGAACCGAGACTTAGGCGCAAATAATTCGAACAATTTAATTCCGCCTTACGCATTCACTCTTCGATGGGCATCTTGGCAGCGTGTAACGGCGCATTACGACGCGCCGAAGAGCGGAGAAAAATTAGATGCAACTTCACAAGGTCGTTCGTCTCGTCGATCTGCCGAATTTCGTAGGTCTTAAGCGTACGAGGATCGAGGAGCTTATTGCGCTCGGTGAATTTCCAAAACCGGTCAAGCTGAGTGCGCGCCGGAAGGCGTGGATCGAGGCAGAGCTCATCGATTGGCAGCAGCAGCGGATTGCGCTGCGTGATGGAATTTGGCGCAAACCGCTCGACAAGCCATAAGGAAATAGCTATCCCGTCGCCTTCCGCATAAGACGACGGAGCAAGCTCAGAACGCGAAAGGGGCGTTCCGAATGCAAATATTACCTGATTTTCGGGCTGTACCTAAGCCTGCAACAGTAACTGCTTATCTCGACAAGGTGCAATTCTGGCTACGAGAGCCTTCACAACAGAAATGCTCGAAACGTTGCGCAAGCAGTGTGGCCGTGGCGGTCTGTATGCAGAGTCGAGAGCAGCAAGATTTGATGCTCAAATGCGTCAGCGCATCGAATTGCGCCAGCCCTCCTATGATGTCCTGAGGTCGCTTGCAAAAGAAACGGATGATGCCTTCATAAACCGCGCAGAGTTCGCGCTCGATTTTGGTTCGAGACACCGTCCCGTCGTGACGACGGCTTCGAATATCTCCATCACCACTTGGTACGGCGCTATCATGGAAGCGGCAGGAAATTCGATGCTACCGCGGAAGGGCCGGCCGACCCATCCGACAGGAAAGTATCGAGACGACCGAGACAAGATATGATGCTGGCAGATGGGCTCCAAATCTATTGATCGCCTACAAGGAGAAGCATTCACGGATTACAGGCGAGATTAATTGCGTACATCTGGAATGGCGGTGTAATGGCCGGTCGGCGATACGTAGAGCAGGTATCGATTCAGCGACAGACCTAGTCCAGCTCGATTACCGGCAATTCTGGAGCGAGCGCTTCCTGTTACTCGCGGCTCCGTGCGGTCGAATCGGGCGGCTATTTCGAAATCGTTCAAATGGCGGGAAGAGTCGTTGCGATACGCGCCTGGACCGACGTTTAGGGCACGTATTCGTCAGCGGCTACGATACCGTTCAGGATATGATCGATCATTGCGGAAAATCGCTTCGTCTTCGTCGCGCTCTAACAGAAATGCCGAACGAGGCTTGGTTACCATCCAATGGAGACTCTCTGTAATATACCCGAAAGAATAGCCCATTCGCTGCAACTGCCCCCTCTGTCATAAATGATCGCGCGAGAGCAGCGCAAAGATTGAACAGAATTTCAATCTCCTAAAAAAGGAGTGATCCAAAAACATTGCGGATTAGAATTGAGTCGGTATCGCCCGTTGGCTTGGTCAACGCACGTCCCAATACCGTGAGGAGAAAGGCCCGCTTCAATTGTCATTTCGCAGGTCAGCATCGATCCTTTGTCGCCTTTGAGATAGGCGGCAGTATTTGCGATGTTCGTACTGACAAAAGCATTTCGGCTTCCTACCGCTATACTCTGCCCTACTTGGGAGATGCCAGTGCTCGTCATCTGGGCTGAAGGCAGAATGCCTGTGTACGTGCCTGAAAATTGCTCTCCGCTGGCTGGGTCATAAGCGGTTACGTTACCTGAGCGTCTCGCCTTCTCGATTTGAAATTCAAGGACCCGACCTTGTTCGGAGTATATTTTTCCCGGCAACATGCCTCCGGTGACACAACCTGTGAGAAGACCAGCAAGCATCAATAATTGAAATTGTTTCATAGAAGCCCCCCAAGAGAGCTTGATCCTAGTCGGCGAAATGAAATGGGTATAGCCCCGTAAGGCGGTGCCTTTAACCGCCTTCGACCAATGAAATCGCTTATCTTTTCCGTTGTGTCGTGAGAAACCCCCGGTACAACCCGCGCTTCTTTCGCTATGTACGCGCCCTTCCCCGCTAGAGCAGGAGCCTCCTTGTAAGATCAAATCGAGACAACCTAAGACATGCTTCGTCTGTCTGATCTTGGTTGAGCGTCGACAACAACCGTTCTAAAGGTTTAGGATTTGAACATTATAGCGCTGCACTTTTGTTGCCGTGCATTACCTGCCCTTAGAACAAATGGCTTTGGATGACTCGACAGGAATTTCTTCCGGCTGGATTGAGGAAACTCTTCGGCCGAGCAATGCTCGCGCTTGTCCTAGGCGGCGTAGGTATCGCCCTCATTCTTCAGGGCCGCGACTACGCAGCCCAGTATATTGGCTCAACGGCAGCTTCGTTTATCGGACTCGGCGCGACACTGGTGCTACTGCTTGGTCCAGTTTCGGGATCCCCTTTCCGATTTTGTCGAGAGATGGCAACAAAATCGGCGTGAAAAATTGGATGAAATCAAAGCCGATGAACTTGATATGAAGGCGTCGAAGGAATGGACGACGTTCAAAACGTGGGCTGAACAAAATCCCTTAGTAGTCGAGCGCCTCTTGTTAGAGGTTGATGATGCGCAGGTGGACGATCCTGACCGCCGTGCTTGGAACTGGGAAAGGCGGAAGACCGAGGGGTCGAACGACCTGTACGATTTACAGAAGCTGTTTGATTGGCTTAAGGCCGAGCGCGATTTTCGCGCCTTGGGTTTCGATAGGCCACTTCATCATTCGAAGCGACCAAACCCAGATGGAAGGCCTGCCTCTGACTAATTTTTGGGGGCGGGGGTCCATCCGGGGGCTGACCCAGATTTCTAATAAAAAATTTAATGAAATCAAGCCCATTTGGCGGAGAGAGCGGATTCGAACCCGCGATACGGTTTCCCGTATACACACTTTCCAGGCGTGCGCCTTCAACCACTCGGCCACCTCTCCAGCGCGTCCGCGGACCGTTCGGCTCGCCGCCGGGAGGGCGGCCCGGAAAGCCCGAGGATGCCGCCCCTCATGAATGGCGTCGGCCGGTTTTGCAAGGGCGATGATGGCCGAAAGCGACTTTTTTGCGTAGGTTTCGCCCGCCGCGGCGGAACGCCGCCGCGATCGGATCGGAGCAATGGCGGATAGCGTGACAGGCATCGTTCTGGCCGGGGGGCGCGCCGAACGGCTGGGGGGAGAGGGCAAAGCCCATCTCGAATGGAGCGGGGCGACGCTGGTGCAGCGGGTGATCGACCGGCTCGGCCCGCAATGCACCCGTCTGATCGTCAATCTGAACGATCCGCTCCCCGTTCCCGACGGCTTTCCCGTGGTCAGGGATGCGGTGCCTCAATTGGGGCCGCTGGGCGGGATTCTCGCCGGCCTGGAATGGACCGCGCAGCACGCGCCGGAAGCCACGCTGATGGCTAGCGCGCCGGTTGACGGGCCGTTTCTGCCGCGCGATCTGGTCGAGCGCCTGCACGCCGTCCGCGAGCAAGAGGACGCGACCATCGCCTGCGCCACCTCAGGTGGCCGGCAGCACGGCGTCTACGCGCTGTGGCCGGTGTCGCTCGCCGCCGATCTGCGCCGCGCCTTGCTGCAAGAAGACATCCGCTCGGTGAACCGCTATCTCGCGCGGCACCGGGTCGCGCGCCATGAGTGGCCGACCGCTCCCGCCGATCCGTTCTTCAACATCAACACACCGGACGATCTCGCCCAGGCGCGCGACATCGCCTCCCGCCATCCCGCGTTCTGATGATAAGATCGAACGAGTTTTTCAGGCAGGCCAGAGGCTTCCGTTGACGGACCTAAGACTTCAACTCCACGGGCTGAAATGTCCGCTTCCCGTGCTGAAAACGCGCAAGGCCTTGTCGCAGATCGCGGCCGGCAGCCGGGTCATCGTCGAATGCACCGATCCTCTGGCCGCCATCGACATCCCGACGCTGGTGGCGCAGCGCGGCGATGTGTTGGAAGACACCTCGCGCGACGGCGAGGTGCTGACGTTTCGAATTCGCAAATCCTAGAACGCGATCCCGGCTTCACGCTCCAGCTAGTTCAGAAGCTGCCGGTGGAGCGGCGCACCGCCGCGCACGATCGCCGGCGACAGCGGCAAGTCCTCCATCTCCTGCGGCGTCGCCTCCAGCGCCGCGATGAAATCGGCAAACCATTGGTGGATGGTGCGCTGCCTGAGGCGCACCATCATCGCCGCCCACCGCTCGCGCCGTTCGAGGATCGACATCGAGGAGGCGGTGGCGATCGCCCGTGCCACGGCATCGATATCGTTCGGGTTGACCAGCAGCGCGGCGTCAAGCTCGCTCGCCGCGCCCGCGAAACGCGAAAGAACCAGCACACCCGGATCGTCGGGATTCTGCGCCGCGACATATTCCTTCGCCACCAGATTCATCCCGTCATGCAGCGGCGTGACGATCCCGACCTGCGCGGAGCGATAGAAGCCCGACAGAACGTGCTGGCCGTACCCCTTGTTAAGATAGCGAATCGGCGTCCAGTCCGCCTCGCCATGCTTACCGTTCACCGTCGTCACCAGCCCGGCAAGCTCCGCCTGCAACTGGCTGTAGGCTTCGATCGCATCGCGCGACGGCGTCGCGATCTGCAACAGCGAGAGCGTGCGCTTCATCGACGGCATCATCGTCATCAACCTGTCGAAGGCGTTGATGCGGTTCACGAGTCCCTTCGAATAGTCGATACGGTCGACGCCGATCGCGAGCTTCTCGCCGCGCAGCGACAGGCGCAGCCGCGACACTTCCGGATGCAGCGCGGCCTTGGCCGCTTGCGCCGCGAAGCCGTCGACATCGATTCCGATCGGGAAAGCGGCGAGGCGCGTGACGCCGAATCGCGAGATGACGCGGCCGTCCTCGACGACAAGTTTCAACTCCTCGCGGAGGTAGTCGATGAAATGCCCGCAATCATCCTCGGTCTGGAAGCCGACCACGTCGTAAGCGAGCATCGCTTCGATCAGTTCGCGATGATGCGGAATACCGACGGCGATGGTGCGCGCGGGCCATGGCGTGTGCAGAAAAAATCCGACGGGCTGCGTGACGCCGCGCTTGCGCAACTCTTCGCCCAACTCGAGAAAATGATAGTCCTGCACCCAGAACGACGTTCCGGGCTTATGAAAGCGGAGCAGCGCCTGCGCCATGAAAGAATTGATGCGGCGATATGAGCGATAGTCGTCATCGCAGACGCGAATGAGATCGCTGCGCGAATGCAGCGCAGGCCACAGCGCCGAGTTCGAGAAGCCGGCATAGAAGCCGCCGTAATCCGCGGCTGGCAAATCAAGCAGCGCCAATTGTCCGGCGCCAACCTGCTGCACTTCGATGTTCATGTATCCCCGCGAACCGGGATCAAGCTGCCCACTCGATCCGATCCACACCGCGCCTGATTTCTCGACGACAGGAAGCAGCGCCGCCGCGAGACCGCCTGTCATCGGCTCGTTAGCGGAGGCGCGCGCGACGCGATTTGAGACTACGACAAGAGTCACACCATCATCCCCATAAGTCCCCAGACTCGGCTGACAAATAAACGGTTGTTCATGAATATGGTTCCTATGTGTTGCATCGGCAAGAAATTGTGATGAGGAACAACGGAACAAAAGTTCCGTACAGTTCCGTGCCAACACTTGCCGTGCCGCGAATAATCCCGATGGCGGAGGCGTTTCAGGCGCGTGACGAGTCGGCGATCATTCGCGCGAGCCAGAGGCGCACATCATGCGGTGAGTCAAAATGACCCGCCACGCCCTGCGCCTTCCGTCCGACAGAGTACGCAAGGCCGTTGATGTCCGGCATGATTCCGAACACGGTTTCATCCGTGACGTCATCGCCGAGAAAAATCGGATAGCGTCCGGCGAACGGCGGATGAGCCATCAGTTCACGCACGGCCGTCGCTTTGGAAAAGCCCTCGTGCTTGATCTCGACCACGAATTTTCCCGCGAGCACCTCGATCGGCGCTTCGGGAAGGTCGGCCCTGATCGCGGCGACCGCATCGTAGATATGACGCTGCATCGACGGCGCGAGGCGGTAATGCAGCGCGACCGAATAGCCCTTGTCCTCGACGAGAATTCCAGGATCGGCCTTGGCGATCGCGATGAACCGCGCCTTGAGATGCTTGTCCATCGGCAGCACCGAGGCCGCGGATACATCGCTGTCCGG
Source organism: Xanthobacteraceae bacterium (assembly GCA_041397365.1). Classification (GTDB taxonomy): domain Bacteria; phylum Pseudomonadota; class Alphaproteobacteria; order Rhizobiales; family Xanthobacteraceae; genus P52-10. Next base: position 92,457 of record JAWKWT010000001.1, read on the forward strand.
GCGCAGCCGCATTTCCGCGCCGTGGCCACCGACCGCCGGCAGCTTGAACGGGGCGAAGATCGAATCGATGTCGGAGACCATGCGGCCGCTGACCAGCGCAAGCGCACCCGACGTCAGCTTCAGGAGTTGCGCGAGGTGTTCCGGCAATTCGCGCGGGACGTGAATCGCTTCCGGCGTCGGCGCGAGATCGATCAGCGTGCCGTCGACATCCAGAAGCAGCGCGCATCGGTCCAGATGCGGCGCGATCGCACCGGGCACCGGCACCGCGCCTTTTTTTCGAGCATCCGCACGTTCGAAATCTGTCGTATCATCCATCGTCATTTACTCTATCATCGCCAGTGGTTTCGCAATATGCTCCAGCGGCGTTCTCTCGCTGGCGATGCAAAGCCGCCAGGCGAGCACGGAGGCGGCGATCATCAGCGCCGAGCCGAGAAGATAGCCACCGAACACGCTTGTGCGCGAACCGGTATCGATCAGAACGCCGAACAGCGCCGGCCCCGCGATGCCGCCGACGCCGGTGCCGACCGCATAGAATACGGCGATCGCCAGCGCGCGGATTTCCAGCGGAAAGGTTTCGCTCACCGTGAGATAGGCCGCGCTGGCCGCCGGCGACGCGAAGAAGAAGATGACCATCCAGGCGATGGTCTGCGTCGTCGCATCGAACACGCCGATCGAGAACAGATAGCCCGAGACCGCCAGCAGGAGTCCGGACAGCGCATAGGTCGATGTAATCATGATGCGGCGGCCGAGCGTGTCGAACAATCGTCCGAGCAGAAGCGGCCCGAGAAAGTTTCCCGCAGCGAAGGGGAGCAGATACCAGCCGATATGATCGGCCGGAATCCCATAGAACTCGCTCAGCACCAGCGCGTAGGTGAAGAAGATCGCGTTGTAGAAAAACGCCTGCGCCGCCATCAGTCCGAGACCGAGAACCGTGCGTCGCGGATAGAGCTTCAGCAGCGTGGCCGCGACCTCGCGCAGCGGCGTATGCGTGCGCATTCGCAGGCGGATCGTCGGCAGCGCGGCGGCCGTCTGCGTCACGCCGGCGCGTCGCTCGATATCGGCGACGATGGCGCGCGCCTCGTCGGGGCGGCCATGGATCATCAACCAGCGCGGGCTTTCCGGAATCCAGAATCGCATCAGGAAGATCACAAGCCCCAGTCCCGCGCCCATCAGGAACGCAAGACGCCATCCGAGTTCGGGGTCGACCGTCGCAGGATTGAGCAGAACGATACCGAGCACCGCACCGATCGCGGCGCCGATCCAGAAACTTCCGTTGATGACGAGATCCGTCCATCCGCGATAGCGCGCGGAATCAACTCCTGAATGGTGGAGTTGATCGCGGTGTACTCACCGCCGATGCCCGCGCCGGTGAAGAAGCGGCAGATCGCGAAGCTCAGGAGATTCCAAGACAGCGCCGTCGCCGCGGTCGCGACCAGATACACCGCCAGCGTCACGAAGAACAATGTCTTGCGGCCGATGCGGTCGGTCAGCCAGCCGAAAAACAGCGCGCCGAGCACCGCGCCCGCGAGATAGGCGCTGCCGGCGATGCCGATATCGAGATTCGAGAAGCGGAGCGTGGGGCTGTCTTTCAGCGCGCCCGACAAGGAGCCCGCAAGCGTGACTTCGAGTCCGTCGAGAATCCACGTCACTCCCAATGCAACGACGACGAGCGTATGAAACCGGCTCCATGGCAGGCGATCCAGCCGCGCGGGCGTGTCGGTGTCCACCGTCCTGGTCCGTGCGGCATCTTCGGCAGAAACGTCCGGGCCTTTATTCGCATGAGTGGCGACGGTCATCCGGTCCTCTGTACGCATCGAACCGGACGACGCGAAGCGGACGACGGCAAGGCTCGATCACATTGATTATCGCGTGAATCGCGAGAGGGTGCGGGAACCCGCGCCACGAATGTCACGTTGCATGACACAAAAACAGACAAGCCCCGGAACGCTGTGTTCCGGGCCTCATCGTGCGGGGGTACATCCGCCCCACATTTGGTAACGCATCAAGCAATCCTAGGTTCCATCGTGGCGACCGTAATTTAATACCGCCGGTCGCAGGCATCCCGGCAATCCTCCCAAGAGACCCTCAGCCAAAATTCCAATTGAAATGACACAACGGTCGGTGCCACCTTGGAATTAGAAAACCTACAAAAGCTGCCCGCTTCGTAGGGACATGATCCTGGGGAGGATTTTCATGACCACAGTCACGTTGACGGTGAACGGCAAAGCCGTTTCCGGCGCGGCCGAAGACCGCACGCTTCTGGTCCATTTTCTTCGCGATCATCTCGGGCTGACCGGAACGCATGTCGGCTGCGACACCAGCCAGTGCGGCGCGTGCGTCGTGCATATCGACGGCCAGGCAGTGAAATCCTGCACCGTGCTGGTCGGACAGGCGAACGGCGCGAACGTCACCACCATCGAGGGCATCGCCAAGGGCGACGAACTGCATCCGATGCAGGCCGCGTTCCGCGACAATCACGGGCTTCAATGCGGCTACTGTACGCCGGGCATGATCATGACCTCGATCGACATCGTCAACCGCCACGGCGGATCGCTCGACGAGGCCACCGTGCGGCAGGAGCTTGAAGGCAATATCTGCCGCTGCACCGGCTATCACAACATCGTCAAATCGGTGCTTGACGCGGCGGCGCGCATGAATGTCGCGCAGGCGGCGGAATAGTCCGCGGTTTTTTCGATCCGAATATTTTCCGAAACTGCGTCCGCTGCCGCGCCCTGCGCGAGCGGGCATCGAGGGAGAGACCGACATGGGCATGGAAGGCATCGGCGCCAGCGTTGCGCGTAAGGAAGACAAGCGTTTCATCACCGGCAAAGGCCGCTACACCGACGACATCCGCCCGCACGGCATGACCTATGCGAGCTTCGTTCGCAGCCCGCATGCCCACGCGAAGGTAGCGAGCATCGACACATCGGAAGCGATGAAGATGCCGGGCGTAGTCGCCGTGTTGACCGGGCAGGAACTGGTCGACGACAAGATCGGCAATCTCATCTGCGGATGGATGGTGCATTCAAAGGACGGCTCGGCCATGAAGATGGGCGCGTGGCCGGCGATGGCGCCGGAAATCGTCCGCTTCGTCGGCCAGGCCGTCGCCGTGGTGATCGCCGAGAGCCGCAACGGCGCGCGCGACGCGGCCGAAAAGGTCGAGGTCGCTTACGAGGAGCTGCCGGCGGTGCCGGACATCCGCGCGGCGATCGCGGACGGCGCGCCGCAGCTGCATCCGGAAGCGCCGGGCAACATCGTCTATGACTGGGCGCTCGGTGACGAGGCCGCGACCAACGCGGCGTTCGCCAAGGCCGCCAATGTCGTGGAGATCGAACTCACCAACAATCGCCTGGTGCCGAATGCGATGGAGCCGCGCTCGGCGGTCGCGAGCTATGACGAGGCCGAGGAGCATTTCACGCTCTACACCACCTCGCAGAATCCGCATGTCGCGCGGCTGGTGCTGTCGGCGTTCTACAACATCGCGCCGGAGAACAAGCTGCGCGTGATCGCGCCCGATGTCGGCGGCGGCTTCGGCTCGAAGATTTTCATCTATCCGGAGGAGATGGTGGCGCTGTGGGCCTCGAAGAAGGTCAACCGTCCGGTGAAATGGACCGCCGACCGCACCGAGGCGTTCCTGACGGACGCACATGGCCGCGATCATCTGTCGAAAGCGGAAATGGCCTTCGACAAGGACAACAAAATGATCGGCCTGCGGGTGAAAACGCACGCCAATTTCGGCGCGTATATGTCGCTGTTCTCGTCGTCAGTGCCGACTTATCTGTATGCGACGCTGCTGTCCGGCCAATACAACATTCCGAACATCTATGCCGAGGTGATCGGCATCTACACCAACACGACGCCGGTGGACGCCTATCGCGGCGCGGGCCGTCCCGAGGCGAGCTTCCTTCTGGAGCGGCTGGTGGAGACGGCGGCACGAAAACTCAAACTCGATCCGACCGAATTGCGCCGGAAGAATTTCATCACATCCTTCCCGCATCAGACGCCGGTCATCATGGCCTATGACACCGGCGACTTTCACGCGTCGCTCGACGCGGCGCTGAAGGCGATCGACTATGCCGGCTTCGCCGCGCGCAAGGAGGCGTCGCAGAAGGCCGGAAAGCTGCGCGGCATCGGCCTGTCCTGCTACATCGAGGCGTGCGGCATCGCGCCGTCGAAGGCGGTCGGCAGCCTCGGCGCGGGCGTCGGTCTTTGGGAATCGGCCGAGGTGCGCGTCAATCCCGTTGGCACCATCGAGGTGCTCACCGGCTCGCACAGTCACGGACAGGGCCACGAAACCACCTTCGCGCAGGTCGTCGCCGACCGGCTCGGCATTCCGCTCGATCAGGTGTCGATCGTCCATGGCGACACCGACAAGGTGCAGTTCGGCATGGGCACCTATGGCTCGCGCTCGGCCGCGGTCGGCATCTCGGCGATCGTGAAGGCGCTGGAGAAGGTCGAGGCAAAGGCGAAGAAAATCGTCTCGCACCAGCTCGAAGCGTCCGAGGACGACATCGTCATCGAGAACGGCAACTTCAAGGTCGCCGGCACCGACAAGGTGATGGCGCTCGCCAATGTCGCGCTCGCCGCCTACACCGCGCACAATCTGCCGCCCGGCATGGAGCCCGGCCTGAAGGAAGGCGCGTTCTACGATCCGACCAACTTCACCTTCCCGGCCGGCGCTTACATCTGCGAGGTGGAGGTCGACCCCGGCACCGGCAAGACCGAGTTCGTGAACTTCGTCGCGGCCGACGATTTCGGCCGGCTCATCAACCCGATGATCGTCGAAGGGCAAGTGCATGGCGGCCTCGCCCAGGGCATCGGCCAGGCGCTGCTCGAAGGCGCGGTCTATGACGAGAACGGACAGCTCGTGACCGCCTCATTCATGGACTATGCGATGCCGCGCGCGGAAGACCTGCCGTCGTTCAAGCTGTCGCATACGACGACGCTGTGTCCGGGCAATCCGCTCGGCGTGAAGGGCTGCGGCGAGGCCGGCGCGATCGGCGCGTCGGCGGCGGTCATCAACGCCATCACCAACGCGATCGGCCACGAAAAGATCGAGATGCCCGCCACGCCGGCCCGCGTCTGGAACGCGATCCACGGCAACGCCTGAGGAGAACGATCATGTACGCGACCACCTATCATCGTCCCGCCAGCGTCGAGGAAGCCGCAGCTTTGTTCGCCAAGGGCACGGAGTCGAAATATCTCGCCGGCGGCCACACGCTGCTGCCGGTAATGAAGCAGCGCCTCGCCGCCCCCTCCGACGTGATCGACATCGCGCGGATTCCCGGCCTCGCCGGCATCGAGGCATCCGGCGATACGCTCACCATCAAGGCCGCGACCACCTATTACAACATCATGCGCAACGCGCAGGTGCAGAAGGCGGTCCCCGCGCTGGTGCATCTGACCTCCGTGCTCGGCGATCCGGCCGTGCGCTATCGCGGCACCATCGGCGGCTCGATCGCCAACAACGATCCCGCCGCCGATTATCCGGCCGCGGTGCTGGCGCTGAACGCGAGCATCAAAACGAACAAGCGAACGATCGCGGCCGACGATTTCTTCAAGGGTCTTTTCACCACCGCGCTTGAGGATGGCGAGATCATCACCGCCATCTCGTTTCCCGTGCCCGCGAAAGCCGGCTACGCGAAATTCCGTCATCCGGCATCGCGCTTCGCGCTGACCGGCGTGTTCGTGGCGAAGACCCGATCCGGAGATGTGCGGGTGGCTGCGACCGGCGCGTCGCAGGACGGCGTGATGCGCGTGCCGCATTTCGAACAGGCGCTGACGGCGAACTGGTCGCCGTCCGCGCTGGACGGCATCCAGGTTTCCGCCGACGGGATGATGGCGGATATCCACGGCTCGGCCGCCTATCGCGCCAATCTCGTCAAGGTGATGGCGCAGCGCGCGGTCGAAGCCGCCGGCTGACGCGCCGCCGCGCGCGCACGCCATTCGCCTCTCATGCACGGCGCGCGTTCCGTGCATGCCGCGCATTCGGCTGCGCCGAAACCGCTCCCTCGCCTCGCCACATAAAGTGTGCCAGCATGCGCGTCGAACAAAGCCATCAGGGAGCGAACGCGCATGTTTACGGAAGTGGACTACAAGACCGACGGCCACGTCGCCATCGTCACGCTGAACCGGCCCGAAAGCCTGAACGCCTGGACCTCGGTGATGGGCAAGGAGGTGCGGCAGGCGATGCGCAAGGCGACCGACGACGACAATGTCCGCGTCATCGTGCTGACTGGAGCCGGCCGCGGCTTCTGCGCCGGCGCGGACATGAAGCGGCTGTCGAACATCTCCAGCGCCGGCAGGCTGGAGGAAGCGCCTCCCGCGCCGTTCGACCCCAATTCGCGCAAGGATTTCCAGCGCACCAACACCTACTTTCCGGCCGTGCCGAAACCGATCATCGCCGCGATCAACGGCCCCTGCGCCGGCCTCGGCCTCTGCTTCGCGCTGTTCTGCGACATGCGGTTCGCCTCGCGCGACGCATCCTTCACCACCGCCTTCGCACGGCGCGGGTTGATCGCCGAACACGGCATGAGCTGGACGCTGCCGCGCCTGATCGGTCATGCCGCGGCGTCGGACCTCTTGCTGTCCGGCCGCAAATTCATGGCGCCGGAGGCGCTCGAACTCGGCATGGTCAACCGCCTCTATCCGGCCGACGAACTAATGAGCGCGACGCTCGCTTACGCGAAGGAGCTGAGCGAGCTGTCGTCGCCGCGTTCGCTCGGCGTCATCAAACGGCAGCTCTGGGCGACGCAGATGCAGTCCCTCGACGAGGCCATGGACCTCGCCGATCACGAAATGGCGCTGAGTCTGGCCAGCGACGATTTCAAGGAAGGCGTCCGCCACTTCGTCGAAAAGCGCGCGCCGGCTTTCACGGGGCGGTGAAGCGGCGCTTCCAGAATGCCGAATGGCCGGGATGCATCCCGGCCATTCGTTTTGCCGCGCTTACAGCCCCAGCATCTGCTTGGCGATGACTTCGTGCTGGATCTCAGACGTTCCGCCGTAGATCGTCGCCGCGCGGGTGTCGAGATGCGCGGGCAGAACCGCCAGCTCGATCTCCGGCAGCACCGGCGGCTCGTTGAGGCCGTAGAGCGGCCGGCGCGGCTCCCACACCAGCGCATCGTAGCCGATGACATCGACGCCGAGTCGCGTGATCGCCTGCGAGATTTCGGTGCCGCGCAATTTCAGCACGGACGAGATCGGTCCTGGATTGCGGCCCGCCTGCACATCCGACAGCAGTTTGAGTTCGATCATCTCGATCGCATCGATGTCGATTTCGATCTCCGACATACGCGAGGCGATCGACGCATCCGCATCGACGATGCCGCCGGCATGCTGCGCGATCAACTCGCGCAGCTCCTTCATCTGCCGCCGCAGCCCAGTCGCCCGGAAGCCCGCGCCGCGCTCGAATTCGAGCAGATATTTCGCGTAGGTCCAGCCCTTGTTCTCCTCCCCAATCCGGTTCTCGACCGGCACGCGCACGTCGTCGAAGAACACCTGATTGACCTCGTGGTCGCCGCCGATGGTCAGGATCGGCCGCGTCGAAATCCCCGGCGACTTCATGTCGATCAGCAGGAAGCTGATGCCCTCCTGCCGCTTCGGCGTATCGGAGGTGCGCACCAGCGCGAAGATTCGGTCCGCGAAATGCGCGTGCGTGGTCCAGATCTTGGTGCCGTTGACGACGTAATGATCGCCGTCGCGCACCGCGCGGGTCTTCAGCGATGCGAGATCGGAGCCCGAACCCGGCTCCGAATAGCCCTGACACCAGTAATCCTCTCCCGACAGAATGCGCGGCAGATAGAAATCCTTCTGCTGCTGCGAGCCGAATTTGATAATGACCGGCCCGACCATGTGAATGCCGAACGGCAGCAGACGCGGCGCGCCTGCGCGGCTGCACTCGCTCTCGAAAATGTACCGCTGCGCCGGCGACCAGCCCGCGCCGCCATGTTCCACCGGCCAATAGGGTGCGACCCAGCCACGCTTGCCGAGAGCCGTGTACCAGCTTCCGAACACCGGCTTCTCCGGAATCGCCGACGGCGAAAGTCGCGTGCCGCGCCGCGCATCCTCGGACAGATTCTTGGCGATGAAGTCGCGCACCTCGTCGCGAAAGGCGAGTTCTTCGCTCGAAAAGGACAGGTCCATCGCCGCCTCCTAAGCCGCATTCACGGCGCGCGACAATTCGACGTGCCGCTGCAAATGAAAATCGGTCGAGCCGAAAATCGTCTCGATCGCCATCAGGCGCTTGAAATAGAAGCCGACATTCAGTTCCTCGGTGACGCCCATGCCGCCATGCAATTGCACCGCCTGCTCGGCGACGAAGCGGCCGGCGCGACCGACCTTCACCTTCGCGCTGGAGGCCGCACGCGATCGCGTGACCGGGTCCGCGTCCGCGGCAAGGATCGCATGCAGCGCGCTCGCGCGCGCCTCCTCGATCTTCACCGCCATCGCCGCCATACGATGCTTCAGCACCTGATTGTCCGCCAGGGGCTTGCCGAACTGGATGCGCGTCTTGGTGTAGGCGACGGTGGTGTCCAGCAGCACCTGCATGCAGCCGACAGCTTCTGAGGACATCGCCACGATCGCCGCATCCGCCGCCGCCTCGATCGCCGGCAGCGCTTCGCGGTTGTCGCCGAGCAGCGCCTCTGGCGGCAGCGCGACCGCATCAAAAACGACGTTGCTGGCGCGCGCGCCGTCGAGCGTCGGATAATCCGTCGCCGTCATGCCGGGCGACTGCGCCGGGACCACGAACACGCCGATGCCGCCACGGTCGCGCCTCTCGCCATCGATGCGCGCGACGACGAGAAGCCGGTCCGCCCACGGCCCGCCGAGAACGAGTTGCTTGCGTCCGGAGATGGTCCACCCGGTTGCGGTGCGCGTGGCGATGGTCGTCACGTCATTCAGGGCGAAGCGCGATTGCGGTTCGGCCTGCGCCAATGCCAGCAGCAGCTGGCCGCCGACGATCTGCGGCAGCAACTCGCTTTTCTGTGCCGGGCTGCCGAGCGCGAGAATGAGGTAAGGCGCGACGATCGCGGTCGCTAGATACGGCTCCACCACCAGCCCGCGCCCGAGCGCCTCCATCACGAGGCCGGTTTCGACAGCGCCGCCGCCGAGCCCGCCGAATTCCTCCGGAATGCCGAGGCCGAGCCAGCCAAGTTCGGCGAATTCACGCCAGATGTCGCGGCTGAAACCTTCGGGCGATTGCAAAAAAGCGCGGCGCGCCTCGAACGAATAGCGGCCCGCGACGAAGCGGTTGGCGGCATCGCCCAAGAGCCGCTGTTCCTCGGAAAACGAAAGATCCATCTGTCCTCCCGCCGCGGCCACGTTGTTCCGGCCGTCGTCAGGGTGACATTCTAAGCGCATCCGGCGAAGCTCCGCCAGCCCGCCGGCGCGACGCCGTGTCATGCCGAGCGGACAGTTGCAATCGTCGCCGAAATTCCGCACAGAAGCCGTCGAAACAAACCGCACAGGGAGATGCAGCATGTTCGGCACCGTCGCCACCATCAAGGTCAAGGAAGGCCAGGGCGCAGACTTCGAAAAGGTCGCGCTTGAACTCGTCAAGCAGGTCAATGCGAACGAGAAGGGCTGCCTGCTGTATCAGCTCTATCACGGCGAGGAGCCGAACACTTACGTATTCCTTGAGCGCTACGCCGATCAGGCCGCCGTCGAAGCGCACCGCGCCTCGGACTATTTCAAGACGCTCGGCCGCGCGATGGGCGCGTTCATGGACGGCAAGCCGGCGGTGCAGCGCTTCAAGCAGGTCGGCGCGTAAGGCGCACAAAGACACGCCGCCACCTTCGCGCCGGCATTAGACAGGCGCGAAGGTGATGGCGCCCTTGGCGTCGACATTGCGCGTCAGCCGGCCCATCGAGGCCAGCATGTTGAGATGCGCCAGCGACTCGCCCAGCGCCTGCCGCGGATTGGCCATCAAAAGCCGCGAAAACACCTCGCTCGCGATCGCGAACGGCGTCACAGTCTCCTCGATCATCGACGCCATTTCGTCCAGCCGCGCCTCGTGATGCTCGCGCAGTTGCGCGAGCCGCGCATGCAGGCCATGAAACGGCAGGCCGTGCGACGGCAGCACCAGCGTGTCGGCCGGCAGCGTCTCGAACTGCGCCAGCGAATCCAGATAATCCTTCATCGGATTGGCGTCGGGCTGCGCGGACGGCACGATCACCGACGGCGTGATGTGCGACAGCACCTGATCGCCGGCGATCAGAATCCGGTCTGCTTCACAATAAAACGACGCATGCTCGGGCGAGTGGCCGCCGGCGGTGATGACCCGCCAGTCGCGCTTGCCCATGGCGACCATGTCGCCGTCGCGGATGCGGGTGAATTCGCGTGGCGGCCGCACGCCGCCGAATTTCGACGGCCGCTGCGCGGCGGCGATGGTTTTCGCCTCGTCCTCGGTCGCGCCGGCGCGCTTCATCAGATCGACGAACTGCTCGTTGATGCCTTCCTCGCGCTCATGCCACATCATCCAGCCGTTCAGCCATTCGGCGAAGGGCAGCCGCACGCGGCAGCCGGTCTCCTTCACGAAGAAGCCGGCGAGACCGATATGGTCGATATGCGCATGCGTCAGCGTCAGATTCTGCAACGGACGGCTGCGCAGCAGGCCGCGCCACAGCGTGTCCCACATTTCGAAAATTTCGTCGGTGTTCATGCCGCAATCGATCATGGTCCAGCCGGGACCGTCATCGAGCAGCCAGCAATTGATGTGATTGAGCGTCAGCGGCAAAGGCAGCCGCACCCAATACATGCCGGGAACGAGATCAATCAGTTCGCCATAGGCCGGCGCGCGCGGCACGGTGAATTGCAGATCGTTCGACATGTCCCCGCCCCGTTCTTCGCCGGCTTCCTTCGAGGCCGCGTCCGTCCCTTGATCTTTTTCGTATGTGGCGAGGTGCATCCTCCTGCGAAGATGCACCTCGTTGTCAGGTCAGTCCCATCAGGGCAGGTTCAGCACCCGCTTGGCGATGATGTTGCGCTGGATGTCGTTCGTGCCGGAGGCGATCATCGCGCCGAAATGGTGGAAGAACGAGCCGAGCAGGCTCACCCCCTCGCCCTCGACATCGATCAGGTCCTGGCCCGCGCCCTCGCCGCCGGCCGTCTCCATCAAGAGTTCGCTCGCGAGCTGTGTCGCGGAGGCGACGACGATCTTGAGCTGCGACAGTTCGGGGCCCGGCGTGTCGCCGAGGCTCATGATGTCGGCGAAGCGCTGATACGCCGTCGAGAGGTCGGCGATGTCGAGATAGACGCGCACATATTTCGACTGGAATTCCGGATCGGCCCACAGGCCGTTGGCTTTCGCCACCCGTTCGACCGCCGCCAGCGCCGCGCGCGCCGGGCGCGGACTGCCGGAATTCAGCCGCTCGAAGCCGAGCAGGCTCTTGGCCACGGTCCAGCCCTTGTTGATCTCGCCGACGATGTTTTCCTTCGGCACGCGCACATTCTCGAAATATTCCTGCGCGAATTCGGCGTGACCGGAGATGTTCGGAATAGGGCGAACCGTCAGTCCCGGCGTCTTCATGTCGTCGAGCACGAAGAAGGTGATGCCCTCCTGCTTCTTGGCGTCCTTGTCGGTGCGCGCCAGGAAGAACATGTGGTCGGCCCAATGGCCCGACGTTGTCCAGATCTTCGAGCCGTTGATGACATAGTGATCGCCGTCGAGCACCGCCGAGGTCTGCAAGCTGGCAAGATCCGAGCCCGCATTCGGCTCGGAATAGCCCTGACACCAGATATGTTCGTTGGCGATGATGCGCGGCAGGTATTTCTGCTTCTGCTCCTCGGTGCCCCAGCGCATCAGCGTCGGGCCGAACATGACGATGCCCATGTCCGGATCGCGCATCACGCCGACGCGCTCGCGCTCCTCGATATAGATGATCTGCTTGGACGGCGAGAGGCCCATGCCGCCCCATTTGGTCGGCCAGGCCGGCGCGATCCAGCCCTTGCGCGAGATCGTCTTCATCCACGCGCTCATTTCCTGCGCGCTGCCGCGGCGGCCGGTGTGGCGCATGTCGTGCGGATAGTTCTTGTCGAACCAGGCGAACACACCGGCGCGGAATTCCTCGTCGCTGAACGAATTCCAGTCCACGTCGGCCTTGTCGTCCTGAAGGAACAGGGGCGAGAACGGCACGCTGGCCCTCTTCTCCTCGCTTGCGCTGCCGGCGGTTTGCAGCAGCTTGCCGAAGCGGCGGCGATGCTCGGACGGATTGCCGAGCCAGGCGTTCAGCGCCATCGCACGGCGAAGGTAAAGCCCCACATCATATTCGTCGGTGAAGCCGATCGCGCCGTGCAGCTTGATCGTCTCGCGGCCGATCGTGTGGGCTGCGTCGCCGCAGCGGGATTTGGCGCGGCTCGCCGCCATGCTGAGCTGGTCGGGCGTCGTCTTCGGATTGTCGAGGGCGCGGACGGCGTCCGCCAGCGCACCCATCGCCAGCTCCTTCTGAATCCACAGATCGACCGTGCGATGCTGCAACGCCTGAAAATTGCCGATCGGCTTGCCGAACTGCACGCGCGTCTGCATGTAGCCGACGGTGATGTCGAGCGCCTGATTCATGCAGGCATAGAGTTCGGCGCAGGTCATGATGGTGGCGGCGTCGGTGGCGCGGCGAACGGCCGCTTCCGCCTTCGCGCCGGTGGCGACGACATCCGCAGCCGCGACCTTCACGTCCTTGAGCGTCAGCGTTCCGGCGAATGTGCCGTCGGCGCGCAGCACCTCCTTGACTGACAGGCCGGCGGCATTCGCCGGCAGACGATACAGGCCGACGCCCTCCGCACCCTTGGCGGCGACGATGAAATCGGTCGCGCTCAGGGCCGGATAGACGTGATGCGCCACGCCGTTCAGGACCGCCTCCGATCCGGCCGCCTTGGCGGTGACAGACACCTCGCCCGAAAAACGGCCGACCACGCCCGCGCCGATGATGGCGTCGCCGGTGGCGATCTTCGCCAGCAGCGCTTTTTTCAGGGCGTCGTTCTCGCCGCCCATCAGCAGCCCTGCCGACAGCACCGAGGAGGCGACAACCGGCTCGGGGCTCAGCGTCCGCGCCAGTTCCTCGACCACCACGGCCATTTCCGCATACCCCAGAGCCTGCCCGCCAAAGCTTTCCGGGATCAGGATGCCGAGCCAGCCTTGTTCGGCCATCTCCTTCCAGAGTGCGGCATCCATGCCGGGCCTGGTCGCGCGGAGCCCGCGCGAGCGCTCGACGCCGCCGCGCCGGGCGAAGGTCGCGGCCGCGTCCCGCAGCAGCCTCAGCAGTTCTCCGTCATCGGATTGTTGGTCGTCATGCGCGACTGCGACTGACATGCGCTCCTCCTGAAAATTTCGATGCATGGCAAATCCAGTGCGCGGCGCGCGGCGGACCTGCCGTTGCTTTCTTCTTAGCTTGATATACCGTCGCGACGAAAGTCGGATGCATCATGGTCGCACGGCAATTGTGCAATGCATGAAAGGGCGACGACCCGTCAGAACCCGGACGGCAACAAAAAGAGCGAGGAACGAACAATGTCGGTTGCAGCCGCACAGACCGAGCCTACCGAGAACAATCAGGAATTGCAGCGGCTGCTCAGGGATTCGGCGGCCTCGTTCGCGAGGCGCGGCGGGGTGACGCGCGCGCGCCATTTGCGCAAGACGAAGCCGGGGATCGATCCCGACATTTGGTCGCAACTGGCCGGACAGGGCTGGCTCGGCATCCTGATCCCGGAAAGCTTTGGCGGACAGGGCCTCGGCTTCGCCGAAATGGCGGTCGTCGCGGAAGAACTGGCACGAACGCTCGCTCCCAGCCGCTGGTCGGCTCCAGCGTCTTCGCAGCCAGCCTGATCACCGCCAGCAGCAATGAGCGGCTGAAGGCGGAGCTTCTGCCCGCGCTCGCATCGGGCAAACGGATCGCCGGCACAGGCTTCGCCAGCCGCTTCAACGACCTCGATCCGTCGCAAACGGGCGTCACGGCGACCGCTTCCGGCGCGGACGTGACGCTGCAAGGAACGGTTCACCATGTTTACCCGGCGCTCTGCGCCACGGACTTCATCGTCGCCGCCCGCAACGGAGCCGAACTCTCGCTCTATCGTCTCCCCGCCGACGCCAAAGGCCTGACCTGCACCGACGAGTTGCGGGCGGACGGAACCTATGCCGGCAATCTGACGCTGAAGGATGTGCGCGTCAGCGCGGCGGATCTGATCGCCAGCGGCCCCGCCGCCCGCGACGCCTTCCGCCGCGCCTGCGATGCCGCCACCATCATCACCTGCGCCGAGCTTTACGGCTGCATGGATCAGGCGCTCGACATCACGCTCAATTATCTGAAGACGCGCGTGCAGTTCGGCAAGCCGATCGGCAGCTTTCAGGCCCTGCAAGTCCGCTGCGTCGAACTGCATCTGCAAAAAGAACTGGCGCATGGCGCGCTGCATGACGCGATCCGCACGCTCGACGATCCGAAGGCGACCCTCGATCAGATCAGCATGGCGGCGAGCCGCGCCAAATCCCGCTGCGGCGATGTCGCCCACATGATCGGCCGCGAGGCGGTGAAGCTGCACGGCGCGATCGGCTTCACCGACGAATATGATGTGGGGCTCTATCTTCGCCGCGCGATGGTGCTGAACGCCTGGCTCGGCAATCCGTCGGCGCACCGGCGGCGATTTTCCGAGCTTCTGAAAGAAGCGGGCGGAGCGAGCCTTGCCGACAAGAACAGAGAGAGCGTGCCGTTCTCAGCGGTCTTCATGTCCGACAAGAGAGAGGACGTCGACTGGAATTCCTTCAGCGACAGGGAATTCCGCGCCGGCATCGGCGCCTGGTTCGAACAGAATTTTCCGGAGCACCTGAAAGGTCTGCCGCGCCGCGTCACGCCGGAGGAAATGCGGCCGTGGTTCACGAAGCTCGCGGCGAAGGGCTGGAGCGCGCCGGCCTGGCCCGTAAAATACGGCGGAATGGGCCTCGCGCCGGCCAAGCAGATCATCTACATCGAGGAGCGCGAGCGCGCCGGCGTGCCGCGCACCTCCGAGCACGGCGTCGCCATGCTCGCGCCGCTGTTGATGCAGTTCGGCACCGAGGAGCAGCGGCGGAAATATCTGCCGCGCATCCTCACCAATGAAGACGTCTGGTGTCAGGGCTATTCCGAGCCGAATGCGGGGTCGGACCTCGCCAGCCTGCAAACCGAAGCCGTGCTCGACGGCGACCACTACGTCATCAACGGCTCGAAAATATGGACCTCCGGCGCGGACCTCGCCAACAAGATGTTCCTGCTGGTGCGCACGTCGCGCGGGCCGAAGAAGCAGGACGGCATCAGCTTCCTCCTGATCGACGACATGAACACGCCCGGCCTGACCGTGCGGCCGCTCGAAATGATTAACGGCATTCCCGAACTCTGTCAGGAGTATTTCGAGAACGTCCGCGTGCCGAAGGAGAACATCGTCGGCGAGGTCAACAAGGGCTGGACCATCGCCAAGAGCCTGCTCGGCTTCGAGCGGCTGAATTCGGGCAGCCCGCGCCGCCCGCAAGGCCAGTTCAAATCGCTGGAGAAGGTCGCGCGCGCGACCGGCGTCTGGGACGATGTCGAATTCCAGTCAAAATATGTCCGCGCCTATCTCGACCTCGAAGATCTGAACTCGTTGTATCAGCGTTTCTGCGACGCCATCGGCAAGGGCGAGCAACTCGGCCCGGATGTGTCGCAGACGAAAATCTGGGCCGGCGAAACCATGCAGCGCATCGCCGAACTGTTGATGGAGACGGCGGGCGCGGCGGGCGCGGTCAACGAATCGCAGCCCTTCGGCCAGCACCTGCTTCAGGTGGTCTCGCCGTTCTACATGATGTTCCCGATGATGATCGCGTCCGGCTCGAACGACATTCAGCGCAACATCCTCTCGCAGCGCGTGCTCGGCCTGCCGAACTGAACGCGCGGGACGCGCATGGGGCTTCATGCGCCGCGCAATAGACGGCGGCGCAGACGCGGGTTTATACCGAAATCACAAACATAACGAAGGGGAACACAGTGGCAGGACTCGTTGAAGGCAAGGTCGCCATCGTCACCGGCGGCGGCGGTGCGATCGGCAGCGCCATTTCCAGGCTGCTCGCGAAGGAAGGCGCGAAGGTCGTCGTCAACGACGTCGGCGGCACCGTCTTCGGCACCGAACAGAACGACATGGGCCCGGCGCAAAAGACCGTCGCCGACATCAAGGCGGCCGGCGGCGAGGCCATCATCAACGGCGACAGCGTCTCAAGCTGGGAGTCCGCGCAGAAGATCGTGCAGGCCGCGCGCGACACCTACGGCAAGATCGACCTGGTGGTGAACAATGCCGGCATCATCCGCATGGCGAGCTTCCACAAGATGATGCCGAAGGACTGGGAAGACGTCATCAACGTCCATCTCAACGGCAGCTTCTATGTTGCCCGCGCCGCAGCCCCGCATATGCGCGAGCAGAAGGGCGGCGCGTTCGTGCACATGGCCTCGACGGCAGGCCTCATCGGCACGCTCGGCATGGCCAATTACGCGGCGGCCAAGATCGGCATTCACGGCCTGTCGCGCTCGATCGCGATCGATATGGGCGTCTTCAACGTTCGCTCGAACGCGATCGCGCCCGCCGCGCACAGCCGCATGATCGACGCCACGCCGAACCAGACGCCGGAAATGGCCGCGCGCATCGAGCGCCGCCAGCGCGTGCAGAAGCCGGAGCACGTTGCCAATCTGGCCGTATTCCTGCTGAGCGACGCGGCGAAGACGATTACGGGTCAGGTGTTCGGCGCGCGCGGGCCGGAAATCTATCTCTACAGTCAGCCGCGGCCGATCCGCACCCTGTTCCGCTCCGGCGGCTGGCCGCCGCAGACGCTGGCCGAGCAGCTCCCGCAGATGCTGAAGAACTCGCTCACGCCGCTTGAGCGCACCGGCGACGTGTTCTCCTGGGACGTGGACGAATAATCGCAGGCGCTACTCACGATCGATTGCCGGGCTCGACAAGCGCCCGGCAATTTTCGTTGAAGCTTCGCAAATTTATCGCTTCAGCGCCCGCAGATGGTTGACGATGCCGGAGAAATCATCGCCGTCGTGGCCCTCCGCATTGAACGTCGCGTAAATCTGCTCGGCATGCGCGCCGAGCGGGGTCGCGGCGCCCGCAGCCGACGCCGCCTCCTGCGACAGCTTCAGGTCCTTGAGCATCAGCGCCGCCGAGAAGCCGGGTTTGTAACCATTATTGGCGGGTGACGCGGGCACCGGCCCCGGCACCGGACAATAGCTGGTGATCGACCAGCATTGCCCCGACGAGGTGGAGGCGACGTCGAACAACGCCTGATGCGACAGGCCGAGCTTTTCCGCCAGCGCGAACGCCTCGCTGACGCCGATCATCGAAATGCCGAGGATCATGTTGTTGCAGATTTTCGCCGCCTGCCCCGCGCCGGCGTCGCCGCAATGGACGATCCGCTTGCCCATCGCCTCCAGCACCGGCTTCGCCGCCGCGAACGCTTCCACGCTGCCGCCGGCCATGAAGGTCAGCGTCGCGCCCTGCGCGCCGCCGACGCCGCCCGACACCGGCGCATCGATCGACGGCAATTTTCGCGCGGCGGCCAGCGCATGCGCCTTGCGCGCACTCTCGACATCGATGGTCGAACAATCGATCAGCAGCGCACCCGCCTTCGCCGCCGGCACGATCTCGCTCCAGACCGCCAGCACATGCTTGCCCGCCGGCAGCATGGTGATGACGACATCCGCATCCTTGACCGCATCGATCGCGGACGCGGCGATCGTAACACCCTCCGCCTTCGCCGCCTCGCATGAGGCCGCGACCAGATCGAAGCCTGTGACCTTGTGTCCGGCCTTGAGCAGATTGGCGGCCATCGGTCCGCCCATATTGCCCAATCCGACGACGGCGACGGTCTTGCTCATGTCATTTCTCCCGAGCCGGAAACACCAGTTCATCCGCGCCGCGCGGCGCGAAATATGCGTCGATCATCTCCGGCGTCACCTCGGCGAGACTCGCCGGCTCCCATTTCGGCGAGCGATCCTTGTCGATCACCGCCGCGCGAATGCCTTCCGGAAAATCGTGCCCGGCGAAAATGCCTAGCGCCGCGCCATATTCGCGCTTCAAACATTCGCGCAATGATTTCGACGCCTTCGCGTCGTCGAGCAGCCGCAGGGCGAGCTTCAGGCTGGTCGGAGATTTCTCGCGCAGCGAGCGCGCGGTCGCCTGCGCGAAATCCGAGACGTCCCGCTCGAACGCCGCGATGATCTCCGCCGCGTCGTCATGCGCCATCGCCGCATCGATCAGCGCGCGATGCTCCTCGACCGGCACCGGCGCGCGCGCCATGGCGAAATGCGCGAGCACGCCGCGAACCATTCCGTTGGTGGCCTTTGGACCAAGCCGCGCCAGCGCCTGACGCAGCGTCGCGAGCTTATCCGACGCGACGGCAACATCGGCGAAACGGCAATGGATCGCTTCCGCCGCGTTCATCGACTGGCCGGTGAGGCCGTAATAGCGGCCGAGCCGCCCCGGCGCGCGCGACAGCAGCCATGTCGCGCCGACATCCGGGAAAAAGCCGATGCCCGTTTCCGGCGTCGCCAGCCGCGTGCGCTCTGTCACCACCCGATGCTGGGCGTGCGCCGACAGGCCGACGCCGCCGCCCATGACGATGCCGTCCATGAACGCCACGAATGGCTTTCGCAATTCCGCGAGCCGCACGTCGAGAATGTACTCCTCGCGCCAGAAAATCTTGCCGAGGTCGCCGCCGGCGCGAATGCTTTCATACAGGCTGCGGATGTCGCCGCCGGCGCAAAGCCCGCGCTCGCCCGCGCCTTCCAGCAAAATGACGCCGACCGCCGGATCGGCCTCCATGCGATCGAGCGTGGCATTGATCGCGCGCACCATGCTCAGCGTCAGCGCGTTCAGCGCCTGCGGCCGGTTGAGCCGGATCACGCCCATCGCGCCTTCGGTGAAAACCTCGATCTCGTTCGGGGTCAGCGTCGCGCCCGCGGCGTCCGTCATCGTCCAGCCTCGACCAGCTTGCGGGCCACGATCACCCGCATGATTTCATTGGTGCCTTCGAGAATCTGATGCACGCGCAGGTCGCGCACGATCTTCTCGATGCCATAGGCGGAGAGATATCCGTAGCCGCCATGCAGTTGCAATGCCTGATTGGCGACCTCGAATCCGGTATCGGTCGCAAAGCGCTTGGCCATCGCGCAACGCATCGTCACATCGGCGTCGCCGCGATCATAGGCCGCGGCCGCCGAATAAAGGAACGTCCGCGCGACTTCGAGTTCCGTCGCCATGTCGGCGAGGCGGAACTGAAGCGCCTGCAATTCGTCGAGCCGCTTGCCGAACGCTTTTCGCTCGCGCGCATAGCCGAGCGTCGCATCCAGCGCCGCCTGCGCGCCGCCGAGCGAGCAGGCGCCGATGTTCAGCCGTCCGCCGTCGAGCCCGGCCATGGCGATGCGAAATCCCATGCCCTCCTCGCCGATCCGGTCGGCGACCGGCACGCGCACGTCCTCGAAGATCACCGCGCGCGTCGGCTGCGCATTCCAGCCCATCTTGCGCTCGTTCGGGCCGAACGAGAGCCCCGCCGCCTTGCCATCGACGATCAGCGTCGAGATGCCGCCCGGCCCGTCGCCGCCGGTGCGCGCCATCACCACATAAAGGTCCGTCGCGCCGCCGCCGGAGATGAACTGCTTGGTGCCGTTCAGCACGTAATGATCGCCGTCGCGCCGCGCGGTGGTGCGCAGCGCCGCCGCGTCGGAGCCCGCGCCGGGCTCCGTGAGGCAATAGCTCGCCAGCGTCTCCATGCTTGCGAGCTTCGGCAGATAGCGCTTGCGCTGGTCGGCGGAGCCATAGGCGTCGATCATCCACGCCGCCATGTTGTGGATCGAGATATAGGCTGACACGGTGGGGCAGCCTTGCGCCAGCGCCTCGAAGATCAACGCAGCGTCGAGCCGGGTGAGGCCGGAGCCGCCGACATCGTCGCGGATGTAGATCCCGCCCATGCCGAGCGCGGCGGCCTCGCGCAGCACATCCACCGGGAAATGCCGCTGCTCGTCCCATTGCAGCGCGAACGGCGCGATTTTCTCGGCGGCGAAGGCGCTCGCGGTCTCGCGCAGCGCGATCTGGTCTTCAGGCAGGGCAAACAATTTCATGCGGCGTCACATCCGGTCGCGCCGGCTCCACGCGAGCGGGCGGTCGCGGCGCCTAGGTTCGCATGCCCGGCGGTGAATGCAAGAGCCGCGACGATGCTGCGAAGCCGTTACGTCTTGCCGGTGGAGATCGCGCCGATGACGAAGTCGATCATCTGATCGAGCGTCGGGTCCGGCTTGTCCGCATATTCGGCGATCTTCTGCGGATCGAAGAACCGGCACATCGCGGTGCAGAGGCAACTGGCCGCGACCTCGACATCGCCGACACGAAACTGCCCGGCCTGCACACCCTCAGCGATGACCTTTGCAACCGCCGCGCCCAGCCGTTCGATATGCGCCTCGCAGCTCTCCCAGTTCTCCTCCATCGCGTAAGCCACCATCTCGTGCAGCTTCGCGTCGCCGACATAACGCTCGGCGTTCATGTGATGGATCGCCGCGAGCATCTTTCGCAAGCGCTCTTTCGGAGAGGACGGCGCGGCGGCAATGGTTGCCACCGCAGCCTCGACCTCGCCCATCAGCAGATTGGCCACGCCCTCATGGATCGCCTTCTTCGAATCGAAGAAGCGATAGATATTGGCCGGGCTCATCTTCAGGATCTTGGCAATATCCGCCACGGTGGTCTTCTGATAGCCGATTTCACGGAACAGCCGCTCCGCCGTTTGCAGAATGCGCGTGCGGGTGTCCGTTTCGGTGGGTGCGATCGCGAGCGACATCATACGGACCTATATGGGGAGAGTTCGGTCATTCCGCAGCCATCGCCAGCGTGTGTTGCGCCTGTCCCTCCGGCGCATCCTGTGCCTCAGCGTCCGTCTTCGGCAGACCGCCGTCAAGGCTCTTGCGAAACCACAGCGCATAGAGTCCCGGCAGGAACAGGAGCGTCAGGAAGGTCGCGACGAACAGACCGCCCATGATGGTGATCGCCATCGGCCCCCAGAACGCCGACCGAGACAGCGGGATCATCGCCAGGATCGCAGCCGCGGCCGTCAGCACCACCGGCCTCGCGCGGCGGACGGTGGCTTCGATGATCGCGGTGCGGCGCGTCGCGCCCTGCATCATCTCCGTGTCGATCTGATCGACCAGAATGACGGCGTTGCGCATAATCATGCCGGCCAGCGCGATCAATCCGAGCAGCGCGACGAAGCCGAAAGGCTGTCCGGTGACGAGAAGGCCGAAGGCCGCGCCGACGATGCCGAGCGGCGCGGTGAGAAACACCAGGAACATTTTCGAAAAGCTCTGCAACTGGATCATCAGCAGCATCAGCATGACGACCAGCATCACCGGGAACAGCATCGCCAGCGAGGCATTGCCCTTCTGCGACTCCTCGATCGCGCCGCCCATCTCCAGCCGGTAGCCGGGCTCGAGCTTCTCGCTGATGCCCTTCAGCTTCGCCCACACCGCGGTCGACACGTCCGGGGCCTGCGCGCCGTCGACCACGTCGGAGCGGACCGTGATCGACATATCGCGATTGCGCCGCCAAAGAATCGGCTCCTCGTGGCTGTATTCGATCTTCGCGATCTGCGAGAGCGGCACCGCAATGCCGTTGCGCGAGAAGATCGTCAGATCGCCAACCTTGCCGAGATCGAGCCGCTCGGACGATATCGCGCGCGCCACCACCGCGACCTTCTCGACGCCGTCGCGAACCGTCGTCACCGCGGTGCCGGAGATCAGCAGGCTCAGCGCCTGCGACACGTCCTGCGGCGTCATGCCGAGGGAGCGCGCGCGTTCCTGATCCACGACCAGCTTCAGATACGGCGTCTGTTCGTTCCAGTCGAGCTGCGGCTCGATCAGCCGCTTCTCGGTCCGCATCACATCGCGGATCTGATAGGCGACCTCGCGCACCTTGTGCGTGTCCGGCCCGACGATGCGGAACTGCACGGGAAAGCCGACCGGCGGGCCGAAATTGAAGCGGTCAACGCGGACACGCGCCTGCGTCAGCGCGCCGTCGGCGGCGGCCTTCTCGATCCGTGCCTTGATGCGCTCGCGCCCCGGCACGTCCTTCGCGACAATCACGATCTCGGCGAAAGCTTCGTTCGGCAGTTGCGGGTTGAGGCCGAGCCAGAAGCGCGGCGAGCCCTGGCCGATATAGGTCGTGTAGGTGACGATGTCCTTGTCGTCGACGAGCAGTTTCTCCGCCTCTTTCGCCGTCGCGGCGGTGACGTTGAACGCCGTTCCCTCCGGCATGCGCAATTGCAGGAACAGTTCGGGCCGCTCCGACAGCGGGAAGAATTGCTGCTGCACGCGGCCGAAGGCGAGGATCGACACGGCGAACAGCACAAGCGTTGCGATCACCACCTTGATACGGTGTTCGACGCACCAGGCGATCAGCCGCCGCAGGCGATTGTAGGTCGGCGTCTCGTAGATCGCATGCGGATCGTGATGCGCAGCGCCGTGCGCGGCGAAATTCGGCAGCAGCTTGACGCCGATATAGGGCGTGAAGATCACCGCGACGAACCACGACGCGATCAGCGCAATGGTCACGATCCAGAAAATGCCGCCCGCATATTCGCCGGTGGCGGAGGCGGCGAGGCCGATCGGCAGAAAGCCCGCGGCGGTAATCAGCGTGCCGGTCAGCATCGGAAAGGCGGTCGAATCCCAGGCGAAGGACGCGGCCTTCAGCCGCTCGACGCCCTGCTCCATCTTCACCACCATCATCTCGACGGCGATGATGGCGTCGTCGACCAGCAGGCCCAGCGCGATGATGAGCGCGCCGAGCGTGATCCGGTGCAGGTCCAGCCCCATCAGGTTCATGATGACGAAGACGATCGCCAGCACCAAAGGCACCGAGGTCGCGACCACGATGCCGGTGCGCCAGCCAAGCGAGAGGAACGAGACCGCCAGCACGATCGCCAGCGCCTCAAGGAAGGCGCGCACGAATTCCTTGATCGCGTGATCGACCACCTGCGGCTGATCCGCGATCTGCTCGATCTCGATGCCGACCGGCACGGTCTTCATGAACGCAGCGGTCGCGGCCTTCTGGTCCTCGCCGAGCTGAAGCAGGTTGCCGCCCTTGGCCATCACCACGCCGACGCCCAGCGCCGGCTTGCCGCGCTGGCGCACCATGTAGTCGGACGGGTCCTCGAAGCCGCGCGTGACGGTTGCGATGTCGCCCAACCGGAACACGCGGCCGTTGGCTTCGACCGGCGTCGCGGCCACCGCGTCCGCGCCGTCGAGCGCACCCGTCACCCGCAGGGGCACGCGCTGCGACGAGGTTTCGACCACGCCGGCCGGCGCGACCACATTCTGCTTTGCGAGCGAATCGAACAGCGCCTGCGGCGTGACACCGAGCGTCGCCAGCTTGGCGTGCGAGAACTCGACATAGATGCGTTCGTCCTGAACGCCGTAGAGGTTCACCTTGACGACATTCGGCACCTTCAACAGGTGTTGCCGCATCGCTTCGGCGACCTTTTTCAATTGCGCGTAGTCGGCGCCGTCGCCGGTCAGCATATAAAGGATCGAATCGACGTCGCCGAATTCGTCGTTGACGATCGGCCCGATCACGCCGGCCGGCAACTCCGCGCGCAGATCGCTGAGCTTCTTGCGCATCAGGTAAAAGAGATTCGGCACCTCTTTCGGCGGCGTCGAATCCTTGAAGATCACCTGCATCGCCGAGAAGCCGGGCTTCGAATAGGTCTGCACGCGCTCGAAATAGGGCAGCTCCTGGAGCTTCTTCTCCATCGGCTCCGCCACCTGCGCCTGCATCTCGGTCGCCGTCGCGCCCGGCCACATCACCGAAACGACCGCGAGCTTGATCGTAAAGGACGGGTCCTCGGAGCGGCCGAGCTGCCGGTAGGAAAAGAAGCCCGCGAGCGACAGCGCGATGATGAAGAACAGCACCAGCGGCTGGTGATGCACCGCCCATTCGGAGAGATTGAAACGGCGCATGGCCGGCTCCGTCAATTTGGAGTTCCGATTCAGAACGACAGGCTGGAGACGACGCGCACCTTCTGCGCGGGATCGAGCTTGTGGACGCCCATCGCCACCACGCTGTCGCCCTCGGCGACGCCGCCGGTGATGATCGCGTCGCGCGTCTCATAGCTTTTGACCGTGACCGGCTTCAGCTCGATCCGGCCGGTCGCCGCATCCGCGACGAACACCGACGCGCCCGCGCCCTGATTGAACACCGCCGACAGCGGCAGGCGCGCCACGCGCTCGCTCGACGGCTCCGACAGCATCAAAGTCGCCGTCATGCCGAGCCTGATGCTGTCCGGCGCATCGGGAATCGAGAATTTCGCCAGATAGGTGCGGGTGGCGGCGTCGGCCGCCGGCGCGAGTTCACGCAATTTGGCGACATAGGTCTTGCCGGGCTCCGACCACAGCGACACCCGCGCCGTTCCCTGCCCGGCGCGGCCGACCAGCGTTTCCGGCAGCGCGACAACGACTTCCTTCTCCGCCATCCGCGCGATACGGACGACGCCCTGCCCGGCCGCAACCACCTGTCCGGGCTCGGCCGCGGTCGACATCACGACGCCGCGCGCATCGGCCAGCAGCGTCGCATAAGAAAGGTTGTTGCGGGTCAGCTCGACCGAACGCTCCGCGCGGGCGACGCGGCCCCGCGCCTCGGCTGCGGCGGCGCGCGCCTGCTCCATCTGCGCATCGGTGCTCCAGCCTTTCTTTCGCAGTTCCTGCGAGCGCCCCTCGGAGGCTTCCGCCTGCGCCAGCACGCCGGTCGCGGCGCGCAGCTCGGCTTCCGCCTGTTCGGCCTGAAGCTTCAGGTCGGCTTCGTCGAGCCTCGCCAGCGGCGTTCCTGCTTCAACGAGCTGGCCGACCTCGACCAGTCGCTTCGCCACCTTGCCGGCGACGCGGAAGCCGAGATCGTTCTCGATCCGCGGCCGGATGGTACCGACGAAGGAGCGGTCCGGCGTCTGCGGCTGATAGTGCACCTTGATGGTCAGCACCGGCCGATCGGGCGCGGCCTCTTCCTGGGCCTCGCTGTTGCAGCCGGCGAGCAGGAACGACACGATGGCCAGCAGAAGGAAGGTGAGGATCGGCACAGGAACCCGGCGGTCGAAAAGACGGCGGCTCTGGATCATGGATGGCGCTCCGAAAATCATTGACGCAAAATCATCTGAACACTGACGAATGTCAATATTCGTCAGCAATCACGGTTTTGCGACGCAACATCTCCTCTCCGGCTTGCCGAAAGCCCGGCGAATATCCAATAAGCATCTGGAAAATATAAACTATTTCTATTTCGAATGGATCATTTCCGATCAGGCTTCCGCTGGCCCGCCGCTGCTGTTACCAATTCCGCGCACTATTCCGTGTCGCCTGAAAGGTCGGGTCATGACGGCTCATCTCTTCGATCCCATCACCATCGCGGGGGTCACGCTCCCGAACCGCATCATCATCGCACCGATGTGCCAGTATTCAGCGACGCCGGACGGCACGGCGACCGACTGGCACACGATTCACCTCGGCCATCTGGCGCTGTCGGGCGCGGGCATGCTGGTGATCGAGGCCACGGCGGTCGAGGCGGCGGGGCGGATTTCGCCGCGCGATCTCGGCCTCTGGTCGGATGACAATGAGCGCGGCCTGGCGCAGGTGCTGGAAAAGGTCCGCGGCTATTCGGACATGCCGATCGCCATCCAGCTCGCGCATGCCGGGCGGAAAACCTCGCACCGCGTGCCGTGGGAAGGCGGCACCCAGATCAGGACCTCCGACGGCGGCTGGACATCCCATGCCCCCTCCGCGATTCCGTTCGCGCCGGACGGCGAAGCGCCGCACGCGCTCGACCGCGACGGCCTCGCCCGCGTCAGGGCCGCGTTCCGCAAAGCCGCCGAGCGCTCGGTGCGGATCGGCCTCGACGCCATCGAGATTCACAGCGCGCATGGCTACCTGCTGCACGAATTCCTCTCGCCCTTGTCCAACAAACGCGACGACCAATATGGCGGCTCGCTGGAAAACCGTTTGCGCTTCCCGCTCGAAGTGTTCGACGCGGTGCGTGAGGTGGTGCCGGCGCATGTCCCGCTCGGACTGCGCTATTCGGCGACGGACTTCTTCGAAGGCGGCTGGGACCTCGAACAGACGCTCGCCTATTCGCAGGAACTGAAAAAGCGCGGATGCAGCTTCTTCGACGTATCGGGCGGCGGCCTGACGCCGCAGCAGAAGATTCCGCTCAGCCCCGGCTATCAGGTCCCATTTGCGGCCGCCGTGAAGCGCGAGACCGGCGTGCCCACCATGGCGGTCGGGCTCATCACCGAGCCTGAGCAGGCCGAAAGCATCGTCGCATCCGGACAGGCCGACATGGTCGCGCTCGCGCGCGGCATTCTTTACGACGCCCGCTGGCCCTGGCACGCGGCGGCGAAGCTCGGCGCGAAGCTGCACGGGCCGAAGCAATATCTGCGCGCTCCGCCGCATACGGTGAAGGAGCTGTTCCATCCGGCCGCCGCAGGGTGAACGCGAATGACGAACGATCACAGCCATGTCGAGATCGACGGCCGCGGCGTCGCCACGCTGACCATCCGTAATGCCGGCTCGATGATTATCTTCAACTCTAAGGTGATCGGCCAGTTGCGCGAGGCCATCGAAAACCTCGGCCGCCAGAAAGGGGTTCGCGCCCTGGTGTTGCGCGGCGATTCGGAAAAAGCGTTTGTCGGCGGCGCGGACATCAAGGAGATGGCGACGCTCGACCAGGCCAGCGGTGAACGCTTTATCACCGGCCTGCGCGACCTGTGCGAGGCGGTTCGCGTCTTTCCCGCGCCGGTGATCGCCCGCATTCCGGGCTGGTGCCTCGGCGGCGGTCTCGAATTCGCGATCTGCTGCGATTTCCGCATCGCCTCCGACGCCGCGCAATTCGCAATGCCGGAGGTGAAGGTCGGCATCCCGTCCGTGATTCACGCCGCGATGATGCCGCGCATCATGGGCACGCCGCGCGCGCGCTGGCTGGTAATGACCGGCGCGACCATCGATGCGGCGACCGCATTGCAATGGGGCCTCGTTGACGTCGTCACCTCCGCCAGCGCACTCGATGCCGAGATCGAAAAACTGCTGGGAGAACTGCTCGAATGCGGCGCGGAGGCGCTCGCCGCACAGAAGGTTCTGATCCGCAAATGGGAGGAGCTGCCGTTGAAGGACGCGATCGACGCCAGCATTCCGATTTTCGGACAATCCTTCCTGACCGGCGAGCCGCAGCACCATATGCAGGCGTTCATCAACCGGCCGCGAGCGCCTAGAGCATGACCCCGAAAAGTGGGAACCGGTTTTCGGACAAGATCATGCTCTAATAAAAAGATACGCGATGAGTCTGATTCAACGCAGTTGAAACAGACTCTAAGGGCTGATCGGCCGCAGGCCGGCGGGGGTGGAAAATCCGGGGCGCGCTCCCCAGATGATCCATTCCCTTTTCGCCTCTCCGGCCAAGACGTGCGCCTTCGACGAATGTTCCTGATCCTCTTTCTTGTGCTGTTCATCGCGCCGGTCGCGATGTCCGCGACGCTCTATGGCTTGAGCGACCGCGCCGGCAATTGGTGGTCGGCGGATCGCTCCAGCGCCGGCCTGCTGCCGCCAGCTGCACAGAAGACCGACGCCACCGTCCGCGTCTATGCCGCGCGCACCGTGCGCTGGCGCGGCATCTTCGCGGTGCATTCCTGGATCAGGTTTGGCGACAGCGGCGCGACCGACTACACCCGTTACGACTACACGGCATGGGGATCGCCGATCCGCGTCAACGGCTTCGCCGCCGACGGCCGCTGGTTCGGTGAAATCCCCGAGACGGTTTCGCCGCCGACGGTGCGGAAGCCGAACGGCTGATCCCGAAGATCAAGGCCGCGATCGAAGCCAAGTTCCGCGATTATGGCGACTATCGCGCCTGGCCGGGTCCCAATTCCAACACCTTCATCGCCGCGATCCTCGACGCCGTGCCGGAGATGCAGGCGACGTTGCCGCCAACCGCCGTCGGCAAGGACTATCCCTACAACGATGCCTGGCTCGCGCGCACCGCGACCGGCGTCCGCGCCACGCTCGGCGGCTATCTCACGCTCACCGTCGGATGGATCGGGGAGTCGAGTTCAGCCTCCTGGGCGGCGTGCTGGGCCTCGACATCCGCCGGCCCGCGATCAAGCTGCCGGGCCTCGGACGGATCGGCATGAGCGCGTCGCCGGTCTGAAATTCCTTACATTTGAGCATGATCCGGTCCGACCCGAAGGGTCGCGAAGCGCAAACCGGTTTCCACTTTCGAGATCATGCTTGCTGCATGACCGCTTGCGGATGCGAGGCGGCTTGCGCCGACGCCCATGCCTGCTAGGCTCGCCCCCAACCAACATCGCTCAGCAAGGGAGAGAAGCATGTTCAAGGGCGTCGATCATATCGTGGTGGCCGTGAAGGACCTCGATGCGTCGGTCGGGAAATACGAAACGATCTACGGCGCGAAGGTCAGCGAGCGGCGCGACAACGAAGCCGCCGGCATGAAGATGGCGTTCTTCCATTTCGGCGATTCCTATGTCGAGCTGGTCTCGAATCTCGGCGACAAGGGACCGATCGCCAAGCGTCTGTCCGAGTTGGGCGAAGGCGTGCATCTGATCGCGATGAAGGTCGACGATCTCGAAAAGACCGTCGCGGAGTTGCGTGAAAAGGGCATCCGGCTGGTCGGCGATCCGGGTCCCGGCAATCCGATCAAGGGACAGGTGTTCGTGCATCCCTCCGTCACCGGCGGCGTACTGACCCAGCTCGTGCAGCGCTGATTTTCAATCCTTGTGGCGAGCGACGGGGTCGCTCGTCGCATCGGCCTTCGCGGGAGTCGCGCAGCAGCATGCCGCCGAGCACGCCGACGCCGAAGGCATAAAGCCATCCCGGCGAGAAATAGAAGAGCTGCGAGTTCGACAGCGCCGATATCACGTTCTGCACGACGATGGCGAGGCCGATCGCGGCATACAGACCCGGCCGCATGAACTGCATCGCGTGAAACCCACATCGCATACAGCAGGATGACGCCGATCAGTCCCAAATGGATGGCGATAATCAGCGTCTGATTGTGCGGGTTGTCCGTCACCATCGCCGCCATGCCGGATTTGCCGATCGCTTCGCGGCGGAACATCTCCTGCGTCGAGCCGGTGCCGTGACCGATGATCGGAGCCTTGGCGATGATGTCGATGGATTTCCGCCACATCTCCAGCCGATAGCCGGTCGACGTGCCCATGTCCTTCTGCCGGTAGTCCTCGATCTCGACCCACACATTGGCCGCGCGCATCCGCAGATAGTGCGACGAGGCGGCGGCGATGCCCGCAAAAACCACGCCGACGATCAGCGTCGCCAGCACGCCCTTCTTCGAAAACCGTTGCAGCGCGAGCAGCAGGACGAAACCGAAAAAGACGATGATCGAGGTGCGGCTGGTCGCGACATAGACGATGTTGGCGAGGAACAGCAGCGAGGCGATGGCGAACCACGCCGCGCGCCGGCGATCGCCGCGCTGCCACGCATCGAGCGCCAGATGCGCGAGCCCGAACGCGCATAGCAGGAACTCGCCGCTCTGAATGATGTAATCCTTCACCGGCACGCCGGGCATCATCCCGAAGGGCCAGAGCGAGGGGAACAGCGCGGTGATCCACGAGACCGCCATTTTCAGCGCGCAGGAGATCAGGAACACGCGCACGATCAGCGGCCCGCGCGCCGATTCGCTGAACTGGATCATCAGCACCGGAATCGCCAGCAGCTTGACGTAGCTCGCAAGTCCCGCCAGCCGCTCGTCGAACGGCGCTTGCGCCCAGAGCATGCCGATCGCCGCGAGGCCGACAAGCGCCGCCGGCAGGCAGGCGGACGGGACGCGCACGCATTCGCGCAATCGATCGGTCGTGAGCACGGAGAACGCCGCCACCGCCCAGACCGCAGTCAGAATGCCGGTCGCGCTGGTGGACCATGGCAATGAGGCGACCGAGGCGACCGCGAGCCAGTCGGCCGTCTCGCGCCATCGCTTGCGATCGAGCAGCGGATACGCCCGCGATCCAGCGGCGGACGTCATCGCAGACACCGCTGCGGCGCGGACGAGGCGCACGCATCGGCAAGCGACTGACCGGACAAAGGCCGACTGACGAGCGACACGAAATCCGGACGATCATTCTCGTGCAAAATTCAGATTCCTGATTGTCGCGCCGACCGTGTCGCGGACCCTTCGGCGCAAGGTCCGATTGATCGCGCAGGACGCCTGGGAGAGCAAGCCGCTTGTTAGTGCGAGAGGCGCAGGCAGGCAAGCCGCGCGCTCACAAGATCGGCACCGGAACCCCCGCTCCGCTTCGACGTTTCACCGCCGGGCGATTGCAAAGAAGGATTCGCGCGATGCCACGAGGAGACAAGTCGGCTTATTCCGAAAAGCAGAAGCGCAAGGCGGAGCATATCGAGGAAGGCTACGAGAAGCGTGGCGTGAAAAAGAAGGAGGCCGAGCGCAGGGCTTGGGCCACCGTCAACAAGGAAAGCGGCGGCGGCAACAAGAGCGGCTCCGGCCGTGGCGTTAAGGACACGAAGGTTTCGGCCCGGCGCGGCGGCAAGCTCGGCGGCAAGGCGGCCGCCAAACGCTCCGCTGCGGCGAAATCGCGATCGGCGAAGAAGGCGGCCGCCACGCGCAAGCGCCGCGCTTCGTGAGCGCGCCGCATGCCGGAGGGCGCGATGTCGCCGATCAGGCGACCAGCTGCGCCTTCTGACGTTCGAGCATTTCGAGAATATCGCGCTGCGGCCGGGCGTGGCTGAACAGGAACCCTTGGCCCTCGTGACATCCCTCCTGGCGCAGGCAGGCCAGTTCGTCGACGGTTTCGATGCCTTCGGCCGTGACCTTAACCCCGAGCCCGCGCCCCAGGCCGATGATGGCGCGCATGATCGCCTGCGCATCCTTGTTGCCGGCGAGATCCCGCACGAACGACCGGTCGACCTTGATCTTGTCGATCGGAAAGCTGCGCAGATAGCTCAGCGACGAATAGCCCGTGCCGAAATCGTCCATCGACATGCGCACGCCCAGCGCCCGCAGCGCATGCAGCGTCGCGAGGATGTGCTCGCTGTTTTCCATCAGCAGCGTCTCGGTGATTTCCAGCTCCAGCCGGCGCGCCGGCAGACCCGACTGGTTCAGCGCCTCCATTACGACCGACAGCAGATTGCCGGTGCGGAACTGAAGCGGCGACAGGTTCACGGCGAGACTGATGTCGTTCGGCCACAACGCCGCCTCGTTGCAGGCATGGCGCAGAATGTTGCCGCCAATTATGTTGATGAGGCCGGTTTCCTCCGCCACCGGAATGAATTCGGACGGCGGGATCATGCCGCGCGTCGGATGCGGCCAGCGCACCAGCGCCTCGAAGCCGGTGATCCGGCCCGAGGCGAGGTCGATCAGCGGCTGATAATGGGGCCGCAGGATACGTTCGTCGATCGCGGCCCGCAGATCGACCTCCATCTGCCGGCGCGCCTGCGCACGCGCGTCCATCGCCGGCTCGAAGAAGCTGTAGGTGCCGCGCGCATGCGCCTTGGTGCGTGAGAGCGCCAGATCGGCGTTCTTCAGAAGCTTGTCTGCGTCGTCGCCGTCACCCGGCGCCAGCGCGATGCCGATGCTCGCCGACACGATGACGGCATGCCCCTCGATCAGAAACCGGCCGCCGACCGCCTCAAGCAGTCGCTTCGCCAGCATGACCACATCCTCGGGCCGTTCGACGTCCTGCTGGATGACGACGAATTCATTGGCCCCGACGCGCGCCAGGCAATCCTCGTCGCGCAGCGAGGAGCGAAGGCGACTGGCGACGTCGCCCAGCAGCTTGTCGCCGACATCGTGGCCGAGCGCGTCGTTGATCGATTTGAAATTGTCCAGGTCGATGCACATCACCGCGACCTTCTGACCGCCGCGCCGGCTGCCGGCGAGCAAGCCGCCGAGGCGGTCGCGCAGCATCGCGCGGTTCGGCAGGCCGGTGAGCGAATCGTGCTGGGACATGAAGGCGAGGCGGGCTTCGGCGCGCTTGCGCTCGGTGATGTCGATCAGCGCCAGCAGCATCGCCGGACGATTGTCATGCGTGAGATGGCGGGAATAGATCGCCACATCGATCGGTGTGCCGTCCGCCTTGACGTGCTTCCAGACGCGCGCACCGTTTTCGTCGCCGGAGGGCTCTCTCGCCCAGGGGGCTTCCGTCTCCGACGCCTGAAGATTACGGATGCCCATATGCTCGAAGTCGGGTCGCGCATAACCATAATGCGACACGGCCGCGTCGTTCGCGGCCAGGATTTTCTCGTCGTCCAGCGCGCAGACCACCATCGGCACCGGATTGTTTTCGAACAGCAGGCGGAACGATTCCTCGCGCTGTTTCAGCTCGGTGATATCGACGCGAAGGCCGATGACGCCGCCGTCGGACGTCAATTGCTCCTCGATCAGGATGACACGGCCATCGGCCAGCTTCTGCTCATGGCGACCGCCCGGATGAAACAGCCGGTCCAGCCGCCTCGAGAGCCACTCCTCCTCGCGGCCGACCGCCTCCGGGTAGGAGCCGGCGGCGACGCCGATCCGCAGCGTGTCCGCAAACTTTCTCCCCGGTTTGAACAGATGCGCGGTCGCGCCATACAGCTCCGCGTATTTCTTGTTCCAGAGGATGTAGCGCCCTTCCGCATCGAAAGACGATGCCCTGCGGCAGAACATCGATGGCCTCGCGCAGCCGCGCATGCGAGCGGCCCGCTTCCGCGATCGCGCGATCGGTCTCGGCCCGCGTGCGAACGATCTCCTTGAGCTGAAGCGTCACCTTGCGCGACGCATCGTTTCGCTTTTTAGCCTTCTGCCCCACTTCGCGCATCAAACGCTGGCGGGCTTTATGTCCGATTCTGGATCTCGGCCGAAACGACGGCATCATTCGCACTCACACGTCACAAACACTATCGGTTTTGGGCGAATCTTCTGAAGAAAAGGTGACGGCGGAGTCAGCCATTTTCGCTATTCCGCACGCCCCGAAAGGCCGTCGGCTCTCTCACGAAACCATTGCTACCGGCATAAGCCATTCATTTATCATCGAGAATCGGAATCGCCCGAGACTCAGCAGGCTCGCAATCGTCCGCTGGACGCACCGGCGCGCCGCCGACACGAATCTTCGCCGTCCGCATCCATCGTTAAGGAAAGATGAAGCAGGCAGGCAGGGGATACGGCGATCGTGACGCAGGGCGGCAAGTCGGGGTCGAATCTCGCGCGAAACAGCGCGATCGTCTATCATTCACCAATGATTCACCGTCTGACGGCGACCGCCCTGCTTCTCGCTTTGACCGCCGCGCCCGCTTTCGCGCAGGACCGCGGCACGCTGAACCCGAAACCGCCGCCGCCGCTCGCGAACCCGAACGATCCGAATCTCGCGCTGGCAAGGAACTGTTCGGACGAAAGCTGACGCCGGCGAAACTGGAAACCCGCTCGATCGGGTTTTATGCCAAGGGCTGCATCGCCGGCGCGAAGGCTCTGCCGATCAATGGCGAGACCTGGCAGGTGATGCGGCTGTCGCGCAATCGCACTCGGCCATGCCGAACTGATCGGCTTGCTTGAGCGGCTCTCGGCCGGGGCGCCGAAGGTCTTGAACTGGCCCGGACTGCTGGTCGGCGACATTTCGCAGGCGCGGGGCGGGCCGATGCTCACCGGCCATGCAAGCCATCAGATCGGCCTCGACGCCGACATCTGGCTGACGCCGATGCCACGGCGCGAACTGACCCGGCGCGAGCGCGAGGACATGTCCGCGACCGATGTCGTCGCCGCCGACAGGCTCGACGTCGACCGCTCGGTCTGGACGCGCGATCATGTCGCCGTCATCAAGGCGGCGGCGAAGGAGCCCGCCGTCGAGCGCATCTTCGTCAATGCCGCCATCAAGAAGGCGCTCTGCCGCGATGCCGGCGCGACCGACCGCTCCTGGCTGTCGAAGGTCCGGCCGATGTACGGCCATAATTATCACTTCCACATCCGCATCAAATGCCCGGAGGCGAGCGGAGCCTGCACGCCGCAGGAGCCGCCGACGACCGCCGAGGGCTGCGCCGCCGGCGACCTCGCCCTACTGGTTCAGCGACGCCGTGCTGCATCCGAAGCCGCCCAAGACGCCACCGAAGCCGCGGCCGCCGATGACGCTGGCGCAGCTTCCGTCCGAATGCCGGCAGGTGCCGCTCGCACCTTGAAGGGCCCGGCGCTTTTGCTAGACTGACGTGGCCGCTTGCCGTCACGCAGGCGGCTCTCATCGGGAACGGCGGTTCCTCCTGCTTTCATCGAACGACAGCGCCAATCCATCCGGCCGCTGCTCCTTGTCCGAGGTCGCCGCCATGCGCATCAGCGCCCGAAACCAGCTTGCCGGCACCATCGTCGATGTCACCAGGGGCGCGACCACCGCACATGTGCGGGTCGATATCGGCGGTGGCAAGGTCATCACATCCTCGATCACCAACGCGGCCGTGGACGAACTCGGCCTGAAGGCCGGCGGCAAGGCAATCGTGGTCATCAAGGCGTCGGACGTGATGATCGCCGTCGATTCCTGACGATCTCTCCACCATCCGATCCGGGTTTTCGTTTCGGCGCGCCTCTATGCGACCCGGCATCCGCTTCGCTCGAAAACGCCATGGAGACGTCATGGTCCGACTGAACGAAATCCGCGCGAACGAAATCGCCGTCGATATGCCCTCAATCAGAGACGCGCAACTGTTCTTCATCGGCCGCATTCGTACCCCGTGGACGAACCGGCTCGAATGCCCGCGGCAGGGCCGCGCCGACGGGCCGCTCTGCACCATCAAGATCGATGAACGCTGGCAGCCGGCGCTCGACGGAATCGAAGCTTTTTCGCGCATCGAAGTGCTCTACTGGCTGCACGAATCCCGCCGCGACCTGGTCAAGCAGAGCCCGGCGAACAATGGAGAGACGCACGGGACATTCTCGCTGCGGACGCCGGTGCGGCCGAACCCGATCGGCACGTCGATCGCCCATCTGGTGTCCCGCAACGACAATGTGCTGTCCGTGCGCGGGCTCGACTGCCTGGACGGAACGCCGCTGATCGATCTGAAGCCGGACCGGACCCTGTTCACGCCGATCGCACCGGCGCAGCCCGGCGATTTCCAGACCGGCTGAGGGGTCTATTTCGTGGCGCGGAGACTCCTAGTCGGAGCATGATCTGCCGTCTTTGCACCGCCGAGCCGATGCTGCTAGACTTGAATCGCGATGCCTCCTCCGCCGTAAGCGTTGACGGGGCTCGCGAACGGCGCTTCCGCCCCATCGCATCCGTCTCGACGCCGCCGTACTCCCGAGTGCGCGCGTCCGTTTTCCTTGCCGATGGAGCGCCACCATGCCTCGCCTCTCCCGCCTCGTTTCTGCTTGTCCTACTGACGGCGCTCGCCGGCCCGTCCGCCTTCGCCCAGGACAAATCGATCACCGTTTTCGCCGCCGCCTCGCTGAAGAACGCGCTCGACGACATCAATGCCGCCTACACCGCCAAGTCCGGCGTCAAGGTGGCGGCCAGCTACGCCGCAAGCTCCGCGCTGGCGCGGCAGATCGAGCAAGGCGCACCGGCTGACATTTTCGTTTCGGCCGACCTCGAATGGATGGATTATGCGATCGGCAAACAGGCGATCAACGCGGCTTCGCGTGTGAATCTGCTCGGCAACCGGCTGGTGCTGATCGCGCCGAAGGATTCGAAGCTCGGCAATGTCGAGATCGGCCAGGGCTTCGACCTCGCCAAGCTCGCCGGCGACGGCCGCATCGCCACCGGCGACGTGCAGTCGGTGCCGGTCGGCAAATACGCCAAATCGGCGCTGGAGAAACTCGGCGCATGGAGCGCGGCCTCGTCGAAATTCGCGATGGCCGACAATGTCCGCGCCGCGCTGACGCTGGTCGCGCGCAACGAGGCCGTGCTCGGCATCGTCTACGAGACCGACGCCAAGGTCGAACCGGGCGTCAAGATCATCGGCGCGTTCCCGGCCGGCTCGCATCCCGCCATCATCTATCCGATCGCGTCGCTCGCCAAGGCCAAGCCCGAGGCGGCCGACTATATCGCCTTCGCCCGCTCGGCCGCGGCCAAGACCGTATTCGAGAAATACGGCTTCACCGTTCTGCTCCCGGCCATTTAACACCACGCATGATCTGCGAAAAGCCTGCCCTCGACTTGATCTGGGGCGGGAACCGGCTTTCGGACAAAGATCATGCCCGAACAGCATAGACTCTCGTGTTCGAGATTTCGGAAACCGCCTGGACGGCGATCACGCTGACGCTGCGGATCGCCGTCGTCGCGACGCTGGTGGCCGCGCCGCTCGGCATTGCGGTCGCATGGCTGCTGGCGCGCAAGCGCTTCCCCGGAAAAGTTTTCATCGAATCGCTGGTGCATCTGCCGCTGGTGCTGCCGCCGGTCGTCACCGGCTATCTGCTGCTGCTGACCTTCGGGCGACGCGGCGCGGTCGGCGCGTTCCTCGCCGACCATTTCGGCATCGTCCTGTCGTTCCGCTGGACAGGCGCCGCGCTCGCCTGCGGCATCATGGGATTTCCGCTGCTGGTGCGGCCGATCCGATTGTCCTTCGAGGCGATCGACATCCGCCTCGAACAGGCGGCGAAGACGCTCGGCGCAAGCCCCTGGCGCGCATTCCGCACCGTCACGCTGCCGCTGGCGCTGCCCGGCATCATCGCCGGCATGGTGCTGTGCTTCGCCAAGGCGATCGGCGAGTTCGGCGCGACCATCACCTTCGTCTCCAGCATTCCCGGCGAAACGCAGACGATCGCCTCTGCCGTCTATGCGCTGATCCAGACGCCGGCCGGCGACCGCGAGGCCACGCAACTGATCGTCATTTCGATGATCCTCGCCTTCGGCGCGCTCCTGCTGTCGGAATGGTTCGCCCGGCGCGCCGTCTCGCGCATGCGCGGAGAGTAGCCATGCTGCGCGTCGACATTCACAAGAGGCTCGGAACGACGCTGCTGGATGTGACCTTCGAAAGCGCCGGCGGCGTCACGGCGCTGTTCGGCCATTCGGGCGCGGGGAAGAGTTCGGTCGTCAACATGATCGCCGGATTGCTGCGACCGGACCGCGGCCGCATCGAACTCGACGGCAAATGCCTCGACGATCCGGACGCGCGCATCCATGTCGCCGCGCACCGGCGACGGATCGGCTACGTGTTCCAGGACGCGCGGCTGTTTCCGCATATGAGCGTCGCACAGAATCTCGACTACGGACGCCGCATGAACGGCCTGCCCTATGACGCGGCGGAGGAGGATCGAATCCTCCGCATGCTCGATCTGGAAGCGTTGCGACTGAGGCGGCCGGGCAAACTCTCGGGCGGCGAGAAGCAGCGTGTCGCACTCGGGCGGGCGCTGCTGTCCCGCCCGAACCTGCTGCTGCTGGACGAGCCGCTCGGCTCGCTCGACGAGGCGCGCAAGGCGGAAATCCTGCCCTATCTGATCCGGCTGCGCGATCAGGAGAAGGTGCCGATGGTCTATGTCAGCCACGATCCCGACGAGGTCCGCCGGCTGGCGACGCAGGTGCTGCGCCTGGAGGCGGGCCAGGTGATCGCGCGCGGCGGCATCGAGGTGCTGCCGCAGCGCCGCGCGGCGCCGGTCGCCTCAGAACAATCGACCGCGCTATAGCGATTCGACGAAGGATTTCCACGCTTTGCGCGCATTGCGCGCGACCCGCTTGCGGCCGTGCAGCGCCAGCTCCGGCACGGGCTCGTCTTCCGGCAGCCGCAGGCCGACGACATTGACGCGGCCGCCGCCGATGCTGCGCGCCACCAGAACGATGTCACCGAGCGGCACCGTTTCGTCGACCTTCGGCAAATGGTCGAGATTGATGTCGAAATAATCGGCCAGCGTCAGCGCCGTCTGGTCGGGCGCGATCGCGACGCCATAGATCGAAGCGATGTCGCCGAGCGTGACATCGCCCGCCATCATGAAGTCGCCCAGCAGATGCGGATCGACGGGAGCGGCAGCCGGCATGTCGATGAAAAAGCGGTCGAGCAGTTCGGCCTTCTCCGGCGGGGCCAGCAGATAGACATAATCGCCCGCAAGCACGGGCTCGGCCTCGGCCGGCGTGAAAATCTGCTGATCGCGGATGACGAGGGTGGGCTTGGACCAGGACGGGATCACCTGCCGCTTCAGGAACAGGCTGTTCTTGCGCACGAGATAGCCGACCAGCTCCTGTTCGAGCTGCCCCGGCAGATCGAGTTCGACCCGGCGCAGCGTGCGTTCGGCCCGCGGCAGGGCGACGTTCAACCGGCGCGCGGCAATCGCAATTGTCCACCCCTGGATCGTGAGCGAGACCAGCACCACGACGAAAGCGATGTCGAAATAGACCGAGCCGTTGGGAAGATCGACCAGCAGCGGGATCGAGGCCAGGAAGATCGCGACCGCGCCGCGCAGGCCCACCCAGGATATGAAAATCTTCTCCCGTCGCGGGAACGGAAACGGCGCGAGACACAGAAACACCGCCGCGGGGCGGGCGACGAACATCAGCGCGAACGCGATGGCGAGCGCCGGCAGAAAGGTCATCGCCAGCCGCTCCGGCGATACAAGAAGGCCAAGCAACACGAACATGACGATCTGCGCCAGCCAGGTCGCGGCGTCCAGAAACACCACCACCGAATTATGCGCGCGCGTCGGCCGGTTGCCGATGACGATGCCGGCGAGATAGACGGCGAGGAAGCCGGACGAGTGCAGGCTCTGCGCCAGCCCGAAAATCACCACGGCGGCGGTGGCGACGAACGGCGCGTGCAGCCCCTGCGGCAGCGCCACCCGGTTCAGCCCGAGGACCACCAGCCGGCCGCAGACGAAGCCCAGCAGCGTGCCGAGACCGAGTTCGCGGACGAACTGCAACAATACGTCGCCGGCCGACCCCTTGCCGACCGACAGGGCCTCGATCAGGATCAGCGTCAGGAAGATCGCGAACGGATCGTTGGTGCCGGACTCGACCTCCAGCGTCGCGCCGACGCGCGGCCGCAGGCGAAGGCCGCGCCCATGGATCAGCAGGAACACCGCCGCGGCATCGGTGGAGGCGACGACCGCGCCGACCAGCAGCGCCTCGGTCCACTCCATGCCGATGGCGTATTTCGCCACCGGCGCGGTGATGATCGCGGTCAGCAGCACGCCCGCGGTCGCCAGCACGGCGGAGGGCGCGAGCACCGCCTGAATGGCGCTGAACTTGGTTTTCAGCCCGCCGTCGAAGAGGATCAGCGCCAGCGCCACCGAGCCGACCAGATAGGTCGAGCGCACATCGCTGAAGGTCAGGCCGCCGGGGCCCGACTCGCCCGCCATGATGCCGACGAAGAGGAACACCAGCAGCAAGGGCGCGCCGAACCGCAAGGCGACAAGACTCGACAGAATTCCCGCCATGACCAGGATCGCTCCCAGCAGGATGGCAAGGCTGACCCCATCGAGCGACGCCATATCATTTCCGCAATTATCGAACTGAGTGAACTTTCATAGCGTCCTGCGGATACGTCGCCAATCGTCGATGTGCCGGGGGCGCTCGAAATTTTCGAAAGCGGCCGCGCCTGGCCGATTTCATCGTTTTCCGCTCCTTCCGCCGAATGCTTCCCAGCCGATTGTCCGCCACCTCCGCCAGATCTTTCGTCCGCCCCAGTCGATAGATTGATAGACGCCGCGGCAGATCATTGGCATCGGCTGACGACTGCACATCGAGATGTTCTCCATGGTCGAGATCAAAGAAATCTACGCGGCGGTCCAGACCGGGCTGCTCTCTGTCGGGGCCGAAATCACCTCGTCCTGGTTCTACTTTCAGGTCGGGCTGATCGTCGTCGCCGCCGGGCTCGCGCACATGCTGGCCACGGCCTTGCGCTCGCGGGTCAATGCCTCGTCCTTCGCCATCAGGTGGCCGGCGCCGCTCCGCCTGATCTTGCGCGCGCTGATCCGTCATGCCGGGTCGGCGTTTTTCGCCCTGCTGACGATCGCTGCGCGCATCATCATGGTCGAAACGACCTGGCCGAGCCGCAGCTATCTGCTGGCGGTCGCCGCCAAGCTGGCGGTCGCGTGGCTGCTGATCCGGCTGGCCACCAGCCTGATCCGCAACGACACCGCCGTGCGGCTGGTCTCGATCGCAGCCTGGTCGGTGGCGGCGCTCAGCATTCTCGGACTGCTCGACCAGACCATCG
The DNA here is from genome assembly GCA_041397365.1 of Xanthobacteraceae bacterium. Taxonomy (GTDB): domain Bacteria; phylum Pseudomonadota; class Alphaproteobacteria; order Rhizobiales; family Xanthobacteraceae; genus P52-10. The sequence continues at coordinate 132,596 of JAWKWT010000001.1, forward strand.
CGGCGCTGGATTCGATGGCGTTTGTGCTGGGCGGCATGCGTGTCACGCCGCTGCTCGTCATCAAGGTGTCGACGCTGCTGCTCGTGACGCTGTGGCTCGCCAAAGTCGCCGGCAGCTTCATCGACGGCCGCATTTCGACCCTGAACGACCTGACGCCGTCGATGCAGGTGCTGCTCAGCAAGCTGAGCCACATCCTGCTGATCTCGGGCGCGATCCTTTTCGTGTTGTCCGCGGCCGGCGTCGATCTGTCCGCGCTCGCTTTGTTCTCCGGCGCGATCGGCGTCGGCATCGGCTTCGGCCTGCAAAAGATCGTCGGCAATTTCGTCAGCGGCGTCATCCTGCTGGTCGACAAATCGGTGAAGCCGGGCGACCTCGTCACCATCGCCGACAGCCACGGCCGGGTGAGCGCGATGAACACACGCTACATTTCGGTCTCGGGCAATGACGGCCGCGAATATCTGATCCCGAACGAGAAGCTGGTGACGGAGCGGGTGGTGAACTGGACCTATCACGACCGCAATACGCGCGTGGATGTCGCCTTCGCCGCCAGCTACGAGGCCGACCCGCACGAGGTCTGCAAAACCGCCATCGCCATCGCCAAGGGGACGCCGCGCGTCTCCCCCATCAAGCCGCCAAGTTGCAGCCTCGTCGAATTCGCCGAACAGTCGATGAAATTCGGCCTGTCGTTCTGGATCGTCGATCCGGAACGGGGGATCGGCAATGTCCGCAGCGAGGTGATGCTGAGGCTGTGGGACGCCTTCCGCATCCAGGGCGACAGCACGACCTTTCCGATCCGCGACCTGAGGATGGAGGACCCCTCCTCGGCCGCGCCGGATATCGAGCCGCATCTGCGGTAGGGCATGATCTGCGAAAAGTGGGCACCGGTTTGCGCTTCGCGGCCCTTCGGGTCGGATCAGCTCATGCGCAACAAGATAAAGTTCCGCCGAGACCTCCCGATGCCGGGGCCTCCCAATTGTCAATGCAGCCAGACCCCGCCGCCGCTTGCGCCGGCGCATGGCTGGCTTACATTGGCGGACAACTCAAGCTTGCACCCGAAAAGCCATCGCCCGACATGAACTACGTTGAAGCCACCGAAGCCCCTCTCCGCAAGACGGGCCAGATCAAACTGCACGGCCCGAACGCCTTCGCCGGCATGCGCAAGGCCGGCGCGCTGGCCGCCGAATGCCTCGATCTTCTCGTCGACGAGGTGAAGCCCGGCGTTCCGACCTCGCGGATCGACGACGTGGTGCGGGAATTCGCGCTCGGCCGCGGCGTCATCCCGGCGACGCTGATGTATCGCGGCTATCGCTACTCGACCTGCACCTCGCTCAATCATGTCGTCTGCCACGGTATGCCGGGCGACCGGCCGATGAAGGAAGGCGATATCGTCAATATCGACGTGACCTTCATCGTCGACGGCTGGCACGGCGATTCGAGCCGGATGTATGCCGTCGGCGAAATCTCGCGTAAGGCGGAACGGCTGATCGACGTCACCTACGAATCGCTGATGCGCGGCATCGCCGCCGTCAAGCCCGGCGCGACCACCGGCGACATCGGCCACGCCATCCAGAGCTTCGTCGAGCCGCAGGGGATGAGCGTGGTGCGCGATTTCTGCGGGCACGGGCTCGGCCGCATGTTCCATGACGAGCCGAACATCATCCATGTCGGCCGTCCGGGCGAGGGCATCGTGCTGCGGCCCGGCATGTTCTTCACGATCGAACCGATGATAAATCTCGGCAAGCCGCATGTGAAGATCCTGTCGGACGGCTGGACCGCCGTCACCCGCGACCGCTCGCTGTCGGCGCAGTTCGAGCACGCGGTCGGCGTCACCGACACCGGCGTGGAAATCTTCACGCTGTCTCCGGGCAAGCTGGACAAGCCGCCTTACGCGCGAACCGCCGCCTGAGCGCCTGATCGAGGATTAGTTTTTAGGCAGTTCTGCAAGACAACGGCTGCCATGTCCTCCGCCCTCGCGGAGCATGACGGGTTTCTGATGGGAAACCGTCCAAAACAAATTTTTGAGGCGGACTCTCGGACATACTTCCCGATTGCAAATCTCCGCCGGCACGTCATGCTTGACGGCATCCCCACGCAAATGCCGCCGCATCGCATGCCATCGGAAGCCAAGCCTCCAGAGCCAGAATCCACAGCCTCCGGATCGTCGGACACCGCGCCGGGTTTCGCGGACGCGCCGCATTATTGCGGCCATCGCGAGCGGCTGCGGGCCCGCTTTCGCGAAGCCGGCGCGGAGGCGCTGAGCGACTACGAATTGCTGGAACTTGTGCTGTTCCGCGCGCTGCCGCGGCGGGACGTCAAACCGCTGGCGAAATCGCTGATCGCGCGGTTCGGTTCGTTCGCGGAGGTCGCCAACGCCTCGCCTGCGCGGCTTGCCGAAGTCGCCGGCCTTGGCGAATCCGCCATCACCGAAATCGCGCTTACCGCAGCGACCGCGAGCCGCATCGCCAAGGGCGCGATCAAGGAGCGTGTCACGCTCAGCTCATGGACGGCGGTGATCGACTATTGCCGGACGGCGATGGGTTTCTCGGAGAAGGAACAGTTCCGCATATTGTTTCTCGACAAGCGCAACCAGTTGATCGCCGACGAGGTGCAGCAGACCGGGACCGTGGACCACACCCCGGTCTACCCGCGCGAGGTGGTGAAGCGTGCGCTGGAGGTCTCGGCCACCGCCATCATTCTCGTGCATAATCATCCATCAGGCGATCCGACACCTTCGAACGCGGACATTCAGATGACGAAATCGATCGTCACCATCGCGGCCCCGCTCGGCATTTCCGTGCATGACCACATCATCGTCGGCAAGAACGGCCATGCCAGCCTGAAAGGGTTGAAGCTGATCTAGAGCACTCCTCTTTCCGACAGAAACGTCGTGTGGCCGGGCAGGTTCGAGAATGTTGCAAAGGCCACCGAAGTCTACGAGGAGATTGCCTTGCCATACACCATCTACCTTTTTTCCTACGGAACATTGCAGCAGGACAACGTGCAGCTCGCGTCCTTCGGCCGGCTGCTCAAGGGCGAAGATGACGCAATGCCCGGCTACAAAATATCCATGCTGGAAATCACGGACCCTGAAGTCGTCGCGACAAGCGGGGAAAGATTCCATCCGATCGTCGAGGCGAGCGCGGACCCCGCCGACAGTGTCGCCGGAAAGGTTTTCGAGGTCACGAAGGAGGAGCTGGATGCCGCCGACAGGTACGAAGTCGCCGACTACAAGCGGGTCAGCGTGCGGCTTTCCTCCGGCAAGGAAGCCTGGGTTTACATCAAGGCCTAGAGACTGATTCAACGGCGTTGAACCAGCCTCGCCGCTTATTTTTCGTTAGAGCGTGATGATGCAAACCGCGCCGCGACGCTACTGCCGCACCAGCAGGAACGGGTCGGCCGCATCCGGCACCCGCCGCCATTGCGCGTTGTCGTCGGCCTCGAACCGCCACACCTCTCGCTTGGCCGACATCAGCAGCAATTCGCCGCGCTCGATGCGCCACGCGGTCGGCGCGAAGGCCGCCACCGACGCATCGCAGCGCGGTTTCAGGAAAACCTGGAAGCTGTCATTGCCGGCGTCGTTGTTGGTCAGCGTCAGCGCGCAGATACTGCGGCCATTGCCGCGCACCACCGACCAGTCGCCGATCATCTGATCGGTCGAGCGGGTCAGCGCCCGCACGGCCGCGAGATTTTGCAGGATGTAGACGCCCTCGCCGGAGCGCAGTCCTTCGAAGATGCCGCTCTCAACCTCAGTGAAATCGATCACCGCATCGCCCTTGCCATCCTGAAGGCGGACGATGTCGAGCCCCTTCACCGACCAGTTCGCCACATCCTTGGTGAAGGGCAGCGAATTGGCGCAGCCCTTCTCCAGCTCCAGCGCGCGCGCGCCAGCCGCGCCATCGCCCTTCAGCGACAGGACGCAGGTGCGGTCGCGCCCGGCCGTCGACAATTCCCACTGCCCGACCATGTCACGCGCCAGATCAGTCGCGTTCTGCGCCGGCGCCGGCGCGGTCAGCGCAAGAAGCGCGGCGATGGTGAGGGATGCGCGCCGCAACCGAAAGACGTCGCGACGGCGCATCGTCAGCGTCCCTTGACCGGCGTTTCGGGCACCGGCGTCGGCGGCACCTTGCCGGCGAACCAGTCCTTGATGTTCTCCGCCACGAGCTGGTCCATCGACCCGCGCGTCAGCACCGAAGCCGAGCCGATATGCGGCAGCAGCACGACATTCGGCAGCGCGCGCAGCTCTTCCGGCACGTTCGGCTCGTTGACATAGACGTCGAGGCCGGCGGCGAGGATGTCGCCCTTCTTCAGCGCCGCGATCAGCGCCTCCTCATCGACCACCGAACCGCGCGACATGTTGATGATGACGCCGTTCGGCCCGAGCGCGTTGATGACCTCCGCGCTGATGAGTTTGTTGGTGGTCGCCCCGCCCGGCGTCATCACCATCAGCGTGTCCACGGCCTTCGCCATGTCGAGCATCTTCGGATAGTGACGATAGAGCACGTTCTCGGCCGGACGGCGCGTGTGATAGACGACCGGAATCTTCATCGCATCGAGCCGGCGGGCGATCGCCTTGCCGATGCGCCCCAAGCCGACCATGCCGACGGTGCGGTCGCGCATCGAGCCCGGACTCAACGGAAACGGCTGGTTGGCCCACTGGCCCGAGCGGACGAACCGGTCCGCCTTGATGAAATCGCGCACCGTGCAGATCAGCAGGCCGAGCGCCGCGTCCGCGGTCTCCTCGGTCAGCACGTCGGGCGTGTGCGTCACGACGATGTTGTGGTCCTTGGCGTAGTGGAAATCGATGTGGTCGTAGCCGACGCCGAAGCTCGCGATGATTTCCAGGTTCGGAAACCGCGACAGCATCGCCTGATCCACCCGCACGAGATCGGTGACGGCGATGCCGCGGATGCGCTCCGCCATCGCCGGCGCAAGCCGCCCGAGATCGCGCTGGTTCTCGAAATGATGCAGGTTGAAGCCTTCGGAAAGCCCCTTCGTCACGGTGGCCTTCGGGGGGCCGAACACCAGAATATCGACCTTTTCGGCAGGTCCGGGATTGGGGGCCATCAGCTTTCCTTTCCAAGCGCGCTCTCGTGCCAGCGACGTAGCACAAGATGCGACAGGAGCGACAGGGTCAAGAAGATGACGACGCCAGCCGCGCAGAGCAGCAACAGCGCGGCGAACATCCGGGGAATATTCAGCCGGTAGCCGGATTCGGCGATCCGGTAGGCGAGCCCAGAGCCCGCGCCGGCGGAGCCGGCTGCGATTTCCGCCACCACCGCCCCGATCAGCGACAGTCCCCCGGCAATGCGCAGGCCGCCGAGAATGTGCGGCAGCGCGGAGGGCAGTTTCAGCCGCCACAGCGCCTGCCCCCCCGTCGCGCCATAAAGGGCAAACAGCTCCTTCAGGTTTCTGTCGACCGAATTGAGACCGAGCGTCGTATTCGCCAGCACCGGAAAGAATGCCACGATCCACGCGCAGGTCACCACGGCCACCTGCTGCGGCAGGTAGATCAGCAGCAGCGGCGCGATCGCGATCACCGGCGTCACCTGCAACATGATCGCATACGGATAGAGCGAATATTCCACCAGCCGCGAGCGGTTGAACAAAAAGGCCAGCGCGATGCCGCCGACCGCCGCCGCCAGAAATCCTTGGAACGTGGTGACCAGCGTCGACAGCAGCGATCGGCTGAGAATGCCCCAGTCCTGCACCAGCGTCGTCAGCACCAGCCACGGCCCCGGCAGCGTATAGGGCGGCAGATGATTCAGGCGGACGATCAGGTCCCAGGCCAGAACCCCGGCCGCCAGCGTCAAAACCGGCAGGCAGAAGCGGAGCGCTTGGAACGACCGGCCGCCGGCGATAGGCGTCGGCGTGCTCATCAGGCGGCCTCCGTCGCGGTGGCGCGCGCGAGCGCCCGCGAGACGTCGCGGCAATGCGCGGCGTAGTCGGCCGAGGTACGGAACGATTCATCGCGCAATGGATCGGCATCGATCGCCACGATGTCGCTGATGCGCCCCGGTCGCGGCGTCATCACAAACACGCGCTGCGACAGATACACCGACTCGAACACCGAATGCGTGACGAACACCACTGTCCTCTGCGAGCGCCGCCACAGATCGAGAAGATCGTTGTTGAGCTTGAAGCGGGTGATTTCGTCGAGCGCCGCGAACGGCTCGTCCAGCAGCAGAATGTCGGGGTCCGTCACCAGCGCCCGCGCCAGCGACACCCGCATCTTCATCCCGCCGGACAGTTCGCGCGGATACGCGCGCGCGAACTCGCTGAGTCCGACATTCGCCAGCGCCGCATCGACGCGATCCCGAATCGTCGCGCGCGCGAGTCGTTGCAGTCGCAGCGGCAGATAGACATTGTCCCACACGTTCGCCCACGGCATCAGCGTCGGCTCCTGAAACACGAAGCCGATGGAGCGCCGGCGATCTTCCGCGCCCGCCACCTCGACGGCGCCCGATGTCGGCGCGAGTAAGCCGGCCATCAGCCGTAGCGCCGTCGATTTGCCGCAGCCGGACGGCCCGAGCAGCGAGACGAATTCGCCGGCCTTCACGCTCAGATCGAGAGGCCCGAGCGCCTGCACGCCATTGGCGAAAACGCGCGTGACGCCGCTGAGACGGATGGCGGCGCGACCGGGCGACACAAGCTGCATCAGCCCGGCTTCAATTCTTCGGCCTCAGATTGAGGCCGACGCCCTTGTTGACGAAACGCAGCGTATAGCCCTTGCGATAGTCGATATCGCCCTTGACCACACCCGCCTTGACCATCTTGTCGAAGAAGCTCGTCATGCGCGCGTCGTTCATCGCACCGATTCCGTCCTTCAGCGTCTCGCCGGAATCGACGATGCCGTACTCCTTCATCTTCGCGACCGAGAACGCCAGCAGTTCGTCGGTCATCTCCGGGTTCATCTTCTTGATAAGCGCGTTGCCGGCGGCATTGTCGCCATAGATGTAGTTATACCAGCCGATCACCGAGGCATCGACGAAACGCTGCACCAGATCGGGCTTGCTGTCGGTCAGTTCGCGCCGGGTCTCGATCAAGGTCGAATAAGCGTTGAAGCCAGAGTCGGCGATCAGCACAATGGTCGGCTTGAAACCGCCCTGCTTCTCGACGCTGAACGGCTCGGAGGAGACATAGCCCTGCATCGCGCTCTTCTTGTCGGCGAGGAAGGGCTGCGCGTTGAAGGTGTAGGGCTTCACCTTGTTCTCGTCGAAGCCGTATTCGGATTTCAGCCACTGGAAATAGCTCGTCATCCCCTCCTTGGAGACGAACAGGGTCAGCGGCTTCAGGTCTTCGAGTTTCTTCACATTGGCTTCGGGATGGGCGAGGAATACCTGCGGGTCCTTCTGAAACATCGCGGCGACCGCCACGGTCGGGATGTTGTTTGTGACCGCGTCGAAGGTTTGCAGCGAATTCGCCGACATGAAGAAATCGAGCTTGCCGGAGATCATCAGGATGCGGTTGTTGACGTTCGGCCCGCCCGGCACGATCGTCACATCCAGCCCGTATTTCTTGTAGGTGCCGTCGGCCACCGCCTGGAAAAATCCGCCATGCTCGGCCTGCGCAACCCAGTTCGTGCCGAACGAGACCTTGTCCAGAGTTTGCGCGGCGGACATCGTGACGGCCGCCGCCAGAATGACGGCCGCGATCGTTAACGTTCGTGCGAAAATCGCCAGGCGCATGGTCGGACTCCGTTTGCCTTTTCGGCGCAAAATGGCCCATTCTTGTTGAAGCGGGCCAGAATCCTCGACGGGATCCGCGTCAGGTTAAAGCATTTCCCGGAAAAGTGGGAACGGGTTTTCCGTCAGGACATGCGAGGAAGATGAGATGAAGCGTTTCCGCGATTCGAAGAATGGCGAAAACGCGCTAGTGTCGCCGCCTGAATCAATTGCTCTCGGCTGTTTTTCGACACATGGACAATAAAAAGAACAACGATTGGGCCGCATTCGGCTGGCACGATTTCCCGCCCGACGAAGCGTCGCGGCTGATCGCGGTGCTGCCGCTCGCCGCAACCGAGCAGCACGGCCCGCATCTGCCGCTGGCGACCGACATCCTGATCGGCGAAGCCTATCTTGCGCGCGTACGCGAACTGCTTCCCGACGATACGCCGGTGCGGATTCTGCCGCAGCAGCCGGTCGGCATCTCGACCGAGCACATCGATTTTCCCGGAACCCTGACGCTGCCGACCGAGGCCGCCCTGCAAAGCTGGCTGGCGATCGGCGACAGCGTGGCGCGCGCCGGCATCCGCAAGCTCGTCATCGTCACCAGCCATGGCGGTAACAGCGCGGCGATGAGCCTCGTCGCGCAGGACCTGCGCGCCCGCCACGCGATGCTCTGCGTCACCACGAGCTGGTCGCGCTTCGGCGCGCCGCCGGGCCTGTTCACCGACGAGGAAGTCCGTCACGGCATTCATGGCGGCGCGGTCGAAACCTCGATCATGCTGGCGGCATGGCCGCAGCATGTCCGCACCGACAAGATCGCCAATTTCGTGCCGGCCAGCATCGCCATGGAGCGCGAGTTCAAATGGCTGAACGCGCATCGTCCGGCGCCCTTCGCATGGGCCGCGCAGGACCTTCACCCGAGCGGCGCGGTTGGGGATGCGACGCAGGCCAGCCGCGAAAAGGGCGAGGCGCTGCTCGCCCATGGCGCGCGCGCGTTTTGCGAATTGCTGGCGGACGTCGAAAGATTCGACATCGGCCGGTTCGCAAAGCCTGCGCCCTGAGCGACATCGTCGCAACGCTAAATTAACCGCCCTGCAACGGCGCTTCGAACCGGCATCGAAAGTGCTCCGACGAACGGTCATGCGGCTCCCGAGCGGACCGCTTCACCACAACGGATGGAGACATTCCATGTCCATCAAAACGTCGATCAAAACGAAGATTGCCACCCTCGCCGTCGCCGCCCTGGTGGCCACCGGCGGCGTCGCCGCCTCCACGCAAGCCGCTCACGCCGGCTCGGACGGCGCGCTGATCGGTGCGGGAATCCTGGGCGCCGTCGTCCTCGGCGCCGCCATCGCCGCCAGCTCTCCGCCGGCTTACAGCTATGGTTATGGCTACCAGCCGCACCGCTATTGCGACTGGCGGCCGCAATACAACGCCTTCGGTCAGTTCATGGGCCACGCCAGGGTCTGCCACTGACCTGAAGGTCGCTCCGGGGGATCGCGTCCGGCACGCACGCCATCCATCCCGTGTCGATGCAAAGGCCCGTCCGGTTGTCCCCCGGACGGGCCTTGCGCGTTCGTGCTCCCGAAATCGCTCTGTTTTCGCCGGCAGCGCGACTCATTCACGCGCTTCAACACAATGTCAGATTGCATCCGGCAATCTGCCGATTACAGCACGTCCGAATTTGTCCTACCCAGCCGCAAATAGCGGCATCCGCGAAAATCTCTCCTTGAGGCGATCCGCCCATATGCGCGGGAACACCCCATGAATGTTCGAGCTTCCGTCCGTCAGTCAGGCACCACCAAGACGCAGGCGGAACCCACATCCGACGGCCTCTGGTACAAGGACGCGGTCATCTATCAGTTGCACGTCAAAGCCTTCGCCGACAGCAACAATGACGGCATCGGCGACTTTGCGGGGCTGATCGACAAGCTCGATTATCTCAAGGATCTCGGCGTCACCACGCTGTGGCTGATGCCGTTCTATCCCTCGCCCGGCCGCGACGACGGCTACGACATCTCCGATTACGGCGCGATCAATCCCGATTTCGGTACGATGAAGGATTTTCGCCGCTTCATCGCCGAGGCGAAGCGGCGGGACCTGCGCGTCATCACCGAACTCGTCATCAACCACACCTCCGACCAGCATCCCTGGTTCCGCCGCGCGCGCCGAAGCCCGAAGGATTCGAGCGCCCGCAACTGGTATGTGTGGAGCGACGACGACCAGAAATACGCCGGCACGCGCATCGTCTTCCCCGACATCGAGAAATCGAACTGGACCTGGGACGCGGAGGCGAAAGCCTATTACTGGCACCGCTTCTTCTCGCATCAGCCGGATTTAAACTTCGACAATCCGCGCGTGGTCGATGCCGTCTCGCGGGTGATGAAACGCTGGCTGGAAGCCGGCGTCGACGGTTTCCGGCTGGACGCCATCACCTATCTTTGCGAGCGCGAAGGCACCACCAACGACAACCTTCCCGAGACGCATGCCGTCATCAAGCGGCTGCGCAAGGAAATGGATGCGTTCGCGAAGGATCGCGTGTTCCTGGCCGAAGCCAATCTCTGGCCGGAGGACGTGCAGCAATATTTCGGCGATGGCGACGAATGCCATATGGCCTATCATTTCCCGCTGATGCCGCGCATCTACATGTCGATCGCGCAGGAGGACCGCTTTCCGATCGCCGACATTCTGCGCCAAACGCCGGAACTGCCAGAGAACTGCCAGTGGGCCATGTTCCTGCGCAACCACGACGAACTGACGCTGGAAATGGTGACCGACAGCGAGCGCGACTATCTGTGGTCGACCTACGCGGCCGACCCCGCGCGCGCATCAATCTCGGCATCCGCCGCCGGCTCGCGCCGCTGATGGACAATGACCGCCGCAAGATCGAACTGATGAACTCGCTGCTGATGTCGTTCCCCGGAACCCCGATCATCTATTACGGCGACGAGATCGGCATGGGCGACAACATCTATCTCGGCGACCGCAACGGCGTGCGCACGCCGATGCAGTGGTCGCCGGACCGCAATGGCGGTTTTTCGCGCGCCGACCCCGCGCGGCTGTATGCGCCGGTCATCATGGACCCGGTCTATGGCTACGAGGCGGTGAATGTGGAAGCGCAGTCGCGCAGCGTCTCCTCGCTGCTGAGCTGGACCAAGCGGCTGATCGCAGTGCGCAAATCGACGCTCGCCTTCGGGCGGGGCAGCATGGCGTTCGTCCGGCCGAGCAATCGCGCCGTGCTGGCCTATGTCCGTCAGCATGACGGCGAAGTGATCCTGTGCGTCGCCAATCTGTCGCGCGCGGCGCAGGCGGCCGAGCTCGACCTGTCGGCGTGGAAGGGCCGCATCCCGATCGAACTGCTGGGACGCACCGAATTTCCGGCCATCGGCGAGCATCCCTACACGATCACGCTCTCGCCTTACGGGTTCTTCTGGTTCAAGCTGGTCGAGCGCCCCGCGTCGCAAGACGAACGAACGACGACGCAGGAGGTGGAGACGCTGGTGATCCCCTCGGGCGCGACCTGGGACTCGCTCGGCCGCACGCGCGGCGTGTTCGATCACGAGGTCCTGCCGGCGTACCTGTCGCGCATGCGCTGGTTCGAGGGGCACGGGCAGCACGGCATCAACGCGGCCATCGCCGCGATCGTGCCGTTCGCCGATCACAGCGACAACACCGCCGTGCCATGGCTTGCGATCGTCGACACGCATAACCCGCAGGCCGGGCGCTATCTGATCCCGATGCAGATCGACTGGACGAAGTTCGACCGCGAGCGCTTCAATCCGCACGCGCTGGCGGCGGTCCGACAAGGCTCGCGCGAGGGAACGCTGCTGGATGTCTCCACCAGCCCCGCCTTCGTCTCGCTCCTGCTCGACAATATGCGCAACGGCGCGTCCACCGAGGCGTTCGATTACCGGCTGGAGTTCAGCGCCACCGGGCCGCTGGAGGCGCAATCGCGCGAAGCACCCTGGACGATCTGGCAGATCGACGCCGGCCACGCCAGCACCACGCTTCAGGTCGACGACAAATACATCGTCAAGCTGCAACGAAGGCTGGAGATCGGCGTCGATCCGGGCATCGAGATCGGCAGCTTCCTCACTGGCGTCGCGGGTTTCGCGCATACGCCGGCGTTGCTCGGCACCGTCAAATTCGTGCAGGGCGGGCAGCGTACCGCGGTCGCCAGCGTTCACGCGTTCGTGCAGAATCAGGGTAATGCGTGGGCGGTCACCGTCGCCTATCTGGATCGCTTCATCGACGAGCAGAACCTGCCCGGCAACGAGCCCTCGACGCGCAGCAGCGACGAGAAGGCGTCCTATCAGCGCTACATGGAACTCGCCGGCCGGCGTCTGGCCGAGATGCAGATGGCGCTCGCCAGCCGCGACGACATCGAGGATTTCCGCCCCGTCCAGGCGACGATGGACGATGTGCGCCATCTCATCGAAAACGCAACCAGCCTCGCCGAGCGCACCTTCGCGCGGCTTCGCAGCGAGTGCGCGCGGCTGCCCGACACAGATCACGCGCTCGCCGCGGAAGTGATCGACGCAGCACCCGCGGCGCTTGCCTGCCTGCGGCGCCTGCTGCCCGGCAGCTGCGACTGGATGAACATTCGCCACCATGGCGACCTTCACCTCGCGCAGATTCTCGTCGTGAAGGACGACATCTCGATCATCAATCTGGAAGGCAATCCGAACCTGCCGCTGGAGGATCGCCGCCAGAAGGCGCCGGCGGCGCGCGACGTCGCCACCATGATCCGCTCGATCGACTATTCGGTGGAAGCCACCTTCGAGCGCACGCGCAAGGTCCGCGCCGACGATCCGGTGAAACTGCGCGCGATGCTCGATGCATGGCGGACCCGATCGATCGCGACCTTCATCGACGCCTACCGCGCCTCGCTGAAGGACGCGCGGCTGTGGCCGGACGATCCGAACGCCCGCGACCGCATGGTGCGCTTCTTCCAGATCGAGAAGGCGCTCCAGGAGATCGACCACGAATTGACGCACCGGCCGGACTGGGCGCGGCTGCCGATGCTCGCTTTGCTGCGGCTGATCGACGACAAGCGATACGCCGTGTGATCGCTAGATCAGTTTCGCTTTTCGTTGAATCGCGAAACTGATCTAAATTTTAGCCTGACGGGTTTTCTTCACGCAAACCGGTATCCACTTCGCTCGAAAACGCTCTAGCCCGGCGCGCGGCCGAATTCGCGCGCGAAGCGTTTCGCGTAAGCCGGCCAGACTTCCGGATTGATGATGCGCGGCGGACGTTCGCCGGCCAGCGTCGCAACCATCTGCTCGGCCGCGATCCGCGCGATGTTGCGGCGTGCATCGGCAGTCACGCCGGCGGTGTGCGGGCTGACGAACACATTGTCGAACGCCATCAGCGGATGGTCGTGCGGCGGCGGCTCCTTCTCCCACACGTCGAGACCCGCACCGCCGATATGGCCGGACTGCAATGCCGCCGCCAGCGCCGTCTCGTCATGGATCGATCCGCGCGCGGTGGTAATCAGCATCGCGCCGGGCTTCATCATCGCGAGTTGCGCCTCGCCGATCATGCCGCGCGATTCCTTCGTCAGCGGGCAATTGATCGAGACGAAATCCGACTGCTTCAACAATTGCTCGAGTTCGACCTTTTTCGCGCCGCGCGCGGCGATCTCGTTGTCGCCGAGATAGGGATCGTAGGCGAGCACGGTCATGCCCAGCGCTGCGCGGCACATGGTCGAAAGCTTGGTGCCGACATTGCCGATGCCGATGATGCCGATGGTCTTGCCGAACACCTCGGTGCCCTTATAGGCGGTTCGCTCGAAGGTCTGATCGCGCCGCAGCGCCTTGTCGACATCGACGATGCGCTTCGCCAGCGACAGGATCATGCCGAGCGCATGTTCGGCCACCGACTGCGCGTTGCCGCCGGCCTGATTGACGACCAGCACGCCGGCTTCCGTGCAGGCATCGACATCGACGGTGTCGTAGCCGGCACCGTTGGTGGAGACCAGGAGCAGCTTCGGGCATTTGGCGAGCAGCTCGCGCGTGACGTGGAAATGCGGCGCGATCTCGTCGCGCGACGCGCCCACCTGATAGGCATGGGCATCCGCGAGAACAGGAGCCGCCTCGTCGTCGGACGTCTCGTTTTCAAGGCGGGTCAGCGCGATGGAGTCCTCCTTCGCGATCACCTGTAAGTAAACATCGTCCGACAGATATTTGACGTAGAAGACGTTCTTCTTGCCCATGTTGCTTTTTGCCTATTCCCTTGCCGATGTCCGCCCGCATCTTTTTTATATGCGCAGGCGTTTCTAGCTGAGGGCGTTGGACTTGCAAGCGCCGAAGCGCCCGCGGGGCAGCAACATGTCATCGACGTGCCGCCCCGCGAAACGAACCGGCAATTACGCTGTCAGATAGAAATTCACGCCGCACATGTGGAAGGAGTCGCCGCTCACCACATAGCCCTTGGCGGCGGCCGCCGCCTTGACCTTGGCGACGTCGCTCACCTTGAAGATGAGCCCACCAAGCACTTCCCTAGGTCCCTTGACGAAGCGGAAGGTGTTGTTGACGAAGGTCAGTTCCGGCTGGCCCGCCGCGTTGCGTCCGACCGGCACCTCGATCAGCTTCGCCCAATGCGCGGCGAGGTCTTCCGGATCGGGGCCTTCGACCTCGATGCCCACCATCTTCCGCGTCGTGTCCTTGCGGATGAATTTGGTCCAGTCGGGACCCGCCACCGCATAGGGGCCGTAGATGCCGTCGCTGTCTTTCGTGCGGTTGAAATCGACGAAGGAGGCACGGCAATCGGCCGGATGAAGCTGGACGATGTGCACTTCGGGGCGGGTGATCTCATGTGCCACGCGAATACCCATCGCCTTCGCATGATCGCGGCGGCGCTCGGTGTCGCTCGCGGTGAAGATCGTCATATAGCCGCCGTGAAAGCCCTCCTTGAGATCGGGCCGTGCGAGCTTCTGCATGTAGCGGCCGACGGCGGTGTTCTCGCGCGTCGGCACCACCACTTCGAGCAGGATGTCGTCCACCGGGTAGAGAACGTTCTCCAATCCGTAAGCGCCGACATGCGGATCGCGATAGCAGATGTCGAGGCCCATGATCGCGCCGATATCCAGCGGCTGGGCGTTGATGTCGGAGGCCACCAGACAGATTTGCTTGAGGCGCAGGAAATCGGGCATGGAATATCCTTTGATCGCGGAGGTCTGATTCAACTGACATTGAATCAGACCCGTCGCTTGTCTTCCGTTGATCCGATCGAAACCGATCGGAGGTTAGTGATTTCCGAACACCGGCTTGCGCTTCTGCACGAAGGCGGCCGAGGCTTCCTTGTGATCGGCGGTCTCGCCGCAACGGGAATGACCGAACGCCTCGCCGTCGAAGCAGGCTTCGATGGCGAATTTCTCGGCATTGTTGATGTTGCGCTTCATGTAGCCGAGCGTGATCGTCGGCCCTTGCGCGAGCTGCATCGCAAGTTCGGTGGCTTCCTTGACCACATCCGCATCCGGCACGCAGCGCGTCATCATGCCGATGGCATGCGCTTCCTTGCCGCTGAGGATCGGCGACAGCAGATACAGTTCGCGCGCCTTGGCGCTGCCGAGCATCTTGGTGAGATAATAGGTGCCGCCGTAATCGCCGGACAGACCGACCTTGGCGAAAGCGGTGGTGATCTTCGCGCTCTCGCCGACGATGCGCAGGTCGCAGGCCAGCGCCAGCGAGAGGCCCGCGCCCGCCGCGGCGCCTTCGACCGCCGCGACCACCGGCTTGCTCATCTCGTGCAGGATGCGCGAGGCCTCCATCCGGCCGCGCAGGCTGACGATGCGCTCCTCGAGCGCCGGCGCCTTGCGATTCGGATCGGCAAAGCCGCGCACGTCGCCGCCGACGCAGAACGTTCCGCCCGCGCCCTTCAGCAGCACGGCGCGAACCTCCATGTCATCCGCGGCCCGCTGCGCGGCCTGCAACAGTCCCGCCGTGAATTCCGGGCTCATCGCATTCCTGCGCTCGGGGCGGTTCATCGTGATGGTCAGCAGCCCGTCTTTCAGGTCCTGCAAAATGACGTCCGTCATGGCTTCCTCCGGTTGATTGTTGGCAGCGACAATGGCGCGACTGGCCGGCGCAGGGCAACAGCTTTCGCATCGCGCATAGGCCGGCCGTCGATTTGCATGTGACGCAGCCTGCACGAGACCCGTTCGGCCGCATGCGCGCCGTGCTCCGGCAATGCGCCTATCTCGGATAGAGGATCATCTGCGTGCAGCGGAACAGGGCGATGACCTTGCCGGTCTCGACATGCTTCGCCTCGGTGTCCCACACCTGCGTCGTCCGCCCGCCATGCACCATCCGCGCCTCGCAGGTGAGCGTGCCGTCGCGGGCGGTGCCGAGATGGTTCGACTTCAATTCGACGGTCGTGAAGCCGGACGCGCCCTCCGGCAGGGCGTTGAAGCAGCCGATGCCGCAAGCCGAATCCAGCAGCGCGACGACGCTGGCCGCATGCAGAAATCCGTTCGGCGCCATGTGGTGCGGCTTGATCGCCATCCGCCCGAGCGCCAGCCCGGGCCTCGGAATCGTGATCTCGATGCCGAGCAGATGCGGCAGGGTGCCCTCGATCGTCCTCACTGTTCCGTCAGCCATCGGCTCCGCCCTCGCTCGCTCTTTCGTTTGCGAATAGCATATCGCGGAGGCTCCGCATAAAGGGCGTTTTGCGCATGCGGCATCGGTCGCGACTTGGTTTGCTTCTTGCTGCTTTGGCGACCTGCATCGCGGCACATGCGATGGCGCAGGAAGGGCCCTGCATGCCGCCCTTGCTCGATCCCGGCCGGGTCGCCGCGATCCTGGACGCCCGCACGCTGCGGCTGACGGACGGGCGGGAGGTGCGGCTCGCCGAGGTCGAGGCGACGGTGTCCGGCGCTTCGGACGCCTCCGCAGCGCAGGCGCTCGAAACCCTGGTCGAGGGCCGCGAGATCGTCCTGCGCGGAGCGGCGAAGCCCGACCGCTATGGCCGCTTCACCGCCTTCGTCTTCCGGCCCGACGAAACCGGGCCGGTGCAGGCGGCGCTGGTGAAGGCCGGGCATCTTGCGGTCCGCGCCGCGAGCCCTGACAAGGATTGCGCCGCCTACCTGATGATTGCGGAAGAATTCGCCCGGCGCGCCGGACGCGGCCTCTGGGCGGAACCTTCCGCCATAAAAAACGCTGGAATCGGTGGCGATATTCTGGCCTTGATTGGGCGGTTTGGTGTGGTGGAAGGCAGGGTTCTGTCGGTCCGGCAAGCGGGGAGCACGCTCTACATCAATTTCGGACGGCGCTGGACACGCGACTTCGCGGTGACGATCTCGCGACGGAATGTGGCCTCGTTCGAGGCGGCGGCGGGACGCCCGCTCAAATCGCTCGAACGGCGGCGCATTCGGGTGCGGGGCTGGATCGAACAGCGCGGCGGCCCCAGAATTCACGCCGAGCGACCCGGCCAGATCGAGTTGTTGGAGGATTGATTCGAGCATGATCCCGAAAAGCGGGAACCGGAATTCGACACAGGATTCGACACCAACCGCCGCGCTAAGAGCTTGGTAGATAAAAATTTGCTAGAAACGGCCTCATAGGATTGGAACGGGATCGGGTGACGGCGCCGAAAAAGGGGATAGCGGCAAGCGGGCGTCTGACTGCGGCAGCAGGACTGCTCGCGGCGACGCTGGCGCTTGGCGCATGCTCCGATTTTTCGCGCTTCGAACTGGCCTCCCCTGCTCCCGTCGCCCAGCCGCAGCGCCCGGCGCGCGCAGCGCCCGCGCAGCAGACGGCGGCCGCGTTGCGCGAGCACGAGCGCATCCTGTCATCCTATGGCGGCGTCTATGAGGACGCGAGGCTGTCGGCGCTGATTTCACGCGCGGTCGACCGGCTGGTGGCGGCGTCCGACCGTCCCGATCTCACCTACAAGGTGACGATCCTGAATTCCTCCGCCGTCAACGCCTTCGCCCTGCCGACCGGACAGCTCTACATCACCCGCGGGCTGATCGCGCTGGCGAGCGACACCTCCGAATTGTCCTCCGTGCTGGCGCACGAGATGGCGCATGTGATCGCCCGCCACGCCGCGATCCGCGAGGACCGCGCGCGGCAGGACGCGATCGTCAGCCGCGTCGTCTCCGAGATCGGCGACAATCCCGATCTGACGGCCCTGGCGCTGGCGCGCTCGAAACTGTCGCTGGCGAGCTTTTCGCGCGCGCAGGAATTCGAGGCGGACGGCATCGGTGTCGGCATCGCCGCGCGTGCCGGCTTCGATCCGTTCGGCGCGGTACGCTTCCTCACATCGATGGAGCGCAACGCCGCGCTGCGGGCCTCGCGCAGCGCGGCCGATCCGCGCTCGCTCGATTTCCTCTCCTCGCATCCGGCGACGCCGGAGCGCGTGCAGAACGCACAGACGCATGCGCGGCAGTTCTCCTCGCCCGGCAGCGGCGAGCGCGACCGCGACGACTATCTCAACGCGCTGGACGAGATGATCTATGGCGAGGACCCGAGCGAAGGGTTCGTGCGCGGCCGCCGCTTCATCCATCCGAAGCTCGGCTTCACCTTCACCGCGCCGGACGGCTTCTCGCTCGACAACACCGCGCAGGCGGTGATCGGCGTGCGCGAGGGCGGCGCGCAGGCGATGCGTTTCGACGTGGCGCGCGTGTCGTCGGAGCAATCGCTGCGCGACTACCTGACCTCCGGCTGGATCGACGACGTCGACCGCTCGACGGTCGAGGACGTCACCGTCAACGGCTTTCCGGCCGCGACCGCCATCGCCCAGGGCGAGCAATGGCGCTTCCGCATTTATGCGCTGCGGTTCGGGAGCGACGTCTATCGCTTCGTCTTCGCCTCGAAGCAGAAGAATGCCCAGGGCGACCGCGCCTTCCGCGAAACGATCAACACGTTCCGCCGGCTGACGCTGGCGGAAATCCAGGCCGCGCGGCCGCTGCGGCTGAAGATCATCACGGTGCAGCCCGGCGACACGGTGGAGACGCTGTCGCACCGCATGGCCGGCGTCGATCGTCAGCTCGCGCGCTTTCGCATGCTGAACGGTCTCGACGCCAATGCGACGGTGAAGCCGCGCGACCGCGTGAAGATCGTCGTCGAATAGGGAATGATCCCGGAAAGAGCGAAGGTCAGGCCGCGTTCGCCGCCCCGCAGCCGCCCGCCTTCAGTTTCCGTTTCGTCGAGGCAGGATGCTTTGCGAGGCCGCCGGCGGGCCCCGCCTCGGGTCGAACCGGGCGGCGGACCAGTTCGCCATCGCAGTTCGGGCAGCGGCCATGCAGCACGTTGGTCACGCAATCGGCGCAGAACGTGCATTCATAGGAGCAGATGAACGCCTCCCGCGATTGCGGCGGCAGGTCGCGATCGCAGCATTCGCAGTTCGGACGCAGTTCCAGAAGAGCCATCGGCACGATCCTCACGACATTGTTTGAGAATACGCTACCACAAAACAAAAGCCCGGCTGCGGGAGCCGGGCTCTGCAATTGATTCAGCGATGCGCTTGAGCGGACATTGCGCCGCTCAGGCGGCTTCGTCCTCGGCGACCGAATCGTCGCCCTCCGCCTCGTCATCGTCGGACTCGCCGTCGGCGACCGCATCGGCGTCCGCCTTGCCGCCGCGACGCGGGCCCTTCGACAGAGCCGCCTCGATCTCCTTGATCGCCTCGGTCTCGGTGACGTGCTGGACGGCCGCGATTTCGCGCGACAGGCGGTCGAGCGCGGCCTCATACAACTGACGCTCGCTGTAGGACTGCTCGGGCTGCGATTCGGAGCGGTAGAGATCACGGACCACTTCGGCGATCGCGACAATATCGCCCGAATTGATCTTTGCCTCATACTCCTGCGCGCGGCGCGACCACATCGTGCGTTTGACGCGCGCGCGGCCCTTGAGGGTTTCGAGCGCCCTCTTGACCAGCGCCGGGTCCGACAGCTTGCGCATGCCGACATTGGCGATCTTCGCGGTCGGCACGCGCAGCGTCATCTTGTCCTTGATGAAGTTGATGACGAACAGCTCCAGCTTCGCGCCGGCGATTTCCTGCTCCTCGATCGCCAGAATCTGGCCGACGCCATGAGCCGGATAGACGACGAATTCGTTGGTCTTGAATCCCTGACGCTGGGTCGCGGGCTTCTTCACCTCCTCGACCTTCGGCGCAACCGGCTTCACCGCCACCGTCTTCGCAGGCGCAGCAGCAGCCTTGACGACAGCAGGCTTCGCCGCCACGGCAGCTTCCTTCACCACGTCCTTGGGCGCGACCGCCTTCGGCGCCGTCTTCACGGCAGGCTTTGCGGCCGCTTTAGCCGCAGGGGCCTTGACGACGGTGGCCTTGGCCGCAGCGGCCTTGGCGGCGACCTTCGGAGCGGAAACCTTGGCGGGGGAAGCCTTGGCGGCGGCGGCTTTTGCAGTCTTGGGAGCAGTCTTATTGGCCATTACTGTCTTTGCTGTTCGAGATTTCGCGGCAGCTGATTTGGCCTTGGCGGCCTTGGCAGAGCCTTTTGAGGCACCCCGGCTCGATGCCGCGGCCTTTTTGGTCCTGGTCTTGCTAGTCTTGGACTTGGTCTTGGTCGATTTAGCGATACTCTTGGAACGCTGGGTTTTGCTTGACACGACCTGCGCGTGGAACCGCCACGCTCCTGTTCACGGGCTTTTTTCCGGGGAATCCTGTGCCATCCGGCCGGTCAAGGGCGGATTGTCGATTCCGGCTTCTTGAATGTGCCCAAAATAGCACATTTTCCGCAAAAATCAATGATTTATGACGCGAATCGGCAGCCCGCCGCCGTCTTAAGGTTAAATTAAACAGTTTTAGGCATTTCCGCCGGCCGCGCTCGGTTCAGACACGAGCTGGGGGACAGCCGGTTCCCGATTGCGGGATTGCTCAGTCGCCGGTGCCGGGATTGGGCGAGAAATATTTCCCGAGCTTGCCCTCCTCGCCGTCATGCTTCTCGGCGTCGGGGTCCTGCTCTTTCTTCTGGGTGATGTTGGGCCAGGTCTTCGCGTAATCGGCATTGAGCTGGAGCCACGATTCCAGATTCGGCTCGGTATCGGGCTTGATCGCATCCGCCGGGCATTCCGGTTCGCAGACGCCGCAATCGATGCATTCGTCCGGATGAATCACGAGCATGTTCTCGCCTTCATAGAAGCAATCGACGGGACACACTTCCACGCAGTCGGTGTACTTGCACTTGATGCAATTATCAGTGACCACATACGTCATCGCCGGCTCCGGAACGCTCTGAAAGGGCTGAAATATTTCCCGCGCAAGCAATTCGCGCCGAACCGACAGCCCTTGAAGTCAATAAGCCGCGCAGTCCGGCAAGGCGGCCTGCGCACGGGGGTTGGCCTAGCGCAGGACGCCTTGCACCGCAAGAGAATGACGTCCGTGCGGCAATGCGGGGATGGCTTTCAGGGCTGCAAGTTAACATAAAGCGCGCGGGCGGCGGTCGCGTCGCCCCGCCGCTCGGAAAAGCCCGCGACCTGCCAGAGGCGGACGCTGTGGTCGAGCGAGATCGTCAGGACGTCTTTGAGGCGGACCGGATGCGCCGGCGTCGTCACCCGCGCGCCGTTGAGGCGAACGCGGCCCTTGGCGACAAGCTCGGCCGCCGCCGTGCGGGTTTTGACGATGCGCGCATGCCAGAGCCATTTGTCGAGCCGCTGCCGCTCCACCGGCCCGCCGGAGGCGGGATCAGCGGAGTTGGGATCGGCCCGGCGCGGCGACATCGCGGCTGCTCAAAGCTTTTCCTTCGAGCCCTGCTCCAGTTGCTCCTTCAGCGCCGCGAGCTTGGCGAAGGGCGAGTTCGGATCGATCGGGCGGTCGCGCTGCGGACGCTGCTGCTGCCCCGCGGGCCGCTCGTGCCGCTGCGGGCGGCCCTCGTCGCGCTGCTCGCGGCGATCGCCATGCGGACGGTTCGGCCGCCCCTTGCCCTTGCCATGGAAGCGGCGCTCGTCCTCGCGCGGCCGGGCGTTGTCGCCGCCTTGCCCATCTCTTTGGCCTTCCGCGGCTCCCGCCGGCGCGCCTTGCTGCGGGCCGGCATGACGCCGGTTGCGGCGGAAATTTTTACCGCGATCGCGGCGCGAATCGTCGCCCTGCTCCGGCCTTACCTGGTCGGACTGCCCATCGCCTGCCGCCGATTGCTGGCCCTGATCGCCTCGCGCGTGATCGTTGCGGCGATGTCGCGGCCGGTCGTGCCGGTGATGCTGGTGTTTGCGATCCTCATGTCGACCCGCCGGCCGCCAGACCTCGACCAGTTCCGGCTCCGCCGGCGACGCAGCCGCCTCGGGAGAAGCCGCCTCGGAAGGCGCGGCTTCGGACACTGGCGCTTTGGAAGACGAAGCTTCAGCAACCGCTTCAACCGGAGCTTCGGCGGGCTCCGCCGCAGCTTCCGCCTGAGCAACGACCTCCGTCTCGGCAGAAGCCGCCGCCTGTTCGGTCGCTTCGGCCACCGCTTCGACCGGCATCCCGGTGCTGCCCTGATCGCCCGCAGCGTCGCCGGTTTCCACCGTCGTCTCGGCCGGCGCGCCCGCGCCGACCACATTGTCATTCGCGGCCAGCACGCCAGCAGGCTGCACCGCCTCGGACGGGGCCGCTTCCACGACCGGCTCCGTCGCCGCCACAGGCTGGGGCGGCAGCGGCGGCCGCCGTTCCATCCGGTAGCCGAGCGCGCGCAGAATCGAGGCGAAATCCTCGCCGGCCGAGCCGGTCAACGAGGTCATCGCCTGCGTTACCGTAAAAGAACGTCCGTCAAATGCACCCGCCGGCTTCGGCAGCGTCGAGCCTTCCCGCCACGACAGCGCCGGGCGGATCAGGTCGGCCAGCCGCTCCAGAATGTCGACACGGACGGCGCGTTCGCCGGCCAGCCGATAGCCGAGCGTTCGATAGGCGTCGCGATCCAGCGCCTTGTCGGCCGGGAACGAGGTGCGTCCCGTGCCGGCCAGATGCTGCGCGCTGGTCAGCGCGGCGAGATCGACATTGTCGTGCTTCAGCGACCAGAGCAGCGAGGCGAGCGCACGCGCCGCCGGCTTCAACAGCCCCGGCAGATAGATGTGATACGCCCCGAAACGGACGCCGTATTTCCGCAGCGCGGCGCGGGCCGGCTGATCGAGATCCTGATCTCAGCGGCGATCTTCTGCCGCTCCAGCACGCCCAGCGCCTCGACGAGCTGGAACGCGATGCCGCGCGCGATGCCGGTGACGTCTTCCGCAGCTGACAGTTCGAACAGGCCCCCAAGCAGTTTGGTGACATGCGTCTTCAGCCAGAGATCGAGCCGCGCCTGCACCGCTTCGCGCGGCGCGCCGGACAGCCTTTCGTCGGCGATCAGGCGGATGCGCGGCTCCAGCACGTTGTCCGACGCCGTGATCTTGCCGACCGCGTCGCCCATCCAGCGCAGCGTGCCGTCGGAGGCCAGCGCGAACTGATCGTCCGGTCCCGCGGCGAGCTTGCCCGCGCGCGCGTCGATCTCGCCGGAGAGCGCCTTCTGCGCCGCCGCCTGCAATGCCTTGGCCTCGGAGCCGCTCTCGGAGGCGTCCGGTGCAAACATGAAGCCATCGAGCCGGCCAATGGTGTGGCCCTCAACGATCACTTCGCCGCTTTTGCCGATTTCAGTTTCCAACGTCGTGTTTTCCCGCAAGCGTCGCATCAATACACTGGTGCGGCGATCAACGAAACGTTCCGTCAGCCGCTCATGTAGCGCATCCGACAGTTTATCTTCAATCGCCCGCGTAATCCCCTGCCAATGTTCGGGGTCGGCCAGCCAATCGGGACGATTTGCCGCGAACGTCCAGGTCCGAATTTGCGCAATACGCGCCGAAAGGGTGTCGATGCCCCCGTCCACCCGGTCCGAATGGGCGACCTGCGCCGCATACCAGTCGTCCGGAATGTGACCTTTCTTCATCAGGAAGCCGTACAGCGTCGTCACCAGCTCCGCATGCGCGGCGGGAGCGACCTTCCGGTAATCCGGCAACTGGCAGACGTCCCACAGCCGCTCGACCGTGGCGGCCGTCTTCGCCATGTCGCGCACCTCGGCGTCGCGGGCGGCGTGGTCGAGCACGCGGATGTCCTCCGCCACCGGCGCACGGGTCAGTGCCTCATGCTCCGGCGTCAGCGCCAGCGTCGCCTGCAACGCGCCGAGCGAGGCGAAATCCAGCTTCGAATTGCGCCATTGCAGCTGCTTGACGGTGTCGAAGGTGTGGTTTTGCAGCGCGTTGACCAGTTCGGGCTCGAACGGCTCGCAGCGGCCCGTGGTGCCGAAGGTGCCGTCGCGCGTGGCGCGCCCCGCCCGCCCGGCGATCTGGGCGAGTTCGGCCGGGGTCAGCCGGCGATATTGGTAGCCGTCATATTTGCGGTCGGAGGCGAAGGCGACGTGATCGACATCCAGATTGAGGCCCATGCCGATCGCGTCGGTGGCGACCAGATAGTCCACCTCGCCGGACTGAAACATCGCCACTTGCGCGTTGCGCGTGCGCGGGCTGAGCGAGCCCATCACCACCGCCGCTCCGCCATGCTGGCGGCGGATCAGTTCGGCGATCGCATAGACCTCGTCGGCGGAAAACGCGACGATCGCGGTCCGGCGCGGCTGGCGGGTGATCTTGCGGTCGCCAGCGAAATTCAGCTGCGACAGGCGCGGCCGCGTCACCACGCTGACGCCGGGCAACAGCCGCTCGACGATGCCGCGCATGGTGGCAGCGCCCAGAATCAGCGTCTCGTCGCGACCGCGGCGATGCAGGATGCGGTCTGTGAAGACATGGCCGCGTTCGAGATCGGTCGCGATCTGGATTTCATCGACGGCGAGAAACGACACGTCGAGATCGCGCGGCATCGCTTCCACGGTCGAAACCCAGAAACGCGCGCGCTTCGGCTTGATCTTCTCCTCGCCGGTGATGAGCGCAACGCTCTCCGCGCCGACCCGCTCGACCACGCGGTTGTAGACCTCGCGCGCGAGCAGCCGCAGCGGCAGGCCGATCAGCCCGGACGAATGCGCCACCATGCGCTCGATCGCCAGATGCGTCTTGCCGGTGTTGGTCGGCCCGAGGACAGCCGTCACGCCCGCGCCGGGCGCGCGGTCGCCACCGAACGCGGAATGGGATGGAAATGGCATGGATTCGATGGATCCGGAGAAATCCGGCGAGGTTTGTGTCTCAGAATGCGACGCGCGAGGCGACGCGGCTTAAGCTTTGGAACGGTTCCGGAACGAATCGCGCCCGAATCGCTGACTCGGGCATCCTAGCAACCGTTCGCCGCAATATCTTGTCGTCGCATCTCCTTGCACCCACCATATCGAGATCGGCCGCGCCGGTCGCGCCCGCCCAATGATGAACGCCACACGGACTCCGATCGGACCAAGAGTCAATGCGATTCAAGCCGATCCGATTCATGCCAACGCGAGCCCGCGAGCATAGTTTCAAGCGTGGTTTCCACCCGCGATCGCCCGTCCGGCGAAGCCGTCACCGGGCAAGGGGTTACTGGGTGCGGGCGACGGCGGTCGGCTGCGAGGTGACGAACCGCGTCGCCTGCATGATTCCGGTGCCGAGCGGCGTCGGGATCACCACCTTGAACGGCATCAGATAGCGCGTGCCGGCCACGGGGGCGAACCAGACCTCCATATCGCGCGCCTTCGTCAGATACTTCACCGCCGCGCGGTCCGGCACATAGCCGCTCACCGGCGAGAAATAGAGCGCGCAGACGACCACCGGCCCCTGATAGCCCTTCTCGACCTTCACGGTTTCCATGCGCTTGTATTCGAGCTTCAGATCGTAGCGCATGCGGCCATCGAACACCGCCTGCCCGCTGGCGCAGGCTCCGGGCGAAACCGGATCATCATTGCCGGGCACGCGCAGCAGCGAGCCGGTCATCGGATCGGTAACGCCGCGCTTGTGCGCCTCGGTGACGGGAATGCGGTCCGGATGCACCGGCGGTTCCGGTTCGATCGAGAAATCCTTCACATTGCCGTTCGCCAGCGCGATTTTGAGCACCTCGACCTTCTTGTTGGTCTTCATCGTCACCGAATAGGCCGATGGCGCGAGCTGGCCCCTGACGACGCGGCCCTGCGCGCCGCCGACCCCTTCGCCGGTCGAAATCATGCTGATGAGGCCGGTGGTCTTGCCGCTGCCGAGCGCCGAATACTGGTCTTCGGCGATATCGACCACCCAGGAACCCTTGCCGAGCGGAATGCCGGCCAGCGTCACCTCATATTGGGCATCGACGCGGCCCTGCGCCCGCGCGTCGGTGGCGATCAAGCCCCCGACGGCAAGGACGCCCAGCGCCGGGGCCAGCCGGAATGTCAGCGATGTGTTATGAAACGGCACGTCTTCCGTGTTCCTGCCTGCTCCGCAGGCTCGCGATCCGCGTTTGCCGCAATCTTCGCAGGCAGATTGCGTCGTTTGTAGGACCGCGACCGGCTCGCCGCGTCTTGACGGGCAAGCCCGCGCCCCTTATACGTCCGCCGTTCCTGAAATGGACCGAATTTGATCCCGGCGAGCGCCGAAACGGGCTGCCGCCGGATGAGCATCGAGGATTTTTGCCATGTCGCGGCGCTGTGAACTGACGGCCAAGGGCCCGCAGGTTGGCCACAAGGTCAGCCATTCGAACATCAAGACCAAGCGCCGGTTCCTGCCGAACCTGGTGAATGTGACGATGATTTCCGACGCGCTCGGCCGCGGCGTGCGCTTCCGCGTGTCGGCCAACGCGATCAAGTCGGTGGACCACAATGGCGGCCTCGACGCCTTCCTGCTGAAGGCCGACAACGAGGTGCTGTCCAAGCACGCCCGCGACATCAAGAGCCAGATCGAGAAGAAGAAGATCGCCGCCGAGCAGGCCGCCGGCTGAACGCGACTTTCAACCGACAGAGTTTTCGACGGCCGGGTGAAAGCCCGGCCGTTTTGTTTTGCGCACGCCTCACTCGATCAGCGTGAACTGCAATAGCAGCGTCCGCTGAAGCATCGAGAAATTGTCGTCGGAGAGCATCGTCACCACTGTCTCTCCCGCTTCGGTCACATGCACGTCGATCGCTTCCAGATTGTCGATCTCGTGCCCGAGATCGGCCTCGAAGATCGTCGGCCCGTCGACCGTCGCGCGCGGTGCGATGGCTTTCTGCGGAATTCTGCGCACGCGGACGCCGATGCCGTGCCGAAGTGAAAATTTCCGCTCCAGCAAAAGCAGGTCGCCCCCGGGCAGCAGCGCCGCGTCACTGATGTCGAAATGATCCGTGCGGCGGACGGAGAACTGTCCCGGCCGCACGCCGCCGATCAGAAAGGCCAGGAGATTTCCGGACGGATCGAGCCCGCGCTCGGACACCGCGATCAGCGTGCCCGCGAGCGGTGATCCCTTCGGCACGAACACCAGCCCCTCGATGCCCTGATTGTTCGGCAGCCGCCGCACCGCCGGCGGCACGGCGATCTCCACTCCGCGCGCCATCATCCCGTCGCGACCGAAATCGAATTTGAGAATGCGATGCTTGCGCTCGATACCCACATAGAGCGCGTTGCCATCGACCGCGAGCGCCTCGCTGTCGTAAATTCGTTTCGTCGTGATCGGCAGGCCGTCAGAGCCGAGCATCGGCGCTGAGCGAACGTCGGCGAGCCCCGCAAGCGCAGCGCCTTCATAGACGAGACGGCCGGTGAACCAGCGCCCGCGATCGTTGACCGCGACGAATTTTTCACCGCGCGCGTCGAGGCGAAACGCCGACAACCCGCCGAAATGCTTGAACGACGAGGTGAGCACCAGCCCCGAGCGGAACTGCAACTGGCCGAAGCGGTGATGCGTACGGTCGCGCAGATCGAACGCTTCGAGCGGCCGCGCGGTGACGCTGATATCCGTGACGCGGATCTCGGCCGATGCTTCAGCGATCTTCTCGGCGTTTCCACACGCGGGAAAAGCCAGAACGGACAGGCCGATGCTGGCCGCGACGATCGCGCTCCGAAAGCGACGCACCGTGACTGTCCCGCCGCTAGAGCGTTTCATGTTTGATGGAAACATTCCGTGCTGTCATGACCGGCACAAGGCCGAGCATGACGACGTCAGATGGATGCGCAATCCGAAAAGACCTGACAACCGATACAGCCGCTCGTCTCAATGCAGCCGCCGGCTGCGGCCGCCCGAGGCCGCGCGCGTCGGCGGCTCGATATTCTCGCTGAACAGCTCGGCGAGCTTTTCGGTGATCGCGCCGCCAAGCTCTTCCGCATCCACGATCGTTACAGCGCGGCGGTAATAACGCGTCACGTCATGGCCGATGCCGATGGCGATCAGTTGCACCGGGCTGCGCGTCTCGATCTCCTCGATGATGTAGCGCAGATGCCGCTCCAGATAGTTGCCCGGATTGACCGACAGCGTCGAATCATCGACCGGCGCGCCGTCGGAAATCATCATTAGGATGCGACGCTGCTCGGGCCGCGCGAGCAGCCGCTTGTGCGCCCAGTCCAGCGCCTCGCCGTCGATATTCTCCTTCAGCAGGCCCTCGCGCATCATCAGACCGAGATTCTTCCGCGCGCGACGCCACGGCGCGTCGGCGGATTTGTAGATGATGTGGCGCAGATCGTTCAGCCGCCCGGGCCCGCCCGGCTTGCCGGCGGCGAGCCACGCCTCGCGCGACTGCCCGCCCTTCCAGGCGCGCGTGGTGAAGCCGAGAATCTCCACCTTGACGCCGCAGCGCTCCAGCGTGCGCGCGAGAATGTCGGCGCAGGTCGCCGCCACCGTAATGGGCCGTCCGCGCATCGAGCCGGAATTATCCAGCAGCAGCGTCACCACGGTGTCGCGGAACGTCGCCTCCTTCTCGTGCATGAAGGACAGCGGATGGAACGGGTCCGTCACCACGCGCGACAGCCGCGCCGGATCGAGAATGCCTTCCTCCAGATCGAAATCCCAGGCGCGGTTCTGCTGCGCCATCAGCCGGCGTTGCAGGCGATTGGCGAGCCGCGCCACCACGCCTTGAAGGTGCGCGAGCTGCTTGTCGAGATAGGCGCGCAGCCGCTCCAGCTCGTCCGCGTCGCAAAGATCCTCGGCGGCGACCACCTCGTCGAATTTCGGCGCGAAGGCGTGATATTCCGGCCCGCGCGGCTCGTTGCCGCCGCGCATCGGCGGCCGCGTCGTGTCGCCGGGCGTGTCGTCGTCGCCCATCTCGCTGTCGTCGAACGTATCGCTCGTCGACGATTGCGCGGCCTCGGCGCTCTCGGCCGCCTCGTCTGCTGACGCCTCCGCCTGCTCCGCGCCCATGTCCTGCTGCGCATCGCCGTCGGACTGGCCTTCAGCGCCGGACTGATCCTGCTCGCCCTCCTGCTCCTCGGCCTGGTCGTCGTCGTCCTGTTCGGCGTCGGTCGGATCGCCGAGTTCGAGCGCATCGAGCAGATCGTGCAGCACGTCGGCGAATTTCTTCTGGTCCTCGATCACCGTTTCGAGCCGGTCGAGCCGCGCGCTGACCTTGTCCTCGATGACCGGCCGCCACAGATCGACCAGCTTCTTCGCGGCCGCCGGCGGCGCGAGGCCGGTGAGCCGCTCGCGCACCATCATCGCCAGCGCATCCGCCAGCGGCGCGTCGGCGCGGTCAGTGATCTCGTCGAATTTGCCGCGATGGAAATGGTCGTCGAGCATCGCCGTGAGATTCTTGGCGACGCCGGCCATGCGGCGCGAGCCGATCGCCTCCACGCGCGCCTGCTCGACGGCGTCGAACACGCCGCGCGCCTGCATGTTGCCGGGCATCTGCTTGCGATGCACCGCCGGGTCGTGACAGGCGAGCCGCAGCGCGATCGAATCGGCATGGCCGCGAACGATCGCCGCATCCTTCTTCGACATCTTGCGCGGCGGCTCCGGCAACCGCGCCTTGCCCGGCGCGAGGCCCGGACGCTCGGCCGCGAACGACACCTCCAGCTCGGGCTGTTTGGCGATCGCGCGCAGGGCCGACGTCACCGCCCGCTTGAACGGCTCGGTCGGCGCTTCCTTGGTGCCCGGCCGGAATTTGTTTGAAGGCGGTGTGCTCATGAGGCCCTGACCGGTTATCCCCGCGAAGGCGGGGACCCATAATCACCGGCGTTCATCGTGCTCGCAAACGTCGGCGTCGTCGCTTCACTCGAAACTCCGCGACGTGCGGTCCCCGCCTTCGCGGGGACGACGCCGCGGATGCTTTGTCAGCTCAGCGCCACGTTGACCGAGGATTCCGGCAGTTCGGCGTTGAAGCAGCGCTGATAGAACTCGGCGACCAGCGGCCGCTCCAGCTCGTCGCATTTGTTCAGGAACGTGACGCGGAAGGCGAAGCCGATGTCGCCGAAGATGTCGGCGTTCTCGGCCCAGGTGATGACCGTGCGCGGACTCATCACCGTCGACAGATCGCCATTGGCGAAGGCGTTGCGCGTCAGATCGGCGAGCCGCACCATCTTGTTGACGATGTCGCGCCCCTCCGGCGTGCGGTAGTGCCGCGCCTTGGCGAGCACGATCTCGACCTCCTCGTCATGCGGCAGATAGTTCAGCGTCGTGACGATCGACCAGCGATCCATCTGGCCCTGATTGATCTGCTGCGTGCCGTGATAGAGGCCGGTGGTGTCGCCGAGGCCGACCGTGTTGGCGGTCGCGAACAGGCGGAATGCCGGATGCGGCTTGATGACCTTGTTCTGGTCGAGCAGCGTCAGCCGGCCGGAGACTTCGAGCACGCGCTGGATCACGAACATCACGTCCGGGCGGCCGGCGTCGTATTCGTCGAACACCAGCGCGACATTGTGCTGAAGCGCCCAGGGCAGGATGCCGTCGCGGAATTCCGTGACCTGCTTGCCGTCCTTGACGACGATCGAATCCTTGCCGACCAGATCGATGCGGCTGATGTGGCTGTCGAGATTGACGCGCACGCAGGGCCAGTTCAGCCGCGCCGCCACCTGCTCGATATGCGTCGATTTGCCGGTGCCGTGGAAGCCCGTCACCATCACGCGGCGGTTCCTGGCAAAGCCGGCGAGGATCGCCAGCGTCGTCGCGCGGTCGAAGCGGTAATCGGGATCGGTGTCCGGAACGTGCGGATCGGTGGCCGAATAGGCGGGAACTTCCATGTCGGAATCGATGCCGAACACCTGACGGACAGAAACTTTCATGTCGGGCAAGGCGGTCAGATCGTCGGCTGCGGCAGCGGTCATCATTCCTCCGTGGCGTCGGGGCGCTCCCGAAACCAGACTTAAATTGGCTTCTCAGGGGTGCAATGCAACCAATCTAGCAGAGGCGACCGCCCGGTAGAAGCCCGCATAGCGACGAAAGTTCCGCTTTGTTCTCAGGCAGATAACACCCTGTCCCCGGATTGGCGGTCAGCATTGCATTGCCGGCGGGGCGATCGCGTCCGAATGATGCGCCAATCCGCGCGCCGACGGGGTTGCGGCACACGACCGCTCAGGCCGCGCCGCGCGGCATCGGCCCGACATAGCGGGCGCGGGGCCGGATCAATCCGCCATGCGCCAATTGCTCGCTCGCATGGGCGACCCAGCCGACCGTCCGCGCGATCGCAAACAGCGCCGCCTCGCGGCCCGGCGGCTGCCGCAGCGTATGCATCATGGCGGCCAGCGCGTAGTCGATATTGGCGAATTCGCCGCTCGCCTCGGCGATGGACGCGGGAATGTCGCGGGTCAGGCGTGGATCGGCGCCGGCGCGCGCCAACGCCGCGAGCAGCGCGAAGGCGCGCGGATCGCCCTCGCGATACACGCCATGACCGAAGCCGGGAAACCGCTCGCCGAGCGCGACATGCTCGCGCACCTGCGCCGTCACGTCGCCTTCGCCGAAGCGCGCGACCAGTTGCGAGGCGAGCGCGCTGGCACCGCCATGACGCGGCCCTTTCACCGCGGCGAGGCCCGCGATCACCGCATCGTAAAGGCTGAGGCCGGTGGAGGCCGCGCAGCGCACGGTGAAGGTCGACACGTTCAGCTCATGATCGGCCAGCAGGACCAGCGCGCGGCGGATCAGGTCCGCGGCCTTGTCCACCGCCCTGGCATCGCCGTCCGCCCAGGCCTGCGCGATCTGCCGGTGCAGCGGCAGGGGCGACGGCTCGCGGCCGAGCATGCTGGCGACGACGAGCCGCAGAATGCGCCCGCCCACCAGCGCCCGCCCGCTCGCGGCGCGCGTATGGGCGCGGGGATCGGCGCTCGCCGCCAGCGCCAGCACGCCGATGGTGCGGTCGATCGCCGCCGCATCCCGCGCCGCATGCGCGATCGCGCGCATCGCCTCGGAGACGACCGGCATGTTGCCCGCCTCGAACGGATCGGTCGCGGTCGCGTCCCAAAGCAGCGTCGCCGCATGTTCGAGCGTGTCGCGTTCGGCCAGCGCCAGCGCGTCTACGCCGCGATAGACCGGCCCGCGCGCGGTGATGGTGGAAACCTGCGTGTCCAGCACCGGCAGGTCGGCATCGAAACTGCGGAAGCTGCGCGGCTCGGCCTGCGGCGCGCGCTTGGCCTTGAGCGCCCGCACATCCGCCGCGTGATAACGGCGCGCCCGCGAATCCGGCGAAGGTTCGGACCGCACCAGGCCGCGGCTGACATAGGCGTAAAGTGTCGCCGGCGAGACCGCGAGCTCGGCGGCGGCTTCGCGCGCGGACAGGTAAAGACCCGGAGATTCTTTCATATTGATTAGCCTAATCAAGATTGATCAATATCATAATCGGGCCAATATCGGACAGCAACCCTGACCAAAGGAGCTGACCATGACCGTTCACGTTGAGAAAATTCCGATCGGGCTCGACGGCGTGCAGGCCGCCGAGACCGTGCTGAGCCATGTCGATGGCGAACGGGGCGAACTCATCATCGCCGGCGAGCGCGTCGACGATCTCGCAGCGACTTCGAGCTTCGAGGGCGTGACGGCGCGGCTCTGGACGGCGGCGACGACCACGCCTCTCAGCGAGGCGGAAGTCCGCGCGGCGCTCGGCGCGGCGCGCGAACGCGCCTTTGCACGGCTACCGCAACTGCTCGCCGCCGCATCCGGCCTGTCGATCGTCGACGGTTTTCGCGCTGCGATCGCGGCTCTGCACGCCGAGCAGGGTCTCACGCCGGAGGTCACCATCGTCGGCGCGCTGCCGGTCATCACCGGCGCGCTGGTGCGGCGGGCGAAAGGCGAAAAGGCGATCGCGCCGGACGCGACCGCCGGCCATGCCGCCGACACGCTGCGGATGCTGCACGAGACCGAGCCGAGTAAGGCCGAGGCCGCCGCGCTCGACGCCTATTTCGTCACCGTCTGCGATCACGGCATGAACGCCTCGACCTTCACCGCGCGCGTCGTCGCCTCGACGCATGCCGATCTGTTCGCCGCCGCGACCGCCGGCTATTGCGCGCTGACCGGGCCGCTGCATGGCGGCGCGCCGGAGCCGGTGCTGGAAATGCTCGATGCGATCGGCACGCGCGAGCGGATCAAGCCGTGGGTCGATGCCGCGCTGGCGCGCAAGGAGCGGCTGATGGGGTTCGGCCACCGCGTCTATCGCGTGCGCGATCCGCGCGCCGACGTATTGAAGGCGGCGATCGAACGGCTCGCGCGCGGCGCCGACCTGCCATTCGCCGCCGAGGTCGAAGCCTATATCCGCGAGGCGCTGCGGCGGAAGAATCCGGAGCGGCCGCTCGACACCAATGTCGAGTTCTTCACCGCGATCCTGCTCGATACCCTGAAGATTCCGCGACAGGCGTTCACGCCGGTCTTTGCCGCCGGGCGCGCCGCCGGCTGGACCGCGCATGCGCGCGAACAGCAGCGGATCGGCCGGCTGATCCGCCCGAGTTCGCTCTATGTCGGCAGGATGCCCGGCTAGACAAACAAAAAGAAAAACGACGAACCTGACTCAACGAGAGTTGAAACAGGTTCCGGAGCGGAACGTCATCGCCCGCGTCAGCCGCGGGCGATCGACTTCAGGTAATTGTACGACTTGATGATCTCGATCAGGCGATCCTCGGTCGAGCGGTCGCCGCCATTGACGTCGGGGTGGTGCTGCTTCACCAGCGCCTTGAACTTCACCTTGATCTCGGCGACCGTCGCCGTCTCCTCAAGGCCGAGCACCTGCAACGCCTTGCGCTCGGCGTTCATCACCTTGCGCGTTTCCGCCGCCGCCTTCGTCTCCGGACCCGGCCGCCAACGGCCGCGGCCGTTCAACTCGCTGAACATCGCGAACGGATCGATCGTCTCGCCGAACGCATCCTCGACGCCGGGCTTGCCCTTGGGACCGGAATTCGCGCCCATCTTCCAAGTCGGGCGATGGCCGGTCAGCGCGTCCTTCTGGTAGCGCGCCACCGCATCGTCGGTCATGCCGGAGAAATAATTGTAGGAATGGTTATATTCGCGAACGTGCTCCATGCAGAAGCGCCAATATTCGCGTTCGCGGCCGCGTCCCTTCGGCGCGCGATGCGTGCCGGGGTTCTTGCAGCCCTCCCATTCGCAAGCCGCCGTTTCCACGCGCACGGGGGCCTGCTTCGGCCCGCGCGGCTTGATGCGGATCTTGTCGAACAGTTTCGGATCGATGCTCATGAGCGGATATGTACCTTGCGCGGCATTCGCTTCAAGTCTTGACATTCGTCATTCACTCGCTTGCGACGAACGGCTTTCATGCTGACATGATTTCCTTGCGGCGGCGTTGACGGCGCGGGTGCGAGCGGGGTTAATCCGCGCAAAAGGGTGATGCATATGCTGGTGAAAGATATCCTGACGGAAAAACTGGTGGAAGCCTTCGCGCCCGACAGCGTCGAAGTGGTCGATGAATCGCATCAGCATGCCGGCCATGGCGGTCACCGGCCCGAGGGCCAGACCCATTACCGGATTTATATCGTGGCGAAAGCCTTTTCCGGCAAGAGCCGGCTCGAACGCCATCGCATGATCAATGCGGTGGCCGCGGACGAACTGAATAACGGTATCCACGCGCTGGCGATTCACGCCGACGCGCCGGGCGAACAGGTGCGCTGAAATAAACCTATGTTAGCTCGCCAGCTTGCGCGCGAGGAAATCGCGAACGGTTTGCGGCTCGACATCGTTGCGGATCACCGCGCGGCCGAGCGCTTCCAGAAGGATGAATGTCAGCCGCCCGCGCTTGACCTTCTTGTCCTGCGCCATCAGCGTCATCAGCCGGTCGGCGTCCGCCAGACCTTCTTGCGTAAAACCGGCGATCTCCTGCATCCGCACCGGCAGGCCCGACTCGGCCAGATGTTTTTTCACACGCGCCGCATCATCGGCAGCGAGTAGCCCAAGTTCGACCGACAGATCGGCGGCCAGCACCATGCCGACCGACACGCCCTCGCCATGGAACAGCCGGTCGGAAAATCCGGTCGCGGTTTCCAGCGCATGGCCGAAAGTGTGGCCGAGATTGAGCAGCGCGCGGTCGCCGGTCTCGCGTTCGTCGCGCGCGACGATCGCGGCCTTGGCGCGGCAGCTTTCGGCGATCGCGATTTCACGCGCGGTGCCGCCCTTGAAAATCTCTTCGCGGTTGGCGTCGAGCCAGGCGAAGAATTTGGCGTCGCCCAGCACGCCGTATTTCACCACCTCCGCATAGCCGGCGCGGAACTGGCGCGGCGGCAGCGTGTCCAGCACCTGCGTATCGGCGATCACCAGCACCGGCTGATGGAACGCGCCGAGCAGGTTCTTGCCGTGCGGAGAATTGATGCCGGTCTTGCCGCCCACCGACGAATCGACCTGCGCCAGCAGCGTGGTCGGCACCTGCACGAAATCGACGCCGCGGCGGACGATCGCCGCAGCAAACCCCGCGAGATCGCCGACGACGCCGCCGCCGAGCGCGATCACGAGATCGTTGCGTTCGATCTTCGCCGCGATCAGCCCCTCGCTGACCTGTTCGAGCCCCGCATAGCTCTTGGTGCCCTCGCCCTCGCCGACGACGATGCGCGACGTGGCGACGCCGGCTGCGGCGAGCGCGGCCTCGGCCGGGGCGAGCCAGTGCGCTGCGACGCTGCCATCGGTGACGATGGCGGTGCGCGCGCCGGGCCGCAGCACGGCGATCCGCTCGCCGAGCGTGCGCAGCACGTCGCGGCCGATGACGATGTCATAGGCGCGCTCGCCGAGGCCCACATTGACGACGACCGGAGGAGTCTGCGCGCCGGCGGATGTCGCGTCGGCGGGTCGTGGCGAAACACTCATGAAGGGCTCATTGCGGTTGCGGGTGCGCGGGAAGATAGGCGGCCAGCGCCGCGATGCATTCGTCGACGATGCGGTCATGCGGCACGTCGCGCGACAGCACGGTCAATTCGGCTTCCGCGTAGACCGGATAACGCTCCGCCACCAATTGATCGATGGTCGCGGCCGGATCGGCGGTTTGCAGAAGCGGCCGGTCGGTCCGGCGCTTGACCCGCCGCAGCAGCACGTCGCTGTCGGCCTTCAGCCACATCGACACGCCCTTGGCGCGAATGCGCCGGCGCGTCTCCTCCCGCATCCACGCGCCGCCGCCAGTGGCGATCACGCAGGGCCCGCCGTCGAGCAGCCGCGCGATCACGCGCGCCTCGCCGTCGCGGAAATAAGGCTCGCCGTGTTCGCGGAAGATTTCCGGGATGGTCATGCCGGCATGTGCGACCTCGATCTCCACATCGGCATCGAAAAACGGCAGTCCGAACCGGCTGGCGAGCCGGCGGCCGACCGTGGTCTTGCCGGCGCCCATCATGCCGACCAGCACCAGCGCGCGGTCGCCGAGGGCTGCGGCGACATTCGCCTCCAGCTCGCTCGGCTGCTCTTTCGACTGGTCTTTCGACTGTTCCTGGGGCGTTGGTCCCGACACGCAAAAATCCTGCAAATTCCGTCAGCGGCGCACGGTTCACGCCGTGCGCGCGGCACCTATACTACCCCGGCGCGGGGCAAGGCCAGCATGTCTTGTCCACCTCTTGCCGCTCGATCTTGCCAGAGAGGGGCGAACATGGTGGGTGGGTGGCCTGCCGACTTCCTTAACCGTTCCTTGCGATCATCGCACGATGCGAGCGCGCGTAGGCGCAAAAGAAGGTGCCCGATGCCGAGCCTGTTCCGATTTCTCACGGCGGTCGCGGTGATCGGCGGGCTCGTCTATGGCGGCATCTTCGCGCTGGCGACCTTCTTCAACCCGCCACCGCGCGAGATCACCGTCACGGTTCCGCCCGACCGATTCTTGAAACGGTAGCACAGGACGCATGAGCGCGAAGCGAACCCCGAACGACGCGCAATCGATCGCGCTGTTCCTCGACATGCTCGCCGCCGAACAGGGCGCCGGCGACAACACGATCGATGCCTATCGCCGCGATCTTGAAGACCTGACGGCGTTTCTCGCCCGCAAGCGAAGCAGCTTCGCGGCAGCGACGACGGACGACCTTCGCGATTACCTCGCCGATCTGGAGGCGCGCGGCTTCAAGGCGTCGAGCACGGCGCGGCGGCTTTCGGCGCTCCGGCATCTGTTCCGCTTCCTGCTGGGCGAAGGGCTGCGCGGCGACGATCCGGCCGCGATCCTGTCCGGACCGAAACGGGGCCGGACGCTGCCGAAAGTGCTGTCGATGCAGGATGTCGACCGGCTGCTAGCGCAGGCGCAGACGACCGCCGCCATCCCGGACCTGAGCGCATCGCAACGGCTTCGCGCGCTGCGCCTCGCCTGCCTGCTGGAGGTGCTCTACGCGACCGGGCTGCGCGTCAGCGAACTGGTGACGCTGCCGCTCTCGGCCGCGCGGCGCGATGCACGGATGATCGTCGTGCGCGGCAAGGGCAACAAGGAGCGGTTCGTGCCGCTGAACGATGCGGCGCGGCGGGCCATGGAGACCTATCTCGCCGCCGCCGGCGAAACCGGCGGCAAGCCGACAGGCAACAAAGCGACGAAATGGCTGTTTCCGTCGTTCGGCGAGAGCGGCCATCTGACGCGGCAGCATTTTGCCCGCGAGCTGAAGGAGCTGGCCGCAGCGGCCGGAATCGCACCGCGCCTTGTCAGTCCGCATGTCTTGAGGCACGCTTTCGCCAGCCATCTGCTGCACAATGGCGCGGATTTGCGGATCGTGCAGACGCTTCTGGGCCACACGGATATTTCGACCACGCAGATTTATACCCATATCGTCGAGGAGCGGCTGAAGAGCCTCGTGCGTGAACTGCATCCGCTCGCCGACGCCTGACACATACCGCTGACGATACGAATCTTCTCGTAACTTCAGAAGCTTGCTGAAAAATCCGCCGCCAGTTGACTCGCGGCGCGGTCAGGGCCAGACAGAACCCGTTTTCGTCCCCGCAAGGCGCGTCGCCAGGCGGGGTCTTGCGTCTTTCACCGGATTCCCATGCGAAGCTATCTCGATTTCGAAAAACCCGTTGCCGAGCTTGACGCGCGCCTCGACGAATTGCGCGCGTTGGCCGAAAGCGGCAGCGACATCGGCGACGAGATCACACGCGTCGAGGAACGCGCCTCGCAGGCGCTGACCGACCTCTATGCTGGTCTGACGCCCTGGCAGAAGACGCAGGTCGCGCGCCATCCGCAGCGGCCGCATCTGGTCGATTTCGTGGGCGGCCTCATCACCGAATTCACGCCGCTCGCGGGCGACCGCAAATTCGGCGAGGACGAGGCGCTGGTCGGCGGCTTCGGCCGGTTTCGCGGCGAGAGCATCTGCGTCATCGGCCAGGAAAAAGGCGCAACCACCGAGGATCGGCTGAAACATAATTTCGGCATGGCCCGGCCGGAAGGCTACCGCAAGGCCGTGCGGCTGATGGAAATGGCCGACCGTTTCAACATTCCGGTGCTGTCGCTGGTCGATTCGGCCGGCGCCTATCCCGGCATCGGCGCGGAGGAACGCGGCCAGGCCGAGGCGATCGCCCGTTCCACCGACGCCTGCCTGCAACTCGGCGTGCCGAATGTCGCGGTCATCACCGGCGAAGGCATGTCGGGCGGCGCCATCGCCATCACCACCGCCAGCCGCGTGCTGATGCTGGAGCACGCGATCTACAGCGTCATCTCGCCGGAAGGCGCGGCCTCGATCCTGTGGCGCGACGCCGCCAAGGCGCAGGAAGCGGCCACCAACATGAAGATCACCGCGCAGGACCTGCTGCGCTTCGGCGTGATCGACGACATCATCAGGGAGCCGGTCGGCGGCGCGCATCGCGACCCGGCGGCGACGATCGCGGCGGCCGGCGACGCCATCGCCCATGCCCTGGATGACATGCGCAATCTCGACCGCGAGACGGTACGCAACCAGCGCCGGCAGAAGTTCCTCGACATTGGCCGCCGCCTGACCTGACATCCCCGAGCTGACCGCCGGCTTGCTCGCGGAAGCCGCCGCCGGAGCCTCAATTCGGGCTTTTTTGCGGCAGGTCCGGCAGATCTTTCCCAGCAACGCCAGATATTTACACCGCATTCACTATCGTTGCCGCTGACCCGGACAGGAACCGCAAATCACCTTGCGGGTGAGGGCACTTAAGGCTAACGATTACTCAACGGCTCACCGGCAGTTTGCGCGGATTCCGATGGGGTTCGGGGGTCCGGGTTTCAGGACGTCAGCCGTGTGTACGAACGTGTGTCGACGAACGTGCTTCAACGGAAGCGGGTCGGCCGCCGTCTCGGGAGCTTGATCTTGATCTCTGAAGGTGCGGTCCGGGGGATTGTAGCGGCGGCGGCGGTGGCGGCCTGTATCGCGCTGGCCGGCTGCAACGCGGAGCAGGCGGCGTTCGTCACCAACGCCAAGGCCAACAAGCCGATCCCGCAAAAGCTCATCAACGAAATTCAGGCCAAGCAGATGGATCCGCAATCGCCGATCCTTGTGCGCCTGTTCAAGCAGGAAGCCGAGCTGGAAGTCTGGAAGCAGGACAAGACCGGCCGCTACGCCCTGCTGCAAACCTATCCGATCTGTCGCTGGTCGGGCGAACTCGGCCCGAAGATGCGCGAAGGCGACCGGCAGGCGCCGGAGGGCTTCTACAACATCACGCCGGGGCAGATGAACCCGGAGTCGCAGTTCTACCTCGCCTTCAACATGGGCTATCCGAACGCCTTCGACCGTTCGCTCGGGCGCACCGGCTCGCAATTGATGGTGCATGGCGATTGCTCCTCGCGCGGCTGCTACGCGATGACCGACGAGCAGATTTCCGAAATCTACGCGCTCGGGCGCGAATCGTTCTTCGGCGGGCAGCGCTCGTTCCAGGTGCAGGCCTATCCGTTCCGGATGACGCCGCAGAACATGGCGAAGCATCGCAACAGCCCACATATGCCGTTCTGGAAGATGCTGAAGCAGGGCAATGACCATTTCGAGGTCACGCATCTTGAGCCGAAGGTGGACGTGTGCGAGCAGCGCTACGTCTTCAACGCCGAGAAGGACCCGAACGCCACGCGGCCGCTGAACTTCTCGCCCGCCGGCAAGTGCCCGGCCTATCAGGTGTCGGACGACATCGCGCAAGCGGTCGCCGAGAAGCAGCGCAAGGACGAGTTCCAGACCGCCGAGCTGATTTCGCGCGGAACGCCGAGCATCGCGGCCCGCCGTGGCATCGACGGCGGCATGCATCCGCTGTTCGCGGCCAAGACGCCGAACGGCTCGACCGGCCTGTCGGAAAACAAGAATTACTCGATGGCCGCCTATGCGGCGGTGCCGGCCGTGCCGCCGACGGTGAACCCGCCGGCTTCAGCGGACGGTGTCGTCACGCCGACCATGACGACGACGCCCGCCAGCGGCGGCGATTTCATGTCCACCGCGGCGCCGGCCCCGAAACCGCAGGCGGCTCCGGCCAATGTACGGGTCGCGACGGCCTCGTCGTCGGAGTCCGGCGGATTTTTCTCAGGCCTCGCCAAGCGGATCGGTTTTGGTGGCTCGGACAGCGCCCCCACCGCCTCGACCCGCCCGCCGGCCGCGCAGCCGCCCAGGCAAGCGCGGACTCAACCGGCCGTCCGGCAGGCCGCTCCGAAGCCTCCGGCTCCGGTCCGGGCCGCCGAATCGAAGCCGGCTCCGAAACCTGTCGCCGCCGCGCCCGCCCCCTCTGCGCAGCCGCAGCCGCGCGGCACCGCGATCGCCGGCGCGCAGCCCGTCGTTCCGTCGAACGCCTTCGAGAACCGCTGGTCGGTGCGCTGAGCGCGGACGGTCGGCATACGCCAACGTCTGTCTCCAAAAGCATCTTGCGCCGTCATGGCCGGGCATAGCCGTTCGAAGAACGGCGTCGCTTCGATCATGAAACGCTATAGAGGCCCCACCTCGGCTCTCCTTCCTGTCTGACCGGCAATTGTTTTGCGGGCGGATTTACAACATGAAAAATATCGTCCCTGCGCAGGCAGGGACGACGCCAGGGTTGTTGATCCTGCTTGCTACATTTCGCGTCAGGCTCTCAGGCCGGCTCCGCGTCCCGCGTCGCCCACATCGCCTTGAACGCCGGGCGCGCGTGGCAGGCATCGAGCCACGCCTTCACATGCGGCACGTCCGAAAACAGTTCCGGCGCGGCCGTCGCATAGCGCACCACTTCGGCGACGTTGATGTCGGCCACCGTGAAGCGGCCGCCGACCAGGTAGCCGTTCGCCGCGAGCGCGCCGTCGAGCACCGCGAACGGCGCTCGCAGTTTGCCGACCGCCTCCTGCGCCAGCTCGGGCTTGGTCGCGCGGTTGCTCATCACTTGCAGCGCGAAACTCTCCACCTCGGCCACGGCCCACAGCGACCACATCGTCATTGCCGCATCCTCGGCAAGATCCTTCGGCGCGAGCGGCCCGCCATGCTTCTTGGCGATGTAGAGGTTGATGCCGAGCGATTCGAACAGGCGAAACCCGTCATCGTCCATCGCCGGAACGTGCCCGTTCGGATTGATCTTCAGGAATTCGGCGGAGCGCGAATGCATCGGCGCGTCGGCGGCGTTCGGGTCTTTCAGCCGATAGACCTGGATCACCGGCACCGATTTGACGGCGATGTTCAGCTCGTTCGCGAGCCAGTAATTGCGCGACGCGCGCGACCTGTAGACGCCGTAAATGGTGAGCATCGCAAATTCCTCCCGATCCGGATTTCCATCGCGTGTCCGTGCCGCCCGATGCCTGCACGCCGCGCCGGTTCAACCTGTTGCAGATAGCAAAGCCTCCGGCGGATGGTCCAGCCGGAGGCTTGTAGAGAAGTGACGCCGGGAAGGCGTTATGCGAAACGCCCGTGGCAGTGCTTGAACTTCTTGCCGGAGCCGCAGGGACAATTCTCGTTGCGGCCGACCTTGCCCCATGTGTTGGGGTTGTTGGGATCGCGATCGGCCGGCGCGGTCGGCGGCGAGAACGCCATGCTGGCCAGCGCCATCTCGTCCTCGCCGGTGTCCGGATTGAGCTTGTGCGCCTCCATCGGCGGCAGCGCCGGCTGCTCCTCCGGCGGCACGATCTCGACGCGCATCAGTTGCGCCGTCACCGCCTCGCGCAGATGCGCGCCCATCTGTTCGTACAGATTGAAGGCTTCGGTCTTGTATTCGTTCAGCGGATCGCGCTGCGCATAGCCGCGCAGACCGACCACCTGCCGCAGATGTTCGAGCATCACCAGATGCTCGCGCCACAGATGGTCGAGCACCTGCATCAGCAGCGTCTTCTCGACATAGCGGATGACGTCCGGGCCCCATTGCGCGGCCTTCGCCGCCATGTGCTCGTCGGCGCGGGTCTCGATCCGCTGGATCAGTTCCTCGTCGGCGATGCCTTCTTCCTTCGCCCATTCGTCGACCGGCAGATCGAGCGCCAGCACGCGGTTCAGTTCTTCCTTGAGGCCGGCAACGTCCCACTGCTCCGGATAGACGCCTTCCGGCACATGCTTGGCGACCAGTTCCTCCACCAGCGTATGCCGCATCTCGGCGACCGTGTCGGCGACGCTCTCCTCCTTCATGAACTCGACGCGCTGATCGAACAGCACCTTGCGCTGGTCGTTCTGCACGTTGTCGTATTTCAGAAGGTTCTTGCGGATATCGAAGTTGCGGGCCTCGACCTTCTGCTGCGCCTTCTCCAGCGCCTTGTTGATCCAGGGATGGATGATCGCCTCGCCGTCCTTCAGGCCGAGGCGCGTCAGCATCGAATCGAGGCGATCGGAGCCGAAAATCCGCATCAGATCGTCTTCCAGCGACAGGAAGAATTTCGAGCGGCCCGGATCGCCCTGACGGCCGGAGCGGCCGCGCAACTGGTTGTCGATGCGGCGCGATTCGTGGCGTTCGGAGCCGATGATGTAGAGCCCGCCCGGCTTGGTGACGGTCTTGGCGGCCTTCGAACCCTTGGCGGGCTCGATCTCCACCGTCTCCTCGGCCTTCAGCACGATCTCGCGGAACTTCTCGATGTCGGCCTTGATCTGCTCGATCTTGGCCTGCTTCTCCGGCCCGTCCGCCATGCCGGCGGTCTCCACCGACACGCGCATCTCCAGCGAGCCGCCGAGCTTGATGTCGGTGCCGCGGCCGGCCATGTTGGTGGCGATGGTGATCGCGCCCGGCACGCCGGCCTCGGCGACGATGAACGCCTCCTGCTCGTGGAAGCGCGCATTCAGCACCGCGAACAGCTTCGCAGGCTTGTTGTTCCGCGCGGCCGCGTAAAGCTTCTCCAGCCCCTTCGAATCGGCGAAGTCGATCTGCTTGAAGCCGTGATTGCGCAGATATTCGGCGAGCGTCTCGGATTTCTCGATCGAGGCCGTGCCGACCAGCACCGGCTGCAACCGCGCATTGGCGCGCTCGATCTCGGCGAGGATCGCCGCATATTTCTCATTCGCCGTTCGATAGACCTCGTCGTCCTCGTCGAGACGGGCGACCGGCAGGTTGGTCGGGATCTCGCGGACTTCGAGCTGGTAGATGTCGAAGAACTCGTCGGCCTCGGTCGAGGCCGTGCCGGTCATGCCGCCGAGCTTCTCGTACATGCGGAAGTAGTTCTGGAAGGTGATCGAGGCCAGCGTCTGGTTCTCGGGCTGGACCGGCTGGCGCTCTTTCGCTTCCAGCGCCTGATGCAGCCCTTCCGAATAGCGGCGGCCCGGCATCATGCGGCCGGTGAACTCGTCGATGATGACCACCTCGCCGTCGCGGACGATGTAGTCC
Organism: Xanthobacteraceae bacterium; assembly: GCA_041397365.1. Classification (GTDB taxonomy): domain Bacteria; phylum Pseudomonadota; class Alphaproteobacteria; order Rhizobiales; family Xanthobacteraceae; genus P52-10. Next base: position 176,119 of record JAWKWT010000001.1, read on the forward strand.
TTGTCGCGCGTGAACAGCGTGTGGGCGCGCAGGCCCTGATTGATGTGGTGGACGGTGGAGACGTTCTCGATGTCGTAGAGCGAATCGCCCTTCAGAAGACCCGCCTCGCGGATCATCTGCTCGATCTTCTCCATGCCCGCTTCGGTGAGCGTCACGGTGCGCTGCTTCTCGTCGACCTCGTAGTCGCCCTTGTCGAGCTTGGGAATGAACTGGTCGATCGTGTTGTAGAATTCCGAGCGGTCGTCCAGCGGGCCGGAAATAATCAGCGGCGTGCGCGCCTCGTCGATCAGGATCGAGTCGACTTCGTCGACGATGGCGAAGTAATGCGGCCGCTGGACCATATCCTCCAGCCGGTACTTCATATTGTCGCGCAGATAGTCGAAGCCGTATTCGTTGTTGGTGCCGTAGGTGATGTCGCAGGCATAGGCGGCCTTGCGCTCCTCGTCGTCGAGGCCGTGAACGATGATGCCGGTGGTGAGCCCGAGGAACGAATAGATCTGCCCCATCCATTCCGCGTCGCGCTTGGCGAGATAGTCGTTGACGGTGACGACATGCACGCCCTTGCCGGCGAGCGCATTGAGATAGACGGCCAGCGTCGCGACCAGCGTCTTGCCTTCGCCGGTTCGCATCTCGGCGATGTCGCCCTCATGCAGCACCATGCCGCCGACCAGCTGCACGTCGAAATGGCGCTGGCCGAGCACGCGCTTGGCCGCCTCGCGCACGGTGGCGAAGGCCGGCACCAGAATGTCGTCGAGGCTCTTGCCTTCGGCGAGCTGCTTCCTGAACGCGTCGGTGCGCGCGCGCAGCTCCTCGTCGGAGAGCTTGACCAGCTCCGGCTCCAGGGCATTGATGGCGTTTACGCGCGGCGTATAGGACTTGATGCGCCGGTCGTTGGCGGAACCGAAAAATTTGCGGGCAAGCGCGCCGATCATGGAGAATTCGTCCTTGCTAGAGGCCGTCTTGCGAAAGGCCGCTCGGCCGGGGATCGGCTCAAAGCGATCCGAAAAGCAGCCGACATCGCGCTGCGACCGTTTCCGTCCAGCCGGGGAGAGATATGAGCCGGTCAAACTCTTGTCAACGGCGGCCGGCCGTCGCGGAAATTCATGATTCCGCCCGACTTTGCGCGTTGCTAACCGGCCGTGATCGCGTAATTTGCGGCCAAATGCCCTTCCCCCAAAACCCTTAGGAATTTTCATGACCGCCGTTCTTCAGCCGCGCCCGCTGCGGCCCCTGCATACTGCCCTCGCCGCTTTGATGCTGGCGGGCGCCCTGACCGTGGCTCTCGCCACGGCGGGTCAGGTTCAGGCCCAGACCGCCACTCAGGAGGCCAACCCGGTGCTGGCCCGCGTCAACGGCGCGGAAATCCGCCAGAGCGACCTCGACCTCGCGGAGGAGGAGCTTGGCGCGGCCCAGCTCGCGCAGATGGACCCCGCGACCAAGCGCGAGAACCTGCTGTCCTACGTCATCGACCTGAAGATCGTCGCCAAGGCGGCGGAGGACAAGAAACTCGGCGAGACCGAGGCGTTCAAGAAAAGCCTCGCTTTCGCCCGCGAGCGGCTGCTGATGGACCGCCTTCTGACCGACGAGGCGAAGGCGGCGACCACCGACGCCAATATGCGCAAGGTCTATGAGGAGGCCGCGCAGCAGATGGGCAATGACGAGGAGGTGCGCGCCCGCCACATCCTGGTCGAGACCGAGGACGAGGCCAAGCAGATTGCCGAACAGTTGAAGAAGGGCGGCGACTTCGCCGAACTCGCCAAGGCGAAATCGAAGGATCCCGGCGCGTCGGACGGCGGCGATCTGGGTTACTTCACCAAGGAACAGATGGTACCGGAATTCTCCAAGGTCGCCTTCGAGCTGGAGCCCGGCAAGATTTCCGATCCGGTGAAGAGCCAGTTCGGCTGGCACATCATCAAGGTCGAGGACAAGCGCAAGAAGCAGGCCCCGACCTTCGAGCAGGTGAAGCCGCAGATCGAGACCTATGTGACGCGCAAGGCGCAGGCCGACGTCGTCTCGAAACTGCGCGAGACCGCCAAGATCGAGCGCATCGAGCAGAAGACCGAAGCCGCGCCCGAGGCGAAGCCTTCGACGCCGGCCTCGCCGCCGCCGGCCGCCGGCGGCGCGATGGCCCCGCCGAAGAAGTAAACGACGAACGAACTCAATCATTGACGGGGCGGGATGCGCATCATCCCGCCCCGTTTTGCATCCGGCTTTTGCATCCGCCTGTTGTCTTCCCTCTCCCCGCATGCGGGCAGAGGTGATAGAGAGCGTCCCACCGATCCAAAGTGAGCGCCGCGATGTCCTCCTCCGTCTCCCCCCTCGCCCCGAAACAGACCCCGAACGCACCGCCGGTCGCAGGCGTCCGCATGGCGACGGCGGCGGCCGGCATCCGCTACAAGAACCGCACCGACGTGCTGCTCGCTCTGTTCGACGAGGGCACCACGGTCGCCGGCGTCTTCACCAAGTCGAAATGCGCCAGCGCGCCGGTGGAATGGTGCAAGGCCGAGATCAAGGCCGGCAAGGCCCGCGCGCTGGTGGTCAATTCCGGCAACGCCAACTCCTTCACCGGCAAGACCGGCAAGGCTTCGACCGCGCTCACCGCCAAGATCGCCGCCAAAGCCGCCGGCTGCAAGCCGGGCGAGGTTTTCCTCGCCTCGACCGGCGTGATCGGCGAGCCGCTCGACGCCACCAAATTCGACGGCGTGCTGGAGAAGCTCGCAACCGAGGCTTCCGACGACCGGCTGCTCGACGCCGCCAAGGCGATCATGACCACCGACACGTTCCCGAAGGTCGCGACCGCCACCGCCAAGATCGGCAAGACCAGCGTCACCATCAACGGCATCGCCAAGGGCGCGGGCATGATCGCGCCCGACATGGCGACGATGCTGTCCTTCGTCTTCACCGACGCGCCGCTGTCGGCCGGCGTGCTTCAGGCGCTGTTGAAAGCCGGCGTGCAGGACACCTTCAACGCCATCACCATCGACAGCGACACCTCGACCTCCGACACGCTGCTGGCCTTCGCCACCGGCGCTGCGGCTGAGAAGGGCGCGCCGAAAATTTCGCGCGCCTCCGATCCGCGACTGAAGGCGTTCACCAAAGCGTTCAACGCCGTGCTCGCCGACCTTTCCGAACAGGTCGCCCGCGACGGCGAGGGCGCGCGCAAGCTGGTGGAAGTGATCGTCGAGGGCGCAGTCTCCAAACCCTCCGCGCGAAAAATCGCCATGTCGATCGCCAATTCGCCGCTGGTGAAGACGGCGATCGCCGGCGAGGACGCCAATTGGGGCCGCGTGGTGATGGCGATCGGCAAGGCCGGCGAGCCGGCCGACCGCGACCGGATTTCGATCGCCTTCAACGGCATCCGCGTCGCCAGCAAGGGCGCGCGCGATTCGTCCTATGACGAGGCGAAGGTGTCGGCGACGATGAAAGAGCAGACCGTGCAGATCAAGGTTTCGCTCGGCCTCGGCAAGGCGCGCGACCGCGTGCTGACCTGCGACCTGACCAAGGAATACGTCGCCATCAACGGCGATTACCGCTCATGAAGCTCACCCTCGTCGTCGCCTGCGCGCTGGTCGACGCCGACAACCGCGTGCTGATCGCGCAGCGTCCGGAAGGCAAGCAGCTTGCGGGCCTGTGGGAGTTTCCGGGCGGCAAGCTCGACCCCGGCGAACGTCCGGAGGACGCGCTGATCCGCGAGCTTGCGGAAGAACTCGGCATCACCGTACGAGTGGCCTGCCTCGCGCCGCTGACCTTCGCCAGCCACGCCTATGACGACTTCCACCTGTTGATGCCGCTTTATATCTGCCGCCGCTGGGAAGGCACCCCCACCGGCCGCGAGGGCCAGAAGCTCGCTTGGGTGCGACCTGCAAAACTGCGCGACTATCCGATGCCGCCGGCCGACCTGCCGCTGATCCCGCCGCTGGAAGATTTGCTGATCTAATCCTTCGCCTTCGCCGCGCCCTTCACTGCATCCTCAAGGCTGAACTTCGCCGAACCCGGCTTCAGCGGCTGTTGCTGGCTCTCATGCGGAGCCCAGCCCGATAGCCAGACGATGTCGAAGGTGGCGCGGATGCGGCCGTCGGAATCGCCGAAGCGGTCGGCATAGATCTGCGCCATCCGCAGCAAGGTCGCGCGCCGCAGCGGCGCCCGCCGCCGCGCGGTGAGCACATTGGTCGCACCCATCCGCCGCAGATCGTGCATTAGCGCGAAGGCGTCAGCATAACGAACCACGACGCGATCGACATCCGCGACCGGCAAGGCGAAACCGGCCCGCTGCAACAGCGCGCCGAGATCGCGCAGATCGGCGAAGGGCAGCACGCGCGGCGACAGCCCGCCCTCGACCTCGCTTTCGGCCGCGGCAAACGACTGGCGCAATTCGGTCAGCGTATCGCCGCCGAGCAGCGCGGCGAGGAAAAGCCCGTCCGGCTTCAGCGCACGGCGGATCTGCGCCAGCACGCCCGGCAGGTCATTCGCAAAGTGCAGCGCCAGCGCCGACAGCACCAGATCGAGCGACGAAGGCGCGAAGGGCAGCCTTTCGTCGTCATTGTCGAGCATGTCCGCATGAACCGGCGGCACGCTCTGCGTCTGCGAAAAACCTCGCAAGCCGGGGCCGGGCGTCCAGACATCGGCCACGTCGCGAAACTCGCGCAGCACGGCATGCAGCCGCTCGTCCATATCGTCGGCGACGCGATCCAGCAGAAACTGCGCCGGCGCGCCGCGCAAGGCGCGCGCCTGCGCTGCGCGAAGGGCGGCGCGGTCGATCAGGCGCGGCACGGCGCGGGGCTCGGTCATGGCCTGCTTCTCAGTCATTCCAGCCGCCTGCGCAAGGCTCGCTTGAGCCGCGCACGCCCCGGCGCTAGCCTTGAAATCATGGAACCAGGGTCCACACCCGCCTCCGAAAGCTTTTCGATACGCCTGCGCGGCGTCGCCGCGACAGCGCGGACCACCCTTGCGGCCATCTCGTACCGGCTGCTCGACATCGCGCTGCCAAATCTGTGCGCCGCCTGCCGCGCGCCGGTGGCGAGCGAAGGCGTCTGCGCTTCGTGCTGGTCGAAGCTGTCCTTCATCGCCCCGCCCTATTGCGCGCGGCTCGGCATTCCGTTTGCGTATGATTCCGGCCCCGGCCTGCTCTCGGCGGAGGCGATCGCCGATCCTCCAGCCTATGCCCGCGCGCGTGCGGCGGTGCGCTACGACGAGGTCGCCCGCGCGCTGGTGCATGGCTTCAAATATCAGGACCGGACCGACCTCGCGCCGATGCTCGGGCGCTGGATGGCGCGCGCCGGAACCGAGCTGCTGCGCGACGCCGACCTGATCGTGCCGGTGCCGCTGCATTGGCGGCGCGGCTGGGGCCGGCGCTACAACCAGTCCGGCGCGCTAGCGACCGTGATCGGCAAATTGTCGCGGGTCGCCGTCGGCGGCGAAATGCTGAAGCGTATCCGGCCGACCACGCAGCAGGTGGGATTGTCGCGCACCGAGCGGGCAAAAAACGTGCAGGGCGCGTTCCGGGTGCCGGACCACCGAAAAGCGGACGTGAAAGGCCGTCGCATCGTGCTGGTCGACGACGTGCTGACCTCGGGCGCGACGGTCGACGCCTGCGCCCGTGCGCTGCTCCGCGCAGGGGCCGCCGATGTCGACGTGCTGGTGTTCGCCCGAGTTGTGGACAGCGTCAAAAATCCTATATGATTTCAACCACTGGCGCTTATCGCCGCTCGCAACGCCGACAGGTTTCGCATGACCGCTCAGGTTGAGATCTACACCACGCCCACTTGCGGCTATTGCCGCATGGCCAAGCAGCTTCTGGCCCGAAAAAACGTCAGCTACACCGAGCTGGACGTCTCGAGCGATCCTGCCTTGCGGCAGGCGATGATCCAGCGCGCCGGCGGGCGGACCACCGTGCCGCAGATTTTCATCGGCGGCACGCATGTCGGCGGCTGCGACGACCTCTACGAATTGAACGACGCGGGCGGGCTGGACCCGATGCTCGCCGGGCAGGTGTCGCCGTGAGCGGGACCTTTACCGCTGCGATGGTGCAGACCCGCACAAAACTCTCACCGGCCGAAAATCTGAAAGACATTTCCGCGCTGATCCGCGAGGCGGCGTCGAAGGGCGCGGACTATGTGCAGACGCCGGAGATGACCAACATTCTCGCGGCCAACCGCGAGCAATTGTTCAAGGAAATTTCGGACGAGGACAACGACAAATCGCTGGCCGCCTATCGCGAACTGGCGAAGGAATTGGGTATATTCCTGCATCTCGGCTCGCTCGCGATTCTGGCGACGCCGGACCGCGCCGCCAATCGCGGCTTCCTGATCGATCCGAAGGGCCACCTGGTCGCGCGCTACGACAAGATTCACATGTTCGACGTGAATCTGGCGAATGGCGAAAGCTATCGCGAATCGGCCACCTATCAGCCCGGCGAAGCGGTGACGATCGCCGACCTGCCGTGGGGCCGCATCGGCCTGACGATCTGCTACGACATGCGCTTTCCCGCGCTCTATCGCGCGCTCGGCGAGAGTGGCGCGTCGTTCCTGACGATGCCGTCGGCCTTCACCAAGCCGACCGGCGAGGCGCACTGGCATGTGCTGCTGCGCTCGCGCGCGATCGAGAACGGCGCGTTCGTGTTCGCCGCAGCCCAAGGCGGCACGCATGAGAGCAAGCGGCTGACCTACGGCCATTCGCTGATCGTCGATCCATGGGGCGAAATCCTTGCCGAAGGCGGCGTCGAGCCCGGCGTGATCCTCGCCAAAATCGATCCCGCAAAGGTCACGGATGCGCGTGCAAAGATTCCGTCGTTGCAACATGGCCGCCGCTTCTCGGTTCAGGACGTGAACGCTGCGACCGGCCATCTGCATCTGGTGCAGGAACAGCCATGATCCGCTACGCGCTGCGCTGCGAACGCGGCCACGCGTTCGAGAGCTGGTTTCAGGATTCGGCCTCTTTCGACAGGCAGGCGAAGCGCGGCCTCGTGACCTGCCCGGTCTGCGATTCGGCCAAGGTCGAGAAGTCGATCATGGCCCCGCAGATTCCGCGCAAAGGCCGCAGCGCCGACCAGCGCGCCGGCGAGGAAAAGCTTTTGCGCACGAAGGCGCGGCAGAAGAAAGCGCCTGCCGCGGCGGCGGCGGATGCGCCGCTGTCCGGATCGATGGTCGCGCCGCAGGACAATGAATTGCGCGCAAAACTCAAGGAATTGCGCGACCATATCAAGGCCAGCGCCGACAATGTCGGCGAGCAGTTTCCCGAACAGGCCCGCAAGATGCATTACGGCGAGATCGAGCACCGGCCAATCTATGGCGACGCCTCGCCGGCCGAGGCCAAGGCCTTGATCGAGGAAGGCGTCGAGGTGCTGCCGCTGCCGGTGCTGCCGGACGACAGGAACTGATCGTCCGGGTTATCCGGGATCATGCTCTACTGCACGGCGACCAGCGCGCCGACGCCGAGGACGATCAGGACGATGCCGATCGCCTCGCGCGCGGAAATCCGCTGCTTCATCGAATAATAGGCGATCGCCTGCGCGAACAGCACCTCCACCAGCGCCAGCGTCCGGACATTGGCGACGCTGGTGATCGCGAATGCCAGAAACCAGAATTGCGACGCGCCCGCGCCGAGAAATCCGGCGAGCAGCGACGGCCGCCACATCCGGAACAGCGCCAGCAGCGTCGTGCGGTCGCGCAGCAGCAGATAGGCGCTCAGCACGATGGTTTGCAGCATCAGCCCGAGCACCAGCGTGAACGACGCGGCGGTCACGAACGAAACGCCGGTCACATGCAGGATCGCGCCGCGATAGCCGACCGCCGACAGCGCGAAGCCGGCCGCCGCCGCAAGACCGAGCGCGGTGGGCCTGAAACTGCCGAATCCCTTCTCGCCGCCGGGGCGGATCGCGGTGAGGACCACGCCCGCGGTCGCGACCACGATCGCCGCCATCTTCGCCAGCGTCAGATGGTCGGCCAGAAACACGAAGCCGAACAACGCCGCCTGGATCGGTTCGGTCTTGATATAGGCCGTCGTCACCACGAACGAGCGCTCGTTCATCGCCGCCAGCATCAGTCCGGTGGCGATGATCTGCGTCATGGTGCCCATGACCAGCCACAGCCAGAACGCCACGGGCGGCGCGGCCGGGATTTCGCGCGTCACGGCCATGACGGCGGCGAGAAACAGGATCGAGAACGGGAAGCCGAACAGGAAGCGCACATGCGTCGCGCCGATGGTGCCGAGCGAGGTCGTCAACTCGCGCTGCATCGCGTTGCGGGCGACCTGCGCGAGCGAGGCCACGATGACGAACGGAATCCAGAGGAAGGCGAAGCTCATGATCTGGCGGGGACCCGCGGCAAGAGAAGGCAGGCACTCCCACCACCGGACGCAAGCGAGGTCAAGCCGGCGGCGGCATGTCAGCCGTGCGCTTCAGACCTGCGCCACGCGCGATCTGTCTGGCGCGTCACGTCTTGGGACAGGCCGCCATCATGTAGTTCACGTCCATGTCCGGCGACAGCGACCAGCGGTCCGCGAATGGCGTATAGACGACGCCGCTCTGCTCGACGATCTGCAATCCGTTGCGCTCGAAATGCGCCGCAAGCTCGGCCGGCGTGACGAATTTGTTCCATTGATGCGTGCCGCGCGGCAGCCAGCGCAGCACATATTCGGCGCCGACGATCGCCAGCGCGAAGCTTTTCATCGTGCGGTTGAGCGTCGAGACCACCATCAGCCCGGACGGCTTGGTCAGCGCTGCGCAGCGGTCGAGGAACAGGCCGACATCGGTGACATGCTCCACCACCTCCATCGCGAGAACGACGTCGAACCGCTCCAGCCGCCCGATCTCCTCCACCGTGGTCGCGCGATAGTCGATCGACAGCGCGCCGCGATCCGCATGCAGTTTGGCCGCGGCGATATTGGTCTCGGACGGGTCGATGCCGGTCACCTGCGCGCCGAGCCGGGCGAGCGGTTCCGACAGCAGCCCCGCGCCGCAGCCGATATCGAGGATGCGCAGGCCGTCCAGCGAGCCGAGGCTTTTCGGATTGCGGCTGAAGCGGCGGCAGGCGGCATCGCGGATCCAGCCGAGCCGCAGCGGATTGATGCGGTGGAGCGGGGCCATCTTGCCGTTCGGGTCCCACCACTCCTGCGACAGCTTCGAGAAGCGCGCCACCTCCGCCGGATCGACGGTGGAGCCTTGGATGCCGGAATCGCCGGTTTGCGGGGCCATGTCTGCCATCTGAAAAAATTATCGTGTCGTGATCGTGTTTCGAAAGGCGAGCGGCTGGGCGATCATGGCGATCTTCTTCTCGCCGTCGCCGACGCCGCGGATCGTCACGTCGCCGAAGCCGAAGATGCGGCCGGCGATGCTCTGGGCGACGTCGACGCTTTCGACCTTGTCCAGATTCATCTCGAACGTATCCCGCGTGATGAAGCCCTGCTTGTGGACGACGCGGATGTTCGTCACATCCGTTTCGATCGTCCAGCGCTGGAACCAGGCACGAAACGTCCAGTAGGCCGCGACCAGCGCGCACAAGCCGGACAGGATCAGCCAGAGCAGGTTCATCCCGTCGCTGGTGGCGCCGCGCTGAAGCACCAGAAACGTCACGGCCGCGATCCAGCCGACAAGGCCGGGCAGATAGACGATCCAGTGAATCGTCGTGGAATACAGCACCCGTTCGCCCGGTTGCAGAATCTCCTCGATATAGCGCCCCATCCGCTCCTCGTTCTGCGGGCCGCAAATCGGCCTCAAGCCTCTCATCGGCCGTTCGGGCGGGAGCCGGTTGCGGTCGCCATCCCTCATGGGTATGTATACGCGCCTTTTTGCACCCGCGCTCCGGCTTTTTGCGCGGCGTGCGGACCTACCGGACAGAGCTGAAGGGGTTGCGGCGTAAGTCATGAGCCGTCTCGTTATGAAATTCGGCGGCACATCCGTCGCCAATATCGATCGCATCCGCAATGTCGCGCAGCACGTGAAGCGCGAGGTGGACGCCGGGCACGAGGTCGCCGTGGTGGTCTCGGCGATGTCGGGCAAGACCAACGAGCTGGTCGGCTGGGCGAGCGAAGCCTCGCCCCTGCACGACGCGCGCGAATACGACGCCGTGGTCGCCTCGGGCGAGCAGGTGACGTCGGGCCTCCTGGCCATCACCCTGCAATCGCTCGGCATCCAGGCCCGCTCCTGGCAAGGCTGGCAGATTCCGATTCGGACCAGCGACGCGCACGGCTCCGCCCGCATTCTCGACATCGACGGCAGCGAGATCGTCCGCCGCTTCAAGGACCGCAAGGAAGTCGCCGTGGTCGCCGGCTTCCAGGGCATCCACCCGGAAACGGGGCGGATCACCACGCTCGGCCGCGGCGGCTCGGACACCTCGGCGGTGGCGATCGCGGCGGCGATCCAGGCCGACCGCTGCGACATCTATACCGACGTGGACGGTGTCTACACCACCGACCCGCGCGTGGTGCCCAAGGCCCGCCGGCTCGACAAGGTCGCGTTCGAGGAAATGCTGGAACTGGCCTCGCAAGGGGCAAAGGTGTTGCAGGTTCGCTCGGTCGAGCTTGGCATGGTCCATAATGTACGGGTGTTCGTGCGGTCGAGCTTCGTCAAGCCGGAGGATATCGATGCGCATTCGGACCATCCACCCGGCACGCTGATTTGCAGTGAGGAGGAAATCGTGGAGCAGCAGGTCGTCACGGGCATCGCGTTCTCGAAGGACGAGGCCCAGATTTCGGTGCGCCATGTGCAGGACAAGCCGGGCGTGGCCGCGGCCATTTTCGGCCCGCTCGCCGAAGCCAGCATCAATGTCGACATGATCGTGCAGAACGTCTCCGAGGACGGCGCCCATACCGACCTCACCTTCACGGTGCCGGCGACGGATTTCAAGCGCGCGCAAGAGACCATCACCAAGGCCAAGGACGAGATCGGCTACGCCCGCCTCGACAGCGCCACCGACGTCGCCAAGGTTTCGGTGATCGGCATCGGCATGCGCAGCCATGCCGGCGTCGCGGCCCAGGCGTTCAAGGCGCTGTCCGAGCGCAACATCAATATCCGCGCCATCACCACCTCCGAGATCAAGTTCTCGCTGCTGATCGACGCCGCCTATACCGAACTTGCGGTCCGCACCCTGCACACCTTGTACGGGCTCGATCAGGCATAAAATACCGCCGTTCGATTATTCGGAACGCCGGCCCGCCTTTTGCTTGGCAAAGGGGGCCCAAATCCTTTACCCATGGGCTGATGGCTCGCCCCTTCCGGGCGCGGCCTGCTAACATTATCTTTTGTTTTCAAAACTTTAGACAACCTCAGGCTGACGCTGACCAGCCGGAGGGGGCGGATCGGGGGCCATTTGATGCGGAGTGCTTCGGGGGACCACGCGTCTTGCTGCGACGGCTCCGCGAAGTCATGGCGGAGCAGGTTTCCGCGCAGGAGCGGCTGGACAAGATCGTCGTCCTGATCGCCGCCAATATGGTCGCGGAGGTCTGCTCGACCTATGTGCTGCGCCATGACGGAACCCTGGAACTCTACGCCACCGAGGGCCTGAACCGCGAAGCCGTCCACCAGACCGTCCTGAAGGCGGATGAGGGCCTGGTCGGCCTGGTCGCCACCGAGGCCACCGCGATCAACCTGTCCGACGCGCAGGCGCATCCGGCCTTCGCCTACCGGCCGGAAACGGGCGAGGAAATCTACCATTCCTTCCTCGGCGTGCCGATCCTGCGCGCGGGCAACACGCTCGGGGTGCTGGTGGTGCAGAACCGCGCCCACCGCACCTATGTCGAGGAGGAAGTCGAGGCGCTGCAAACCACCGCCATGGTGATGGCGGAGATGATCGCCTCCGGCGAATTGTCGGCGCTGGCCAAGCCCGGCGCGGAGCCGGCGGCGCGCCATTCGACCCATCTGGAAGGCTCGATCCTGTCGGAAGGCATCGCGCTCGGCCATGTGGTGCTGCACGAGCCGCGCGTCGTCATCACCAATTACATCGCCGAGGACGTGCCGAAGGAGCTGAAGCGCCTCGAAAGCGCGCTGACCAAGCTGCGGTCCGATCTCGACCGCATGCTGGAGCGCGGCGACGTCGCCGACGGCGGCGAGCATCGCGACGTGCTCGAAGCCTACCGCATGTTCGCCAACGATCATGGCTGGTCGCGGCGGCTGTCGGACGCCGTCGCCACCGGCATCACCGCCGAGGCCGCCGTCGAGCGCGTGCAGTCGGACACCCGCGCAAGAATGCTGCGCGCCGCCGATCCTTATCTGCGCGAGCGATTGCACGATCTGGAAGACCTCGGCCAGCGGCTGATGCGCCAGCTTCTGGGCCACGACCATGCGCCCTCGCGCGAGCAACTGCCCGACAACGCCATCCTGATCGCCCGCGCGATGGGGCCGGCGGCGCTGCTGGACTACGACCGCAAGCGCCTGCGCGGCCTCGTGCTGGAGGAAGGCACCGCCAACTCGCATGTCGCCATCGTCGCGCGCGCGCTCGGCATTCCCGCGGTCGGCGAGGTGGAGAACGCGGTCGGAATCGCCGATCCGGGCGACGCGATCATCGTCGACGGCACCTCGGGCGCGATCTACATCCGCCCGTCGGCGGAGGTGGAATCCGCCTATGCGGAACGCGTGCGGTTTCGCGCGCGGCGGCAGGCGCAATATCGCGAGCTGCGCGACAAGCCGACCGTGAGCAAGGACGGCCAGAAGGTCGATCTGATGCTGAATGCGGGGCTGGTCATCGACCTGCCGCATATCGAGGACACCGGGTGCAGCGGCATCGGCCTGTTCCGCACCGAATTGCAGTTCATGGTCGGCCAGAGCCTGCCGCGCGCGAGCGAGCAGCTTTCGCTCTATCGCACGGTACTGGATGCGGCCGGCGACAAGCCCGTGACGTTCCGCACACTCGACATCGGCGGCGACAAGGCCTTGCCCTATATGGACATTGTCGCGGAGGAAAATCCGGCGCTGGGCTGGCGCGCGATCCGCCTCGGGCTCGATCGCCCGGTGTTGCTGCGCAGCCAGATTCGCGCGCTGCTGCGCGCCGCGAGCGGGCGCGCGCTGCGCATCATGTTCCCGATGATCTCCGTCGTCAGCGAGTTCGATGAGGCCAAGACGCTGGTCGAGCGCGAACTGACGTACCTGCGCCGGCATGGGCATCCGCTGCCGGAGCGCGTCGATATCGGCACCATGCTGGAGGTGCCGGCCCTGCTCTATCAGCTCGACGAACTCTTGGAGCGGGTCGATTTCCTGTCGGTCGGATCGAACGATCTGTTCCAGTTCATGTTCGCCGTCGATCGCGGCAACAGCCGCGTGGCGGACCGCTTCGACGTGCATTCCGCGCCGATCCTGCGGGCGCTGCGCGACATCGCCGTCAAGGCCAATGCGGCGAAAGTCCCGCTCTCGCTCTGCGGCGAGATGGCCTCGCAACCGCTCGGCGCGCTGGCGCTGCTCGCGATGGGCTATCGCACCCTGTCGCTGTCGGCGACCGCGCACGGCCCGGTCAAGGCGATGATCCTGGATCTCGACATCAAGAAGGCCGCGGCGACCATGAAGGCGCTGCTTGACGCGCCGTCGGGCAGCGTCGCGGTCGGCGACCGCCTGCGCGAATTCGCGGAGGCCGAAGGGCTGTCGCTGTGATCCGGACCTATTAGATTTTCATCATGCTGCCAGAGACGAAACTCGACGTGCTGCTCGCGCGTCACGCGACCCTCGAAGCCGAACTGCTGAGTCAGCTCGGCGCGGACGCCTATGTGCGCGCCACGCGCGAACTGGCCGAACTGACGCCGGTGGTCGACGCGGTGAAAGCTTTTCGCGCAGCCGAAGCGGAAATCGGCGACATTGACGCACTGATCGCGGACCCTTCGACCGACAGCGAGATGCGGCAGCTGGCCGAGGGCGAGAAGCCGGCGCTGGAAGAAAAGCGCGCCGCGCTGGAGCAGCAGATCCGCGTCGCGCTTCTGCCGAAGGATGCGATGGACGAGCGCAGCGTCGTGCTCGAAATCCGCGCCGGCACCGGCGGCGACGAAGCCTCGCTGTTCGCGGGCGACCTGTTCCGCATGTATGAGCGTTTCGCGGCGCTTCAGGGATGGCGCGTCGAGGTCGTGTCGATGAGCGAGGGAACGGTCGGCGGCTTCAAGGAAATCGTCGCCGAAATCGAAGGCCGGGGCGCGTATTCGAAGCTGAAGTTCGAATCCGGCGTGCACCGCGTGCAGCGCGTGCCGGACACCGAAGCCTCGGGCCGCATCCACACCTCCGCCGCCACCGTCGCGGTGCTGCCGCAGGCCGAGGAGGTCGACATCGCCATCAAGGACACCGATCTGCGGATCGAAACGATGCGCGCGCAAGGCGCTGGCGGCCAACATGTCAATAAGACCGAATCGGCGATCCGCATCACCCACATTCCGACCGGCATCGTGGTGATGATGCAGGACAGCCGCTCGCAGCACAAAAACCGCGCCAGCGCGATGAACATCCTGCGCACGCGCATCTACGATGCCGAGCGCCAGAAGCGCGACGCCGAGCGGTCGGCGGACCGGCGCGGACAGGTCGGCTCCGGCGACCGCTCCGAGCGCATCCGCACCTACAATTTCCCGCAAGGGCGCGTCACCGATCACCGCATCAACCTGACGCTCTACAAGCTGCCGCAGGTGATCGCCGGCGAGGCGCTGCACGAACTGATCGACGCGCTCATCACCGAGCATCAGGCATCGCTGCTGGCGAGCGAAGGCGCGGCCGCATGAGCGCGGACACGGACGGCTTCGCCGGCTTGAGCGTGCAGGACGCCCGCCGCGAAGCCACGGCGCGCCTGCGCGAGGACGGCTTCGAATCGCCGGAAGCGGATGCGCGCCTCCTCGTCGGCGCGGCGACGCATCTGACGCTGACGGGACTCGCCACCAGCGGCGAAAGACTCCTGAGCGGCGCGGAAGCGGCAACGCTCGCGGGCATGCTGGCGCGCCGGCTGAACCATGAGCCGGTGGCGCGCATACTCGGACACAAGGAATTCTGGAGTCTGAATTTCGCGCTGTCGGCCGACACGCTGGTGCCGCGCCCGGAAACCGAAACGGTCGTTTCGGCCGGGCTCGAACTGATCCGTGCGATGGGCGAGCCGCTCCGCCCGCTGCGGATCGCCGATGTCGGCACCGGCTCCGGCGCGATCCTGCTGGCGCTGCTGTCGGAATTGCCGGAAGCGATCGGCATCGGCGCGGACATCAGCCCCGGCGCGTTGCGGATCGCTGCGGCGAATGCGCAGGCGCTCGGCCTCGCAGGCCGCGCGTCCTTCATCGTCTCCGATTACTGCGAAAAACTCGAAGGCCTGTTCGACCTGATCGTCTCGAACCCGCCCTACATCGCCCGCGGCGAACTGGCCTCGCTGCCGCGCGAGGTGCGCGAGCACGATCCGCGCCGCGCGCTCGACGGCGGCAGCGACGGGCTCGTCGCCTATCGCGCGCTGGCGCATGGCATGCCGCCATTGCTGGTGGAAGGCGGCGCCTTCGTGCTGGAGACCGGATACCGCCAGGCCGACGAGGTGGCGGAACTGATGCAATCGGTGGGCCTGCAACCGATCCGGCCGCATCAAACCGATCTGGCGGGCATTTCCCGCGTCGTCTGGGGCCGCAAGCCGGAGAGCTGACCCGCAAAAAAGCCGGAAAAAACCTCTTGGAATATCCCCCCGGAGCGACTAGTTTCCGCTTCAAAGATCGGTTCCGGGTCGCTGACCCCGTGGATGCTGCGGGGAGGGTCGCTGCGAAACGTCTGCGAGCAGACGGCGGCACCCAGAGGAGCAAACCTGACGATCACGAGACCCATCGATCAACGGCTCCACGAGCAGGTGGCTCCCAAGGTGAGTCCAAGCAAGGCAAGTGCAAGGCAGGTTGTTGAAGCGTGCTGGCTGAAAGTGCTGCCGCCGAACAACCGGAACCAATGAAAGCCTGATATTGCGGCACGAATTCACGACGACTTTTTGACGCTCACGACAGCGGACCCGCACGCGATCGCGCGCGGCAGGATGACGCGCCATCAAGGCTGCGACGAAGTGAAATGTGACTGACCACAAGGCGGCCCCGCAACGAAGCAGCGCGGCCGGCGCGTTTGACGGGTGCGGATTCAACGGAGGTTGGATCCGACTTGAGGAAACTGACAGCAATCCGGGGTTGATGAGAAGCAGGATATGAGAAACGGCCAGAACAACAAGCGGATGCGGAATCGCAACAACACCCACAGCCACAACCATAACAACAATCGGCGTGGCCAGAATCCGATGACCCGGGTTTACGAATCCAACGGGCCGGAGATCAAGATTCGCGGAACGGCGTCCCACCTCGCCGAAAAATACGTCCAGCTCGCGCGCGACGCGCAGGGCTCCGGCGACCCGGTCGCGGCCGAAAACTATTATCAGCACGCCGAACATTATTTCCGCATCATCGCCGCCGCGCAGGAACAGTTCCGGCAGAACCAGCCGCAGCAATTCCAGCCCCGCACCGAGGGCGATGCGCGCGACGATTCCGGCGACGACAATGACGGTGAGTACTCGTCCTTCGGGGCCGAGCCCGGCTTCGCGCCGCAGCCTCAGCAGCAGCAGCCTTATCCGGCGCGCGAGCCGCAGCCCTATCAGCGCGAGCCGCAGCCGGTGCGCGAGCACCGCCAGTCCGAACATCGTCACCAGGAGAACCGGCAGCCGCAGCCCGCGATGCAGCCGTCCGAAGGCGACATCGATCGGCTGCCGTCCTTCATCACCGGCGGCCAGCCACAGCCGCAAGCCGGGGGATACGACAATGGCGGCGAGCGCGAGGCGCGCGGCGACCGTTTCCAGCATCGCCGCCGCCGCCGCAATAACAACCCGCGTCCCGAAGGCGCACCCGTTCCCGCGCAAGGCGGCGAAGGCCCGGCGCAGGCCGGCGATTGATTCAATGCTGATAGCGCGGGCCTGATTCAACTCACATCGAATCGGGCCCGTTACCTTTCAGACGCCCGCGGCGAGGTGGACGGCACCAGCACCGGCTCCATGGTCGGGATCAGCCGACGCCGTTCGCGCCGGTTGGCGACCGGCCGATAGACCTGCTTTGTCGCATCGACGATATGCACGCCCGCGAAGGGCGAGGACACCGCGGAGCCGAACCGCTCCCAGGCGATCGCCGACCGCAGAAACCATCCCGAACGGATCGGCGGCATGTGCAGCACCTCGCTCCAGGCCGCCGGCGTGGACCAGGTCTCGCGCAGCAATTGCGTGGTCTGTGTCCGCGAATACGGACGGCCATAGCCGAACGGCGTCGTGTCCGCGCGCGCCCATGGGCCGCGCCGATTCGGCAGCACCAGGATCATTCGCCCGCTCGGCGCCAGCACCCGCCACATCTCCCGCAGCAGCTCCGCCGGATCGTGCGACATCTCCAGCGCGTGGATCAACAGCAGGCGGTCGACCGACGCATCCGGCAGCGGCAATACGAATTCATCGACCAGCGCCGCCAGCGCCGGCCGGCCCGTCGGCCATTTCATGACGCCCTGCGCGGCCGGCATGAGAGCGATACACCGCTCCGCGTCCTCGCGGAACAGGCCGAGATACGGCGTGCAATAGCCGACGCCGAGCACGCGCTGGCCTTGCGCGTCCGGCCAGTGCGCACGAATGCCGCGATTGATGAGCCTGCGCGCGACGATGCCGAGCCGTGTGCCGTAGAAATTCCGCAGGTCGACGACATCCATGGTCATGGTCCGATCCTAACAGGTGGAACATGGCGATACAGCCGCAACCCGCAAGCGCTCACGCCGCATTTCATCGCACCCTGCCCCTTCTCATGAGCATGATCTGGTCCGAAAACCGGTTTCCACTTTTCGGGATCATGCTCTAGCATTCGCGCATCATCGGAATGGAACATCATATGAGCGCTGACATCCGCATCTTCCCCTGCCTCTCGGACAATTACGGCTATCTCATTCACGATCCCGCGACGAAGGCCACGGCGTCGATCGATGCGCCCGAGGCGGGCCCGGTCATCGCGGCGCTGGAACGGGAAGGCTGGACGCTGACCGACATTCTCGTCACGCATCATCACGCCGATCATGTCGGCGGCGTCGCCGAGCTGAAGCGGAAATATGCCTGCCGCGTGGTCGCGCCCTATGACAAGGCCAAGCCGATCGCCGACGTCGATCTGCGCGTCAAGGAAGGCGACACGGTGAAGGTCGGTTCGCTCACCGCGCGCGTGTTCGAAACGCCGGGCCACACGCTCGACCACGTTTCCTACATGTTCGATTCGGAGAAGGCGCTGTTCGCGGCCGACACGCTGTTTTCGATCGGCTGCGGCCGCGTGTTCGAAGGCGACTATCCGATGATGTGGAATTCGCTGTTGAAGCTGCGCGCCCTGCCCGACGACACGCGCGTCTATTGCGGCCACGAATACACGGCATCCAACGTCAAATTCGCGCTCGGCATCGAGCCGGACAATGCGGCGCTGAAGGCGCGCGCCGAGGAAGTCGCCCGCCAGCGCGCGGCGAACACGCCGACGATTCCGACGCTGCTCGGCGAGGAAGAAGGCCAACGTCTTCCTGCGCGCCGACATTCCGTCGGTGGCGGCGCATCTCGGCATGAGCGGCAAGAGCGCCGCCGAAGTTTTCGGCGAGATGCGCGAGCGCAAGAACAAATCCTGATGTGCGCGCTCACCGCCGCCGAGGTCATCGCGCGGCTGGACCTGAAGCCGCATCCGGAAGGCGGCCATTATCGCGAAACGTTTCGCGATGGCCGCGTGGGAGCAGATGGCCGCGCCGCCTCGACGGCGATCCTGTTCCTGCTGGGGCGCAGCGAACGCTCGCACTGGCACCGCATCGATGCGGTCGAGATCTGGCACTACCACGCAGGCAGCGCGCTCCTGCTCGAGATCGCCGATGGCGATCTGCGGCAACGCGTGCGGCTCGGCCCGGACATCGACAATGGCGAAACACCGCAGGCCATCGTCCCCGCACACGCCTGGCAGGCAGCCTCCAGCACCGGCGACTGGACGCTGGTCGGCTGCACCGTCGCGCCCGGCTTCGACTTCAGGACATTCGAACTCGCCCCGCCGGATTTCGAACCCTCGCGGACCTGACGGACAACGACCTCGTCATTTCCGCCGGCGGAGCAGCATATCCTTTGCGGCGAGCAGGCCGCCGCCGGCGATCATCAGCGCGGCGAGGCCAAGCGTCGGCGTCGCCTCAGTGAAGCCGGCCAGCACCAGAAAGCCGGTCGAGAGCAGCGGCGTCGCATAGGACGCGGCTCCGAGCACGCGGATGTCGCCGCGCTTCATGCCGACGTCCCAGGCGTAGAACGCTGCTCCCACAGGCCCAACGCCGAGCGCGAGCACCGCCAGCCATTGGCCAATGCTCTCCGGCCACACCGTCTGTTCAAGCAGCAGGTGACATAAAGCGGCCAGCACCGACGTCACCGCGCAAAAGCCCGCGACCGCGTCGGTCGGCACATGCGCGAGGCGTCGCGACATCACCGAATAGATCGCCCAGACGAACGCCGCGACGAGGGCCGCGAAAAATCCCGGCGCATGCTGCCAGTCGAAGCCGGACAGGCCGCGTCCGAAAAACAGCACGATCGTCCCCGCGAGCCCCAGCAGCGCGCCCGCCACATGATGCAGCGCCAGCCGCTCGCCGGGCAGCAGCGCGGAGAACAGCACGATCAGCAGCGGCCAGAGATAGTTGACCAATCCCGCTTCCGCCGGCGGCGCGTGCCGCAGCGCCAGGAAGTAGAGCGCGTGATAGCCGAACAGGCCGCCGACGCCGACCAGCCACGCCATCGCCGGCTGCCGCAGACGCCCCGCGCCGCCCGGCCGGACGATCCATGTCGATGCGCCGACGCAGGCGCCGATCGCGAAGGTGACTGCGGCGAGCTGAAACGGCGGCATCCGCCCGGACGCGACCGTCAGCGCCGCCAGCGACGACCACATCAAGATGGCGGTGAGGCCGATGAAGGTCGCGCGCATGGAGATTGCCGATTCGTGTTGCCCAACATCTGGACCATATCGCGTTTTCGAGCGAAGCGGATACCGGGTCGCGTGAAGAAAGCGCATCAAAGAAGGACACGGATCGGCTTCGCGATTCAACACAACGCGACGCCGTTCCGGCAGCGCGGCTTCCGCGGCGACAGCCGCCGAATGTGTCGCTGGTGTGAATGCGCGCGACGCGATGCCGCCAGCACGGAACGCATCGGGCGATGCCGCATTGTCCGGTCTCAATCCAAACAAGGAGTCCCATCGTGAAAATTGCCGCCGCTCCGATTCTGCTCGCTCTTTCGCTGGCGACGCCCGCCGCCGCGCAATCCATCGTTCCCGCCGTATCGATGAACGAGGCACGACAGATCGCCGCCGAGGCCGGCGTCGTTGCGATCGAGTCCATCGAAATGGACGACGACGGACGATGGGAGATCGAGGGCCGGAACAGCGCCGGCCAGGAGATGGACATCGAGATCGACGCCACGACCGGGCGCATCGTCAGCATGGATACCGACGACGATGACGACATGGGTACGGTCGGCCGCGCGCCGATGTAACACGCAGCCAACCCGCAGCGGCGCCCGGTCCACCGGTCGCCCCGAAACGACGATGCCCGGCTCATCGCCGGGCATCGAGAACACGGTCATTGAAAGCTAATCGTCGCGCTCAATGTTCTCATGCGGGACAGCGCCTCACGTCAGATACTGGCCGCCATTGACGGTCATGGTCGAGCCGGTGACGAAGCCCGCATCGTCGGAGGCGAGGAACACCACGGCCCGCGCGATCTCCTGCGGCTCGCCGAGGCGCGCGACAGGAATCTGCGGGATGACGTTCTTCTCCAGCACGTCCTTCGGCACCGCCTGCACCATTTCGGTGTTGATGTAGCCGGGACAGATCGCATTCACGGTGATGCCGCCGCGCGCGGTCTCCAGCGCCAGCGCCTTGGTGAAGCCGATGTCGCCAGCCTTCGCCGCCGAATAATTCACCTGACCGAACTGTCCCTTCTGGCCGTTGATCGACGAGATGTTGATGATGCGGCCGAACTTGCGCGCGCGCATGCCCTCGATCACATGCCGCGACATGTTGAACAGCGATCCGAGATTGGTGGCGATCACCGCATTCCATTGATCGAGCGTCATGCGATGAAACGGCGTGTCGCGCGTGATGCCGGCATTGTTGACGAGCACATCGACCGGGCCGAGTTCGGCCTCGACTTTCTTGATGCCTTCGCCGCACGCTTCGAACGAACCGACATCCCATTTGAAGACGGGAATGCCGGTCGTCTCCTTGAACTTTGCGGCCGCCGCATCGTTGCCGGCATAGCTTGCGGCGACCTTGTAGCCGGCGTCCTTCAGCGCCTTGCTGATCGCCTCGCCGATGCCTCGCGTTCCTCCTGTGACCAACGCCACTCGCGACATTTCAAGCTCCTACAATTATTTGCGTTGCAGCAATGTGCAATCGCATCTTGTGGTTGGATAACCACCTTAATGAAGCCAATCGATTGGACAAGAGCGAACGCAATGCACGCGCGGAATAAACATCGCGGACTGAACGTCGCAGCGCGCGGCGCATAAACAAAAGACAAAATAAATGCCCGGCGCGAGGCCGGGCATTTCAAAGCACTCTAAAAGGAGTCGCCGAACTCAGCGCTCGACGCACATGGCGATGCCCATGCCGCCGCCGATGCAGAGCGTGGCGAGACCCTTCTTCGCGTCGCGGCGCTGCATCTCATGCAGCAGCGTGACGAGGATGCGGTTGCCGGACGCGCCGATCGGATGGCCGATGGCAATCGCGCCGCCATTGACGTTGACCTTCGAAGTATCCCAGCCGAGGTCCTTGTTGACCGCGCAAGCCTGCGCGGCGAATGCCTCGTTCGCCTCGATCAGGTCGAGATCGGCGGCGCTCCAGCCGGCCTTTTCCAGCGCCTTGCGCGAGGCCGGAATCGGGCCCGAGCCCATCACCGCCGGATCGACGCCCGCCTGTCCCCACGACGCGATCCGCGCCAGCACCTTCTTGCCTTCCTTCGCGGCCTGGCTCGCGCGCATCAGCACCACGGCCGACGCGCCGTCATTGATGCCCGACGCGCTGGCGGCGGTGACGGTGCCTTCCTTGTCGAAGGCAGGGCGCAGCTTGGAGATGCTGTCCATCGTCACGCCGGACTTGATGTACTCGTCCTGATCGACAACGATTTCGCCCTTGCGGCCCTTCACCGTGAACGGGATGATCTCGTCCTTGAACTTGCCGGCCTTCTGCGCGGCCTCGGCCTTGTTCTGCGAGGCGACGGCGAATTCGTCCTGCTGCTGGCGGGTGATCTGCCACTGCTTGGCGACGTTCTCGGCCGTGTTGCCCATGTGGTAGCCGTTGAAGGCATCCCACAATCCGTCCTTGATCATCGTGTCGACGAATTCGAGCGCGCCCATCTTCTGGCCGGCGCGCAGATATTGCGCATGCGGCGACAGCGTCATCGATTCCTGGCCGCCGGCGACGACGACATCGGAATCGCCGTTCATGATCGCCTGATAGCCGAGCGCCACCGAGCGAAGGCCGGAGCCGCAGACCATGTTGACGATCCAGGCCGGCGCATCCTGCGGCACGCCGGCATGGATCGACGCCTGCCGCGCGGGATTCTGTCCCTGCCCGGCGGTGAGGATCTGGCCCATGATGACTTCGGACACGCGCCCGGCTTCGAGACCGGCGCGCTCCAGCACCGCCTTGATGACGGCTGCGCCGAGATCATGAGCGGGGGTCGAAGCGAAAGCTCCGTTAAAGCTGCCGACGGCGGTGCGGCCCGCGCCGACGATGACGACATCGTCTTTCATTGGAAATCTCCTGAGAACAACTGAAGTGTCGGGTTGCGCCGGGACAGCGCGAAAGCGTGGCGGAACAGCCGGCCGCATCCTGAGAAGCCGGCGGATGCGTGTCAACCGCTTACGGCAGATAATCATCCTGTGGCGACAATCCAGCGGCGCGCCGCCCCGGCCTGCCGGCCTTCACAAAACGGTAGCCGACAGCCCTTGAAAGTGCTTACGTTATTGCAGCGCAGCCAGGCTGCGTCGCCCGGATCGCGTCCGGGCGGGTTCCCGTCCCCTTCTTGGCGAATGTCATTCCAGCGAGTCTCCATGGCGAAATCGGAAGAACCCATCACCATCAAGAAGTACGCCAACCGGCGACTCTACAACACCGGCACCAGCACCTATGTGACGCTCGAAGACCTCGCCACCATGGTCAAGAACGGCGAGGACTTTCTGGTCTACGACGCCAAGTCCGGCGACGACATTACAAGACAGGTGCTGGCGCAGATCATCTTCGAACAAGAGAACAAGGCCGGGCAGAACCTGCTGCCGACCACGTTCCTGCGGCAACTGATCCGGTTCTACGGCGACAGCATGCAGATGCTGGTGCCGCGCTATCTCGAACAGTCGATCGACACGCTGACCCGCGAGCAGGAGAAATTCCGCACGCAGATGACGCAGGCCTTCGGCGGCATCACGCCGTTCGCGGCGCCGCTCGAGGAGCAGGTCCGCCGCAACATGGAGCTGTTCGAGCGGACCTTCTCGATGTTCAAGCCGTTCACCGTTCCGCGCCGGACGGACACGGCCGCCGCCGACAAGCCCGCCGAGAGCGGCGAGGCGAAAGGCAGCGACGACATCGAAACCCTGCGCCGTCAGATGAAGGACATGCAGGAGAAGCTCGAGCGGATGTCGAAGGACGACAAAAGCTCGGCGTGACGATGACCGTCAGCGCGCGGTCCGCTGCGGAAGCTCGCCACGCGCCGCGTCGTTGCGCGACCATGGGCGCTCGTCGCTCGCGAGCCCGATGAAGCGGCCCTGAATGTAGTCGCAGCCCCACGCCCGCAGCAGCTCCGCCGATTCGGCGTCCTGCACCCATTCGGCCACGGTCTTCAGGTCGAGCCGCCTTGCGAGATCGATCAGCGTCTGGACGAAGGCCCGGTCGTCCGCCACCTGCGAAACGTTCTGCACGAATGCACCGTCGATCTTGACGATATCGACTCCGAGCTTGCGCAGATTGCGGAACGAGGTGTAGCCCGCGCCGAAATCGTCGATCGCGATCCGGCATCCGTGATTCTTCAGCCGTGTGACGAACCCGCGCACATCCTCGATGTCGCGGATCGCCACCGTCTCGGTGATCTCCACGATCAGCCGCTGCGCGATCGCCGGATTGGCCTTCAGCGCTGCCTCGATGATGCTCCACCAGTCCGGATCGGTGGTCGTGTCGGGCGAGATATTGAGGCTGAGCTGCACGTTCGGCGAGGCGTTCAATTCCTCCAGCACCAGTTCGAGCACGCGGTGATCGACGAGGCGGATCAGCCCGAGCTTTTCCGCCACCGGCACGATATCGGGCGCGAGCGTCAGCCCGTCCTCATGCCGCATCCGCACCAGGCATTCATAGAAGGCAGCCTCCTGCGTGTCCGCCTTCACCACCGGCTCGAACGCGATCACGAGGCGGCGGTCGTTCAGCGCGGAGACGATTTCGTCGGTGACGCGGATGTTGACGCGCCGCTGCGCCTCGCGCTCGACATTCGGCAGCCAGCCGGCGAACGAGCCCGCGCGCCGGCTCTTGGCGCTTTCGAGCGCCTCCTGCGCGCGGCTGACCACGTCATTGGCGGTGCGCGCATAGCGCGGCACGTTGATGCCGCCGATCGACACCGTCACCGAGACGGGACCGAGATGGGTCGGCACCACGTCCTCGCGAACGCCGACCAGAAACCGTTCGGCGGCGATCTTCATCTCGTCGATCGCGCAGTTTTTCAGGATCACCCCGAGCTTGTTGCCGGAGAAGCGCCCGAGCACGTCGCCGCCGCGCAGCCGCGCACGCAAGCGCATCGCAACCTCGCGGATCACCTCGTCGGCGATATCGAAGCCGAACGCATCGTTGATGTGCGACAGGTGATCGATACTGACGACCAGAAACGCGAACGAGGTGCGGAAACGCTGCGATTCCTCGGTCGCTTCGGCCAGCGCCGCCATCAGCCGCGTCCGGTTCAGCTCGCCCGTGAGCGGGTCCTGCTGCGACGCCTTCAGAAGCTGCTCGTCGCGCGCGTGGCGCTCATTGACGGCGCGGATCACGCCCTGCGCGCGCGCCGGCCGGCCGTCCGGGCCTGCATACCAGCGGCCGGCTTCCTCGATCCAGACGATCGGCGCGGAGGCTGCGGTCCGCACGCCATATTCGAGTTGGAACGGCACGCCCTCGCCGGCATCCCGCGCGCTGGTGCACAACACGACGTCGGAGCGGACCGCCTGAGCCGGTTCGATGCATTTGGCGAATTCGCCGGCCGAGGCCAGCGTCTGCGGGGAGAATTCCGGCAGCAGCCGGGCGATGCCCTCGCCCCAATTCATCGCGCCCGAGGCGATATCCCAGACATATTCGACATGCGCGATCGATGCGAGAATATGGCCGGACGGAAGTTGGTCGGAAGAAGACACATTCGCCTCGTTTTGGGACGCCGGTTCAGCCGGCGACAGGAGAAGCCCCGGCGATTGTCGACAAACTTGCTGAACATTTCGGAAGATGCGCGCCGGGTTTTCGCCGAAACCGTTAACGAATGGTTACGGCACACGCCTTGCGAGATGATTCGAACGGGGCTGAGTTTGTCCCAGTTCGAGACACAACCGCAATGCGTATCATCCCCACGCCGCGAACCGTCGATATCCCGACCGGACATCATGAGGCCGCGGCCCCGTCGCGGGCGCTGGTGCCGGCGCCGCCCGCCGCCGCTACTCTAGTTCGGCAGATGCGGGTGGCGCGGCCGGACGCGCGTTTCGTGGCGCAATTGATCGCAACGGCCGCACACACACCGCAAACGAACTCACGGCGCAGGGCCGGGATCGCGGACGGGGTGACGGTCTATGGCGAGGTTCTGGAGATGACAGCGCCGCACCGCATCGCGCGGCAGGGCGGGCTGTTGTCGCGCGAAGCTTAAAACTAGCGGCGCGGAATCGTCGGGCCGGGCGGCAGGATTTCCGCTTGCGGCGTGTCCGGCTTGTCGCGCGGCTCGACCTTGATGTCAGCTTCGCCGGCAGGCGGCGCGATCTCCACCGGCCGCGTTTCCTCGACGACGACCGGCGGCGCCGGCCTCACCTCCGGCGCGGCAGGCGCGGGCGGCGGTGGTGGCGCAGGCGGCGTATGGACAACAGGCTCCGGCGCGGGAGCGCGGACGGCCGCGATCTTCGGCCTCACCATTCGGATGGAAATGCCCGCGACCACGTCGACGAAGGCCATCAGCGTCAGGAGGAAGAAAGCCGAACTGGCGAATTGCGGCAGCAGCAGGAATTCGGCCGCAGCAGCGGCGAAAACCAGCACAGACAGAAAATGATCGGTGAAATATTTGGAGCCCGGCCGCGCCGATTTCACCACTTCGACCAGCAGCAGAAGCAGCGACAGCGACAGCAGCAGGTCGCTATAGGTGATCGTCCAGGACTGCAACGACGGCAGCCCGACCGACACGACAGGCTCCTGAAGCCTGTCGAGGCCGAGCCCCATCAGAAAGACCGCGATGTTGACGATCGCAAGCGGAATGAGAAGCAGCGGGAAACCGATCATTGCCGTCGGCTGTCCTTCACCTCAAGGCGCGAGCGCGTAGCCCTGCGCTCCATGCGTTCGCGGGCGGAAAAGCCCGCGCCGCGGATATCAGGCGTCTTTCTTCTTCAGAACCTGACGGCCTTTGTACATCCCGGTCTTCAGGTCGAGATGGTGCGGCCGGCGCAGCTCGCCCGAATCCTTGTCCTCGACATAGGTCGGCTTCTTCAGCGCATCGGCCGAACGGCGCATGCCGCGGCGGGACGGCGAGGTCTTTCTTCTGGGAACGGCCATGACAAAGTGTCCTTGAACTTTTAGGTCGCGCAGTCTGCGCGCAGCAAAATCCGGGAATGAGCCGCGCTTATAGAGGATGGAAACGCGCAATGCCAGTCCCGGAATGCGGGTTTTTCGTTGCGGATTTGCGCTTTCGAAGCGGCCTGTTTAACGGATTTCAGCGCAGGCAGGAGAAAATTTCCGGCGCGGAGCGGGCCCGGCCGACATAGCGCGCGGCCAGCCGCCGCACGCCGGGACCGGGATTTTTCGCGCTCCGCCGCACCGGGTTGGGCAGGATGGCGGCGAGCAGCCCGGCCTCGTGCGGGCTCAGCGCCCGCGCCGGACGGCCGAACGCATATTGCGCGGCGGCTTCCGCGCCGAACTGCCCGCTCGGCCCCATTTCGGCGATATTCAGGTAGATTTCGAGGATTCTGCGCTTGGGCAGCACGAAATCGACCCACATCGCCAGCGGGATCTCCAGTCCCTTGCGAATGAAGCTGCGCCCCGGCCAGAGGAACAGGTTTTTCGCGGTCTGCTGGGTGATGGTCGAGCCGCCGCCGCCGGAATCGCCCTCCTGTGCATCCTCGATCGCCTCCTGCAAGGAACCCCAGTCGATCCCGCGATGGCTGCAAAATCTGGCGTCCTCGGCGGCGATGACGGCGCGGGCCAGCGCCGGCGCGATCTCGGTCAGGTCGCGCCATTCCCGCATCACCGGCTGGCCGGTGAACCAACGCCCGATCATCAGCGTCGAAACCGGATGGCCGGTCGAATAGGCGAGCGTCAGGACATAGGGCATGGCCAGCACAAGCAGGCAGAGAACCACAATGATCCTCACCGCGCGCCGCATGCTTCACCTCCACGCCCCTGCGGTCCCGGATTCCGCTCCGAGCCGGTTAACCCTTTGATCCGGAAGGCCGCCGCGCCCGCTTGTCAAGACGGAGGCCGGAATTGACGCGGTCCGCCGCATGGACGATTGTCCCGCCGAAAACGCTAGAACGGTTCCACATGAACGCCGATACCAACACACCCTTCCTCAAACGTCTCGAAGCCACCGCGGCCGCGACCGAAAAGCTGCTGCTCGAACTGCTCACCGACAAGCCGCTGGAGAACGAGATCGAGCGGCCGAAACGGCTGCTCGACGCCATGCGCTATGGCAGCCTCAATGGCGGCAAGCGGCTGCGGCCGTTCCTCGTGGTCGAAAGCGCGGCGCTGTTCGACGTGCCGAAAGACGCGGCGCTGCTCGCGGGCGCGGCGCTGGAATGCATCCACTGCTATTCGCTGATCCATGACGATCTGCCGGCGATGGACAATTCCGATCTGCGTCGTGGACGGCCGACCGCGCACAAGGCGTTCGACGACGCCACCGCGATTCTCGCGGGCGACGCGCTGTTGACGATCGCCTTCGACATCATCACCCGTGACGAAATCCACAAGGACGCCAATGTCCGCCTGCTGCTGACGCGCGCGCTGGCGCGGCCTCAGGCATCGGCGGCATGGCCGGCGGCCAGATCATGGACCTCGCCGGCGAAGGCCGCTTCGGCGACAAGGTGCCGCCGGATGTCGAGAAGCTTCAGCAGATGAAGACCGGCGCGCTGCTGCATTTCGGCTGCATCGCAGGTGCCTTGCTCGGCCAGGCATCGAAGCAGGATTACGCCGCGCTAGACGCCTATGGCCGCGCGCTCGGCGAAGCCTTCCAGATCGCCGACGACCTGCTCGATCTCGAAGGCGATGCGGCGACGCTCGGCAAGCCGGCCGGACAGGACAGCGCGATGGGCAAGACCACCTTCGTCACGCTGCTCGGCGTCGACGGCGCGAAGCAGCGCCTGAAGAACCTGATCGCGCAGGCCGATTCCGCGCTCGCCGGATTCGGCGCGAGAGCCGACGTGCTGCGCGCCACCGCGCGGTTCGTGGCCGAACGGCAGAATTAGCCCAACGATGACCGGCGACGATCGCGACGCGGACACGCTCAATCGCTTTCGTCACCTGCCGCGTTCCTTGCGCATCCTGCGCACGCGCCTGCGGCTCGCGGTCGCGATCGTCCTCGGCGTCGCCGCTTTCCTGCTGCTGCCGGGAAACATCCGCACCGTCAGCCGGGCGCTGATCGCGTGGGACATCGCCGTCTCCGTCTATCTGGTCGCGGCTTGTCTCACGATCGCGCGCACGGACGTGGCGACTATCCGCCGGCACGCGACCGAATTCGACGACGGACGCTTCGCGGTGCTGGTGCTCACGGCCGCGGCGGCGCTGGCGAGCCTCGGCGCGATCATCGCCGAAATCGGCGGCGCGGGCCGGGACGCTTGGCAGATCGCGCTGGTGGTTGCGACCATCACGCTGTCATGGACGCTGATCCACACCACCTTCGCGCTTCACTACGCGCACGACTACTACCGCACCAGCAAGCCGGGCGGGCTGGTGTTTCCGGACGAGGACCGGCCGGACTATTGGGACTTCGTCTATTTCTCGTTCGTGATCGGCATGACCGCGCAGGTCTCCGATGTCGGGATTTCCGACCGGATCATCCGCCGCACGGCGACGGCGCATGGCGTCGTGTCGTTTGTGTTCAACACCACGCTGCTGGCGCTGACGGTGAACCTCGCCGCCAGCGCGCTTTAGAGCATGATCCCGAAAAGTGGAAACCGGTTTGCGCTGCGCGGCCCTTCGGGTCGGAAAAGATCATGCTCTAACAAAAAAGATCAACAGCGCCCGCCCTTACTCCGCCGCGGTCTGCCGGCCCGCGCCGAAGCGGTGATCGATATATTGGATCACCATCTCCTTGAAGTCGGAGGCGATCGTCGGACCGCGCAGCGTGCGGAATTTCTTGCCGTCGACGAACACGGGCGCGGCCGGCGATTCGCCGGTGCCCGGCAGCGAGATGCCGATATCGGCGTGCTTGGATTCGCCGGGGCCGTTGACGATGCAGCCCATCACCGCGACGTTGAGCGTCTCGACGCCCGGATATTTCGACTTCCAGCTCGGCATCTCGTCGCGGATGAACGATTGGATCTCGCCGGCCAGTTCCTGGAACACGGTCGAGGTGGTGCGGCCGCAGCCTGGGCACGCGGCCACCAGCGGCACGAAGGTGCGGAAGCCCATCGTCTGAAGAATTTCCTGGCCGACCTGCACTTCGAGCGTGCGGTCGCCGCCCGGCTCCGGCGTCAGCGACACGCGGATCGTGTCGCCGATGCCTTCCTGGAGCAGCACGCCGAGCGCGGCCGAGGAGGCGACGATGCCCTTCGAGCCCATGCCGGCTTCGGTGAGGCCGAGATGGATCGTGTAGTCGCAACGCTTCGCCAGATCGCGATAGACCGCGATCAGATCCTGCACCGCTGAAATCTTCGCCGACAGGATGATCTTGTCGCGGCCGAGGCCGATCTCCTCGGCGCGCTGCGCCGAGGTCAGCGCCGACTGCACCATCGCCTCGCGCATCACTGCGCGCGCATCCTTCGGAGTCGCGGAGGCCGCGTTCTCGTCCATCAGCTTGGCCAGAAGCTCCTGATCGAGCGAGCCCCAATTCGCGCCGATGCGCACCGTCTTGTTGTACTTGATCGCCATTTCGACGATCGAGGAGAACTGCGTGTCGCGCTTGTCCTTGAAGCCGACATTGCCGGGATTGATGCGGTACTTGGCCAGCGCCTCGGCGCAGGCCGGATGATCGGCGAGCAGCTTGTGGCCGATATAGTGAAAGTCGCCGACCAGCGGCACGTCGATGCCGCGCTTGTCGAGACCGTCGCGGATATGCGGCACGGCGGCGGCGGCTTCGTCGCGGTCAACCGTGATGCGCACCAGTTCGGAGCCGGCGCGGGCAAGCGCCGCGACCTGGGCGATGGTGCCCTGCACGTCGGCGGTGTCGGTGTTGGTCATCGACTGCACGACGATCGGCGCGCCGCCACCCACCTTCACATTGCCGACCATGACCGGCACGCTGACGCGGCGCGGGCTAGGCCCGGCGACATCGACATCGGCGGCGATATTGGCGATCTGGTTCATCGACGATTCCTGAGGCTGATTGCGGCCTGAATATCAGGTCTTTATGACGATCTTCAATAACGATCGGTTCAAGGCAGGCCAGCGCGGGGCGCGATTCCGGCGTGAATCGACGGTTAACGGTCCGATTTCGCCGGTTCCGCGACCTGCGTCACAGAACTTTCATCAAGCGGGACCCGATTTTCCGGGCCTGTTCACCAGATAGAGGCCCGCCACCACGAACGCCACTGCGACCGCGAACGCCACCGTGATCGGCTCGTTCAGCACAAGATGGCCGGCGGCGACGCCGAACAGCGGGGTAATGAAGGTGAAGGCGCTGAGCTTGCTGGCCGGATAGGTCTTCATCAGCGCGTACCAGAGCAGGAAGGTGATCCCCACCACCCAGACGGTCTGGTAGGTCAGCGAGCCGATCGCCAGCGGCCCGGAATTCCAATCATCGTCTCGCCCGCGACCAGCGATCCGAGCGCGAGCAGCGGCGCGGACACGCCGGTCTGATAGATCAGCGTCTTCTCGGCGGGCGCGCTCGAAAGCCGGCTCATCTTGAAGATCATCGTCGTCGCGCCCCAGAGCACGGCCGCGCTCAGCATCAGCGCATCGCCCAGCAGCACCGTCGCATCGACATCGGCCTGCGGCACGCCCATGGCGATGACGATGCCGCCGAACGCCAGCGCAAGCCCGATCCACTGATCGGGGCGCAGTTTCTCGCCGAGAAAATTCACCGCCCCGAAGGCGACGAAAAACGGCGCGGCGTACATGAAGATCACGGCGCGGCTCGCGGTCGTGTGCAAAAGGCCGTAAAAAATCAGCACGAATTCGAGCGCGAATACCGCGCCCATCAACAGCCCGGCGCGCAGCGTGCCGTCGCGCTCGAACAGCGAAACGCCGCGCCAATAGGACACGATCAGAATGACCATGAGGCCGCCGACCGAGCGCACCGTCGCCTGCATCATCGGCGGCACCTCGGGCAGCGCCAGCTTCACCATCACATTGTTGACGCCCCAGCTCAGGCACAGCAGCAACATCACGGCGACCGCAAGCGGACTCAGCGGTTGCGTGGCCGGGCTGGCGACCTGAGGGGTCGTGGTCATGGAGCTCTGGTCATGGGACGGTCAGGCGGCCTTGCTGCAATTCGCGCAAGTCCCGGTCATCTCCACCACGGTCATGCGCGGCACGAATCCGTTCGCGCGCGCGCTCTGCATCAATTGCTCGGTGATGTTGGCGGTCGCGACTTCGCCGACCGCGCCGCATTTCTCGCAGATCAGGAAGGCCACCGACGCCGAACTGTCGTGATTGTGCGCGCAGGCCAGGAACGCATTGCGGCTTTCGATCCGGTGGACCAGCCCCTGCTCCATCAGAAAATCGAGCGCGCGATAGACCGTGATTGGCGCGGGCCGCGCCATCCGCTTCGCCAGCACCTCGATCACGTCATACGCGCCGAGCGGACGGTGCGAGGCGAGCAGCGCCTCCAGCACATGGCGGCGCACCGGCGTAAACCGCTGGCCGCGCTGCGCGCAAACCGTCTCCGCATGCGCGATCGCGTCGGCGGCGCAGCGCTCATGATCGTGGCCGGGCTCGGGAAAGACCGGGTGGGCATGGGAGTGGGTTCGGGTGTGGGGCGACCGGGAATTGGACATCTGGCAGATTTCGCCTCCCGAACCCGAGGTTTCAAGGTTTTGTAACGCGAACAGGCGCGCGGATACCGCCTATAGTGCCTTTGCCGGCGCGTTTGCGCAAATATTGTGCTTTGCAGCATTTGATATTGCAATGCAATAATTCAACCCTAGATGACTGCGGTTGATGGACACATGTTGCCAGTGAGGCACCTTTGCCGAGTCTGAAATCATATCTCGACGGCCTGGCGAACCTGCATCGCGACGCGACGCGCGCGAAAGCCGGGACCGGCCGGAAGAAAGTCAATCTGGCGCTTCAGGGCGGCGGCGCGCATGGCGCGTTCACCTGGGGCGTGCTGGACCACCTGCTCGCCGACGAGCGGCTGGAGATCGTCGGCATGTCCGGCGCATCCGCAGGCGCGATGAACGCCGTGATGGCGGCCGACGGCCTTGCGCGCGGAGGCCGCGAGGAAGCACGGCAGCGGCTCGCCGCATTCTGGCGGGCGGCCAGCGCCGGCGGCGACCTGCCGCCGCTGCAACGCGCCGTCACCGACCGGCTGTTCTCGCTGCTGCCCTTCGCGACGACGCCGATGCAGCGCTGGTTCGAGGCGATGTCGCAGCATTTCTCGCCCTACGAACTCAATCCGCTCAACATCAATCCGCTGCGCGACCTGATCGACCGCTTCGTCGATTTCGAGGCGGTGCGGGCCAGCGAGCTGGATTTGTTCATTTCAGCCACCAACGTCCACACCGGCCGCACCCACATCTTTCCGCGCGAGAAGATCGACGCCGATGCGGTGATGGCGTCGGCCGCGCTGCCGCTTTTGTTCCGCGCGGTCGAGATCGACGGCGTGCCGCATTGGGACGGCGGCTATATGAGCAATCCGCCGATGTTTCCGTTCCTGCAAACCTCGGCGGCCGACGACCTGATCGTGGTGCAGATCAATCCGGTGCAGCGGGACACGACGCCGCGCTCCTCCGCCGAGATCGTCAACCGCCTGAACGAAATCACCTTCAATTCGGCGCTGATTTCGGAAATGCGCACCGTCGATTTCGTCAACCGGCTGATCGACGAGGGCCACCTGCCGGAGGGCTCCGGCAGCAACTGTTTCCGGCGGCTCAACATCCACCGCATCCATCTCGGCGGATTGGGCACGCGCCTCAGCGGCTCCAGCAAGCTCAAGACCGATTTCGAGTTCCTCGAACTGTTGAAGCGCGCCGGCCAGAGGGCCGCCCGCAGGTTTCTGGAGCAGCATTTCGACGCCATCGGTGTCCGCTCCAGCATCGATGTCGCCGCGGAATCGCAGGTGGAATGGGCCTGACGCAGCCCCCCTTGCGTCGCGCCGTCGTTTGGAACCGCTGCGATTGCAGCGCAGCATATTTTTCATGCATGCACGAATCGCAGGCAACCTCCGCGCTAACAACAATATGCAATTTCGTAAGCTAGCTTATCGTATCCGAGGTTTACGGATTCGAGAGCATGCTGGCACGAAACCCCGATCTTCATTTCATGTTCGCTCTGGCCGATTTGCAGCGCGCGGTGCGCGCCTATGCGGACCAGAAAGTCGCCCCTTACGGCATCACCCGCGCGCAATGGGCGGTGCTGGCCAAGCTCGTCCGCGAGGAGGGCCTGCAACAGGCGACGCTCGCCAAGCTGCTGGCGATCCGGCCCATCACCCTGACGCGGCTGGTCGACCGCCTTTGCGCCGCCGGCCTGGTGGAGCGCCGCGCGGACGCCAACGACCGCCGCGCCAACCGCCTCTATCTCACCGAGACCGCGCGCCCGCTGATGGCTGAACTCAGGGCGTTGCGCGAGGAGATCAACCAAACGGCGCTGGCGCATCTGAAGCCGGGCGAGACCGACCGGTTCCTGGCGCAGCTCGAACTCATCAAGACCAATGTGCGGACCGCCTACAGCGCCGGCTGCAAGGCGCGCAAGCCGACGGAGCGCCACGATGGCTGAGCCGGTGCTGAAATTTCCGGGCGAGACCGCTCCCGCCGCCGAGTCCCGCAAACTGTCGTTCGGGCAGCGTCTGCGCAAGGGCCGCAGATTTCTGCTGCTGGTGGTCATTCCTCTGATCGCGGCCATCGCCATCCTCGCCGTCTATCTCTCCGGCGGCCGCTACATGACGACCGACAACGCCTATATCGGTGCGCAGAAAGTGCTGGTGACGCCGGATATCTCCGGCAAGATCAGCCAGGTGGTGGTCCGCGAGGGCCAGCGCGTCGCCGTTGGCGACATCCTGTTCGAGATCGATCCGGAGCCGTTCCGCCTCGCCGTGCTTCAGGCCGAGGCGCGGCTCGCCAGCGTCAGCACCGACCACGCCAATCTCCTGACCAACGACAAATCGCTGACGCGGATGATCCAGCTGGCGGAGAAGACCACCGACATCCGCCGGCAGGATGTCGAGCGCAAGACCACCTTGATGACCAACCGCAGCGGCTCGCAATTCGACCTCGACGGTTCGAACGCGCAATACGTCGCGGCGCAGACGCAGGTCGAGCAGCTGCGCCAGCAGCAGGCGGGCATCCGCAATCAATTGCTCGGCGATGCGGCGCTGCCGCTGGAGAAGTTTCCGCCCTATCTGCAAGCCATGGCGGCGCTCGACCAGGCCAGGCGCGACCTCAACCACACCACCGTGCGCGCGCCGCTCGCCGGCAACGCCACACAGGTCGACAACATCCAGATCGGCCGTTACGTCAACGCCGGAACGCCGGTGCTGAGCGTGATCGACGACCTCCATCCCTGGGTCGACGCCAATCCGAAGGAAACCGACTTCACCTACGTCACGCTCGGACAGAAGGTGACGGTGATCGTCGATGCGTTCCCGAACCACGTCTTCAACGGCCGCATCACCTCGCTCAGCCCCGGCACCGGCGCGCAATTTGCGATCCTGCCGCCGCAGAACGCCACCGGCAACTGGGTGAAGGTGGTGCAGCGCGTGCCGATCCGCATTTCGTTCGATCCGGACGAGAACACGCAGAAGCTTCGCGCCGGCATGAGCGCCTATGTCTCCGTCGACACCGGCCGCAGCCGCTCGCTGATGGCCCTGCTCGGGCTGTCCGCGCCCGCGCAAGAATCGCCGAAATGAGCATCCTCGCCACCCCGTCGAATGTCGCCGGGCCACGACGTTTGATCGTCGTGACCTGCGCGATGGCGGGGTCGGTGATGCAGACGCTGGATTCGACCATCGCCAATGTGGCGCTGCCGTTCATGCAGGGCTCGCTGTCGGCCTCGCTCGATCAGGTCAACTGGGTGCTGACCTCCTACATCGTCGCCGCGGCGATCATGACGACGCCGGTCGGCTGGCTCGCCGCGCGCTTCGGGCGCAAGCGGCTGTTCGTCGCCTGCACCTCGACCTTCACGCTCGCCTCGGTGATGTGCGGCCTGTCGCAGGACCTGACGCAGCTCGTGATGTTCCGCCTGATCCAGGGCGCTGCGGGCGCCGCGCTGATTCCGCTGTCGCAGGCGCTCGTCATCGACCTCTATCCGCCGCATGAGCAGCCCAAGGCGCAATCGATCTTCGGCATGGGCATCATGCTCGGCCCGATCATGGGACCGACGCTCGGCGCGTGGCTGACCGATCAATATTCCTGGCACTGGGTGTTCCTGGTCAACGTTCCGTTCGGACTGATCGCGACGGCGGGGCTGCTCGTGTTCATGGAAGAATCGCCGCCGAACACGAAACTGAAATTCGACTGGTTCGGCTTCGCGGCGCTCGCGACCGGCATCGGCGCGCTGCAACTCGCACTGGACCGTGGCGAACAGGTCGGCTGGTTCGAGTCGGGCGAAATCATCGCCTACGTGATCGTCTCGATCTTCGGCGTCTATTATTTCCTCGCGCATTCGCTGACGACGCCGGAGCCGTTCATCCGCTTCGATCTGTTCAAGGACCGCAACTACACCTCGGCGACGGTCTTCATGGCGGTGATGGCCGTCGTGCTGTTCTCGACGATGGCGCTGGTCTCGCCCTTCCTGCAACATGTCGGCGGCCATCCGGTGATGTCCGCCGGCATGATCCTGTCGTCGCGCGGCGTCGGCACGTTTTTCGCGATGATGACGATCCGCTCGTCGATGCGCTATATCGAGGCGCGGACGACGATGATGGTCGGCCTCACGCTGACCGCCTTCACGCTGTATCTGATGTCGCTGTTCACCGACCAGACGTCGGCAAGCACCATCTTCATGGTCGGCGCGTTTCAGGGCTTCGCCTTCGGCATGGTGTTCGTCTCGGTGAACACGGTCGCGTTCCTGACGTTGCCGAACACGCTGCGCACCTACGGCTCGTCGTTCCAGACGCTGATCCGTAACATCTCCAGCTCGTTCGGGATCTCGATCATGATCTCGCAACTATCGGAGGGCGCGCGCCGCTCGCGCGCGGAGCTTGGCGACTTCATCAATCCGTTCAACGACGCGCTGAAGATGCCCGACGTCGCCAACGTCATCAACATGCAGACCGATTCGGGCCGCGCGCTGGTCGATCAGATTTTGAACATGCAGGCGCTCATCATCGCCCATGCGAACGACTTCCGCATGCTGACCTTCTTCGCGCTCGCCACCGTCCCGGTCGCCTTCATCATCGGCAGGACCAAAAAGACCTTCCGCGAGAAGACCATGCGCCCGCCGGCCACCCCGCCGCCGCCTCCAAAGCCGCAGGGAGAGCCGGCGGAATAGACGCCGGCCCGGCGCGATTCGCCGGAACGCGGTCGCTCCTCCTCCGTTGTCCCGCCAGCAACGGAGATGACCATGGTTTCACCCACGAGCGACGCCCGGCGCGGCGAGACGGCCGCCCGCCGGCAGCGGGACATCCAGCGCACGATCGACGCCAGCGACCGCGAGAAATCCCGAGAGAAATCCGGTGACAAGCCTTCCGGCGAGGCGATGCAAGCCGGCGCCCGCGACTATCCGGAACTGCCGTTCCCGGCGCAGCATCAGGCCAAGCCCGGCGACGAGGCGGCGCTGGTTCCCGAGCCGATGTATGACGCGCCGCATTACCAGGGATCGGACAAGCTGCGCGAAAAAGTCGCCATCATCACCGGCGGCGATTCCGGCATCGGCCGCAGCGTTGCCGTACTGTTCGCGCGCGAAGGCGCGGATATCGCCATCGTCTATCTCTGCGAGCACAAGGACGCCGAAGACACCAAGCGGGCGGTGGAGAAGGAAGGCCGGCGCTGCCTGCTGATCCCCGGCGATGTCAGCGACGCCGGCTTCTGCAAGCGCGCCGTCAAACAGACGCTGGAGGCGTTCGGACGGCTCGACATCCTGGTGAACAACGCCGCGTTCCAGGAACATGTGAACAGCTTCGAGGATCTCAGCGAGGACCAGTTCGACCGGACGATGAAGACCAACCTCTACGGCTATTTCCACATGGCGAAGGCGGCGGTGCCGCATCTGCCGGAGGGCGGCGCCCTCATCAACACCGGTTCGGTGACGGGCCTGCTCGGCAGCGAGAACTTGCTCGACTACTCGACCACCAAGGGCGGCATCCATGCCTTCACGCGTTCCCTTGCCACACATCTGGTGGACCGCGGCATCCGCGTGAACGCAGTGGCGCCGGGTCCGGTGTGGACGCCGCTCAATCCGGCCGACAAGAGCGCGGAGCAGATCAAGAAATTCGGCGGCCGCACGCCGATGAAACGACCGGCGCAGCCGGAGGAAATCGCGCCGGCCTTCGTGTTCCTCGCCGCGCCGAGCTGCTCAAGCTACATCACCGGCGAGGTGCTGCCGATCGTCGGCGGGTACAGTGGCGGCTAGCGCTTTTCGTGTTTGATGGAATTATTTGCGGATTGCGTATCCATCTCTCTCCGTCATGCCCGCGCTTGTCGTGGGCATCCACGTCTTAACGGCAGTTCCGCTCAAGGAAGACGTGGATGGCCGGGATAAACCCGGCCATGACGACGTAAGATGCTTTTGTTAAAATATGAAACGCTCCAGCTACAGATCGAAGAACACCGTTTCGCGTGTCCCCTGGATGCGGAAGTCGATGCGATAGATCGCCGACGACGGATCGCGCGCGGCGATGATCGTGTCGCGGCGCTCCGCCGGCACCAGCGCAAGGATCGGATCGTCGGCGTTCGACGCCTCGTCGGAAAAATAGATGCGCGTGAACAGATGCGAAAGAATCCCGCGCATGTGGATCGCGACCAGAAGATGCAGCGCCTGCATCGTCCCGTTCGGCCCGGCAACGCGGCCGGGCTTCACCGTGTCGAACGCGAAGCGGCCCGACAGGTCGCTTTCGGCGCGGCCGAATCCCTTGAACGCGGCGTTGCTGCGGTTCGGATCGCGCGGATGCGCGTAGCGCCCCCGCCCGTCCGCCTGCCAGATTTCGAACAGGATGCCGTCCACCGGCGCGTCGTCGCCGTCCAGCATGCGGCCTTCGATGCGGATACGGTCGCCGACCGCGTCCGGCGTCACCAGATCGTTGCCGACGAGCTGCCGCCAGGCGTAATTCACCTTGCCGGGCTCGTTCGGCGTCATCACCGGGGCCGCGAACGGGCCGATGGTCTGGGCCGGAGTGATTCCAGGATTCTTCGACATGGATTTTTCCCGCGATCCGTCGGGCCGTGAAGATATTACGCTAGCGTCCAACTTTTCTTGAGCATGATCTTGTCCGAAAATCGGTTCCCCCTTTTCGGGACCATGCTCAGTCCGGGTCTTCCGGCGTCGCCTCGCGCCCGCGCAAAACGATGTCGAAGCGATAGGCCAGCGCCCAGTCCGGCACGGTATGCTCAAGATCGAACGACGCGATCAGGCGACTCCGCGCGAATTCCGGAATCGACTGCGCGATCGGATCGAGCGGGATCAGCGGATCGCCCGGAAAATACATCTGCGTGACGAGGCGCGAGGTGAAGGCCGTGCCGAACAGCGACAGATGGATATGCGCCGGCCGCCATGAATTCGGCCCGTTCGGCCACGGATAGGCGCCGGGCTTGACGGTGATGAATTTGTAATTGCCCTGCGCATCCGTCAGCACGCGGCCAGCGCCAGTGAAATTCGGATCGAGCGGCGCGGGGTGCTGGTCGTTGACATGCGTGTAGCGGCCGCTGGAATTGGCCTGCCAGATTTCGACCAGCGTGTCCGGCACGCCGCGGCCGTTTTCGTCCATGACGCGGCCATGCACGATGATACGCTCGCCGATCGGCTCGCCCGCGTGCTGCTTCGTCAGATCGTGATCGGTCGGCTGCAACGAATCATGCCCGTAGACCGGCCCGGTCAGCTCGGACAGCGTGTGCGGCACGATGATAAGCGGCTTCACCGGCGCGCGTCGCACCGTGCTCTTGTAGTCGGGGTAGAGAAACGGCGGATTGGCCTCTTTGCTGTCGCGCGGATAAACGATCGACATGGTCCGTCCTCCTGCTGCAATCCCGCCCCTTTTGAGAACGTCCGCGAGGCGAGCCCCGCGAACGTTCAATCTCGAAACCTGCGCGTCCGGAGACGGCACGAGGTGTTTTTAGTTCAGCTTCTCGATCGCCACGGCGACGCCCTGGCCGACGCCGACGCACATGGTCGCGAGCGCGAGCTTTCCGCCGCCCTTCTCCATGCCGTGCAGCGCCGTCATCGCGATGCGCGTGCCGCTCATGCCGAGCGGATGGCCGAGCGCGATCGCACCGCCATGCGGATTGACGAAATCGGCGTCCTCCTTGACGCCGAGCTGGCGCAGCACGGCGATGCCCTGCGAGGCGAAGGCTTCGTTCAGCTCGATCAGGTCGAAATCGCTGATCTTCAGCCCGAGCCGCTCCATCAGCTTGCGGACCGCCGGCACCGGGCCGATACCCATCACGCGCGGCGGCACCGCGCCGGACGCAAGACCGAGAATTTTTCCGCGCGGCTTCAGGCCGTATTTCTCGACCGCTTCCGCCGAAGCGAGGATCATCGCTGCCGCGCCGTCATTGACGCCGGACGAATTGCCGGCGGTGACGGTGCCGGGATTGCGGAAGGCGGGACGCAGCTTCGAAAGCCCTTCGAGCGTCGTCTCGGGACGCGGATGCTCGTCCTTGTCCACCGTCACCGGACCGGCCTTGCCGCCAGGCACGGACACCGGAACGATCTCCTCGGCGAAATAGCCGGAAGCCATCGCCTGGCCGGCGCGCTGCTGCGAGCGGATCGCGAACGCATCCTGATCGGCGCGCGACACCTGGAACTCCTCGGCGACGTTCTCGCCG
The DNA here is from genome assembly GCA_041397365.1 of Xanthobacteraceae bacterium. Lineage (GTDB taxonomy): Bacteria > Pseudomonadota > Alphaproteobacteria > Rhizobiales > Xanthobacteraceae > P52-10. Next base: position 216,582 of record JAWKWT010000001.1, read on the forward strand.
GTCTCGCCCATCGCGTCGACGCCGTATTGCTGCTTCATCAGCGGGTTGACGAAACGCCAGCCGATGGTGGTGTCGTAGATGTCCGCCGAACGCGAGAACGCTTCGGTCGCCTTGCCCATCACGAACGGCGCGCGCGTCATCGATTCGACGCCGCCGGCGATGCCGAGGCCGATCTCGCCGGCGCGGATCGCACGCGACACGCTGCCGATCGCGTCCAGGCCCGAGGCGCAGAGGCGGTTGACGGTGTTGGCCGGAACCGAATCCGGGAAGCCCGCGAGCAGCACGGCCATGCGGGCGACGTTACGGTTGTCCTCGCCGGCCTGATTGGCGCAGCCGAACACGACCTCATCGATCGCGCCGAGATCGAGATTGGGGTTACGCTCCTTCAGCGCCTTCAGCGGCACCGCCGCCAGATCGTCGGCACGCACCTTGGCGAGCGAACCGCCGAACCGGCCGATCGGCGTCCTCACCGCATCACAAATAAACACGTCGCTCATGGCAAACCTCCTCCCGATCGCGCCACCGGGCGCTTGCTGCTTTCAACCGACATTCTTGCCGGATTTTTATGGACTGCGCGGGGCAAGGTCAAACCGTCCCCGCGCCCCGGTGCGGATATATTTTCGCAGTCCCTGCCATGCGCTCGCCACGCGGCGGGGTTATCGCGGGCCGCGCGACCCTTTGCATGCCGACCCTTGCAATCGCTGCCGCGGGACGCGATCCTGCGGCATCCTCCGCGTCCGGAAATCCGATCATGCGTTATCTTCTTTGTGTTGCCCTGCTTCTGGCCTTCGCCGCGCCCGCTTCCGCCCAATCCGCCACCGGCATTCCGCTCAATCAGGAGAAGGAAGTCACTCCGGAACAGCGCGCCAAGCGCCGCGCCACCGAAGAAGCCTACAAAAAGACGATCAAGAGCATTCCCGAAGCGAAACCCGCCGACCCGTGGGGCAATGTCCGCGGCGCGGAAACCCACTCGGGAGCCAAGGCCAGGAAGAAGTAATTCCAGCCGTACGCGCGCGTGGGGACAACGCGCCGCCCGGCGGCTGCGGCGCGTAGGAACGCAGCAGGAACTTTGCTAGCTTTCCCGCCATCATGAATGAACCCAAGCCGATCATGCGGCCATCCGCCGACGCCCCCGCCCGCGTCACGCCGATGATGGAGCAGTTTCTGGAAATCAAGGCCGCCAATCCGGGCCTCCTGCTGTTCTACCGGATGGGCGATTTCTACGAATTGTTCTTCGAGGATGCCGAGGTCGCCTCGCGCGCGCTCGGCATCACGCTGACCAAGCGCGGCAAGCATGCGGGCGAGGACATCCCGATGTGCGGCGTGCCGGTGGAGCGCTCCGACGACTATCTCCACCGTTTGATCGCGCTCGGCCATCGCGTCGCCGTGTGCGAGCAGACCGAAGACCCGGCGGAAGCGAAGAAGCGCGGCGCGAAAAGCGTGGTCCGGCGCGACGTGGTGCGCCTGGTGACGCCCGGCACGCTCACCGAGGAGACGCTGCTGGATGCGCGCGCCAACAATTACCTGATGGCGATCGCACGGCAGCGCGCTTCCGCTGGCGGCGGCGACCGCATGGGGCTCGCCTGGATCGACATGTCGACGTCCGAATTCGTCGTCACCGAATGCACGGCGTCCGAACTCGCCGCGACCGTGGCGCGCATCAACCCCCAGGAAACGCTGGTCGCCGATGCGCTGTTTTCCGACGAGTTGCACGGGCCTTTCCTGCGCGAGCTGCCGTCGGTGACGCCGCTGCCGCGTGACGTATTCGACGGCGCCACCGCCGAGCAAAGGCTGTGTGACTATTTCGCGGTCGCGACCATGGAGGCGTTCGGCATGCTGTCGCGCATCGAGGCGACGGCCGCCGCCGCCTGCGTCACCTATGTCGAGCGCACCCAGCTCGGCAAACGCCCGCCGCTGTCGCCGCCGTCGCGCGAAGCCGCCGGCACGACGATGGCGATCGATCCGGCGACGCGCGCCAATCTCGAACTCACGCGCACGCTCGGCGGCGAACGGCAAGGCTCGCTGCTCTCCATTCTCGACCGCACCGTGACGGCGGCGGGCTCGCGGCTGCTGGCGCAGCGTCTCGCCGCACCCCTGACCGATCCGGACGCGATCAGGCGCCGCCTCGACGCCGTCGGCGCGTTCGTCGACGATGCTCCCGCGCGCGACGATCTCAGAACCACGCTGCGCCGCGCGCCCGACATGGCGCGGGCGATGGCGCGCCTCACGCTCGGCCGTGGCGGTCCGCGCGATCTCGCCGCCTTGCGCGACGGCATCGCCGCCGCCGACGAGGTGCTGGAACGGCTTGCACGCATGAGCGTGACATCGCCGGAAATCGATTCCGTGCGCGCGGGTTTGCGCGAGCCGCCGCGCACGCTGGCGCAGGAATTTTTGCAAGCGCTGGCTGGCGAGCTGCCGCTGCTCAAGCGCGACGGCGGCTTCGTTCGCGCGGGCTATGAGCCTGCGCTGGACGAAACGCGGGCGCTGCGCGACGAATCCCGCCGCGTGGTCGCGCAGATGCAGGCGCGCCATGCCAACGAGACCGGCATCAAGACGCTGAAGATCCGGCACAACAATGTGCTCGGCTATTTCGTCGAAGTCACCGCGCAGCATGCGGAACGGCTGATGTCGCCGCCCTTGAACGCGACCTTCATCCATCGCCAGACGCTCGCCGGCCAGGTGCGTTTCACCACCGCCGAGCTTGGCCAGATCGAGGCGAAGATCGCCAACGCCGCCGACCGTGCGCTCGGCCTGGAGCTGGAGATTTTCGAGAAGCTATCGGGAATGGCGATCGCCGCTTCCGACGAGTTGCATGCCGCCGCCCATGCGTTCGCGACCATCGATGTCGTCGCCGCGCTGGCGAAGCTCGCCGCCGACGGCAGCTATGTTCGGCCGGAGGTGGACGCTTCGCTCGATTTCGCCATCGAAGGCGGCCGTCATCCCGTGGTCGAGCATGCGCTGGCGCAGAGCGGCCAGCCCTTCATCGCCAACAGTTGCGATCTCTCGCCGCAGCCGAAGCAGACCTCCGGGCAAATCTGGATCGTCACCGGGCCGAACATGGCCGGCAAATCGACCTTCCTCCGTCAGAACGCGCTGATCGCGCTGATGGCGCAGATCGGCAGCTTCGTCCCGGCCAAACGCGCACGGATCGGCATCGTCGACCGGCTGTTCTCGCGCGTCGGCGCGGCCGACGATCTCGCGCGCGGCCGCTCCACCTTCATGGTGGAGATGGTGGAGACGGCGGCGATCCTCAATCAGGCCGGCGAGCGCGCGCTGGTGATCCTCGACGAGATCGGGCGCGGCACCGCCACTTTCGACGGCCTGTCGATCGCCTGGGCCTCGATCGAGCATCTGCACGAAAGCAATCGCTGCCGCGCGTTGTTCGCCACGCATTATCACGAACTCACCGCGCTCTCGGCGAAGCTGCCGCGCCTGTTCAACGCCACCGTGCGGGTGAAGGAATGGCAGGGCGACGTCGTGTTCCTGCACGAGGTGATGCCGGGCGCGGCCGACCGCTCCTACGGCATTCAGGTCGCCAAGCTCGCAGGTTTGCCGGCCGGCGTGATCGCGCGGGCGAAAGCCGTGCTGGCCAAGCTGGAGGCGCAGGACCGCTCCTCGACCACGCGCGCGCTGGCCGACGACCTTCCGCTCTTCGCCACGCCCTCGCGCGAGGCGGCCGAGCCGATCGACACCCCGGCGGAACGCTTGCGAAAGGCGTTCGAGGCGCTGCATCCGGACGACATGTCGCCGCGCGAGGCGCTCGACGCGCTTTATGCGCTGAAGCGCGCGCTCACTGACGGCTAGGACCGAAGCGCGCGCATTTGCACGGAATAACAGATTACTTTCAATAGTTTATCACTTTACGACGGCCGACTTGCTGCGCCGTTTCCGCGTGAGAGCGCAAAAAAAGAGCAGCGAAAGTCTGGTGACACTCCGATCCCGCTCCGATATCGACAAAGCATGACCCAGGCCGTCGCCGAAGCGCCCGCTCCCCCTGCCGACGATTTCGATCCGGTGCGGACCGCCGCCGCCATCGACGCGCTTTGCGCGGACTGCGCCGGCCGCAGCGATCAGTTCCGCACCAGCCTCGCGATGCTGCTGAAGGCCGAACTCGCCAAGGGCCGCGCCGCCGCGCAGGCGCAGCTTCTGAAGGACCGGCACGGACGCCGCTGCGCCGAACGGCTCTGCGATATTTATGACGACATCATCCGCCTGCTCTACGACGCGGCGACGAAGCATCTTTACCCGAGCCTGCTGCCCTCCGACTCCGAGCACATGGCGGTGGTCGCGACCGGCGGCTATGGCCGCGGGCTGATGGCTCCGGAATCCGACCTCGATCTGCTGTTTCTGCTCCCCTACAAGCAGACCGCCTGGGGCGAGTCGGTCGCCGAAGCGATCCTCTATTGCCTCTGGGACATGGGGCTGAAGGTCGGCCACGCGACGCGCTCGATCGACGAATGCATCCGCCAGGCGCGCGCCGACATGACGATCCGCACCGCCGTGCTGGAGACGCGCTATCTGGTCGGCGACAACGCCCTCTATGACGAACTCGTCACGCGCTTCGACAAGCAGGTGGTGCAGGGCACGGCGGCCGAATTCGTCACCGCCAAGCTTGCCGAGCGCGAGGAGCGGCACCGCCGGGCCGGGCAATCGCGCTATCTGGTCGAGCCGAATGTGAAGGACGGCAAGGGCGGCTTGCGCGACCTGCACACGCTGTTCTGGATTTCGAAGTATGTCTACCGCGTCAGCGACACGCGCGAACTGGTCGCGCGCGGCGTGTTCGACGCGCAGGAATACCGCGCCTTCCGCCGCTGCGAGGATTTCCTCTGGTCGGTCCGCTGCAACATGCACTTCTATGCGAAGCGGGCGGAGGAGCGGCTGTCCTTCGACATCCAGCGCGAGATCGCCCAGCGGCTCGGCTACACCTCGCATCCCGGCATGCAGGACGTCGAGCGCTTCATGAAGCACTACTTCCTGATCGCCAAGGATGTCGGCGACCTCACCGCGATCCTCTGCGGCAAACTGGAGGACCAGCAGGCCAAGCCCGCGCCGGTGCTGAGCCGCATGATGGCGAAGCTGGCCGTCGCCGAAACGGCGGCTGGAGCGGCAGCGACGATTTCATCGTCGATTACAACCGCATCAATCTGGCGGTGCCGGGCGTGTTCCAGCACGATCCGGTCAACCTGATCCGCATCTTCCGGCTGGCGCAGAAGAACGACCTTGCCTTCCACTGGAACGCGCTGCGCGCCGCGAAAAAATCGCTGCATCTGATCGACGAGCGGCTGCGCGAGAACGAGGAAGCCAACCGGCTGTTCATCGAAATCCTCACGTCGAACGATTCCGAGATCGTGCTGCGCCGCATGAACGAAACCGGCGTGCTCGGACGGTTCATCCGCGCCTTCGGCCGGATCGTCTCGATGATGCAGTTCAACATGTACCACCACTACACGGTGGACGAGCACCTGTTGCGCTGCATCGGCATCCTTCAGGACATCGAGCGCGGCGGCAACGAGGAGTTCGCGCTCGCCACCGACCTGATGCGGAAGATTCAGCCCGAGCACCGCAAGGTGATCTATGTGGCGACCTTCCTGCATGACATCGCCAAGGGCCGCCCCGAGGACCATTCGATCGCCGGCGCGAAGGTCGCCCGCCGCCTGTGTCCGCGCCTCGGTTTCGACGCCGCCGACACCGAACTGGTCGCGTGGCTGATCCAGGAGCATCTGACGATGTCGACGGTGGCGCAGTCACGCGACTTGTCGGACCGGCGCACGATCGAGAATTTCGCCGGCGTCGTGCAGTCACTCGAACAGTTGAAGCTGCTGACGATCCTCACCACGGCGGACATTCGCGGCGTCGGCCCCGGCGTCTGGAACGGCTGGAAGGCGCAATTGCTGCGCACGCTCTATTACGAAACCGAGCCGGTGCTCACCGGCGGCTTCTCCGAGGTCAACCGCTCGCAACGCATCGCCGTGGCGCAGACCGAATTCCGGAACGCCTTCAAGGAATGGCCGGAGGACGAGGTCAACGCCTATATCGGCCGGCACTATGCCGCCTACTGGCTCAAGGTCGATCTCGCCCAGAAGATCCGGCATGCGCGCTTCATTCACGACAGCGAAAAACAGGGCCACAAGCTGGCGGTGGATGTCGGCTATGACGAGGCCCGCAGCGTCACCGAACTGACGATCTTAGCGCCGGACCATCCCTGGCTGCTGTCGATCATCGCCGGCGCCTGCGCCTCCGCCGGCGCCAACATCGTCGACGCGCAGATCTATACGACCACCGACGGCCTCGCGCTCGATACGATCTCGATCTCGCGCGAATACGACCGCGACGAGGATGAAGGCCGCCGCGCCGCGCGCATCCGCGAGACCATCGAGCAGGCGCTGGAGGGGCGCGTGCGGCTGCCGGAGGTGGTGGCCAGCCGCTCCGAGGCGCGCTCCCGCACGCGGCCGTTCACGGTGGAGCCGAAGTCACCATCAACAACCTCTGGTCGGATCAATATACGGTGATCGAGGTGTCGGGGCTGGACCGGCCCGGCCTGCTCTACCAGCTCACCACCACGATCTCGAAACTCAACCTGAACATCACCTCGGCGCATGTGGCGACGTTCGGCGAGCGCGTCCGCGACGTGTTCTATGTTACCGACCTGCTCGGCGCGCAGATCACCGCGCCGACGCGGCAGGCGGCGATCAAGCGCGCGCTGGTGCATCTGCTCACCGAAAGCGGCCGCGCAGGGCGGCCGGCGGCGTGACCGTGATGCCCGCGCGACATTGAGGGAGACGAGCGATGGCCCTGACCGCCGATCTTCTGGTTCTGCTGGTCGCCGCCCTGCACATCTATTTCCTGGTCCTGGAGATGTTTCTCTGGGAACGCCCGATCGGCCTGAAGACCTTCCGCAACACGCCGGAGCGCGCACGCGACACGGCGGTGCTGGCCGCCAATCAGGGGCTTTACAACGGCTTCCTCGCCGCGGGCCTCATCTGGGGCGTGTTCTATCAATGGCCGTTGTCGGCACTGCATGTGAAGACCTTCTTCCTGGCCTGCGTCATCGTCGCCGGCGTCTATGGCGCATGGTCGGTGAGCCGCCGCATTTTCTTCGTGCAGGCGATGCCGGCGATCGTCGCGCTCGCTCTGCTCTGGATTTTCCGCTGAGCCGCTTTCGCTGAAAGTTCTGTTTCGCCGCGCCGATTGCGTCTTGTGCGGCGGCATGCCGTTGCGCAGAATGTCCGGACAGAAACCGTCGCCGCGTCACGCCCATGGACGACGGACCTCCCAAAAAGGGCACCCTGGGAGAACGCAAATGAATCTGTTCCAGACGGCCGCCAGATCGGTCGCCAAAACGGCTGCAATGTCGGCCGCGATCCTCGCCTTCGCCACGCTCAGTGCGCAGGCACAAAAGAAATACGATCCCGGCGCGAGCGACACCGAAATCAAGATCGGGCAGACCGCGCCGTTCAGCGGCCCGGCCTCGGCCTATGCGACGATCGCCAAGACGCAGGCCGCCTATATCAAGATGGTCAACGACCAGGGCGGCGTAAACGGCCGCAAGATCAACCTGATCCAGTATGACGACGCCTACAGTCCGCCGAAAACCGTCGAGCAGGTTCGCAAGCTCGTCGAAAGCGACGAGGTGCTGATGACGTTCCAGCTCGTCGGCACGCCCTCCAACGCCGCCGTGCAGCGCTATCTGAACCAGAAGAAAGTGCCGCAAATGTTCGCCGGCACGGGCGCCGCGCGCTTCTCCGATCCGAAGAACGCGCCATGGACGATGGGCTTCAACCCCAGCTACCAGACTGAGGGGCGCATCTACGCGCAATACATCCTCGCCAACTATCCGAACGCAAAGATCGGGATCCTCTATCAGAACGACGACCTCGGCAAAGACTACGTCGCCGGCCTGAAGGACGGCCTCGGCGCCAAGGCGGCGAGCATGATCGTCGGCGAGGCGTCCTACGAGGTCACCGACCCGACGATCGATCCGCAGATCGTCAAGCTGAAGTCGCTCGGCGCGGACCTGCTCTATGACATGTCGACGCCGAAATTCGCGGCGCAGGCGATCAAGAAGGCGGCCGAACTGAACTGGAAGGCGGTCCATATCCTCGACATCAACGCCTCGTCGGTCGGCGCGGTGATGAAGCCCGCCGGGCTTGAGGCGTCGAAAGGCGTCATCAGCGTCAACTATATCAAGGACCCGCTCGATCCGACCTGGGTGAACGACCAGGGCTTCAAGAACTTCAAGACCTTCATGGAGAAGTACTATCCCGAGGGCGACGCCAATTCGAACTTCAACAGCTACGGCCACATGACCGCGCAGGCGCTGGTCGAGCTGCTGAAACGCTGCGGCGACAACCTCACCCGCGAGAACATCATGAAGCAGGCGTCGAACCTGAAGGATGTGGAGCTGGACCTGCTGCTGCCGGGCATCAAGATCAACACCACGCCGACCGACTATCGCGTCAACAAGCAGTTGCAGATGATGCGCTTCAACGGCGAGCGCTGGGAAGGCTTCGGGCCGATCATCAACGCCGCCGACGCGAGCTGACGGCACAGCAAAGCCCGGTCTGCCGGGACGACTCCTGGCAACCTGCCGGCCGGCGGATTTTCCGCCGGCCGATTTTTTGGCCTCGGCGAACCCTGCCATAAAACCCCCATTAACTTCTGCTTAACGCGCTCTTAAACCCCGCCCGCTAGCGTGCCGCTATGGGGCAGGTGTTCGGGTTGGTGTGCATATGTTCGGTGGACGGCGAAGCAAGACATCGCGGCAGGAACCGCGATTCGGATTCACCGGCTCGCTGTCCGATCTCCGGCTCACGCGCGAGGATCGCGTCGCGCCCGCCTCCGAGCGCGAGGCGACCGTGAGCAAGACCGCGGCAGGCAGGCGCAAGACAAGCGACGGCGACGAGCCGAAGCGCGCGAAACCACCTGCGAAACGCAAGAGCAAGAAGAAAGCCCGGCACGGCCGCGGTTTCTTCGGCAACCTGTTTTACTGGAGCGCGGTGACCGGCCTCTGGGCGATGATCGGCGTCGTCGGCGTGATCGTCTGGGTGGCCGCGCATCTGCCGCCGATCCAGTCGCTCGAAGTGCCGAAGCGCCCGCCGACGATCCAAATCGTCGGCATCGACGGCAGCGTGCTCGCCACCCGCGGCGAGATGGCCGGCACCAACATCTCGCTGAAGGACCTGCCGCCGCATCTGCCGAAGGCGTTCATCGCCATCGAGGACCGCCGCTTCTATTCGCATTTCGGCATCGATCCGTTCGGCATCGCGCGCGCGGCCGCCGCCAACATCATGCGGCGCGGCGTCGCCCAGGGCGGCTCGACGCTGACGCAGCAGCTCGCGAAGAACATCTTCCTCACGCAGGAGCGCACGATGATGCGCAAATTGCAGGAGGCAGAGCTGGCGCTGTGGCTGGAGCACAAATACTCCAAGAACGAGATTCTCGAACTCTATCTCAACCGCGTCTATTTCGGCTCCGGCGCTTATGGCGTCGAAGCCGCCGCGCAGAAATATTTCGGCAAGTCGGCGCGCAACGTGACGCTGGCCGAATCGGCGATGCTCGCCGGGCTCGTCAAATCGCCGTCGCGACTCGCGCCGAACCGCAACCCCGAAGGGGCCGAGCGCCGCTCGCACACGGTGCTGAGCGCGATGGCCGACGCCGGCTTCATCACCGAGGCGCAGGCGAAGGCCACCATCGGCCATCCGGCCTATGCGGTGAAGCCGACCGGGGCCGGCACCATCAATTACGTGGCGGACTGGATCATCGACGTGCTCGACGATCTGGTCGGCCAGGTCGAAGAAAACATCGTCGTCGAAACCTCGATCGATCCGAAACTGCAAAGCCTCGCGGAGGCGTCGATCATCGACGAACTGGCCGCGAAAAGCGTCAAGTTCCACGTCACGCAGGGCGCGCTGGTGGCGATGACGCCGCAGGGCGCGGTGCGCGCGCTGGTCGGCGGGCGCAACTATGCCGACAGCCAGTTCAACCGCGCCGTGACGGCGAAGCGCCAGCCGGGCTCGGCCTTCAAGCCGTTCGTGTTCCTGACCGCGATCGAGAACGGGCTGACGCCGGACACGCTGCGGCAGGACGCGCCGATCAATGTGAAGGGCTGGACGCCGGAGAACTACACCAAGGAATATTTCGGCCCGGTGACGCTGACGCAGGCGCTGGCGATGTCGCTCAACACGGTGGCGGTGCGGCTCGGCCTCGAAGTCGGCGCGAAGAACGTCATCCGCACGGCGCACCGGCTCGGCATCGCCTCGAAGCTCGAAGCCAACGCCTCGATCGCGCTCGGCACGTCGGAGGTGACGCTGCTCGAACTCACCGGCGCTTACGGTCCCTTCGCCAATGGCGGGCAGAGCGTCACGCCGCATGTCGTGCGGCGCATCCGCACCGCTGAGGGCAAGACGCTGTACAAGCGCCCGGCCGAATTGTTCGGGCGGGTGATCGATGCGCGCGCGGTCGGCATGATGAACGCGATGATGCAGGAAACGCTGCTCTCCGGCACCGCGCGCAAGGCGGAGATTCCGGGCTGGAGCGCCGCCGGCAAGACCGGCACCAGCCAGGATTTCCGCGACGCATGGTTCATCGGCTACACCGCCAACCTTATCACCGGCGTCTGGCTCGGCAATGACGACAACTCGCCGACGAAGAAGGCCACCGGCGGCGGCCTGCCGGTCGAGGTCTGGACTCGCTTCATGCGCACGGCCCATCAGGGCGTGCCGGTCGCGGCGCTGCCGGGCGGCGGCGGATTCTTCTCCGGCCTCGTCAATCCGCAACGCGCAATGCCGCCCGCGCAGCAGCAACAGCCGGTTCAGGCGGCGATGACGCCGCGCGGCGCGCCGCCGGCATCGCAACGCCCGATCGCGGAAAGCGGCATCGACGGCTGGCTGATGGAGCGGCTGCTCGGGCGCTAAAACAATCTATGATCTAACTGAACTGGATGGACCAAGATCCATTGCTCGTCATGCCCGGCCTTGTGCCGGGCATCCACGTCTTAACGATGGCTCCGCTCAAGACAGACGTGGATGGCCGGGATAAACCCGGCCATGACGACATGAGATATGTCCGTCAAAATGAACCGCGACAGATTACTTCCCCGCGCCGTAGCGGTGCAGATCGTTGCCGTGCCGGTCGAGCCACGCCTTGGCGCGCTCCATCTCCGGACAGATGCGGTCCACGAGCCGCCAGAACCGCTCCGAGTGATTCATCTCGACCAGGTGCGCCACCTCATGCGCTGCGAGATAATCGAGCACCTCGGGCGGGGCGAGGATTAGCCGCCACGAGAACGACAGCACGCCGTCGGTGTTGCAGGAGCCCCAGCGGCTGGACTGGTCGCGCACGCCGATCCGGCGGATATCCACGCCGAGCATCGCCGCGTAGCGTCGCGCCGCCGCGCTCAATTCGCGCCTGGCCTCGCGCTTGAGATAGTCCGTGACGCGGCGGCTGACATGCGCCGCTTCGCCCGCGACGCAGAGCAGCCGCGCGCCGTCCTCGTCGGCTTCGAGCCACACCGTGCCGCGCACGCGAGGGCGATGGACGATGCGATGCGTCTCGCCGCGCAGCGGCAGGCAAGCGCCATCGGCAAACGTCACGAGATCGGGCAGCCGGCGCAGACGCTCGGCGAGCCAGTCCGCATGCCGCTCGACGAAATCGCGCGCATCGGCGAGATTTCCACGCAACGGCATGGACAGAACCGCCTCGCGGCGCTTGGCATGAATGCGCAGCGCGTAGCGCCGGGCCAGCCGGTGCCGCTGCACGACCACGGGACAGGAATCCTCGCCGGCAGCGATCAGCATGATCTGAGGTTCGGCCTTGCGGGCCACGCCTTCCGCAGGCTTGCGGACACTCTTTTTCTGCGGCCGGGCCGGCTGCAAGAACGGCAGCCAGCGCAATCCATGATGTGGCGCGTCGTCGGTCATGCGTCGGCTTATAGCGCCAACGCAACCGATTCGCCGACCCAATCAGCGGCCGGCGATGACCTGCAATTTACGGCCCTGCGCCGCATTGTGCATGAAGTCGGAAATGCGCGGACGGATCTCGGAGCAGAAGCGCGAGCCGTTGAACACGCCGTAATGCCCGACGCCCTTCTGCATGTAGTGGACCTTCTTGTCGGCGCTCAGCGACGAACACAGACGATGCGCGGCCTCGGTCTGGCCGACGCCGGAAATATCGTCCTTCTCGCCTTCCACCGTCATCAGCGAGACGCGCTCGATCTTGGTCAGGTCCACCGGCTTGCCGCGATGGGTCATCTCGCCCTTGGGCAGCGAGTGCTTGACGAACACCGTGTCCACCGTTTGCAGATAATATTCGGCCGTGAGGTCCATCACCGCCAGATACTCGTCGTAGAACTCGCGATGCTTCTGCGCGGAATCGCCGTCGCCCTGCACCAGATGCCGGAACAGATTTTTGTGCGCGTCGATGTGCCGATCGAGGTTCATGCTGACGAAGCCGTTGAGCTGCAAGAATCCGGGATAAACATCGCGCATGAAACCCGGATGGGGGAACGGCACGCGGGTAATCACATTGCTGCGGAACCACTCGATGCCGCGCTGCTGCGCGAGGTCGTTCACCGCGGTCGGATTGGAGCGGGTGTCGATCGGCCCGCCCATCAGCGTCATCGACAGCGGCACGAACGGATCGTTCGCGCTTTCCATCAGCGCGGCGGCCGCCAGCACCGGAACCGAAGGCTGGCACACCGCGACGACATGCACGTTGCCGCCGAGGAACTGCAACATCTCCGTCACATAGTCGATGTAATCGTCCAGGTCGAAGCGGCCGGCCGACATCGGCACCATGCGCGCATCCGCCCAGTCGGTGATGTAGACGTCATGATCGGGCAGGAAGGCTTCAACCGTGCCGCGCAGCAGCGTCGCATAATGGCCGGACATCGGCGCGACGATCAGCACGCGCGGCTGCGGCGCGCGCGGCATCATGCGTTCGAAATGCAACAGCCGGCAGAACGGCTTTTCCCAGATCGAGCTGATATGCACGGGAACCCGCGTTCCGCCGACCTGGACCTCGTCGATGCCCCATTCGGGCTTGCCATAGCGGCGGGTGGTGCGTTCGAAAAGTTCGCAGCCGGCCGCGACCGATTTTCCGAATTCGGTGTGAGAAAAGGGGTTGAGCGGATTCTGGAACAGAAGCTTGGTCGCATCGGTGACCGCACGTACGGGATTGAGCGACGCCTGCCCCATCTCGTACATCCAGTAGAGCGGCGTCGTCAGAGCGGGCGCGCCTTCGTTTGTTGCGGCAGGTCCGCCGCCGAATTCACCAATAGGCATCCGAAATCCTCAACCCCTGCTTTGCATTGCAGCATCATGGAGAGAGGTTTCGCCCGCGTCAATGCGCCACGGACATCATCCCGCATGGTCAATGAGTCGTTTCCTCCCCAAAAAAGGCCTCTTTGTCGCCGGGTGTGGCGATCCTGCGTCGTGCACCGTACCCATTCCTCCGGTTAAGCTCGTTCCATGTCCGATCCGACCGCCACCGACTTCCGCGAGCAGCGGCCCCATGTCCGCCTCGACACGATCTTGCGGCTGCGCTGGCTCGCCGTGCTCGGCCAGCTCGCGACGATCTTCGTCGTCGAGCAGGCGCTCGAATTCGAAATTCCGGTCATTCCATGCCTGGCGGTGATCGCGTTTTCGGTCGTGGTCAACATCGTCCTGCAAGTGGCGTTCAACCCGATGCGGCGGCTGGAGCCGCTGCACGCCGCCGGCCTGCTGGCGCTGATGATCGCCGAACTCGACGCGCTGTTGTTCCTCACCGGCGGCATCGACAATCCGTTCTCGATCCTGGTGCTGGCGCCGACGCTGATCGCCGCGACCGCGCTGCCGCCGCGGCTGACGCTCGGGCTCGCCGCCTTCGCGGCGGCCAGCGCCACCGCGCTCACGGTCTGGCACCTGCCGCTGCCCTGGATCGAAAACCATCCGCTGGAGCTGCCGCCGACCTATAATGTCGCGTCATGGATGGCGACGATCGTCGCGATCGGCGTCACCAGCCTCTACGCCTATCAATCCACCGAGCAGGCGCGAAAACTCTCCGACGCGCTGGCCGCTGCGGAACTGGTGCTGGCGCGCGAGCAGCATCTGACGCAGCTCGACGGCCTCGCCGCCGCCGCCGCGCATGAACTCGGCACCCCGCTTTCGACCATCACGCTGATCGTGCGCGAACTGGAGAAGGGCACCGATCCGGCCTCACCGGCCGCCGCCGACATCCGCACCTTGCGCGAACAGACCCAGCGCTGCCGCGATATCCTGTCGAAACTCACGCAACTGTCGGCGGCCGGCGCGCCGTTCGACCGGATGCCGCTCTCCGCGCTGCTCGAAGAGGCCGTCGCGCCGCACCGCGAATTCGGCATCGCCATCTCCGTTCGCGTGACGCCTGCGGGGCGCGGTGAACCCGTCATCCATCGCAACGCCGCCGTCCTCTACGGCCTCGGCAATATTCTGGAGAACGCCATCGATTTCGCCCATGGGGCGGTCGAGGTCGACGCCACCTGGGACTCCCAGAGCGTCGAGATCATCATCGCCGATGACGGCCCCGGCATCGCGCCGGACCTGCTGCGGCGGATCGGCGAACCCTATGTGTCGCGGCGACCGGGCGGGCGGGCCACCGGCGGCGGGCTGGGCCTCGGAATTTTCATCGCCCGCACCCTTCTGGAGCGCAGCGGCGCGCGCGTCTCGTTCCGCAACCGCGTTTTCCCGGCGCACGGCGCAATAGTGCAGATCGTCTGGCCGCTGGAGGCGTTCCAGCGCGCCTCCCCGGAGGAACCAGCGGACGCGGAACCGGAACCCGAGTCACTCTGACGCGGTTTCCTGCGAGCTTAATAATTGTTCCCGGCACTCTCGGCCCTTGGCATCGCCCGTCCGAGACGCCATATTTTATCATATGTCCCATGCATATGCGTTCCCGCATCGAGCGCCTCGAACCGGAGTTTAGGACCTTTGACCAATCTCGACACCGCGGCCGTCGCAGCCTCCCCCGCCATCCTCGCGCTCGCCGACCGCTCTTTGCTCATCGTCGAGGATGACAAGGCGTTTCTGGAGCGGCTGGCGCGCGCCATGGAGACGCGTGGGTTCGCGGTGCGCACCAGCGACAATGTCGCCGACGCGATGGCGCAGATTTCGCACGCGCCGCCGGCGTTCGCCGTGGTCGATCTGCGGCTCGGCGACGGCAACGGGCTCGACGTGGTGTCCGCGCTGAAGCGGCAGCGCCCGGATTCGCGTGCAATCGTGCTGACCGGCTATGGCAATATCGCGACCGCGGTGACGGCGGTGAAACTCGGCGCGGTCGATTATCTCGCCAAGCCCGCCGACGCCGACGACGTCGTCAACGCCCTTTTGGCGACCGGCTCGGGCAAGATCGAACCGCCGCAGAATCCGATGTCGGCCGATCGCGTCCGCTGGGAGCATATCCAGCGCATCTACGAGATGTGCAACCGCAACGTCTCGGAAACCGCGCGGCGGCTGAACATGCATCGCCGCACCTTGCAGCGCATCCTCGCCAAGCGCGCGCCGCGCTGAGCGATTGCGCATCGGGATCAATCAAAACTCCCGAAATCCGTCCGGATCGGCGAGCCGCGCCAGCCGCGTCGCCGCGGCAGATGCAAAACGCAGCAGCATCGCCTTGCGTGTCGCCGCCGGCAGGCGATGTTCGGGCGCGTCGCAATGCATGTGCGCGCCATAGGCATCCGCCACGATCAGCCCGGTGTCGGGGGGAAAAATCTCGCACGGCAGCTCGCGCGTGAACGCGAAGAACAACCGGTCGCAATGCAACCGGTAGTCCTCCCATTTGGTGTCGGCGCGCAAGTCCGCCAGCGACGATTTGATCTCGACGATCCAGATGTCGCCGCGCTCGTTCAGCGCCACCAGATCGGCGCGGCGGCCGGACGGCAGGGGCAATTCGGCAAGCGCCGAAAAGCCGAGCGCGCGCAAGAGCCGCGACGTGCCGCGCGCGACCGTCAGCGCGGTCTCCGACTGGCGGCGATCGGGCGGCAGGATCAGTTCGGGCGCGGAAAGACTCATGCATGCGAGTCTATCAGACCGCGACGCGGTACGCGGCGGGAAATTCGCACTCCTTAGAGTCCAGCAACCCGGCCGCAGGTTCCATCCCGCTCAAATCCCCTTTCCGGAGCGGCGAAAATGCGCCATGTGTGGCTTATGGCAGACAATCCCCAAAACTCTTCCGGCCAAGCCTCCGCGCCAAAAGCGCGGGCCGCCATCATTCCCGTCACACCGTTCGAGCAGAATTGCACGCTGATCTGGAGCGAAGCGAACAAGCACGGCGTCGTCATCGATCCGGGCGGCGACGTGGACAACATTCTTGAGGCCATCGCGCAATCCGGCGTCACCGTCGACAAGATCTGGCTGACGCACGGCCATCTCGACCATGCCGGCGGCGCGGCCGAGCTGAAGGAGAAACTCGGCGGCGTGCCGATCGAGGGACCGCACATCGCCGACAAGACGCTGCTCGACAATCTCGAAGGCGGCGGCGCGCGCTTCGGCATCACCGGCATGCGCAATGTCACGCCCGACCGCTGGCTCGACGAAGGCGACACCGTGCAGGTCGGCGACCTCACCTTCGAGATTTTTCACTGTCCGGGGCATTCGCCGGGCAGCGTCGTGTTCTTCAACAGGGACATGCGCTTCGCCCATGTCGGCGACGTGCTGTTCAACGGCTCGGTCGGCCGCACCGATCTGCCCGGCGGCAGCCATGCGACGCTCATCAATTCGATCAAGACCAAGCTGCTGCCGCTCGGCGACGATGTCGGCTTCATCTGCGGTCACGGGCCGGGGTCGAGCATCGGCCAGGAACGGCAGACCAATCCCTTCATCGTCGGCGAATGAAGCCGCATATCGATCAGAGGCAGGACATGAACGAGAACATCAAGACACCCACCGCAGCAACGCCCGTGAGCTGCGATGTCAGTTCGTCAGTCGCCGCGCGCTACGGCTCTGCCGAGAGCAACGTGCCGCTGGCGTGGAACGACACGATGGACCTGCTGCTGAGCCATCGCTCGGTGCGCGGCTTTCTCAGCGACCCGCTTCCGACCGGCACGCTCGAGGCGCTGGTGGCGGCGGCGCAGTCCGCATCCACCTCGTCCAACGTGCAGGCCTGGACCGTCATCGCCGTGACGAACGCGGAGACGAAAGCCGCGCTGTCGCAGATCGCCGGCGGGCAGACGCACATGGAGGAATGCCCGCTGCTGCTGGTGTGGTGCGCCGATCTCGCCCGCACCAAAAAGATCGGCGAACGGCATAACTATCCGACCGACGCCACCGGCTTCCTCGAAAGCTTCGTCGTCTCGGTCGTCGACGCGGCGCTGGCCGCACAGAACGCTGCCGTCGCCGCCGAATCCTTCGGTCTCGGCATGGTCTATATCGGCGCGCTGCGCAACAATCCGGAAGAGGTCGCGCGCATTCTGAAACTGCCGCCGAATGTGGTCGCGGCGTTCGGCATGTGCGTCGGCTATCCCGATCCGGCCCGCCCCTATAATGTGAAGCCGCGCCTGCCGCAACGCGTGGTGCTGCATCGCGAGCACTATGACGACAGCGTGCCGCAGGAGGCGCTCGACAGCTACGATGCGACGCTGGCGGCGTTCCAGCGCGCCGAGAAAATGAAAGACGTCGGCTGGATCAGCGCCATGAAAGGCCGCTGGCGGGATGCCGCGTCGATCAAGGGCCGCGACCGGATTCGCGCGGCGCTGCTCGCGCTCGGCTTCAAGCTGGATTGATTTTTCGTCGGCCGCTCGCTTTTTTGCACGGCGAGCGCCACACTTTCTGTCTTCATGCCCGCGAAAGCGGGCATCCAGTACGCCGTGACGCCTGAGACTTAATCACTAATGCTGCCGGATACTGGGTCCCTGCGTTCGCAGGGACGACGGCGGCGTCAGCGAACATCTCCGGGCGCCCTCACGTCTTCACCTCCAGCGAGCCGGTGATCGAGGCGCGCTGCGACAGTTCGATCCAGTTGCCGTCCGGATCGCGCACCATCGAAATGCGCGCGGTGGTGCCGAGCGTCACCGGCGCACGCGCCTCGCGCCCGCCATGCGCCAGCACATACGCATGCTCGCGATCGACCTCGAACACCTGGAACGTGATGTAGCGCCAGCCCTTGCCTTCCATCCCTGAATCCGACGGTGCGTCGGCGGATTGTTCGACCAGCAGCACGGTGTCGCCGGCGAGGAATGTCGCCGCATCGCCGGCCTTCGGCCCCTCCGGCAACCCCAGCGCCTCGGTATAGAATTTGCGATGCGCGGCGATATCGCGCACCGCAAGGCGGATGCCGATCCGCTCGATGCCGTAAGTGCCCTTCGGCACCAGCGTCACGCGATTGCCGTCCGGATCGGTCAATGTCCGCGGCGACGAGATTCCGTCGCGCGCGATCAGCAATTCACGATAGCCCGACCGCGGCCGCTCCGGAATCGGATCGGCCAACTCGTTGATCTTCAGCACCGAGCCGAGCAGATCGTGGCGATGCTGCTTCTGCCCCTTGCGGATCGGCAGCAGATGATCGAACGGCAGGCCGACCTCGTTCTGCCAGAAATCGAGCAGCGGCTGCACGTCATTGGTCGGAAAGCCGATATCGATGCGCGGCTTGGCCAGTCTCATAGCGCGACACTCCCTTCGATCGGCCGCGCCGCTCTGTCGTCACGCGCCTTGCGGCGGCGGCGAACGGCTTCGGCCAGATGCTCCATCACCTCGACGGACGTATCCCAGTCAATGCAGCCGTCGGTGATGCTCTGGCCGTATCGCAGCGGCCGGTCCGGCACAAGATCCTGACGGCCGGCGACGAGGTGGCTTTCGACCATCACGCCGACGATACAGCGATTGCCGGCCTCGATCTGCCGCGCGACCGCCTCCATCACCTTCGGCTGGTTCTCCGGATTGTAGCCGCTATTGGCATGGCTGGCGTCGATCATCACTGCCGACGAGATGCCGGCCTTGCGCATGTCGCCGCAGATCGCCGCGACATTGGCCGCGTCGTAATTCGGCCATTCACCTCCGCGCAGGATCACATGGCAATCCTCGTTGCCGGTGGTGGAGGCGATCGCCGAGCGGCCGTCCTTGGTGACGGCGAGGAAGTGATGCGGCTGGCTCGCCGCCTTCACCGCGTCGATGGCAATCTTCACCTTGCCGTCGGTGCCGTTCTTGAAGCCGATCGGACAGGACAGGCCCGACACCAGCTCGCGATGCACCTGGCTTTCCGTCGTGCGCGCGCCGATCGCGCCCCAGGCGACGAGGTCGGAGACATATTGCGGGGCGACGATGTCGAGATATTCGCAGCCGACGGGCAGTCCCATCGCATTGATGTCCACCAGCAATTTGCGCGACAGCCGCAAGCCGTCGTCGATGCGGAAACTGCCGTCGAGATGCGGATCGTTGATGAGGCCCTTCCAGCCGACTGTGGTGCGCGGCTTTGCGAAATAGACGCGCATGACGATTTCGAGATCGTCGCGCAGCCTGTGTCGCACAGCCGCGAGCCGCTCGGCATACTCGCGCGCCGCTTCGATATCATGGATCGAGCACGGCCCGATGACGACTGCGAGGCGGTCGTCCTCGCCATGGATGATGCGATGCAGGGTGTTGCGCGAGGCGCTCACGGTCGCCAACACGCGGTCGTCGGCCGGGAATTCGACGATCACCTCATTGGGCGCGATGAGCGGTCTGATCTCGCGGATACGCAAACCGTCGGTGGTGGTGGACACGGTAGGACTCCTTTGTGTTGGGGAGCCCGCCGGAGGCACAAAAAAAGCCGCCAGCGGACTGGCAGCTTGTCGGGGGTTGGTCTGTCTTCACATCGTCAGATCAAACGCATCCCTTCCTCTGCCAGGGGCTTTGGAAACCGTAAAACCAAAAGTAATAACGGCTGGCGCTGTTGATCATGGTGCAGGCTTCATAGCGCCGCGCGCGGCCGCTGTCATCCGGATTCTGTCCGCCCCGCTGCAAGACGAGGCAGCCGTGGCGGTTCGGTTACACGCCGACATAGACCCCGCCATTGGCGTGGATCACCTGCCCCTGGATGAATTCGGCGTCCGCCGTCAGCAGAAACTCCACCAGCGAGGCATAGTCGGACGCCCGGCTGGCGCGGCCGGAGGGGTTGGCGGCGGCCGCTTCCGCGACGCGCCTCGCGGCAAGCTCCTCGTTGTTGCCGGACATTTTCGCGACCGATGTCGTATGCACGAGACCGGGCGCGACCGCATTGATGCGGATGCCGAGCGGCGCAAGCTCCGGCACCAGATAGCGGATGATGCTCTCCGCCAGCGCCTTGCCGTTGCCGAGCGCCGCATAGCGCGGCCGCGCCGTGCGCGCACCGGCGCTGGAGATGAAGACGATGCTTGAGCCGCGGCCGAGCAGCGGCATCGCCTTCCGGACGAGATAGAACAGCGACAGGCCGTTGACCTGCATCGCCTGCGTGAACTTCACAAGATCGGCATCGAGCATGCCGGTCGGATAGACCATCGCCGCGCTGTGGACGATGTGCGTCAGCCCGCCGCCGAGCGCCGCAATGTCGTTCATCAGTTTCGCGCAGCCTTCGATGCTGCCGACATCGGCGCGCAGCGTCGTCACGCGCGCGCCCTTCGCCTCGCACACGCGCTTCGCCTCCGCTGCGGCCGCATCGTCGCCGAGATAGGCCAGCACCAATGTCGCGCCGGGACGGGCCAGGCGCTCCGCGATTCCGAGGCCGATGCCCTTGGTGCCGCCGGTAATCAGAATGGTCATGATGTTCGCTCCCTGTCACGGCGAGGCTAGTCCGGCGGGGTTTCGAAGACCAGCCATGCGGCAATCCGCCCAGCCATTGCGCCGGAAGCCACCGGCCCGTAACCTGCGCATCGGCTCAAATCGAAAAAACATCATCCGGGAGAAACACCCATGGCTCGTGTCGGCTTCGGCGCCTTTCTGGCTCCGCATCACCCCATCGGCGAACATCCGATGCTGCAATTCCGCCGCGACCTCGATCTGGCGGAACATCTCGACAAGCTCGGCTTCGACGAATTCTGGTGCGGCGAGCATCACTCGTCCGGCTGGGAGATGATCGCATCGCCCGAACTGTTCCTCGCCGCCGCGGGCGAGCGCACCAAGCGCATCAAGCTCGGCACCGGCGTCGTCTCGTTGCCCTATCACCATCCCTTCAACGTCGCGCAGCGCATGGTGCAGCTCGATCACATGACCGGCGGCCGCGCGATCTTCGGCTCCGGCCCCGGCGCGCTGTCGTCGGATGCCTACGCGCTCGGCATCGACCCGATGGTCCAGCGCGACCGTCAGGACGAAGCGATCGGCATCATCAAGAGGCTGATGGCGGGCGAGCGCGTCACCGCGCAGAGCGACTGGTTCACGCTGCGCGACGCGGCATTGCAGATCCTGCCCTTGCAGGAGGAGATGCCGTTCGTCGTCGCCTCGCAGATTTCGCCGTCCGGCATGACGCTCGCCGGCAAGCACGGCATCGGCGTGATCTCGATCGGCTCGCTGTCGACCGAGGGCCTGACCGCGCTGCCGACGCAATGGGGATTCGCGGAAGACGCGGCGAAGAAGCACGGCAAGACCGTCAGCCGCAAGGACTGGCGCGTGGTGCTGAGCTGGCACATCGCCGAGACGCGCGAGAAGGCGCGCGAGGAAGCCGGCAAGGGGCTGATGCGCTGGCACAATGAATACATCGTCGGCACGCTGCAACGGCCGGGCGCCAAGCCCTTCAAATCGGTCGACGACGCGCTGAACAAGACCGCGGGCGCGCCGGGCTCGGCCGCGACCATCGGCACGCCGGACGATCTGGTGCAGACGCTCAAGAACGTCATCGACATGTCGGGCGGCCTCGGCTTCGTCGTCGGCTTCGCGCATGACTGGGCGAATATCGAGAACACGTTCCGCAGCTGGGACATGGTCGCGCGCTATGTCGTGCCGGAAATCAACGGCTACATCGCCGGCCTGCGCCGCTCGCAGAAATACGTCATCGAGAACCGCGAATCGTTCGAGCGCGCAGGGCAAGCGGTGATGGCCAAGATCATGGAGAACGATAAGGCCGCAGCCGCGCTCGCGGTGACGCGCACCAACCGCTTCGCCGTCTCCGGCAGCAACGCGCCCGATCTGGAAAAGGCGAAGGCGAAGAAGGGGTAGCACGGTCTGATCGAATCGGACGATGCGCTGATCCGCTCTGCGTGATGCCCGGACTTGTTCCGGGCATCCACGTCTTGAGAGTGTGTCTGTGAGTGTCCTATCCCGGCCGCCGGAACACGCAGTTCTGCCGCAGCCGCTGCTCCAACAGATAACCGCGCTCGCGCAGCAGATCATAAAGATCGACCGACCAGTCCTCCGGGCGATCCTCGATCAGCAGCAGTTTCGGCAACCGCGCTTGCGGCGCGTCGCGGAAGAACGGCGCGAGCGCGATGTCCTCCGCGCCCTCGATATCGACCTTCAGCGCATCGATCTCCAGAATCTCCGCCTGATCGAGCGCGGCCAGCAGCGGATAGCAGGGAACGCGCACGGCGTTCGCGTCGCTCGCCGCAACGCCCGATTTGTTCAGATGCGTGCCGCCGCTGTCGCGCGGATCGATCACCAGCTCCATCTCGCCTTCCGCATCGGCGATCGCCGCCCGCAGGATCGTGATGCGTGCGCCGGCATTGAGGCCGACATTGTAGGTCAGCCGGTCGACGATGCCGGGCTGCGGCTCGATCGCGAGGATGCGCGCCGCCTCCCTCGCGCGGCTCGCGACGAACAGCGAATAGAGCCCGACATTCGCGCCGAGATCGACAAACACGAACGGCCGCCCGGCCTTCATCGTCGCATCGACCGCGGCGGCGACGACCTCCAGCTCGTTGCGGTCGAACAATTGCGGTGTGAACAGCGCGTTCTTCTCGCAGCCATTGGCACCGGGATAAAGCCGCAGCCGCTGCGACCAGATTTCGGTGTCCACCGGCGCGCCGTCCAGCGCGTTGATCGCCAGCCGCCGCAGCGGCATCGACATGCGCAATCCCAGCCGGTTCGCGGGCAGACGCCGCGTCAGCGCCAGCATCGCGCCGACGAACGAATTGGGACGATGCGACCCGAAGGCGGACAGATCAGCAGCAGGTATCATGACGATGCGAAACCGGTGAGACGTCCCGATGGCCACAGGCGGCCGGACGGGCCACCTGCATAGTCCAGTTCCTTCCGCCAAACCAGACGGCCGCCTCGGAGGGCCGGCGAAGCGGCTCCACAACCGGCGGTGGACGGATGCCGCCTGCCGTGAGAAAATCGGCGAACGGTTACCTCGGGGACCGATAATGCCCAAGACCGCCGTCAAACCCCGCACCAAGATCAAGCCGCAGGTCGAGCGGCCGCGGCTGCACAAGGTGATTCTCGTCAACGACGACTACACCCCGCGCGAATTCGTCGTCACGGTGCTGAAGGGCGAGTTTCGGATGACCGAGGACGAAGCCTACAAGGTGATGATAACCGCGCACCGGCGCGGCGTCTGTGTGGTCGCCGTTTACACCCGCGACGTGGCCGAGACGAAAGCCACGCGCGCCACCGATATGGGCCGCGCCAAGGGCTATCCGCTGATGTTCACCACCGAGCCGGAAGAATAGTCCGGCAGGGAGCAGGCTCGGGAACCTGCGACGCCCCGCCGCATTAAATGCGGGCCGAAGCATGATCCCGAAAAGTGGAAGCCGGTTTGCGCTGCGCGGCCCTCCGGGTCGGATCATGCTCAAACAAAAGGATAGGCGACGAGTCTGATTCGGCGAGAGTTGAAACAGGCTCCAGAATAGGTGCCGCATGCCGTCCCGTCACCCGATCCGATTCCATCTATTCCAACCCCGCCTGTTCGATCAGTTCGCGACACGGACATCCGCCGCTGCCGGCCATGCGACGACCTTCGCGCTCGCTTTCGCGGTGGTGCTGTTCTGGGCGATCTCCGGTCCGCTCTTCCACTTTTCCGACACATGGCAACTCGTCATCAACACCGGCACGACGATCGTCACGTTCCTGATGGTGTTCCTGATCCAGAACTCCCAGAACCGCGACAGCGCTGCCATCCAGGTGAAGCTCGACGAACTGATCCAGGCCACCGCTGCGGCGCGCAACAGTCTCGTCGGGCTCGAACATCTCACCAGCGAAGAGGTCGAGGAGATTCGCCGCAAATGCGAGGAACGGGCACGGCAGCCGGTATCGGCGGAGCATTGAGCGGGAACCTTTTCGCACATGCGGCGTTGATGTCTCCGAACAAGGACTCCATTTCATGACCACTGCCATTGAGACCGCGACGCGTCGCGTGCTGGAAACCTACGCGCTCATGTTCGATGTCGAGCAAGCCGAATCCAAGCGCGCGAGCCTGTCCGATTATCTTCAGACGGTGTTTTCCGCCGGCGAAACGGATGAAAACCGGCTGGCCGTATGCGGCCTGGCTTATCTGCGCCAGCAGAGCGGGCGCGGCGACGCGACCCGGCAGGGCTTTTCCGGGCTTTAGAGCATGATCCCGAAAAGTGGGTACCGGTTTGCGCTTTGCGGCCCTTCGGATCGGGTCATGCTGAACGCCCACAAGGTAAAGCCCGACCGATCTTGACGGCGCGGCGTCGTGCGGCTGTGATCGCTCCGGACGGAGCCCACGCATGACCACGACCCTCGCCCGCAAAATCGCCCGCGACTACGGCACCCCCGCCGTCGTCATCGACATGGACATTGTCGAACGCAACATCGCGCGCGTGCAGGCGCAATGCGATGCGGCCGGTGTCGCCAACCGCCCGCACATCAAGACGCACAAGAGCCCGTATCTCGCAAAACTTCAGCATGAAGCCGGGGCGCGCGGCATCACCTGCCAGAAACTCGGCGAGGCCGAAATCATGGCTGACGGCGGGCTCAACGATATTCTCATCAGCTACAACCTGCTCGGCGAGGAGAAGATGGCGCGGCTGGCGGCGCTGATGCGCCGCGCCGACGTCACCGTCGTCGCCGACAACGCGGTCGTCGTTGCCGGGTTGCAGCAGGCCGCGCGGCTCGCCGAGTGTCCGCTGAAAGTCGCGGTGGAATGCGACACCGGGCGCAAGCGCGCGGGCGTCGAGACGCCTGCGGAAGCGATTGCGCTGGCAAAGCAGATCGGTTCGACAGCCGGCCTGTCTTTCGCGGGCTTCATGCTCTATCCGACCGAGGACGGCTGGCCCGCGGCGCAGTCCTTCTACGACGACGCGCTGCGCGGCGTGCGCGAAGCCGGCCTCTCGCCGACGATGGTTTCGACCGGCGGTTCGCCGAACCTGAAGAATCTCGGCAAGCTCAAGGGCGCGACCGAGCATCGGCCGGGCACCTACATCTACAACGACCGCATGCAGATCGCCGCCGGCGTCGCCACGCAGGACGACTGCGCGCTGCAAATCTATACGACCGTCGTCAGCCGCGCCGCGCCGGACCGCGGCATCGTCGACGCCGGCTCGAAGACGCTGACATCGGATCCGGGCGGCGGGCTCGACGGCTTCGGCCTGATCCTCGATCATCCGCAAGCGCGGATCGCCCGCTTCGCCGAGGAGCACGGCATGCTCGATCTCGCCCGCAGCAACACGCAGCCCATGATCGGCGACGTGCTGCGCGTCATTCCCAATCACGTCTGCGTCGTCGTCAACATGGTCGATGAAGATCTGATGGTGCGCGGCGAGGAGATCGTCGGCACGCTCGCGGTCGCGGCGCGCGGAAAGCTGCGCTGATACGAAAAGGGCCTGACACAATGTCAGGCCCTTGCTGATCGTCAGCGCCGCGGCGGCGGCATGCCCGGAGGCGGCGGCGGAACGGGCTGGTTCTGCCCGGTCAGCAGCGGCGTGATGCGGCGGATCGTCGAGCGCCGGTTGGCGCGCTCCGCTCCCTGCGTCGGCACCTTCAGATACTGCTCGCCATAGCCTTGCGAGGTGAGGTTTTCCGGCGGAACGTGAAACACCTCGGTCAGCACCTGCGCCACGGATTCCGCGCGGCGGTCGGACAGCGACAGATTGTCGATATCCGATCCCACGGCGTCGGTATGGCCCTCGATCAGGAACACCTCACGCGGATTGCGCGCGATCGCGTTGTTGATGCCTTGCGCGATCGCCGCCAGCCGCTGCGCCTGATCCTGTGTGATCTCCCACGACCCCGTCTCGAAAGTGATCGTATCGAGATCGATGCGCGGCATGCGATCGCGCACCGACGGGCTGTAGCGGATTTCGTCGAGCGTGTAGCGGCGGTCGATCCGCTCCACCGGCGGCGCTGACAGCGTCTCGTAGATCAGCCGCGGATCGGCCTCGTCGGCCTCGACGATGTAGCGGTCGCGCGGAATGCGCACGACCGGCGGCGGCAGATCGACGAAGAACCCGCCGAGCGCCGGGCCGAAGCCGGGACGCGGCGGCGGCGGACGGAACGAGTTGTCGATGATGACGATCTCGCGGCCGCCGACGAGACGGCTGCGGCGCAGCAGGCGTCCGTCGCGATCGGTGATGGTGATGATCTGGCTTCCGTCCGGCCGCACGACAATGGTGCGGTTCTCGCGGCCGCGCTGCTCGACGCGAACGTCGCGCGCGCCGTAGCGGAAGCGGTCCACCTCGTTGTGACGGATGAACGCCTGACCGCTCGGATCGCGGACGATGACGCGGCCGGGTTCGCGGAAGACGGTGCGACCGCCCTCCTCGCTCTGCCGACGATCGGAGCGGAAATCCTCCATCTGCTTTCGCGGCACGCCGTCGCGCGGGATCGGCGCGGCGGCCGACGGCAGCGGCGGCGGAGGCGGCAGCGGCGCGTTCACCGTCGGCGGCGGACGGCGCTGCAAACCTTCTACCGCATTCGGCCGAGGTGATTCGCCTGGTCGGCGCATGCCCGGAGGCGGCGAACCTGCGGGAGGCGGGGGCGGCTGCTGCGCGGCAGGAGGCGGCGCACCCGGAGCCGGGGGCGGCGGCGGAGGCGCACCTTTGGTCTGCGGCGGAGGTGGCGGCGCGGCCGATGGAGGCGGCGGCGGTGCAGCCGGACGGGGAGCAGCCGGCGGCTCGGCGCGCGGCGCTGCTGCGGGCGGTGGCGGAGCCGGCGGCGCGCCCTTGGCGGGACCGCCCTGCGGAGGCGGCGCGGGGCGCTCTGCCGGTGGGGAGGTATGGGGTGCGGCGCGGGGCGGTTCGGCGCGCGGCGGCGCAGCCGCAGGCGGCGGAGCCGGGCGCGGAGGCGGCGCGGCCGCTGGCGGAGGAGGAGGAGGCGGCGCGCCCTTGGTCTGCGGCGGCGCAGGTGGCGGCGGTGGCGGGGCGGCCGGTCGCTGCGGTGGCGCTGCCGCGGGAGGCGGCGGCGGAGCCGAGCAGCCGCGGGCGGTGGGGGGGCGGGCCGTTGCGGCTGCGCGGCTGGCGGCGGAGCGCCCTTGCGTTCGGCCGGCGGGCCCGGTTCGGCCGGCGCCTGGGCCATCAGCACCGGCGCAGAACCGGCCAACTCGGAACCCGCAAAAGCGGCGCTCGACGCAAGCGCCGGAAGCGCGGTGGTGGCCAGCAGAAGCAGTCGTAGTTTTGTCATCTGATCCCTATCCAGCATCCTCAACGGATCGAAGCCGACGCGGTTCCAATCCAGACCCCATCAACCTCAAATTTGAGGGCCGGAATGTGGCCGTCACGGCAGCATATTTCTCACCGCAACCCGCGACATTCAGCGCGCATTCATCGAGCATCGCCGCGCGACATCGCTCGCGCCGCTGTTGACGGCTTCGCTTGGCGATTGACAAGCGGCCGCCGACGCCAATGCTGGCACATCGCTCGTCGAGCAAATCTTTGGGGGAACGTGATGCCGCTCGCTTACTGGTGCGTCCTGATCGCGGCGCTGATGCCGATCGCGCTTGTCGCCTACGCCAAATCCGGATCACGCGACAATCATCATCCGCGCGATGCGGCCGAGAACCTTTCCGGCGGACGCCGTCGCGCCTATGCCGCGCATCAGAACGCCTATGAAAACTTTCCGTTCTTCGCCGCCGCCGTTCTGGTGGCGATCACGCAAGGCGCGCCGGTCTCTACCGTCAACATTCTGGCGGCGATCTACATCGTGCTGCGCGCCCTGCACGCGGTGTTCTACGTCAACGACGCCGCCACCGCGCGCTCGGCCGCCTATGCGCTCGCGCTGCTCGCGAACATCGCCATCTTCGTGCTGCCGGCCTTCAGCTAGTCACGCCGGCTTGTGGCAGACGGCCTCGATATTGTGGCCGTCGGCGTCGCGGACGAACGCGCCGTAATAGTTCGGATGATAGATCGGGCGCAGTCCCGGCGCGCCATTGTCCTGTCCGCCCGCCGCCATCGCGGCCGCATAAAACGCATCGACCTGCCCGCGCGTTTCCGCAAGGATCGCCACATGCAGCGGCTTCGCCAGAGCGCCCTCGCTGCCGATCCAGAAATCCGGCTTGCCGTCCTTGCCGAAACCGGCCGCCGCAGCGCCGCTGCCGGTCAGCTCCGCCGGCACCTCCATGATGAGCGTGTAGCCGAGCGGGGCCAGCGCGGCCGTGTAGAACGCCCTGGCGCGCGCATAGTCCGAAACCGGGAAGCCGATGTGATCGATCATGATGGGTTTCCTCCAGGAGAAAGACACGGACACGGCTTGAGGCTCCCACTCAATGCTGACAGAATCTGGCAGCACTGATGCTAAGGCTTCCCAAAAGGAACCAGCCTTGTCGCGCGCCGAACGCCTGCTCGAACTTCTGCAAGTGCTGCGCCGCCATCGCCAGCCGGTGAGCGGACGCATCCTCGCGAGCGAACTCAGCATCAGCCTGCGCACGCTCTATCGCGATATCGCGACGCTGCAAGGACAGGGTGCCGCGATCGACGGCGAGGCCGGGCTCGGCTATGTGCTGAAGCCCGGCTTCATGCTGCCGCCGCTGATGTTTTCCGAAGACGAGATCGAGGCGCTTGTGCTCGGCTCGCGCTGGGTGGCGCAGCGCTCCGACGCGCAGCTCGGCGCGGCGGCACGCAATGCACTGGCGAAAATCATCGCCGTGCTGCCGCCGGACCTGCGCGACGACGCCGACAATTCCTCGCTGCTGATCGCGCCCGGCGAGATGATCTCGACCGGCGAGAACGAGCTTCCCGCGATCCGGCGGGCGATCCGCAACGAGCGGAAGGTCGCGATCGATTATCGCGACGACAAGGGCCGCGACACGCAGCGCACGATCTGGCCGTTCGCGCTGGCTTACTTCGATCGGGTCCGCATCGTCGCCGGCTGGTGCGAATTGCGCCGCGACATTCGCCATTTTCGCGTCGACCGCATCGTCGATCTCAAGGTGACCGACGAGCGTTATCCGCGGCGGCGGCACGCGCTGCTGAAGCAATGGCGCGAGGCCGAAGGCATGTGTGCGCCGTAAAATCCGCCGCAGATCGATCGTGCCGGTTGACACGTCCCCTTTGTCTTGGCCTGCTAGGGACAACAGCAAAACAGCAGGGGCGGCAATGATCGGGTTTCGGATTGCTCAGAGAAAGAAGAAAGTCGATGCCGAAACCGCGGCGCGGTTTCGCGCGCTGCCGGTCGCCAATATCAGCGATTCGATGTCGCGAATGACCGCCGGCGGTCCGCTGCTGCGGCCGATGCATGGCGGCGGCGCGCTCGCCGGCCCCGCCTTCACGGTGAAGACGCGGCCCGGCGACAATCTGATGATCCACAAGGCGCTCGATCTGGCCGAGGCCGGCGACGTGATCGTGGTCGATGGCGGCGGCGACCTCACCAACGCGCTGATCGGCGAGATGATGGTGGCGCATGCCGAGGCGCGCGGGCTCGCCGGCATGGTGCTGTATGGCGCGATCCGCGATTGTGATGCGATCCGCGCCGGCGACTTTCCGGTGTTCGCCGCGGGTGTGACGCATCGCGGCCCCTACAAGGACGGACCGGGCGAGATCAACGTGTCGATCGCGATCGACGGCATGGTGATCGAGCCGGGCGACCTGATCGTCGGTGATGGCGACGGCGTGCTGTGCGTGCCGTTCGCGGAGACCGCCGAGATTTATAAAGCGGCGAAGGCGAAGAACGACGCCGAGCAGCAGCAGATTGCTGCGATCCGCGACGGCCGTAGCGACCGCGCCTGGGTCGACGCCACGCTCAAGCGGCTGGGTGTGCTGGGTTAAACACCCGCCGCGCGACCGGCCGCCTCGCGCGCGAGCGCGGAGAGGCCACGTTCCGCGCGCACCGCGCGCCGCGCGATCACGCCTTCGAGCAGATCATCGTTCACCGGCAACCGGGACATGTCCGCCGGCGGATGCCACAGATGCAGCACGCCGGTCGCGAACGAGCCATCCTTGCGGCAGACGCCCGCATTGATGAGGCGCACGAACAGGTCCGAATCCTCGCGGCCCCAGCCGGTGAACGCGGCATCGAAGCCATCGATGCGATCGAGATCGGCGCGCCAGACCGCGAGATTGGCGGAGCGCGCGCCGCGCCATTTTCGGCTGCGCAGCTTGCGCAAGGGTCCGAGCGGCAGGCTTAGCATCGGCGCGATGCGGTTCGCCCTGCCGCGCAGGCGGTGGACGAGTAGCGTCGTGAATGGCCAGCTTCCGGCCGGCTGATTATGCGCCAGCACGTCCCGCGTCAGTTCGGGCGACAGCAGCGTGCGGTTGCCGGCGACGAACTGGCCGGGTTCGGCCAGCGCGCGATGCGCCGCGACGAAATCGGGGCACGGAATGCAGTCGCCGTCGAGGAAGATGCAGTAGCCGCCATGGCTCGCGAGCACGGCGCGGTTGCGCATCTCGCCGGCGCGAAAACCGTCATGCGCCTGCCAGACGTGGATCAGCTTTTCGCCGAACTCCGCCTG
Source organism: Xanthobacteraceae bacterium (assembly GCA_041397365.1). Classification (GTDB taxonomy): domain Bacteria; phylum Pseudomonadota; class Alphaproteobacteria; order Rhizobiales; family Xanthobacteraceae; genus P52-10. Next base: position 247,314 of record JAWKWT010000001.1, read on the forward strand.
CCGGCGCGCGAGCATATCCGCGGTGTCGTCGGTCGAGCCGTCGTCGGCGATGACGATCTCGAAATCGCGGTCGGTCTGCCGCGCCAGCGCGGACAGCACCGCACTGAGCGCGTCGACGCGGTTGTAGGTCGTGACGATGACGCTGATGAGGTCGCTCACGGCTTCTGTCCGGCGAGCGGTCCGGTCTACGTGTTGTTAAACCTGCCGCTCGACCATTTTGAGCTTCAGATCGGCGATGGCTTCCGCCGGGTTCAGCCCCTTCGGGCACGCCTTGGCGCAGTTCATGATCGTGTGGCAGCGATACAGCCGGAACGGGTCTTCGAGATTGTCGAGCCGCTCGCCGGTCGCCTCGTCGCGCGAATCCTTCACCCAGCGATCCGCCAGCGCGCGGCGGGGCCGAGATAGCGGTCGCTGTTCCACCAATAGCTTGGGCACGAGGTCGAGCAGCAGGCGCAGAGAATGCACTCATAGAGACCATCGAGCTTCTGCCGATCCTCATGGCTCTGCCGCCATTCCTTCTGCGGCGTCGGCGAGGGTGGTCTTCAGCCACGGCTCGATCGAGGCGTATTGCGCGTAGAAATTCGTCAGGTCCGGCACGAGGTCCTTGACCACCGGCTGATGCGGCAGCGGATTGACCTGATCGGCCCGTCCCTCACCTCGTCCATCGCCCGCGTGCAGGCGAGCGTGTTCTGCCCGTCAATGTTCATCGCGCAGGAGCCGCACACGCCCTCGCGGCAGGAGCGGCGGAAGGTCAGCGTCGGGTCGACGTTGTTCTTGATCCAGATCAGCGCGTCGAGATCATCGGCCCGCAATCGGACAGGTTCACTGATAGGTGTCCACCTGCGGGTTCTTCCCGTCGTCCGGATTCCAGCGATAGACGCGAAACTCGCGGGTCTCGCCGGCACCGGCCGGCTTCGGCCAGGCCTTGCCTTCCGTGACCTTGGAATTTTTCGGCAGTGCGAATTGGACCATGGCGCGTTCCTGACAGGCGTTTGGCTTAGTACACGCGCGCCTTCGGCGCGATGTACTGGACTTCGTTGGTCATCGTGTAGTCGTGCACCGGACGATACTCGATCGTCACCTTGCCGGTGTCCTCGAACCACGCCAGCGTGTGCTTCATCCAGTTGGCGTCGTCGCGGTCGGCGTAATCCTCGCGGGCATGCGCGCCGCGGCTCTCGGTGCGGTTCGCCGCCGAATTCATCGTCACGACCGCCTGGCCGATCAGATTGTCGAATTCCAGCGTCTCGACGAGATCGGTGTTCCAAATCAGCGAGCGGTCCGTGGTCGCCAGATCGCCGACGCCGGAATAGACCTCGTTGATGAGCTTGACGCCTTCGTTCAGCACCTCGCCGGTGCGGAACACCGCGCAATTAGTCTGCATCACCTTCTGCATCTCCGCGCGCAGCTTCGCGGTCGGCGTGCCGCCGGAGGCGTAGCGGTATTTGTCGAGCCGGCTCAGCGACAATTCTGCGGAATTGGAGGGCAGCTCCGGCTGCTTCGCATTCGGCTCCAGCTTCTCGGCGCAGCGCAGCGCGGCGGCGCGGCCGAACACCACCAGATCGATCAGCGAGTTGGAGCCGAGACGATTGGCGCCATGCACCGACACGCAGGCCGCCTCGCCGACCGCCATCAGGCCCGGAACGACGAAATTGTCGTCGCCGTTCTTGCGGGTGACGACTTCGGCGTGGAAGTTGGTCTGGATGCCGCCCATGTTGTAGTGGACCGTCGGCACGATCGGGATCGGCTCGCGCGTGACATCGACGCCGGCGAAGATCTTCGCCGATTCGGAGATGCCGGGCAGGCGCTCATGCAGCACCGCCGGATCGAGATGGTCGAGATGCAGGAAGATGTGGTCCTTGTTCTTGCCGACGCCGCGGCCTTCGCGAATCTCGATCGTCATCGCGCGGGAGACGACGTCGCGCGAGGCGAGGTCCTTCGCCGACGGCGCATAGCGCTCCATGAAGCGCTCGCCGTCATTGTTGACGAGATAGCCGCCCTCGCCGCGCGCGCCCTCGGTGACGAGACAGCCCGAGCCGTAGATGCCGGTCGGATGGAACTGGATGAACTCCATGTCCTGCAACGGCAGGCCGGCGCGCAGCACCATGGCGTTGCCGTCGCCGGTGCAGGTGTGCGCGGAGGTGCAGGAGGCATAGGCGCGGCCATAACCGCCCGTCGCCAGAATGACGGTCTGCGCCCGAAAACGATGCAGCGTGCCGTCGTCGAGCTTCAGCGCGATGACGCCGCGGCAGGCACCCTCGCTGTCCATGATGAGATCGATGGCGAAGAACTCGATGAAGAATTCGGCCGAGTGCCGTAGGGCCTGGCCGTACATCGTGTGCAGCATCGCGTGGCCGGTGCGGTCGGCCGCCGCGCAGGTGCGCTGCGCCTGGGCCTTGCCGTAATCCATCGTCATGCCGCCGAACGGCCGCTGATAGATCCGCCCGTCCTCGGTCCGCGAGAACGGCACGCCCCAATGCTCAAGCTCGTACACGGCTTCCGGCGCGTTGCGCACCATGTATTCGATCGCGTCCTGGTCGCCGAGCCAGTCCGACCCCTTGACGGTGTCGTACATATGCCAGCGCCAATTGTCCTCGTGCATGTTGCCGAGCGCCGCCGAGATGCCGCCCTGCGCCGCCACAGTGTGGGAGCGCGTCGGGAAAACCTTGGTGATGCAGGCGGTGCGCAGGCCCGCCTCGCTGCAACCGACCGTCGCGCGCAGGCCCGCGCCGCCGGCGCCGACCACGACCACGTCATAGGTGTGATCCTCGAAGGTGTAAGCGCGGCCGTTCACATGTGGCGCGCCATTGCCCTGAGCGCCATTACCCTGAGCCATGTATCAGACTCCGAAAGACAGTTTGAGGATGGCGTAGATCGCGGACAACGCCACCACCGCCGAAAAGAAATTGTTGGCGATGATCGACACGAGCTTCAGCCGCTCCTCGTGGACGTAGTCCTCGATCACGACCTGCATGCCGATCTTCATGTGCCAGACACCGGCGATCACGAACAGCGCCAGCACGATGGCGACGATCGGCGAGCCGAGAATCTGCACGGCGGCGGCGTGATTGCGGCCCATCACCGTCATCACGATCACGATCATCGGAATGATGAGCAGGATCATGGCGATCGCGGTGAGCCGCTGACGCCAGAAATCGCCCGTTCCCGAATGCGCCGAACCGAGACGGCGGACGCGGCCGAGCGGCGTCCGCATCGAGGTTTTCGAGCCGCTCATCGCAGACCTCCCGCAGCAAAGACGATCACCCAGAGCAGGATCGTGAGCACGATCGAGCCGATCAGCGCCGCGCGTGTCAGCCATTCGCGCTCGTTCGGGCCGAACCCGTAGCCGAGGTCCCACACCAGATGCCGGGCTCCGCCCAGGAGATGATGGATCAGCGCCCATGTGTAGCCGAACAGGATCAGCCGTCCGATCCAGCTTCCGGCGAATGCCTGGAAGGAGGAATGCGCGCCGGGCCCCGCCGCGGTGGCCAGAAGCCACCAGACGAGCAGCAGGGTGCCGGCATAAAGCGCGATCCCGGTGATGCGATGGACGATCGACATGGCCATCGTCAGCGTCCAGCGATAGGTCATGAAGGGAGAAAGCGGACGTTGTATCTGCGGTGCCATCTCGAACCCTGGCTTGGCCTGAACCGTGAGAATATTCCGGCGCATGGCGCGCCAAAAGCCGTGCGGCGACGGAAGATGCCACCTCAATCGGCAACCTTCTCTTACGAATTCGAGGACATCAGCGCAACGGCGATTTGAACCCGTCTAAAGTTTGTCGGACTTGCAGATTTGCGTGGTCCGGCAACGCGATATTGCAGAGCAATATCAATGGCCGCCATTGACAGAGGCTCGCCTAACATGCACGCCCTGTCCTCTTCCGCCTCCTGCGCATGCGCAGCGGCTCTTCCGGCATTTCTCCCATGACTGCAACCATCGTCTCGTCCGAACTGATCTGGCTCGCCGCCGTCCTTTTGGTCGCCGGCGCGCTGACGGGCTTTTTCGCCGGCCTGTTCGGCGTCGGCGGCGGGGCCATCGTCATTCCGGTGATCTATGAGGTTTTCCGCGTGATCGGCGTGCCCGAGGAGGTGCTGATGCCGCTCTGCGTCGGCACCTCGCTGGCGGTGATCGTTCCCACCTCGATCAGTTCGTTCATGGCGCATCGGCGGCGCGGCGCGGTCGATCTTTCGGTGCTGCGGCGCTGGGCGGTGCCAGTGGTGGTCGGCGTGATTCTCGGCAGCTACATTGCGCGTTTTGCGCCGGAACAGCTTTTCAAGATCGTTTTCGTCGCCATCGCCGGCATCTCGACGATCCGGCTGCTGTTCGCGCGCGACAATTGGCGGCTCGGCGAAGATTTTCCGAAAGGACCGCTGATGAGCTTTTACGGCTTCATCACCGGCCTGTTGTCCACCTTGATGGGGATCGGCGGCGGCCAGCTCTCCAACCTGTTCATGATGTTCTATGGACGGCCGATCCATCAGGCCATCGCCACCTCCTCCGGGCTCGGCGTGCTGATCTCGATCCCGGCGACGATCGGCTACATCTATGCCGGCTGGGGCAAGGCGGCCGCCTTTCCGGACGTGACCGCGCTGCAATTCCCGTTCGCGATCGGCTACGTCTCGCTGATCGGCGCGGCCCTCATCATGCCGACCAGCGCGCTGGTCGCTCCGCTCGGCGCGCGCCTCGCCCATCGCATGAGCAAGCGGCAATTGGAGATCGGCTTCGGCCTGTTCCTGATGACGGTGAGCCTGCGCTTCCTCATCAGCCTCATCTGGTAGAAGGCGAGGCCCGCATCCTCACAGCGGCGGCGGCGGTCCGAAGAATCCGACGACGCTCTGAATCTTGCCGTCGCGAAACTCGACGATGTCGAGCCCTTCGGGCAGCGGCGGGCCGTTCGATTCCAGCCGCCACGAAAACCGCGCGCAGTGATTGTGATGGTCGACCGCGCTGGTGCGGACGATGCGCGCGCCGGGAAACTGCTGCCGCATCGCGCCGATATGGGCGACGAGGTTCTGCCGGCCTTCGACATGCCCCAGCTGGTCGGTATAGGTCGCGCGCTCCGCCCAGACGTCCTGCAACAGGGCTGCGCGTTGCGCCGGGTCGTCCTCGCCCCAGGCCGCGCAATAGGTATCGATCATCTTCGTCAGCGTCTCGGTGTTCATCTGCGTCATGCCCCTTGCGTCAGCCGCCGGCGTAAATCCCGGCATAGGCATCGCGCAGAATATTCTTCTGCACCTTGCCCATGGTGTTGCGCGGCAGATCGTCGACGAAGATCACCCGCTTCGGCATCTTGAATTTCGCGAGCCGCCCGTCCAGCGCCTTGATGATTGCAGCTTCGTCCAGCGCCGCCGCCTTGTCCTTGACCACGACCGCCGTGACGCCCTCGCCGAAATCGGTGTGCGGCACGCCGATGACGGCGCTTTCGACCACGCCCGGCAGCGCGTCGATCTCCTCCTCGACTTCCTTCGGATAGACGTTGAAGCCGCCGGAAATCACCAGATCCTTGCCGCGGCCGAGAATATGCACATAGCCGCGCTCATCGATCTTGCCGAGATCGCCGGTGATGAAGAAACCGTCGTCGCGGAACTCGGCCTTGGTCTTTTCCGGCATGCGCCAGTAGCCCTTGAACACGTTCGGCCCCTTGACCTCGATCATGCCGATGGTCTCGCGGCCAAGCTCCTTGCCGCTGTCGGGGTCGGTGATGCGGACCGACACGCCCGGCAGCGGGAACCCGACCGCGCCCGGCACGCGGTCGCCCTCATAGGGGTTCGAGGTGTTCATGTTGGTCTCGGTCATGCCGTAGCGTTCGAGAATGCCGTGGCCGGTGCGCGCCGACCATTCGCGATGCGTCTCCGCCAGCAGCGGCGCCGAGCCGGAAATGAAGACGCGCATGTTCTTTGTCGCCTCCTTTGTCAGGCCCGCCTGCTGAAGCAGGCGAACGTAGAAGGTCGGCACGCCCATCAAAGCGGTGGCGCGCGGCATCAGCTTCAGCACCTCCGCCGCGTCGAATTTTTCGCGAAAGATCATCGAGGCGCGCGCGAACAGGGTGACGTTGCTCGCCACGAACAGGCCGTGCGTGTGATAGATCGGCAGCGCGTGGATCAGCACGTCCTTGTCGGTGAAGCGCCAGTAATCGACCAGCACCAGCGAGTTCGACGCAAGATTGTCGTGCGACAGCATCGCGCCCTTCGAGCGGCCGGTGGTGCCGGAGGTGTAGAGGATCGCGGCGAGATCGTCGCCGCTGCGCGGAACGGTCGCGAACGCCGCCTTCTGCTTCGCCGCCCCGTCCGTGAGCGAACCTTGGCCTGCCGGATCGAGCGTATCGACCTTCGCATTCACCTTCGCCGCAAGCGCGCCGATGCCGTCGGCCTTCGACGGATCGCAGACGATCAGCGACGGCTCGGCGTCGGTGATGAAATAATCGAGTTCGTTCAGCGTATAGGCGGTGTTGAGCGGCAGATAGACCGCGCCGACTCGCACGGTGGCGAGATACAGCACCAGCGCCGGCACCGATTTCTCCGCCTGCACCGCCACCCGGTCCCCAACCTTGACGCCGCGGCCGACGAGATAATTGGCGATCTGCCCGGACAGGGCGATGAGATCGGCATAGGAGACCTGCCCGCCATCCGGCGTCTCGATCGCGAGCTTGCCGGGGTCCTTCAGATCGTCGAACAGGCGGGAAAACAGATTTGCGTCGGTCATGATGGTTTCGTGTCGCTGGTTTCGTCCCTGGCCAAGTCCTCGCGTATCCGGGGACGGAGATCAAGCCGGTCCTGCCAGCGGGCCGGAAAACCGTTCCCCGAGGCAAGCGAAAGACACGGCGGCACGGTCACGGATTTCTGATCCGGAACCAAAGGCCGCGGATGCCGCTCCGATGTAACCCGTGTAGGCTTTGCGTCGTACAAATATCAGGCGCACGGACCGGACCCGCAGATCGGATTTCTCTATGTCGAGCCTTGCAGCAGGCGACCCGCACGGCACCACGGAAACGACCGGAAAGGCCGTCCATCCGGTTTGGGTGCGCGTCTGCCACTGGACCAATGCGGCGGCGATGGTCGTCATGGTCATGTCGGGCTGGCAGATCTACAACGCCTCGCCGCTGTTCAACTTCGTCTTTCCGCCGGGCGTGACGCTGGGCGGCTGGCTGGGCGGCGGCTTGCTGTGGCATTTCGCGGCGATGTGGCTGCTGACCGTCAACGGCATCGTCTATGTGATCCTCGGCCTCGCGACCGGCCGCTTCCGCCGCAAGCTGAGCCCACTTAACGCCTCCGGCGTCGTTACGGACGCCAGGGCGGCTTTGACGGGACGGCTGCGCCATGACGATCTCAGCAAATACAATCAGGTGCAGAAGCTGATGTATGCGGGCATCCTGATCGTCGGCGCGCTGGTCGTGCTGTCGGGCCTGTCGATCTGGAAGCCGGTGCAATTTCAGTATCTGACCGCGCTGTTCGGCGGCTACGACACCGCGCGCTACGTGCATTTCTTCGCCATGTCCGCGATCGTGCTGTTCACGATCCTGCACACCGTGATGGCTCTGCTGGTGCCGAAAAGCCTGCGCGCGATGCTGATCGGCCGCTGAGAGGGATAGGCACCATCATGAAAAGCCCATTTCGCAAAGCCATCGTCGGCGTCGACAAGAGACTGCTCGTGAAGGACGCGCTGCATCTTTTACCGCAGGTCTCGCGGCGACGCTTCCTCGCCGGCGGCGCGAGCCTCGGCGCGCTGACCCTGCTCACCGGCTGCGACGTCGCCGACGGCGAGACGGCCGAAAAGCTGCTGGCGCATGTCTCCAAATTCAACGACGCGGTGCAGGCGGCGATCTTCAATCCGAACGCGCTCGCGCCGACCTATCCGGCAAGCGCGATCACCCGCCCCTTCCCGTTCAACGCCTATTACGCGCTCGCCGATGCGCCGCAGATCGAGGCTGCGGACTGGAAGCTGGAAATCGCCGGGCTGGTCGAAAACAAGAAGCCGTGGACGCTCGACGAACTGACCAGACTGCCGCAGGAGACCCAGATCACGCGCCACATCTGCGTCGAAGGCTGGAGCGCGATCGGAAGCTGGACTGGCGTGCGCCTCGGCGACTTCCTCAAACGGATCGGCGCAGATACGCGCGCGAAATATGTCTGGTTCCGCTGCGCCGAAGGCTACACGACCTCGATCGACATGCAGACGGCGCTGCATCCGCAGACGCAGATGACGTTCGGCTTCGACGGCCAGACGCTGCCGGTCGCCTATGGCTTCCCGATGAAGGTCCGCATTCCGACGCGGCTCGGCTTCAAGAACCCCAAATATGTCGTCTCGCTGGATGTCACCAACGACTACAAGGGCGGCTATTGGGAGGACCAGGGCTACAACGACTATTCCGGGCTCTGACACCTGTCGCGGCCGGCGCGGTCCGCCGGCCGGACTTAAAACCCTTGCAATCGGCTCCGAACGCATCTTGCTTGCCAAGCCTGCCCCGGCGCTTTAGCAATCCGCGCGGAAAACGCGCGACAGCGACAAGGGAAAGGCATTTCAGGATGGCCACGCACAAGCTTCTTCTCCTCGCCGGCGACGGCATCGGCCCCGAGGTGATGGCGGAGGTGAAGACCATCATCGCCTGGCTCAACCAGAGCGGCGCGGCGAAATTCGAATATGAGGAAGGGCTGGTCGGCGGCGCGGCCTATGACGCGCACAAGGTCGGCATCACCGAGGAGACGATGGCGCTGGCGCACGCCTCCGATTCGGTGATCTTCGGCGCGGTCGGCGGGCCGAAATGGGACAACATCCCCTATGATGTGCGGCCCGAATCCGGCCTGCTGCGACTGCGCAAGGATCTCGGCCTGTTCGCCAATCTGCGCCCCGCCGTCTGCTATCCGGCGCTGGCGGAAGCCTCCAGCCTGAAGCGCGATGTGGTCGAGGGGCTCGACATCATGATCGTGCGCGAACTGACCGGCGGCGTCTATTTCGGCGAGCCGAAGACCATCACCGATCTCGGCAACAACCAGAAGCGCGCGATCGACACGCAGATCTACGACACCTACGAGATCGAGCGCATTGCCCGCGTCGGCTTCGACCTCGCGCGCAAGCGCCGCAACAAGCTCACCTCGATGGAGAAGCGCAACGTGATGAAGACCGGCGTGCTCTGGCACGAGGTCGTCAATCAGGTGCATCAGCGCGAATACAAGGACGTGCAGCTCGAGCATCAGCTCGCGGACGCCGGCGGCATGCAGCTCGTGCGCTGGCCGAAGCAGTTCGACGTGATCGTCACCGACAATCTGTTCGGCGACATGCTGTCGGACGTGGCCGCCATGCTCACCGGCTCGCTCGGCATGCTGCCCTCGGCCTCGCTCGGCGATGTCGATCCGAAGACCAAGCGCAGCAAGGCGATGTACGAGCCGGTCCACGGCTCCGCGCCGGACATCGCCGGCACCGGTGCCGCGAATCCGATCGCGATGATCGCCTCGTTCGGCATGGCGCTGCGCTATTCGCTCGACGAGCCGAAGCTCGCCGACATCGTCGATCAGGCGATCGCCGCCGTGCTCGCTAAGGGCCTGCGCACCGCCGACATCAAGTCGGACGGAACGACGGTGGTGAACACGACTGAGATGGGTGCGGCAGTCCTGAAGGAAATGCAGGCGCTGGCCGGATAATAATCCACGCAAAGCAACTCGAAACAACAAAGGCGCGCTCACAAGAGCGCGCCTTTTACGTTTGGCGTGGTTTCGGACCGGCCGCTTACCAGTAACGCGGGCCGAAGCCGAAGCTGAACACCGGCGGGCCGTAATAATACGGACGCGGGCGATAGTAGTAAGGACGCGGCCGATAGTAGCCGTATGCATAGGGATAGGGCCGCCACGGACGGACATAACGATAAGGACGATAAGGCCGCTGACGATAGTGTCGTCGTTGCGCGCTCATATCGGTGGCGTTCGCCGCGCGTGGCGATTCGACGTTGTTCGACACGCCGCCCGTCGCCTTCGCGGGCGAAGCGGCCTGTGCCGGCGTGGCAAGTCCAGCGCCGGAGAGTGCCAGGGTTGCGGCAAGCGCCGCTGCGCTAAGATATTTCATGGAGAACATCCTCCTCACACGATGTCGCCTCGGGATCAGAACGCCTGCAAATGGCGGAAGTTTCCGAGAATCGTCACGGAACGGCGGTTCAGAAATAGCCGCGGTCCTGCGCGAACGGATAAAAGCTTGGAACCGGCCGATAGTAAGGCCGGTCCGCATTCGGCGGCTCGGCCGCGCGGCGCGACAGCCGGTGGACACGCAGGCCGGTCGCGCGATGCATCTTCTTGCCGTGCGTTTTCATGCGATGCGTCCGATGCGTCTTCGCGTGCCGCTTGCGCGCCGACATGTCCGCAACCTGACCGGCCTCAGCTCCCGTTTCGATCCGCTCGGATGCCGCCGCCGGCGCGCCGGCACCGAAGCTCGCCGCGACAATGGCGGCCGCAGCGATCGTCGTGACGAGCAGAAACCGCGTTGGCCATCTCATGATGCATTCCTCATGATGCGCTCCGTCGCATGCGTCCGTGCGGGACATATAGCGTTTTCGAACGAAGTCGGCACCGGTTCGCGTGAAGAAACCGCGTCAGACAAGAACCTGGATCGCGCCCTTTGCTTTCGCTCGCCGGATCAGACTTGTCCCGTTCACTACCACCACGGCCGATAGCGGCAGATGCGGCGCGGCCCGAAATCCGTCCAGACGCGGCGGCAATGGAGCCGCGGAGCCACATAGGCGTAGCCAGGATAGATGTAGGGACGCGGACGCCAGTAGCGGCGCGGCGCGAAGTGCCGGCGCGGGCCGTAATAATGCGGCCGATAGGCATAATGCGGACGATTCACGAAGTGCGGACGGCCGACATAGCCGCGCCCGAAGCGCGGGCCGCCGGCGCGATAGATGTGCATGCCTCCTCCACGGAAACCGCCGCCCCGGAAACCTCCGCCGTGAAAGCCACCACCACGGAACCCGCCGCCGCGGAAACCGCCGCCGCCATGACGGACCTCAACCGTGAGATTGTTCGACAGGGTCTTCGAGGCCAATCCCGAAGCCGGACTTATCAATGTCAGCGCTTGCGCCCGCTCGGCAGGAGCGGCAATGGCCATGAGCCCGGCCATGGCAAAAAATCCGAGAAGTTTCTTCATCAAACCCTCCCTCGATCAACGGGCAGGACTCGCTTTTCGGCATGACTGGCTTGCCCGAGACTGTCAGGCTAGGACTCGGCGTGTGAATGCGGAATGAATGGTCGCGCCGCAATGATGCACATTGCCGTGAGGCAGGAGATCAAAGCAGAACACCAAGCAGGGCACCGAGACACATGCCTTGAGCGGGTGCGCTAACCGGCAATCCAGCGGCAGCGCATGCGCGGCACGATCACCGGACCACTGGGTCGAAACTCCTGCACATACCAGGCATCGCAGGTGCGCACGGCGTTCGGCGGCAGGCGCTCGCGATAGACCCGCAGCCGCGTCGCGGGCCGGGGCCGGCGTCGGGCCTGCGAGGAGATTTCAGCCGCGAGGGTGCGCTCGATCTTCGCCGGCGCGACCTGTCGCTGATTGTCCCGCGCCTGCGCGGGCGCGGCCGACATCGCCGCCACCGAGGCGGCCACCGCCGCCAGCAGAAGAATCCGTTGTGTCGCCCGCATGCGCCGTCTCTGTACCTGAAGCATGATCCCGAAAAGTGGGAACCGGTTTTCGGATAAGATCATGCGCAAAAAAACCGGCCGCAACGTCCCGCATCGCGGCGCCAGCGTCAACCCGGCGCGGCGGCTTGAGCTTGCAAGGGCTTGGCCTTGCAAAACCGTTCCCGTAAAGCTGGCGCATGTCCGATGTCGTCACCGCATGGTCCAAACTGAAAGCGCCTTCGCTCGAAGAGATGGAGGTGCTCGCCCATGCGATCTTCGAACGGATGCCGCCCGAATTTCGCAGCCTCTGCGAGGGCCTCGTCATCCGCGTCGACGATTTCGCCACCGACGAGGTGCTGGAATCGATGGAGATCGAGAACGAGTTCGATCTGCTCGGCCTCTTTCAGGGCGTCGGCCTGCCGTTCCAGAGCCACAGCGACCCCTCGCCCATGCCGAACATGATCTGGCTCTATCGCCGACCGATCCTCGATTACTGGGCGGAACATGACGAAACCATCGGCCATATCATCCGCCATGTGCTGATCCACGAGATCGGCCATCATTTCGGCCTGTCGGACGACGACATGGAGCGGATCGAGGCGAGCGTTACCGACGACGATCCGCCCACGGCCCATTAGGCTGCGCCCGCAAACATCGCGCGGATCGAACCATCCGGCCGGCTCGCGGCACCAATCCGAAATCCCTCCTTATCGCCGGGCGCGTGCGCGGCTGCGCGTTCGCCAGAGAGATCGATCATGACCACACCAGCGGCGGCAGGCCGTGCCGGATTCGGTCGACGCGCGCTGGCGCTCGTCATCGACATTCTCGTCATCCTGACTCTGGTGACGCTCACAGGCGTCACGCTGTCAAAGCTCTCCGATGGCAACATCCGCGTGCAGAGCACCCTGCTGAAAAAAGCCGATTGCAAAAGGCTCGACACCCTGCCGGCGGGTCTCGATCTGCCGCGCGGCTTCAAACCGACCAGCATCACCGGCTGCACCTATTCGTTCCTGTCGATTCCCTATCACTGGGCGGCGACGGCCGAGAGCGTCACGCAACAGGACGTCACCATTGGCGGCGCCGAATACACGACGACAAAGAAACTCGCCTACACCTATCCGCTCGATCCGCGGGGACGCCCGGCCGACCCGATCGAAATCGACAGCTATTCTTTCGTGCTGTACGGGCTCTATTTCATCCTTCTCGAATGGCTGCTTGGCGGGACGCTGGCCCAGCGCCTGCTCGGCATGCGGGTGCGGTCGCTGGGCGGCCGGCCGGCTTCGCTCGTGCAGGTCGTCAAGCGGTTCGTGCCGCGTTTTGCATGGCTGCTGCTGGTGCCGGCGGGCCAGCATCTGCTGCAATCCTATCCCGACCATATGGTCGCAATCCTGCTGACATTCGTGGGGCTGAACCTGGCGATCCTGGCGGCCCTGGTCATCAATGCCGTCCGGGCGATGCGCAAAGGCGAGCTTGCCTGGCACGACCGCTGGGCGGGGACCGAGGTCGTCCGCACGCAGCGTCATGGCGGACCTGCCGCATAAGCCTTGACGGAACGGGCCAACGCCTTCAAAACGCTCGTAATTGCACCGTTGCCGGCCCACCGGGCCCCGAACGGCCACAGCCACGGAATATCGCCATGGACAAGTTCACCACGCTGGAAGGCGTCGCCGCCCCGCTGAAGATCATCAATGTCGATACCGACATGATCATCCCGAAGCAGTATCTGAAGACCATCAAGCGCACCGGCCTCGGCAAGGGCCTGTTCTCGGAGCAGCGCTACAAGGACGACGGCAGCGAGAACCCGGATTTCGTGCTGAACAAATCCGCCTATCGGAATGCGAAGATTCTGGTCGCGGGCGACAATTTCGGCTGCGGATCGAGCCGCGAGCACGCGCCCTGGGCGCTGCTCGATTTCGGCATCCGCTGCGTGATCTCGACCAGCTTCGCCGACATTTTCTACAACAACTGCTTCAAGAACGGCATTCTGCCGATCATCGTGTCGCCGGACGAGCTGGAAAAGCTGTTTGACGACGCCGACCGCGGCGCGAACGCCACGCTGACGGTCGATCTGGCCAAGCAGGAAATCCGCGGGCCGGATGGCGGCGCGATCAAGTTCGACATCGACCCGCATCGCAAGCACTGCCTGATGAACGGGCTCGACGATATCGGCCTGACGATGGAGAAGAAGTCCTCCATCGACCGCTATGAGAGCAAGGCCAGGGAAGCCATGTCCTGGCTGTAAGCCGGTTCTCTCGTTTCGGGATCATGCTCACGCCGGCAGATGATAGCCGAGCGCCGATTCGATCTCGATCGTCCTTCGCACCGCCGGCCGCGCCATCATGCGCGCGTAATGCGCATCGAGATTCGGGAACGTGCCCGGCTCCGGCTTCAGCGAGTTGAAGAAACGCCAGTACAGGCGGAACAGGTGAATGTCGGCGATCGAGTACTCGCCGACCGCCCAGTCGCGCGCGCCGAGCCGCTGGTCCGCGAGGCGATAGATGCCTTTGGCGTGATCGAGCCCCTGCCGCCGCGCCGGATGAACGGTGGAGGCGATGAACGACATCCACGAAATCACCTGCGCCTCTGCCTCGACGTCGTCCGGCAATAGCCCCGCTTTCGGGAAAGTCCGTGCCAGATAGAACAGGATCGCCGCGACCTCGGTCAGCGGGCGGCCGTCGATCAGGAGCGTCGGCACCTTTCCTTCCGGATTGATCGCGAGAAAAGCTGCCTCGCGATGGTTTTTCGTTGCGAACGACAGCGGCCGGCCTTCGAACGGCGCGCCGGTCTCATGCATCGCGATATGCGGCGCCATCGAGCTTGCGCCCGGCGCGAAATAGAGCGTGAGCGCGGGCGCGCTCATCGCCCCGAGCCGAGCCGGGCGATTCCGTCCGCGACCGCGACCGTGCGTTTCGCCATCTCCATATGCAGCCGTTCGACCATCTGGCCGCGAATCTGGATCGCGCCCCGGCCGTCATTCTCCGGCTTCTCGAATTCGCTGAGAATTTCCCGCGCCACAGCGACCTCTTCGGCCGCCGGCGTGAAGGCGGCGTTGCAGGGCTCGATCTGGCTCGGATGGATCAGCGTCTTGCCGTCGAAGCCCATATCGCGCGCCTGCGCGCATTCGCGGGCGAACCCCTCCGCATCGCTGAAATTGTTGTAGACCCCGTCGAGGATATCGAGGTCATGCGCGCGCGCCGCGAACACGCAGTTCATCAGCGCCGGCACCAGCGGCGCACGGCCCGGCAACATTCGCATCCGCGTCTCGCGCGCGATGTCGTTCGGCCCGATCACGAAACCGGCCAGCCGCATTTCCGAATCCCGCGCCTGCGCCGCTAGCTCGGGCGCGTTGAGAACACCGAGCGCGGTCTCGATCATCAGCCAGACGCGGATATTGTGATCTGCACCGAGATCGGCGAAGCGATCGGAAATCTTGACGATGTCGGCGACCGTCGAGACTTTCGGCACGACAATGCCGTGCGGGCGCGCCTTCGCGACCATATCGAGGTCGGCAATCCACCACGCCGTGTCGAGGCCGTTGATTCGCACCAGCAGCTCGCGCTCGCCGAAGCCGCCGGCGGCGATCGCCTGCCCCACCTGCTCGCGCGCGGTCGCCTTGGCCTCGGGCGCGACCGAATCCTCAAGATCGAGGATCAGGCCGTCGGCCGGCAGCGTCCGCGCCTTTTCCAGCGCCCGCGCATTCGAACCGGGCATGAACAGCAGGCTGCGGCGCGGACGGATCATGGCGGAACCTCCAAAAAAGCGACCTTCATCACAATTTTCATGCACGGTCTTGTGCCGGGCGATGCGGTCCTCTAGTCCACTCACATCGCAAGACGCGGAGGCTTGGGTCAAGTCCGCGTTGACGAGAGGAGGGACCCGAATGTCCGCCGAATCATTTCCTCAGAATCTCATTGCCGGTTACCAGACGTTCGCCACGGAGCGCCTGCCGACCGAACAATCGCGCTATCGCGACCTCGCCGAGCGCGGCCAGTCGCCGGAAGTAATGGTGATCGGCTGCTGCGATTCGCGCGTGTCGCCGGAAGTCATCTTCGATGCGGGGCCCGGCGAATTGTTCGTGGTGCGCAACGTCGCCAATCTGGTGCCGCCTTACGCGCCGGACGGCGAGGCGCATGGCGTTTCGGCCGCGCTGGAGTTCGGCGTGCAGGTGCTGCGCGTGAAGCACATCGTCGTGCTGGGGCATGCGCAATGCGGCGGTATCCGCGCGCTGGTGGAGGATTCCGCGCCGCTGTCGCCGGGCGACTTCATCGGCAAATGGATGTCGCTGCTCACGCCGGCGCTGGACGGCACACCGCGCAAAGACAGCGAGACGCCGCAGGATTTCATCACCCGCGTCGAGAAGGCCGCGGTGAAGCGCAGCATCGAGAACCTGATGACGTTTCCCTGCATCAATATTCTGGCCGAGCGCGGCAAGCTGCATCTGCACGGCGCGTATTTCGGCGTCGCGCGCGGTTCGCTGTCGGTGCTGGATCAGGCGAGCGGCGAGTTCGCGACCGTGAACGGCAGTGCCTAGAGTCCGAGTTGCTCGGGTTGAAACACTTCAACCCTGACATGCCTGCTCATTTGAGCATGATCTGATCCGACCCGAAGACCGCGAAGCGCAAACCGGTTCCCACTTTTCGGAAAAATGCTCTATCGCGCGCAATCGCCGGTGCGCTCGCCTTCGGTCTCGGTTGTGGTGTTGCTCACAACCTGACCGCCCATTTCCGCCTTGCTGGCGATTGCGGCCCTGTAGCGCGTGTCGCTTTCAAAATCGAAACTCGCGGCGACATCCATGTTCAATTGGCCTCGGCATTCGAGCCGCCATTTGAGCGTACGCGCCGTCGCCTCCACCGCGGGCGCGGCACAGGTTGAATTCACGGTCCCGAATTGCGGGCCGAATGTCGTTGCGGTGTCGCGCGCCTGCTCCGCCGTGAAGCAGCGCGCGCGAACACTCGTCTGCCCCACCGCACCGTTCATGATCGTTTTTGTCGTGATCTTCCACTCGCCGGGCTGTATCGACGGCATCTCGGCAGACGCCGGCGTGCAGGCGGCAGCAGAGAACAACAAAAAAGCCGCGGTCGTGAAACCGCGGCCCTTGTCATATGCAAGACGTCGCAAGCTCACGCCGCCTTTTTCTTCGGCTGCAACAGCTTGCGGTTGTTCAGGCACTCGGCGATCTGGATCGCGTTGAGCGCCGCGCCCTTGCGCAGATTGTCCGACACGCACCACAGCGCGAGACCGTTCTCCACCGTCGCATCCTCGCGGATGCGGCTGATATAGGTCGCGTCCTCGCCGGCCGCCTCGTAAGGCGTGGCATAGCCGCCATCCTCATGCTTGTCGATGACGAGACAGCCCGGCGCCTTGCGCAGGATGTCACGCGCTTCGTCGGGCGTGATCGGGCGTTCGAACTCGATGTTCACCGCCTCGCAATGGCTGATGAACACCGGCACGCGAACGCAGGTCGCGGTCAGCTTGATCGCGGGATCGAGAATCTTCTTCGTCTCCGCCATCATCTTCCACTCTTCCTTCGTGTACCCGTCCTCCATGAACACATCGATATGGGGGATCAGATTGAAGGCGATGCGACGGGGGAATTTCTTCACCTCGAGCTCGGAGGCGGTGTAGACGGCCTTGGTTTGCGCGAACAACTCGTCCATGCCTTCCTTGCCCGCCCCCGACACCGACTGATAGGTCGAGACCACGACGCGCTTGATCTTCGCGGCGTCATGCAGCGGCTTCAGCGCGACGACGAGCTGCGCCGTCGAGCAGTTCGGGTTGGCGATGATGTTCTTCTTGGTGAAGCCCGCGACCGCGTCCGCATTCACCTCCGGCACGATCAGCGGCACGTCGGAATCGTAGCGCCACGCCGACGAATTATCGATCACCACGGTGCCGGCCGCCGCGATCTTCGGCGACCATTCCTTCGAGACCGAGCCGCCGGCCGACATCAGGCAGATGTCGACGTCGGAGAAATCGTAATTGTCGATGGCTTTGACCTTCAGCGTTTTATCGCCGAAGGACACTTCGGTGCCCTGGCTCCTGCGCGACGCAATGGCGACGACCTCGTCCGCCGGAAACCGGCGTTCGGCAAGAATATCGAGCATTTCCCGGCCCACATTGCCGGTCGCTCCCACGACTGCAACCTTGTAACCCATCGTTCACTCTCCGAGCGAAAAAGCCACGGTCCGGCGCATCCGGATAACCTAGGCGTGCGTGCTTCTATGCGAGAACCGCCGACAAGACAATTCGGCACCGCATCCAGTTATGAACGCAGACGGCACTCATTCCACCTTCCGGGCGCATGGCGGCATGGCAGCGATGCTGACCGGCCTTGCCGAGGAGGGCCGCGCGCTCGCCGTGCGCCTGCTCGCCTATCTCTGCGGCATCGCCGTGCTGGCGCTGATCGCCGCCGACATCGCCGCCAAAGCCGTCCCCGCCGCCGACGAGGAGCCGGTCAGCTCGGTGCCGGAACATGCCTGGACGCCGGCCTCGCGCGTGCAGCCGGCCTTCGCCGCGCCGATCCATGATTTTTCTGCGTTCACAGAGAGTTACGAGATCCTGCGGCATCCCCTGGGAGGCCGGAAGGACTTTTTGAGCTGGTCGGCCGAGGACAACGGGACGCCGAACACCCCGCCGGTGGCGCGGATCGAACTCTATCGGCCGGGCGGGGAACTGGCCGTCTTCGGCTCCGCGACGCACGAAATCGCCGCGCGGGTGGCCGGCGGCAACCCGGAGCGCGTCCAGGCCGCCGGCGTGATCGAGACCAAATTCGGCGAGATGCCTCTGGTCCGCTTTTTCCGGCGGAACGGCGCGGCGCGGGAAAGCTGCATCGGTTTTGCGCGCAGCTTCGAGACTCCGCCTTTGCAGATCAGCGGCTGGTCCTGCCAGGGCGACGACGCGCCCGCCCAGCGCCGGACCGTCGCCTGCGCGCTCGACCGGCTGACCATGCTGTCGGCCGGCAACGATCCGAACATGGCGCAACTGTTCGCCCGCGCGGAGCTGCGCCGCGCCGGCTGCGCAACTGGTCCCACGCCGCGGACCGACTGGGTGACATCGACGGGCGATCCCCTCCTTCGCGGCTCCTTCGCGGCCATGAAGATAAAATAAGAAACGTGACGGGAAGCCTCGCATGACCTTCGACATCGACCGCGCGACCATCCGGACCGCGACGCGCACGGCGACGAGCTTCGCGCGGCTTTCCTTCTACGCCGCCGGCATTTTCGGATTCGTCTCGCTCGGGCTGCTCGCCTCATGGATCTGGACGCGGCTTCCGGGCTATGTACCGGGCGTCAAATCGGAGCCGGTGTTTCAGGTTCGCGCCAGCGTGCTGGCGCACCGGCCGCAGACGCTGAAGGCCGAGACAAATTCCTACGGCTGGATGCAGAGCCTGCAATACGGCCAGCTTTACGACCGCGACGCTGACCTGACCATGGTCATGATCGTGCCGCACGAGCGCTACCAGACGCTGACGCGCGACTACGCGGCCGAATCGCCGGCCTGCGCCCGCTCTATCGCAAGCGATACCTGACATCATCGAACAATTTCTACGACCTCGAAACCCGCTTCGGGCCGGTCCGCGCCTCCGAATTCTCGATCAACGCCGACGGCCGGACCAAACTCTGCATTTCCTATCTCAGCCGCTTCCAGTCGGACGCCTTCTACTTGAAGGGCTGGTATTGCGAGGCCAATGGCGCGCGGCCGAGTTTCAGCGCGCTCGCCTGCATCATCGACCAGCTTGCGCTGAGCAAGCCGCTGAAGTCGAAGGAAGCGACCGCCTTCATCACCGAGCGCATGACGCGGTCGCCGCGCTGCTATGCCGACCCGGTGTCCCAGACCACCGACACCGGCTCGCGCCGGCCGCTGAAGCGGCTGATTCGCTAAACATCCAGAGCGGCGCCGGAACCCGGCCGGTGACCGGCGCGTTGAAAACATTCCGGGCGACCTGTGTCCGTTTGGTCCTTGTGGCGCGCGCGGCAGGCTGTATGGTGCTCCCCACGTAGGCTAATGCCTTGAGAGGATAAGATGAATTTCAAATTTTGGGCTCTGGGAACGTGCGCGGCGGCGGTCAGCCTGCTCGCCGTTGCCGCCAGCACCGCGCCCGCCGACGCCCAGCAGCGCCAGCGCGCCAGCGCGCGCTCCCCGAACGTCTCCTATCAGCAGGGTCCGCGGACGCGGATTTTCGTGTCGCGCCGGCACTGGCTGGACCTCGGCACCGAAGTCTCGCCAGGCGAGCGCAAATACACCGATTACGCCATTCCGCCGGGCTACAGCTTCGCCGATTCGGCGCATCCCTTCAGCTGGCGGCGTTCGGGCCTGCCCGACCCGTGGGACCTGCCTGGCTACCCGAAAAGCGGGTTCGGCGGCTACTGAAAGAGCATGATCCCGAAAAGTGGGAACCGGTTTTCGGACCAGATCATGCGCAAACTAAAAACCTGAACGAATCAAAATGGCGGGCCGATCGATCAGCTCGCCATTTGCTTTGGATCGTAGAAGAACCGCTCCTCGACGATCTTCTCGCCGCGCCAGGTCTGCACCGCCATTTCCTCCATCGCGCGGACGCCACCGTCCTTGCGCGTGAATTCGAACCGCCAGCCGATCGCCGAGCGATCCTCGTCCAGAAACAGCGGCCCGAGCCGCGTGGTGCGCACGCTCGCCACCGAGGCCAGCACCTGACGCTCGCGCTCGGCCAGCGCGGCGCGGCCGATTCGCGGCGGGTTGTTGTTCTCGATCGTCCGCGCGTCGTCCGCGTAAAACGTCTCGATCGCGCCGACATGGTCGTTGGATTCGACCATCCGGGCGAAGGCTTCGAGCGTGGCGCGCGTCGGCATGGATCGCCTCCGGAAGGCTTACAGCCCCAGCTTCCGCTTGCGCTGGCCGAGCGTGCGCAGGCGCAGCGCGTTGAGCTTGATGAATCCGGCCGCGTCGCGGTGATCGTAGGCGACCTTGCCTTCCTCGAAGGTGACGAGGTCCTGATCGTAGAGCGAGTTCGGCGATTCGCGGCCGATCAGGATGACGTTACCCTTGTACAGCTTCAGCGTCACGCGCCCCGTGACATGCTGCTGCGAATGATCGATCGCCGCCTGCAACATCTCGCGCTCCGGCGCGAACCAGAAGCCGTTATAGATCAGCTCGGCATAGCGCGGCATCAGTTCGTCCTTGAGGTGCCCCGCGCCGCGGTCGAGCGTGATCTGCTCGATGCCGCGATGCGCGACCAGAAGGATCGTGCCGCCGGGCGTCTCATACATGCCGCGCGACTTCATGCCGACGAAGCGGTTCTCGACCAGATCGAGCCGGCCGATGCCGTTGGCGCGGCCAAGCTCGTTGAGCTTCGTCAGCAGCGAGGCCGGCGAGAGCTTCTTGCCGTCGATCGCGACCGGATCGCCGCGCTCGAAATCGATGGTGATGATCGTCGGCTTGTCGGGCGCCTTCTCCGGATCGATCGTGCGCGAATAGACGTAATCGGGCACCTCCTGCGCCGGGTCTTCCAGCACCTTGCCCTCGCTGGAGGCGTGCAGGAGATTGGCGTCGACCGAGAACGGCGCTTCGCCGCGTTTGTCCTTGGCGATCGGAATCTGATGCGCCTCGGCGAAGGCGATGAGCTGCTCGCGCGAACGGAGATCCCATTCGCGCCACGGCGCGATGATCTTGATGTCCGGCTTCAGCGCGTAATAGCCAAGCTCGAAACGGACCTGATCGTTGCCCTTGCCGGTCGCGCCATGCGACACCGCATCCGCGCCGACCTTTTCAGCGATCTCGATCTGCTTCTTGGCGATCAGCGGCCGGGCGATCGAGGTGCCGAGCAGATACTGCCCCTCATAGACCGCGTTGGCGCGGAACATCGGGAAGACGTAGTCGCGGACGAATTCCTCGCGCAAATCCTCGATGAAGATGTTTTCCGGCTTGATGCCGAGCAGCAGCGCCTTGTTGCGCGCGGGCTCCAGCTCCTCGCCCTGCCCGAGATCGGCGGTGAAGGTGACCACCTCGCAGCGATAGGTGGTTTGCAGCCATTTCAGGATAATCGAGGTGTCGAGGCCGCCCGAATAGGCAAGCACCACCTTCTTCACGTCGCCGTTGCTCATAATCGCCTTTTGATGATTTTCCGCAGGGTCGCGCGGGTTTCGCCGGGACTATAGGCACGCTGATCGGCGACGCAAGCGGGCAGCTTTACCCCTCGCAGCGGCCGAGCGGCGCGACCGGCCCACGCGAGCCGCTCAGCAGGAACGCGCCATAGATGCGCGACGAGGTCGGGCCGGTCCGGACCGTGAACACGTCCAGTTGCCTGACCGAGGCGAACTGTTTGGCAAGCCGCGGCTCCAGTCCGCAGGCCGTGACGAACAGGATCGGCTCGCCCGCTTTCTCCGTCAACGCATGCGTCATGTCGAACTGGTTGTCGGGGACATGACCCACCGGCCACGAGCGGACCGGCTGCGGCGCATCGCGCAGATAATAGACGAGCGAGGCGAGTTCGTGGCGGTTCTCGGCGGCGATGGTCTTCGCGCCGGCCGCGTCGGCCTTGGCGCGGACCGTCTCGCCCAACTCGCGCCAGCCGAGCGTGCGGCGATAGGCATCGCCCTTCGGCCCGAGCGCGGCCAGCCCAACCCGATAGGGGAAAATATCGCCCACCAGCAGCAGCGCCTGCGCCATGACGCCGATCGCAAGCGTGGCCGCGATCAGGCGGAAGCGCTCCTGCCGGACCCAAAGCGCGACGACCACGATTGCCGCCGAGACGAACGCCGCCGCCGCCCAGTTCGCGTTCGCGCCGCGCAGCAGCGCCTGCGCCGTGATGATTGCCAGCGGCGGGATCGCGAATGCGATCAGCAGCCGATCGTTTTCGCGCAGCCGGCGCATGCGCGGCAGCGCCAGAAGGAAACCGCCGAACAGCAGCGGCCCCGCCACGCCGAATTGCGAGGCGAGAAATTCCAGCGCCGAGATGATCGAGAGGTGGAATCCCGCGCCCTGAATATTGTCGCCGGTGTGCCGCAGCGTCACCAGCCCGTTGTTGAGATTCCAGACGATGTTCGGCAGCAGGATCAGCGCACCGATGAGAAGCCCCGCCCAGATCTGCGGCCGGGCGAACAGCGCGCGCGTCCGCCGATCGATCAGCGCCGCCAGCAGCAGTCCGGCGAGCACATAGGCCATCGCATATTTCGCCAGCAGTCCGCAGCCGAGCGCGGCCCCGAACACGAGCGCCCATCGCCAGCGAGGTGAAGCGCGCAGCTTCACGATCGCCAGCAGCGCCAGCGCCCAGCAGAACAAGAGCGGCACATCGGTCGATATGATGCGCGCGGAAAACACCACGCCCGGCATCAGCGCTACGGCCAGCGCCGACCAGAACGCGACGCGCCGGTCGTACAAGGCGTCGGCGATCGCATAGACCAAAAGCGACGTTGCGAAATAGAACAGCGGGCTCGCCGCGCGCACGCACGCCTCGGTGTCGCCGCAGACAGCGCTGCTAGCTGCGATGATCCAGGCGAGCAGCGGCGGCTTGGAGAAATAGCCGAGCGCGAGATCGCGCGACCACGCCCAATATTGCGATTCGTCGAAGAACAGATCGACGCGCGAATAGTGCAACCCGACATAGCGGATGATCGTCAGCGCACCGATCAGCGCGATCGCGAGCGGCAGGCCGGGCGACGAAAGCTTTCGATCCGCCGCCAGATCGGACGCCGTCATCGTTTCGCTTCCGGCTTCTTTCCGAACAGGCCGCGCCGCCACGCATAGAAGGGCCACGCCCATCGCGTCAGCAATGCATCGACGCGCGCATCACTCGTCCGCGTCGCCGGCCAGCGATAGATCAGCCCGTGCATCAGCCAGATGATGAGGAAGGTGGCAAAGCCGGCGACGATGACGTCGCTGAAAAAGTGGCCGCCGAAAGTCATCCGCAATGCGCCGGTGGCGAGGCCGAAGATCGTCGCTCCCGCATAAGCCAGGGGGCGCCATTGCGGCGGTGCCAGCGCGGCCGGCGCGTAGGTCCAGAACGCGGTCGCCGCCTCGCCCGAGAAGAACGAGCAGTTTCTCGGGCATGCGCCGCCCGGCTGCCACCACGGCATGAACTGGTGTTTTCCGTTGAACTCGGCGACATCGACCGGACGCGGCCGGCCCCAATGCGTCTTGAACGCCAGATTGGTGACGATGCCGGCGGTCAACGTCATGGTGATGAGGAAGAACGCCACCGTGCGTCCGCTGATGAGCAGCGGCCGGTCGGGCCGCGCCAGCTTGACGATAAACGCGACGATCGCCGGCAGGCAGAACGCCCATGCGATAATCATCGCCGTCTCGCGCAGGATACGCACCACCGGCCCGCCGCCGATCGGGAAATTGCGCGTCTCCGGGTGATAGAAATACCGGGCGAACCACAGATCGAGGTCGGGAAAGACCGCCATCAGCAGCACGAAAGCGAGCGACAACGAAAGCGCGACGATAAGGCCGGTCCGATTCATGGGAGCGAGGTCTAGCCGAGGCCGTTCATGGTGAAAAGCGGATAGAAAGGGTCGCGACCTCACAAAATCATCAGCGGCGGGACGCCGGAAATGCGGCTATAGAGCGCGCCAGCGCCCCGCGTTCCGGCCGGCGATCAGCCAGTAGACCAGCCCGGCGACGATGCCCGCGCCGGTCATCACTTCCAGCTCGCGTCGCTCGACGCCGGTAAAGCTCAGGCTCGACAGGTCGAACTGCGTGAACGCCAGATAGACGCCGAGGCCGAACAGCGCGCCGCCTGCGGCATAAAACAGCACGCTGCGGATGGCGAACGCCTCCGTCACCAGCATCATCACCAGCGCCGGCAGGAAGGCGAAGCCGCTGACGAAGATCAGGCCAAAGCCCGCCATCACCGCCATTCCGTCGCGATCGATCGGACCGAGATCGAGGCTGCTCCATTCCGGATACATCACCGCCAGCACGACCACAAAGCCGGCGGCGAGGCTGGCGCACAGAAACGCGAAAGCGAGAACGATCAGGCGGCCGAGGAGTGCCATGGGAGCGTCCGGAGCATGATCCCGAAAAGTGGGAACCGGTTTTCGGAACAGATCATGCTCCAATAAAAGATAAACGACGAGACTGGCTGAACTTCGCTGGATCAGTCGCTAATCCGTCATCGCCATCGCCCGCAGCGCCTGTCGCTCGCGCGCCGACAGCTTTTCGGTCTCCGACTTCAACTGCCCGCAGGCGGCAAGAATGTCGCGGCCGCGCGGCGTGCGCACCGGCGACGAATAGCCGGCATTGAACACATATTCGGAGAATTTCTCGATCTGGTCCCAGTCCGAGCATTCGTATTTGGAACCCGGCCAGGGATTGAACGGAATCAGATTGATCTTCGCCGGGATTCCCTTGAGCAGCTTCACGAGCCGCTTGGCGTCGTCGAGCGAATCGTTGACGCCCTTCAGCATCACATATTCGAAAGTGATGCGACGCGCATTCGACACGCCTGGATAGTTGCGGCACGCCTCCAGCAACTCGGCGATCGGATATTTGCGGTTGAGCGGCACCAGCTCGTCGCGCAATTCGTCGCGCACCGCATGCAGCGAGATCGCCAGCATCGTGCCGATCTCCTCGCCCGCGCGCGTGATGTTCGGCACCACGCCGGAGGTCGACAGCGTGATCCGCCGCCGCGACAGCGCGATGCCCTCATTGTCGGAGACGATCAGCAGCGCATCGCGCACCGCCTCGAAATTGTAGAGCGGCTCGCCCATGCCCATCATCACCACATTGGTGACGAGGCGGTTGCCGTTCGGCGTGTCGCGGTCGACCCAGTCGTTCAGCCTGTCGCGCGCGACCATCACCTGCCCGACGATCTCGCCGGGGGTGAGATTGCGGACGAGGCGCTGCGTGCCGGTGTGGCAGAACGAGCAATTCAGCGTGCAGCCGACCTGCGAGGAGACGCAGAGCGTGCCGCGATCCGTCTCCGGAATGTAGACGCACTCGACCTCATGCGCGCGCTCGCCGGTCAGCCCGCTCGGCAGCCGCAGCAGCCATTTGCGCGTGCCGTCATTGGAAATCTGCTCGGCGACGACCTCGGGCCGGTCCACGGTGAAGCGCTGTTCGAGGTCCCCGCGCAGCGCCTTGGAGACGTTGGTCATGTCGTCGAAGGACGGCGCGCCGCGCACATACATCCAGTGCCAGAGCTGCTGCGCCCGCATCTTGCGCTGGCCTGACGGCACACCGATTTCGGCGAGACGGTCGGCCAGCTCGGCGCGCGACAGGCCGATCAGCGACGGCTTCACCGGCGGCACATAGCTTTCGAGCGGCGTCTTCTCGACGAGAGCGCCGGCGCGAGGGGACGGGGTTGCGGTCATTCGCCTTATATAGACGGCCTTGGCGCGGATGCGAAGCGCCGGAATCCGGCGCCGCCCCTCGGAGAAGGGTCAGCGGCAGTCCTGCGCCACGCGATCGAGCGCCTGCGACAACCCCTTCAGCGAGTAGACATCGGTGGTGTCCGTGCCGCGCGAAGATGTTCCGCGAATGGTCATGTCCGCGCCCCTGCGCAGCGCCTCGACCATCTTGTCCTCCTCGGCCGCGTTCTTGATCCAGAGGCCGTCGCCTTGCGTGTACATCGCGTATTTGTTGCCGCCGACTTCAATCGCGCCTTCGGAACCCGGCTTCAGCGGATAGCCGATCATGACCGAGACTTCGTTGCTCACCTTCTCCTGCGGCCGCGTGGAGATGAAGGCATAGGCCGGATCGCGTGGGCGATTCGGCGGATCGGTCTTCATCGAGGTCGGCTTGGCGAGCGCAAAACAGACTTTCCGGCCTCCGGGAACCGCGACATACGCGCCCCAGACGCCGTATTGGCCGCTCAGCGTCGGCGCAGCGCCGCCGGCCGGGCCCCGCGCGCCTTGCGCATGCGCGGAACGCGATTCCCCGCACGCAACGATTGCGACGACACATGCCACGGTCAAAACGGCACTTCCTCGATGCAAAGACATCCCCACACACCTCGTCTCTGTTCGGGATCAGGAAAGAACGCCGGGGAATCCCGGCCTCCCGACTGGAATAGACGGGAACGGCGAAATTGTGAAGGCGAGCGGTCCGGCCGGATAGAGATTGTCGAACTTCCGCAAATCCGCCAGAAGGAGCCTCGAAACATCTTTCCCACATCGCGAGGGCTCATGAAAGCGATCATCTGTACGCAATGGTGCGAACCGTCCGATCTCGTTTACGGCGATCTGCCCGATCCCGTCGCCGCCGACGACGAGGTGGTGATCGCCGTCAAGGCGGCGGCGCTGAACTTCTTCGACATCCTGATGGTGCAGGGGAAATATCAGACCAAGCCGCCGTTTCCGTTTTCCCCCGCCGCCGAGATCGCCGGCGTGATCGAGAGCGTCGGCAAGGGCGTGACCAATCTGAAGGTCGGCGACCGCGTCATCTCCTCGATCGGCTTCAACGGCGCGCGCGAGAAGGCCGTCGCCAAGGCGGCGCTCACCGTCAGGATTCCCGACTCGCTCGACTACGACCGCGCGGCCGGACTGGTGCTGATCTATTCGACCGCGCTGCATGCGCTCGAAGACCGCGCCAGCCCGAAGCCGGGCGAAACGCTGGTGGTGCTGGGCGCCGCCGGCGGCACCGGCCTCGCCGCGATCGAGATCGGCAAGCTGCTCGGCCTCAAGGTCATCGCCTGCGCCTCGTCGGACGAGAAGCTGGAGTTCTGCAAGCGCTACGGCGCGGACATCCTGTTCAACTACGCCAAGGAAGACCTGAAAGAGGGCCTGAAGAAGATCGGCGACGCCAAGGGCATCGACATCGTGTTCGATCCGGTCGGCGGCGATTTCACCGAGGCCGCGCTGCGCTCGCTCGGCTGGGAGGGGCGGCTTCTGGTGATCGGCTTCGCCTCAGGCCCGATTCCGCGCATTCCGCTGAACCTGCCGCTGCTGAAGAGCTGCGACATCCGCGGCGTGTTCTGGGGCGGATTCGCCAAGGCGTTCCCGGAAAAGAGCTACCGCAACATGGAGCGGATCGTGCAGTGGGCGGCGGAAGGTAAGCTGTCGTCGCATGTGCATGCAACCTTCCCGCTGGAGAAAGCCGCCGACGCCATGGCGGTGCTGTCGAGCCGCCAGGCGATGGGCAAGGTCATCCTGCATCCCTGAGCGGCGCGACTTGCATCAAGCAGCGGCATCGTCGATCTCGGTGCCGCGCGCAAGCGTCGCACGCGCGGCCTCGCGATGGTCGGGGCGGATATTGGCCGCGACCATCCGCAGCGCCGCCACCAGCACCGCCGCATCGTCGGTGAAGCCGAGCACCGGCAAAAGGTCCGGCATGAAGTCGAGCGGCAGCACGAAATAGGCCAGCGCGCCGAGCAGCGACAATTGCACATGCCGCGGCGTCTCGCGGTCGAACGCGCAGTAATAGGCCGCGAGCAGATCCTCCGCGAATGGCAGCCGCGCGGCGATGCGCTTGAACTTGGCCTTGAACCGCTTGCGCAGACCCTCGCGATCCTGCGCGAGTTTGCGCGCGGGCTCGAAGTCCTCGGCGGTGAAACCGTCCATGCGTTCAGTGGTCATGCGTTCTGCCCTCCGAACGACGCGAGCAAGAGGCCGTCGCGTCCGGTCAAAATTTGGTGACTGCAAGACGCCAGCGCAAGCGGTCTCAATCGCGGTCGAAGCGGTCCATAGCTTCCGCGAGCGCGATGTCCTTGTCCGTCACGCCGCCCGAATCATGGGTCGAGAGCACAACCTCGACGGTCTTGTAGACATTGCGCCATTCGGGATGGTGATCGTGCTTTTCGGCGACGATCGCGACCCGGCTCATGAAGCCGAAGGCCTCAACGAAATCCTTGAAAACAAACGTCTTTGTGATCGCGTCGCGACCTGGAACCTCGCGCCATGAGGGCAGCTTCGCGAGCGCCGCCGCCCGCGCCTCGCCGGTCAGTTTCGAAGCCATCGCCACCTCCTTTGCGCCTTACAATTACCACACCGGACGGGACTATCGGAGTGGCCAGCCGCCGCCAGCCTGTTCCGTCGCTCGCAGCCTTTGCGGTCGCCGTTCCCGTTCGGAATCGGAACTGCGGCACGGCGGGAAAGTTGCTATCGTTCCTTCCGGCAATCCGTTGTTCGAGGTGGCTCCCCTGAACCTGCGACAGCTTTTCACCCGGTCGGCGGCGCAGGACCCCGCTTTGGCGTATGAGCCGCCGGTGCGCCGCCGCCGCACCCGTCCGATGACAGTGCTTTCGGTGGTCGCAGCCCTGATCGCGATCGCGACGGCGGTTGCCGCCAGCGTCTATTACTACAATCGCCCCGTCACCTTGCGCATCGCCGTCGGCCCGACGAACAGCGACGACGCCAGGGTGGCGCAGGCGATCGGCCGCGTGTTCGATCCGCAAGGCGCCGGGCGCGAGCGAAGCTCCATCAAGTTGCGGATCATCCCGACCGAAGGCTCGGTGCAGAGCGCCGTCAGCATGGATGCCGGGATCGCCGACCTCGCGGTGATTCGCGGCGACCAGACGGTGCCGAAGGACGCGCAGGCGGTCGCGGTCATGCGCAAGAATGTGGTCGCGATCTGGACACCCTCGACTCCCGTGAAAAACGCGAGCGGCGCGACGGTCGCCTCGCACATCGGAGCCATCGAGGACCTGGCCGGAAAGCGGGTCGGCGTGATCGGCCGCGGCCAGTCCAACGTCAATCTGCTGCGCACGATCTTGCAGCAATACGGCGTCGCCGACGACGCGGTGACCATCGTCCAGTTGCCGCCCTCGGCGGTCTATGAGGCGGTCAGAAACGCCAGGGCCGACGCCTATATGGCGGTCGGCCCGGTCAACAGCCAGATCACGGCCGATGCGGTGGCCGCGGCCTCGCGCGACGGCCAGATGCCGAATTTCCTGTCGATCGAACTGGCCGATTCGATCGCCAGCCGGTTCGCCGCCTATGACGCCGCCGAAATCGCGCCCGGCTCCTTCGGCAGCGCCCCGGCGCGGCCGCAGGACACGATCAAGACGATCAGCTTCGACCACTACATCGTCGCGAAAAAGAGCATCTCCGACAGCACGATCACCGCCTTCACCCGCCAGCTTTTCACCCTGCGGCAGGCGTTGATCGCCGAAACCGGCGCCGCCTCCCGGATCGAGGTTCCCGACACCGACAAGGACGCGGTGATCCCCGTCCATCCCGGCGCGGAAGCCTATATCGACGGCGAGGAGCGGACCTTCATGGACCGCTACAGCGACCTGATCTGGTGGTCCATTCTCGGAACCTCGCTGCTCGGCTCGCTGAGCGCATGGTTCGCGAGCTATCTCAAGCGCGACGAGCGCACCGCCAGCGTCTCGCTGCGCGCCCGCCTGCTGGAGATGCTGAGCGAGGCGCGGCGGGCCGAATCGCACGAAAGCCTCGACGCGATGCAGGCGGAAGCCGACGAAATCCTGCGCAATACGCTCGACTGCTATGAGGACGGCACCATCGAAACCGGGGCGCTGACCGCGTTCCAGATCGCGCTTGAGCAGTTCCATAACGCCGTCGCCGACCGGCGGCTGGTGCTGCCCGATCCGGCCATCGCGCAGGTGCGCCCGACCCGGCCGGCGGTCGCCTGACCGGCCAGTTCGCGCATGATCTTTCCGAAAACCGGTTCCCACTTTTCGGGATCATGCGGTAGCCCGAAATTCGCGCAATCGGCCCCGTCAAAACCGTTGTTTTTCGACGATTTCTGATTATATTGCGCCGCAACGAGCGTCCCGTCCGCCCGGCCCCATGGCCGGGCTCCGTGTTTGCGGACCGCCCCACTCCGAACTTTCGGTAGACCCATGAATTTGCGCAACGTCGCCATCATCGCACACGTCGACCATGGCAAGACGACCCTTGTCGATCGGCTGCTCCAGCAATCCGGCGTGTACCGGGACAACCAGCGCCAGGTCGAGCGCGCGATGGACTCCAACGACATCGAACGCGAGCGCGGCATCACCATTCTCGCCAAATGTACTTCGGTGCAGTGGGGCGAGACCCAGATCAACATCGTCGACACGCCCGGCCACGCCGATTTCGGCGGCGAG
This sequence comes from Xanthobacteraceae bacterium, assembly GCA_041397365.1. Classification (GTDB taxonomy): domain Bacteria; phylum Pseudomonadota; class Alphaproteobacteria; order Rhizobiales; family Xanthobacteraceae; genus P52-10. The sequence goes on from JAWKWT010000001.1 coordinate 277,887, forward strand.
GTGGAGCGCATCCTGTCGATGGTCGATGGCGTGATCGTGCTGGTCGACGCCGCCGAAGGGCCGATGCCGCAGACCAAATTCGTGGTCGGCAAGGCGCTGAAGCTCGGACTGAAGCCGATCGTCGCCATCAACAAGGTGGACCGCCCCGACGCGCGCGTCACCGAAGTGCTGAACGAGGTGTTCGACCTGTTCGCGGCGCTCGACGCCACCGACGAGCAGCTCGATTTCCCGATCCTTTACGGCTCCGGCAAGAACGGCTGGATGGGCGTGTCGCCCGAGGACAACGGCAACGGCATGAAGCCGCTGTTCGACCTCGTGCTGAAGCACGTCGCGCCGCCGGTCGTGCAGGAAGGTCCGTTCCGCCTGCTCGGCACCATCCTCGAAGCCAACCCCTATCTCGGCCGCATCATCACCGGCCGCATCGCGTCGGGCACCGTCAAGCCGAACCAGGCGGTGAAGGTGCTGTCGCGCGACGGCAAGACGGTGGAGACCGGCCGCATCACCAAGATCCTCGCCTTCCGCGGCCTCGAGCGCGTGCCGCTCGACATCGCCGAGGCCGGCGACATCGTCGCCATCGCCGGACTGTCGAAGGGCACCGTCGCCGACACCTTCTGCGATCCCTCGGTGGAGGAGCCGTTGCAGGCGCAGGCGATCGATCCGCCGACCGTGTCGATGTCGTTCATCGTCAACAATTCGCCGCTCGCCGGCACCGAAGGCGACAAGGTGACGAGCCGCATGATCCGCGACCGCCTGCTGCGCGAGGCCGAGGGCAACGTCGCGCTGCGCGTCACCGAATCCGACGACAAGGATTCGATGGACGTGTCGGGCCGCGGCGAATTGCAGCTCGCGATCCTGATCGAGAACATGCGCCGCGAAGGCTTCGAGCTTTCGGTGTCACGCCCGCGCGTGGTGTTGCAGAAGGACGAGAATGGCGTCTGGCAGGAGCCGATCGAGGAAGTCGTGATCGACGTCGACGAGGAGCATTCCGGCGTCGTCGTGCAGAAAATGAGCGAGCGCAAGGCCGATATGATCGAGATGCGCCCCTCCGGCGGCAACCGGCTGCGGCTGGTGTTCTACGCGCCGACGCGCGGGCTGATCGGCTATCAGGGCGAATTGCTGACCGACACGCGCGGCACCGCGATCATGAACCGCCTGTTTCACAATTACGCGCCCTACAAGGGCGAGATCCCCGGCCGCCGCAACGGCGTGCTGATCTCGAACGATCAGGGCGAGGCGGTGGCCTACGCCATGTTCAAGCTGGAGGATCGCGGCCCGATGATGATCGAGCCCGGCTGGAAGGTCTATCGCGGCGTGATCGTCGGCGAGCACACCCGCGACAACGATCTCGAAATCAACGTGCTGAAGGGCAAGCAGCTCACCAACATCCGCACCACCTCGAAGGACGAGGCGGTGCGCCTGACCCCGCCGATCCGGATGACGCTGGAAAAGGCGCTGGCTTATATCGAGGACGACGAACTGGTGGAGATCACCCCGAAGTCGATCCGCCTTCGCAAGAAGCACCTCGACCCGAACGAGCGCAAGCGCGCCGAAAAGAGCAAGGAAGCGCTGGCGAGCTGAAGGGGCGAGTGGCGAATAGCGAATGGAAGAAGGGGCTTTGCGGCCCCTTTTTTGTTGGCAGCGCTTCCCTTATCTTTTCTTCTACTCGCTATTCGCCACTCCCTACTCGCCATTCGCCCCATGACGCTCCCCTCTTCCATCGACGTGGCCATCATCGGCGCAGGTGCGGCCGGCATCGGCGCGGCGCGCGCGCTGGAGGGACGCGGCCTGAACGTACTCATTCTGGAGGCGCGCGACCGGCTCGGCGGACGCGCTTTCACGCGATCGCTCGCAAACGGCATCGTCTTCGATGTCGGCTGCGGCTGGCTGCATTCGGCCGACCGCAACAAATTCACGACCATCGCCGAACGTCTCGGTTTCGACATCGACCGGGGCCGCCCGCATTGGAGCGATCAGGCGTTCAATATCGGCTTCCCGCAAGCCGAGCGCGCACAGTATCTCGCCGAGATGGAGGCTTTCTACGCCCGCTGCGAGCAGGCGGCGGAGCAGGATGAAGATCGGCCGGCGAGCGATTTTCTTGATCCCGGCAATCGCTGGAACGCGATGCTGAATTGCGTCTCGACCTACATCAACGGCGCCGAGCTCGATCGCGTGTCGATCCACGACATGGACGCCTATGAGGACACCGAGTTCAACTGGCGCGTGAAGCGCGGTTACGGCACGCTGGTCGCCGCCTATGGCGCGCCCTGCGCGGTGGCGCTGAACACGCAGGCGACGCTGATCGATCATTCCGGTCCGCGCCTGCGGATCGAGACCAACCGCGGCACGCTGACGGCGGCGAAGGCAATCGTGACGATCCCGACCAACCTGATCGCCAACGAAACGCTGCGATTCTTTCCGGCGCTTCCGGAGAAGGTGAACGCCGCCGCCGGCCTGCCGCTCGGCCTCGCCGACAAGGTGATGCTGGCGCTCGATGATGACGGCGAGGCGCTGCCGCGCGACGGCCATCTGCGCGGCTCGACGACCAGGGTCGGTACCGGCAGCTATCATCTGCGGCCGCAAGGGTTCGCCAGCATCGAGGGCTATTTCGGCGGACATTTTGCGCGCGAACTGGAAAACGCCGGCGACGGCGCGATGGCCGCGCTGGCGATCGACGAGATCGTCGCGCTGCTCGGCTCCGGCTATCGCAAGAAACTGCGGCCGCTGGCATGGTCGCGCTGGGCGCATGATCCGTTCGCGACCGGCTCCTATTCGCACGCGCTGCCGGGCCACGCGGACGACCGCGCTACGCTTGCCGCGCCGGTGAACGGCCGCATCTTCTTCGCTGGCGAGGCGACCTCGCCGAATTTCTTCTCCACCTGCCACGGCGCGCTCGAAAGCGGCGAGCGCGCGGCGGGTGAGGTTAAAGGCTAAGGCAAGGTCGCCGTCCCCGCGACAGCGACCTCAATTCGGCCTTAGCGTCTGTCGCACGACGCTGCCGTCGGCGAGCTTGTCGAAGCCTTCGTTGAGGCCCTCGAATTTCAGGTCGCCGGCGTGGAGCTTGTCCACCGGCAGCTTGCCGGCCATGTAGAGATCGAGGAAGCGCGGGATGTCGCGCCGCGCGATGCAGCTTCCCATATAGCTGCCCTTGATGGTGCGCTCCTCCTGCACCATCGCCGCATGCGGATAGGCGATCGCGGCCTCGGGCCGCGGCAGTCCGGCGCTGATCGTGGTGCCGCCGCGCGCGGTGATCGCATAGGCGAACTCCATCGCCGGCATCGAGCCCGCCATCTCGAACGCGAAATCGACGCCGCCTTTCGTCAGGTCCCGGACCTGCGCGATGGCGTTCTTGTCGTTGGCGAGCACCGTATGCGTCGCGCCGAGCGACTTCGCCAGTTCGAGTTTCGACGGCAGCACGTCGGCGGCGATGATCGGAAACGCGCCCGATGCCACAAGACCCATCAGCGAGTTCAGCCCGACGCCGCCGAGCCCGACCACCGCGGCGCTGCGTCCGGGCGAGACCTTCGCCGTGTTCACCACCGCGCCGACGCCGGTCATCACCGCGCAGCCGAACAGCGAGGCGACATGCAGCGGCACTCTCTTGTCGATCGCCACCACCGCGCTCCTGATCGATCGCCGCATATTGCGCATGAGACCGACAGGCCGCTGTAGTGATGCAATTCGCTGCCGTCGTCGCAGGTCAGATGCCGCAGACCCGACGGCAGCGTGCCGTTCGCCCGCGAGGCCGAGGAGACGGTGCACAGATGCGGCCGGGCGTCGGAGCAATAGCGGCAATTGCCGCAGCTCGACACGAACGAGGTGACGACATGGTCGCCGACCTTCACGTCCTTGACGCCCGCCCCGAGTTCGACGACGACGCCAGCCCCTTCATGGCCGACCACGGTCGGCAGCTTGCGCGGCCGCACGCCCTCGATGGTGGAGAGGTCGGAGTGGCACAGGCCCGCTGCCGCCACCTGGATCAGCACCTCGCCGGGACCGGGCGCGGTCAGTTCGACCTGCTCGATCCGCATCGGCTTCGACACGGTGAACGGATGCGGCAGGCCCTGCTCGTGCAGCACGGCGGCGGTCATCTTCATGGTGCGTCTCCCTTTCACTTTTCCGGGAGGATGACCGGGATTCCCCCTCCTGTTCAAGAGGTCATTGGTACGCCGCCGCGGTCGTACGCCATCCATCCCTGTGCAAAACAGCCGGACAGCACGTCGCAAAACGACACGACTGTTTTCTTTCGGGACAAATCACCGCCCGTTTGCGCATGCCGGTGATGCAGAAAGTCCACATTTTAACCGTTTGTTGAGCAAGCCACTTGAAGCGGCCGACGGCTCCTGTTTTGATCCGCTCATGAGCACGATCCTGATCGAAGTCCGGCAAGCCAAGGTGACCGACGCAACGGCGATTGCGGCGACGCATGACCAGGCGTGGCGCTCCGCCTATCAGGGCCTCATCCCCGGAGCCGAACTCGACAAGCTCATCAACCGGCGCGGCCCGCAATGGTGGGACAGCGCGATCCGCAAGGGCAGCCGCGTCAGCGTTCTGGTGTTCGGCGAGCAGATCGCCGGCTACGCCAATTACGGCCGCAACCGCGCCCGCAGCCTGCATTTCGACGGCGAGATCTACGAGCTTTATCTGCGGCCGGAATTCCAGGGGCTCGGCTTCGGCCGCCGCCTGTTCAACGCCGCCCGGCGCGACCTCGCCCAGAGCGGGCTCAAGAGCATGGTGATCTGGGCGCTGTCGGACAACGAACCGGCGGTGGATTTCTACCGCAATCTCGGCGGCCGCATGATCGCCCGCTCGTCGGAGCGGTTCGGCGCCAAGAGCCTCGACAAGGTCGCCTTCTCCTGGACGCATTGATTTTGGGCGCATTAGGCGCCGACGTTTGCGGCCACTGACCGTTCCCGGGCCGGTCCCGGATCAATCCTCGCACCGCCTCCGCCTCTCCACCCGTCTTGCCCTTCGACCCGAAAGGCCGCAGAAATGCCGGACCTGCCGTGTCTGTCGCATCTCAATCAACGCCGGAGCCCGCATGCGCATCGACGCCATTTCCATCGGCCCCAATCCGCCGCACGAGGTCAATGTCATCATCGAGGTGCCGGTCGGCGGCGAGCCGATCAAATACGAAATGGACAAGGCCGCCGGCACGCTGGTGGTCGACCGCTTTCTCTATACGGCGATGCGCTATCCCGGAAATTACGGCTTCATTCCGCACACCCTGTCGGATGACGGCGATCCCTGCGACGTGCTGGTCGCCAACACCCGCGCCATCGTCCCAGGCGCGGTGATGAGCGTGCGCCCGGTCGGCGTGCTGTTCATGGAGGACGAGGCCGGCGGCGACGAGAAGATCATCGCGGTGCCCTCGCTGAAGCTGACGCAGCGCTACGCCAATGTGAAGACCCACAGCGATCTGCCGGAGATCACGCTGCACCAGATCCAGCACTTCTTCGAGCACTACAAGGACCTTGAGCCGAACAAGTGGGTCAAGGTGCTGCGCTGGGGCGGCGTCGAGGACGCCCACCGGCTGATCCTGGAAGGCATCGACAAGGCGAAGCGGGCGAAATAGGCGGCGCAATTTCCCGATGGCAGCATGACAAGCGGAGGAAGCGGAACCATGCGCGTAAAAGCCGCGATTCTGGAAACGATGGGTGCGCCCGCGCCTTACGCCAAAAGCCGGCCGCTGACGATCCGCGAGGTCGAACTCGATCCGCCCGGCGCGGGCGAGGTGCTGGTGCAGATCAAGGCCGCCGGCCTCTGCCATTCCGACCTCTCCGTCATCAATGGCGACCGGCCGCGCGCGATGCCGATGGCGCTCGGGCATGAAGCGTCGGGCATCGTCAAGGAGGTCGGCCCCGGCGTGACCTCGGTCGTTCCGGGCGATCACGTCGTGCTGGTGTTCGTGCCGAGCTGCGGCCATTGCGTGCCCTGCGCCACCGGCCGGCCGGCTTTGTGCGAGCCGGGCGCTGCGGCGAACGGTGCGGGCACGCTGCTCTCGGGCGAACGCCGCATTCACGAGAACGGGCGCGACATCAATCACCATGTCGGAGTATCGGCCTTCGCCGAAGCCGCTGTCGTGTCGGAACGCTCGCTGGTGAAGATCGACAAGGCGCTCGCCTTCGACGAGGCGGCGCTGTTCGGCTGCGCGGTGCTCACCGGCATGGGCGCGGTCGTCAACACGGCGCAGGTGAAGGCCGGCGATTCGGTGGCGATCGTCGGCATGGGCGGCGTCGGCTTCAGCGCGCTGTTGGCCGCCCGCGCCGCCGGCGCGCGCGAGATCATCGCCGTCGATCTGCTGCCCTCGAAGCTCGACCGCGCCAGGCAACTCGGCGCGACCGCCACCTACAATGCGAGCGACGCAGATTGCGCCGACCGCATCAGACAAGCGCATCCGAACATCAATCATGCGATCGAAACCGCGGGCTCGGCGCGCGCGCTCGAACTCGCCTACAAGATCACCGGACGCGGCGGCACCACGGTCACGGCCGGGCTCGCCAATCCCGCGCATGAGATCAAGCTGCAACAGGTGAGCCTGGTCGCCGAGGAGCGCACGCTGAAAGGCTCCTATATCGGCAGTTGCGTGCCGCTGCGCGACATCCCGAACTATGTGGCGATGTATCGCGCGGGACGGCTGCCGATCGACAGCCTGCTGAGCGAGCGCGTCACGCTCGACGGACTGAACGAAGCGTTCGACCGCCTCGCCGAGGGACAGACGATCCGTCAGGTGCTGATGCTCTAACGTTGCGGGGACCTCAATGCGCAGAACCGTCAAACGGATCCTCGGCACGCTGCTGGTTCTGCTGGCTGCGCTCGTGGTTCTCGTCGGCGTGCTGCTTTTCAACATGCTGACCCATCGCTCCGTGCAGCTTGCGGTCACGGCGCAACCGCCTCTCGCCATCGAGGAGAACGCCGCCGCCGAACGGCTCGCGGCCGCCGTGCGCTTGCGCACGATCTCGAACGCCCTCAATCCCGCGCAGAACGCCGACGCCTTCTCAGCGCTGCATGCGCATCTGGCGGCGAGCTTTCCCGCGTTTCATGGCGTCGCCAAACGCGAGATCGTCGGCGGTCATGGCCTGCTCTACACCTGGGAGGGATCGGACGCGGCCGCCGCGCCGATCGCGCTGCTCGCGCATCAGGACGTGGTGCCGATCGCGCCCGGCACCGAGGGCGACTGGGCCGCGCCGCCCTTCGATGGCGTCATCAAGGACGGTTTCGTCTGGGGACGCGGCACCTGGGACGACAAGGGCAACCTGCTGTCGATCCTCGAAGCCGCGGAACTGCTGGCGCGCGACGGGTTCAAACCGAAGCGCACGATCTATTTCGCCTTCGGCCATGACGAGGAGGTCGGCGGCCGGCGCGGCGCCAGGGCGATCGCGGCGCTGCTGGCCTCGCGCAACGTCAAACTCGATTTCGTCATCGACGAGGGTCTCGTCATCACCGACGGCATCCTGAAGGGATTGGCCAAGCCCGCCGCCTTGATCGGCATCGGCGAGAAAGGGTTCGCGACGCTGACGCTCAATGTGGCGGCGACGCCCGGCCATTCCTCGCTGCCGCCGCGCGAAACCGCGATCGGCATGATGAGCGCGGCGCTGGCGCGGCTGGAGGATCATCGCCTGCCGGCCGACATACGCGGCATCGCGCGCAGCATGTTCGATACGCTGGCGCCGGAGATGAACGGCTTCAACCGGCTGGTGCTGTCGAATCTGTGGCTGTTCAAGCCGTTGCTCGTGCGCGAACTGGAGAAAGCGGCGGCGACGGATGCGACGATCCGCACCACCACGGCACTGACGATCTTCAACGCCGGCAATCAGGACAATGTGCTGCCGGGCCGCGCGGAAGCGACGGTGAATTTCCGCCTGCTGCCGGGCGACACGCAACAAAGCGTCACCGAGCATGTGCGGCGGACGATCGAAAACGACAGGATCAGCATCGCGCCAGGATCGTGGAATTCCGACCCGCCGCCGGTCAGCCCGACGACAGGCCCCGCCTACGGCACGCTCAACCGCACCATCCGCGAGATTTTCCCGGAGGTGATCGTCGCGCCCGGATTGATGGTCGGCGCCACCGATTCACGACATTTCGCCGGCATCGCCACGAATGTGTTCCGCTTCTCGCCGGTGTATGCGAAGTCCGAGGACCTGTCGCGCTTCCACGGCACCAATGAGCGCCTCAGCGTCGAGAACTATGCCGACATGATCCGTTTCTACCACCGCCTGATGCAGAACTGCGCGGGCTGAATCACACCTTCGGCGCGGGCAGTCCATGGATCGCGCAGGCCGCGCGGATCGTGTTGACGAGCAGGCAGGCCACCGTCATCTGGCCGACGCCGCCCGGCACCGGCGTAATCGCGCCCGCGACAGCCAACGCCTCGTCATAGGCGACGTCGCCGACCAGCCGGTCCTTGCCGTTCGCGCCGGGCACGCGGGTGATACCGACGTCGATCACCGTTGCGCCGGGCTTGATCCAGTCGCCGCGCACCATCTCCTTCTGCCCGACCGCGGCATAGATGAGATCGGCGCGGCGGCAGAGTCCGGCCAGATCGCGCGTGCGCGACTGCGCGATCGTCACCGTCGCGTTTTCGTTCAGCAGCAATTGCGCCAGCGGCCGCCCGACGAGGTTGGAGCGGCCGATCACCACCGCATCCATGCCCTGAAGCGAGGCGTGAACGCTCTTCGTCAGGATGATGCAGCCGAGCGGCGTGCAGGGCGTCAGCGCCGGCAGCCCGGTCGCAAGCCGTCCGGCATTGATCGGGTGCAGACCGTCGACATCCTTGGCCGGATCGATCGCCGCCACCACCCGCTGCGGATCGAGATGCTTCGGCAGCGGCAATTGCACGAGGATGCCGTGCACCGCCGGATCGCGGTTGAGCCCCGCGACCACCGCCAGCACGTCCGCCTCCGAGGCGTCGCCCGGCAGCACATGCTCGAACGAGGCCATGCCGGCCGCGCGCGTCTGCTTGCCCTTGCTGCGGACATAGACCTCGCTGGCCGGATCGCTGCCCACCAGCACCACCGCCAGGCCCGGCGTCAGCCCGTGGTCCTTCGAAAGCCGCGCGGCTTCGCTGGCGCAATCCTCGCGCAGGGCGGCGGCGATGGCCTTTCCGTCGATGATGCTGGCCGACATGCTTCAATCTCCTTCGGTCTGCGCCGCCGTCAGGCGTCGCAGCGCTTCGCCGAGCAGCCGGGGATCGCCGGCAACCGCGACCTGTTTCAATCGTGACGTGACGCCGGACAGGAGCCGAACGTCGCTTTTGCGGACCTTCAGCGCCTTCGCCAGCAATTCCGTCACCGCGCGGTTCGCCTCGCCGCCCTCGGCGATGGCGCGGACGCGGACCTTCATGACGCTGCGGCCGTCGGCGAGCGTCTCGATCCCGTCGATCTTGTCCATGCCCCCGCGCGGCGTCACCCGCAAGGCGATGCTGACGCCGTCGGCGCCATAGCGCCAAGGATCCTTCAAGGAAATTTCCCCGACTCCATGGCGTCCCGTCAGGCGATCAGAACACGTTCGGATAGATGTAATAGCTGATGACCCGCTGGATCAGCATGATGAGCAGAATCAGGATCACCGGCGAAATGTCGAGCCCGCCCAGATTCGGCAGCAGCGAGCGGATCGGCCGCAGCGCCGGCTCCGTGATCCGGTAGAGGAACTCGGCCACGCCGGCGACGAACTGGTTGCGGGTGTTCACGACGTTGAAGGCGATCAGCCAGGACAGGATTGCGGAGGCAATCAGCAGCCAGACATACAGGTCCAGGGCGATCAGAATGATGTCGAGAATGGCGCGCATGGACAAGTCGGCCTTCGGCTCGGAAACGGATCAGGGAATTGCGGCCAAACTACCGGGTCGGCCGCGGCGTCACAAAGGGTTGCGCGGCGCAGGCGCGATAGATCGATTTGATGTCGCAAGGCTGCTTGACTTGCTCTCCGCTCCAACCGTAAAAGGCTGTGCTTTCGACGGCCGGTCGGATCGATCGGCCGGGTGCGGAAGGGGCCATAGCTCAGCTGGGAGAGCGCGTCGTTCGCAATGACGAGGTCGGCGGTTCGATCCCGCCTGGCTCCACCACCCACCTTCTTCACGTCGCAGGCTATTTCCCCGAAACGTTCAGCGCCGGCTCTGCACCCGCCCGACCAGCGAGACCACCAGTCCCCGCGGCACGAATCGCAGCATGAACGGGATCACCTTCATGCCGAGGCCCGGCAGCACCATCCGCTTGCCGGCCATCAGCCCGCGATAGCCGGCCAGCGCCACGGCGTCGGCCGAGATGTTCAAACCTTCGAATCGAAGCCCGGAACGATGCCGGCGCGCGCCTGGAATTCGGTCGGCACCGGCCCCGGACATAGCGCGGTGACGCGGACGCCGCGCGGCGCCAGTTCGCAAAACAGCGCCTCGCTGAACGACAGCACATAGGCTTTGGTCGCGTAATACACCGCCATGCGCGGACCGGGGAGAAAACCGGCCAGCGACGCGACGTTGAGGATGCCGCCCTTGTGCCGCGCCAGACTGTCGGCGAAGCGCAGCGACAGGTCGGTCAGCGCCCGCACATTGACGTCGACCATCGACAATTGTTCGGTACGGTCCAGTTGCAGCCATTCGCCGAACAGGCCGAAGCCGGCATTGTTGACGAGATATTCCGGCTCGACACCGGCGGCGGCGAGGGCTGCGGCGATATCGTCGCCCGCGTCGTACTTTTGCAGGTCGCAGACGATGACCAGCGGCTGCTCGCCGCCTGCCTTGACGATCTCCTGCGCCAGCGCCTCAAGCCGGTCCAGCCGGCGGGCGACAAGCGCGACGCGATGGCCATTGCGGGCGAAGATTTTCGCCAGTTCCGAGCCGATACCCGCCGACGCCCCGGTGATCACCGCCACACGACCAGCCATCATCACTCCAACGCCAAGAATTCCAACGTCAATACCCCGCGACACGCCGGCGGGCCGATCGCCCTCAATCCGCCGCGCGCGGGCCGGACCGGCCGGCAACCCTGTTCTTCAAGGCAATCCGCTCGTTCGACGAAATGCCCAGCAAATCCGCCGAACGCCAGACGACGCTTTCCTCGAACTCGCTGGCGTGGTGGTCCGCATAGACCAGTTCCCACATCATTTCCACAATGCGCGCGCGGCCCGGCTCGTCAACCGCCCGCATGATGAGGCTGGTGAAATGGTAGATGTCGACGGATTCGCCTTCGACACGGGTCGCGGTCGCGATCAGCTCGTCCACCGCCGCATCGTCGAGATCGAACCGGGTCGCCAGCAGCGACCGCAATTTTTGCCGCTCGGCCTCGGTCGGCTCGCCGTCGATCGAGATCAGATGCACCAGCAACGCCGCCGCCGCCAGCCGGTAATCATTGTCGTCGAACCTGCGCGCAGTCGTCGCACCCGTGAAGTCGGCGATCATCCGACGAAGATTTTCAAGCATGCACGCGCGCTCTGGTCCAATCCGGTCATCCGCCGCCGCGCCGGCGGCGCGCCGAAGGTCGATCGGCCCGCCATCGCGATGCCGGCCCACCTCAGGCCTTGTTATGAAATGGAATTGCCACACCCGCAAGACAGCCGCCCGTGACGGCCCCCTCAGGCTGGTGCGCGCGGGAGAGTGACATCCGTCACATTCTCCGGCGCGGGGGACCGATAGGGTCCGGCCATCGAATTCAAACACCCGGTTGGAGGCTCCCATGAGGAAGCTCGTTCTCGTCGCCGCGATGCTGATGGCCAGCGCATCCGCCCATGCCGGCAGCAATTCCTATTCGTTCAATATCGAGGGCCACAAGGTTCGCGTGAGCGTGCCGCGCAACTGCACCTCGCTGTCCTGCATCTCGATCTCGGCCCCGAGCCTGGTCGACAAGTTCAAGACCAAGGACGAGGACGACGAGCCGGCCGCCAACTCCAAGCCAGCTCCGGCGACTGCCGCGCCCGCCTCGGCCGCCGCACCTGCCACTGCCCCTGCGCCGGCCGCGTCACCGGCCCCGGCGGCCGCAGCCCCCGCAGTTCAAGCGGCGACGCAGCCCGCACTGGAAGCGCCCGCCCCAGTCGCCTCCTCGAAGATCACGGTGATGCCGGCCCCCGCGACGGAAACCTATTCGACCAGCAGCACGGCTCCCGCGCCGGCCCCGGTCGCGGCGCCCGCTGCCCAGCCTGCGCCGGCAGTGGTCGCCTCGGCTCCCGCCACGTCATCTGCTCCGGCCCCGGCGGCCGCAGCCCCCGTCGCGACTACGCCGATCGGCCTATGGATGTCGGAAAAGAAGGAAGGCAAGATCCGCGTCGAGGATTGCAACGGCAATCTCTGCGGCTACGCGGTCGACGCCAAGACCGGCGCGAACGGCGCCAAGGTGCTCATCAACATGAAGCCGCGCGGCGACAAATGGACCGGCCGCATCCACGACACCCGCAGCGGCGGCACCTACGACTCCACCGTCGCGATGCGCGGCACCGACAAGCTCCGCGTTCAGGGCTGCGCCTTCGGCGGCATGTTCTGCGGCGGCGAGACCTGGACCCGCATCGAGTAACGCCGCAGCTTCAATCCGTCTCCCACGTCAACCTGACTCTCACGTTCGTCCCCCAAACTTGCAATCTTGATCTTGCAGCCCCGCTTCGGCGGGGCTTCTTTTTGTTTTTTGCGCGCGGCGCGCCGATCATGTCCGAGGTTCAAGCGATCATCGATCAAACCACGCCATTGTGATGGCCCTCACAGTCCCCTCACACACGCCGTGAGACACTGCCTGCATCAACCAAGGGGGCTCACATGACGACCACCGGCATCAATACCAGGATCACCACCAAGACATCCCTGTTCGTCGCGGCCAAGGCGCTCGCCTGCATCGCGTCGCTGCTCTGCACACCGGTTGCGGCCGCGGCCCTTCGACGGCGCATGGACCGTCAGCATCTCCACGAACAAGGGAAGCTGCGACAGCGGCAGCATCCCGATCAAGGTGAGCGAGGGCCGCATCCAGTCCGGCCATCCTCGGTGGCGATCGCTGGAAGTGTGGCGCAGGGCGGCGTGCGCGTGACCGTTGGCGGCGGCGTCAAGAAGGCCAACGGATCGGTCGGCTGACCGGCAGCAGCGGCCTGGCACCTGGAGCGGCGGCGGCGGCATGTACCGGGCACCTGGGTCGCCGAACGCAATTGAATCATGATTGCGCGGGACAGCTGATCGTTCAGCTCGACACGCCGCAGAACCGAACTGTGCTCGATCGCGGCGCGCGATCAGAAATAGCTCTGCAACGCGCCGCGGCGGACGTCGAGCGTGGCGCAATGGAATGCGCCGCCGAACGCCGCATAATGCAGGAACTCGCACGGGATCGGCTCAAGGCCCCAATCCTTCATCGCCTTCATCATGCGCTTGTGGTGCGGATCGACGATCACCCGCTTCTCGTCGATCATCAGAATGTTCATGCTGAGCCACTTGCCGCACATCGAAGTGATCTTCAGCATCCGGCTGTCGATCGGGTCCGGCTCCGGCGCGATCAGCACGTCCCACTTCTTCAGCAGCGATGCAGCCGCTCGACATCGATATATTCCGGATTGACGAGAACCTTGCCCGGCCCGGAGCGGCAGGATCGTCGTCGATATGCATCGGGTTCGGGCAGCGGCTTTCGATCTCGTGCACGCGATAGCCCTCGCTGACGTTGGGCAAGCCATCTGTCGAGACGCCCATCAGGTTCGTGACATTGCTGCGTGACGAAGATATCGCGGCCGCATCGGAAGAAACTACGCGTCGAACACCGGCTCGAACTCGGTGAGGATGTAATTGATCGCCCGCCCTTCTCCGGCAGCTGAAGTTCGGATCGAACAGCTCCGTCGGTCAGCTCCGGCTTCGGCGCGGACGTCCGCGCGCGCCGCGGCGGAAATAGTCCTTCGATCGTGCGGTAGGAATGCGTCTCGGAAATAGCGGCACGCATGCTTCATCGGCGTTTCGAGGGATCTCGCTTCCGATCACCAGCATGCTGTCGCGCGGGCAGGAATTGCAGAAGCTACGCGAGGACCAGTCCGGCGTCGAAAACTTGTTCTTGTGGTGATAGGCGTCCGGCCGCGTGACGGTGATGCCGAGCGATTCGAGCAGCCTGACGAAACCGTCCAGCTCGCGCTGCGCCGGCTCTATCATGAAGCTCGGGAAACGGAAGCCGGCGGCCAGCGCCTGCGCGCGCGCCGCCATGCCGGGGATGTTGCAGGTCACGACCGGATGATCGGAAGGAATCGTCGAGCCTTCCAGCCGGCCGACGATGATTTCCTCCAAAGGATCCCATTCATTGTGGGAGTTCACGGGAGAGGCGGCGGCTTCGGACACTGGCGGCTGGGCAGCCGAATCCATTCGCGTCTGCAATTGCATGGGGTCAACTCCCGGAAAGCGCCGCTCGCCGATGTGCGGCGGCTTACGACAAGTTATTGAATCAGAACGTCTTTGCCGCCTGTGTTTCGAAACTCCGCGCGCGAGTCAACCCGTCAGGCCGGCTTCCTGCGGCCGCGCGCTCAAAAATACTTGAACGAAAAAAGACGGACGGCGCTCTCGCGCCATCCGCCTCGTTTGCGTATCCGAACCCGCGCCGTGGAGCCGGTCGATTATGAGAGCCGCTGGATCGCCGCCACCGTTTCCTTCGTTTTCTCCTGCGGCACGGCGTGACCGGCCTCCGGAATCGAGACGAGCTGGGAGCCCGCGATCAACCGCTTGAACTCATGCGCATAGACCGGCGAGACCACCTTGTCGCTGTCACCCCAGACCAGCACTGTCTTCGCCGTCACGCGATAGAGACGCTCCGACAGGCCCCGCTCCGGAATCGGGAACAGCAGCCGCCCCGCCATGCCGAGCTGACGCGCATTCGTCACCAGATAGTTTTGCAGGAATTTCGGATCGTCCATCTTCAGCCCGGCCGTCAGCCGCGCCGCGCCCGCCGCCTCGTCGTGGAACAGGAGCGCCGGCATCTCGTAAGGCAGCTTGGTGAACACGTCGGCGACCGGGTGGTCGTCGAGCCAGAGCCCCGCCGGCGCGATCAGCGCAAGGCGCGACACCTCGCGCGGACAGACCGCCGCCATCTCGGCCGCGATCATGCCGCCCATTGAATGGCCGACGAGAATCGGGTCCTTCAGCCCGAGCGCGCCGACCACGTCCCATGTGTGCAGCGTGAAATCGAGCATGTCGCGGATTTCGGCGCACTCCTCGCTGTCGCCGTAGCCCGGCACCAGCGGCGCATAGACGTGGAATTTCTCCGCCAGCGCATTGAGGAACGGATCGGCCGGCGTGATGCCGCCGGCGCTGTGCAGGAACACCAGCGGCTCGCCCTGGCCACCCTCGATATAGCGGACCGGAACGTGATGGGTCGCGATCGTCTTCAGTTCCATCGTCGCCTCCTTACGCCAGCACGCGCGACACGGCGGCCGCCGCATCGCGGTCCGACGGCAGCCGGCCCGCCGAGACCTGCTGCGCGAGCGGCTTGCACCAGAAGCGGTTGTCGTCGGCATAGTCCGGGAACATGTCGCGCAGCTTGGGCAGCACTTTTTCGGCAAACAGCTTGGTGGAATACATGCACTTCTCCTTCGGCATGTTTCCGACATGCATCAGGCAGAAGATGTTGCCGACATGCAGCGACTTGATGAGGTCCTCCATCCGCTGCCGCACCGTCTCCGGCGAGCCGGCGATGACGTGGCCGCCGTCGATCAGGTCCTTCCAGGTCAGGCTCGCATAGCCCGCGCGCGGCGGCGCGTATTGCGACAGCGCGCCGCTCTGGATCGTCTTGATGGTGCGATAGCCCGGCGCATCGGCGAAGCCCGCATACACATGCAGGCAACGATTGTAGAAATAGAGCACGTGCTCCGAATACAGCCGCTCGGCCTCCTCGTCGCTCTCGGCGACGCAGATGGTCTGCGCGAAGCCCGCGCGATAGGGCGAGGTATCCGGCGCGCCGCGCTCGGCGACGCGGTCCCAATAGCCCTTCATCAGCGCCTGCGCGCGGATGTAGCCGGAGAAGGACAGGTACGAATACGAGTAAGTGTTGTCGATGCAGAAATCATACGTCTCGACCGAGCCGCCGCCGGGAATGTGGATCGGCGGATGCGGCTGCTGGATCGGCCGCGGCCAGATGTTGACGTAACGCAGCTTGGTGTAGCGGCCGTTGAAGGCGAACGGCTTGCGCTCGGTCCATGCCTTGATGATGAGGTCGTGCGCCTCCTGATATTTTTCGCGCGTCAGCGACGGAATCTGCCCGTAGCAGTAATTCGTGTCCATCGACGTGCCGACCGGGAAGCCGGCGACCAGCCGTCCGCCGGAAATGCAGTCGAGCATCGCGAATTCCTCGGCGACGCGCACCGGCGGATTGTAGAGCGCGATCGAATTGCCGAGCACGACCAGCGCGGTGTCCTTGGTGCGGCGCGCGAGCCCTGCGGAAATGATGTTCGGCGACGGCATGATGCCGTATCCGTTCTGGTGATGCTCGTTGACGCCGATGCCGTCGAAGCCGACCGTGCCGGCATATTCGAGCAGGTCCATATAGGTGTTGTAGACCTCGTGGCTCTTCTCGGGATCGAACAGCGCCTGATCGATATCCACCCAGACCGAGCGATTCTTCTCCCGGAAATCGTCCGGCAGATACGGCCACGGCATCAGGTTGAACCAGGTGAATTTCATCGGTTTCCTCCGGGTGTCTCGATATGTCGAAGCAAGCGGTCTTGGTTTTCGTTTGCGCTCGAACGGCACAATTTGAAAAGGATGATACTGCCGCTTTCCGGCCCGAGCACAACCGTTCTTGCGCGGCTTTCATGCGAAAGCAGCGCAACCGTGGCTTGCGGCAGCCTCGCGACACTCTGTCGGCATCCCAAGACAACGAAGCCCGGTCCGTCGCCGTACCGTCACCCGAACGTGCGCTCTCTCACAGAACCGCCGGCGGCGACGGTTCAGGATGGTCCCAGACATTCGGGATCACGGCCATGAACATCAATGCCACCGGCTTCTGGATCACCCTGGCTCTCATCATTTTCGTCGGCACCGTGCTGGTGATCGACTCCTGGCTACATCGCTGGCTGGACCGGCTCGCCGAACTGAGCGGACGGACGAAGCGATAAGCCGCCGTCAGGCCGCCGGCGCGGGAGCGAGTTCCGCCAGCGCGTCGTCGTCCAGCACGGGCAGCGGGCCGGCGTCAAACACATGCACATTGTCCGGATCGGGCGCGAGATGGATCGTCTCGCCCGGACGCACATTCGTCCGCCCGCGCACGAGCACGCGCAGCGATCGGCCGCCGATCCGCGCCGTGATCTGCGTTTCCGAGCCGGTCGGCTCCACCACCACGACACTCGCCGGCCAGCCGGATTGCGACAGCGAAAAATGCTCCGGCCGAACGCCGATGATCGCACGCCGCGACCGGCCGAGCACCACGCCCGGACATTGAAGCCGCTCGCCGCCGTCCAGCACAAGCACCGAGCCGTCGCGAATCTCGCCTTCGAGAAAATTCATCGGCGGCGAGCCGATGAAGGCCGCGACGAACAGGCTTTTTGGCTTGTCGTACAATTCGAGCGGCGGCCCCACCTGCTCGATATGACCGCCATTCATCACTACGGCGCGGTCGGCCAGCATCATCGCCTCGATCTGATCGTGGGTGACATAGATCGTCGTCGTTTTCAGCCGCTCATGTAGTTCCTTGATCTCGGAGCGCATCTGCACGCGCAGCTTGGCGTCGAGATTGGACAAGGGCTCGTCGAACAGGAACACGTTCGGATCGCGCACGATCGCCCGGCCCATCGCCACGCGCTGGCGCTGCCCGCCCGATAATTCGCGCGGCTTGCGCTCCAGCAGCGTTTCGAGGCTGAGAATGCGCGCGGCCTCCATCACCTTGCGCTCGATCTCGGCGCGCGGCGTGCCGCGCTGCTTCAGCGCGAACCCCATATTCGCACGCACATTCATGTGCGGATAGAGCGCATAGTTCTGGAACACCATCGCGATGTCGCGCTTGCCCGGCGCCACATCATTGATGACGCGATCGCCGATCAGGATGTCGCCGGCGGTGATGTCCTCAAGCCCCGCGATCATGCGCAGGAGAGTCGACTTGCCGCAGCCCGACGGCCCGACCAGCGCGACGAACTCGCCGTCCTCGATCCGGAGCGACAGGTCATGGATGACCTCGACGCTGCCGTAGCACTTGCGAACGTTCCTTATATCGACCGTCGACATGATTCCCGCCCCCGTCTGCGCACGCCGTCTCATTCGACGTCGTCGGACGTCACCTGTTCGAATTGCTTCAACGCGGCCGCCAGCACCAGACCGGCATTGTGCTCGTGCCGCTTGACCAGCTTCGCCGCACCCGAAAAATCGCGCTTGCGGATCAGATCGCGGATCTGCCGGTGTTCCTCCAGCGCGTCCGCGAACCGCTTCTGGCCCGGATAGATGCCGTGCCGCTGAAACGACATCAGGCCGAGCATGTTGACGAGAATCCGCAGGCACCATTGCGAATTCGGCGTGTCGCACAGAAGCATGTGAAATTCGTTGTTGAGCGCCGCATAACTCGCCTGATCGTCCGTGTCGGCGGCGATGGTCGCCGCGGCGATATTGGCATCGATCTTCGCGAGGTGATCCGAATCATAGGCCGGTCCGCCAAGCTCGATCGCAAGGCCGCAGACGAGGCCACGCAGCGCGCTGATCTCGCGGATTTCCTCGGGCCGGATCGTCGTCACCGTCGCACCGACATGCGACTGCACGTCGAGCCAGCCTTCCGTCGCAAGACCGCTGATGGCTTCGCGGATCGGCGTCTCGCTCATTCCGAGCGCGATCGAGACTTCGCGCGTGGTGATGCGGTCGCCCGGCTTGATGTCCCGCGACATAATCAGGCTGACGATATAATCGCGCGCGATCGCCGATTTCGTTTTGAAAATACTCGGCGGTTTCAACGACGCGCTTTCGCTCTTCTTTTTCAGGCGCACGGGCTCCGTCATCCCTTGGTTGCCCCGTCGGCAAGGCCGCGGATCAGCCATTTCTGAACGAGCAGCGCAAAGATGACAACCGGCACCACGGTCACGGTT
The DNA here is from genome assembly GCA_041397365.1 of Xanthobacteraceae bacterium. GTDB lineage: Bacteria > Pseudomonadota > Alphaproteobacteria > Rhizobiales > Xanthobacteraceae > P52-10. The sequence continues at coordinate 296,874 of JAWKWT010000001.1, forward strand.
CCGACCGCCGTCAGCGCCGCCCAGTTCGCGCCGTTTTCGGTATCGCCGGCAAGCCCCGCGATCGCCACCGGCATGGTGGAAGCGAAACGGTTGGTCAGCACCAGCGCGAACAGCAACTCCTCCCAGGCGAGGATCATGCTGAAGATCAGCGTGGACAGGATGCCCGGCAGCGAGATCGGAACGATGATCTTCAGGAACGCGCCGAACCGGGAACAGCCGTCGATCATCGCCGATTCCTCCAGCTCCTTCGGCAGCGAGATGAAGAAGCCGCGCATCAGCCACATCACATAGGGAACGAGGAACGTGCAGTAGGCTAGAATAAGCGTGATGTGCTGGTCGATCAGGCCGAAGCGGCGCGCGACGAGAAACATCGGTACGGCCAGAGCGATGGGCGGAACGCCGCGCGACAGCAGGATCAGCAGGCCGATGGTTGCCGCGCCCCGCAGGCGGATGCGTGCCAGCGCGTAGCCCGCCATCGAGCCGACGACGATGGAAATAACGCCCGCGCCGGTGGCGACGATCACCGTGTTGACCATCCGGTTCACGACATCGGCGCGCTGCATGTAATTGACGTAAGTGGAAACCGTCGGCGAGAAGAACAGTTTCGGCGGAACGGTGAAGATATCGGTTTGCAGCTTGAACGAGGTCAGCACCATCCAGAAGATCGGAAACAGAAACAGCATGCAGACAAGCACGCCGGAAACGACGCGCAGATGCTTGCCGAGGGAGGTCCTGCGCCGTCTCGCGACCGGCTCCGCTGTCGCGCTCAATAGAGGTTCTCCAGCTTGCGGCTGGCGCGCAGGAAGATGGCGGTGAACACCATCGTCAGCACCAGCACGACGATCGACATCGCGGCGGACACCGCGAATTTCAGCGACCGGAATGCTTCCTCATAGATAAACAGGTTGATGACATTGGTGGCCTTGCCGGGCCCGCCGGCGGTGGAGGCGAGAACGATGTCGAACATCTTCACCGCGCCGAGCCAGCGGATCACGAAGGTCGCCGCGATGATCGGCACCAGCAGCGGCAGCACGACCGACCACAATGTCGACCACCAGTTCGCGCCGTCGATCTTCGCAGCTTCAAGCACGTCCTTCGGCAGCGCCAGCAGGGCGGCGGTGGCGATCAGCACCACGAACGGTGTCCAACGCCAGGTGTCGATGATGACGATCGAGGCCATCGCCAGCGTCGCGTCGCCGAACCAGTCGAACGGCCCTAGCCCGAAGCCACCGAGACCATAATTCAGCAGGCCCCAGAGAGGGTCCAGGATCATCCGCCACAGCCCGCCCGCCACCACCGGCGCGACCACCATCGGAATGATGAACAACGCCCGCACGACGCCGCGGCCGCGCCATTCGGCGTTGATGAGGAACGCGATGCCGAAGCCGAGGACGATCTGCAAGGGCAGCGCGAACAGCAGATAGACCGCCGTGATCTTCAGCGACGACCAGAACCGATAATCGGTCAGCACCTCCTCGTAATTCTCGAACCCGACCCATTCGCCGGCGGCGAAGGTCGCGAGGTCGAACTCCGAAAAGCTGATCTCGATCGAATAGAAGATCGGATAAGCGAGGACGGCGAGCAGCAACAAGGTCGCGGGAGACAGGAAGCTCCAGCGCTCGATGACGTGCCAGACTTTTGTCCAGAAGCGCGAGCGCGCGCCGCCGGACCGAGCCTGCGCGATCGGCTGCATCGTCGCCTCGCTCATGCCGCTAGACCTTCAGGCGCGGCGGCGCGGTGCGTGACGCCGAGCCTGCCGCATCCAGCGGCGGATGCGCCCGCAGCGCCTCCTCGATCGGCTCGGTGCCCCAGCCCGGCCGATCCGGCATCACGAGGTGGCCGTCGCGGATCTCCGGCACATGTGTGAACAATTCGGAGTCCCACGCGATGCGGTCGATGTCGGTCTCTGCGATCCGCAGATTGGGCACCGCCGCGCAGAAATGCGCGTTCATCATCGTGCAGAGATGGCCGTAGAAATTGTGGCAGGCGACATTGACTTCGTAAGCCTCGGCGGCCGCCGCGATCTTCATCGACTGCCAGACGCCGTTCCACGGCGTGTCGATGATGGCGACGTCGAGCGCCTGCGCCTGGAAGAAGGGCAGGAATTGCTGCAAGCCGATCAGCGTTTCACAGGAGGCGATCGGATGACGGCTCTGCGAACGGATATAGGCCAGCGCCTGCGGATCGAGCGTATCGATCTCGATCCAGAACAGATCGAGGTCGGCGATCTCGCGCAGGATGCGGACATAGCCTTCGGTGCGCGCGTTGAAATTCAGATCGAGCAGGATGTCGATATCCGGCCCCGCCGCCTCGCGCATCATCACCAGATGCTCGCGCAGACCTTTCAACACGTTGCGCTCGATGTTGCGCTCGGGCGCGTGCGGCCGCCCGAAGCCCGGCGACCAGCCCTGAATGCCACCGTTTTCGTAACGGAAGATGTTGGTCTTGAGCGCCGAGAATCCCCTCTCGCCGACCTCGCGGGCGATCTGGCGGGTGCCGTCGGCGTTTTCGATCGCCGGCAAATAGTGCGGCGCGCGCGTGCGGTAGGACACGCAGTGCGACCAGTAGACGCGAAATTCGTCGCGCACCTTGCCGCCCAGCAGGTCGTAGCACGGCACGTCGAGCGTCTTGGCCTTCGCATCGAGCAGCGCATTTTCGATCGCGCCGATCGCCTGGCCGACGACACCGCCGGAGCCCGGCCGCGTCACGCAGCGCAGGTCCTGATAAATATGCTCGTGATGCATCGCCGACTGGCCGATCAGACGCGGCGCTAGTTTTTCGATCACGGCCGAGACGCCGGGCGATCCGAAATTCTCGTCGAACTCGCTCCAGCCGACGATGCCATCCTCGGTCGTGATCTTGACGAAATAGTAGTTACGCCACGACGCGCTGCATGAAAGCGTCTGGACGTTTTTGATGGTGGCTTTGGCTTTGGACGACATGGCGTGGCTCTTTGACGTGGCTTTGCGTGTGATAGCTGGGTCGCGCGGCGAACATGTTCGGGTCGCGACCGGCATGGGACCTCCCATGCCGGCGACGCTTGACGTTCGCGCTCAGCGCAAGGTGCGGTCGATCTTGGTCGCGGCGGTCTTCAAGGCTTCCGCCGAGGACACCTGACCGGCGAGCGCCCGCGCCACTTCGTCGGCGAGGATCTGCTGCGCGGCATCCGATTTCGGATGGCGGATGCGCCACATCTGTCCCTTCTCGGCGACGTCGTAAGCCTGCCGAAGCGCAGCCAGCACGGGCACCAGCCACGCGCTGTCCGGCTTCGCCGCGAGCGTCGATTTGCGCGCCGGGAAGCCGCCGGTGGATTCGAGGTTGAAGGTCTCGCCCTGCTTCGACGACAGCCATTGCAGGAAGGCCCACGCCGCCTGCTTGTTCTGGCTCTTAGCGCCGATCGAGATGTTCCAGATGCCGCGATGCGTACCGGCCATCGCCGATCCGACCGGCATGACCTGAATGCCGACTTCCTCGAATTTCAGCGTCGTCGATTTTTCATCCACGGCGGACGCCTTGAAGCCGCTGCCCCACTGGAACATGACGGCGACCACGCCCTGGCGGAACGCTTGCAGCGACTCCGTGAAGCCGTGCGACAGCGCGCCCGGCGGCGCGAAATCCAGCAGGCGGCGATGCATGTCCAGCGATTTGATTCCCGCCTCGCTGTTGAACGCCGCCTTGCCCTTGTCGTCGAGCAATCGCCCGCCATTCGAATTCAGGATCGCCTGCCAGATGGTCGGTGTGAGCTGATTGCGAACGAAATAGGTATCGACCGCCCATGCGTCCGGCTTGCCGCTGCCCTTGGTGTCCTGAACAAGCTTCGGCGCCTGCGCAAAAAACTCGTCCCAGGTAAGTTTCGGCGTCGGTTCGGGCAGGCCGGCTTTCTTGTAGAGCGTGCGGTTGTAGAACATCAGCAGCATGTTCGAACGGATCGGAATCCCGTACTGCACGCCCTTCCATTCGCCGGCCGCCAGCGGCGCGGGATGGAAATCGGCCCAGTCGTAGTCCGGCGCGGTCCACGCCGCGATCTCCTTGCCCTTCAGATCCATCAGCGCGCCGATCGCGCTCATTTGCGGAATCCACGGATCGTCGACCAGCAGGACGTCGTAGGACGGCGTCGGCGAGGTCGCGTCCAGCATCATCTTGGCGAGCTGCTCGGCATAGGGCACCCCGTCGATCGTCACCTTGATGTTCTTGAAGGTCTTGTTGAACTCCGGGACCAGGAAGGTCCGCCAGAGATTGGCGTAGGATTCGTTCGCCATGATGCGAAGTTCGACCGGCTTGTCGGCGGCGGGCGCTCCTTGCGCGAACGCGCCGGGCGAAGCCAGGGCGGTGACGGCAAAGGCCGCCGCAGCCGCTTTCAAGACCTGTCGGCGCGCATGCGAGACCGACTTCCGAATGCCGTTCATTCGTCCGTACCTCCCTTTGTGCCTCGCGCAGGGTTTTCGCCCGCGCGCCTTCTATCCGGCTATATTTTATATTCTATAGAAAGTAGGAGACAGCGTAGTCGGGGTCCGGCGATCCTGTCAACACGGACGATGACGCTGACGCGTCGTCCGACAAAGTCCCGCAAAATTCAGCAGATGGTGACTCGGCCCGCGAGTACCATCGTGTTTTCGGGTTCGGCGCGGTGAGTACTGCGGATGCCCGGCACCGCCGCATCGACCGTGACGACGATCGCCCGAGCGCCGGCCTGCTCGGCACGCTGCATGAGCGCGGCCGTTGCGGCGCGAAACATCAACCGAACGTTTCTCGCCGGATCAGCAATTTTTATATGGCGATAAATCCTGATCGATCCTGCGCTTTCTTATCGATCCCGGCTCTCCGATTATGGAGGCGTGCGATGTTTCGCTAAAGAACAGGCACGAAAATGCCGAGCATGATGACCGTTTTGCTCCGCTCGTTCCGTCGCTCCAGGGATGCCGCTTCCGCGGTCGAGTTTGCGATTGTCGTCCCGCTGTTCGTGATGCTGGTGTTCGGCATCGTCGTCTATGGCTCCTGGCTCGGGATGATGCACAGCGTGCAGCAGCTCGCCGCCGAAGCGGCACGCACATCGATCGGCGGATTGACGGAAGCCGAGCGTGCCAGCCTCGCGCGCGCCTATATCACCGGCAATGCCGGCAGCTACCCTTTGCTGACGCCCACAAAACTGACAGTCGTTGCGCAGACGTCGTCGTCGGACGCCAATGTGTTCACGGTGACCGTGACCTATGACGCCACCGGCAGTCTCATCTCCACGCTTCCGACCTTCGTTCCCGCGCCCTCGCCGCACATTTCGCGCTCCGCGGCCATCCCGCGCGGCGGCTATTGAGGACCTGACCGATGCAGATGCTCAAGGAATTCCGGAAGGATCAGCGCGGCAACATCGCAATCCTGTCCGCGGTTTTCGTATCGATGGGATTTGGTTTCGCCGCGCTGGGCGTCGACCTCGGAAAAGTCTTCACCGACCGCCGCAAGACCCAGAGCACGGCCGATCTCGCCGCGGTGGTGGCGGCCGCCGATCTACAAAATGCCGCAGCCGCAGCCCGCGCTACCGTGCAAAGGAACAACTATCCAGCCTCAGCGCTGGTGTCGGTCGAGCATGGCATCTACACGGCCAATGCCATGGTCGCTCCTGCCGCGCGCTTCGCTCCGGCGACGCCGGCAAACGCCAACGCCGTACGCGTGACGCTGCGGACCCAATCGAAGCTGGCCTTCGGCAAGTTCGTCACCGGACAGGACTATTTCGACATCCGCACGCAGGCGACGGCGACGACGACCGCGGTCGCCTCCTTCGCCATCGGCTCGCGGCTGGTGTCGCTGAACGCCGGCCTGCTGAACGCGATACTCGGCGGCATGCTCGGCACCACCCTGTCATTGTCCGCCATGGACTATCAGGCGCTGGCCGACGCAGGGTCGACGGCATTCGATTTCATGAAGGTGTGGGCCATGCGCGCCGGCCTCACCGCCGGCACCTACAACGACCTGCTCGCCAGCGATGTGAAGCTGCCGGACGTCCTGAATGCGTTGCTGACCACGCAGCAAGGCGGCAATGCCGCGACCAATGCGTTGTCGGGCATCACGTCGGTCATCAACGGATCCTCCACCCGCATCACCCCTTCCGCACTGATCGATGCGGGACCGTATGGCGAGCTGCTCGTCACCCAAAAGCCGAAGACAGGCGTTTCACTGTCCGCCCTCGACGTGCTTGGAGCGACGTTGCAGCTCGTCAACGGCAACAACCAGATCGCCGCCAACGTCAATCTCGGACTGCCCGGCATCGTCAGCGCCTCGCTGCTGGCCACGGTCGGCGAGCGGCCGGTCGGCAAGAGCTGGGTCGCGGTCGGCGCCAAGGGCGCGAGCGTCCATACCGCCCAGACCCGCGTGCTGCTGACTCTGCAACTGCTCGGCAGCGGCTCGATCGCGAGCGTCAATCTGCCGATCTATATCGAGGTCGCTCACGGCACCGCGACGCTGAACCAGGTGACCTGCGGCTATCCCAATGTACAAACATCGACAGCCACGCTCGGCGTGAAACCCGGCGTGATCGACGCCTGGATCGGTCAGGTCACGCCGGCACAGATGTCGAATTTCTCAAGCGCGCCGAACCCTGCGGCGGCAGTGCTGGTGACGCTGCCGGTCGCGCAGGTGAGCGGACGGGCGCACGCGGCGATCTCCAATCCGACGCCAAAAAACGTCAGCTTCAGCTATGCCGACGTGCAGGCGCAGACCAAGAAGACGGTGACGACGACGTCCTTCACCGGCTCCCTCACGGCCAGCCTGCTCGGCGACCTGCAACTGACCGTTTCGCTGCTCGGCTTTGGATTGCCCATCCCCGGATTGGGCGCGCTGGTCACAAGCATCATCTCCGGCGCGACCGCCTCGATCGACCAGCTCGTGGCGACGACGCTGGCGACGCTCGGCATCGGCGTGGGCCAGGCCGATGTCTGGGTCACCGGCATCCGCTGTGACGGCGCGGTGCTGGTGAATTGATGCCCGGCCGCGGGAAAGTCCTGTGTAATCTGCGGCTGACATCCCACCATCAGGATGCGCCGAACCGATTTCGTATCCGCGCAAGCTTTTGATTCGGAAGGCGGGCGCAAGAAAACAATACGGAGCTAATGCGGACTATCTCTTTTGAGGTGCCTGGCTCTATGAAGTCGCGACGTTTGGCCGGTCGATGTTGTGACAACGTTTTTCAGGACCTCGACGAGCTTCGCCGCCGTGTCGGACACCGCATATTCCAGACCGGTACGCTGGAATATACCAAATTCACGTGAGGGGAGTTGCGGAAGGTAGTACTCCGTTGCGACTTGCAATTCGTCGCGACCAAACTCCGGAAATGTCGCCAGCAGCCCCAAGGCGCGCTTGGTGGCCTCTATGCGTGCGAGAAGATCGTGGCTTGCGAAAACCACCGAATAAGCAATCCTCGCATCTTCCAGAACCCGGATGGTCGGAGTGTCGCCTGGCGATCCGGGCCAGCAGATCAAGGGAAGTGGTTTGCCGGGGCTCAGCACAAATGACTTTGCCCTTAGCCAGGAATATTCCTCAGTCCATCGAACGAGTCGCTTTGCAAATCGGGGATCGTCGAGGTCCATCATGACCGCCAGATCAAGATACCCGTCGGAGAGCAGCTTCGAGAGTTCGGTGGAATTCTCGCAATGGATATGGATGTGACTGATTTGCGCGATGTCGACGCCCGCGAGCAGCCGCCTGAGATGCAGCGGGGTCAGACCGAGACGAATAGGACGCTTGTCTTTCGCGGATCCGACCAGCGACAATATCTGATCGTTGGCATCGAGTATGCGGGACGCCAGCCCGAGAACATGCGACCCGCGGGTTGTCAGGGTTGCACCGGAAGGTCCCCGCTCAAACAGATCGCCTCCCGCCAGAAGCTGGAGTCTTTTGATCTGGGCCGACACGGCAGGCTGACTGAGGTGCAGAAAGTCAGCCGCCTTTGAATGCGAACCCAATTCGGCAACGGCTTTGAAAGCCCGAATGGCTTCCATCGGCAGGTTGAGGTGCTCGTATCGCCGGTTCACTTCCGTTCCGAATCATACATCGAGCCAATCGATCGATACCTTATAATACAATCTAGAGTTGTCTAGTGAGGATATTTTTCAGCTTTTGATTGAGAAATAGCGCTTCGGTCCGATGTAAGCGGTTGATGCTCCGGCGGCAGCGATCCCGTCCCGAAACGCCTCGGCGACGAACTCACGGCCGTCGCCTGACCGTATGTACGCAGACTTGATAGAGGTTAGAATGCCGCGTTCAACAACCTCTCTTTCCTGCAACTCGACCATTGATCCGCGATGACCGAGACGGTTCGTGCCGTTGCCCGAGCGCTCAAGCTGCTTGAAGCGCTCAATGTCCATGGCACGACCGGTATCGACTCGTTGCAGCGGGCAACAGACCTGCCCAAGACGACCGTCATTCGCCTGCTTCAGTCTCTCAGGCAAAGCGGATACATTCGATATGTCTCGCGTCGTTCCGGATACACCTTAACGCCAAGAGTGCTCCGCCTGTCGGCTGGCTTTTCCTATTCCGAGGTCGCCGTTGCACTTTCGCTGAAGCGACTCGATGATTTCACGAAGCGCTACAAATGGCCCATCGGAATTGCAACCTTCAACCGCGGCGCTCTGAGACTGCAATACGGGACCTATGACAAGAGCCCGATCGCCACGAACGTCCCTCGCCTCGATCGAAGCCTGCCCTGGTTGACCACGGCTCACGGTCAGGCGTATCTCGCCTTCTGCCCCCCGGATGTTCAGGCCTTTATTATTCAGTCGCTGAAAGCGAGAAGCCGGTCGCGTGTCGATGAACGACAGGTCTCCAAACTGATCCAAAACATTCGAAGCGAGGGATTCTCGCTTCGACCTGCCACACCATCAGACCGAGCGATGGGGTTTGCCGTTCCCGTGCTGTATCAGGACGGCGTTGCAGCCACCATCGGCATGAGGTTCTTTCGATCCTCGATCAGCTCCGAAGAGGCAGTCCGTCTTTATCTGAAGCCTTTGAAATCGATCGCAACCGCCATATCCGGTGACCTCACCGAATAATCCGCCTGGCGGACTTTGCCGTTTCTTTGCGTGACTTGCGCGAGCGCGTTTTCCAGACTGTCGTCTCGAGATCACGCCAAGAAACGATCATGACGCGAACCACGCACACACCCCTGGCCGTTCGACTGGGCTCCGCCATTTCCGAAGCCAAGTTCGAGCAATTGAGCTCCGAGACTGTTTCGCGCGTGAAACTCTCGATCCTCGATAATATCGGTACGATCGCGTATGTCTCGACGCTGGAAGATTGTGCGCCGGTGCTCGACCGGGTCAGGGAGAAAGGCGGCCGCGCTGAAGCCACCGTTGCGGGACAATCCATCAAGGCCCCGCTGGAGGACGCCTCTGCGGCCAACGCATTTCTCATCCATGCCGCGGAAACCGATGAAAGCGATTTCAGGGCCAGCCTGAGAGCCTCGCCCGTCGTCATGGCTCCGGCAATGGCAACCGCTGAATCAATCGGAGCAACCGGCAAGGACTTCATTCTCTCGCTGGCTGTCGGATACTCGGTCCTTGGTGCTCTTGCAGCTCCGCTTGGAAGGCTGCAACCGTACGGCTTCATGTCGGTCGGCGTGTGGGGCACATCGTCCGCCGCCGCGGTATCAGCCAGGCTGATGGGGTTGAATGCTTCTCAATGCACGCACGCTCTCGCGCTGGCGGGCGGCGGCGGTGGCGGCCTGTTTCAATACTATTACGATCAGACCGAAGAAAAGCGCCTGATCGTCGCCCGTTCGGTTCGAACCGGCGTTGAAGCTGCGCTACTCGCAAGGACAGGCATGGTCGGGCCGGAAAGAATCTACGAAGGAGAAGCCGGAGTTTATCGCGTTTTTGGGAAGCTCGTCGGCAGGGATGTCTCGGAGCGCGAGATCGACAATGTCGCGGAGCAGGCCCGCCGATGGGATGGACCTCTCTACCTGATCCCCAAATACTATGCCGCGTCGGCTTCGATCATTCCGTTTCTCGATGGTCTGGACGAACTCTTCCAGTCGCGCCCCGATATTCGCGCGCAGGTCGCAAACTTCGAACTCCATATCGAGGACGACCCGACCTATATCCTTGCGGCGAAGCACAAGGCTTACGAGCATCCCCACACGATCATCGGCGCGAAGATCAACCTGCAATTCGTCATCGCGCTGTTTCTCAGGTCCGGAACGGCAAGCGCCGCGGATTTCTCCGAAGCAACGATCGAGGATCGCGACCTGCGAAGCTTCGCAGAGAAGGCAGCGATCGTCAGGAAGCCGCGCGGGACCAAGAGTTCCATTGTTCTTGTGCTGACGTCCGGCGAACGGGTCGGCGTTTCGCCGATTCACCCCAGCACGAGCGGCTTTGCGTCGGCGGACCTCATTCGGCGGGAGCTGAAGTTCAATTCGTTGACATCCCGCCTACTCGACGACGACCAACGCCAGCAAATTCGGCGCGCCGTCGACGATTTGGAAACGGAGCGGGACATGGCGACATGGTTCTCCAGGGTCAACGAGATGATCGTTGCCGCTTCATCCCGCAGCCACGTCACAAATGGACAGAACGAGGCGAACAATCGGCCCAAAGCATGGGTCGTTCCAACACAGCACGATAATCGCAGAGCTTGAATTAGCGATCTCAGGAGCACATCAAATGCCGTCCAGGACCAACACACCGTCTCGTCTTTCTCGCACCGCAATCGTTCTGGCAACGTCTCTGACACTGGGTGCGTCTGCGTATGCTCAGGACATCTATCCATCCAAGCCTGTCCGTCTCGTCGTTCCTTACCCGCCGGGCGCGGTGACGGATTCGATTTCGCGCATCGTCGCGAACGAACTCGGCAAGGTGATCGGGCAAACCGTCGTCGTCGAAAACAGGCCCGGAGCGAACACTCTCGTGGGAACGCAGTCGGTCAGATATGCGCCGGCCGACGGCTATACCCTGCTCTATCAATCGAACACTCTGGTCACGAACCTTCATGCGGTGAAGCAGCCAGGATATGCGTTGCAGGACTTCAAGCCGGTCGGGATGCTGAGCCAGAGCGCCTTCGTTTTCATGGTCTCGTCCAAGCACAACTTCAACTCGCTCAACGACTTCATCTCTTACGGAAAGGCGAATCCCGGAAAGCTGAACGTCTCGACGATCGGCCCCGGATCGTCGGCCTCGATCATCACCCATCGGCTCGGTCAGGCCGCCAGCATCAACTGGACCGAAATCCCCTACAAAGGCGGCGCTGAAGCAACCAACGCTGTGATGAACGGAGACACCCACGCATTCGCGGCAAGTCAGGGCGCACCGCTTATTCATGCAAATCTCGACAAGATGAGGATGGCCGCCATCACGGCGGAAAAGCGCAGCGAATTCCTGCCGAATGTCCCGACCTTCAAGGAGTTGGGCTACCCGTCCGTCACCTACGAATCCTGGAGCGCCCTGTTCGTAAGATCAGAAACGCCCGCTCCGATCGTCGCCAAGCTGACCTCGGCCATGCACGAAGTCATGAAGTCGCCAACGACGCTCGCGCAATTCAAGCAGCTCAGTGTTCCGCCTTACGATGGCAGCATCGAGGATATGCCTGTGAAGCTCAAAAAGGAGCTGGAGGACTTTCAGGCCGACGCGAAAAAGCAGGGTCTTGAGCCGCAATAAGAGCAGAGCGGCTCCCTGTCCGGACATCGCGGTTTCCGACCTGATCCGATTCAGCGAACGGTCTTCGGCCGCGCGCTGAGGGAATAACGGGCGTATCCGATAAGCGAACAGTACAGGAGCCCGGCCGCCAGGCTGGTATGGCCGCTGAACATGACGAGGCCGAGGCTCCAGCCATTCCAGGCGACGAGCAGACCAAGCGCCGCCAACAAAGCGAACGTGCCGATCGCCCGAAGAAGGTATTTTGTGCTCAGGCGGAGCGGTCTGCCGACAATCTCGCGGTGCTGGCGCGGCGTCGCGAGCGCCAGCGCGGCGAAGCCCGCCAGACACAGCACAAAGCTGAGCAGATGCATCATGCCACTCCTTCGCCGGAGGCAACGGTGGTCGAAGCGCTCCGGCTTGGCCTCAGCTTCGGCTGCGATACGATGCCCTTGCGGGCTGCGCGTATCGCCAGCGTGGCGTGAAGCAAAGCAAGCACCCAGCACATGATGTCCATGCCGGCGAATATCCAGTCGCCTTCCATCAGGCTGCGCCAGAACGGACGCTGCGTCGAAACCGCGTTGAGGACCGGCAGGAGAAACAGCATCGCCGCCGCCGCCCAGAGCTGCTCGATCCAGGCGGACCTGACGGGCCTGACCAGCGCGTGCAGCAGCGCAACGCCCCATACGATGAAGAAGATGTGGATCTCCCAGTCCGCGCGACCTTTCACGCCGTGCGGCAGCGAGGCGATTGGCCCACAGAAACGCCGTCATCGCGATCGACAGGCCGGCGATGCTCGCGACGTTCATCCGCTCCACGAGCCGGAAACCGAAATAAGGACGCGCCGGATCTTTCAGCTTCTGCCGTCGCTTCACGGTCCACATCACGAGGCCGGTGCCGACCATCGCGGTGCCCATGAAGCTCACCAGAAAGTAGAGCCATCGCGTCGTGATGTCGCTGAAGCGTCCGAGGTGCAGCGCGTACAGCACGCCGCGCGTTTCAGCCGCGGGGCCGAAATTGTCACGCACCCTCACAAGTTTACCTGTCGTGCCTTCGAACTCCATGAATTGCGGACTCATGGAGACGCGCCCCGGTTCTCCGCGTGACACCGCCACACGCGCCGTCGCATCGCCCGGTTGAGAGATGTGGATGCGCCCGACATTGTCGCGGCCCCAGCGCTCCTGCGCCTGCCGCACCATGGCGTCGATGGACGCCAACGGCACGGCTTGTCCGCTGGGCCTGCCGGAGGGCAGGACGGCGCTGAGTTCGGCGGAGAGTTGCGCGCTCGGCCGGGGCCTTGATCGCCGCGCGCTCGCCCCAGGGCATGTACATCGCCATCAGCGTCACCAGTCCGGTATAGGTAATCATGGCATGGAACGGCAGGCCGAACACCGAAAGCGCATTGTGCGCGTCGAGCCACGAGCGCTGCCCTTTCCCCACCGGAACGTGAAGAAATCGACGAAGATTTTCTTGTGCGTGATGACGCCGCTGATGATGGCGACGAGCATGAACATCGCGGCGATGCCCGCGAGCCACCTGCCCCAGAACGCCGGCATGTAGTGAAACTGGAAATGGAAGCGGAGGAAGAATTCGCCGCCGAGCGTCTCGCGCGAGGTGACCTTCTGCCCCGTTGCGGAATCGAAATAGCCGTCGCCGAAGCCGCGCCCGCCGGCACCCCTGTTAAACCAGTAGGCATAGACGCTGTTATTGCGCGCGTCGGTCAGCCGAATGGTCCATTGCGACGCGCCCACCGCGACATTGCCAAGTTCGTTGGCGACACGCTGCGCCACAGCGGCCTGATCCGGCACCTGCGCCTGATGCGAGAGCTCGGGCCGCATCCATTGCGACAGCTCGTCCTTGAAGTAGGCGACTGTCCCGGTGAGGAACATCGCGTACAGAACCCAGCCGAGCAGCAGGCCGGCCCAGGTGTGCAGATCGGACATGCTCTGCCGGATGCCGCGTCCCGGCGCCTCCAGATCGTCGTTTCCGCTCACGAACGGATCCCTTGTCAGTAGACCGACCACGCCATCAGCGAGAGCGGCGCGGCCAAGATGATAAGGCCGGCCCAGGCCCTCGTGGCACTTCGCACGGCGAACACCCAGACGACCGCTCCCGCATAGACCAGAAAACTCGCCAGCATGCCGGCGATCACGGCCTGAGGCTTGCTCATCGGCAAAGCGAGAACAGCGACGCTGCTCAGCGCGGCCAGACCATAGCCGCCGAGCAGCGCTGCAATGATGCGTGAGACAAGCGGCCCCTTGGACCAGACCCTGTCCACGAAAGCGTTCATTTGCCCGGCGTTGCCGGCGGTCCGGCAGGAATGGGCGTCAGGCCGTTGGCATTCACATAGGTGACGGTGGTGACATAGCTCACGGCGTCGAATTTCTCGGTGCCCTTCGCTCCCGCGCGCTCGCCCGGCGTGCGATCGTTGAAGCTGACCTCGGCGACATAGGTGCCCTTCCAGGGCATATCGAACGTCACGAGGCCGTGCTCGTTGGTGACGGCTTCCTTCGACCAGCCGGATTGCGTCACCAGCGTCACCTTCGTTTTGGCCTTGGGCTGGTTCTTGAAGAGCAGCTTGAACTGCCCGACCTCGCCTGTCGGCACGAGATCGAGAACCAGCTTGGGCTGCTGCGCGGCGAAGCCGGTGATGAGCCGAGCAGCCGGATAGTATCGGTTCTGGAGTTCCTTGTCCTGCTGCTTCCAGGTGTAGAGCGGATAGCTCGCGTCCTCGGCGACGATGCTGTCGCCATTGGCCGCCTTGAAAGGCAGCGTGAATCCCGTCGCGGCTTTGGTCGCCTCCGCCTTCTTCTCGCCGCCGGCCGAGATCAGCGTCGCCGACGGCTTCACGAATTTGTCGAGCAGGCCGGGCGACGCCTCGCGAAGATTCTCGCCGAATTCGCCGAAACGAACGATCGCATCCTGACCGTCAGCCTGCTCGATCCAGATCTGATGGGCGTGGAGAGGCATGACCATCCCAAGCCAGGCGGCGGCGGCAATGACGAGCTTTTTCATGTCGTACCCTTAAAAGCGCATTCCGCGCACGAGATGTCCGTTCGAAACAGCGGTGACGAGACCATGCCGAAGCAGTAACGAGTCCGTCGATTGCGACGTGAGGCCAAGCAGTGGCTCCAAGGGGATGACCTTACTTGTAGATCAGCGGCCTCTGCTGCTGTTGCGGTCCGTACAGATCGAATGCCGCAGAGACGAGGTAGGTCCGGCCCGGCGCGACTGCCGAGTACGTACCGGCGTTGGTCCAGTAAGCCTTGTCGAAGATGTTCTCGACACTCGCGCGGAACGTCACCGGCGTGCGGTTGATCGTGGTCGCATAGCGGACGCCGACGTCGTAGCGCGTCCAGCTCGGGAACGACACGGTGTTCGCGGCATCCAGATAGCTCTTACCCGTGTAGATCATGCGGCCGTTGACGGCGAGACCGTCAATGCCCGGAATATCCCAATCAAGACTGGCCGAAAAACGTTCGCGCGCCTGTCCGACCGCATCCTTGCCGAGCGTGTTCAGCAAGGTGGAGGAGACCTTGGTCAGCTCCGGGATAAGGTAGGTATAGCTCACCATGCCGCGCAGACCGGGCATGACCAGTCCGTAAGCATTCAGCTCGATGCCGTGATTGTTCTGCTCGCCGTCATACGCCTGCGTGGCGATGGGCAGGCCGGGGTTGAGCGTAATAAGGCTCGGCCGCGTAATTTCGAAGTAAGACGCGGTGGTGGTGATGGTGCCCCAATCGACCTTCACGCCGCCTTCGAGTTGCTTGGACTTGTACGGAGCCAACGTCTGGCCGGCATTTGCGTAGGGGACCGTGTTAAAAGGCGCGGATTGCGTTTGCGGAACCACCGCGCCCTGCGACAATCCTTCGGCATAGTTGAAATAGAGCGCGACATTGCTCACAGGCTTGAACACGATACCGGCCAGCGGCGACACCGCGTCGGAACTGTAACCGCCGGTGCGAACCCCCGTCGTGTTGCTGAAGTTGTCCGCATCGATCTTCTGGTAGCGGAAGCCGCCCGTGATCATCACCATCTCATTGAGGAATGATATGGTGTCGGACACGGAGACGCCCTGCTGCAGAACCTCGCCCGATTTTCCGGGCGTCATCCGCGCAATGTTGAGCGGAGGAAGCGGCAACGGATCATAGAGGTTCGACGCAAGCGCGGGGCCCGTGTTCGTTCCGAAGCCGTAGCCGAGCTCCCGGCTGAACGCCGAATAAGCGACATTGATCCTGTGGTTGACCGGGCCCGTGTTGATGTTCGAACGGAAGCCGACATTGCCGCTCGCGACCTTCTGGTACTCGTCATAATACCTTTGGGTGACGTTGAGAGCGCCAGTGTATGTGGCAGGCGGAGCCACCACCAACGTTCCAGCCGGAAAGTCCTGCGCCGAAAATCCGTCGCGGTAACCGACGCCCGCATAGGCTGTCAGCCAGTTGGTGACGTCGAATTCCGCCTGCGACATGATGGTGTTGTCGCGCTGCGTGAGCTTCGATCCCTTGTACCAATTGGTTCTCGGGTCCGGCGGACGCGGCACGAACGTAAAGGTGCCGGGAATTGAAATTTGCGGACGGAATTCGTTGGTGTTGTCGTTCTGCGAAATGGCGTCGAGCGTCCAGCGGAAACGCTCCGACCGATAGTCGACGCCCAGCGCGGCGAGACCGGTACGCAGATTGCCGTCCTTGACGTTCAGTTCGCCGTCGCGGACGACGCCGTTGAACCGAATTCCCCATTCCTTCTGATCGCCGAAGCGTCGCGCGGTATCGACATGCAGGCCAAAATTGGCGGCTGACGCGAAGAACGGCGTTGCGCGCAGGAATGCGTCCTCCGGCGCTCGCTTGGTGATGATGTTGACGGAGCCGCCGATCGTATTGTTCGGCGCGATGCCGTTGAGCAGAGCGGCGGGGCCTTTCAGCAACTGAAGCCGCTCGGTGATGTAGGACGGCGCACGAAAGCGCGAGACGAGACCGTACATCCCGTTGAGCCCGACATCCGCGCCGTCGACCTGAAAGCCGCGGATCTGGAAGGTGTCGTCGTAACCGCCATTTCCGTTGTTGGTGGTGCGCACCGACGCATCGTTTTGCAGCACATCGCCCGCGGTCCGCGCCTGCTGATCCTCGATCAGCTTCGACGTGTAGTTCTGCACGCTGAACGGCGCGTTCATGACGCTCACATTTCCAAGCAATCCGAGCGTTCCGCCCTGCGCCACCTGGCCGCCGGCATAGGCTGGCGCGGGCACTCCGATCGTGCGGGTCGTCCCCATCGTGGTCGCCGGCGGAGGCGCCTCGGCCGGCTGCGGCGGCGCAGCGCGAACCGTCCGCCTGGGCGTGACGCGCTGCCGCTTGGTCGACATCACGCGCGCCCGCTGCCGCGGCTCGTCCACGGCAACCGGGGGCAAGCTCGTCGCGCCGGAACTTTGCGCCAGACTCTCTGTAACCCCAATACCCGTCAGGCAAGCTGAAAACACGCCCGTGGCAACACCGAACAGCAAACGGGATCGATAGGTCGTCAGAATAGTCATTGCAGGTCCCCCATTGAGCAGTGTCTAGGAGACCGGCCAGCCAGGCACAACACACCCGCTTTAGAACCTCTATAACCGAAAGCCTCGCCGATTCATTTTCTGCTTCAGACCCCAGGCGCGTCGGATGCAAACTTCAAGTGCGTCCTGATCGAGAATAAGATGGAGAGAGAAGAATCCGCCAGTCGAGGAAATGTCTCATGACCACGCTTTATTTCGCCAACGGGGCCTGTTCGCTTGCGCCTCATATCGTGCTGGAATGGATCGGCGCGCCCTATGAAGCAGTGAAGGTTCAGTTCGGTTCGCCGGAACTGCTCGCCGTCAATCCGGCGGGCGCCGTTCCGACACTGCGAGAGGACGACGGCTGGCTTCTGACGCAGGCCGGCGCGATTCTCGACTATCTGGCGCAGAAACATCCGGAAGCAGGTCTTGGTGGTGGAGACAGCCTGCGCGAGAAGGCCGAGGCGCATCGCTGGTCGGCGTTCCTGACCAGCGATCTGCATGCGGCCTTCTGGCCGATCTTCATGCCCGATCGCTATACGACCGACGAAAACAAAGCGGCGCGCAAGGCGGTTGTTGAGGCAGGCCACAAACTTGTCCGAAAGCAGCTTGCCATCCTCGACGCGCATCTTGCCGGGCGGGACTGGATGTTGGCGCCGGGCCGATCGGTCATCGACGCCTACGCCTTTCCGATGATCCGCTGGGCGATCAAGATGGTGCCCGGAGGCTTGAGTGACTACGCCAATGTGCAGGCGCTCCACGACCGGCTGGCCGCAGATGCCGCCGTGCAGAAGGTATTGGCGCGCGAGAGCGGAAAATAGCGAAAAATGGAAAGCCCGGCCCCCGAAGGGGCCGGGCCAGGCAGGTCAGGCGGCTTTCGTGAATCGGCCGCTGTTGAAGTCATCGACGGCCTGACGGATCTCCGCCTCGCTGTTCATCACGAACGGGCCGTAGCCGACGATCGGCTCGTCGATGGGTTCGCCGGTCAGCACCAGCAGCGTAGCGTCGCCATCGGCATGGATGCTGACGCCGCTACCCTTGCGGTCGAGCAGGATGACCTCCGCTTCGCCCGCCTCCTGATTGCCGTTGACCGTGACGTGGCCGGTCAGCACGACCAGCATCGCCGTATGACCGTCCGGCAAGTCCAGATCGACATCCGCGTCGCGGTTCAGCCGGACATCCCACACATTGATGGGCGTGAACGTGCTGGCCGGCCCTTTCCTGCCGCCAAGCTCACCGGCGATGATCCGAGCGGTGCCGCCGTTATCGGGCAGCGTCACGGTCGGGATCATATCCGACGTGATCGCCTGATAGCCGCCGGGCGCCATCTTGTCCTTCGCGGGCAGATTGACCCACAGCTGGACCATGCGGAACGGGCCGCCGGTCTTGGCGAAGCCAGGGGCGTGGTGTTCCTCGTGAAGGATGCCGCCCGCGGCCGTCATCCACTGCACGTCTCCGGGGCCGATCACGCCGCCATTGCCGGCGGAGTCGCGGTGCTCGACCTCACCGTCATAGACGATGGTCACGGTCTCGAAACCGCGATGCGGATGCTGGCCGACGCCACGGCGCACGTCGGTCGGCTCGAAATAGTGCGGTCCGGCATAATCCAGCAGCAGGAACGGGCTGATATGCGCGCCAAGCGTATTGTATGAAAAGAGCGAGCGGACGGGGAAGCCGTCCCCAACCCAGTGCCTGCGATCGGTGCCATAGCGGCCCAGAATTGTCTTCGTCATGGTTCATCTCCGAGGCGAGCGACCTGGAAACGGTCTCTCTGTTGACGAGGAGATAGTCCGGCAACGACGATGGGAAAAGATTGGCAAATCGAACCCTGCGTTCTAGAAACAGGACGATGCAGGACCTCAACGATCTCTATTATTTCGTCCAGGTTGTCGACCATGGCGGCTTCGCGCCTGCCGCCCGCGCCCTCGGCTTGCAGAAATCGAAGTTGAGCCGCCGCATTCAGCGGCTGGAAGATCGGCTCGGCACGCGCCTGCTCAACCGCTCCTCGCGCCGCTTCGCGGTGACGGAAATTGGCCGCGAGTTTTACGAGCGTTGTCTGGCGATGCTGGTGGAGGCGGAGGCTGCCGAACAGGTGATCGCGCAGGTGCAGTCGGAACCACGCGGCGTCGTGCGGATCGCCTGCCCGGTGGCCCTGCTCAACTTCCAGTTCGGAGCGATTATCGCCCGATTCATGGCCGCCCATCCAGCGGTGGAAGTGCATCTGGACAGTACGAACCGGCGCGTCGATGTGATTGCGGAAGGGTTCGACATCGCCATTCGTGTCCGCTTCCCGCCGATGGAGCCGAGCGATCTGGTCATGCGGCAGCTTGACAAGAGCACGCAGTGCCTGATCGCCAGTCCAGATCTGATTTCAAAGATGCTCGCGTCTCCGGCGGACCTGAACCAGTGGCCGAGCCTCGATCAGGGACCGGCACATGAAAGACATGTGTGGTCGCTGGAGCATGAAAGCGGCCAGATCGCCGACGTCCCGCACCGGCCGCGACTGGTCACGGACGACCTGACCGCGTTGCGGGAAGCGGCAATTGCGGGCGTCGGAATCGTGCAGCTTCCGACGATCATGATCTGGAAGGACGTTCAGGAAGGCCGGCTCATCCATGTCCTCCCCGACTGGCGACCCAAGGCGGGGATCGTGCATGCGGCGTTCCCCTCAAGGCGCGGCCTGCTGCCGTCGGTACGCGCGCTCATTGATTTTCTTGCCGACGCCTGCGCGGCGCAAAGGAAACAGAGCCTCGCACCCGCGTGATGACCAAATCTCTCTTCCGCCAAATGTTGCGTACACGCGACGGCGGGGTTCGTTCTTCGGCAGCAAACACGATTCAGAAATTCGTCCGCTTTCCTGCGCAACGTGTGACTATCAAGAACGTTCGCTGAGGTATGGCGACGATACGACAACACCCATCGGCCACACTCATCGCCCGGATACAAACCCTCGGCCCCGGACCTTGCTGTCCGGCCGACGTCACCCCACGGGTCGGCACAAGCAATGGCCGGACAGCCGATCATGGTTTAACATTGAAACCGGATCACCTCATCGGGGCAGGCCAAGTCCCAAAAACCGCTCACCGAATGCCACGGATCGCAGGTCCACAATGACGTCTTCTGGAAGTATCGGTGGCGCTGCGGCTGCCTCTTCCGCCGCCGGAAGACATCTGGAACCAAACATTCCAGCGGCGGTTCATCAAGCGTTTTGACAGGAAAATTTCATCCGTGCTTCAGACCTTGCTGTCCGATCATGCCGCCTATGTCGCGATCGGGATCATGCTGCTCACCTTTGTCGGCTTCACGCTGGAACGCTATCCGCCGGAAGTCGTGGCCAGCGCGGGAGCTGCGCTGTATGTCGCGCTAGGAATCGTAACCCCCCAGCAGACTTATTCGGTGTTCTCGAACTCGGCGCCGCTGACCATCGCAGCGATGTTCGTCCTCACCGGCGCTCTGGTCCGCACGGGAGTGCTGGAGCGGCTTGTCGGACGCATCCTGGATATCGCCGGCGACCGTCCCGCGATCGCCATCGGCAGCCTTTTTGCCGGCGTGCTGTTTCTGGGAGGCTTCATCAACAACACGCCGCTGGTGCTGATCCTCATCCCGATCGTGCTTCGTCTCGCCCAGAAATTCTCCATTCCGTCCACCCTATTGCTGATACCGGCTTCCTATGTGGCGGTGATGTCGGGAACGATGACGCTGATCGGCACCTCGACCAATCTTCTGGTGGACGGTGTCGCTCGCGAGGCCGGACTCGCGCCGTTCGGCATTTTTGAGATCACACCGATCGGCATCGTCGTCGCAGTATCGGGATCCCTGCTGCTTGCCGTCTTTGGCCGCTTTCTGCTGCCTCGGCGGGAAGACAAGAAGGGAGAGGACGACGCCTCATCGCTTCCCTATCTCTCGGAACTCACTGTCCTGCGCGAAGGCGATTTCACCGAAGCGCCGATCGAGGAAATTTCCGCGCTTCAATTGCCGGGATTGCGTTTTCTCGGCATCCGGCGGCACGGCAAGATGCTGCGCGAGGCCATCGCCGAGGAAACGCTGCGCAAGGGAGATCGGCT
Source organism: Xanthobacteraceae bacterium (assembly GCA_041397365.1). Taxonomy (GTDB): domain Bacteria; phylum Pseudomonadota; class Alphaproteobacteria; order Rhizobiales; family Xanthobacteraceae; genus P52-10. Next base: position 318,068 of record JAWKWT010000001.1, read on the forward strand.
CGTCCTGATGGCGACGTCCTCAGAACTGCTCACGCTGAGGCAGAATAAGGACGTGCGCATCGGCACCGCGAAAACGACGCGCGCCACCGACACCGACGAGGAAGAAGTCGTTGTGGAAGCCGTCCTTGCCCCGAACAACGCCGTGGTGGGGCGAGCATTGCAGACATTGCGGCTGGACGCGAACGGCATAGCGGTGCTCGGCATCCATCGTCACCAGCATATCGCCGGCGAGAACCTGGACAGCGCACGGATGCGCGCGGCTGACCGCCTGCTCGTCACAGGCACCGCCGAAGTCCTCGACCGCATGAACGAGCGCGGCGTTGTGGTCTCCACCACCCGCACGAGCGGACGGGCCTTTCGGAGCACCCGCGCGCCGATCGCCGTCGGCGCTCTAATCGGCGTCGTGGCGCTGGCGGCGCTCGGCGGGATGGACATCGGCATCCTCGCGATGATGGCCGTGGCGGCCATTCTGGTCCTGCGCTGCATCGACGCGGACGACGCATGGTCCTCGATCGACGGCGGAATCCTGGTGCTGATCTACGCCATGCTGATCGTCGGGATCGGCTTACAGCAATCGGGCGCCATCAACATGATCGTCGGAATGCTGACGCCCTATCTATCAGGCTTGTCCGCATTGATGCTGCTGATCGTCGTCTACTTTCTGACGTCGTTGCTGACCGAACTGATCTCGAGCAGCGCCGTGGCCGTCATCATGACGCCGATCGCCCTCGCACTTGCGCAGCAGACGGGACAAGATCCGCGACCGTTGGTGGTAGCGGTCATGTTCGCCGGCAGCGCGAGTTTTGCGACGCCGATCGGCTACCAGGCCAATACGCTCGTCTATGCCGCCGGCAACTACAGATTCGCAGACTTCCTGAAGGTTGGCATCCCGATGAACGTCGTCGTCGGCGTCGCGACCTGCGTGGGCATTTACTACTATTACCAAGCTTAGGGCCTGTTCTTTACGTCCACTGTTTTCTTCCGTTCATGTCAGGTCGCGCTGGAACGTGACATGTTTTCATCGACGTCCGTCAGGTTGGTTGACGACGTCCGCAGATAGCGCATCGTGTAGTTGGCGAATTTGCCGACGAAGATGCCGGCGAAGAAGCCATAAACCGCGCCTTCAAGCGCGCCGAAACTTGGTTGATGCGAAAGCTGCGGATTGACGACGTTCACAGCACCGAAGGCATACTTTACCACAAACGAACCGAGTATCAGCGGCAACACGGTATAATCGACAGCACGATACAGAACGCCTCTGGAGCGGTCGACCGCAATCTCCGCACGCCGCAGCAACAGCCAGCCTGTGCCGACACCCGCGGCGAGAGCCATCAGCCACGGACCAAACACGGAGAGCGTGAAACCGAAACGCAGGGCCAGCATGGCGACGCCGACCGTCATGAAAATCGCAGGGATCGCAGCAAGCGAACCGAGAGTGACCTCGCTCGGCCGAAGCGATCTGAGACCACGCCAGATCAGGAAGACAAACAGGGCATAGACCCAAAGCGGCGTGTGCGAGAATGATTGCGAAAGAATCTCCACCAGAATCTCCTTGGGAAGGCACTGACCACACATCTGCCCGTGATGGGCTTATTGGGGATGGAAGACGTTAAACGCCCTTCGGAATCCAGTTGCCGTGAAGGCCCTGCGGTACGCGCTGGGGAAGCCGCACCACCGCCACAGGTTCACTCTCGACACGCGCTGCATCCAGAAGGATGAAGTCACTGGTTTCCTTGATCGGGTCATACGAGAAAACCGCGAGATAGCCGTTATCTTCGCCGCTGCCTCTGTGCGGAATGAATGCCGCTTCGCCGACAATATGATTGCCGAAATCGTGCCGGGTGGACTTCCCGCTTTCAGTATCTACCTTGAGAAGGGTGTTGAAAGTCGCCGCCGGAGGACTGGGGATCTTCAGACTGTCGCTTAGCGTCGGCACATAAACGAAGCGCGACTCCAGCGCTTCGCGGGCCTCGTTGATCCGCGGGAATTCCAGATTGAAATCAGCGAGAAGGCTGTCTTTGATCGATCGGGCGATCGTGCTGATTACGGGCTGCGCCATTGGGTCAATCGTCTTCGTCACCGATTGCATCCGTAGACACCTCGTCAGTTCACGCATCCCGCATGTCATGACACAATATTTACAAAGGAAATATTCAGTGCGCCCACCATCGAGGATTGTCAAGAAAAATGTTTCCGATGTAAATTTACGGACATGACAAACGCAGCAGCAAGGCGCCGAAGGCCAAAAAGCGCTCCTACCATCACGGCGACCTTCGAAGCGCCTCCCGGGCGGTGGCTTCCCGAGAAGATCCTCGAGAGCGAGGGCATTCAGGCGCTGACGCTACGCGGCAGCCCGCGCAGTTGGTAGCCTTATTGCATGGCGCCCTGGCAGAATCACTCAAGGATCTTACCGGGCTCCTGAGTGAGTTGGCCGCAGTCGGCTATCAGCGTTTCGTGCCGCGTTGCGCGATGCTGCCGCAAAGAGTGCCGCAGACACGAAGAAGACGATAGCAGCAAGCGGGCTGGGTGAAGGCCACGTGCAATTCGTACGGTCGCATCCGGGGTCTTCGCGCTGATGTTCCAGTAAAGGGAGAAACTGATGTGAGCATCCGGGTTTACGCACCGCCATCGATGCAGCCCGGCAGGTGCTTCGCGAGACGTCATCTCCGCTTGAACACGCCGCATCGCCTTTAGCGCTCACAGCCGGCGTCGCCCGCTGGTCTCTGGTCCACGGGTCGGTGGTGCTGCTCACCGAAGGCTCTCCGGGCGCTGTAAACTCGCTGCTCCACAAAACAACGACCGACGACCTTCCGCTGGATCCTACTCAATGCATTGCGTGTCGATCTCGGCCACGACGAATGAACGCCGGTCTAGCGTTGAAGCTGTCAATCGTGAATTCGCCCTGGCGATCTCTGCGTAAGAGCTCCGATCGCGCGAGCGCGCCGGAATTCAGCAACATCTTCGGTCGGCCGAAGTAAGCCCATTGAAATCAATGGTGCGGAGTCCGATGGGATCGGGACTGATAAGATTCGATTTGTAGCCAAGATTTTCTGCAATAGTTTGCGGCGGAGAATAGCGCCCGCCTCAACAGCGATGGCCTCAGGGCAGTATTCATTGAGCCAGAATTTATCCACTGTGTCGGATCGCTGATCGGCCACCCATTTCTCCTAAACTTTGCGCGGAGAGCGAATACCTGACTGAAGGGCGACGAGGTGTTTCTCAGCGGCTTCGGCAGCCGCTCGCTCAATGTCGCGATAGCTTTGCACCAGTGACTTGCCAAACGGCGTCAGCAGCGCTCCACCGCCATGCTTTCCACCCGTTTGACGCTCAACGGCTGGACGGCCGCAGATGCGATTGATCTCGTCCACGAGGTCCCAAGCACGCTTGTAGGACATACCCATAGCGCGCCCTGCTGCCGAAATTGACCCATGTTCCATGATGGATTCGAGCAACTGTATCTTGCCCGGTCCAATCCTCCGTTCGGCATCAAGGTCGATGCGCAGGCTCAGCAATGGAAGGCCGGATTTGGGCATCTCTGTCTCGTTCGGTGTTGCTGACCAAGACTAACCTTGCGATCCCTGAAAAAACAGATGAGCTGGCTAATTCATGCGGTGCGAAACGTTTTTGACGACCGTGTAACACTCAAGCCCCTCAGTTCCGCCCTCACGCCCGTATCCGCTCTCCTTGACGCCTCCGAAAGGCGTTTCGGCGCTGGAAGCGACGAAGTGATTGATCGAGAGATTACCCACCTCAACATTGGACGCGATCAGGTCTGCGTTTGCAGCGGACTTGGTGAAGGCGTACGCCGCAAGTCCAAACGGAAGGGCATTGGCCTTCTCGATTGCCTCGTCAACGCTTCTGACAGGGTTGATGAGCGCCAATGGGCCAAACGGCTCCTGATGCATGGCCAACGCCTCTTCTGGTACATCGGCCAGCACGGTCAACGGAAAGAAATACCCGCGATTGCCCAAGCGATTTCCGCCAGCAAGCACGCGTGCACCCTTCGCCGTGGCGTCGGCCACCAGATTCTCCATTGCTTCCAGCCGGCGTGCATTGGCAAGAGGCCCCATCTGGGTCGCGGGGTCTAGCCCATCGCCAATCTTGAGCACGCTCGCCTTCTCCGCAAAGGCTTCGGTAAACTTCCTGTAAATGGCTTCCTGAACGTAAAAGCGCGTCGGCGAAACGCAGACCTGACCGGCATTGCGCGACTTGCCGGTTACGGACATCGCCGCGGTCGTGACCGGATCGACGTCATCGCACACAATGACCGGACCATGGCCTCCAAGCTCCATGATGGCTGGCTTCATGTAGCGCCCCGTCATCTCTGCGAGCTGTTTGCCGACGGGGATTGATCCCGTGAAGGTCACGAGCCGAACCGAATCCTTCGGAATCAGGTAATTCGATATCTCCGACGGCTTTCCAAACACCAGATTGAGAACGCCGGCGGGTAGCCCCGCATCATGAAATGCGCGAACAAGCTGGACCGCTCCGGCCGGGGTTTCTTCAGAAGCCTTCAGGACAATCGAGCAGCCCGACGACAAAGCCCCTGCAACCTTTCGGGCTGGGGAACTCATCGGAAAATTCCACGGCGAGAAAGCAGCGACCACTCCAATCGGTTGCCGCGTTACGATGCGCCGCATGCCGTCTTCGGACGGGATAACGCGGCCGTAGATACGCCGACCTTCGTTGGCATCCCACTCAATGATTTCACAGCCTCGGATGATTTCGAGCTTCGCCTGATCGAGCGGCTTACCCTGCTCAAGCGTCATGGCCGTGGCCATGACGTCAACGCGTTCGCTAATAATTTGCGCGGCTTTTAGAATGACGTTCGCCCGCTGAGCCGGCGCCGTGCTGCGCCAGATTCGTAAGCCTCTTTCGGCGGCGGCAAGCGCGTCATCGAGGTCTTTCGACGTAGCGTGCGGTACATCTCCGAGAATCGTCTCATCGACAGGATTGATGACGGGTTGGCCAGACGCGGATTTCCACCGACCATCAATGTACATTTGCAGTTCAGGATAGTTTGTTGTCATGAGAGATTTTCCCTGATTGCTAGAGAAGCCGCTCGTAGAAGCCGCCATATGCGCCGCCGGGTTCGACCAGATGGATTTCAAGAATCCAATGACGTTCGCGACCAAGTTCATCAAGATCGCGCATGGGTTTCGGGTTGCCGGGATAGATGCGCGTGTAATCCTTGTCGCCTGGGATTTTCGCGTGCGCGAATTCACTCACCAGATGCCCCGCAATAGTGCCTCCAAAGCGCCAACCGGAGCTCTTTGCTGCCGCTATCGCATAAGCGTAGAGCGCCGCCCCCGTGATGCCGGGAGATGCGTGATAGTGTGTCTGGACTTGTTCAAAAATCATCGGCAGCGCTTTGACGAGATTTGCACCGGGATGATCGCCAAGAATGTATGTGCGGCCAAGATCGGCTTCCCAATCTTCAAAAGCCGGACCGAGATCGACATAGACGATATCGTCGGTCTGGATTGTTTGGATCGGCGGGTTGTCAGCAGCGATCGTCAGCGTGTTTGCGCCGGCGCGGACGATACGTTTGTGCCAGTGCTTCTCGACACCGAAATCACTTAGCGCAATCGCATAGATTTCCTGCTCGATCTCGCGTTCCGTTCTATCCGGTCGTATGAGGTTGCGGCGTTCGATTTCTTCAAACAGTTTTGAAGCACGAGCCTCGGCCGCGACCAGCGCTACTCGTCTTGCAGTTTCGGAAGTCATCCGCCCTCTCTCGTTCGGCTGCTAGCCAATCGTTATATTCCATTGTATATATCGAGAGTGCGCAGCAAGACGCAACAGGCATCAATGGCCGCCCCTCGGCTTTAGCGAGCTAGATGCCTCCGATTGGAGAGACGCGACCATGAATGCCCACGCTCCCATTCAATATCCGGATATGTTTTTCATCGACGGGAAGTGGATCAAGCCGTCCAGTTCGTCGAAAATCGAAGTCGTCAATTCAGCCACGGAAGAACTCTACGCGAGCGTTGCCGAAGCCCAGGAAGCCGATATCAACAAGGCAGTAGAAGCCGCACGCAAAGCTTTCGACCACGGTCCGTGGCCTCGCATGTCCCATACCGAGCGCGCCAAATACATTCGCGCCATCGGTGCAGAGTTGAAGAAGAAAGCGGCGGACGCGGCCCAGATCTGGACGACTGAGTCTGGGCTGCTTCACAGCGTGGCGCACGCGCGAACGACGGCCATCGATGGCGTTTACAATTACTATGCGGGGCTAGCCGACACCTACCCATTTCAAGAACGACACAGGCCGCAGGCGGGCGGCAATGTCGGCCTACTGGTACGCGAGCCGGTTGGTGTCGTCGCGGCGATCATCCCTTGGAACGGTCCTCCGGGACTGATCGCACACAAGTGTGCGCCCGCCCTGCTCGCCGGGTGCACGATCGTCGTCAAGGCTTCACCCGAAGCCCCCGGCGCCGCCTATCTGATTGCAGAAGCCTGTGAGAAGGCCGGGCTTCCACCGGGCGTCCTGAACATCCTCACCGCAGAGCGGGAGGTATCGGAACTGCTGGTTCGTCATCCCGGCATCGACAAGGTGACGTTTACGGGCTCGACCGCTGCGGGCCGCAAAATTGCCGCCATCTGCGGCGATCGCATCGCGCGTTGCACGCTGGAGCTGGGCGGAAAGTCCGCTGCCGTTATCCTCGACGACTACGATATCGGCACTGCTGCCAAGACGATCGCCGGGCGGGCAACCTATTTGACCGGTCAGGTCTGTTCATCACTGACCCGCATCATCGTTACGCGAAGCCGTCACGATGAACTGGTGGACGCGCTAAGCGCCAATTTCCAGAAGGTAAAGGTTGGCGACCCCTTTGACGCAGCTTGTGAGATGGGTCCCCTAGCAATGCGCCGACAACGGGATAGGGTCGAAGGCTACATCGAAAGGGGTAAAGCCGAAGGCGCGCAGCTCGCAACCGGCGGTGGACGCCCGGCACACCTCAACCGTGGCTTCTTCATCGAACCGACAGTTTTCGGCAATGTAGACAATCATTCCACGATCGCGCGGGAAGAGATTTTCGGACCGGTGCTGTCGGTTATTCCGGCAGACAATGAAAAGAGCGCTGTCGAGATCGCGAACGATACGAACTACGGCTTGAATGCATCTGTCTTCACCAACGACATCGAGCGCGCTTATGCGACCGCTCGCGAGTTGAGGTCGGGAACTGTTGGCCATAACTCTTTCCGTACCGATTTCAGTATTGCATTCGGTGGATTCAAGCAGTCGGGAATCGGACGAGAAGGTGGAAAGGAAGGCTTGCTCCCGTTCCTTGAAACCAAAACTATTATCCTCGACGACATGCCGAAGACGGCGGGTCGAGTGGTTGGATGAGATCTGCGAGAAGGACGTCCATATGGCGTTCCTCTTCCGTCTCAAACGTAACCTCTGGCTTATCTTTTGAGCACTGTTGAACACGCGGGCGCAGCATGTCTGGGCGGTCGCCGCGGCCTCTATAGATGAGCCCCGGCGGATTTCCTCGCGACCACGTCGGACCGCGTTCTGCGTCTGGCTATGGAATTTCGCGCAAATACAGAATGCTCAAGCAAGCACCGATCTTTACAATCCTTACACATCCATACGCGCGCACGGGCGTGACGAATTCTCCGACCAAAAAGCCAAACGCACCTGATCGGAATATTGCTCCCGAATTCCGCACCGTTCGTACCGATGAAATAAAACGAACGCCTGAGACTGCTTCACTGCCCGCAAATGCCCGCCTCACGGGCCTCGAGAACTGGTGCCGCAAGAGGGATTCGAACCCCCGACCCCGTCATTACGAATGACGTGCTCTACCAGCTGAGCTATTGCGGCGAACGACAGGTCTTCTGGACGGCCCCCTGATATCGGGCGATCCGCGGCATTGCAAGCATGTCGGTTCGGGAAAGAGCCGGGACCGGACGCGGATCACGGCGATTTTGGATCGGACCGCGCCAGAATTCGGCCGCTTCATCCATTCGGGATTTTAACGCGGCATGCGGACGGAAAATCCGGCCCGCAGATCTCGCCCTCTTCGGCTCTAACCGAGCCAGCGCGCCATGAACCCCCGGAACCCGCCGGCCTGCGCCGCGACAGGGGTCTCGTCGACCCCCGAATCGGCATCGCGATCGTCCACGCCGGGATCGTCCGGCGCGCGCATTAGCGGGATCACCGCCGGAATGGCGGTGGCGGGGCGGTCGGTCACCGTCACGATCCGCGGGCGGAACACCGGCACCGGCCGTTCGGGCGCGGCTTCCGCCGTATTCTTCAAGGATTCCCCTGATTCGTCCTTCGAAACGTCCGCAGGCGCCACCTTTTCCGCCTCGACCGGCATCGCGGGCGCATCGGCCGCATCCGTGGCTGGCGTCTCCGCCGGCGGCGGAGCCAGCCGGTCGGCCGGCGGGGGTTCGATCGGCTCGACGGCATGCGCCGACGGCAGGGCGGCCACCGGCACGGTCCACTGGAACGCATCGAGGCGTCCGGTCACCGGCGACACCGGCCGCCACACCTCCGAGATAAAGCCATCGGCGGTCCAGACCGGGTCCAGCGCCGCATGCACCGCGCGCAGCGTCCAGGCCCGCGCCGCGCCCTCGTCGTCATGCTCGCCGCGCTCGATCTCCGCCATTAGCAGCGCCACGCGCTGGGTCGGCGCGGCCAGAAGCGGCGTCAGCGCCGCCCGTGCCAGCGCGAATTCGCGGGCATCGGCCGCGATGCGGGCGACGCCGAGTGCGCCTTCCGGATGATCCGGCGTCATCTCCGCCAGCCGCTCCATTCGCCGCAGCCGCTCCAGCGCGGAATCGCCGAGGCGCACATGGGCATAGGCCGAGGCGAGGTCGGGATGCGGCTGCGCCCGCCACGCAACCTCGACAAGCTGCATCGCCTTGCGCGTCTGCTGGTTCTCGCTCAGGAATTTCGCGGCGAGCACCACCGCCGGAATCAGCGTCGGCGCGAGCTTCACCGCTTCCATCACATTCGCCTTGGCGGCGTCGCGATCCGACGCCTGCGCTTCCAGCGCCCGCGCCGTCAGCAGCACCGCACGCTGGCGGCGATGCGTCGCGCGGTTGATCGCGCCGGAGGCGGCGTTGCGCTCGACGATGGCGAGCGCGCCACTCCAGTCGCCTTGCGCGCAGCGGAAGCCGAGCACGGCGTGCGAAGCCCACCCGGCCGAGGGCGTGATTTTCAGCGCCTCTTCGGCGGCCGCAAACGCATGCAGCGGATCGTCATTGCGCTGCGCCTCGATGAACAGCCCGCGCAAACCGAGCAGCCGTGTGTCGGCGCGCTCCGCCATCGCCCGGAACGCGCGCTGCGCGCTGTCGCGATCGCCGGAGAGCTGCGCCGATTGCGCCGCCAGCAGCAAGGTCAGCGGATCGTGGCTTGCGTTGCGCGCGGCGATATCTGCATGACGGCGCGCAGCCTCCGGATCGCCCGCACCGATGGCGATCAGTCCCTTGGTGATCGCGTCGCGGCCGCGCCGGGTCTTGCGGGCGATGCGGGCCGTGCGCAGCCGCGCCGGAACCCGCAGCAGCCCAGACAATATGGCCCAGACCGCCATCAGCACCGCCAGCGCGAGCAGCAGCGCGGCCATCGCCACCGGAACCGTGGTGCTGAGCCGCCAGCCGTCCCACAGCAGCGAGACCTCGCCGCTCTGATCGGCGATCCAGGCGACGCCCAGCGCCACCGCGCCGATCCCGATGAGAAAGAGTACGATCCGGGTCATGTGTCTTATTGCCCGGATTTGGCGATCGCCGCCAGCGCATCGTTGGCGAAGGCGCGCGAAGCCGCCAGCGCCGCGTCCCGCGCCTCGAGCGATTTGAGCCAGGCTTGAATCTCCGGCTGCGCGGCCTGCGGCAGCTTCGCGACATCACGGCGCACGCCGGAGAGATCGTCCGATGCGCTCACCGCCGGCAAGGCCCGCTGCGGCACGGCGGCCAGCGCATCGGCGCGCTCGATCCGCACGAGTTTTGCGAAGCCGGCGCGCAGCCGGTCCAGCGCGCCCGCCTCCGGCGGCGTTGCCGCGGTGGCGCGCTGCGGCGCAGCGGTCTGGTTGACCTGTTCGAGGATCTCCACGATCCGGCGCAGATAGACCGTCTCGCCCGGAACGCCCCTGGCCGCGAAGGCGTCCAGCGCGGTCAGCGCCTGCGCATTGGCCGCGAGCTGCTTCGCCGCCGCCAGTTGGCCGACGAACGGCTCGCCGCGCGTCACGGCGCTATCGAGCGCGCTCGCCACCGCCAGCCGTCTGGCGTTGACGTCTTCCACCACCGCCGGCTCGCGCTTCGCCGTCTCCGCCTGAAGCGACTGGATCGATCGCGAGAGCCGGACGAGCTGCTCGTCGATGCGCGCGAGATCGGGCGGCGCGGAAGGCGCTGCGGCCGTGTGCGCTTCCGCCTTCAAATCGTCGAGGGATTTGCCGGCCGCCGCCAGTTGCGCCTTCACCGCCGCCAGTTCGTCGCGCATCGTCACGAACGCGGCCTCGGCCGCTTCGGTTCGGCGTATCAACGCCGGATCGACGCTCGGCAAAGGCCGCACCGCCGCGGCAATCTCGGCCTTCGCCATTCGCGTGGCGAGCGCGTCGACATTCGCGCTCACGCCGTCGAATTGCGCGGCCGTGACCGGCGGCGAAGCCGGCGCAAATCCGTCGAACCAGAACCAGAGCCCGCCGGCGACGGCGAGCGCGACAACGCCGCCGCTGAGGCCCGCGAGCAGCAGGCCCGCGCCGCTTCGCGAGGCTCCTGGCGCAGGTCCTGACGGCGGAACATTCTCGTTTTCGGATTGCGAAGCCGTCTCCTCGGCTTCGGTCTTGTCGGCCGCGCGCTCGGTCACTTGCGACGCATCGAGATCGATGGTCGGCCCGGCATGCGCCGCCGCATCGCTCTTGCCGGTGCCTTCGGTTCGCTCGTCTGCCATGTCGACTCCTTCGCATTCCGACGCGCGACTGTAGCAGATTCGACGCAGGCCCCTAATTGGCGTTCCGCAAAGATACGGTCAGCGCCTCGAACAGGCTCGCTTCCGACGGCGAGCGCGCCGCCACGAGCCGCCTCGCGCCCTTTTCGCGCAACGCCGCCGCGATCGCTTCGGACAGGCATACCTGCGGTCGCGCGCGCGCAAAATCGCCGATCCCCGCGCGGTCGGCGGCGGAGAAAAAAGCGAGCGCGGTCCGCCGCGAATAATGCAGCACGGCCTCGATCGCGCCGCGAGCGAACGCTGCCTGGACATCGGCCGGCAGTTCCGTCCGCAGCGCCATGCGGTAGACCGGGATGCGCTCGACGGCGATACCGGCCTCACCGAGCGCCGCGCCAAGATCGCGGCTGATTTCGTCCGCCGACAGATACAGCAGCGGCTGCTCGCCCGGCGGCACGGTCGCCGTCACCATCGCCAGCAGGCTGACGGCATCGCCGCCCGCCGCGCGCACGTCGTCGAAGCCGGCAGCACGCGCGGCAATCGCCGTCGTCTCGCCCACGGCGAACACCGGCAGCGCGCGAAGATGCAGCATCGCAGGATGATCTATCATCGCGCGGACCGCGTTGGCGCTGGTCAGCAGCACGCCCCGCGCGAAACCTGCGTCGCATTGAAACGGCAGCGTCTCGAACACCAGCATCGGCGCAAGCAGCACCTGAAAGCCAAGCGCGCGCAGCGCATCCGCCGATCTCTCATTGTCCGGCGCGGGGCGCGTGACGAGAACCGCCAATCCTCACGCCCCCGCAAACAGCGTGAAGAATTTTTCGCCCGCCCGCTCGCGCACTTCTCGCGCTGCGTCCGCGCCAAGCTCCGCGCTGTCGCCGCGCGCGCCCTCGCGCACCGCCTCATACGCTTCCTGCCCGTCGGGCGAGACGATCATGCCGCGAAAACGGACACGATCGCCCGCGACGATGCAATGCCCCGCGATCGGCGTGCGGCACGAGCCGTCGAGCAGCGCCAGAAACCCGCGCTCGGCCGCGACCGCGACCTCGGTGTCCTTGTCGTCGATCGCCGCCACCAGCGCATTGATGCGCGCATCGTCGCGCCGCGTCTCGATGGCGATCGCACCCTGCCCCGCCGCCGGCAGAAATTCGTGCGGATCGAAGATCGCCGTCGCCTTGTCCTGAAGGCCGAGCCGGTTCAGTCCGGCGAGCGCCAGAATCGTCGCATCCGCCTCGCCGCCTTCGAGCTTGCGCAGGCGCGTCTCGACATTGCCGCGAATGCTGACCAGCTCCAGATCGGGCCGCATCCGCGCGATGATGGCGCGGCGGCGCGGCGAGGAAGAACCCACGCGCGCACCGGAAGGCAACTCCGCCAGCGTTCGTGCCGACAGGCTGATGAACACATCGCGCGGGTCCTCGCGCGGAAGCCAAGACGCGAGCCACAGCCCGTCCGGCAGGAAGGTTGGGACATCCTTGGCCGAATGGACGGCGAGATCGATCTCGCCAGCGAGCAGCGCCTGCTCGATCTCCTTGGTGAACAGCGCCTTGCCGCCGACCTCGTAGAGCGGCCGGTCCTGGATCGCGTCGCCCGAAGTCTTGATGACGCGGAGCGCGAACCGCTCCGCCGCCAATCCGTGCGCCGCCGCCAGCCGGTCGCGCACCTCATGCGCCTGCGCGAGCGCCAGCGGACTGCCGCGCGTTCCGATCGTCGCGACAATATCTGCGGGAGACGGTTCGGCAGACGATTGCACCTTCAGACCTCACAATGCTACGCCGGGCAACGCCCGGTTCGTGTCCCACAGGGAAACGCCGGTTTGACGGCTAACGCAAGAGCCAGCTTGAGGAATTTGTCCGGGACTGACGCATGCTGGTGCTGGGAATCGAAACCACCTGTGATGAGACCGCCGCCGCTGTGATCGAACGCAGCGAGGATGGCGTCGGGCGCATTCTGTCGAACGTGATTCATTCGCAGATCGCCGATCACGCGCCGTATGGCGGCGTGGTGCCGGAAATCGCCGCCCGCGCGCATGTCGAACTGCTCGACGGCATCGTCGCTGCGGCGATGAAGGAGGCCGACATCGGCTTCGACCGGCTCGACGGCATAGCCGCCGCCGCCGGCCCCGGCCTGATCGGCGGCGTGATCGTCGGCCTGACCACGGCAAAGGCGATCGCGCTGGTCGTGGCCAAGCCGCTGATCGCCGTCAACCATCTGGAAGCACATGCGCTGACGCCGCGGCTGGTCGCCCCGCTCGCCTTTCCCTATTGCATGTTCCTCGTCTCCGGCGGGCATACGCAGATCGTCGCGGTGCTCGGCGTCGGCAATTATGTCCGGCTCGGCACCACGCTCGACGACGCGATCGGCGAAGCCTTCGACAAGGTCGCCAAGCTGCTCGGCCTGCCCTATCCCGGCGGCCCGCAGGTCGAGAAGGTTGCGGCGCGCGGAAATGCGGCGCGCTTCGCGTTTCCGCGGCCGATGCTCGGCCGCAGCGATGCGAATTTCTCGCTGTCAGGGCTGAAGACCGCCGTGCGGCAGGAGGCGGAACGCCACATGCCGTTGAGCGAAACCGACATCGACGATCTCTGCGCCGGCTTTCAGGCGGCGGTGATCGATTCGACCGCCGACCGGCTCAAAATCGGACTGCAACAGTTCCGCGAACGGTTCGGCGCGCCGACCGCGCTGGTGGCGGCCGGCGGCGTCGCCGCCAATCAGGCGCTGCGGGCCGCGCTCGAAAACGTCGCGGCCTCGGCCGATACGAAACTGTCGCTGCCGCCGCCCGCGCTTTGCACGGACAATGGCGCGATGATCGCCTGGGCCGGCGCGGAGCGTCTCGCGCTCGGCATCAGCGATGCGATGGATGCCGCGCCCCGCGCGCGCTGGAAGCTCGACGAGCAATCGACGCCGCCCGCGCAGTTCGCCAACACGCGCGCAAACTTCTGACAGGCCCCTTATGCCCGCGCAAAAAACCATCTTCGTCGCCGGAGCCGGAGCCTGGGGCACCGCCATCGCCAATGCGGTGGCGAGCGCGGACCGCGACGTCATCCTGTTTGCACGCGATTCCGCTGCAGCCGAGCGCATCGCCACCTCGCGCACCAATCCGCGGCTGCCGGGCATCCGCGTCGACGACAATGTCGTGCTGACCTCAAGCCTTTTCCGCGCGGCCGACGTCATGACGATCCTGCTGGCGATGCCGGCGCAGGAGTTGCGTGCGGGACTGACCGCGCTCGCGCCGCATCTGGCGAAGGGCGCGGTGGTGGTCGCAACCGCCAAGGGCATCGAGCGCGGCACGCGCAAATTCATGACCGAGATCATCGCCGAGATCGCGCCGCACGCGGTGCCGGCGATCCTGTCGGGTCCGAGTTTCGCCGACGATATCGCCCGCGGCCTGCCGACCGCGATCACCGTCGCATCGCAGGACGCGGCGAGCGCCGCGCATCTGGCGCACCGGCTCGGCACACAGGCGTTCCGCCCCTATCACACCACCGACGTTCGCGGCGTCGAGATCGGCGGCGCGGCGAAGAACGTGTTCGCGATCGCCGCCGGCATCGTCATCGGCCAGAAGCTCGGCGCCTCCGCGCTCGCCGCGATGACCACGCGGGCGTTCGCGGAGATGACGCGCTTCGGCGAGGCATTCGGCGCACGCACGGAAACGCTGGCCGGATTGTCCGGTCTCGGCGACCTGATCCTCTCCTGCTCCAGCCCGCAATCGCGCAATCTCTCCTTCGGCATCGCGCTGGGCGCCGGCAAGCCGGCGTCGGAAGCCTCCGGCGGCAAGCTGGTCGAAGGCGCGTTCACAGCAGAAGTGCTGCTCGGCATGGCGAAGGATCGCGGCGTCGACATGCCGATTACGCAAGCTGTCGTGTCGGTGCTCGGCGGAGAGTTGAGCGTGCAGGATGCGGTGACTATGCTGCTGACGCGGCCTTTCAAGGCCGAGGTTCGGTGATGGAGCGGTGATGGCCTATTGGCTGGTGAAATCGGAACCCGCCGCATGGTCCTGGGACCAGCAGGTGAAGGACGGCGCGAAGGGCACGGCATGGACCGGCGTGCGCAATCACAGCGCCAAGCTGAACCTTCAGAAGATGAAGAAAGGCGAGAAAGCCTTCTTCTATCATTCCAACGAGGGCAAGGAGATCGTCGGCATCGTCGAGATCGTGCGCGAGAGCTATCCCGATCCAACCGATGAAACCGGAAAGTTCGTGGTGGTCGATGTGAAGGCTGTCGAGCCGCTGAAAAAGCCGGTGACGCTCGCGCAGATTAAGACCGAGACGAAGCTCGCCGAGATGGCGCTCATCAAACTGTCGCGGCTGTCGGTGCAGCCGGTGACGGCGGAGGAATGGAAGATCGTCTGCAAGCTGGGCGGGCTTTAAGCCGCCGCCATCATGAGCATCGCCGACGACAAGACCGCCTTCATCCTCGCCAACACGCGGCTGCGGCCGGTGCCGCTGACGCCGGAGCTGTCGCTGCACATCGCCGACGAGGCGGTGCCGCTATGGCGGAAGACCGAGGAGGATCTCGGCGAGATGGGACTGCCGCCGCCGTTCTGGGCGTTCGCCTGGGCCGGCGGACAGGCGCTGGCGCGCTACGTGCTCGATCACGCCGACCGGGTGCGCGGCAAAAGCGTGCTCGATCTTGCCGCGGGCTCGGGGCTGGTCGGCATCGCGGCGATGAAGGCGGGCGCGCGCGAGGTCTGCGCCGCCGACATCGATGCTTTCGCCTGCGCTGCGATCGCGATCAACGCGGACGTCAACGCGGTGACGCTGTCGGTGACGGATGGCGATCTCTTGGCGCGGCCCGAACAAGGCAGATGGGACGTGATCCTCGCTGGCGACATCTTCTATGAGCGCGACACCGCCGAGCGCGCCTTCGCATTTCTCACAAGGCAGGCGGACGCCGGCGCGACGATCCTGATCGGCGATCCCGGCCGCTCCTATCTGCCCAAAGACAGGCTGATCCATCTGCACGAATACAGTGTGCCGGTGACGCGCGAACTGGAAGACAACGAGATCAAGCGGACGGCGGTGTGGACACTCGCCACCGCTTCGCAGACATAACGGAGTCAATGGCGCCATGTTCATGACGACGACCACCAACTTTCTCGTGATGCTGGGAGCTGCGATCGCGGCCTGGCTGTTCGGCGCGCTGTGGTACGGCACGCTCGGCCGGCAATGGGTGGCGGCGCAGGACACGACGATGGAGGCGTTCAAGGCGAAGCAGGCGGCGAAAGCCGGGCGGCTTTCGGCCAAACTCCCGTTCGTCCTGTCATTCGCCGCCGAACTGCTGATGGCCTATGTCCTGTACGGGCTCATGAAGCATGTCGCGCACACCAATCCGCTGAGCGTCGGCACCGGCATCGTCTCGGCGATCTTCGTCTGGCTGGGTTTCATGCTGACGTCGATGGCCGTCAACAACGCCTTCACCGGCCGGAAAATCATGCTCACGCTCATCGATGCCGGGCACTGGCTCGGCGTGATGCTGATCCTCGGCGCGGTGCTGGGGGCGTTTGCGATCTGATCGCGATTCCACGACAAAAGTCCTACGCGATGCGGCTTGTCCGGCCGCGCCCGCCCGTCGCATAATGCCGCAACATCAAAATCCGGCGCGGTCCGCGCGCCGGCCGCGCAGCGTGGAGGAAAGCATGTCCGACAAGATCTATGACGTTCCCGCCGACTGGGCCAAGCGCGCTTATGTCGATGCCGCGAAATATCAGGACATGTATGCCCGCTCGATCAAGGACCCGAACGGCTTCTGGGCCGAGCAGGCCCAGCGCCTCGACTGGATCAAGCCGTTCTTCAGGTCGAGAACGTCTCCTATGCGCCCGGCAACATCTCGATCAAATGGTACGAGGACGGCGTCCTCAACCTCGCCCACAATTGCGTCGACCGGCATCTCGCCAGGCGCGGCGACCAGACCGCGATCATCTGGGAAGGCGACGATCCGAAAGACGACAAGACAATCACCTACAAACAACTGCACGCGGAAGTCTGCAAATTCGCCAATGTGCTGAAGGCGCGCGGCGTCAAGAGGGCGACCGCGTCACCATCTACATGCCGATGATTCCGGAAGCGGCTTACGCGATGCTGGCCTGCGCACGCATCGGCGCGATCCACTCGGTGGTGTTCGGCGGCTTCTCGCCGGATTCGCTCGCCGGCCGCATCGAGGACTGCAAGTCGAGCGTCGTCGTCACCGCCGACGAGGGTCTTCGCGGCGGACGGACGGTGGGGCTGAAGACGAACGCGGACATCGCCGCCGACAAGGCCGGCGGCGTTACCTCCGATCATCGTCGTCCGCCGCACCGGCGCCGAAGGTGGCGATGAAGGACGGCCGCGACGTCTATTACGACGAGGCGGCGAAATCCGTCTCCGCCGAGTGCCCGTGCGAGCCGATGAACGCGGAGGACCCGCTGTTCATCCTCTACACCTCCGGCTCGACCGGCAAGCCGAAGGAGCGTGCTGCACACCACCGGCGGCTATCTCGTCTTCGCCGCGATGACGCATCAATACGTCTTCGACTATCACGACGGCGACATCTACTGGTGCACGGCCGACGTCGGCTGGGTCACCGGCCACAGCTACATCCTCTACGGGCCGCTCGCCAACGGCGCGACCACGCTGATGTTCGAGGGCGTGCCGAACTATCCGGACAATTCGCGCTTCTGGAATGTGATCGACAAGCACAAGGTCAACATCTTCTACACCGCGCCGACCGCGATCCGCGCGCTGATGCAGGCCGGCGACGAACCGGTGAAGAAGACTTCGCGGAAAAGCCTGCGGCTGTTGGGCTCGGTCGGCGAGCCGATCAATCCGGAAGCGTGGGAGTGGTACCACCGCGTCGTCGGCGACGATCGCTGCCCGATCGTCGACACCTGGTGGCAGACCGAGACCGGCGGCATTCTGATCTCGCCGCTGCCCGGCGCGACGAAGCTGAAGCCCGGCTCCGCCACCAATCCGTTCTTCGGCGTCGTGCCCGAGATCGTCGATGCCGAGGGCAACGTGCTGGACGGCGCATGCACCGGCAATCTGTGCATCGCACGCTCATGGCCCGGACAGATGCGCACGGTCTATGGCGACCATGAGCGGTTCGAGCAGACCTACTTCTCGACCTACAAGAACAAATACTTCACCGGCGACGGCTGCCGCCGCGACGCCGACGGCTATTACTGGATCACCGGCCGCGTCGACGACGTCATCAACGTCTCCGGCCACCGCGTGGGCACGGCCGAGGTCGAAAGCTCGCTGGTCGCGCATGAGAAGGTGTCGGAAGCCGCCGTGGTCGGCTATCCGCACGACATCAAGGGTCAGGGCATCTACGCCTATGTGACGCTGATGGTCGGCGTCGAGCCCACGGAGGAATTGCGCAAGGAGCTGGTCGCCTGGGTGCGCAAGGATATCGGCCCGATCGCCTCGCCCGATCTGATCCAGTTCTCGCCCGGATTGCCGAAGACGCGCTCCGGCAAGATCATGCGCCGTATCCTGCGCAAGATCGCCGAGGACGATTTCGGCGCGCTGGGAGATACGAGCACGCTTGCCGATCCGACCGTGGTCGACGATCTCGTCGGCAACCGGCAGAACAAGAAGGCGTAGGCTTCGATGTGGATTGGCGCAGATCCCGGTGGGAAAAACCGGTTCGGGATTGCGGTTCTTTACTCAGATGGGAGATTCGAGTCTGACTCGTGCTCCTCCTTCGAGGAAGCGTTCGAGTTTGTCCTTAGCAACGCTGGTGAGCTGACTCCATCCGCTATTGGAATTGATTGTCCTCTATGGTGGTCGATTGAGAAAGGCGGCGGTCGAGGGGTCGACCGCTGGCTTCGTAGTATCCCCGGGATACATGCAGGAACCGTCCAATCAGCCAACTCTCTTAAAGGAGCAGTACTTGTGCAAGGACTGCTCCTTGCGCGCCGAATGCGGGAAGAATTTCCTGAAATTGAAATCACCGAAACGCATCCCAAGGCTTTGTTGAAGGCTTTTCCCTGGTTTTGTAGTTTTCCCCGTGGCTTCGACCTCTCAGGCCCGAACCCTTCTGATGAACATCAAAGAGATGCGTTGATTGGTGCCTTCGTTGCCCGCGAAGGCAGCCTTAGACGCTGGAAGAATGATCTAGCCGTTACTGCAAAAAGCAATAGCGACGTGCATCTCGGTTTGTTTGGAGATTGCCACTATTGGTGGCCTTCTGATGAGTGGCTCGCTCAGCGGAGCGAGCCACTCTAGATTTATTTCATCTTCCAGTTCGGCTTGCGCTTTTCGGCGAACGCCTTCGGTCCTTCGAGGCGATCCTGCGTGGCGTTGATGAGCTTGGTGATCGGCTCGGTCATCTTCACCGAATATTCCACCGGCATGTTGCGCCCGGTCTTGACGATGGTCTTGATCGCCTTCACGGCCAGCGGCGCGCACAGGCAGATGTCGTCGGCGACCGCATCGGCTTCCTTCATCAGCGCGGCGCGGTCGGCGACGCGGCGCTGGATCAGGCCGATGTCATAGGCGCGCTGCGAGGAGATCGGTGTGCCGGTGAGCTGGATGTGCAGCGCCTCGCCGAGCGGGATCATGCGCGACAGATTGTGCAGGCCATAGCCGGCGAGCAGGCTGCGGCGCGGCTCCGGCAGGCCGAAGGTGGATTTCTCCGTAGCGATGCGGATGTCGCAGCGCAGCGCCAGCTCAAGGCCGCCGGCGAGGCAGAAGCCGTCGATCGCCGCGATCACCGGCTTGCCGCAATCGGCGACGCCGTCCTTCGTCACCGCCATGCCGAACTGGCCCTGCTGGTCGCGCTGGGTCATCTCTTTCAGATCGGCGCCGGCGCAGAAGGCGCGGCCGCCCTCGCCGGTGATGATGAATACCAGCACGTCGTCGTCGCGCTCGCCCTCCTCGATCGCCTCGTTGAGCGCCATGCGCAGCGGCGTGTTGAGCGCGTTCATCTGGTCCGGCCGGTTCAGCGTCAGATACGCCTTGCGGTCGCGCTTCTCGTAGCGGAGTTCGGGACGAGGGGTGAAGGCCATGGCGGATGCTCCCTGTTGTTTCTGCGGCGGCGGGCCTGCCGCCATCGTTTCCGTCGCGTTTACTGTAATTCGCGGTTCTGCCGCCGAACAGGGCATTTGGCCTTTTCCGCCGGGCGAAATGAACGAATTAGTGAGTCCGATACCTTATCGATTCATCAAGCCGAAAGCATAAGGTTCGGCGAGTTGCGTTGCGTGCGTTGGAGTTGCGTCATGGTCGGCCGCATGGTCTTGGCTGCGCTTGCTGCTGCGTTTGTGTTGGTTTCAGGTCCCGCGACGGCCGCCCCCGAAATGGTCGCCTTCACGGCGAATTATTATCCCGGCACCATCGTCGTGAAGACCAATGAGCGCCGGCTTTATCTCGTGCTCGGCAATGGGGCCGCGGTCCGCTACAAGGTCGGCGTCGGCCGCGCCGGCAAGCAATGGACCGGCGTCTCGCATGTCGACGGCAAGTACGTCAATCCGGCCTGGGCACCGCCCGCCGATGTGAAGCGTGACAATCCCTCGCTGCCGGAAGTGATCCCCGGCGGCTCGCCGCGCAATCCGATGGGGGTCGCGGCGCTGACGCTGGCCGGCGGCGAATATGCGATCCACGGCACCAACGCGCCGAATTCGATCGGCGGCTTCGTGTCCTATGGCTGCATCCGCATGTACAATCAGGACATCACCGATCTTTACCAGCGCGTGCAGGTCGGCGCGCCGGTGGTGGTCGTCACGCGCTAACGCCCCTCCTCGCACCAGCTCTGGCGACGGCCGCTCAGATAGACCCGCGCATGGCCTGACGCCACCAGCGCCGCCGACACGTTCGGCGTGCGCCGCGTGGCGGCGTCGGCGACGACGCGGCCGCCATATTTGTCCGGCCCGATATTGAAGATCGCCACCTCGCCTTCGGCCAATAAAGTCCGTAGCGCCCGGCTGGCCGCCTCCGCCTTGCGCATCTCATCCGCGCAGGCCGCGTGCAGCTCCGGCGCATCGATGCCGCGCAGCCGGATGCGGGTATTGAGTTCGAGTCCCGGCCACAGCGCCACGCGCGCATCGAACGTGTCGCCGTCGATCGTCCGCAACACCTCCACCGCGTGGCGCACCGACGGGTTGCCGGCGCGCCGCCACACCGTCTCGCTGTCCTGCTCGCGCTGAAGCTGTTCGGCCGATGTCGTCGGCAGGCCGACCCATGCCTTCCATCGTTCCGCCGGCAGCAGCGAGCCGGCCGCGACCGCCGCCACGAACAGCCACGGCATCACCGCCGCCAGCCCGCGATACCAGGGGCGGCGTCGATAGGAGGCATTTATTCCGCGAGATAGGAACATATGTCCATATAGTGACGTCGCCCCGACCCGGTCAAGAACAATTGACGAACATCGGCAGAGGATCGAGCCACGGCGGTCTCAGAAATCCGAGGCGATGCCCTTGCGCTCCCAGTCGCCGAAGCGGGTCGGCTCGGGGCCTCTCGGGCCCTGCAATTCCACCGGCCGGGCGCTCGCCTCCTTCTCGGCGGCGGCGCGGCGCGCGGCAGCCTCCGCCAGCGCCCGCTGCGCAGCCGGCGGCAAGTCCTTGCGGGGGGCGGAATCGCTCTCTGCCATCGTCATCTCTCCAGCAACCGGCCGTTCGCGCCGCGTCCGGAACATTGGCCGGGCGCAATTCTTATATTTGGCTCAATCGGCGTTTATCAATGCCGCATCGGCCCGCCGAAACCTTGGCGAGCCGAACGTTCCGAAAGCCGAAGCACATTCATTATGTCGCCGTCCAGAACCGTCGTTCCCGCTGAAGCGCCTGGCCTCGCCGCGCGCCGCATCGCCGCCGACATCATCGACAATGTGCTGGTGAAGCGCCGCGCGCTCGACGAGCAGCTCGACGGCCCCGCCGCGCATCCCGGCGTGAAATCGCTGAGCGACCGCGACCGGGCGCTGATGCGCCGGCTGGTCGCGACGGTGCTGCGCCGCCTCGGCACGCTGCGTTTCATCTTGTCGCGGCTCCTGGACCGGGGCGCGCCGTCCGATTCGCAGCGCGCGGAAACCGCGCTGATGCTGGGGGCGGCGCAGATTCTCTGGATGGACATTCCCGATCACGCCGCCGTCGACCTGTCGGTGCGGCTGGCGCAGGCCGACCGGCGCGCGGCGCGCTATGTCGGCCTCGTCAACGCGGTGCTGCGCCGCTGCACGCGCGAGGGCAGGCGCTGTGCGAGGAGGCCGCGAACCTGTCGCTCGATCTTCCGTCCTGGCTGCTGCAACGCTGGAGCGCGACCTACGGCGCGGAAAATGCGCGCGCGATCGCCGCCGCCGTCGCCCAGGAGCCGGCGCTCGACGTCACCGTCAAATCCGACGCGGAAAGCTGGGCGACGCGGCTGCATGCCGACATCCTGCCAACCGGCAGCCTGCGCACGCTGCTGCCGGGGGCGGTGCCGCTGCTGCCGGGCTTCGAGCTTGGCCAATGGTGGGTGCAGGACGCCGCCGCCGCGCTGCCGGCGACGTTGTTCGGCGATTTGCGCGAGCGCAGCGTCGCCGACCTCTGCGCCGCGCCCGGCGGCAAGACCGCGCAGCTTGCGCTGGCCGGCGCGCGCGTGACCGCCGTCGACCGCTCGCCGGCACGCATCCGGCGATTGCGGGAGAATCTCGACCGGCTGAAACTCGACGCCACCATCGCCACCGCCGACGCGACCGAATGGGAAAGCGGGCCGTTCGACGCGGTTCTGGTCGATGCGCCCTGCACCGCCACCGGAACCGTGCGCCGGCATCCGGACATCGCCTGGCTGAAGCAGGACAGCGACATCGGCACGCTGGCGCGCCTCCAGGAGCGGCTGCTGGCGAAAGCCGTGTTGCTGCTGAAGCCCGGCGGCACGCTGATCTACTGCACCTGCTCGCTCGAACCCGAGGAGGGCGAGCAGGCGGTCGCCCGGCTGCTCGACAGCGAATCCGGCATGCGCCGCGCGCCGATCGAGGCGTCCGAAATCGCCGGGCTCGGCGAACTCATTACCGCGGACGGCGACCTGCGGACGCTGCCCTGCCATCTGCCGCGGCCCGAGCCGCGCATGGGCGGGCTGGACGGATTCTACGCCGCCCGTCTGGTAAAAGCCTGAGGCGGCTCACGGATTCGGCGATTGGGTTTTGCCGGACGCGCCGCCTCCGGTATGATGGCCCGACGCCTGCGCCAGACCAGTTCGATTCGATTTGTCCCGCGGCTTCGATCAAGAGAATCGCGCCTTGCCGGTGACACCGTTCGCATGGATACGGCGACGTTTCGGCAGGCAGCAGGGGGTTTTTCGCGACACATGGCGCGCCGATCAGTCGCCTATCACAGACGGGTTTCGGGCCTCGTGGCCACCCGCTTTGCGAGGAACGTGCTGGCGCGCGCGAGCTGGAACTCGTTCGCGCTCTGGCGCGTCTGGCCGGGACGCACCGACCAGATCCTGATCTCGCCCCAGGAACTGCGCACGGCGGACGCGACCCGCGCCGCCGAAATCTATGCCGGCCGGTTCGTGTTCGCCGGGAAGATCGTCACCTGCCACGGCCGCTCGGTGTTCCTGATCGATCCGCCGTCGGAGGATTGGGAGGTGGCGCTGCTCGGCTTCGGCTGGCTGCGCCATCTGCGCGCCGCCGATTCGGCGATCACCCGCGCCAATGCGCGCTCACTGGTGGACGAATGGCTGTCGGCGCAGCCGCGCGCCAGCAAGACCGCCTGGCGGCCGGACGTTTTGGCACGGCGGGTCATTTCATTCCTGTCGCAGGCGCCGCTGCTGCTCGGCGACACCGACAGCCGCTTCTACCGCCGCTATCTGCGCAGCCTCTCCCGCGAAATCCGCTACCTTCGCCACATGATGCTGAACATCGCCGACGGTACGCCGCGCCTGCTGGTGCTGATCGCGCTGAGCTACGCCTCGCTCTGCCTCGCCAACCAGTCGCGGCACATTCGCGGCATCTCGCGCCGCCTGTCGGACGAATTGCAGCGACAGATCCTGCCCGATGGCGGACACATCTCGCGCAATCCGGCCGCGCTGATCGAACTGCTGCTCGACCTGCTGCCGCTGCGCCACACCTTCGCGGCGCGCAACATCCCGCCGCCGTCGATGCTGCTCAACGCCATCGACCGGATGATGCCGATGCTGCGCTTTGCCCGGCACGGCGACGGCAATTTCGCGCTGTTCAACGGCATGAGCGCGACGCCCTCCGGCCTTCTGGCGACGCTGATGGCCTATGACGATGCGCACGGCATTCCGATGGCCAGCATGCCGCATAGCGGATTTCAGCGCCTCGAAGCGGCTTCCAGCGTCGCCATCATGGACACCGGCGCGCCGCCGCCGGCCAATGTCAGCCGCGACGCGCATGCCGGCTGCCTGTCCTTCGAGTTTTCCTCCGGCACCAGCCGCATCGTCGTCAATTGCGGCATGCCGGCCACCGGCCGCGACAATTGGCGAGCCTTCGCGCGCGAGACGGCGGCGCATTCGACGCTGACCTATCGCGACACCTCGTCCTGCGAATTCGTCGCGCTGTCGGCGATGAAGCGGCTGCTGCAAGGCGCGCTGATCGTCTCCGGGCCGGAGCATGTCGAGGCGAATCGCCATCAGCACGAGGACGGCGTGCTGCTCGCAACCTCGCATGACGGCTATCTGCGGCGCTTCGGCCTGATCCATCGCCGCGCGATCATGCTGTCGGACGACGGCAGTCGCCTCGACGGTGAGGATGCGCTGGAAATCGCCTCCGCCGCTGCCGCCCGAGCGGGCTCGGGAGATTACGCGATCCGCTTTCACCTGCACCCGTCCGTCAAGGCGAGCCGCCTCAGCGACGGGCGCAGCGTCATGCTGGTGCTGCCGAACCGCGACGTCTGGACCTTCGAGGCGCATGACGACCGGGTGGAGCTGGAGGACAGCGTGTTTCTGGCCGGCTCCGACGGCCCCCGCCGCACCGCCCAGATCGTCATCCGCCAGTCGCTGCAACGGGCCGGCAATGTGCGCTGGAGCTTCGTCCGCTCCTCCGGCGGCGTGGCCGCGACGGTGGCGCGCCGCAACGCCCAGCGCGAGCCGGAACTGCCGCTGGAAACGCCCCGGCACGATCCCGATTTCGGCTAACCTGACGCAATTGTGGCCAACCCGCCCGACAGGCGCGGCGGCCTGTTCCGAAGCCAGGAAAATCATGCTACCCGGCGGGCCTTCCCAAAGAGGCTCCCCATGACCGATCAGTTGCGCCGCCCCGCACGGGCCCTGCTTTCCGTTTCCGACAAGACCGGGCTGATCGATTTCGCCCGCGCGCTGGCCCAGCGCGGCGTCGAACTGGTGTCCACCGGCGGCACCGCCAAGGCGATCGCCGATGCGGGCCTTGCGGTGCGCGACGTCTCCGACCTCACCGGCTTTCCGGAAATGATGGACGGCCGCGTCAAGACGCTGCATCCGAAGGTGCATGGCGGATTGCTCGCCATTCGCGGCAATGCCGAGCATGACAGCGCCGCCAAGGCGCACGGCATCGCCCCGATCGACCTGCTGGTGGTCAACCTCTATCCGTTCGAGGCGACGGTGCAGAAGGGCGGAAACGAAGAGGACTGCATCGAGAATATCGACATCGGCGGTCCGGCGATGATCCGCGCGGCGGCGAAGAACCACAACGATGTCGCGGTGATCGTCGAGCCTTCCGATTACGCCGCGCTGCTCGCCGAACTCGACGCGCATGACGGCGCGACCACACTGGCGCTGCGCAAGAAGCTGGCGGCGAAGGCTTATGCGCGCACCGCCGCCTATGACGCCGCGATCTCGAACTGGTTCGCCGCGAAGCTGAAGATCGAAACGCCGGACTACCGCGCGTTCGGCGGACGGCTGAAGCAGACGCTGCGCTATGGCGAGAACCCGCACCAGACGGCCGCGTTCTATGTCAGCGACGAGCAGCGCGCGGGCGTCGCCACCGCGCGGCAGCTTCAGGGCAAGGAACTCTCCTACAACAACCTCGCCGACGCGGACGCCGCGATCGAACTGATCGCCGAATTCGATCCGAAGGACAGCGCCGCCGTCGCCATCATCAAGCACGCCAACCCCTGCGGCGTGGCGCTCGGCCCCGATCTGAAGACCGCCTATCAGCGCGCCTTCGATTGCGACCGCGTCTCGCCCTTCGGCGGTATCGTCGCGGTGAACCGCAAGCTGGACGGCGCGGCGGCGGAGGAGATCGTCAAGATTCTCACCGAGATCGTCATCGCGCCGGATGCGGACGAGGACGCGGTCGCAGTGTTCTCCAAGAAGAAAAATTTGCGCCTGCTGCTGACCGGCACGCTGCCCGATCCCCGTGCCGGCGGCCTGACGATGAAGATGCTCTCCGGCGGCTTCCTCGTGCAGGGCCGCGATTCGGCGCAGATCACGGCGAAGGACTTGAAAGTCGTCACCAGGCGCGCGCCGACGGAGGACGAAATCCGCGACATGCTGTTCGCCTTCACGGTGTGCAAGCACGTCAAGTCGAACGCGATCATCTATGCGAGGAACGGGCAGACGGCCGGCATCGGCGCGGGCCAGATGAACCGCAAGGATTCGGCGCGCATCGCCGCGATCCGCGCGCTTGAGGCGGCCGAGGCGATCGGCCTGCCGCAGTCGCTCGCGCATGGATCGGCCTGCGCCAGCGTGCGTTCTTCCCGTTCGCGGACGGCCTCTTGCAGGCGGTGGAAGCGGGCGCGACGGCGGTGATCCAGCCCGGCGGGTCGGTGCGCGACAAGGAGGTCATCGAAGCCGCCGACGCGCATGGCATCGCCATGGTGTTCACCGGCGTCCGCCATTTCCGGCACTGAGCATAATCCCGAAAAAGGGAACCCGCGTCACTTCGTCCTGACGCGGCTGAGCAGCGCCAGCCCGACGACGAAGAAAGCGATCAGCACCCCATGCCCGCTTTCTGATTCATGGTCAGCGCCGTGACGGTCGCGACCATCAGCATGCCGACGAAGGACGTCACCTTCCCGGTCAGCGCGAACAGCCCGAAATGCTGGGTGATGCGATCGACCGGCGCCAGCCGGATCAGCAGCGTGCGCGAGGCGGCCTGAAGCGGCCCCGCGGCGAAGCCGAGCAGCATGCCGATCGCCAGATAGGCCTGCTCCGCCGGCGCGCCGAACAGTTTTCCGCCCGGAACCGGCGGCGGCACCTTTACGAACAGGATGGCGTCGCGGTCGATCAGCAGGATCACCGCCAGCGCCACCAGCAGGATCAGCAGGCTGCCCATCACGACCTTTTTCGGCCCCACTTTGTCGTCGAGCTTGCCGCCGAGCCACGCGCCGAAAGTGCCGGCGACGGCGAGGATCAGGCCGAACGTGCCGATCTGGATCGTGCCCCAACCGAACGTGCTCGCGGCATAGATGCCGCCGAACGCGAACAGCGAGACGAGGCCGTCCATATAGATCATGTTAGCGATCAGGAAGATCATCAGCGTCTTGTGGCGCGGCAGCGCGGCCAGCGTCTGCTTGAGTTCCGCCAATCCCCGTCCGACAGCTTCCGACACCGGCAGCTTCTTCGGCGTGTCCGGCGTGAACAGGAACATCGGCAGCACGAAGACCACGAACCAGAGCGCCGTCAGCGGCCCCGCAATCCGCGTGCCTTCATGCGTCGCCGGATCGAGACCGAACCAGGGCGCGAGGCCGAACAGCGTCTTGCCGGTTCTGGGATCGCCGGCGAGGAATCCCAGCACCAGGATCAGGCTGAAAATGCCGCCGACATAGCCGATCGCCCAGCCGGTGCCGGACAAACGCCCGATCCGCTCCGGCGGCACCAGCGACGGCATCATCGCATTGTTGAAGACGGTGGCGAATTCCACGCCGACCGTGGCGATGGCGTACGCGATCAGAACCGGTATCATCAGCGACGGATCGCCGGGCTTGCCGAACCACAAGAGCGCCGTGCCGGTCACCAGCAGCACGCCGAAGCCGGCGATCCATGGTTTGCGCCGGCCGGCGGCATCGGCGATCGCGCCGAGAACCGGCGACGACAGCGCGATCACCACGCCGGACACCGCCGCGGCGAACCCCCAGGCTGCCTGTCCGCTCGCCGGATCGGCGGCGATGTAGGTGGCGAAATAGGGCGCGAACACGAAAGTGGTGATGAGCGTGAAATAGGGCTGCGCCGCCCAGTCGAACAGCAACCAGCCGATCACACCCGCACGCGATGGATAGCCAACCGCCTGTCCCGCTCCGGACAGGTGGGCATTGTTTGTTGTTGTCATTGTCAGCCCAGCCCCGATTCGCCTTCAGAATCTCAGCTATCCCGGTTTTCGGCAAGCAACCTTGTTGGAATAGTAGCCATCGATACAACCGCACGTCGCATGGCCACGAATCGCGGCGACAGTGTAGCCTCGAATCATGACCGCTCAAAAGGGAGGCCGGATGACATTCCGCTTCGGCGCCGCGCTGGCCACACTCGTTCTCGCATTGCTGCCGCTTGCGCCGGCCGTCGCCCAGGACGGCCGCGCCAAAGCCTATATGCCGGCCGCGGCCGAAACCGCCCGGCCGGCGATGGCCAAAAACGGCATGGTGGTGGCGCAGGAGCGGCGCGGCGCGGAAATCGGCGCAGACATTCTCGCGCGTGGCGGCAACGCGGTGGACGCCGCCGTCGCCACCGGCTTCGCGATGGCCGTCACCTATCCACGCGCCGGCAATCTCGGCGGCGGCGGCTTCATGGTGATTCACAACGCGGCGAGCGGCGAAGCGATCAGCATCGACTATCGCGAGACCGCGCCGCAGGCGGCGACGCGCGACATGTTTCTCGGTCCGGACGGCAAGCCGGACCCGGCGAAGTCGCGAAGCTCGGCGCTTGGCATCGGCGTACCCGGCACGGTGGCGGGGCTGGCGCTGGCGCATGAGAAATACGGATCGGGAAAGTTCTCGCTGGCGGAGTTGATCGCGCCGGCGATCGCGCTCGCCCGCGACGGCATTCCGGTCGAGGACGACACCGCCGACTCGCTACCGGCGGCGGCCAGGATGTTCGCGCGCTGGCCGGCATCGGCGAAAATCTTCCTGAAACCCGACGGCACGCCGCTCGGCCCCGGCGACCGGCTGGTGCAGAGCGACTTGGCCGAAACGCTCGACATCATCGCCAGGCAAGGCCAGCGCGGTTTCTATGAGGGCGCGGTGGCGGAGAAGCTGGCCACCGCCATCCGCGATGCCGGCGGCATCATGACGGCGGACGATCTGAAATCATATCAGCCCGTCATCCGCACGCCGGTGCGCGGCACCTATCGCGGCTATGACATCGTCTCGATGCCGCTGCCTTCCTCCGGCGGCGTGGTGCTGGT
Organism: Xanthobacteraceae bacterium; assembly: GCA_041397365.1. Classification (GTDB taxonomy): domain Bacteria; phylum Pseudomonadota; class Alphaproteobacteria; order Rhizobiales; family Xanthobacteraceae; genus P52-10. Next base: position 347,181 of record JAWKWT010000001.1, read on the forward strand.
CGAGATGCTGAACATTCTTGAAGGGTTTCGGCTGAAGGAGATGGGCGCGAACTCCGCCGACACGCTGCATGTCATGATCGAGGCGATGAAGCGCGCTTATGCCGACCGCGCGCGCTATCTCGGCGATCCGGCGCTGGTCGATGTGCCGATGCAGCGGCTGCTGTCGAAGGATTACGCGGCCAAACTGCGTGAAAACATCGACATGCGGCGGGCGACGCCGGCAACCGAGATCGCGGCGGCGCAGGCCCCGCCGCGCGAAGGACAGAACACGACGCATTATTCGGTGGTGGACCGCTTCGGCAACGCGGTGAGCAATACCTACACGCTGAATTTCAGCTACGGCCTCGGCCTCGTCGCGGACGGGACCGGCGTTCTGCTGAACAACGAACTCGACGACTTCACCGCGGCGGTCGGCGCGTCGAACGCTTACGGCCTGGTCGGCTATGAGGCCAACCTGCCCGGCCCCGGCAAGCGGCCGCTGTCATCAATGTCGCCGACCATCGTGCTAAAGGACGGCAAGCCGGTGCTGGTCACCGGCACGCCGGGCGGCAGCCGCATCATCACCGGCGTGTTGCAGGTGATCCTCAACAGCATCGATCACGGCATGAACGCCGCCGCCGCCGTGGCCGCGCCGCGCATTCACAATCAATGGCTGCCGGACGAAGTGCGCGTCGAGAACGGCATTCCCGCCGAGGTGCTGGAAGCCCTGAAGGCGCGAGGCCACAAGATCGTGACGCCGCTGTCGCAGACCTCCGCCAACACCATCGCGCTCACGCCGGACGGACTCGCCGGCGCGCCCGATCCCCGCACGCGCGGCGCATTCGCCGCCGGGCATTGATCCGCGATCAGGCGGCGAAGGCCGGCTGCGGCACCACGGGCGCGAGATTCGCGAACCAGATCTTGCGCGCGTCGCGCGAGGAGAACGGCGGACGATCGTGCACCGTGCCGATATTGTCCCAGATCAGAATGTCGTTGCCGCGCACCAGCGTCCGCCAGCGATGCGGGGACGCCTCGACGATGTCCCACAGCTCCGTCAGCAACGCCGCGCTGTCGTTCGCCGCCATGCCCGGAATCATCGCATCGCGCCGGACCGTAAGCCACAGCGACGGCAGCCCGGTAGCGGGGTTCCGCACCACCATCGGGTGCGCAGGACCCTTGGCAAGCACGTCCGCCGGCAGCGACGTCATCGTCCGCTGCACGCCGACCGAAACGATCTCCGGATAGGACGGATGGATACAACGCAAGCCGTTGATCCGCTGCTTCATGCTGTCCGGCAGATCGCGATACACGGCCTGCATATCGACGAAGGAATGCCAGGCCGGCGGCTTCGGAATCGTCTTGGTATTGACGATCGCATAAGCCGGCGGCTGCTCCAGTCCGGCGGAATCGTGATGCAGGATTTGCGCGGCGTCCTGATCCTTCTGCGGGTCCGCGTCCGGCTTGCCCGCGTTCTCGAACTGGATGATGGACTCGAAGCCGGGCAGGCGCGGTCCCTTGTTCGCCGAGGGCGGACCCAGCCGTGCGGCGACCGCCGCAAGCGACTTCGCATCGAAAGGCGGCGTGTCGATCCGCACGACCAGATGCTTTGCAAGCAGCGCGACCAGCCCGTCGATGAAGCCGGGCGTCGCAACCAGCGCGTCGAAATCCTTGTGTTCGATGACCGCGCCGAAGCCGCCTGTTTCCGGCCGCGCGATGACTGACATATCGAACGTCGTTGCTGCACTCATGGACGGGTCCTGTCGGCATTCTCGTTACGTGCGCATTTTATCTGCGGCTTCGCATGCGTCAAATGTCGCATGGAGTTCGCCTATGCCGCTCCTGCAACGGGTTATCAAGCCCGTCGCAGGCAACCGTGCATCAGCCGCCGACGCGCCAGCCGGTCACTTCCGCGAAGCTCTTGTAAAACTCCGGCTCATAGGCGTTTTCCGGATTCTCCCGCACGCGCTTGTCGAGCAGGTGCGCGTCGTCGCCGACGAGAATGCGCCAGCGTTCCGCCTTCACGCCGTCGAGGATCACCTTCGCCGCCTGCGCGGCCGTCATCGGCGCGTCGTCGTGGAATTTTCGCGCTCGCTCGGCCGACATTTTCTGGATGTCCGCGTCCGACAGCGCCGCGACATCGATGCCGAACGCCGCCAGCCGCTGCCGCGCCTGCGCCAGTTCCGTCGCCGACAGCTCCAGCGAGTCGCTGCCGGTCTGCACCTTGCGCGTATTGGCGACGATCGAGGTGCCGATATGCCCCGGCATCACCACCGAGCATTTGACGTGCGGCGCGTTCATGCGCAGATCGCCGATCAGCGCCTCGGTAAATCCCTTCACCGCGAATTTCGCCGCGCTGTAAGCGGTGTGCGGAATGCCCGGACCGATCGAGGCCCAGAAGCCGTTGACGCTGGAGGTGTTGACGATGTGGCCTTCGCTTGCCTTCACCAGCATCGGCATGAAGGCGCGCGCGTTCAGATAGACGCCGCCCCAGCAGACGTTGAAGGTCTTCTCCCACAGCTCGCGGGTGGTGGTCAGAAAACTGCCGCCGCCGCCGATGCCCGCATTGTTGAACAGCAGGTGGATGTGATCGGTCGCCTGCTGGTCGGCCACCTCGTCGCGAAACCGCAGCACCTGGTCCTCCAGCGACACGTCGCACAGATGCGTGGTGATGCGCAGCCCCTGCGGCAGCTTCTCGGCCTCGCACAGCCGTTTGGTCTCGGCCATGTTCTCCACCGAGACGTCGCACATCGCCACGTTGCAGCCTTCCGCCACGAGCTGCCGCACCAGTTCGCGCCCCATGCCGGTGCCGCCGCCGGTGACGACGGCAATCTTTCCCGCAAAATCCTTCATCGACGTTCCTTCCGAATCCACGTTTGTTGGCAGCGATCTCCGCGCTTTCCCGTCCTTGATATCGCGCGGCTTCCGCTGAAGCCACGGTTTTCGGCGGCACGTTTTCGGCAGGCAAGCGGCCCCACTGGCGGGGCCTCCGTCCGGTCTGGTAAACGAGCCAGGAGAATCGCCGCTTCCCTCTCCCAGCCGCAGGCACCCTCCCATGCAGGTCACGCAACAATCCGAGCTTTCGCTTCCCAAGGACAGGATCCGGATTCTGCTGCTCGAAAACGTCAACCAGAGCGCGGTCGATCTGTTCACGGGCTCCGGCTACACCAACATCCAGCGGCTGACCAAGGCGCTCGATGGCGACGACCTGATCGCGGCGCTGAAGGGCGTCCACATCCTCGGCATCCGCTCGCGCACGCAACTGACGCAGGACATCTTCGCCAGGGCCGACCGGCTGATGGCGGTCGGCTGCTTCAGCGTCGGCACCAATCAGGTGGAGCTGGACGCCGCGCGCCGCCGCGGCATCCCGGTCTTCAACGCGCCGTTCTCCAACACCCGCAGCGTCGCCGAATTGACCATCGGCGAAATCGTCATGCTGCTGCGCCGCGTGCTGCCGCGCTCGTTCTCGGCGCATGAGGGCGGCTGGGACAAATCCGCTGACGGCAGCCGCGAGGTGCGCGGGCGCACGCTCGGCATCGTCGGCTACGGCAATATCGGTTCGCAGCTGTCGATGCTGGCGGAAGCGATGGGCATGCGCGTGATCTATTACGACCACACCGACAAGCTCCGGCACGGCAACAGCGAGCAGATGGAATCGCTTCAGTCGCTATTGGCGCAGAGCGACATCGTCAGCCTGCACGTGCCGGAAACGCCGGCGACCGCCAACATGATCGGCCGCGACGAAATCCGCAGCATGCAGAAGGGCGCCTACCTCATCAACAACAGCCGCGGCACCGTCGTCGACCTCGCCGCGCTGGCGGAGGCGCTGGCCGACGGCCATCTCGCGGGCGCCGCCGTCGACGTGTTTCCGGTCGAGCCGTCCTCGAATTCGGAACGCTTCGTCTCACCGCTTCAGGGATTGCCGAACGTGATCCTGACGCCGCATATCGGCGGCTCCACCGAGGAGGCGCAGGACCGCATCGGCCGCGAGGTGGCGCGCAAGGTGATCGACTATTCCGACGCCGGCTCGACCATGGGCGCGGTCAATTTCCCGCAGGTGCAATTGCCGCTGCGCTCGACCGGCACACGCTTCCTGCATGTGCATCGCAACGTTCCGGGCGTGCTGCGGCGGCTGAACGAGGTGTTTTTGTTGCAGGACATCAACATCACCGCGCAATACCTGCAAACCGACAGCGAGATCGGCTATGTCGTGCTCGACACCGAGCATCTCGGCCCGACCGCGCGCGATCTTCTCGACGAAATCCGCTCGCTGGACGGCACGGTCCGCGCGCGGATCGTCTACGATCACTGACCGTATCGACGGCCCTCAGGCGGCGATACGCAGACGCGTCGGCACAGCGACATTCGGCGGCGCGGCCGCGCAAAGCTCGACCTCGGCCGCCGCCTCGCTCGGCTCGCGCGCCTTGCGGAAAATCTCCACGGCCTGACGGATGTTTCCCGCGCAATGATGCGCCGTCACGAACAGCCGCAGATGCGGTTGCCGCCGCGACAGCGGATCGTCGCAAGGATCGGCGATCAGGCCGAATTCCGACAATCGCCGGCAGAGCCCGTTCAATTCGACCTCCGAGTCGAGCTTGACCGACACGATGCCCGCCGCGTCGCCGGCACAGATAAAACCCGCCTCGCGCAATTGCCGGCGCAGATCCCGCGTGTTGGCGTCGAGCGCCGCGCGCAACTCGCGCCCCTCCTCCGACTGCACGATGTTCAGCGCCTGAAGCGCGATCGCCGCCTGCACCGGCGAGATCGCATGCGAATGCGCCACCGGCGGGCCGAAGAACCGCAGATATTCCCTCACCGCCGGCATGTCGCAGGCGATGAACCCACCATTGGTGGCGAACGCTTTCGAAAAACTGCCGACGACCAGATCGAGCTTGCCCGCCATCGCCTGCACGTCCAATTGCCCGCGCCCGTTCTGGCCCCGACAGCCGAGATCGTGGCTGACATCGACCAGCAGCGTGGCGTCGAATTCGCGGGCGAGCGCCTGCATCGCCGCAAGGTCGGGCGACTCCGCATCGACCGGAAACACGCTTTCGGTGACGATCAGGATGCCGTTTGCCGTATCGCTGGCGCGAATGCTGCCGAGCAGTTTGCGGCAGTAATCGACGCTCAGATGGCGATAGCGATAGACCTTGTCGGTCGCCGCGTTCGCGCCTTCCTGAAGAGCGGCGGATGAATACTGATCGATCACGACGTGATCGGCCGAACGCACCAGACCCCGGATCGCGCCGTAGCCGGCGGCCCATCCGCTCGGGCACAGCAGAACGTGCCGCATGCCCAGAAACGCACCGAGTCTTCGCTCCAGCGCCCGCGTGTAGCGGGTGCCGCCATGCCGCGCCGCCGGCCCCGCCCCTTGCGGGCCGAACCGCCGCACGGCGTCCGCCGCGGCCGATTTGATTTTGCAGTGGGTCGAAAGGCCGAGATGGTCCTGCGAGGCGAAGTTCAGCATCCGCCGAATGCCGTCGCCGGCCCGCAAGCGGCAGGTGCTGTTCGACAGGTCCTCGATCGCCAGCCCGTAGGGCCAGGCGTCGCGATGCTTCAACTGGTCCTGCCAGGCGGCGAAGCCCGCGAGGCGTTCGCCGATATCGATTCCGGCGGGGACCGCGAAAGCCCGCAAGGCGGCCGCGACGGGCCCGACCGCAACCTCGCCGGCCGTCCGCTGACCCGTGGACAGGCGGATCATGTTGCTTTCCTCTTGAGCGGGAAACGGAAGCCGGCGGCACGCCGGGCGACAGGCCGGAACAGACATCGGCGGCCGGATTCAGCGGCCGATTCCGGTTCAGGAACGTCCGGAGATTCCAAGGAGGCCGGGCCGAGGCCCGGACCTCCCCGATTCCGTCAGGCGACCGCGCGCATCGGCGGCGCGGCGCGCTCGACCATTTCGGCCTCGGCAATCTGCCGGGCGAGCTTGAGGCGCTCGACCGCATCGCGGATGTTGGCCTCGGTGTGGTTCGCCATCACCTGCATGCGGAAGCGCGCGGCACCCTTCGGCACCGCCGGGAATTCGACGAGATTGGCGAGCAGACCCAGCTCCGGCAGGCGGCGGCTGACGAGACGGGCCAAGCCTTCCGTGCCCATCTTGACGCAGACGATCGCGGACGGATCGCCATAGTAATCCATGCCCGCCTCGCGCAGCGTCTGCCGCAGCTTGAGAACGTTGTTCATCAGCATCTGCCGGCGCTCCTTGCCTTCGGCCGAGTCGATGATCTCGAACGCCTTCAGCACGCAGGCCGCCTGCATCGGCGACATCGCATTGGAGAAGGTCGCTGGCGAGGAGAAGAAGCGCAGATATTCCTTCACCGCGCGGTTCTTGCAGGCGACGAAGCCGCCATTCGACGCGAACGTCTTGGAAAAGCTGCCCATCACAATGTCGATCTTGCCGAGCATGTTCTGGATGCCGATATGGCCGCGCCCGTCCTCGCCGAGCGAGCCGAGGTCATGCGCGACGTCGACCACCAGCGTGGCGTTGAACTCGTGGCACAGCTCCTGCAACTCGACGAGATTCGGCGTGTCCGAGTCCATCGAGAACAGACCTTCGGTCACGACCAGGATGCCGTTCTCGGTGTCCTTCGCGCGGATCTTCTGCAAGAGCCGGCGGCAGTAGTCGTTGTCGAGATGGCGGAACTGGTAGATGTTGTGGGTGGCGGCGTGCGCGCCTTCCTGCAAGCAGGCGTGGGACAGCATGTCCATCACGATATGATCGGACGAGCGGACAAGCCCCTTGATGACGCCGAAGCCGGCGGCCCATCCGGTCGGATACAGCACCACCTCTTCCATCTTCAGGAAGTCGGCGATCTTGCGCTCAAGCGCGACGGAGTAGGACGTGTTGCCGACGAGAGCCGGCGAGCCGGCGCTGTGCACGCCGCACTGCTCGATCACTTCCAGCGCCGTCGCCTTGATCTGCGGATGCGACGACATGCTGAGATAATCCTGCGAGGCGAAATTGACGCCGCGCATGCCGATGCCGCGATCGTCGTGAGCCTGGCAGATGGTGCGCGGGCCGTCTTGCGTTGCGCGCGAGAAGGGCCACACGCCCGACTGCCTGCGCGTATTCTGCCAACGGAAGAAGCCTTCGGTGCGGGCAAGGAGGTCAGTCCCTCCTGGGACCCGAAAGTCCCGCATGCTGCCGGTCAGCGCGGCATCCGGAACGTATTCGTAAGTTGCGTTCGACATCATCTCTCCTGTTCGACACTGTTCATTCTGAATTCGTTCTGTGTCTTCGGGGATGATGCCCGGCAGAGATTAATTTCGAGTCAGTTCCAGGTTGTATCGCCGCGCCACTACGCGGATTCATCACCTATCTTCGGTGGATGGTTACCTGTCAGCCAATCGCCGTGGTGACGAAAACATTTATGCGCGCAGTATCCGCGACAAATCGCATCTGCCGTATCTTTATGCTGCGATATCGCTCCTTCCCGCACCGCGATTGAAGAAAGATTAACCTTAATAATGCTTACTCGGTCGTCATCAGTATCCCGTACAAAGGTTCGAGTAGGCCGATGTCGTCCCACCTCAAAAACACACGCTCCCTGCGCACCCCGATCAGAATGCTCCTTCTGGCGTCTGCGACCATTCTTGCCTCCCACGCAGCTCGCGCTGCGGACATGCCGATGCGTCAGGCACTGCCGCTGCCGCCGCCCATGATGATGTTCTCATGGACGGGCCTCTATCTCGGCGGGCAGGTCGGCTATTCCTGGGGCAATGACCACACGATCGAATACCTGACCGCTGGCGGCGCGTTCACCGGCTTCCAGTGGAAGTACCCCGCGAACGGCGTGGTCGGCGGCGGCTATGCGGGCTACAATTATCAGATCGGCCCCGCGGTGCTCGGCCTTGAGGCCGATCTCGAAGGCGCCGGCAACAAAGGCGGCTTCTACGATCCGCCCGGCGCCGGCGACACCAAGATTTCCTGGCAGGGCTCGGTTCGCGGCCGCCTCGGTTACGCCGTCAATCGCGTGCTGTTCTACGGCACCGGCGGCTTCTCCTTCGCCGATATCTCGCACACTTATGTCGAGGTCGCGACGCCGATCTCCGAGACCACCAAGGAGATCCGCTCGGGCTGGACCGTCGGCGGCGGCATCGAGTTCGCCGTGACCGACAACATCCTCGCCAAGGCCGAATATCGCTACACCGATTACGGCAAATATCGCTACGACTCGAAGACCGCGTTCCCCGGCCTCACCGGCGAACAGCAGCCGACGCTCAACACCGTTCGCCTCGGCGTCGCCTACAAATTCTGAGAGCGGACCATAGAGACACGAAAAAGCCCCCGGCGAAAACGGGGGCTTTTTTATTCGACGCTGTCGGGACGAAACTTGGCCGGCGATCCGGACGGCGCCTATGCGCTCAGCTCGCCACCGCCTCGGCCGGCAGCCATGCCCGTATCTTTCCGAGCAGCCGTTGCAGATCGACCGGCTTCGTATCGAAATCCGAACAGCCGACCTCGACACTGCGGACACGGTCGCTCGCCAGCGCATGCGCGGTCAACGCGATGATCGGAATATGGCGCGTCGCCGGATCGGCCTTGATGAGCAGCGTCGCTTCCCAGCCGTCCATCGCGCCCAGCGCCACGTCCATCAGGATGAGCGCCGGCATTTCCGACTTCGCCTTGGCGACGCCCTCGGCGCCGTCAACCGCGCAGACGATTTCAAAACCCTGACGCTGCAATCGCCGCGTCAGCATATCGCGATTGATCTCGTTGTCTTCGACCAGCAGAATCTTAGCCATGAACCAGGACCTCTTCCCGGTCGCCTGACGCGCCGTGAGGCATCGCCGGCACCAGTGTCGCCTCCGCATGGGGATCGGACGGCACAGCACCCGGAATCGCCGCCGGCAAACGAATCTCGAACCGGCTGCCCTGACCGGGTTCGCTCTCGACCGTGATCTCGCCGCCCATGAGCTGACAGAGCTTCTGGCTCAGCGCCAGTCCGAGTCCGGTGCCGCCATATTTGCTGGTGGTCGAATCGTCGACGACCGAAAACTTCTCGAACAGGCGTTCAACCTGCTCCTTGGCAAGGCCGATGCCGGTATCCTCGACGGCGACCAGAATTTCGTCGCCGGCCTCGCCGGGACGGCGCGAGGCGATGATACGGACCCGGCCACCTTGCGTGAACTTGTGCGCGTTGTCGTAAAGATGGGTCAGCATGTTGCGGAATTTGTCGATGTCCCAAACCACATCGCCAAGATCGGCGGCGAGTTCGACGGAAACGGAATTCCGGTTCGCTTCGGCCAGACGACGTTCCGCGTGTACGACCTCTTGAACGAGAAGACCGGGATCGACCCTCTCCGGCACCAGCTCCATCTTCCCCGCCTCGATCTTCGACAGATCGAGAATTTCATTCACCAGTTTCAAAAGATGTTGGCCGGCGTCGTGAATCTTCTTCAGATCGGCGACGCTCATCAGGTCGCCTTCGTCCTCGGCGTCCTCCAGCAGGATCTGGCTGTAGCCGATCACCGCGTTCAGCGGCGTGCGCAGTTCGTGGCTCATCTTGGCGAGGAATTCCGCCTTGGCGGCGCCCGCCTGCTCGGCTTCCTCGGTCGCCTTGCGCAATTCGGCGGCGGTTGCGAGATGCAGGCGCATCTCCGCTTCGATTTCGCTCTGGGATGCCAGAACCTTCGCATAATAGAGCGCCATCATCGCGACATAGATCGCCGCCGCCGTGGTCGAGACCAGCCCGAGGCCCTGCATCGCATCGACCGGCATGGTTTTTTCCACGGGAAACGCGAACAGATAGAAGCCGCAGAAGGCGGCGAAATTGACGACGAACATCGCCATCACGATCAGCCGCAGCGTCGGCGAGGCACCGAGATAGAAGAACGCCAGCAGCGGAATGGTCAGAACCCAGGCAAGCGTCGGCGACGTCACGCCACCATAGAAATAGCAGCTCCACAGAATGCAGAAGATCAGGTTCTGCACCGACAGCAACGCCAGCGGGTTGTACGGCGCGCCGGCTTTCAGCAGAAACGGAAAGACCCAGAACGCCGTGATCGAGGCGGCGAGAACGGCGACCGGATAGCCCGGCGCGGGATCGAACACATAGAGCGCGATCGGCACGACGTTGCCGATGAACGGCCCCAGAATATGGCTGACGAGAAAGACGTGCGCCCGCTTTCTGAGCTCGCGGTCGGCGGCGACGGCGGGCGGAATGAAGAAATCGACCGCACTGTCCAGCGCGGAAATGAATCTGACCAGCGCACCGCTCATAGTTACCGTTCGCCCCGAAAGCTGTGCCTGCGCGGATGCGCTGCACGATAATGTCAGGAACGATCCCACAAGCCGTTTAAAGCCGCGTTAAGTGATGGAACTCAACGGAACCCGCTTAAACGTAATCTTAAACGGAGCGACCTACGGTTGCGGCAAATAGATACCCACGACAGGTACACCCAGAATGAGTGTGCTTGAGAGAGCCCTTAAAGTCATTGACTGGTTCATCCCGCATGCCGCGCATGCGGAGCGAGCCGAGCTCAGCCTTGCTCGCAACTTCGTCTTCACGCATCTGTTCGGGCCGCTGATTTCGCAGTCCATCAGCCTGTTTCTCTATCGCAGCGATCCCGATCCGGGCTGGGCCTGCTGGACGATCATCGTTTCGATCTGGCTGTTCTGGGCGCTGCCCTTCGTCTACCGCTTCACCGGCAATCTCTTGCTCTCGGCGCTTCTGTCGGTCGAGCTGCTGGCGTTCGCCTCCCTGCTCGGCGCGTTCTTCTATGGCGGCGTCTCCTCGCCGTTCCTGCCGTGGCTGATCGTCAGTTTGCTTCTTGGTTTCTTTTATCTTTCCGAGCGGCCGCTCCTGGTGGTGGCGCTGTTCACCTTCAATATCCTGGTCTTCTGCTGCGGCTATCTCGCCTTCGGCTTCCCGCAGGTCGTCTCGCAGGAACAGCTGACGCCGGTCGGCTGGATCTCGATCCTGTCGGCGACGATCTATATGTCATGGATGGCGATCTACTACGCCAACGTGATTTCGATGCGCTCCAACCTCGAACGCGAGACCGAGCGGCATCGGCAGACCGCCGAACGCCTGCGTCAGGCGAAGGACATGGCGGATCTCGCCAACCGCAACAAGTCGATCTTCCTCGCCAAGATGAGCCACGAACTGCGCACGCCGCTGAACGCAGTGATCGGCTTCAGCGAGGTCCTGCTGGAGGACGCCGAAGCCGAAAACCAGACTGCAAAGATCGTCGACCTGCAACGCATCAATTCGGCCGGCCAGCATCTGCTGTCGCTCGTGACCGACGTGCTCGATCTGTCGAAGATCGAGGCCAACTGCATCGACGTGAATGTCGACCGCTTCGACCTCAACGTTCTGATCGACGAGGTTGTCGCGACCGGCCAGCCGCTGATGACGGCGAACGGCAACAAGCTCATCGTCAAGCGGGTCGGACAGCTCGGCGAGGTCTCGACCGATCAGACCAAGCTGCGCCAGGTCGTCCTCAATCTCCTGAGCAACGCCGCGAAGTTCACCGAGAAAGGCACGATCACGCTCACCGTCCAGCGCGACAAGACGGCGAGCAGCGACTGGATCGAGATTCAGGTGCGCGACACCGGCATCGGCATCGCGCCGGCCGATCTCGCCCGCCTGTTCCGGAATTTCCAGCAGGCGACCAGCACGACCTCGCGCAAATACGGAGGAACCGGACTCGGACTTTCGTTAAGCCAGCGCCTGAGCGCGCTGATGGGCGGCGGCATCACCGCCAAAAGCGAAATCGGCGCAGGCTCGTGCTTCACCGTCCGCCTGCCGGGCTGGCTGGATGAAGCCGCCGCCGACGAAGCGACTCCGATTCTTTCACAGTTGACCCCAAGCGTTGCAGTATAAAAACATGTACCAGTCCGCACTGAAGCACGACGACATCGCTCGTAACGGCGAGGCGCGCCCGCCGCGCATTCTGATCGTCGACGATATCGAGGACAACCGCACGGTTCTGTTGCGCAGGTTTCAGCGCCGGGGTTTTGAAGTCGTCGAGGCCGACAGCGGCTCCCAGGCGATCCAACATGTGAACGCAGACAATTTCGACGTCGTCTTGCTCGACGTCATGATGCCCAGATGGACGGCATCGAAACGCTCCGCCGGTTGCGTCAGACCAAGCCCGCATCGGCGCTGCCGGTCATCATGGTGACGGCGCGCGCGGAGAGCAACAATATCGTCGAGGCGCTGGAGCTTGGCGCCAACGATTACGTGACCAAGCCGGTCGATTTCGCGGTGGCGCTCGCGCGTCAACGCGCAGGTCGCGCGCAAGCGCGCCGAGGACGAGGCCAATCACGCGAGCCTGTCGCTTCAGAATGCAAACAACGATCTTGAGGAACGGGTGGCGGAGCGGACCAAGCGTCTGTTCGAGGCCAACCAGAAACTTCAGACCGAGATCGCCCAGCGCGAGGAATCGGAAGCGCGCTCGCAATACCTTGCACACCACGACACGCTCACCGGCCTCGGCAACCGGCTGCTGTTCAAGCAGCAGCTCGAACAGGCGTTGCAGGACGTGGCCGTCACCGGCCAGTCGCTGGCGATCCTGTTCGTGGATCTCGACGGGTTCAAGAGCGTCAACGATACGCTCGGCCACTCGATCGGCGACAATCTTCTCAAGAGCATTTCCACCAGCTTGCGCGATCTCGTCGGCGAATCGGACCGGATCGCGCGCCTCGGCGGCGACGAATTCGCCGTTCTCCAGCTTGCCGATCAGCAGCCGTCGAAAGCGATCGCGCTGTCGGAGCAGATCATCAAGAAGATCAGCGTGCCGCATCGCATCGACGGTCACGACGTGACGGTCGGCGCCAGCATCGGCATCGTCGTCCGCGAAACCAATGACGCCACGCCGGAAGAGCTGCTGAAGAACGCCGACCTTGCGATGTATCGCGCCAAGTCCGACGGCCGCGGCACCTATCGCGTGTTCAACCCGGAAATGGACGCGGCGGCGCAGGCCCGGCGGCAATTGGAGATCGACATGCGCGCGGGCTTCGCGCGCGGCGAGTTCGAGCTGCATTATCAGCCGCTCATCAACCTCCAGACCAAGCTCGTCAGCGGCTTCGAGGCGCTGATGCGCTGGACACATCCCGAGCGCGGCAACGTGCCGCCTTCGGAATTCATTCCGGTCGCGGAGGAAATCGGTCTCATCAATCAGCTCGGCGACTGGGCACTGCGCGAAGCCTGCGCCGAGGCGACGAAGTGGCCGAAAGACATTCATGTGGCCGTGAACCTGTCGCCGACGCAGTTCCTCAAGACCGGGCTCGTCACCTCGGTCGTCAACGCGCTGGCCGCAACCAGGCTTGATCCGTCGCGGCTCGAACTCGAAATCACCGAATCGGTGCTGCTGGAGAAGTCCGACCGCAACATCTCGATCCTGGTCCAGCTCCGTCAGCTCGGCGTGCGGATCTCCATGGACGATTTCGGCACCGGCTATTCGAGCCTCGGCTATCTGCGCCATTTCCGCTTCGACAAGATCAAGATCGACCAGACCTTCGTCCGCGACCTGATGAAGAACCCGGACAATCTCGCCATCGTCAAGGCGATCGCCAGCCTCGGCATCAGTCTCGGCATCGCGACGACGGCGGAAGGCGTCGAGACCGAGGAGCAGATGCGCTATCTCGATCTTGAGGGATGCACGGAGGTGCAGGGCTATCTGTACAGCAAGCCCATTCCGGCGGAAAATATCGACGACCTGCTGTCGGGCATCTCGGCGGAAGCGGGTCGGTTTTTCTCGGCGGAGCGGTATAAGACAGACTGAGCGTCGCTGGTGTTCGAAACGCCGCGCCGCTGAGAAACAGTGTGCTGTTAGGAGCGCGAGAACGTCGCACGGCTATCTGGCTGCGGCAACACTGGCTGCGATATTGCCGCGCAAGCTGATGGTTCCGTTCCCGCTGCATCATACTGCAAGACGCTTGTGAAGACGGCGTGAAATGCGTCATGGCCGAGCCAATGACGTTCCGATAGGATGACCGCGAATACGCCTCTTTGTCTGCTTATTGCGAGTCCGGACTGCTTATTTGGCATCCCTTTCGTCCAGGAGTGCGACGATGCGCAACGCGGCTTTTTTAATCGCTCTCTGGTTGTTCACCGGTGCGGCTCATGCGCAAGACATCTCCGTGACTCGCGTCCATTTCCCGGCGGGACAGACCGGAACGACGATCAAGGGCGTCTTGAAGGGCAACAAAATCGCGGATTACTTGCTCGGAGCAAGCGCAGGGCAGCGCATCACGATCTCGTTGAAAACCAACAATACCTCAAGCTACTTCAACCTGATGCCCGCCGGCAGCGAAACCGCCATTCACAATGGGTCGACCAACGATAACGACTATCGGGGCACTCTGCCGTCAAATGGCGATTACCGAATAAGGGTTTATCTGATGCGTAATGCGGCGCGTCGAAATGAGAGCGCCAGCTATACGCTTTCCGTCTCGATAGGTGGCGCGGCCGCTGCAAATCCATCCAGCACCGCTCCCGACTATGCCGATGGGCTGATGGGTGGTCCGGACTACTGGCAGGTCAGGGGCGTCCCTTCCGGCGATAAACTCAACGTTCGGTCGGACGCTGGATCATCGCACGATATTACCGGAACGCTGACCAATGGCGAGCACATCCGCAATCTGGGCTGCAAGACGATCGAAACGACCAAATGGTGTCATATCCGAAGAGAGACAGAACGGCCTCTGAATGGCTGGGTCGCAGGTCGCTATCTGGTCGAAGCAGCCGCAATGCCGGGCGAGGCTGCCCGCTCTCAGACGACAGGCGAAATCCCTTGTGCTGCTAGAGCCGGTCAGCCGACGATGCATTGTCCTTTCCGCTCGACGCGCGGTCGCAACGGACATGCCAGTGTGTGGGTGCAGCTCCCATCGGGCGACGAACGCTACATCGAGTTTATCGGCGGAATCCCGCTCAACACCGATCCTGGTCTTAAAATCGCCTATGAAAAGGTATCGGATCTCTATCTGATCCGCGTTGGCGGCGAGGAGCGTTACGAGATACCGGAGGCTGTCGTCTACGGAGGTTGAATCCTTGGGACGTCTTGTTTCATCGGCTGTGTTGTTGGTCTGCGCGGGCGTGGCGTGCCTGTTGCTTTTCCGATTCACTCCTGCACGGATCGATGCAGATGGCTTCTTACATGAGCCCTTTTATCTAATCCCGATTGGAATCGGCCTTGTCGTCGTCGGTGCCGTGATTTTGCTCGTCAATGCTATCTGCCTGGTCGGCGCATCGAAGAGCGGGACCAGGTAATGGATATTACTTCCATTAGCTGAACCACCGATATCACCGCAGGTTCAGTCCTCGGCCTTGCGGCGTTCCGGCTTGCGTAAATCGAGCGCGACGAAGCGCCATGGGAAAGCTCGACAGCGGACCTGGCTGTCGTTATTTTTCTACGTCGTCATTCCATAGAGGCTTCTGGAGCGGGCGAAGGGATTCGAACCCTCGACCCCAACCTTGGCAAGGTTGTGCTCTACCCCTGAGCTACACCCGCATCCGAGAACGCGCGGCCAGAGGCCGCGGTGGCCCTCCTATGCCAAAAGCCTTTCGCCAATGCAACAGCGGCGTGAGCGAAAAGCGACCGGACCGGCCTCCGTCCGGGGCCTCCCGCCCCGGAGCATGGGGCGGCGCGGCCCTCGCCCTGCGCCGAAGGGCCGTTTCGGGACACCCAGGAACATTGAAAATCCGGCAAAACCCGCCATTTATGTCGCAAGCCATGATACCATAGCGTTTTCGAGCGAAGTGGATGCCGGATCGCGTCAAGAAAACGCGTTAGATCAAAAACGTGGATCAGTTTCGCAATTTAGCGAAGCGCAAAACTGATCCAAGGAACCGACCGGAAAACAGGGGACGGACGTGACGATAGTGGAAGGCAATGGCGCCGCGCCGCCGGCAGGCGACCTGATCAAGGACACGACCACACAGACATTCATGCAGGATGTCATGGAGGAGTCGAAGCGGCAGCCGGTGCTGGTCGATTTCTGGGCACCCTGGTGCGGCCCCTGCCGCCAGCTCACGCCGATCCTGGAAAAGGCCGTCCGCGCCGCCAAGGGCCGGGTCAAGCTCGTCAAGATGAACATCGACGAGCATCCGGCGATCTTCCAGCAGCTCGCCTCGCAGACCGGCTCGCAGTCGATCCCGGCGGTTTTTGCTTTTTCGGGCGGCCGGCCGGTGGATGCGTTTCTGGGAGCCATTCCTGAAACGCAGATCAACGCCTTTATCGAGAAGCTGACCAAAGGGATAGCCGGGCCGCCGAGCGTCTCCGACATGCTGAAGGAGGCGGAGGCGGCGCTGGCCGAAGGCGACAGCGCGACGGCCGCCTCGATCTATGCGGAAGTGCTGCAAGAGGACGCCACCAATATCGCCGCGCTGGCCGGCCTCGCCCGCTGCTACGTCGAGACCGACGCGATCGAGCAGGCCAAGCAGACGCTGGCGATGATCCCGGAAGGCAAACGCGGCGACGCAGCGGTCAAGGCCGTGCAGGTGGCGATCGACCTCGCCGAGCAGGCGAAGTCGGTGGGACCCACCGCGGAGCTGGAGCAGAAGCTCGCCGCCAATCCGGCCGACCATCAGAGCCGCTTCGATCTCGCCGTCGCGCTCAACGCCAAGGGCGACCGCCTCAATGCGGCCAATCATCTGCTCGACATTGTGAAGCGCGACCGCAAATGGAACGATGACGGCGCGCGCAAGCAGCTGGTGCAGTTCTTCGAGGCGTGGGGCGGCGCGGACGAGGCGACCGTCGAAGGCCGCAAGCGTTTGTCGTCGCTGCTGTTCTCCTGAGCAAGGATCGCCGCGCCTGCAAGATTTCGCGTGAAAGGGCCGATTTTCGAGATGCCGATCAACGCCCCCTATCGCGGGCCGGCGGACCTGCCGGAAGTAATTCCGGTATTTCCGCTGACCGGCGCGCTCCTGCTGCCGCGCGGGCAGATGCCGCTCAACATTTTCGAGCCGCGCTATCTGGCGATGATCGATGATGCGCTGCGGAGCGGGCATCGCCTGATCGGCATGATCCAGCCGGACGCGGCGCATTCCACCAATGCCGAGCGGCCGGCGCTGTTTCACATCGGCTGCGTCGGCCGCATCACTCAGTTCGGCGAGAGCGGCGACGGACGCTATCTGCTCGAACTCACCGGCGTGTCGCGCTTCTCGGTCGTCGAGGAGCTTCCTGTGACGACGCCGTACCGGCAGTGCCGCGTCGATTTCTTTTCCTTCGTTGACGATTTTACGGCGCGCAAGGGCGAGGATCAGGTCAACCGCGCCGAGGTGCTGCGCGTGCTGTCCGACTTCCTGAAGGCCAACAATCTGAAGGTGGACTGGGACGGCATCGAGCGCGCGCCGAACGAGGCGCTGGTGAATGCGCTGGCGATGATGTCGCCCTATGGTGCTGCGGAAAAGCAGGCGCTGCTGGAGGCGGCCGACCTGAAAACACGCGCGGAAATCCTGATCGCCGTCACCGAAATGGAGCTGGCGAAAAAGAAGACGTCCGGCGAGCCGCCCTTGCAATAAAGCATGATCCCGAAAAGCGGGACCCGGTTTTCGGAACAGATCATGCTCAAACAAAAGATACGCGACGAGTCCGATTCAACGCGGTTGAAACAGACTCTCGAGCATGATCCCGAACGCAGGACACAAGCACGCACCATGAGCAACGCCGCAGATACCGTCGATCCGAAACTTCTCGAATTCCTGGTCTGCCCGCTCACCAAGGGGCCGCTGACCTATGACAGCGCGACGCAGGAATTGATCTCGCGATCCGCAAAACTCGCTTATCCGATCCGCGACGGCATTCCGATCATGCTGCCGGAAGAAGCGCGCAAGATCGATTGATCGATCCTGCGCCGGATCGAACGACCCTATAACGACTCGCCGCGCAGCAGGCGCGGCACCTCGCCGCCGAGGCCGGCCGCCTGCTTGATCAGCGCCGTTTTGAGCGGCGGCATGCGATCGACCAGCCCGAGGCCGATGTCGCGCACCGTGCGCAGCAGCGACGAGCGGTTGGAGAACAATACGTTGAGCCCGTTGGTGGCGACACCCATCGCCACCGTGTCGAATCTCCGCCAGCGCTGGTAGCGCTCCAGCACATCGGCGCGGCCCGGATCGAGGCCGAGGCGCGCCGCATCGACGACGACTTCGGCAAGCGCCGCGACATCCTTCAGGCCGAGATTGAGCCCCTGCCCGGCGATCGGGTGGATCACATGCGCCGCATCGCCGATCAGCGCCAGACGGTCGGCGATGAACGAGCGCGCGACGGAATAGCCGAGCGGAAACGCGCGCGGCTTGCCTTGCGCTTTCAACTCGCCGAGATGCAGGCCGAAGCGCCGCTCCAGCTCCTGATGGAATTCGGCCTCGGGCAGATCGACGATGCGCGCGGCGTCGCTGCGCGTCTCGGTCCAGACCAGCGACGCTCTGCTTCCGGTCAGCGGCAGGATGGCGAACGGCCCCGCGGGCAAAAAATGCTCCTCGGCGCGGCCGCCATGATCGCGCTCATGCGCGACGGTGACGACGATGCCGGACTGATCGTATTCCCAGCCATGGGTCGTGATTCCGGCGCGCGCGCGCAGAGCCGAGCGGCCGCCATCGGCCGCCACCAGCAAGCACGCGCCCTGCGTACCGCCGTCGCCGAATGCGACCTCCATGACCTCGCCGCGATTGTCGAAGCCTGTCACCGCGCAGGGCCGCGGCGTCACGCCCTCAGTTGTGCAGGCATCGATGAGCGCATCGATCAGGAAGCGGTTCTCGACCATATGCGCGAAAGGCGGGGTTTCCGCCTCCCCGTCCGCGGCCTCCGGCGGCTTGCCGAAGGTCAGAAACACCGGCCGCATGGCGTCGCCGAGCTGGCTGTCGGTGACGATCATGTCGGTGATCGGTTGCGCCTCGGCCGCCACCTGCGGCCAGACGCCGAGCGCCTCGAACAGATTCCGGCCCGCGGCGATGATCGCCGAGGCGCGCGGATCGCGGCTTGGCCGCACGGCGAGCGCCGGATCGGCGACGACGATCTCGAACGCCTCGCCGAGCCCCCGCCGCAAGGCGAGCGCCAGCGCCAGCCCGGCGAAGCCGCCGCCTCCGATCACGATGCGTCTCTGATCCACCATCGACAAAACCCGTGTGAACTCCCCGCCTACCCTACACGAATATCGTGCATTCAGAATGATTTATGCAGTGGCGCGACCACCGCCAACCCTTGGCGGCCTTGCCTTGAGCGCGTTGCCGCGCGACATAGAGCCCCGTTTGTTGCAAGGTAAGCTCATGTCCGAACCGATCGACCTGCTCAAATTGCTGGACCTCGAGCCGATCGAGGTGAACCTGTTCCGCGGCGTCAGCCCGAAAAGCCGATGGCCGCGCGTGTTCGGCGGACAGGTGATCGGCCAGGCGATGGTCGCCGCCTGCCGGACGGTGGAGAACCGCCTGCCGCATTCGCTGCACGCCTATTTCATCCTGCCGGGCGATCCGACCGTGCCGATCGTCTATGAAGTCGGGCGGCTGCGCGACGGCCGCAGTTTCACGACGCGGCGGGTGACGGCGATCCAGCACGGGCAGGCGATCTTCTCGATGATCGTTTCCTTCGCGGTGGAGGAGCGCGACAGCTTCACCCATCAGGCGACGATGCCGGAAGTGCCGCCGCCGGAAGATTTTTCGCCCGAAAAGATGGCCGGGCATCCGCTGCTGGAGAACGCGCCGAGATTCGTGAAGCGTTTTTTCGAGAGCGACAAACCGTTTCGCCGCCGCCCGGTCGAAATGCGCCCGGTGGAGTTCGAGCGCTATCTCGGCACCAAGGCCCCCGGCGGCCGCATCCATTTCTGGATTCGCGTCAATGCGGAACTGCCGGACGACCCGGCGATCCACCAATGCGCGCTGGCCTATGCCTCCGACATGGCGCTGCTGGATTCGGTCGCGGCGCGGCACGGCCGGGCGCTGTTTGAAGAGAACATCATGGCGGCGAGCCTCGACCATGCGATGTGGTTCCACCGCCCGTTCCGCGCCGACGAATGGATGCTTTATTCGCAGGACAGCCCGAACGCCAATGGCGGCCGCGGCCTCGCCCGCGGCATGATCTTCACCCGCGACGGCCGCCATATCGCGACCGTGGCGCAGGAGGGCCTGGTGCGTGTGCGCGAACGCCCCGCCAGCTCGCTCCGAAACGCCTGATTGCTCGCCCAGTAGGCACAATTGCGTCGAAGGCGTGACGCGCACGCGAATTGGGCCGCGCTGCCTAAAAAATAGGCTCACAAAGATTGCCGTTTCTCGCGTTATGCGCCTGTAAGGCGAATAGACAAGTCTTCTCAGTGCCTTAGGTGCCGCTTCCAGAACTGGCACGCCATTTGATTCTCTCTCTACGGCTGCGCCCGCGAAATGTCCTTCGCGAGGTCATCGCAGCCGGAAGTCCGGTCGCGTGTGGTCCGGATCAGCGGGGAAGAATTCATGAAAATCATTATGGCGATCATCAAGCCATTCAAGCTGGAAGAGGTCCGCGACGCGCTGACGGGAATCGGCGTGCATGGCCTGACCGTCACGGAAGTCAAAGGGTACGGCCGCCAGAAGGGCCATACCGAGATCTATCGCGGTGCCGAATACGCCGTCAGCTTCCTGCCAAAGATCAAGCTGGAGGTCGCGGTCTCCGCCGATCAGGTCGACAAGACCATCGAGGCCATCATCCAGGCCGCCAAGACCGGCCAGATCGGCGACGGAAAAATCTTCGTGACCGCGCTCGAACAGGCCGTCCGCATCCGCACCGGCGAAGCCGGCGGCGACGCGCTGTGATCCCGCGACCATCCCTTTCCAATCAGGAGTCCAGACCCATGAGTTTCAAGCGTCCCATCCGCGCGGGATTGATCGCCCTCGCAACCGCCCTGCCGCTCGGCGGGGCTCTCGCCCAGGCGCCCGCCGCAGCCGCGGCCGCCGACAAGGCCGACACCGCGTGGATGATGGTTTCGACCGTCCTCGTGCTGCTGATGATCGTGCCGGGCCTGGCCCTGTTCTATGGCGGCCTTGTCCGCTCCAAGAACATGCTGTCGGTGCTGACGCAGGTGCTGGCGGTGGCCTGCGCCTCGATGATCCTGTGGGTCGTGATCGGCTACAGCCTCGCCTTCACCGGCGGCTCCGCCTTCATCGGCGGCTTCGACAAGGCGTTCCTGGCGGGCGTGACAAAGGCCACCGTCAATGACGGCGGCACGATCCCCGAATATGTGTTCTTCGCCTTCCAGATGACGTTCGCGGCGATCACGCCGGCGCTGATCGTCGGCGCTTTCGCCGAACGCACCAAGTTTTCGGCGGTGATGCTGTTCAGCGTGCTGTGGGTGATCTTCGTCTACTACCCGATGGCGCACATGGTCTGGCAGTCCGACGGCTATCTGTTCAAGCTCGGCGCGCTCGACTTCGCCGGCGGAACGGTGGTGCACATCAATGCCGGCGTCGCCGGTCTCGTCGGCGCGATCATGATCGGCAAGCGCATCGGCTATGGCCGCGAGCTGATGGCCCCGCACGCGCTGACCATGACGATGATCGGCGGTTCGCTGCTGTGGATCGGCTGGTTCGGCTTCAACGCCGGCTCGGCGCTCGCGGCCAATGACGTCGCGGCGCTGGCGCTGGTCAACACGCTGCTGGCGACGGCGGCGGCGGCGCTCGGCTGGATGCTGATCGAGTGGATGACCAAGGGCAAGCCCTCGCTGCTCGGCACGGTGTCCGGCGTGATCGCCGGCCTCGTCGCGATCACGCCCGCGGCGGGCCTTGTCGGCCCGATCGGCGGCATCGTGCTCGGCGCGGTCGGCGGCATCGTCTCCTTCATCTTCTGCACGGCGGTGAAGAATGCGATCGGCTACGACGATACGGCGGACGTGTTCGGCGTCCACGGCGTCGCCGGCATCATCGGCTCGATCGGAACCGGCATCTTCGTCTCGACCTCGCTCGGCGGCGTCGGCGTCGACGACTACGACATGGCGACCCAGCTCTGGAAGCAGACGGTGGCTGTGCTGATCGCGATCGCCTGGTGCGGCATCGGTTCGGCGATCCTCTACAAGATCGTCGACCTGATCGTCGGCCTGCGGGTCTCGCCCGAGAAGGAGCGCGAAGGCCTCGACCTCACCGAACATGGCGAGCGCGCCTACAACTAGCACCGTCGCGGGAACGACGGGCGGGGCGCAGACCCGGCAATGTCCCGCCCGTCCGAGGGGTCCCGGCGCAAGCCGGGGCCCCTCAATTTTTTTGAAGCATGATCCCGAAAAGCGGGAACCAGCTCTCGGAAAAGATCATGCGCAAACAAGAACGACGAAATCGGCCGCCGGGGCGGATGGTTAATCGGGTCTTTACCTCGTCCTACCTATGGTAAACGGACGATCCCGCGACGCGCTTTGCGTCGGGCGATGTCCGGTGTCTGCATGTCGATGAATGTCTCTTCCTCCCCGTCCGCCTCCGGCCCGAAAGAGGCCGATCGTTCCCCGTTCGCGCGTCTGGCCGATCTTCTGGCCGGGCACGAACCCGGAAAGCCGCTGATCAGCCTGTCGCTCGGGGAACCGCAGCATCCGGTGCCCGATTTCGTGCAGCCGGTGCTGGCCAAATACACCGCCGATTTCGGCCGCTACCCGATCGCCAAGGGCATCGAGCCGTTCCGCAAGGCCGCCGCCAACTGGCTCGACCGCCGCTTCACCCTGCCGCGCCCGCTCGACCCGGAATCCGAAATCCTGGTGCTGAACGGCAGCCGCGAGGGCCTGTTCTTCGCCGCCATCGCCGCCGCCCGCTATGTCGGCCCCCGCGCCGGCAAGGGCGCGATCCTGATGCCGAATCCGTTCTATCCGGTCTATGGCGCGGGCGCGGTCACCGCCGGCTGCGAGACGGTGGTGCTGCCGGCCGTCCACGCCAACGGATTTCTCCCCGACCTCGATGCCATTCCCGAAAGCGTGCTGGCGCGCACCGTGGCGTTCTACATGGCCTCGCCCGCCAACCCGCAGGGCACGATCGCGGATGCGGCCTATTTCGCCAAGCTGAAGACGCTGGCCGACCGCTACGGCTTTCTGGTGTTCAGCGACGAATGCTACTCCGAAATCTACACCGGCGATGTGGCGCCCGGCAGTGTGCTGGAATCGGCCGGTCCAGACTATCGCAACGTCGTCGCGTTCCAGTCGCTGTCGAAGCGCTCGAACCTGCCCGGCATGCGCGTCGGCTTCGTCGCCGGCGATGCCAAGTTCCTCACATCCTTCCACGAGCTGCGCAACGTGGCCGCGCCTCAGGTGCCGGTGCCGTTGCAGCAGGTGGGCGTCGCCGCCTATGGCGACGAGGATCACGTCAACGAGAACCGCAGGCTCTACAGGATCAAGTTCGATCTCGCCGACCAGATTCTCGGCAACCGCTACGGCTACAAGCGGCCCGGCGGCGGCTTCTGCGTCTGGCTCGACGTGTCGGCGCATGGCGGCGACGAAGCGGTCGCGCTGCGCCTGTTCAAGGAGGGCGGCGTGCGCGTGATTCCCGGCAGCTATCTTGCGCGACAACAGCCGGACGGAAGCAATCCCGGACAGGGATATATCCGCCTCGCTCTGGTGCAGGACAGCGAGACGACCGCCGAGGCGCTTCACCGGCTCGTGCAGGTGCTCGGCTGATGACGACACTCGAACAAGGGGGTTAGGCGTGGCGACACTTGAGCGCACACTTCCGCTTTATCGCCGATTGCCCGATCCGATCCGCGACATGCTTGCGCGGCGCGTCAGGGAATTGAGCGGCCTCGGCCTGCTGGCGCTGACGCTGGCGGTGGCGGTCGCGCTCGCCACCTGGTCGGTGCAGGACCCCAGCCTGAGCCATGCGACCTCGAAACCGATCCGCAATCTGCTCGGCTATCCCGGCGCGATCACCTCCGATCTGCTGATGCAGATTTTCGGCCTCGGTGCGGTGATGCTGCTGCTGCCGATCGGCATCTGGGGCTGGCGGCTGTTGACGCACCGGCATTTCGACCGCGAGGCGCTGCGGCTGGCGCTGTGGGTGCTCGCCACCGTCGCCGCCGCCGGATTCGCAAGCTGCTGGCCGCACACCGTGTCCTGGCCGCTGCCGACCGGGCTCGGCGGAGTCACCGGCGACGCGCTGGTACGTTTCCCGCTATCGCTGTTCGGCGCGGACGGCGTGCTCGCACGCCTGATGCTGGGCGCGACCTTCGGCCTTGTCGCCACCGCCGCGTTCTTCTTCGCCAGCGGCGCGGGCTCACGCGAAAAACCCGAACTCGACCTCGGCCATTTCGACGATGAAGACGACGAGGAGGAAGACGAGGACGACGCGCCGGAGCAGGACTCGCGCCGCCTGATCTCGCTCGGCATGATCGCGCATGCGGCGCTGAGCCTGAAGGCGCGTCTGGTCCGGCTGAGCTCGAACGCCTATGCCCGGCTGGTGTCGTCGGAGCGTGCTCCGGTCCGCACCGAGCCGTTCGACCGGCGCGAGCCGACGCTCGGTCCGGGACCGTCGATCGTGCCGCAGCCCGACGACGCCTACGCCGACGCCGACGAGGTCGATGAGAGCGGCGACGACGAGATCGAGGAAGACGAGGACGAGGCGGAGGACGCGCCGGTCGCCAAGACGCCGCGCAAGCGCGCCGTAAAGACGCCGGCGAAGAAAGCCGCGAGCGCCTTCGTGCTGCCGCCGGTTGCCGTGCTGAGTGCGCCGAAAGCCTCCGACCGCAAGACGCTGAGCGACGACGTCCTGCAACGGAACTCGAAGTCGCTGGAAGCGGTGTTGCAGGATTTCGGCGTGCGCGGTGAAATCACCAATGCGCGGCCGGGGCCGGTCGTCACGCTGTACGAACTGGAGCCCGCGCCCGGCATCAAATCGTCGCGCGTGATCGGGCTTGCCGACGACATCGCCCGCTCGATGAGCGCGATGGCGGCGCGCGTCGCCGTCGTCGCCGGCCGCAACGCCATCGGCATCGAGCTGCCGAACGAGCACCGCGAAAAAGTCTATCTGCGCGAATTGCTGTCGGCGAAGGAGAACATGGATTCGATCGCCAAGCTGCCGCTCTGCCTCGGCAAGACCATCGGCGGCGAGCCGGTCATCATCGATCTCGCCCGCACGCCGCATATGCTGATCGCCGGCACCACCGGCTCCGGCAAATCGGTGGCGATCAACACGATGATCCTGTCGCTGGTATATCGGCTGCGCCCCGACCAGTGCCGCCTCATCATGGTCGATCCGAAGATGCTCGAACTGTCGGTCTATGACGGCATTCCGCATCTGCTGACGCCCGTCGTCACCGATCCGAAGAAGGCCGTTGTCGCGCTGAAATGGGCGGTGCGCGAGATGGAGGAGCGCTACAAGCGCATGGCCAAGCTCGGTGTCCGCAATATCGACGGCTACAATGCGCGGCTCGCCGACGCCAAGGCGAAGGGCGAGGAGCTGACGCGCACGGTCCACACCGGCTTCGACAAGGAGACCGGCAAGGCGATCTACGAGGAAGAGAAGCTCGACCTCGAACCGCTGCCCTTCATCGTCATCATCGTCGACGAAATGGCCGACCTGATGATGGTCGCCGGCAAGGACATCGAAGGCACCGTGCAGCGCCTCGCGCAGATGGCGCGCGCCGCCGGGCTGCATGTGATCCTGGCGACGCAGCGCCCGTCGGTGGACGTCATCACCGGCACCATCAAGGCGAATTTCCCGACCCGCATCTCGTTCCAGGTCACCTCGAAGATCGACAGCCGCACCATTCTCGGCGAGATGGGCGCGGAGCAACTGCTCGGCCAGGGCGACATGCTCTACATGGCGGGCGGCGGGCGCATCAGCCGCGTGCACGGCCCGTTCGTCTCCGACGAGGAGGTCGAGAAGGTCGTCAAGCACCTGAAGGCGCAAGGCTCGCCCGATTATCTCGAGGCGGTCACCGCCGAGGAGGAGACGGAGGAAGACAGTGCGGTGTTCGACGCGACCGGCATGGGCGGCGGCGAATCCGATCTGTTCTCGCAAGCCGTCGCGATCGTCAAACGCGACCGCAAGGCGTCGACCAGCTACATCCAGCGCCGGCTGCAAATCGGCTACAACCGCGCCGCCTCGCTGATGGAGCGGATGGAGCAGGAAGGAATCGTCGGGCAGGCCAACCACGCCGGCAAGCGCGAGATTCTCATCGGCGAGGACGAGGACAGACTTTAGAATATGATCCCGAAAAGTGGGTACCGGTTTTCGGACCAGATCATGCTCAAAGAAAAACCAGCGCGATCACGATCCCGACAGCCCGCTGTCGGCCGTGAAAACGCCACAGCCCATCGTTAGCCGCGAGCATCGGCCGAGCCCGCGACGTTTCGAGAGGCCAGACAGGACAGCTTGACCTTGGACAGATCTCACCCGCGACAGTCGAGACCCCGCCATCGCCTCGCCGGCTCCGGCGCTGCGATCGTGCTGGCGGCCGCCCTTATCGCTTCTCCGCAGGCCAAGGCCGAGACCGTGCCGATCCCCCGCCCCGCGCCGAAGGCGCGCGCGGCCGCCGCCGCGCAACAACAGCCACCCGCCGACATCACAGGAACGCCGCTGGTCGGCACGCCGCCGCCGGCGTTTCAGGGCGGCCCGCCGACTCCCGTTCTTCCCAACCCCCGCGCGCGCGCCGTCGCCGACGGCACCTTCGACGCGAGCCAGCGCGCACAGGCGGCGAAGGTCAGCAACTACCTGTCGTCGCTGCCGACGCTGGTCGGAAATTTCGTGCAGGTCGCGCCGAACGGCAATCGCTCGACCGGCGAGTTCTACATGCAGAAGCCGGGCAAGATCCGTTTCGCCTACGATCCGCCGACGCCGATCGACGTCGTCTCCGACGGCACCTCGATGGTGGTGCGCGACCGCAAGCTGGCGACGCAGGACATCTATCCGCTGTCGCAGACGCCGCTGCGCTATCTTTTGTCCGACCGCATCGACCTGATGCGCGACACCAATGTCGTCAACGTCACCGCCGACGACACCTTCATCACCATCACGATCGAGGAAAAGCAGGCGCTGATCGGCACCAGCCGGCTGATGCTGATGATCGGCGCGAAGGACAACCAGCTCAAGCAATGGACGGTGACGGACCCGCAGGGCTACGACACCACCGTCGCCGTCTACAACCTCAATACACAGAAGAAACCCGATCCGCGCCTGTTCACGATCGACTTCACCCGCTATGACGACATGCGGAACAACTGAGCGGCTGCATTTCTGCGGCCGCAGAGGAGCCGCATTGCGTCATCTCTCATGCGCCTGACCCTTTCGACGTGGAACATCAATTCCGTTCGTCTGCGCATCGACCTCGTGGCGAAGTTCATCAAGTCGGCGCGGCCGGACATTCTCTGCCTGCAAGAGACCAAGTGCCCCGACGATGCGTTTCCGCTGAAGCGGTTCAAGCGGCTCGGCTACGACCACATCGCGCTGAACGGCCAGAAGGGCTATCACGGCGTGGCGATCGTCTCGCGGCTGCCGTTCGATCAGACCGACATCCGCACCTTCTGCAACAATCTCGATTCGCGCCACATCTCGGTGTCGCTCGGCGCCGAGGCGGGCCTCAGCGAACCTCTGGTGCTGCATAATTTCTACGTGCCGGCCGGCGGCGACATTCCCGATCCCGCGCTCAATCCGAAATTCGCGCACAAGCTTTCCTTCCTCGACGAGATGAAGGGCTGCGATCCGCTGCACGCGACCAATGGCGAGCGCCACGTTCTGGTCGGCGATCTCAACGTCGCGCCGCATGAGCATGACGTGTGGTCGCACAGGCAGCTTCTGAATGTCGTCTCGCATACGCCGGTCGAATGCGAGAAGCTTTTAGCGGTGCAGGCGCGCGGCAACTGGATCGACATCGCCCGCGAGCGCATTCCGGCCTCGGAAAAGATCTATACGTGGTGGAGCTATCGCGCCGCCGACTGGCTGGCCTCCAATCGCGGCCGGCGGCTGGACCACATCTGGGTGTCGCCCGCGCTGCGCGACCGCGTCAGCGATTTCAGAATTTCCCGCGACGCGCGCGGCTGGGAGCGCCCGTCCGACCACGTTCCGGTCACGACGGTGTTCGAGGCTTGAACCCGATTATCTGGCGAGCTTGGCGCTCGCGATCAGCAGGTCGCTCGCGGCCTGGCTGGTGCGCGCGGCGAGATCGTCGCGCAGCCGCCGCGCGGCGTCCGGATGACCTTCGAGCACGCGCTGGAACATGCTGCGCGAAATCCGCAACACCGACGAATCGCTGACGCCGACCGCGGTCGCCGGCCGCTGCATCTCCAGCAATAGCGCCAGTTCGCCGATCAGCGTGCCGGGACCGGCCACCGTTTCGCGCACGCCGCCATCATCCCTGGTCGAAACGCGGATCGCGCCGTACTGGACGACGTAGCCCGCATCGGCCGTGTCGCCGACGCGGAACAGCGTCTCCTCCGCCCGCACGCGCCGCGCTTCCGAGCCGATCGCCAGCACGCGCAAAGCGTCGATTCCCAACAGCTTCAGCGTCGGCACGCCTGAGAGCAAATGGACATCGTCCTCAATCGACATTCTGTCTTGCGGTCCGGTAGTGGCCCATCACGGCACAAGCTTGTAGCCGCCGGACTCGGTGACCAGGATCGAGGGCGTGGCGGCGTCCAGCTCGATCTTCTGCCGCAGCCGGTAAATATGCGTTTCCAGCGTATGCGTGGTCACGCCGGAATTGTAGCCCCAGACCTCCTGCAACAGCGTCTCGCGCGAGACCGACGCCTGACCGGCGCGATACAGAAAGCGCAGGATCGCCGTCTCCTTCTCGGTCAGGCGGATCTTCTTGGCGTTGTCGCCGACCAGAAGCTTGGAGCCGGGGCGGAAGCTGTACGGACCGACCGAGAACACCGCGTCCTCGCTCGCCTCGTGCTGGCGCAATTGCGCGCGGATGCGCGCCAGCAGCACGGCGAAGCGGAACGGCTTGGTGACGTAGTCGTTCGCGCCGGATTCGAGCCCGAGGATCGTGTCCGAATCGGTGTCGTGCCCGGTGAGCATGATGATCGGCGCCTTGAAACCGGATTTGCGGAGGCTGCGCACGACCTCGCGGCCGTCGGTGTCGGGCAGGCCGACATCGATAATCATCAGGTCCGGAGAGTTGGCCTTCGCGGCGGATGCGCCCTTCGCGCCGGTATCGACCGCCGACGCCTCGAATTCCTCGTGCAGCGCCAGTTGCTCGACCAGCGCTTCCCGCAGATCGGTATCGTCGTCAACGATCAGAATCTTGCGTGCGGTCGCCATGCGGTCAGGTCCTCAGTGGTCCGAGAATCAACGCCGCCCCGGTTTCGAACATACAGGCGAGACGGCGATTGCCCTGCCTCTGGACGGCGACAATCATGGGAAATAAAGCATTCCCGCATCGCAACGCAAGCGCGAGTTCGGCCGATTGGCGAGAAACCTTAGCTTTCCAAGGGTTTATAGGGTGCCGGCGCAGGCAAGGCCGGCTTCGGAGATTCGGGTCAGGCGGCGGCCGGGCGAGCTGAGCCGCGGGATTCTCATTCTCGACGGGCAGCCGATCCGGGTCGCGCTCGGGCGCGGCGGCGTTCTTGCCAACAAATTCGAGGGCGACGGCGCGACCCCGCGCGGCACCTTCCGCCCGCTGCGGCTGTGGTGGCGCGCGGACCGGCATTTTCGCCCGACGACTTTATTACCGGCGCGGCCGATCGGTCCTGCCGACGGCTGGTGCGAGGACCCGGCACATCGCAGTTACAACCGCCCGGTGCGGCTCTCCGCCGCCAGCGGCGCGGACCGCCTCGCCCGCGCCGACCATCTGTATGTTTTCATCATCGAGATCGACCACAACGCGCGGCCGCGCGTCGCCCGCCGCGGCAGCGCCGTGTTCCTGCATCTGGCGCGGCCGGGGTTCGGGCCGACCGCCGGCTGCGTGGCGATGACGAAAAGCGCGATGCTGCGGCTTTTGGCGCGGATCGGTCCGCGAACCAAGATCGTGATCGGCTAGATTCCCCGCCGCCATCCGGGACGACGCGCGGCGTCGCAAACCGACATTGCGAGCCTAGACCGGCCGCGGCCGCCCGCCGAAAATCGCCGAACCGACGCGGACATGCGTCGCGCCCATGCGGATCGCATCGACGAAATCGGCGCTCATGCCCATCGACAATTGCGTCAGTCCATTGCGCGCGGCGATCTTCGCGGTCAGCGCGAAATGCGGCGCGGCCGGCTCGTCGGCCGGCGGAATGCACATCAGGCCGGAAATCGTCAGGCCGTAATCCGTCTTGCAGGCGGCGATGAACGCATCGGCGTCCCCCGGCGCGATACCGGCCTTCTGCGGTTCCTCGCCGGTGTTGATCTGCACGAACAGTTCTGGCGCACGATTCTGTTTTTCGATTTCCTTCGCCAGCGCCCCGCAAATGCTCGGCCGGTCGACCGAATGGATCGCATCGAACAGCGCCACCGCCTCCCGCGCCTTGTTCGACTGAAGCGGGCCGATCAGATGCAGCGCGATTCCCGGATGCGCCGCCATCAGCGGCGGCCATTTCGCCTTCGCTTCCTGCACGCGGTTTTCACCGAACACGCGCTGTCCGGCGGCGATCACCGGCAGGATCGCCTCCGCATCGAACGTCTTCGACACGGCGATGAGCTGGACGGATTCGCGCGCGCGGCCTGCGTCCCGGCAGGCATCCGCGATCTGCCGTTCCACCTCGGCGACTCCGGATGGTGAATCGGAGGTGAATCCCGCATCGATAGTCTGCACAAAAACTCCGATCGTTCGAATTTTATCGAATGCGCAAAACCCTTCTTGATGCGCCATGCCTATGGTGCTGCCGGGGTAAGGGGATTGCAATGACAGGTCTCAATTTCCGGCACTATCTGACAAAGTTCAAGACCATCTTCGACGTGCGCGCCCGCCTGGTCGTGGTGGCGCTCGTGCTTGTCGTGCCGCTGATGCTCGATCGCGCCCGCGTTCTCGAAAACATGCGCACCGAACAGATTCAGGCCGGCTCGGCACGGCTTGCGAGCGTCGCCCGCCGCGGCGCGGACGAGCAGCGCCAGATGATGAAAACGGTCGAGGGCGTGCTGCGCACCTCGGCGTCGATCTTCCGTCACTTCTACAAGGTCGGCAGCCCTTGCGGCCTGCTCCAATCCGGCTTCAAGGTGAACCTGCCGGCGATCGGCAACATCTCGGTGGTCGGCAACAACGGCCGGGTCCTGTGCTCGACGCTGCCGCGCCTCGTCGGCATCGATATCACCGACCGCGGCTATTTTCATGACGCGCTGGCGCAGCGGCGGTTCGTGCTGAGCGACTATGTGATCGCCAAGGGCGACGGCACTCCGTCGGTGATCGCCGCACTTCCGACCACGGCGCAGGGCGGCGAAGGCGTCGAGGCGGTGATGGTGACGTCGGTCGCGCTCACCTGGCTCGAGGACATCATCAACCGCTCGCCCGATACCACCGGCATCACGATCCAGCTCATCGACGGCAAGGGCGCGGTTCTTGCGGCGAGGCCCATGGTCGACATCGCCGAATCCCCGATCGACCGGGCGGTGATCGCGCGCGCCGTCGCCGCCACCTCCGACGAGGTCTCCGACACGGTGAAGCTGGAAGGCTCCGCGCAGGAGCGCGTGTTCGCCTCGATCCGCGTGCCGGACACCAATGCGCGGCTGATTGCCAGCATCGACAAGCGGGAATTGCTCGGCTCGATCGACCGCGACATTCGCGCCGCCTACATCCAGCTTGGCCTTGTCGGCCTGCTGGTGCTGCTCGGCGCATGGTTCATGAGCGAAAGGCTCATCATCCGTCCGATCCGGTTCCTGACCGGCGTGGCCACCCGCTTCAGCGCCGGCGATTTTTCGGCGCGCAGCGCCCGCATGTCGCTGCCGCAGGAATTCGTGCCGCTGGCGCAGGCCTTCAACGCGATGGCGAAGACGCTGGCCGAGCGCGAGCGCGAATTGCTCGACCTCAACAGCCAGCTCGCGGTGCTCGCCTCGGTCGATACGCTGTCCGGCCTCGCCAACCGCCGCGCCTTCGACGGCCGCCTCGACTTCGAATGGATGAAGGCCACGCATGAGAACGCAACGCTGTCGCTGGCGATGATCGATGTCGATCACTTCAAGCTCTACAATGACAGCTACGGTCATCTGGAGGGCGATTCCTGCCTGACCAAGGTCGGCGAGGTGCTCGCCGCCGTCGCCGCCGAGGTGAAAGGCTTTGGCGCGCGCTATGGCGGCGAGGAGTTCGCGTTGATGCTGCCCGCCGCCGACGCCAAGCGGATGACCGAAGTGGCCGAGCTTGTCCGCAGCCGGATCGAGTCGCTGGGACTGGCGCACGTGGCGTCGCCGAGCGGCCAGGTGACGGTCAGCATCGGCGTCGCGGCCACCTTGCCGGTGACCGGACAGAACGCCAGCGATCTGATCGAGGCCGCCGACGCCGGGCTCTATATGGCCAAGCGCCGCGGCCGCAACACCGTCGTCGAGCACAGCGCCATCCGCCTGGTCGACCAGGTGACGGCGCTGGCCGGCTGACGCCAGGTTTCGGGCTGCTTGCGGCCGCTCCGCGCAACCCTGTGGAGCGGCCCAACCCATTGACCCTTTGGCGGATTTCGTGTCCTAGTCGGAGCAATCCCGAAACAACTCCCGACACGATTATCGATGACCGCCGATCGCTACAATGCACGCGAAGCCGAGCCGCGCTGGCAGCGCGCCTGGGACGAGCAGAAAATCTTCTCCACCTCGAACGACGATCCGCGTCCGAAATATTACGTGCTGGAGATGTTCCCCTACCCGTCGGGCCGCATCCATATGGGGCACGTCCGCAACTACACGATGGGCGACGTGGTCGCGCGCTACAAGCGGGCGCAAGGGTTCAACGTCCTGCATCCGATGGGATGGGACGCCTTCGGCCTGCCGGCCGAGAACGCCGCGATCCAGAACAAGACCGATCCGGCGAAATGGACCTACGCCAATATCGCCACCATGAAGAAGCAGCTTCAGACCATGGGTCTGTCGCTCGACTGGTCGCGCGAGATCGCCACCTGCGATCCGAGCTACTACAAGCACCAGCAGAAGATGTTTCTCGATTTCCTGAAGGCGGGGCTCGCCGAGCGCGAGAAACGCAAGATAAATTGGGACCCGGTCGATATGACCGTGCTCGCCAACGAGCAGGTGATCGACGGCCGCGGCTGGCGCTCGGGGGCCGTGGTCGAGCAGCGCGAGATGAACCAGTGGGTCTTCAAGATCACCAAGTTCTCGCAGGAGTTGCTCGACGCGCTCGACACGCTGGAGCGCTGGCCGGACAAGGTGCGGCTGATGCAGCGCAACTGGATCGGCCGCTCCGAGGGCCTTCTGATCCGCTTCGCGCTCGACGCCAGGACCACGCCGAACGCGGAAACCGAACTGAAGATCTTCACCACGCGGCCGGACACGCTGTTCGGCGCGAAATTCATGGCGATCGCGTCGGACCATCCGCTCGCGCAGGCGGCCGCCGCGAAGAACCCGGCGCTGGCCGACGTCATCGCCCAGTGCAAGCGCATGGGCACGGCGCAGGCCGAGATCGACACCGCCGAAAAGCTCGGCTTCGACACCGGCATCAAGGCGGCGCATCCGTTCGATCCGGACTGGAAGCTGCCGGTTTACGTGGCCAACTTCATCCTGATGGAATACGGCACCGGGGCGATCTTCGGCTGCCCCGCGCACGACCAGCGCGACCTCGATTTCGTCAACAAATACGGCCTCGGCAATACGCCGGTCGTCTGCCCGGAAGGCCAGGACCCGGCGTCCTTCGTCATCACCGACACCGCCTATGACGGCGACGGACGGATGATAAACTCCCGCTTCCTCGACGGCATGAGCATCGAGCAGGCGAAGGACGAGGTGGCGAAGCGGCTGGAAAGCGAGACACGCGGCAATGAGCCCGTCGGCGAGCGCAAGGTGAATTTCCGCCTGCGCGACTGGGGCATTTCGCGCCAGCGCTATTGGGGCTGCCCGATCCCGGTGATCCATTGCGAGGTGTGCGGCGTGGTGCCGGTGCCGGACAAGGACCTGCCGGTGGTGCTGCCGGCCGATGTGAGTTTCGACAAGCCGGGCAACGCGCTCGACCATCACCCGACATGGAAGCACGTCGCCTGTCCGACATGCGGCGGCAAGGCGCAGCGCGAAACGGACACGATGGACACCTTCGTCGATTCGTCGTGGTATTTCGCCCGCTTCACCGATCCGTGGAACGCGAACGCACCGACCAGTCGCAAGGATGTCGATTCCTGGCTGCCGGTGGACCAGTATATCGGCGGCGTCGAGCATGCGATCCTGCACCTGCTCTATTCGCGCTTCTTCACCCGCGCGATGAAGGCCACCGGCCATGTCGGGCTGGACGAGCCGTTCGCCGGCCTGTTCACCCAAGGCATGGTCGTCCACGAGACCTACCGCAAGCAGGACGGCGGCTTCGTCGCGCCGAACGAGATCAGGATCGAGCCGGCCGGCGACAGCCGCCGGGCGATTCTGCTGCAAACCGGCGAGGACATCGAGATCGGCCCAATCGAGAAGATGTCGAAGTCGAAGCGCAACACCGTCGATCCGGACGACATCATCGCCACCTATGGCGCGGACACCGCGCGCTGGTTCATGCTGTCGGACTCGCCGCCGGATCGCGACGTGATCTGGAGCGAGGAGGGCGTGCAGGGCGCGACCCGCTTCGTGCAGCGCATCTGGCGCATGGTGAGCGCCGCCGCCCCGTTTCTGGCAGCCCCCGGAACCACGGCCGACACCAGCGGCCATGCCGCAGCCCATGCGCTGCGCGCACTGGCCCACCGGACGCTGGCCGACGTCTCGGCCGCGATCGAGCGGCTGCGCTTCAACACCGCCATCGCCAAGCTGTATGCCTTCGTCGGCGCATTGCAGGAGATCGCCGACAAACCGGACGCGCTCCTCGCCAAGGACCCGGTCCATGCGGCGGCGGCGCGCGAAGCCTTCGACATCCTGGTGCGGATGATCGCGCCGATGATGCCGCATCTGGCGGAGGAGTGCTGGTCCGCGCTCGGCCATCAGGGGCTGGTCTCGGTCGCGCCCTGGCCTCAAATTCAACCCGATTTGCTGGAAGATGACACCATCACCCTGCCCGTCCAGGTCAATGGGAAGAAGAGAGCCGACGTGACCGTGCCGCGGGACGCGAAGAATCCGGAGATTGAGGCTGCCGTTCTGGCGCTCGATGCGGTAAAACGAGCCCTCGAGGGGAAGGCGCCGCGCAAGGTGATCGTGGTGCCGAAAAGGATCGTCAATGTCGTTGGCTGATGCCCGTTTCGCCATCCGTCTGCTGGCCATCGCCGCCCTGGGCGCGCCGCTCGCCGGCTGTTTCCAGCCGATGTATGCGGAACGCACCGTCGCGGGCGAACCGGCGCTGCGCGAGAAACTGTCCGCCATCGACATCACCGACATCAAGACCGCCAACCCGCGCGACGAGCGGCTCAGCGTGGAACTGCGCAGCGGTCTCGCCTTCAACTTCACCGGCGGCGGCAGCCCGGCCGCGCCGACGCACCGCCTCGTGGTGCGCCTGAACACCAGCCGCGTCTCGACCATCGTCGACAACACCACCGGCCGACCGGAAATCGAGAATTTCGGCATCGACGTTTCTTACGAGTTGCGCGAGATCGCCACCGACAAATCGGTGCTGCGGGCCAACACCTTCGCGCGCGTGACCTACGACAATCCGGGACAGGAACAGCGTTTCGCCCGCCTGCGCGGCATGCGCGACGCCGAAACCCGCGCGACGAAGCAGATCGCCGACAACATCAGCCAGCGGCTGTCGTCGTTCTTCGTCGCCGGAACCTGATTGTGCGGCGGTGACCGCCATCACGCCGCGCGAGGTCGACAGCTACCTCGCCAGGCCCAACCCGGCCCACGCCATCATTCTGGTCTTCGGCGACGATCTCGGCCTCGTGCGCGAGCGCGCCGACGCGCTGATCGCCAGCGCCGTCGACAATGTGAACGATCCGTTCTCGCTGGTGCGGCTCGACGGCGACGAGCTTGCCTCCGAGCCGTCGCGACTGATCGACGAAGCGATGACCGTGCCCTTGTTCGGCGGACGCCGCGCCATCCGTGTCCGCGCCGGCAGAAGCAGCTTTGCGAGCGCCGTCGAGATTCTTATCAACGAGCCGCCGAAGGATTGCCGCATCGTGATCGAGGCCGGCGAGCTGCGGCGCGACGCGCCGTTGCGCGTGCTCTGCGAGAAAGCGAAGACGGCGGCGGCCATCACCTGCTACGCCGACAATGAGCGCGATCTCGAACGCCTGATCGAGAGCGAGTTGCAGATCGCGCGCCTGACCATCACGCCGGATGCGCGCGCCGCATTGGTCGAGCTGATCGGCGGCGACCGCCTCGCCTCGCGCAACGAAATCCGCAAGCTGACTCTGTACGCGCACGGCAAAAACGAGATCACGCTGGACGATGTCGTCGCGGTGGTGACGGACGCCTCCGACCTCGCGCTCGATTCCGTCATCGACTATGCGTTCGCCGGACGGCCGGCCGATTTCGAAACGCATTTTTCCCGCGCGCTGTCGGCGGGGACCAATCCGAATTCGATCATGTTCGCCGCGCAGAGGCAGGCCGGGCTGCTGCACAAGGCGCGGCTTGT
Source organism: Xanthobacteraceae bacterium (assembly GCA_041397365.1). GTDB lineage: Bacteria > Pseudomonadota > Alphaproteobacteria > Rhizobiales > Xanthobacteraceae > P52-10. The sequence continues at coordinate 383,625 of JAWKWT010000001.1, forward strand.
GGTCGATCAGGGATCGTCGCCGAAGAACGCCTTCGACCGCGCGATTCCGCGCTGGCATTTTTCGCGCGAGCAACTGGTGCTGCGCGCGCTCGACGTCTCGTCCGCCGAGCGGCTCGCGCAAAATATCGTTCAGCTCGGCGACGCGACGCTGGAGTTGCGGAGGCAGGCGCAGTTGGCGCCCGTGATCGCCCAACGCGCGCTGATGGCGATCGCCGTCAACGCGCGGCGGAAGAGTTAACCGCGCCCGGATTCGAGCCGCTTCAAAATATCGTCGAGTTGATCGAGATCGCGATAGCGGATCTGCACGGCGCCGCCCGGATCTTTGTGATCGACGCTGACCGACAGGCCCAGAATATCGCCGATGCGTTTTTCCAACGCGAGCGTGTCGGCGTCCTTCTTCGGCTTCGCCGTCTCGCCACGCGGCTTGCGCACAGGCGCGCCGCTCTCGTGCGCGAGCGCCTCGGTCTGTCGCACGCTCAAGCCGTCCCTGATGACGCGCGCCGCCGCCTGCACCGGATCATCCAGACCGATCAGCGCGCGCGCATGGCCCGCCGACAATCGTCCGGATGAAATATGCTCCTGCACCTCGGCGGGAAGCTTCATCAGCCGCATCATGTTGGCGACATGGCTGCGGCTCTTGCCGACGGCCTTCGCCACATCCTCGGTGCTATGCCGGAATTCCTCGACCAGCACATGATAGCCGCGCGCTTCCTCCAGCGCGTTGAGGTCCTCGCGCTGCACGTTCTCGACGATCATCACCTTGAGCGTATCATTGTCGCTCAGTTCGATCGGCACGATCGGCACGTCATGCAGGCCGGCGCGCTGCGCCGCGCGCCAGCGGCGCTCGCCGGCGACGATCTCGTAAGAGTCGGTTGCACCCTTGCTCGCACGAACGACGATCGGCTGGATGATGCCGTGCTCGCGGATCGAAGACGCCAGCTCCTCCAGTTCGGACGGGGCGAAATTCTTGCGCGGATTGCGCGGATTGGGTTTCAGGAATTCGATCGGCACGCGCCGCTGCGCGCGGCCGCGTTCGGTCTTCGTCGCCTCGCCGCCGACATCGCCGATCAGGCTTGCAAGTCCCCTGCCCAATCGCGAGCGCGCTTCATCGGCCATCGCGGCCTCCCTCGAACTCACCAACACCACTCCGCTTTACACAGGACGACTCAACCGGCGCGCAACTCGCGCTCGCGCTGGATCACTTCGGTCGCGAGCTTGAGATAGGCTTCGCTGCCGACGCATTTCAGATCGTAGACCAGCACCGGCTTGCCGTGCGACGGCGCTTCCGAAATGCGGACGTTGCGCGGGATCATGGTGTCGTAGACTTTCTTGCCCATGAACTGGCGCACATCGGCAACCACCTGGCTCGACAGGTTGTTGCGCGAATCGAACATCGTCAGCACGACGCCGTGAATCGTCAGGTCCGGATTCAACGTCGAGCGCACCTGCTCGACCGTCTGCAACAATTGCGACAGACCTTCGAGCGCGAAGAACTCGCATTGCAGCGGCACCAGGATCGCGTTCGACGCCGCCATCGCATTGACGGTGATGAGATTGAGCGAAGGCGGGCAGTCGATCAGCACGTAGGTAAAGGCCGGCTCCGCCGCATCGGTCCCGTTCAGCGCGGCCAGCGCGTTGCGCAACCGGAAGGCGCGGTCGCGCTCGGTGCCGAGTTCGAGTTCGAGGCCGGAGAGGTCCATGGTCGAGGGGGTGATGTGCAGCCGCGGTACCGCGGTCGGCAGGATCGCCTCGCGCAAGCGCGCCTCGCCGATCAGCACGTCATAGGTCGAAACCTCGCGGTTCTGCCGGCCGATGCCGAGGCCGGTCGAGGCGTTGCCCTGCGGGTCGAGATCGACGATCAGCACATGCTCGCCGGTGGCGGCGAGTGCCGTGCCCAGATTGATGGCGGTGGTGGTTTTGCCGACGCCGCCTTTCTGGTTCGCCAGCGCGATGATCCGCGGCCGCACAGGCCGGGACTCCTTCGTCGCTGCTGCGCTTTCGCTAAGGCTTTGAGCTCGCTTGAGAATATCGTCGATCATGACCGCCGGCCATCCTTTACGTCGAGGGCGTTAAGCCGCCTCACCTCGACAATTGCGCTGCCCGCCTGCGTGCGACTCGGATGCAGCAGCGGCTCAAAATTCCAATATTTTGTGGCTTCCGTCAATTCAGACTCTACATCTTGACCCTTCAGGAACAATCCCTTCGCGCCGTTCCGGATCAGCGGTTCCGCCATATCGATCAACAGCTTTAGCGACGCGAGCGCCCTTGCAGTGATGTAATCGGCCTTTGGTGGATTGCTATCCACGTAATCCCCGATGTTCATGACATGCACTACGCCCCGTCCGCCGGTGACGCGCAGCGCCTCGCGCAGGAACGCCGCCTTGCGGCTGTTGCGCTCGACCAGATGGACGACGGCCTCCGGCTTGTCGGCAAGCGCACAGGCCAGAACGATCCCCGGAAAGCCGCCACCCGAGCCGAGATCGATCCAGACGCGGCCCGAAGGCGCGATGTCGAGAAGCTGAAGCGAGTCGGCGATATGCCGGGTCCAGATCGCATCCAGCGTCGCCGGCGAGATCAGATTGGTCTTCGCCTGCCAGGCCAGCAGCAGGGCGACATAGGTGTCGAGCCGCGCTTCTGTTTCACGTGAAACAGGACAGAGCGCCAGTGCCGCCCGCTTGTTGGCGGCGAGCCGGCCGGAGTCGGGACCGGACGCAGGGGATTTCACCATGGATGCCTCGCCGGACGCGATCAGCCCGCCGACCGTCTATTCGACTGCCGCCGCAGATGCCCGATCAGCAGCGTCAATGCTGCCGGCGTGATGCCGTCCATTCGCGACGCCTGCCCGATCGTCGCCGGCCGTCCGGCTTCGAGCCGCTGGCGGACCTCGTTCGACAGGCCCGAGACAGCCGCATAATCGACGGCATCGCCCAGCAAGACGCTTTCGTCGCGCTTCAGCGCCGCCATGTCGGCGGCCTGCCGCGCGACATAGACGTCGTATTTCGCCTCGATTTCCAGATGCTCGGCAATCTTCGGCGCGATGTGGTCCAGCTCGGGCCAGATCCGGGCGAGATCGGCAAACTGGATATCCGGATAGGCCAGCAGCTCGAAGGCCGAGCGACGCTGACCGTCGCGATTGAGCGTCAGGCCCTGCCGGATTGCCTCGGTCGGCGTGATCGACAGCGCTTTGGCCTGCGCCCGCGCGTCTGAAAGCGCCTGCATCTTGGCGCGATGCGCTCCAAAACGCTCCGAGCCAACGCAGCCGAGCGCGATCCCGCGATCCGTCAGCCGCTGATCGGCATTATCGGCGCGCAGCGTCAGCCGGTATTCGGCGCGCGAGGTGAACATGCGATAGGGCTCGGACACGCCGCGCGTGACCAGATCATCGATCATCACCCCGAGATAGCCGTCGGCGCGGTCGAACGTGATGGTCTCCGCCCCCGACGCCAGCCGCGCGGCGTTGAGCCCGGCCACGAGCCCTTGCGCCGCCGCCTCCTCATAGCCGGTGGTGCCGTTGATCTGCCCGGCCAGGAACAGGCCCTTCAGGCGCTTCGTTTCCAGCGCCGGCGTCAGTTCGCGCGGATCGACGTGATCGTATTCGATCGCATACCCGGGCCGGACCATGCGGGTGCTCTCGAGCCCCGGAATGGTCTTGAGGATCGCAAGCTGAACCTCCTCCGGCAGCGAGGTCGAAATGCCGTTCGGATAGACGGTGGTGTCGTCCAGCCCCTCAGGCTCCAGAAAGATCTGGTGCCCATCGCGGTCGCCAAAGCGCACAATCTTGTCCTCGATCGACGGGCAATAGCGCGGCCCCCGGCTCTGGATCTGGCCCGAATACATCGGCGAGCGATGCACGTTCGCGCGAATGACGTCATGGGTCGCCGGCGTCGTCCGCGTGATCCCGCATTCGATCTGCGGCGTCGTGATCTTCGGTCAGGACCGAAAACGGCTCCGGCGGATCGTCGCCGGGCTGCATCTCGACACCGGCCCAGTCGTCGTCCCGTCCAGCCGTGGCGGCGTGCCGGTCTTCAGCCGGCCGAGCACGAACCCCAGCCGCTCAAATGTCTTCGACAGACCGAGCGCCGGCGCTTCGCCGATGCGGCCCGCCGGCCAATTCTTCTCGCCCAGATGAATGAGCCCGCGCAAAAAAGTGCCGGTGGTGATGACGACCGCGCCGGCGCGCAGCTTCTGCCATCTGCCAGCACCAGCCCGGTAATCTGCCCGTTTGCAGTCAGCAGATCGTCGGCCTCGGCTTCGATGACGGAGAGATTGTCCGTGGTGCGGATCGCGGCTCGTATGGCGGCGGCATAAAGCTTGCGGTCGGCCTGCGTGCGCGGCCCGCGCACGGCCGACCCTTGCGGCGGTTGAGCACGCGAACTGAATGCCGCCGGCGTCCGCCACGCGGCCCATCAATCCGTCGAGCGCATCGACTTCGCGCACCAGATGACCCTTGCCGAGCCCGCCGATCGCGGGGTTGCAGGACATTGCGCCGACCGTGTCGAAGCGGTGAGTCACCAGCGCCGTGCGCGCGCCCATCCGCGCGGCCGCAGCCGCAGCTTCGCAGCCGGCGTGGCCGCCGCCGACCACAATCACGTCGAAGGAATCGGAACTGGTCATGGGTGCTTATCCACAGCCCTTCTACGCCCCCGATAGTTCGCCGTAAAGCACGGAACCCGTATGAATCGCTCAGATCGAGATTTCCGTTTCACGTGAAACATAGAAATGAATATAATATTGAATTATAATTCATTTCTATTTGCCGATGCAGAAGTCCCTGAAAATGGCGTCGAGAATGTCTTCCACATCCACCCGCCCCAGCAGCCGGCCGAGCGCGGTCGCCGCGAGCCGCAGCTCCTCCGCCACCAGTTCCTCGCCCCTCGCCGAACCGGAAGCCGCCCGATCAAGCGCGACAACGGCCTCCTCCAGCAATTTCCGCTGCCGGAGCCGAGTCACCAGGCCGGTCTCGACCGAGCTGAAATAGTCGGCGGCGAATTGGCCGATCGCGCCGATGAGGTCATCGACGCCCTGCCCTGTTCCGGCGGAAATCACGAACGACGGCGCAGCCGCAACGCCGCCCCTTGCCGGCGCGACATCGACCTTGTTCCAGACCTGCCAGACGAACGCGGAAAAATCCGGCGGCTGGTCAGCGCCGCCTTCCGTCGCGTCCGAAACCCACAGCACAAGGTCCGCCTCCTCCGCCCGCCCCCGCGCCCGCCGCACGCCCTCCTGTTCGACCGGATCGACCGCCTCGCGGATCCCGGCCGTATCGAGCAGCACCACCGGATAGCCGCCGAGATCGAGATGCACCTCGATCACGTCGCGCGTCGTGCCGGCAAAAGGCGAGACGATCGCCGCCTCGCGCTGCGCGATCCGGTTGAGCAAGGTCGACTTGCCGACATTCGGCGCGCCGGCGATCGCCACCACCAGCCCATCGCGCAGCCGCTCGCCATGCGCCGACGCCGCCAGCACCTGCCGGATTTCATCGGCCAGCGCCGCGACATCCTGCATCGCCGGCGCGAGCAGATCGTCCGGCACGTCGCCCTCGTCGGAAAAGTCGATGCCGACCTCGACCAGCGCCGACGCCGCGATGATCCGCTGCCGCCAGTTTTCCGCCCGCCGCCCGAGCAACCCCTTCATCTGCCGCAGCGCGTGCCGGCGCTGAATGTCGGTGTCGGCGTGGATCAGGTCGTCGAGCCCTTCCGCCTCCGTCAGCCCGAGCTTGCCATTCTCGAACGCCCGCCGGGTGAACTCGCCCGGCTCCGCCGGACGCAGCCCCTCGATGCGCGCGAGTTCGCCCAGCAGCGCCGCCAGCACCGCGCGGCCGCCATGCACCTGAAATTCCGCGATGTCCTCGCCTGTTGCGCTGGCCGGTCCTGGAAACCACAGCACCACCGCGTCGTCGATCGGCGCGCCGTCCGAGCGCTTCAGCACGGCGAAGGCGGCCTGTCTCGGTTTCGGCAGCGACCCGGCGAGCCGCCGGATCGCCTCGGAAGCGTCCGGTCCCGACACGCGAACAATCGCGATCGCGGCCGGCGGTCGGCCCGACGACGAAGCAAAAATCGTATCCTGCGCCATCGTATTCCGTGTCATGGCGTCCCGCGGCCTGCTTCAGAAATAGAGGGAGCCCTGCACTAACCCGCCCACAGCCCGCCTTCAATTTCTCCGGACCGAGCCGGCCGAACTTTCCGCCCGAGGAGCGATTGTCCCAGGACGGCAGCCGTGGCCTACTGGGCCAATGGGCGAGCCGGCCGACGACCAAATCGCCACGCCCTCTGTCCTTCGCCAGAATTGCTGCGCAAAAGAGACCCTTCATGACTGATATTGCGGCGCACAAAAACCGGCTTTCCGCAGAGACCAGCCCTTATCTGCTACAACATCAGGCCAATCCGGTCGATTGGTGGCCCTGGGGTCCGGCGGCGCTGAAGGAGGCCAAGGATACAGGCAAGCCGATCCTGCTCGGTCGGGTATGCGGCCTGCCATTGGTGCCATGTGATGGCGCATGAGAGCTTCGAAGACGAGGCCACCGCCGCAGATGAACGCTGTTCGTCAACATCAAAGTGGACCGCGAGGAGCGGCCGGACATCGACCAGATCTATATGAGCGCGCTGCATCATCTCGGCGAGCAGGGCGGCTGGCCGCTCACCATGTTCCTGACCCTGAGGCGGAGCCGTTCTGGGGTGGCACCTATTTTCCGAAGACGGCGCAATATGGTCGCGCGGCCTTTGTCGACGTGCTGCGCGAGGTGAACCACATCTTCCGTAACGAGCCGCAGAAGATCGACCAGAACCGCCGCGCGCTGGTGACCCGGCTGAAGCAGCGCGGCGAGGCCAAAAGCGCTGTGGCGATCGGGCCGGAAGCCCCCAACAACATTGCCGAATCGATCGCGCGGGCGACCGATCCCGTGCATGGCGGCCTGCGCGGCGCGCCGAAATTTCCACAATGCGCCATGCTGGAATTTCTGTGGCGCGCCGGTTTCCGTCGGGCGATCCGCGTTTTTTCGCAGCCAGCCAGCTCGCGCTGACACAGATGAGCCAGGGCGGCATCTACGATCATCTCGGCGGCGGCTACGCCCGCTATTCGGTCGATGAGCGCTGGTTGGTGCCGCATTTCGAGAAAATGCTCTACGACAATGCACAGATCCTCGACTCGCTGGCGCTGGATTTTGCGGCGCAGCAAAAATCCGCTCTACCGCGAGCGGGCGGCCGAAACGGTGGACTGGCTGGCCCGCGAAATGACGATCCCGGAGGGCGTTTCTGTTCCTCGCTTGATGCGGATTCGGAAGGCGAGGAGGGGCGGTTCTATGTCTGGTCGCTGGACGAGATCCGGGACGTCCTCGGCGAGGACGACGCGGCCTTTTTTGCTGCAAGATACGACGTCACGGCGCAGGGAAATTTTTGAACACACCAATATCCTCAACCGTCTCAACGGCTTGAGTGGGATACGCCCGAGGAAACCGAACGATTGGCCATGCTGCGCCAGACACTGCAGCAAAGGCGCAGCAAAAGGGTGCGTCCCGGCTTGGACGACAAGGTGCTGGCCGACTGGAACGGGCTGATGATCGCGGCTTTAGCCAACGCGGCCCGCGCCTTTGGGGAGCCCGGCTGGCTCAAGCCGGCGCGGGCTGCGTTCGATTTCGTCGCCAAGCACATGAGCCGGGACGACAGGTTAGGTCATTCCTGGCGGGCAGGAGGGCTGCTGGTGCCCGGCCTCGCCTCCGATCATGCGGCGATGATTCGCGCCGCGCTGGCGCTGCACGAGGCGACCGGCGAGGCGGCGTTCCTCGACCAGGCGCTGCGCTGGCAGAACGCGCTCGACGCCCACCACGCCGACGCCGAGCATGGCGGCTATTACCTGACCGCCGACGACGCCGAGGGGCTGATCGTCCGGCCGCATGCGACCGTCGATGACGCGATTCCGAATCACAACGGCCTGATCGCGCAGAACCTGATTCGCCTCGGCGTCCTCACCGGCGACGAGAGTTGGCGCGCCAAGGCCGATGCGATGTTCGACGCGATCCTGCCGCGCGTCACCGACAATCTGTTCGGGCATCTGTCGCTGCTGAACGCGCTCGACATGCGGCTGACGGCGGCCGAAATCGTCGTGGTGGGAGAGGGCGATCAGGCCGACGCGCTGCTCGCCGCTGCGCGCCACTTGCCGCATGCGACTGCAATCGTTCTGCATGCACGCGACAGCAAGGGTTTGCCGCCATCACATCCGGCTCAGGCCAAGCTCGCCGCGGTTCAGGGCGCCGCCGCTTTCGTCTGCCGTGGGCAAAGCTGTTCGCTGCCGGTGACGGACGCGGATGTCATCCGCGATCTGGCGGCCACGAACTGAAGCACCTTGCAACACCAAAAGAAAAAGGCCGGGCTCATCACCCGGCCTTTCGCATGTAAATCCAGTTGCGCCTTACGTATTCATCGAATCGAAGAATTCGCCGTTGGTCTTGGTATTGCGCAGCTTGTCGAGCAAGAAGTCGATCGCGTCCATCGTGCCCATCGGATTGAGAATCCGGCGCAGCACATACATCTTCTTGAGCTGCTGTGGATCGGTGAGCAGCTCTTCCTTGCGCGTGCCGGAGCGGGTGATATCGATCGCCGGGAAGGTGCGCTTGTCGGCCACCTTGCGGTCGAGGATAAGCTCGGAATTGCCGGTGCCCTTGAACTCCTCGAAGATCACTTCGTCCATGCGCGAGCCGGTGTCGATCAGCGCGGTGGCGATGATGGTGAGCGAGCCGCCTTCCTCGATGTTGCGCGCGGCGCCAAAGAAGCGCTTCGGCCGCTGCAACGCATTCGCATCGACACCGCCGGTCAGCACCTTGCCCGATGACGGCACCACCGTGTTGTAGGCGCGGCCGAGGCGCGTGATCGAGTCGAGCAGGATCACCACGTCGCGGCCATGTTCGACCAGGCGTTTGGCCTTCTCGATCACCATTTCCGCAACGGCAACGTGACGCGAGGCCGGCTCGTCGAAGGTCGACGACACCACCTCGCCCTTCACCGAGCGCTGCATGTCGGTGACTTCCTCCGGCCGCTCGTCGATCAGGAGCACGATCAGATAGCATTCCGGATGGTTGGCGGTGATCGCATGCGCGATGTTTTGCAGAAGCACCGTCTTGCCGGTGCGCGGCGGCGAGACGATCAGCGCGCGCTGACCCTTGCCGATCGGCGCGACGATATCGATGACGCGGGCGGACAGATCCTTTTTGGTCGGATCGTCATGCTCCATCCGCAACCGCTCGTCGGGATAGAGCGGCGTGAGGTTGTCGAAATTGACCTTGTGCTTGGATTTTTCAGGATCCTCGAAATTCAGCGAGTTGACCTTGAGCAGGGCGAAATAGCGCTCGCCTTCCTTCGGCGAGCGGATCTGGCCGTCCAGCGTGTCGCCGGTGCGTAGGCCGAAGCGGCGGATCTGCGAGGGCGAGACATAAATGTCGTCCGGTCCCGGCAGGTAATTCGCATCCGGCGAGCGGAGGAAGCCGAAGCCGTCCGGCAGCACCTCGACCACGCCTTCGCCGATGATGTCGGTTTCCTGAATCGCAAGCTGCTTCAGGATCGCGAACATCAATTCCTGCTTGCGCATGGTGGAAGCGTTTTCGACGCCCGATTCCTCGGCAAAGGAGACCAGCTCGGCGGGTGATTTCGCCTTGAGGTCCTGAAGCTTCATTTCCGGCATGGGGTCGTCCTGTAGGGAGTCTCTTGGGAAGTTTCGTTGAAAATCCTGGGCACCGGGAGTTGTCGAAACATCGATTCGGCGCGGATCGGTGGGAGGGGTCGCAAATCGTCTGGAAAGCTTGTTCTTGAAAGCTGATCGTCGAGCGTCGGGGGCTTGGAAGATCGGGCCTTGCGGCAGCCTGTGCCGGGAGGGCTTTGAACCTGATGCACGTCCGATCCGGGTGCCGGACCGCGCAACATCCGCCTGTGTTCGGTGGGATACGGGAAAAATATATTAAATCGCCGATCCCCGCGCAAGATGTTCCGCGCGATCTCCCTGAGTGCGCCTAAAACGGCTTGACCACCACCAGGATCACGATCCCGACCATCAGAACGGCCGGCACCTCATTGATAATCCTGTAATATTTCTGAGAGCGGGTATTCCGGTCATCGGCGAATTCGCGCCAGCGGCGGACCAGAATTCCGTGCAGACCGGACAGGATGATGACGAGGGCAAATTTGGCGTGCATCCAGGGCGAGAGATACCAGTTGCCGAGCCAGACCAATGTCAGTCCCAGAATCCAGGTGACGACCATCGCCGGGTTGATGATCGCCTTCAGCAGCCGCCGCTCCATCACCTTGAACGTCTCGGACTGTTTCGAGCCGATCTCCGCCTCGCAATGATAGACGAACAGCCGCGGCAAATAGAGCATCCCGGCCATCCATGAGATGACCGCGATGATGTGAAACGCCTTGATCCATTCGTACATGGCAGGCCCTAACGTCTGACCCCTTCGGGTTGAATCACATCAATCCCGATTCTTTGAGCATGATCTTTCTCCGACCCGAAGGGCCGCGAAGCGCAAACCGGTTCCCACTTTTCGGGATCATGCTCGCCCGCGCACCCGCCGCAGCATCCGCTCCACATGCGCGATCGGGGTGGCGGGGAGAATGCCGTGGCCGAGATTGAAGATAAAGCGGCCGCCGGCGAACGCCGCCATGACCGCATCCACCGAGCGATCCAGCGCTTCGCCGCCGGCCAGCAGCGCCAGCGGATCGAGATTGCCCTGCACGGCGACGCGGCTCTGAATCCGCTCGCGCACGAAAGTCCGGTCGGCGGTCCAGTCGATGCTCACCGCATTGACCGGCACCCGCGCGACATAGTGTTCCAGCATCGCGCCGGCGCCGCGCGGAAATCCGATCACGCGCACATTCGGCCGGCGGCGGCGCAGCTCGGCGACGATGGCTACCGCGGGCTCGATGCACCAGCGCGTAAATTCCTCCGGCGGCAGCACCCCGGCCCATGTGTCGAACAGCTGGAGGGCATCGACGCCGGCATCGAGCTGCTTTTCCAGATAGACCACGGAATTGACGATCAGCCGGTCGATCAGGCGCTGAAAGGCGTCCGGATGCTCATAGGCAAAGATACGCGCGGGCGCCTGGTCGCTGGTTCCCTGTCCTGCGATCATATAGGTCGCGACCGTCCACGGCGCGCCACAAAATCCGAGCAGCGGCGTCTCGGCGGCAAGTTCGGACCGCACGCGCCGCACCGTCTCATAGATCGGGGCGAGGATCGTTTGATCCGTCTCCGGCGGCAGCCGATCGATCGCGGCAGGGCTCGTCAAGGGATCAAGCCGCGGCCCCTCGCCGGTCTCGAACCGCACCGTCTGACCGAGCGCATGCGGAATGACCAGAATGTCGGAAAACAGGATCGCCGCATCGAATCCGAACCGGCGAATCGGCTGCAAGGTGACATCCGCCGCCATCTCGGGCGAAAAACACAGCTTCATGAACGAGCCTGCCTGCTCGCGCAGCGCACGATACTCCGGCAGGTAGCGTCCGGCCTGACGCATCATCCAGACAGGTGGAGTCTGGAACCGCTGGCCGTCCAGAACGTTGAGCAGAGTGCTTGTCACAGGTCTTTCCTCGTGCGCGCTTCCCTTAAAACTATATCTTTCAAGATTCTAGTTAGTAGTTGTTAAGCGGTGGATTTGACTCACAACTCCAACTCGCCGAACAGTTCAGACGATATCCACACGCGCGCGGCTTGTGCCCGATTTCAACAGGCCGCGATCCGAGTGCGTTAATCCTTTCTTTACGGTTGTTTCGCGCAGCAAGGCTGCGAGATATCCCGGACAATCCCACATCGCCCCGCTATTCTGCCTGATCTTTCCGGAGTCCTTGCGGCGCAGGACCCCTGTGAATCCTTTTTGGAGTTATCGACTCCGCCGCAGACCGTGTCCGCCGCGACACATATTGATCCACACCGATCCACAGCGCATACATGGCCCTCACAGGGGGACAGGTCCCCGGCAGAACCGGCGCGAACATGAAAGTCACCTCCGGCAGCTATTTTCATCTGCACATGGTGTCGGATTCGACCGGCGAGACGCTCATCACCGTGGCGCGGGCGGTGGCCGCGCAATACGCCAATGTCACGCCGATCGAGCATGTCTATCCGCTGGTGCGCAGCCAGAAGCAGCTCGATCGGGTGCTGACCGAAATCGAGGAAGCGCCCGGCATCGTCCTGTTCACGCTCTTGCAGGACGAGTTGGTGGGGCGGCTCCAGGACAAATGCGCGGAGCTGAACATTCCGAGCCTGTCGATTCTCGGACCCGTGCTGCAATTGTTTCAAGCCTATCTCGGCGCGGAGACCGCGCATCGCGTCGGCGCGCAGCATGTTCTCAACGCGGAATATTTCAAGCGGATCGACGCGCTGAACTACACCATGCTGCACGATGACGGTCAGCATCCGGAAGGTCTGGAAGATGCGGATGTCGTGCTGGTCGGCGTATCGCGCACGTCGAAAACGCCGACCTCGATCTATCTCGCCAATCGCGGTATCCGGACCGCAAACATTCCGCTCGTGCCCAGTATTCCGCCTCCGCAGGAACTCGAATCGCTGAGCAAGCCGTTGGTTGTCAGCCTGCATGCGACGCCGGAGCGCCTGATCCAGGTGCGCCAGAACCGGCTGCTCGGCCTCGGCGTGCAGAACAGCGGGGAGTCCTATGTCGATCGTGAATCGGTGACCGACGAGGTGCTGTTCGCCCGCAGGCTCAGCGCGAAACATGGCTGGGCGCAGCTCGACGTCACCCGCCGTTCGATCGAGGAGACCGCGGCGGCGATCATGAAGCTGCTGTCGGATCGGCAGCGTCAGCGGAGCGCGCCGTGACGATGTGGATCATGGACCGTCCGCTGATCCTGGCGTCGCAGAGCCGCTCGCGTCAGACATTGCTCGCCGCCGCCGGCCTCACTTTCGAGGCGATGCCGGCGCAGCTCGACGAGCGCGCCTTGCAGGCAAATTCCGGGCTCACCGATCCGTCGGCGATCGCAGCATTGCTGGCGCGCGCCAAGGCGATGGAGGTGTCGGAAAAAAATCCCGATCGCATTGTGATCGGCGCGGATCAGACGCTGGCGCTCGGCGAAAAGCTTTTCAGCAAGCCGGCCGGGCGCGCGCAGGCCGCCGAACAATTGCGGCAGCTCGCGGGTGCGACGCACCAGCTCTGCTCGGCGGTTGCCGTCGTGCGTAACAAAGAGGTTCTGTTCGAAACCGTATCCGTCGCGCGCATGACGATGCGGCCGCTCACAGCGGACTCGATCGCGCGCTATCTGGATGCCGCGGGACCAGCGGTGACCACCAGCGTCGGCGCGTATCAGCTCGAAGGCATTGGCGTGCATCTGTTCGAGCGCATCGACGGCGATCATTTCACCATTCTCGGACTGCCTTTATTGCCCTTGCTGGCGTTCCTGCGCCGCGCGAAACTGGTCGCCGACTGAAAGAATAGATACGGAAACGACGAAATGCGGATTATCGGACTGACGGGATCGATCGGCATGGGCAAGTCCACCACCATGCAATTGTTCGCCGAGCACGGCGTGCCGGTCTATGACGCGGACGCCGCCGTCCACGCGATCTATTCCGGCATCGCCGTGCCGGCGGTGGAGGCCGCGTTTCCGGGAACGACCGCCGACGGCAAGGTCGACCGGCAGAAACTGTCGGCGCATGTGCTCGGCAATCCGGAGGCGCTGAAGAAACTCGAAGCGATCGTGCATCCGATGCTGGGCGCGCACCGCCAGACGTTTCTCGACGAGGCGAAGCAGTCCGGCGCGCCGGTAGCGGTGCTCGACGTGCCGCTGCTGTTCGAGACCGGCGGCGAGAAGCGCGTCGATGCGATCGTGGTGGTGTCCGCGCCCGCCGAGATGCAGCGCGAGCGCGTGATGGCGCGCGAGGGCATGACGGCGGAAAAGCTCGACGCCATTCTCGCCCGCCAGATGCCGGATGCGGAGAAGCGCAAGCGCGCGGATTTTGTCGTGGATACGTCGTCGGGTATCGAGCCGGTGCGCGCGCGCATCCGCGACATCCTTGATGAGGTCGCTAAAATGCCGCTCCGGCGAACTTGATTCGTTCTTAACGGACGCCCTTGCTCCATGCGTGAAATCGTTCTCGACACCGAAACCACCGGCCTCGATCCGCTGCGCGGCGATCGTCTGGTCGAAATCGGCTGCGTCGAGATCTTCAACCGCATGCCGACCGGGCAGACCTTCCACCGCTATATCAATCCGCAGCGCGACATGCCGAAGGAAGCCTTCGACGTGCACGGCCTGTCGGCTGAGTTTCTGGCCGACAAGCCTTTGTTCGCGGATGTGGCGGAGGAATTTCTGGCGTTCATCGGCGATTCGCCGCTGGTGATCCACAACGCCTCGTTCGACATCGGCTTCATCAACGCCGAACTGGAAAAGGTGACGCGCCGGGCGATTCCGCGCGAAAGGCTGGTCGATACGCTGCTGCTCGCGCGCCGCAAGCATCCCGGCGTCTCCAACCGGCTCGACGATCTGTGTTCGCGCTATGCGATCGACAATTCACGCCGCACCAAGCATGGCGCGCTGCTCGATGCGGAACTGCTGGCGGAAGTCTATATCGACCTGATCGGGGCGCGGCAGTCGCAACTGATCCTGGCCGATAGGGCGGCGATCCGCGTCGCAGGGCAGGCGCAGATGCAGCGGCGCGAACGGCCGACCCCGCTTGCGCCGCGGCTTTCGGCCGATGAGCTTGCCGCGCATGCGGGCTTCGTCGAATCGCTCGGCGAGGCTGCGATCTGGCGTGAGTTTTTACGCGATTAAGTCGGGATGGGATCCGGAAGGCGACCGGCCTCTCGGCCGGATCGCCGGAACAGCCGCTCAGCTCGGGAGCTGCTGTTCCTGATTGACCTGGTTTTCCAGATTCTGCCGGTACAGACCGACGAAATCGACCGGGTCGAGTAGGAGCGGCGGGAAGCCGCCGTCGCGTACCGCCGTGGCGATGATCTCGCGCGCGAACGGGAACAAAAGACGCGGGCATTCGATCATCACGACCGGATGCAGGTTTTCCGCCGGGACGTTCTGAATCCGGAACACACCGGCATAAGCCAGCTCGAAATTGAACAGAAGAAGCTCGCCGATCTCGGCCTTGCCCTCGACCGAGAGCGTCACCTCGTAATCCTGATCGGCCACGGCATTCGCGCCGACATTGATCTGGATGCTGATCGAGGGTTGCTGCTGCTGCGGCCCGAGCGAGCGCGGGGCGTTCGGATTCTCGAACGACAGGTCCTTGGTGTATTGCACCAGCACATTGAGCTGCGGCGGTGCATCGGGCGGCGGCGCGCCATTGCCATCGGTCATTTGAAACATCTCCATCGGGCAAAGGCCCAGTCGCGGCGAGTGGCTAACATAGCCGTCGGGGGCGGGACAAGGACGGTCTCCGCGGCGGTAAAGGGCAAAAGACTGGCCTTCCGGCCCGGATCGTCTACAATTCGGCAGATTCTAAGCCCAGGCATGGGCATGATCCGGTCCGAAAGCCGATTTCCGCCTCCATACTGGCCGATCCTGCGCCCGAAACGCCGCCCGCGCGTCAATTTGCGCAATTCGGACATGAACCGCCGGACGAGACCGGGGTTGGTTCTCCCGGAGTTCGGGCTTAAATGAGAGGTCGGCAACGGGTGTTCGGCCCGGCGCGATGTGGATCGTCCGATGTGGATCGCGACGTCCGCGCGAGCAGAGGCCGAGCGGAAGGTACACGACGTGGATATCTATACCATCATCTTTCTGGCGCTGGCCGTCTTCATCTTTCTGCGGCTGCGCAGCGTGTTGGGCCAGCGCACCGGCAGCGAGCGGCCGCCCTATGACCGCGCCGCCCGCGACGTGTTGCAGGGGCGGACCGAGCCCGGCCGTCCCGAGAATGTTGTCCCGCTT
The DNA here is from genome assembly GCA_041397365.1 of Xanthobacteraceae bacterium. GTDB lineage: Bacteria > Pseudomonadota > Alphaproteobacteria > Rhizobiales > Xanthobacteraceae > P52-10. Next base: position 399,500 of record JAWKWT010000001.1, read on the forward strand.
CCCGGCACCATCATCGATCAGGCGCCGCTGGCCCCGGCCGATCCCGAGCCGGCCGCCGAGCGCTGGAAGGGCATCGCCGAGCCGGATTCGGAGCTAGCGCGCGGGCTGGACGCCATCGCCGCCGAGGATTCCTCGTTCGATCCGAAATATTTCCTCACCGGCGCCAAGAGCGCTTATGAGATGATCGTGATGGCGTTCGCGCAAGGCGACCGCCGCACGCTGAAGGACCTGCTGTCGCAGGAGGTCTATGCCAGCTTCGACAGCGCCATTCGCGATCGCGAGCAGCGCGGCGAGAAGATGGAGCGAAAATTCGTCGGCATCGACAAGGCTGAACTGATCGGCGCCGAGATGCGTGGCCGGATCGCCAGTCTGACCGTGCGGTTCATGTCGCAGATGATTACCGCGACGCGCGACAAGGCGGGCGAGATCGTCGACGGCAGCGCCGAAACCATCGCCGACGCCACCGATGTCTGGACGTTCTCCCACGATATGGCCTCGCGCGATCCGAACTGGAAGCTCGTTGACACCGAAGGCGGCCAGTAGAAGCGCCGGCCGCGGCCGAAGGTTTTTCGCGCCGGCCGCGCTGATTTTGCGCCGTGCTTGCGCCGGGCAAGGCTGACGCCCGGCGCGGCGGACCGCCTCCGCTGACGATCGCGGGCAGCCAGTATGAGCCGGTCGGCTGGGCCGACATTCCCGGCTGGGCCGACGACGATCAGCGTCCCGCGTTCAATACCTTTCTCGCTAGTTGCCGGCTGATTCTGGCGCAACGTCTGTCCAGGGCGAAGCCGGCGGCAGCTGCTCCGGAAAAGGCGCTCGGCACGTCGCTGCGCGAACCCTGCCGGCAGGCGCGCCACGCCCGCGTCAAAACGCCTGCGCAGGCGCGCGCGTTCTTCCAGCGTCATTTCGCGCCCATCCGGATTTCGCGTCTCGGCGAGAAGGACGGTTTTGTCACCGGCTATTACGAGCCGGTGCTGGAAGGCTCGCGCACATGGAGCGAGGAATTTCCGGTGCCGGTCTATCGCCGGCCGTCGAACCTGTTCGTGCGCGGCGTACGGGCGGAAGGGGCGAGCCTTCCGAACAAGGGCGAGGTGTTTCGCAAGATCGGCCGGCGCAAGCTGGTGCCTTATTACGACCGGGCCGAGATCGAGGATGGCATCCTCAGCGGACGCGGGCTGGAAATCTGTTACTTGCGGAATTTCACTGAACTGCTGTTCATGCAGATTCAGGGCTCGGCGCGAATCAAGCTCGAAGACGGATCGACCGTCCGCGTGAATTACGACGCACATAACGGCCAGCCCTACACGCCGGTCGGGCGCATTCTGATCGAGCGCAACATCGTGCCGCGCGAAGAGATGTCGATGCAGCGCATCCGCGATTACATGGCGAGCAACGAGGATGCCGCCAAGGAACTGCGGCGGCAGAACAGATCCTATGTGTTCTTCCGCGAAGTGAAGCTGTCGGACAAGGACGAGGCGGTCGGCGCGCAGGGCATTCCGCTAACGGCCTGGCGCTCGATCGCGGTCGACCGGTTTCTGCACGTCTACGGCACGCCGTTCTTCATCGAAGGCGATCTGCCGATCGAATCGGAGCGGGCGAAGACGCCGTTCCGCCGCCTGATGATCGCGCAGGACACCGGCTCGGCGATCATCGGCCCGGCGCGCGCGGACATCTATTTCGGCGCGGGCGCGGAGGCCGGGCGCATTTCCGGCCGCCTGAAGGATGCGGCGCGCTTCGTGATGCTGGTGCCGAAGCATCTCGATCCCGTCGCCGCCGGCAAGCGGATGCTGCTGCCCAAGGCGCGGCCGAAGCCGGTCGAGGCGCAAGGCAAAAAGCAAGGCAAAAAGCAAGGCAAGATACACGGCAAGACGCACCATTGGCGGACACGCCGATGAGCGACGATCAGCCGCCGCGCTCGCGCAAACGCATGCTGAGTCGCGAGGAAAAGGAGCTGTGGCGGGAGGTCGCGAAATCCGCAAAACCACTGCGGCGCAAGCGCGCGCTCGTTGATGCGGAGATTGTCGTCGCCGACGAGGCGCGGCCATCGCCGGACCGTGTCGCGAAAAAGATCGCGCGGGAGATCGCGGCGGCGCCGGTTGTCAAATCGGTGCAACAGCCCTTGGTCTCGCTCGACCGGCGCGAGCGGTCGCGCATCGCCAGGGGCCGCAAGCAGATCGACGCGCGCATCGACCTGCACGGCATGACGCAGGCGCGGGCGCATCGGTCGCTGATCGCGTTTTTGCACCGGGCGCATGGCGAGGGCGCTGCGCTGGTGCTGGTCATCACCGGCAAGGGACAGCCGGCCGCGAGCGGCGAGGCGAGGGGCGTGCTGCGGCGGCAATTGCCGCTGTGGCTGTCGCTGCCCGAGCTGCGCAGCCTCGTGCTCGGCTTCGACGCCGCGCATGCCGCTCATGGCGGCGATGGGGCGTTCTACATCCGGCTGCGGCGTTTCCGTGATGACTAAAGAATAAACCGGCTGAGATCGGCGTTGCGTGCGAGATCGCCGATGTGCTGGTTCACATAGGCCGCGTCGATGCGCATCGTCTCGCCATGCTTGTCGGGCGCTGCGAATGAAATCTCGTCCAGCACCCGCTCCATCACCGTCTGCAAGCGCCGCGCGCCGATATTCTCCACCGTCGAATTGACGCTGACGGCGACGTCCGCGATCGCGTCGACCGCATCGCCCGAGAATTCGAGCGTGACGCCCTCGGTCTGCATCAGCGCGACATATTGCTTGATGAGCGAGGCTTCCGGCTCGGTCAGGATGCGGCGGAAATCGTCGCGCATCAGCGCCTGCAATTCGACGCGGATCGGCAGCCGGCCCTGCAATTCCGGCAGCAGATCGGACGGCTTGGAAATGTGAAACGCGCCGGAGGCGATGAACAGGATGTGGTCGGTCTTCACCGCGCCGTGCTTGGTCGTGACGGTGGTGCCTTCGATCAGCGGCAGGAGATCGCGCTGCACGCCCTCGCGCGACACGTCGCCGGCGCGGCCCTCGCGCGCGCAGATCTTGTCGATCTCGTCGAGGAAGACGATGCCGTTGTTCTCGACCACATGGATCGCCTCCTGCACGAGCTGATCGGTGTCGAGCAGCTTGTCGGATTCCTCGGCCACAAGAATTTCGTGTGAATCTGCGACGGATGTCCGGCGCGTCTTGGTGCGCCCGCCCATCTTGCCGAAGATGTCACCGAGCGAGATCGCGCCGATCTGCGCGCCCGGCATTCCGGGAATCTCGAAGCTCGGCATGCCGCCGGAGCTTTGCGTCTCGATCTCGATATCCTTGTCGTTGAGTTCGCCGGCCCGCAGCTTGCGGCGGAACGAGTCGCGCGTCGCGGCGCTGGCGTTCGCGCCGACAAGCGCGTCGAGCACGCGCTCCTCGGCCGCGACCTCGGCGCGCGCGCGGACATCCTTGCGCTTGCGTTCGCGTGTCTGCGCGATCGCGACCTCGACCAGATCGCGCACGATCTGCTCGACGTCGCGGCCGACATAGCCGACCTCGGTGAACTTGGTGGCTTCCACCTTGATGAAGGGCGCGCCGGCGAGCTTGGCCAGCCGCCGCGAGATTTCCGTCTTGCCGACGCCGGTCGGGCCGATCATCAGGATGTTTTTCGGCAGCACTTCTTCGCGCAACGAGCCGGTGAGCTTCAGCCGCCGCCAGCGGTTGCGCAGCGCGATCGCCACGGCGCGCTTGGCGTCGGCCTGTCCGACGATGAAACGGTCGAGTTCGGAAACGATTTCGCGGGGGGAAAAGTCGGTCATCGCGCGTAATTATGGCCGGATCGGCTTCTCCGCAAGCGGTCAGATAATCGGCGGGCCGGACTGCCACTGGCGGATGGCGTCGGTCGGGTGGATCAGCATGATGATGTTGAGCAGCAGATTGTCGCGGATATGCAGCCCGACCGCGATTTCGAAAAGGACCGCGAGCGCGATCGTGGCTGCGACCGGGAGCCGCATCGCCAGCACGAAGCCGAGCATCATGGCCAGCGTGTCGGAGACGGAATTGACGATGCTGTCGCCGTAATAGTCGAGCGAGATCGTCGCCGCGCGATAGCGCTCGATGATGAAGGAGGAATTCTCCACCAGCTCCCAGCCGCCCTCGACGACCATCGCCATCAACAGCCGCGTGATCCAGCTCGTTCGCGGAAACAGCAGCCGCGCGATCCCGTAGAAGATGAAGCCGTGGATGACGTGCGAGAAGGTGTACCAGTCGGCGATGTGCTGCGAATTCTCGGCGCTCTGGGTGACGCCGTGCCAGAATTTGATCGTGCCGCAGGTGCAGATCGGCATGCGGCCCATCGCATACAGCAGCAGCGCCTGAAGCAGGATCAGCGCGGCGGCGGCGGCAAGTCCCTGCCGCAGCGTCAGACCTTTGGCGGAAATCGGGGCGGCCGGGGTTTCGATGGTCATGCGTCGCGGACCTGAATGGTGGGCGAGCCCGTCAGGCCGCCGGTAGCGTCTCGATGGTGACGTTGCGGTTGGTGTAGACGCAGATGTCGGCGGCGATGGCGAGGCCGCGGCGGACGATCGTCTCCGCGTCGTGCTCGCTGTCGGCCAGCGCGCGGGCGGCGGCCAGCGCGTAATTGCCGCCGGAGCCGATCGCCATCACCCCGCCTTCCGGCTCCAGCACATCGCCGGTGCCGGTCAGCACCAGCGACACGTCCTTGTCGGCGACGATCATCATCGCCTCCAGCCGGCGCAGATAGCGGTCGGTGCGCCAGTCCTTGGCAAGCTCGACGGCGGCGCGCATGAGCTGCCCCGGATATTGCTCCAGCTTGCTCTCCAGCCGCTCGAACAGGGTGAACGCATCGGCCGTGGCTCCTGCGAAGCCGCCGATCACCTCGAAGCCGGGCTGGCCCTTGCCGAGTTTGCGCACCTTGCGGGCGTTGGATTTGATGACGGTCTGGCCGATCGACACCTGGCCGTCGCCGCCGATCACGACCTTGCCGCCCTTGCGGACGGTGAGGATGGTGGTGCCGTGCCAGACAGTGTCGGCGGACGAAGAAAGCGAATGCTGCATGGAGATCCTCTGTGTCCGGCGCAATCTAGGCATTATGCGGGATGTTTCAATCGGCGGGATTCGATCACCATATCGCCGGAATCGCGTTTTTGCGCGGTGGCGGAATGCGGTTTCGCCTGTTAAAAGGGCCGCGATTTTGCGGGCGGAGCAGGTTTCATGCGCAAGGCGACGATCAAGCGCAAGACGAAGGAAACGGATATCGCGGTCAGCGTCGACCTCGACGGCACCGGCGTGGCCGATGTCGCGACCGGCGTCGGCTTCTTCGACCATATGCTGGACCTTCTGGCGCGCCATTCCCGCATCGACATCACGGTGAAGGCGGATGGCGACCTGCATGTCGACCACCACCACACCGTCGAGGATGTCGGCATCGCGCTTGGCCAGGCGGTGAAGCAGGCGCTCGGCGACATGAAAGGCATCACTCGCTATGCCGGCGTCCACATGCCGATGGACGAGACGCTGACCCGCGTCGTGATCGACATTTCGGGGCGGCCGGTGCTGGTGTTCAAGGCGAGTTTCGCGCGCGACAAGATCGGCGAGTTCGACACCGATCTGGTGCGCGAGTGGTTCCAGGCGTTCGCGATGAACGCCGGTATCACGCTGCATGTCGAGACGCTTTACGGCGAAAACGGCCATCACATCGCCGAGTCCTGCTACAAAGGCTTGGCGCGGGCGCTGCGAATGGCGGTCGCGATCGACCCGAAGACGGCGGGCGAGGTGCCCTCGACCAAGGGCACGCTCGGAAACTAGCGCGGGTCATTGCGCCGGTTTCCCGACCAGGCTGGAGACACATCATGGCGGTCTATACGGTCCATGCACCCGCGGATGCGGCAGCGGGCGAGGATGCCGATCGCATCACCTTCCTGCGCGACGGGTTTCATGTCTGGGCGATGCTGTTCGGGCCGTTCTGGCTGCTGTGGCACCGGCTCTGGCTGGCACTGCTCGGCTATCTGGTCGTGGCCGGCGGGCTTTCGGTCGTGCTGGCGCTGCTCGGCGCGAGCGGCGGCGTTCGCGCGGCCGTGTTCGCGCTTCTGGCGATCCTGATGGGGCTTGAAGCCGCAAGCCTGCGCCGCTGGAGTTATTCGCGCGGCAAATGGCGGCAGGTCGATTTCGTCGTCGCCGACAGCGAGCAGGGCGCAGAGCGCCGTTTCTTCGATCGCGATGACGCGGATACCGCGCCGCGCGCTGACACGGCGCTGGGCCGGTTCTATGGCGCGCCGGGTTCGGCCCCCGGCATCATCGGCCTGTTTCCCGAAGCCGGAGGGTCGCGATGACGGTCGCGATCGTCGATTACGGCTCCGGCAATCTGCATTCGGCCGCCAAGGCATTTGAGCGCGCGGCACGCAGTCTGCCGCAGCCCGAGCCGGTGCTGGTGACGCGCGATCCGGAGCGGGTCTGGCGCGCGGACCGTGTGGTGTTGCCGGGCGTCGGCGCGTTCGCCGATTGCCGCAAGGGCCTCGATGCGATCGACGGCATGGTGCAGGCGCTGAACGAGGTGGTCTGGGACAAGGCGCGTCCGTTCTTCGGCATCTGCGTCGGCATGCAGTTGATGGCGGAGCGCGGCCGCGAATATGTGACCACCGAGGGTCTCGGCTGGATCGCCGGCGATGTCGAGAAGATCGTGCCGAACGATGAGAGCCTGAAAGTGCCGCATATGGGCTGGAACACGCTCGATCAGGCGCGCGAGCATCCGGTGCTCGACCGGCTGCCGCTCGGCGAAAACGGCCGGCACGCTTATTTCGTGCATTCGTATCATCTGAAGGCCGCCAACGAATCCGACATCGTCGCGCGCTCGTCCTATGGCGGCCCAGTGACGGCGATCGTCGCTAAAGACACAGCCATCGGCACGCAGTTTCATCCCGAAAAGAGCCAGCGTTTCGGACTGGCGCTGATCGCCAATTTTCTGAAGTGGAAGCCGTGATTCTCTTTCCCGCGATCGATCTGAAGAACGGCGAATGCGTGCGCCTTGAGCAGGGCGACATGGCGCGCGCGACCGTGTTCAACACCAATCCGGCCGCGCAGGCGCAGGCGTTCCAGGCGCAGGGGTTCGAATATCTGCATGTCGTCGATCTCGACGGCGCGTTCGCCGGCAAGCCGGTGAATGCGCAGGCGGTCGAAGCGATGCTGGGGGCGATCACCATGCCGGTGCAACTCGGCGGCGGCATCCGCGACATGGCGACGGTCGAGGGCTGGCTCGCCAAGGGCATCGCGCGGGTCATCATCGGCACGGCGGCGGTGCGCGATCCTGCTTTTGTGAAAGAGGCTGCGAAAAAATTTCCGGGACAAGTGGCGGTCGGCCTCGATGCGCGCGACGGCAAGGTCGCGGTGCAGGGCTGGGCGGAGACGTCGGAGGTGACGGCGCTCGACATCGCGCGGCGGTTCGAGGATGCCGGCGTCGCCGCGATCATCTTCACCGACATCGCCCGCGACGGTCTGCTGAAGGGCCTCAATCTCGACGCGACCATCGCGCTCGCCGACGGCGTCTCGATTCCGGTGATCGCGTCCGGCGGTCTCGCCTCGCTCGACGATGTGAAAGCCATGCTGTCGCCGCGTGCGAAAAAACTCGCGGGTGCGATTTCCGGGCGGGCGCTTTACGACGGCCGCCTCGATCCGGCGCAGGCGATCGCCCTCATTAAAGCTGCCGCACAAGGCGGGCCGCGCAGCGCCGCCGCATCATGATGGCGGAGCGGCACCCCCCGATCCGCCGGCTGGCGCTGAGCATCGCGGCGGCGATCAAACCGATCTTCGTCTTCGCATTGCTGAACGCGATGCTGTGCTGGGGCGCGGCGTGGGTGTTTCGCGACGTCTACGAGTTTTCGATGATCCTGCTGGTGGTGGGATGTCTGCCCATCGTCGTGGCGGTGTGCGCGTATCTGTTTGTTCTGGTGAACAGGGTCGAGCGGGACCGCTGAGGCCGCCGCGGGAGGAACGGATGTTCAAGGTTCGGGTGATCCCCTGTCTCGACGTCAAGGACGGACGGGTCGTCAAGGGCGTCAATTTCGTCGATCTGCGCGACGCCGGCGATCCGGTGGAGGCGGCGATCGCCTATGACGCCGCCGGCGCGGACGAATTGTGCTTCCTCGATATCGCCGCGAGCCATGAGAACCGCGGCACGATGATGGACGTGGTGCGGCGGACGGCCGAAGCCTGCTTCATGCCGTTGACGGTCGGCGGCGGCGTGCGCACGGTCGACGATATTCGCGCGCTGCTGCGCGCCGGCGCCGACAAGGTGTCGATCAACACTGCGGCGGTGCATCGGCGCGAATTCGTCAAGGAAGCGGCGGAGAAGTTCGGCGACCAGTGCATCGTGGTGGCGATCGATGCGAAGCGCGTCAGACGGGCGGGCGGTTCCGACCGCTGGGAAATCTTCACCCATGGCGGGCGCAACGCCACCGGCATCGACGCCATCGAGTATGCGCAGGAGGTGGTGGCGCTGGGCGCGGGTGAAATCCTGCTGACCTCGATGGACCGCGACGGCACCCGCCAGGGCTTCGACATCCCGCTCACCCGCGCGATCGCCGACAGCATCACCGTTCCGGTGATCGCCTCGGGCGGCGTCGGCAATCTCGACCATCTGGTCGAGGGCATCCGCGACGGCCGCGCCACGGCCGTTCTGGCGGCCTCGATCTTCCATTTCGGCGAGCACACCATCCGCGCCGCCAAGGAGCACATGCTCCGCGCCGGCCTGCCGATGCGGCTGGACCCCTGATTTCTTAATCCTGTCCGGACTTTACGCTCCCCGGCAAGGTCCCGGAGTGATAATAAGGCAAGGTGATGGCGCGCTATACGATCTACGATTTGGCTGCAACCATCGACGCCCGCGCGGCCGCGAGCGGCGAAAACTCCTACACGCGCAAGCTTCTCGACAAGGGGCCCGCGCAATGCGCCAAGAAAATGGGCGAGGAGGCGGTGGAGACCGTGATCGCCGCCGTCAGTGGCGACCGCAACGCGATCATCGCCGAAAGCGCCGATCTGCTCTACCACCTTCTCGTGACGTTGAAGGCCAGCAATGTCACCCTTGTCGAGGTCGAGGATGCGCTCGGTCAGCGCACCGGCGTGTCCGGCCTCGACGAAAAAGCATCGCGTAAACGTCTATGAGCAGCGACCTAGCCATGATGGATATGGAAACGCGATCCGAACAGGACCTGACGCCGTATCGTCACTTCTCCCGCGCGGAATGGGCGGCCAAGCGCGACGACACGCCGATGACGCTGGCGGCGAGCGAGGTCGCGGCGCTGCGCTCGCTGCACGACCGGCTGGACATCCGCGAGGTCGAGGAAATCTATCTCCCGGTTTCTCGCCTGCTGTCGCTGTATTTCGAGGCGACGCAGCAATTGTTCGTGGCGCAGAAGGAGTTTCTGCATTCGGACGAGGCGAAGATGCCCTACATCATCGGCGTCGCCGGCTCTCCCGCAGTCGGCAAGTCGACGACGGCGCGCGTGCTTCAGGCGCTGCTGAAGCGCTGGCCGCCGAAGCCGAAGGTCGATCTCGTCACCACCGACGGATTTCTGTATCCGAAGGCGGTGCTTGAGAACGAAGGGCTGATGCAGAAGAAGGGCTTTCCGGAAAGCTACGATCTTGCCTCGCTGCTGTCGTTCCTGAGCGACATCAAGGCCGGCCGCCGCCCGGTTCGCGCGCCGATCTATTCGCACATCACCTACGACATCATCCCGGATGAATGGGTCTATATCGACCGGCCCGACATCCTGATCGTCGAGGGGCTGAACGTGCTTCAGGCTGGACGAATGCCGCGCGACGGCAAGGCCATTCCCTACGTGTCGGACTTCTTCGACTTCTCGGTTTATATCGACGCCGACGAGCCGGTGCTGCGCAAATGGTATGTCGAGCGGTTTCTGGCGCTGCGCGACACGGCGTTTCACGATCCGCGGTCCTATTTCGGCCGCTACGCCAACCTCTCCGACAAGGAGGCGACCGACGTCGCGCTGTCGATCTGGAAGCAGATCAACCTCGTCAACCTGCATGAGAACATCCTGCCGACGCGGCCGCGCGCGACGCTCATCCTGAAGAAGGCCGCCGATCATGTGGTCGAGAGCGTCGCCCTGCGGAGGCTTTGAGGGCACAGGGGCGCTCACGCCGCATGGCGCGTCGCCTCCGCGCCAAAATGCTCGATGTAGCGCGCATTGATCGCCGCCACAGGCAGGATCATCAGCACGTCGGTCGTGCCGAATTGCCGGTCGATCACCGCGCCGTCGCCGATGAACGCGCCGAGGCGCAGATAGCCCTTGATGAGCGGCGGCAATTCGCGCAGCGCGCGCTTCGCCTCGATCGCCTCTTTCGGCATGCGGTTCATGTCGATGGCGCGATGTGGCAAGGCGCTGGCGCGCCATTCCTCCGGCGCGCGGGCGAAATGATGCAGGAACGACAGCGGCAGCGCGAGGCGTTCCGGGTCGGTGCCTTCAAGGCTGGCGCAGCCGATCATCACGTCGAACCGGTTGCGGCGGACATAGCTCCAGACGCCGTGCCAGAGCAGTTCCACCGTGCGCTTGGTGCGGTAGGGCGGCAACACGCAGGAACGTCCGAGTTCGAGAAAGCGCAAATGCGGATGGCGTCCGGTCAGTTCCTCGATCGCGAATTCGCTCGCGGTGTAGAAGCCGCCATGGCGGTCGGCGATGTCCTGCGGCAGCAGGCGGTAGGTTCCGACCACCGGTGGCTTGCGCGGCAGCCGCAAAGCGTTGGCCGTGGCGGGCGCATGGTCGATCACCAGAACATGGTCGCAGATGCTGTCGAACGCATCCTTGTCGCGCTGCGCGAGCCGCGTCGCCGCATCCGCGATCGCCTGTCCGTCGCGATAGAACACCTTGTAGCGCAGTTTCTGCGCGCGCCTGATGTCCTTGCGCGTCCCGGCGAGCCGTGCCTCCAGGGTGCCGATACGGCCGAGCACGGACGGCGTTTGCCGGAGCCTTGGCGTCAGCATGCCGGTCGCCGCGCGCCAGGTCGGCCTCAGCCATGCGGCCGGCTCCGCCAGCGAGCGAACCGGATCTCGGTCGTACATCGGTCGAATCCCCTGCGGCAGAATCATAGGCTGCCTTGCGCGCGATGAGTATGCCCGTTGTATCTACGAAATTGTGACACGGCGCGATGCGGCCTTGCGGCGCTGCTTCTATGCGCCGACCGCGGAGGCCGTTTTGAATCGCTCGATCGCCTCGATCAGATGCGCGCGGTCGAGCGGCTTGGCCAGATATCCGTCCATGCCGGCGTCGAGACAGGCTTGCCGGTCTTCGCTCTGCGCAGTGGCCGTCAGCGCCAGGATCGGCACGCCGCGCTTGGCGCGTGCCGTTTCCTCCGCGCGGATCGCGCGCGATCGTTGCCGCTGAGCCCGTCCAGCACCGGCATCTGAACGTCCATCAGGATCAGATCGAACGGGCGGCCGGCAGCGCTTCGGCTGCGTGGATAGCGTCGAGCGCGGCGGCGCCGGTCGCGGCATGCACCGGCCGGTGCCCGAGCCTGGTCAGTAGCGAAAGCGTCAGCAGCGCGTTGATCTCGTTGTCCTCCGCCACGAGAATCGAGAGCGCGGCCGGCGTGCCGTCCTGCGGGGCGATTCCGATTCCCGCCGCGTCGATCGCGGGCATCGCCGCGCCGTCCGTCAGCCGCGCCGCGAGCGTGGCGTGGCGCAGCGGTTTTACGAGATAGTCGGTGTAGCCGTGTTGCCTCAGGGATGCGAGGCGGGGGCGTGCGCCGGGCTCGATCATGATGAAGCGATGCCGCGTGTGCGTTTGCGCTGCTTGTGCGAGCCGCGCGACGTCGGCCTGTGCGAAGGCGGCGTCGACGATGATGCTGTGCCATGCGCGTTCTTGCAGCAGCGCCAGCGCCGCGCCGGGATCGGACACCAGCGAGATTTGCGCGCCCCATTCGCCGAGCCGCCGCGCCAGCAGCGAGGCTTCGATACCTTGCGAGGCGACGAGCAGAATGAATTGATCGTGCAGGTCGGGCCGTGGCGCGGCGGTCGCCTGACCGGCTCCGGCCAGAGGCAGCGAGACGGTGAAGGTCGAGCCCGCGCCGACCTCGCTTTGCAGCGAGATGCGGCCGCCCATGCGCCGCACGATCCGCTCGCTGATGCTGAGGCCCAGCCCGGTGCCGCCATAGGCGCGCGAGGTGCCGGAATCGGCCTGCTCGAATTCCTCGAAGATGCGCGTGCGTGCGTCCGGCGCGATGCCGATGCCGGTGTCGCGAATGACGAAATCGACGGTGCCAGCCTCCGCGCCGGGTTCCGCGATCAGCGTCACGCCGCCTTGCGACGTGAATTTGACGGCGTTGCCGGCGAGATTCAGCAGCACCTGACGCAGCCGCGCGGCGTCGCCGGTGACGACCGGCGGCACGCGGTCATCGACATAGCAGGCGATTTCGAGGTGCTTGGCCTGCGCGCGCGGGGCCAGCAATTCGGTGACCTGTTCGATCAGGTCGCCGAGGCGGAATGGCTGCGCGTCGAGATCGATGCGGCCGGCTTCGATGCGCGAAAAATCGAGCAGTCCTTCGATCAGCGACAACAGCGCATCGCCCGACGTGCCGATCGCGCGCACATAGGTAGCCTGCTCCGGCGTCAATTGCGTGTCGAGCAACAGCCCGCTCATGCCGATGATGCCGTTCAGTGGCGTGCGGATTTCATGCGACGCCATCGCCAGAAATTGCGACTTCGCGCGGTTGGCGGCCTCGGCCTGGTCGCGCGCCTCGGCCAGCGCCTGCGCGGTGGCGATCCGGTCGGTGACGTCGTGGCCAACGCATTGCAGCAGCGCGGCCGCCGCCGCATCCTGCCGGACCCAGCTTTCGCGCCAGGCGATCCAGCGCTCGCCCGAAGGCGTGCGGATTTTCTCGTCGCGGCGCTGCGCGCCGTCGGCGTCCAGCACCGGGCCGCTCCGCTCCAGCGGTTCGAGCGTGAAGTCGGTGCCGAGCAGATTTTCGCGCGCGCGGCCGGCGAGGTCGCAATAGGCGTCGTTGGCGAAGACGATGCGTCGGTCCGAATCGCGCACGACCAGGAAATCGCTCTGCGCGACGATCAGGCGCGACGACCGCTCCTCGGCGTCGCTCAGCTCCCAATTGCGGTCCGCCAGCGATTCATTGTGCAGCAGGAGCTGCCGGAGTTTCTTCCGCATCCGCCGCAGCCGGAAATTCTGGACGGCGATCGCCGCGCAGGCGATGGCGAACAACAGGCTGAGGCCGACGGCGAAGGCGTGCGGGTTGTAGTTAGCGGCGTCGGAGCGCGCGCCCATGACGAAGCCATAGGCCGCGGTGAAGGCCAGCCACGACAGGAACAGCGCGCGCAGCGCCAGAGTGAGACGCGGAAAGCGGCGGAACAGCCGTCGCAGACGCAGGCGCGCGCGCAGCAACGGCGTCATCGCTTCGCGTCCGGACAATCCGCTCGCCCAGGAATGGTCGCAGCCTGCATCATGGCTTCGAGGATGCGCGAAGCGGCGTTCAAAATGCCTGAACCCGGCGGTGGGCCGCGTCTGCGCGCTGCCGGTATGGTGAAGGAAAGGTTAGCGGCTATCGGTGAATCGCCGGCACGCTGGCGGTGACCATCGCCGCATGTCCGCCACGGACGCCGACGATCAGCGCCGCCGCCTGCCGCAGCGTGATGCGCTCGGAGGCGACATAGATGCGCAGGTCGGCGCCGTCCTCGCGCGAGAGATGGATCACCGGCTCGCCGAGCGCCGGCGTCGGACTGATCGCCACCAGCCGCGTGATGTCGTCGATGGGGCAGGTGTCGCTGCTCGGCAGGCCGTCATCGGCGATGGTCAAATCGGCGACGGCGGGATCGTCGACGATCTGCACGCGGACCGTCGCCTCGCGCCGGTCGGCGGTGAAGGAGACAGTGCGCGCGGGCTGCCGCGGCGAGGTCGCGAGCTGCACGGTGGTGAGGCCGGCGGCGATGCAGGGCGTCGGGGGCGCAGCCGCCCGTTCGCCCCACAGACCGCCGATGATGGCAAGCGACGCCACTGACGTCAGAATTCCGATACGCAACATGCGGCACACTCACTCTACGAAACGCCTGGACGATGACCGGCTCTCCGATCATGGTTGGCAAAGCGTAAAGGAAAGTCGTTACCGGACCCTTGCCGGCGGGCTTGCGAGGGGAAATGGCAATGCGGATCCGCCGTCCGGCCTGCGACGAGCGTGCCTCGCAACAGGAATCCGCGGCGCGGGGTTGCGGCGCGAATTCCGGCAGCGGCGTTGCGGCCCCGTGCGACGCGATGTTGGGCCTGGCGTTACGATCCTTGCGGCGGGTTGAGTCAGGCCGCCTGCCTGAACAGATCCGCGAGCGCGTGGGACAGCGCCTCGGCCAGATGCAACCGGCCGACCCGTGCCGCGCCGTCGAGATCGGCCAGCGTGCGGGCGACGCGCAGCACGCGGTGATAGCCGCGCGCCGACAGCCGCATGGTTTCGGCCGCCTCGCGCAGCAGCGAAAGCCCCGCATTGTCGGGCCGGGCGATATCCTCCAGCGCGGCGGCCGGCGCTTCGGCATTGGTGCGCACATGCGCGAGCTTCAGCGCTGCGAAGCGCTCCGCCTGGATCGCACGGGCGGCGGCCACGCGGGCCGCGACCTCCACCGATCCTTCCGCCGGCGGCGGCAAAATGAGATCGGCCGCCGTCACCGCCGCGACCTCTATCCGCAGATCGATCCGGTCCATCAGCGGGCCGGAGATGCGCGCCTGATAGTCGGCCGTGCATCGCTCGTTGCGGCCGCGCTTGCACGCATATGACGGATCGTAAGCCTGCCCGCAGCGGCAGGGATTCATCGCCGCCACCAGCATGAAGCGGGCGGGATAGGTGACGCGGTGATTGGCGCGCGAGACGGCGACCTCGCCATTCTCCAGCGGCTGGCGCAAAGCGTCGATCACGCGCGGATCGAATTCCGGCAGTTCGTCGAGAAACAGCACGCCGTTATGCGCCAGCGAAATCTCGCCGGGCTTGGCGCGTGCGCCGCCGCCGGTCAGTGCCGCCATGCTGGCGGAATGATGCGGCGCGCGGAACGGCCGCGCATTCGTCAGCGCGCCGCCGTCGAGTTCGCCCGCGACCGACGCGACCATGGAGATTTCCAATAGTTCCGCAGGCGAAAGCGGCGGCAGGATCGACGGAAGCCTTGCCGCCAGCATCGATTTTCCCGCGCCCGGCGCGCCGACCATGAGCAGGTGGTGTCCGCCGGCGGCGGGCGATCTCCAGCGCCCGCTTGGCGTTCTCCTGCCCCTTGATGTCGCGCAGATCGAGCAGCGACTTTTCCGCCGCGCGGATTTGCGGCTTCGGCTGCGACAGCACCTGCGTGCCCTTGAAATGGTTGCAGAGCTGGATCAGCGAGGCGGCGGCGATGATCGACAGATCGGGGCTGGCCCATGCCGCTTCCGCGCCGCAGGCGGCGGGGCAGATCAGGCCTTCGTCGCGGGCGTGGGCGGCGATCGCCGACGGCAGCACGCCCGCGACCGGCGCGATCGAGCCGTCGAGGCCGAGTTCGCCGAGCACCGTGACGCCGCTCAGCGCATCGGCGGGGATGGCCCCGATCGCGGCCATCAGCCCGAGCGCGATCGGCAGGTCGTAATGGCTGCCTTCCTTCGGCAGGTCGGCGGGTGCGAGGTTGACGGTGATGCGCCGCGCCGGCAGCGCGAGGCCGGAGGCGATCAGCGCCGAGCGGACTCGTTCGCGCGCCTCGGAGACCGCCTTGTCCGGCAGGCCGACGATGGTGAAGGCTGGCAGGCCCGGCGCGACCTGAACCTGGACATCGACGGTGCGTGCCTCGATACCCTCGAATGCAACCGTTGAGACGTGCTGGACCATTGTGCCCCCGTGCCGAGCGGAACCGTAACCGAGCGGCGGCAGGTTGGCAAGAACATTTAGGGAACAGGCACGAAGTTCAGCGCTGCCCGGTTTTGACCTTCGCCTCGATGCTGTCCCAGACCATTGCGGCGATGTCGGGTCCGCCGAGCCGGGCGATGGCGCGGATGCCGGTCGGCGAGGTGACGTTGATCTCGGTGAGGTTGCCGTCGATCACGTCGATGCCGACCAGCAACTGGCCGCGCGCCTTCAGCGCCGGACCGATCCGCTCGCAGATCTCCCGCTCCCGCGCGGACAGTTCGGTGAATTGCGCAGCGCCGCCGCGCACCATGTTGGAGCGCAGATCGTTCTCCGCCGGCACGCGGTTGACCGCGCCCGCGAATTCGCCGTCGACCAGCATGATGCGCTTGTCGCCATGCTTTACGTTCGGAAGGAATTTCTGGATCACCCAGGGCTCGCGGAACGTCACCGCGAACAGGTCGTAGAGCGAGCCGAAATTCAGGTCCTCGCGGGTGATGCGGAACACCGCGCCGCCGCCATGGCCGTAAAGCGGCTTCATCACCACGTCGCCATGCTCGGCGCGGAAACTCTTGATCTCGTCGAGGTCGCGCGAGATCAGCGTCGGCGGCATCAGGTCGATGAACTCCATCACCATGATCTTTTCCGGCGCGTTGCGCACATGCGCCGGATCGTTGACGACGAGCGTCTTCGGATGGATGCGCTCCAGCATATGCGTGGTGGTGATGTAGGCGAGGTCGAAGGGCGGGTCCTGCCGCAACAGGATCACGTCGAAGGTGCTGAGATTCTCGCGCCTCGCCTCGCCGAGCGTGAAGTGATCGCCCTCGGTGTCGCGCACGCTGACGGGCTGCACCGTCGCGAAAATCTCGCGGCCGCGCTGGGCGAGCTTGTCGGGCGTGTAGTAGCTGAGCGCATGTCCGCGCTTCTGCGCTTCCAGCATCATCGCGAAAGTGGAATCGCCGCGGATGTTGATGCGGGCGATGGGGTCCATCTGGACGGCGATCTTCAGGCTCATGCGATGTTCCGGCGTCAGTATTCAAATGATGGGCGCAATCTGTGCGATCCGGCGCGATCTTTCCAGTCTCATTTTCCGGTCCTATGGCGTTGAATCGCGGCTGGCTCGCTACGGAACGGCATTCGGCTCCAGACGTTTATCGTCGGGTTTGAACGTCAGGCAGCATTCGCCGGAGAACGAAAATGCCGTCTCCATCCGAAAGCCGGGGAGCATCGGCTGATTCAATCGATGGTGGCCTTCCGCAGGCGTCGTATCACGCGGGTTTGGCAGGGCAGCCGGCGCTGGTCACCGGCGCGAATTCGGGAATCGGGCGCGCCGTTGCGCTGGGTCTGGCTGCGGCCGGCGCCGATGTCGCCGTGAATTTCGTCACCGATCCGCAAGCGGCCGACGATGTCGCCCAGCAGATCGTGGCGATGGGGCGGAGGGCGATCACGCTGAAGGCGGATGTCAGCCGCGAGGATGAAGTGGTTGCGATGTTCGCCAGGGCGGTCGATCACTTCAAAACCCTGCATATCGTCTGCAACAATGCTGGCTTGCAGCGCGACGCGTCGCTCGAGGATATGACGCTCGATCAGTGGAACGAGGTTATCGGTGTCAATCTGACCGGGCAGTTTCTGTGTTCGCGCGAGGCGGCGCGCGAATTCAAGCGTCGCGGCGTTGTCGCGGACGTCTCCGTGGCGGCAGGCAAGATCATCTGCATCAGCTCCGTGCATCAGGAAATTCCCTGGGCGGGTCATGCCAATTATGCCGCGTCGAAAGGCGGGGTCATGATGTTCATGAAAAGCATCGCACAGGAGCTTGCCTCGCACCGCATTCGCATCAACAGCATCGCGCCCGGCGCGATCAGAACACCAATCAACAGGGCTGTATGGGACACGGCGAACGCGTACCGGGCGCTGATGAACCTCGTCCCGTACAAGCGTATCGGCGAGCCGGAGGATGTTGCGCGCGCCGCAGCGTGGCTGGCCTCGGATGCAGCGGATTATATCACCGGCTCGACGCTGTTCGTGGACGGTGGAATGACGCTCTTTCCGGGCTTTGCCACCGGTGGATAGGCGTCGGCCCGAAAAGCTATGGCGGCGAGGCGTCGAAGGCGGCCACAAGGTGCCTCGGCGGAAGGTTCGGCGCGACCAGCATGGCGTCGAAGCGGAATTCGTGCTGCGCAAGTTCAGGATTCGCGGCGAGCCAGGCTTCGGCACAGGCGACGATGCGCTGCCGCTGGCGCGGCGTCACCGAATAGGCCGCGTCGTCAAGCGTCGCGCGCGCTTTCACCTCGATGAAGGCGATCAATCCCCGATGCTCGGCGATGATATCGATTTCTCCCGCACGCGAGCGAAAGCGGCGTGCGAGAATGCGATAGCCTTTCGCGAGCAGCCAGTCGGCGCAGCTTCTTTCGGCGGAAACGCCCGTGTTGAACGCGGCGACGCGCTTCGGCGCGGGCGGGTCAGTCTTGCTCATGCGGTCGCGCGCTTTTCGAAAGCTCCAGCGCGCGTGCGTAGACCTCGCGCTTCGGCCGCCCGGACAGTTCGGCCGCGGTGGCGACCGCGTCCTTGACGCTCTGCGTCCGCAGCGCGTTGCGCAAGAGATCGTCGAGGTCGACCGCGCTCATGCGCTGCGCGTCCGCTGCGGGCGGGCCGACGACGATCACGAATTCGCCGCGCGTCTCAAGGCCATCGGCCTCCGCCGCGAGCTGCGGCAAGAGTCCGCGGCGGCACTCCTCATGCAGCTTGGTGAGTTCGCGGCAGATGGCGGCCTCGCGTGCGCCGAAGGCGGCGCTAAGATCGCGCAGCGTGTCGGCGAGCCGCGTGCCGCTCTCGAACAGCACCAGCGTCGCGTCGATGGCGACGAGATCTTTGAGGCGGTTGCGGCGCGCGCCTTCCTTCGGCGGCAGAAATCCCTCGAAATAGAAGCGGTCGGTCGGCAGCGCCGCGACGCTCAGCGCCGCCAGCACCGAGGACGCGCCGGGGACGACCGTCACCGCATGTCCGGCGGCCGACGCCTCGCGCACCAGCTTGAAGCCCGGATCGGAGATCAGGGCGTGCCGGCGTCCGACACCAGCGCGATCGCCGCCCCGCCCGCCAGCCTTTCGAGAAGTTTCGGCCGCGCGGCTTGGGCGTTGTGGTCGTGATAGGGCGTGAGCGGCGTCGCGATCACGAAGCGGTCGAGCAGTTTCCGCGTCACCCGCGAATCCTCGCAGGCGATCGCATCCGCGCCCGCCAGCGTTTCCAGCGCGCGCAAGGTGATGTCGCCGAGGTTCCCGATCGGCGTCGCCACCAGATACAGGCCCGGCTTCGGCCGACCGGCCGGCAGGACATGTCCCGCCAGCGAAAAGGTACGCTGCCGGTCTTTTTGCGGAGATGGGGGATGATCTGGATGGGTGGAACGCATCCGGCCACATTATCCGCCGGAAACGTCCGCGTCATGGGCCGGAAGGCGGCAGTTGTTGTTCCGGCACGATTTCGCTCGCCATAAGGCTTGTGGCTTGGTTAACCATTCGGCGACAATATGCTGGGATGGGTCGCTGTTTGGCCTGCTTGCGCAGGACAAGTGGCGCGGGCGGACAAGCCCGGTCCAACGAAAGAGTCGGGATGGTTGGTAAGCGAAACTTGTTTTCCCCCCTCGATGCGGTGACGCGGCGCGCGGCGCTCGGGCTGATCGCGGCCGCGCCGGTTGCCGGCTGCGCCGGCGTGCAGTCGAGCATTTCGGATTTTACCACCAACCTCACAGGCCCCGGCGCAACGCCGCCGCCGGCCGGGCCGCCGCAACAGCCGACCGCCGTCGGCACCGGCTCGATCCGCGTCGGCCTGATCCTGCCGATGTCCGGCTCCGGCAATGCCGGCGTTGCCGCTCAGTCGATGCGCAACGCCGCCGAACTCGCGCTGATCGAATTCCAGAATCCCAACATCCAGCTTCTGGTGAAGGACGATGGCGGCGGCCCGCAGGCCGCCCAACAGGCGTCGCAGCAGGCCATCGACGAAGGCGCGGAGATCATTCTCGGGCCGCTGTTCGCCGCCGCCGTCCCTGCCGCCGCGCAAGCCGCCCGCGCGCGCAACGTCTCGATGATCGCATTCTCGACCGATTCGAGCGTCGCCGGCCGCGGCGTCTATCTGCTGAGCTTCCTGCCCGAGTCGGATGTCGACCGAATCGTCAACTACACCGCCGGCACCGGCAAGCGGTCGTTCGCGGCGGTGCTGCCGGACAACGCCTATGGCAATGTCGTGGAAGCCGCGTTCCGCCAGGCGACGGCCCGCCGCAATGCGCGCGTGATCGCGCTGGAGCGTTACGGTGCGGATCGCGGCCAGATGCAGACGGCGGCGCGCAACGTCGCGCAGGCGCTGCCGCAGGCGGACGCGCTGTTGCTGGCCGATGATGGCGACTCGCTGGCGGCGGTGACGGATTCCTTGACCGGCGCGGGGGCCAATCTGCGCAACGTCCAGCTTCTCGGCACCGGGCTGTGGGACAATCCGCGCGTGTTCTCCAACCCCGCGTTGCGCGGAGGACTGTTCGCCGCACCCGATCCGGCAGGCTTTCGCTCGTTCGCGGCGCGCTATCGCACCAAATTCGGTCAGGAGCCGGTGCGCACGGCGACACTCGCCTATGACGCCGTGGCGCTTGTCGCCGCGCTGGCGAAGACGCAGGGCGGCCAACGCTATACGCCGGACGTGTTGCAGAACCCGTCCGGTTTCGCCGGCATCGACGGCCTGTTCCGCTTCCGGGCCGATGGCACAAACGAGCGCGGCCTCGCGGTGATGCGTGTCGGCGGCAGCGGCGCGCAGGTGGCGGCGGCTGCGCCGCGAAGTTTTGTTTGATTAGAGCATGATCCCGAAAAGTGGAAACCGGTTTTCGGCAAAGATCATGCTCAAACAAAAGAGATAAGCGGCGAGACTGATTTCAACGCAGTTGGATCAGTCTCTAAGCCGCGAGGTCGGCGACCACGGCGTCGAGCACCGGGAATCCCTCTTGCGTCACCCGCACGCGGCCGTCGGCATCGACCACGATCGCGCCTTCCTCGCGCAACAGATCGATCCGGTTCTGATCGAGCGAGCGGCCCGCCAGCGCGCGATAACGCTGCGGGTCGATGCCTTCGCGCAGGCGAAGTCCCATCAGCAGATATTCGTCGGCGCGCTCCTCGCAATTCAGCGCATCGTCGACGATGACGCCGTGACCGAGCGTCTCGACCCGCATCAGCCATGATTCCGGCCGCTTCTCCGTCGCGGTCGCGCGGCGCACGCCCGCGATGTCGATGCGGCCATGCGCACCGGGGCCGATGCCGGCATATTCGTCGCCGCGCCAATACACCAGATTGTGCCGGCATTCCGCGCCGGGGCGGGCGTGGTTGGAAATCTCATAGGCCGGCAGACCCAGCGCCGCGCAGACCTCCTGCGTCACGTCGTAGAGAGTGCGGGCATTGCCTTCGTCGGGAATGACGAGCCTGCCCGCGGCGTGCAGCCCGGCGAACGGCGTGCCCTGCTCGATGGTGAGCTGGTAGAGCGACAGGTGCTCGGCCGCTTCCGAGATCGCCAGCCGCAATTCGGCTTCCCAGGCTTGCGTGGTCTGTTCGGGGCGGGCGTAGATCAGGTCGAACGAATAGCGGTCGAAGGCGCCGCGCGCGATCGCCACCGCCTCCAGCGCCTCGCGCGCGCTATGCAGCCGGCCGAGACCTTTGAGCGAGGCATCGTCGAGCGCCTGCACGCCGAGCGACACGCGATTGACGCCGGCTGTGCGATAGCCCGCAAAGCGCGTCGCCTCGACGCTGGTCGGATTGGCTTCGAGCGAGACTTCGACATCGCGCGCGACCGACCAGTGCTTGCCGATCGCATCGAGGATCGCGCCGACCGTGCGTGGCTGCATCAGCGACGGCGTGCCGCCGCCGAGGAAGATCGACGACACGGTACGTCCCGGTATGCGCTCCGCCGTGGTTTCAATCTCGCGTGCAAAAGCCCGCGCGAAACGCTCCTCGTCGATCGCCGCATGGCGGACATGGCTGTTGAAGTCGCAATACGGGCACTTCGACAGGCAGAACGGCCAGTGCACATAGACGCCGAAGGCGTGTGTATCAGCGGGCAAGGCACATCTCCGCCAGTTTGACGAAAGCGCGGGCGCGGTGCGACAGGCCCATCCCGTGCGGGGGAAGGCCGTGCTTCTCCACCGACGTCATTTCGCCGAAGGTGCGGTCATGGCCGTCGGGCAGGAACGCCGGATCGTAGCCGAAGCCGGCGGTGCCGCGCGGCGGCCACACCATCTGCCCGTCGACGCGGGCCTCGACCTCCTCGCAATGGCCGTCCGGCCAGGCGACGCAAAGCGCCGAGACGAAATGCGCCTTGCGTTGCGCGGGCTCGGTCGCGCCGCGCTCCTGCATCAGCCGCTCGATCCGCGCCATCGCGCCATTGAAATCCTTGGTCGGCCCGGCCCATCGCGCCGAGTGGATGCCCGGCTGTCCGGCCAGCGCCTCGACCACGAGGCCGGAATCGTCGGCGAAGGCCGGAAGTTTCGTCGCCTGTGCGGCCGCTTCCGCCTTGATGTGGGCGTTGGCGCGAAAACTGTCGCCGGTCTCGTCAGGCTCGGGCAGGCCAAGCTCGCCGGCCGAAACCGCCTCGACGCCATAGGGTGCGAGCAATTCCCGCATCTCGACGAGCTTGCCGGGATTGTGAGTCGCGATCACAAGGCGGCCTTCGATTCGGCGATGCGCGCTCATGGCTGCCTTTCTATCCGATTCGCCTTAGACATTCGCGCATGATCTGATCCGAAAACCGGTTCCCACTTTTCGGGATCATGCTCCCGCTAGGCAATCGCCATTTTTTGAAGATCGCAGAGGCGCGAAATGCCCTTCTGCGCCAGTCCCATCAGCGCCAGGAACTCGTCCTGCGTGAAGGGAGTCTTCTCGGCCGTGCCCTGGATTTCGATGATCCGGCCGTCGCCGGTCATGACGAAATTGGCGTCGGTTTCGGCCTCCGAATCCTCGGCGTAATCGAGGTCGAGCACCGGCGTTCCGTTGTAGATGCCGCAGGAGACGGCGGCGACATGGTCGCGCAGCACGTTGCCACCCTTGAGCATGTTGCGCACCTTCATCCAGTTCAGGCAGTCGGCCAGCGCCACCCATGCGCCGGTGATCGAGGCGGTGCGGGTGCCGCCATCGGCTTGCAGCACGTCGCAATCCACCGTGATCTGCCGCTCGCCGAGCGCGACCAGATCGACCGCCGTGCGCAGCGCGCGGCCGATCAGGCGCTGGATTTCAGACCGTGCGGCCGTTCTGCTTGCCGGCGCTGGCCTCGCGCCGCGTCCGTTGCAGCGTCGCGCGCGGCAGCATGCCGTATTCGGCCGTGACCCAGCCGCGTCCCTGTCCCTTCAGCCAGGGCGGCAGCCTGTCCTCCAGCGTCGCCGTCACCAGCACATGGGTTTCCCCGAACTTCACCAGGCACGAGCCCTCGGCATATTTGACGACGCCCCGTTCCAGCGTCACGGCGCGCAATTCGTCAGGCGCACGGCGGCTTGGCCGCATGAAAATTCTCCGCAAATCGAGTTGGTTCGGCGCGCTTTTAGAGGGTTTTCGAGCGAAGTGGAAACCGGTTCGCGTGAAGAAAACACGACAAATAAAAAATCGCGGCGGCCCGGCGCGGCAAGGGGAGCAGACCTCCCATCGCCACCGCACGCTTGAAACCGCCCCCCAAGATGGACAATTCTGGCGCGAATGGAGGCCGAATTGCCGGGAAACGACCAGAAATCGCAACTGATTACGCCCTTGGCGGGTCTGGCGCAGCTCAATGAGCGCTCGCGCGACATTTTTCGGCAGATCGTCGAGAGCTATCTGGCGACCGGGGAGCCGGTCGGCTCGCGCAACATCTCGCGGCTGATTACGCTGCCGCTGTCGCCGGCCTCGGTGCGCAACGTGATGTCGGATCTGGAGCAGCTCGGGCTGATCTACGCGCCGCACACCTCCGCCGGACGGCTGCCGACCGAACTCGGCCTGCGCTTTTTCGTCGACGCGCTGATGCAGGTGGGCGACCTCACCGAGGCCGAGCGCCAGTCGATCCAGTCGCAGCTCGCCTCCGTCGGGCATGCGCAGTCGGTCGAGGCCGCGCTCAGCGAGGCGATGACGCGGCTCTCGGGGCTGACGCGCGCGGCCGCCGTGGTGCTGACGGCCAAATCCAATGTCCGGCTGAAGCATATCGAGTTCGTCCGCCTGGAGCCGGAGCGGGCGCTGGTGGTGCTGGTCGCCGAGGACGGGCAGGTGGAGAACCGGGTGTTGCCGCTTCCGCCCGGCGTGCCGATGTCGGCGCTCACCGAAGCGTCGAATTTCCTCAACGCGCGGATTCGCGGCCGTACGCTGGCAGATGCGCGAACCGAACTCGAGCAGGCGATCGCGGCCAGCCGCAACGAACTCGACCAGCTCACCCAGAAGGTGATCGCGGCCGGCCTTGCGAGCTGGTCCGGCGGTGACGGCGACGACCGGCAATTGATCGTGCGCGGCCACGCCAATCTGCTCGACGACCTGCATGCGATGGATGATCTGGAACGCGTGCGGCTGCTGTTCGACGATCTCGAAGCCAAGCGCGGCGTGATGGACCTGCTCGGGCGGGCGGAGCAGGCCGACGGCGTGCGCATCTTCATCGGCTCGGAAAACAAGCTGTTCTCGCTGTCCGGCTCGTCCACCATCGTCGCGCCCTATCGCGACAGCGCCGGCATGTCGTCGGCGTGCTCGGCGTGATCGGGCCGACGCGGCTGAATTATGCGCGCGTGATCCTGACGGTCGATTACGCCGCGCGCATTGTCAGCCGTCTGATCGGCGGCTGACGCGGTTCATCGCGCGGGCGGAGCCTCGGGCCATTCAGGAATGTGATCGTTCGGATCGTACCAGGACGCCCCGTCGGAGCGCCAGATATGCATCTCGGCTCGTTCCTTTTTACATCCGTATCCAGGCAGCCCATCCGCAGATTGACCTTGTCCTTACGTGGCGGTCGGTCATCAACTGCGAGCCGCACCGCGTGCAGAAAATTCGGAATTTCCCCGGCGAGGACTCGAATTTGCCGAGCAGCTCTTCGCCGCTGGTCCATGAAAACCTGTCGCGCGGCACGCCCGCGAGTGAGGAAAAAGCCGCGCCATGCGCCTTGCGGCAGGACTCGCAATGGCAATGGAGGATCGGCCCGAGCGGTGCATCGACCCTGTAGGAGACGCCACCACACAGACAGCTTCCGCTCAGCACGAGACGCCCTCAATTCAGGTTGAATCTGCCGTCGATTATGCGAACCGTGCGGTTCGTGGTCAATTGCCTGCGGCACGAGTGGCTCGCGCAATCTTGATTTTCTGCCTCAAACCCACGATATGCCGCCGGAGGAACAGAGTGCTGGGATTTGAGTGAATGACTGACGATAACGGACAGAAGGACGCGCCGGACGCAGCTGGGCAGGACGGCCAGCCGCAGGTCTCGCAGCCGAAAATGTCGAAGCCCTACATCATGCCGGACGATCCGGAGGAAGGCTCGCCCTGAGGCGCTCGCCGGAGCTGGTCGAGGCGAAGGACCGGACGCTGCGCACGCTGGCCGAGATGGAAAATCTCCGCCGCCGCACGGCTAAGGAAGTCAGCGACGCGCGGGCCTATGGCATCACCGCCTTGCGCGCGACGTGCTCGACATCGCCGACACCCAGCGCGCGCTCGATGCGGTGCCTGCCGAGATCAAGGCGAACGCCGATCCGGGCCTCAAGGGATTGCCGAGGGCGTCGAACTCACCGAGCGGTCGCTGCTCAATACGCTGGAAAAGAACGGCGTGACCAAGTTCGATCCGGTCGGCGAAAGGTTCGATCCGAATTTCCAGCAGGCGATGTTCGAGGTGCCCGATCCGTCGGTGCCGGCCGGCACCGTGGTGCAGGTGGTGCAGACCGGCTTCAAGATCGGCGAGCGTATCCTGCGGCCGGCTCTGGTCGGTGTGGCCAAGGGCGGCGCGAAGGCGGCGCCCGGCGGCGAAGGGACCGACAGGTCGGCCTGACGCCGTCATGCTCCGCGTAAGCGGAGTATCCAGTACTCCGTGTCAGGAGGGAGTTTCCCTTACATCCGCTCCGCCGTACTGGGTCCCCGCTTTCGCGGGGACGACGGCTCAAATTGAGCGCGCCCCAGTCCTACCTTTTGTCGATGCCGTCGCGCACGGCGCGGAAGCGCCCGAACGCCTCCGGCCATTCCTCGCGGTTGGAGCCTGCGATGATCCGCAGCGCCGTGCCGCCGCCGAAGCGCAGCCACCGCACGACATTGATCGGCTTGTTCTCCTGACGCTGAAACCTTCCATCCGCGTCTCAGCCGGCCGTGCCACCGATGCGCATCGGCTCGAGCTGACCACGCGCCCGTCGCGGATGCCGGGGACGGTGGAGAGCAGCGCGCGCGCGAAGCGGTCGCGCGCGTCGGGATGGTCGGCCGATCCGCGGATCACGGCGACCAGAACGGGCGCGCCTGCCAGCACCGCCTCCTCGTCGCTGTCGGTGAGCATGACGGCTGCGCCAGGCACCAGCGTCCGCACCGTCTTGAAGTCCGGACATGTCGGACACCTTGAACGGCATCAGGCTCTGAGCTGCTCGGGCCGGCACCTCCGCGCGGAAGGTGGTCGAGGCCAGCATCTGGTGGATCACCGGATCGGGATAGGCCTTGGCGGCTTCTTTCGGGATATCGACGGCGACATAGCCGGAGATCTTGCCGTCCGAGACGATGATGGCGATGCGGCTGTTGTCCGGGCCGCTGTTCGGCCCGCCGGCACGGCTGAGATAGGCCTTGCCGGCGGCGGTCGTGAAAGCTTTCGGCCTTTTCCATCGCGGTCGGCATCGGCTTGCCGTCGCGGACGGCGGAATCGATCGATTCGAACGCCGACGGCGGCAGTTCGCGGAAACTGACGATCAGATTGTTGGCCGGGTTCTCGAACCCCATGGCGCCCTTCATCGGCACGACGCCGTCCGGCGGCACGAGGCCGATGCGCGAGCCTTTCGGATAGACCGGCTCGCTGGCGGACGCCGGGCCAGTTGCGCAGGCGAGCCCCAGCAGGAAAAACGCCAGCAACGGCAGTCGTCCAAAACTCATGCGGGAAATATTCATGCGTGAGGGGTTTTCTCCGATCATTGCCTCAGCCTCGGATGTTAACCCGCCCCGGCGGCCGGCGGAAAGACCGGTCGCGAATTCGTGACCAAATCACTTGCGGCTTTGGTTGGCTCACTTATATCTCCCGCGAGCGTTCCGCTGACCGGGGCGCAGTGAGACAATGGGGGCCGGACAGAACGCGGCGCGGGCGTTTCCCCGCAAGGCGTTCTCGGGTGCCTGAAGGGCCCGGCTGGCTCGCCGCATAGAAAGGGTTACGACCATGGGAAAGGTCATTGGTATCGATCTCGGCACGACGAATTCGTGCGTCGCCGTCATGGACGGCAAGAATGCAAAGGTTATCGAAAATTCCGAAGGCGTGCGGACGACCCCGTCGATCGTCGCTTTCACGGATGACGGAGAGCGCCTCGTCGGCCAGCCGGCCAAGCGCCAGGCCGTCACCAATCCGGAAAAGACGTTCTTCGCGGTGAAGCGCCTGATCGGTCGCCGCTACGACGATCCGATGGTGGAGAAGGACAAGGGCCTCGTCCCCTACAAGATCGTCAAGGCCGGCAACGGAGACGCCTGGGTCGAGGCCGACGGCAAGACCTATTCGCCCTCGCAGATTTCCGCCTTCATCCTGCAAAAGATGAAGGAGACGGCCGAAGCGCATCTCGGCCAGAAGGTCGACCAGGCGGTCATCACCGTCCCGGCCTATTTCAACGACGCCCAGCGGCAGGCGACCAAGGACGCCGGCAAGATCGCGGGCCTCGAAGTGCTGCGCATCATCAACGAGCCGACCGCGGCCGCGCTCGCCTATGGTCTCGACAAGACCAAGACCGGCACCATCGCGGTGTATGACCTCGGCGGCGGCACCTTCGACGTGTCGATCCTCGAGATCGGCGACGGCGTGTTCGAGGTGAAGTCGACCAACGGCGACACGTTCCTCGGCGGCGAGGATTTCGACATGCGCCTCGTCGGCTATCTGGCCGATGAATTCCAGAAGGAGCAGGGCATCAACCTGCGCAACGACAAGCTCGCGCTTCAGCGGCTGAAGGAAGCCGCCGAAAAGGCGAAGATCGAATTGTCGTCGACGACGCAGACCGAGATCAATCTGCCGTTCATCACGGCCGACCAGTCTGGTCCGAAGCACCTGACCATGAAACTCACCCGCGCAAAATTCGAGGCGCTGGTGCAGGATCTCGTCGACAAGACCATCGAGCCGTGCCGCAAGGCGCTGAAGGACGCTGGCCTGTCGGCCGGCGAGATCACCGAAGTGGTTCTGGTCGGCGGCATGACCCGCATGCCGAAGATTCAGGAAGTGGTGAAGCAGTTCTTCGGCAAGGAGCCGCACAAGGGCGTCAACCCGGACGAGGTGGTGGCGATCGGCGCGGCGATCCAGGCGGGCGTGTTGCAGGGCGACGTCAAGGACGTGCTGCTGCTCGACGTGACGCCGCTGTCGCTCGGCGTCCGGAACGCTGGGTGGCGTGTTCACGCGCATCATCGAGGCGCAACACGACGATCCCGACCAGAAGAGCCAGGTGTTCTCCACCGCCGAAGATAACCAGAACGCGGTCACCATCCGGGTCTTCCAGGGCGAGCGCGAGATGGCGGCCGACAACAAGCCACTCGGCCAGTTCGACCTGATGGGCATTCCGCCGTCCCCGCGCGGCATGCCGCAGATCGAGGTGACGTTCGACATCGACGCGAACGGCATCGTCAACGTGTCCGCCAAGGACAAGGCGACCGGCAAGGAGCAGCAGATCCGCATCCAGGCGTCGGGCGGCCTGTCCGAAGGCGACATCGAGAAGATGGTCAAGGACGCGGAAGCCAATGCGGCCGAGGACAAGAAGCGCCGCGAGGCGGTCGACGCCAAGAACCATGCCGACGCGCTGGTGCATTCCACCGAGAAGGCGCTGGCCGAGCATGGCTCCAAGGTCGCCGAGGGCGATCGCCGCGCCATCGAGGATGCCGTCAGCGATCTGAAGGAAGCGCTGAAGGGCAACGACGCCGAGGCGATCAAGACCAAGACCAACACGCTGGCGCAGGCTTCGATGAAGCTCGGCGAGGCGATGTACCAGCAGCAGCAGGCGGAGGCCGAAGGCGCGGCGGCCGCTGACGCGAAGAAGGACGATGTCGTCGACGCCGAGTTCACCGAAGTGGACGACGACAAGGACGGCAAGAAGTCGGCGTAAGCGGACGAGAGCTGATGACCCTCCATCCCGAAAAGCGCGTGGCGCATTTCGAAGGATGGGGGGTCGTTTCCATTCAAATTCGAGGCTTCGCCCTTTGAGATTGCGCGGCGCGGCCGTCTGTCTCGGGACGAAGAACTGTCTGGCAGGTTCGCGGCATGTCCACCAAACGCTGCTATTACGAAACGCTCGAAGTCGAACGCTCCGCCGACGATTCCGTCCTGAAGACGGCCTTCCGCAAGCTCGCGATGAAATGGCATCCGGACAAGAATCCGGGCGATCAGACGAGCGAGGTGCGGTTCAAGGAAATCAACGAAGCCTATGAAGTCCTGAAGGACCCGCAGAAGCGCGCGGCCTATGACCGCTTCGGGCACGCGGCCTTCGAGCAGGGCATGGGCGGCGGCGCGGGCTTCGGCAACGATTTCGGCACCACCTTCAGCGACATCTTCGAAGGCATTTTCGGCATGGCCTCCGGCCGCCGGTCGGGCGGGCGCGAGCGCGGCGCGGACCTGCGCTACAATATGGAGATCACGCTCGAAGAGGCATTCGCCGGCAAGACCGCCGAGGTCCACATCCCGACCTCCGTCACCTGCGAGAGCTGTTCGGGAACGGGCGCGAAGGCCGGCTCGAAGCCGAAGACCTGCACCATGTGCGGCGGCGCGGGCCGCGTGCGCCAGTCGCAAGGGTTTTTCACCGTCGAGCGCACCTGCCCGACTTGCCATGGCCGCGGCCAGATGATCGAGGACCCGTGCGTCGCCTGCTCCGGCTCGGGCCGGGTGATGCGCGAGCGGACGCTGTCGGTGAACATTCCGGCCGGCGTCGAGGACGGCACCCGCATCCGCCTCGCCGGCGAGGGCGAGGCGGGGGTGCGCGGCGGCCCGCCGGGCGACCTGTATATTTTCCTGTCGCTGACCTCGCATGATTTCTTCCAGCGCGACGGCGCGGACCTGCATTGCCGCGTACCGATCTCCATGGTCAGCGCGGCGCTTGGCGGCGATTTCGACGTGCCGACCATTGAAGGCAGCAAGACGCGCGTGAAGGTTCCGGCCGGAACCCAGACCGGACGCCGATTCCGCATTGCATCAAAAGGCATGCCGGTGCTGCGCTCGCGCCAGACCGGCGACATGTATGTGCAGGTGGTGGTCGAGACGCCGCAAAATCTCACGAAAAAACAAAAGGATCTGCTGGCCGAGTTCGAAAAGCTGTCGTCCGGCGCGACGCAGCCGGAGGCAACCGGCTTTTTCGGCAAGGTCAAGGACTTCTTCGGCGCGGGGTCGGCCGCTAACTGACTCATTTGCTTGACCGATTTGTCGCGGCTCTGTACCTCTATGACGGGCGCAAGACGTCCGCCATGTTCGAGAAACGCCTTTGCAGTCCTCCCTGCGAGTTCAGAAGAAGCCGCTGCGTCTTGATGACGAAGTGCGTTTTCTCCGTTCATGGATCGAAAAGCCGCTGCACATGGGCGCGGTCATGCCGTCGAGCAAGGTGCTCGCGCGCACGATGGCCCAGTTCGTCGATCCGAGCCAGAAAGGCCCCGTAGTCGAACTTGGCCCCGGCACCGGGGCGATCACGAACGCGCTGATCGAGCGCGGCGTCGATCCGGCCCAATTGGTGCTGGTTGAATACGATCCGGGATTTTGCGCGCTGCTGCGCGATCGCTATCCGAGCGCCACCGTGATCCAGGGCGACGCCTATTCGTTGCAGACCTCTCTGTGGAACGTGCTCAAGATTCCGGCCTCGGCGATCGTGTCGGGTCTGCCGCTCGTCACCAAGCCGATGAGCCGGCGCGTGGCGCTGCTGCGCGAGGCATTCGCGCTGACCGAACCCGGCGCGCCCTTCGTTCAGTTCACCTATTCGGTTGCGCCGCCGATCCCGAAATCGCTGCCGGGCGTGACGACGCAGGCGTCGGAACGCATCTGGCTGAATATTCCGCCGGCGCGCGTCTGGGTCTATCGCAACTGCGAGTCCGTCGTGTAAGCCGGTGCATGGCGGATCGTCTCCGCCGTGAATCTCAGGTTTCCGACCGATGGCCACAATCAAAATCCTCATCATTCCGGGCTCGCTGCGCAGCGGCTCGATCAATGCGCGGCTTGCGGCCGTGGTGATGAAGGCGTTCGCGGAGGCCGATGTCGGGGTGACGCTTCTGTCGCTCGCCGACTACGCGTTGCCGATCTATGACGGCGATCTGGAAACCAGATCCGGCGTGCCGCGGGCCGCGATCAATCTGGAACGGCAGATGAGCGCGCATGACGGTGTCGTCTTCGTTACGCCGGAATACAATTCCGCGCCGCCGCCGCTTCTGAAAAATGCGATCGACTGGGTGACGCGGGTCGAGGATCGCGGCCGCACGCAGGGGCAGGTGTTCCGGGAGAAGGCGTTCGCGCTGGCGTCGGCGTCCGAAGGAAAACTCGGCGGCTCGCGCTGCCTCGCGGCGCTGCGGCTGATCCTGTCCGGATGCCGGGCGACGGTGATCCCCAATCAACTGGCGCTGTCCTTCGCCGATCAAGCCTATGATGATGCGGAGCGGCTGAAGCACAAGGCGGACGCCGATGCGCTGCAAGGGATGGTGACGCAACTGATCGATGTGGCACAACAGATGAGGCGGAGTTGATGACAGCAGCGGCGCGGATGCAGAAGGAACCAGCCGGAATGAGCGAAACGGAGACGACGGACCCGCGCGATCGCCTGATCGTGGCGCTCGATCTTCCGTCGGTGGCGGACGCCGAAGCGATGGTGGCGCGGCTCGGCGACAGCGTCAGTTTCTACAAGATCGGCATGGAACTGACCTATGCCGGCGGCCTGCCGCTGGCCGAACGCCTGATCGGGGACGGCAAGAAAGCCTTCATCGACCTGAAACTGCACGATATCCCGAACACGGTGGAGCGCGCGGCGCGGCAGATCGCCCGGCTCGGCGCGAGCTTCCTCACCGTCCATGCCTTCCCGCAGAGCATGAAGGCGGCGCTCGCCGGCGTCGCCGGGTCGCAGCTTCAATTGCTGGCGGTGACGGTGATGACCTCCTATGACGACGCCGATCTTGCGGCGGCCGGTTACGGAATCGGCGTCAAGGAGCTGGTCGCGCGGCGCTCGGCGCAGGCGCGTGACATCGGCATTCATGGCCTCGTCCTGTCGCCGGAGGAGGCCGAAAACACGCGCGCGCTGGTCGGCCCCGGCATGAAACTGGTGACGCCCGGCATTCGCCCGGCGGGGGCCGCGACCGGCGATCAGAAACGGATCATGACGCCTGCGCTGGCGATCGCGGCGGGCGCGGACCATCTCGTGGTCGGCCGCCCGGTGACGGAGGCCGCCGATCCCGTCGCGGTCGCCGAACAGATCGTTGCCGACATCTCGGCGGCGCGCGATCTCGTCGGCAAGACGAATATACGGCGCTAGGAGGCAGGATGGCCAAGGGCTACTGGATCGCCAGCATCGACGTCCAAAACATGGACGGC
This sequence comes from Xanthobacteraceae bacterium, assembly GCA_041397365.1. Lineage (GTDB taxonomy): Bacteria > Pseudomonadota > Alphaproteobacteria > Rhizobiales > Xanthobacteraceae > P52-10. The sequence continues at coordinate 432,014 of JAWKWT010000001.1, forward strand.
TATCGCGCCTATATCGCAGCCAACGGCGCGGTGTTTCACAAATATGGTGCGAAGTTTCTGGTGCGTGGCGGCGAGTTCGAAACCCGCGAAGGTACGTCGCGGTCGCGCAATGTGGTGCTCGAGTTCGAGGACTATGCGACCGCGCTGGCCTGCTACAATTCGCCAGAATATCAGAAACTGGTAGCGATCCGCGCACCGCATTCGAACGGAAATCTCGTCATCATCGAAGGCTATGACGGGCCGCAGCCGTAACGGTGGCCGGATTTGCCGCGCGCGCAAAGCGCCGCTATATCGCAAGCCTCGCGGGAGTAACGGAACATGGCCGACATGCGCTTGATCGTCGCCGGGGCAGGCGGGCGGATGGGTCGCACCTTGGTGAAGACCATTTCGCAGACGCCGGGCGCGGTGCTGACCGGCGCGCTCGAAGCCCCTAGCTCGGACCTGCTCGGGCAGGATGCCGGCGTGCTCGCCGGGCTGCCGGCCAACGGCGTCAAGCTGTCGTCGGATCTGTGGGAGCTGTCGAAGAACGCCGACGGCGTGATCGACTTCACCGTGCCGCAGGCGACCATCGCCAATGTCGCGATCGCCGCCGAGCGCCGCCTCGTGCATGTGATCGGCACCACCGGCCTGTCGGCTTCCGACGATGCCGTCATCAAAAGCGTCACCTCGCGCGCGACCGTCGTGCAGTCCGGCAATATGAGCCTCGGCGTCAATCTGCTGGCTGCATTGGTCAAGCGCGTGGCGAAGTCGCTCGATCAGGATTTCGATATCGAGGTGCTGGAGATGCACCACAAGATGAAGATCGACGCGCCGTCCGGCACCGCCCTGATGCTGGGCGAGGCGGCGGCGGCGGGACGCGGCGTCAAATTGCCGGAGCGGTCGGTGCGCTCGCGCGACGGTTTTACGGGCGCGCGCGAGCCGGGCGATATCGGCTTTGCGACCTTGCGCGGCGGTACGGTGGTCGGCGATCACACGGTGATCTTCGCCGGCGCGGACGAGCGGATCGAACTCAGCCACAAGGCCGGTGACCGCGCGCTGTTCGCCACCGGCGCGGTCAAGGCCGCGCTCTGGGCGCAGCACCAGAAGCCCGGCTTCTACACGATGTTCGACGTGCTCGGACTGACGGATTTCTGAAAGCATGATCCCGAAAAGTGGGAACCGGTTTTCGGACAAGATCATGCTCAAACAAGAGTTACGGAGTTGGAAATGAGCGAGCGGCTTCTCGTGCTGGTGCGTCACGGCCAGAGCGAATGGAATCTGAAGAACCTTTTCACCGGCTGGCGCGATGTCGATCTCACCGAGGTCGGCGTCGGCGAGGCGCGCGAGGCGGGACGCAAGCTGAAGGCGCAGGGACTTTCCTTCGACGTCGCCTACACCTCGGCGCTGAAGCGCGCGCAGCGCACGCTCGGTCTCGTGCTGGAGGAGATGGGCGCGAGCAACATTCCGGTGACGAAGGATCAGGCGCTGAACGAGCGCGACTATGGCGACCTGTCCGGCCTGAACAAGGATGACGCCCGCAAGAAATGGGGCGAGGAGCAGGTGCATATCTGGCGGCGCTCCTACGACATCGCCCCGCCCGGCGGCGAGAGCCTGCGCGACACGCTGGCGCGCACGCTGCCCTATTACGTGCAGGAAATCCTGCCCTCGGTGTTGCGTGGACAACGGACGCTGGTGGCGGCGCATGGCAATTCGCTGCGCGCGCTGGTGATGGTGCTGGAGCGGCTGTCGCCGGAAGGCATTCTCGCGCGCGAGATCGCAACCGGCGTGCCGATCATCTACCGCCTGAACGCGGATGCGACGGTGGCCTCGAAGCTCGATCTGGCGGGCTAATTGTTACCTGCGAGGTTGCAGCAGTATTGTGACGAAGCTTGCGATAAAAGCCGCAAGCGCCAATACCGACATCAGGGTCCGCAGCGCATTCCAGCGGACCCACGGCTCGACATAGCCGCGCCAGACCTGCGCGGCATTCTCCGGCGTTGGAGTGACGGTCGCGAGCGACTCATTCAACGGCACGCTGTAAAACAGCGTCACCATGAATGCGCCGACGCCATACAGCGCCAAGCCGAGCAGCGCGAACACCAGCGGGCGACCGCCGCGGCCGATCAGGAGTAGCACCGCGATTACGCCAAACGCCAGCGTTCCAAAAACGAAATGGCAAAGGTCGCATTGCGAACCACGGCGTTTATCGCCTGCATCGCCTTGATCGCGGTTTGCGGATCGGTCGCTTCGAGTCCCGGCATGACCGAGCAATAATAAGCGTAGAAGAATCCGGAGATCAGCGCCGCCGTCAGTATTGCGAGGGCGAGGCTTACGAGTTGCAGGTATCGGACCATCATTCGTCGTCAGTAGCTGAGACGGTCCGGCAAGGTCAATGTCGCGACATCGACCTCAGCCGGCGGGAATGCGTCCCGCTTCCCAGCCGAGCATCGCCTGCTTGCGCGTCATGCCCCAATGATAGCCGGTGAGCGCGCCGCTTTTTCCCAGCACGCGATGACACGGCACGACGAAGGAGATCGGATTGCGCCCGACCGCCGCGCCGACCGCGCGCGCGGCCTTCGGCCTGTCGATGCAGTCGGCGATGTCGGAATAGGTGGGCGCGGCCGAACGGAATTTTCAGCAGCGTCTCCCAGACCCGCACCTCGAAATCGGTGCCGATCAGCACCACGCGGAGCGGCTGCTCCGCGCGCCATCGCGTCGGATCGAAGATGCGTTGCGCCAGCGGCGCGGTGGCGGCCGCATCCTCGGCATAGGCGGCCTTCGGCCAGCGCCGCTGCATGTCGGCCAGCGCCGCCGGCTCCCCGCCCGGATCGGCGAAGGCGAGCCCCGCAAGCCCGCGGTCGCTGGCGATCACGACCGCCGTTCCGAACGGCGAGGGGTGAAAGCCGTAGCGCAGCGTCAGCCCCGCGCCCCCGGCCTTCCATTCGCCCGGCGACATCGCCTCATGCGTCACGAACAGGTCGTGCAGCCGGCCGGGGCCGGACAGGCCGCTGTCCAGCGCCGCGTCGAGCACGCTGGCCGAATCGCGCAGGAGCCCCTTGGCGTGATCGAGCGTCAGCGCCTGCATGAAGGCTTTCGGCGTCAGCCCCGCCCAGCGGCGGAACAGATGGTGCAGTTCGTCCGGCGTCAGCGAGGCGGCGCCTGCGATGGCGTCGATTTCGGGCTGGTCGCGCCAGTTCTCGGAAATGTAGGCGATGGCGCGGCGCACCGAATCATAATCGCGCAGAGCGGGCGCGAGGGCGTCCGGCCGCGTGGCGTGATCCTGGATCATGGCGAGGTTCATCATCATGGCACCGATGTAATCGCCCGCCGCGCGGCGAACCACCCGCTTTCCGACACTCCTATAACGGATTGTACGTCACGCCGCGCTTGGCGCTCGCCAATGCCGCCGACAACGCCTTGGAAAAGCTCAGCTTCTCGTCGGGGCCGAGAAAGCTCGCGATGTCGAGGCTGCGCCCGCGCGACACCAGCGCGAGACGTTCCACGCCGAATTCCTCGTCCGCCTCGACATCCAGCCTCACCCAGAGCGGATTGAAGCTCCATTCGGAGACGCTGCCCAGATGCGTCACCCGCCGAACATGCAGCATCGAGGGTGTGACGAAAATTTCCTCATAGGCGGCGGCCCGGTGGAAATTCACCCGGAACGCCCACCAGATCGCCAGCGCATCCAGCCCGAAAAAACCGAACACCGGCCAAGCGCCCATCGACAGGAACAGGAGTCCTGCGCCGAAGCTGATCGCGGCGATGAATCCCATCAGCACCAGAAAGCCGGTCCGGCTCAGCGAACGATGCGGCGTCAGCAGCGCGGAAAACAGCGCCGGATCGCGATCTGGGGAATTGCCTGCGGTCATGGGCCTTCACTATACGAAGACATGGCCAAAAAGACGATGCCGGCGACGCCCCCAGCGAAAAGCCGCCCTGCAAAATTGCCGCGTGCCGCGAAGCCCGCCGTGCGCGCGAAAAAGCCCGTCCGGGCGGCGAAGCCGAAGCGCTGGACCGAGGCCGAGGTGATCGAAGCCTTCACCCGCTTTCAGCGCGCCAATCCCGATCCGCGCGGCGAACTCGAACATCTCAATCCGTTCACGCTGGTGGTGGCGGTCGCTCTGTCCGCGCAGGCCACCGATGCCGGCGTCAACAAGGCGACGCGGAATTTGTTTCCGGTCGCCGACACGCCGGAAAAGATGCTCGCGCTCGGCGAGGAGCGGCTGCGCGACTACATCAAGACCATCGGGCTCTATCGCAACAAGGCGAAGAACGTCATCGCGCTGTCGCGCAAGCTGATCGACGAGTTCGGCGGCGAGGTGCCGAACACACGCGAGGCGCTGGAATCATTGCCGGGCGTCGGCCGCAAGACCGCCAATGTGGTGCTGAACATGGCGTTCGGCGAGCCGACCATGGCGGTGGATACGCATGTGTTCCGGGTCGGCAACCGCACCGGTCTTGCGCCGGGCAAGACGCCGCTGGAGGTCGAGCTGGGACTCGAAAAAATCATTCCGCCGCGCTTCATGCTGCATGCGCATCACTGGCTGATCCTGCACGGCCGCTACACTTGCCTCGCCCGAAAACCGCGCTGCGAGGTGTGCATCATCGCCGATCTGTGCAAATGGCCGGAGAAGACGGTCGCGGCGTAAGCGTGGGTTATGCCACCTTTGGCGGCGGCAGCGGCTCCAGCAACTCGCGCCGCGGCCCCGACAGGCGCTTGTGGAGGTGCACCATGAAGGCGGTGCCGAACAAAGGCGTCGCCAGATTGACGATCGGGATCGCAACGAAGGCGGCGATCACACAGCCGGCCGCGAACACGGTGGCGGCGTTCTCCTTGCGGAATGCCTTGGCCTCATCCACCGGCCGATAGCGCATCGCCGCCAGCAGGAAATATTCGCGGCCGAGCAGGAACGCGGAGACGAGGAAGAACACGATCACGCCGATTCCGGCGAAAAAGAAGAAAGGCAGCGCCAGCAGATACAGCGCCACCGCCAGCAGTGCCGTCTTGATGCTTTCCAGCAGCGCACGCGGGATCGGCAGCGCACGGCCCGGCTCTTCCGCCGGATAATGCACGCGCTCGACCTCGTCGGCGACGTCGTCCACGAACAGGCTCGCCATCAGTGCGGTGACCGCCGGCATCAGGAACACCGCGCCGACGATGATGCCGAGCGCGGCGGCGATCGAGACGATCCAGGCGAGGATGTCGAGCGGGATGTCGAAGGAGGGGCCGAGCACGCCGCCGGCCCAGGTCTCGCCGGAAGTGGCGGCCCAGCTCAACAGCCGTTGCAGACCGATGGCGATGACGGCGACGAGCCCGAGCGCCAGAGCGATCGAGCGCCACAGGATGCGGCGCATCGGCGGCGACACGATTTGCGACAGCGCCTTGACGATCGAATCGAGCATCGTGGTGTCATCCCCGCATAAAGCAGCGCAGAGGTAGCGATCGCTCCATCGGCTCGCAAGAGCAGCCAGCGGAAATCTGCGACTTAGCTCGCCAGATCGAGATCGCGGTTTTTCTCCCGCGACAGTCGCTTGGCGCGGAATCCTGGTCGCGCGCGCGTGATCCGCAGCAGGATCACCCGCGAGAACGATGCCGCATCGGCTGCTTCTCTTGCGGCGATCGTTTCCGTCTCTTCGTCAGGCGCCTCAGGAGCCAGCGGCGGCGCTTCGATCGTGGGTGGAAACGGATCGAAGGTGCCCGCCACCTCCTCAGGCGGCTTCGGCTTGTCGGCCCAATGGAGCATTGTGTAATCGAATCCCTCTTCGATCGTCGGCTTGATGATCGCGAAGTAGGGCGAGATGTCGAAATCGCGCGGCATGTAGAGCGATGAATCGCGGATGTGCAGGATCGCGCGGCGCGCCTTGCGGCTGCCGGCCTGCGTCACCTTCGGCAGGATCGGATAGCGCACCGCTTCGAACGCCTGCGCGATCAGCGCCGAGCAGATGATCCGCGTCGGATCGCCGGAGCCCATCGCGATCATCTGCCGCCGCCATTTCTGCGGGATCGGCAGCGGAATGAGATAGCGCATCAGGTCGACGATGTTCTTGGTGTCGTAGCCGAAGCCGACGCGATTGATGGCGTAGCGGCACACCGTGTTGCGGTCCTCGAACGACAGCCCGACGGGACGGCAGATGCGCGTGTGATAGACGAAATATTTCGACAGCGGCGCGGTGACGACGCCTTCGCCGATATTGGCCTCGATGATGACGTGCTGCTCGCCGTCCGGCTCGAACGCGCCGTCGATCGGCCCGACATAGAGCGCCGCATGCGACCAGGTCGATTGCGTCAGATATTTGATGACGCCGGAAATGCGGTTGTTGCCTTCGACAAGCAACACGTCGCCCGGCTCCATCATCTCATTGAGATGTTCGGGGTCGCTGGGCGTAAACGGTTCGAACCCGATCGCTTCATGCTGAAGGTAGCGGGCGATCATTTTTCCGATCGCGTCGAGCATCAAGCCCATGATCGTATCCTCTCGCGGCTCGTTCCGGCCGCTTGTCTCCCTTGTCGTGGTTCCAGACTGGGCAAAACTATTTGCAATTTAGTTCATGCGGAGGATTACGGAAATCACCAAAGGTTCACCATGCTGCGTTGCCACGGCGGGTATGATCGGGCAAGTTCATGCGATGTTCTCGTGTGACGGTCCAGGACGACAGAGGCTAACCCTTTTTTCGCGATGCTTGCAGAATTTTCGGAAACCATGAGATGACAATTTCCCGCCGCAGCTTCCTCGCGGCGGCGACGGCGTCGCTGGCGTTTCCGAATCTCGGACGGGCAGCGAGCGTCGCGTTGCCGCGCGAGACCGAGATCGTCGTGGTCGGCGCGGGCGCTGCCGGCATCGCGGCTGCGCGGCGGATCGCCGCTGCCGGCCGCAAGGCGGTGGTGATCGAGGCGTCGAACCGTCTCGGCGGCCGCTGCTGGACCGACACGGAAACCTTCGGCGTGCCGTTCGATCGCGGCGCGCGCTGGATCTTCGGGCAGAGCGACAATCCGGTCGCAAAGCAGGCGCGCATCGTCGGCATGGACATCTATGCCGCGCCGCAGGCGCAAAAGATCAGGATCGGCCGCCGCAACGCGCGCGCGGGCGAGACGGAGGACTTTCTCGCGACCCTCGTGCGCACCAATCGCGCCTTCGCCGATCCGGGGCGCAAGGCGGATGTAACAGCGCTGGAGGCAATGCCGAAGGACACCGGCGACTGGGCCGGCACGCTGCAATTCGCGCTCGGCCCGGCGCAGACGTCGAAGGATCTGAAGGACATGTCGGTGCAGGATCTCGCGCGCATGCAGCCGCGCGACGCCGGCGCGTTCTGCCGTCAGGGGTTTGGCGCGCTGGTGACGCGGCTGGCCGATTCCATTTCCGTCGTGCCCGGCGCGCCGGTGACGCGGATCGTCTGGGCGGGGCGCGAGCTTGGCGTCGAAACCGCGAAGGGGCGCGTGACGACGCGCGCGATCATCGTCACCGCCTCGACCAATGTGCTGATGTCGGGCGCGCTCAAATTCGCGCCGGACCTGCCGAAGCGGCACGGCGACGCGCTCTCGCGGCTGACGCTCGGTAGCTACGACCACATCGCGCTGGAATTTTCGGGAAACCCGCTCGGCCTGCCGCGAGACGATGTCATGATCGAGAAAAGCGACAGCGACCGGACCGGCCTGCTGCTCGCCAATATCGGCGATACCTCGCTCTGCACGGTCGATGTCGGCGGCGATTTCGGCCGGGCTCTGTCCGCCGAGGGCGAGGCGGCGATGGTGGATTTCGCGACGTCCTGGCTGACGAAGCTTTACGGCGCGGACGTCAAGGCGGCGATCCGACGCTCGGCGGTGACGCGATGGAATGCGTCGCCGTTCACGCTGGGCGCGATGTCGGCGGCCGCTTCCGGCGGCCAGGGCGCGCGCCGTGTTCTGATGGAGCCGCTCGGCGGATTGTTCTTCGCCGGCGAGGCGGCGCATGAGACGCTGTGGGGCACGGTCGGCGGCGCATGGGAATCCGGCGAGCGGGCCGCGGAAGCGGCGCTCCGCCGCATCGGCGCGCTGAAGCCGGAGCCGAGCGACGAGCCGCCGTCGAAAACGAAGGCGAAACGCAAGGCGCGGCCGCGCAAAACGCAGTAGGTTTTTACGGCCGCAGCCACGGATCGAGCAGCGGCATGCCGACGATTCCGGCGAGCGCGATCAGCGTGTAGCAGATGCGGCGGAACAGCGTGTCGCTGGCAATCCCGAACAGGCTCGCGCCGATGAACAGCCCAATCGCATAGGCCGGGCCGATCAGCAGCGAGAGCATCATGACGTCGCGCGTCAGCAGGCCGCCGAGAAGATAGCTGGCGAAGGCGAAGATGCTGCTGGCGGCGAAATACAGCACGATGTTGGCGCGAATGACGGAGGTCGCCACCGGTCGCCCGAGCCAATAGGCGACGATCGGCGGTCCGCCGCTCTGTGCCAGCCCGCCAAGAAATCCCGAAAGCCCGCCGACGCCCGCGGTGATCGCCGCATGGTCGGGGCCGCGATAGCGCCAGCCGGACATCAGCAGCATCAGCAGCGCGAGCACGAACAGGCAGATGATCCAGCGTGTCAGCAAGGGATCGAAGCTCAGCAGCGCATAGGCGCCGAGCGGCACGCCGAACAGCGCGCCGAGCGCCATCCAGGCCACAGGCTTTCGCTGCGCGCTGCGCCAGGCGGGCGGAATCAGCGGCGCGGCGGCGACGAGGTCGACCAGCATCAGCATGACGGCGGCGGTGCGCGGCAGAATGACGGTGCTGGCGAGCGGCATGAAGATCAGCGCGCCGCCGAATCCGGAAAAGCCGCGCGCGATGCTGGCGATCAGCGCGAAGGCGATCAACGCCAGCAGCGTGAACGCATCGACGCCGTCCGGCAGAAGTCCCGCGAGGGTCATCCCCGCAAGGTGCCGCCGGTGCGCTTGGCGATCTCCGCAACGATCTTCGCCGCGACCGCGTCGATCTCCTGATCGGTCAGCGTTTTTTCACGCGGCTGAAGCGTCACCGCGATCGCCACCGACTTCTTGTCCGGATCGATGCCCTTGCCGTCATAAACGTCGAACACCGCCACGTTCGAAATCAGCTTGCGGTCCACGCCTTGCGCGAAGCGGACGATGTCGCCCGCCTTGACGGCGCGATCCACGATGAAGGCGAAGTCGCGCGACACCGGCTGGAACGCGGACAGTTCCAGCAGCGGCTTTGCGCGCGTCGCCCGCGCCTTCGCCTCGGGAATGCGGTCGAGGATGATCTCGAAAGCGACGATCGGGCCTTCCGCGCCGAGCGCCTCCAGCGCGCGCGGATGCAGCTCGCCGAAATGGCCCAGAATGTTTTGCGGACCCATCTGGATCGTGCCGGAGCGTCCCGGATGCAGCCATGGCGCGCCGCCCGCGACGATCTGCAACGCCTGCACCGAAGCGCCGGCGGCGGCGAGCACGGCTATCGCGTCGGCCTTGGCGTCGAGCGCTGTGGGCTGCGCCGATCCCGACCAGAAACGGCCGAGGCCCGCGGGCGAGGCGAGGCCGCGCCGCACGCCGCTCGCGGCGATGAACTGTTCCTCGGGGCGGTCGCCCTTGAAAATCTGTCCGACCTCGAACAGCGCCGTGTCGGTGAACCCGCGATCCGCATTGCGCTGGCTCGCCGCGACCAGACTCGGAATGAGGCTCGGGCGCATGTCGGAGAGATCCGCGGCAATCGGGTTGGAGAGCGTCAGCTCCGCCTTGCCGCCGCCGAACAGTTCGGCCTGCGGTTTGGAGACGAACGACCACGTTACCGCCTCGACCAGGCCGCGCGTGGCCAGCGCGCGCTTGGCTCTGCGCGTGCGTAGCTGGATCGGCGTCAGGATCGGCTTGCGCGGAGCGTCGCCGCGCTCGAACGGCGTCAGCGGCACGCGATCGACACCGACGATGCGCACGATCTCCTCGACGATATCGGCCTTGCCGGCCACATCCGCGCGCCAGCTCGGCACCGCGACCTTGATGACGGGACCGTTGCCGGCGACGGTGAAGCCGAGCCAAGTGAGGATGCGCCGCATCTCGACAAACGGCACGTCGATGCCGGCGAGGCGCTTCACCTCGTCGAGCGGGAAGTCGATGATGCGATCGTCACCGAACGTATTGCCGACGATGACGGCCTCGGACGGCGTGCCGCCGCACAAGTCCATCACCATCGCGGTCGCGAGTTCGAGGCCCGGCACCATGAAGGCCGGATCGACGCCGCGCTCGAAGCGATAGCGCGCATCCGAATTGATGCCGAGCTTGCGGCCGGTATGGGCGATGTTGATCTCGTTCCACAGCGCCGATTCGATCAGCACGTCGGTCGTCGTCTCCGAGCAGCCGGACGCCTCGCCGCCCATGATGCCGGCCAGCGATTCGACGCCGGCCTCGTCAGCGATGACGCACATCGTGTCGTCGAGCGTGTAGATCTTTCCGTCCAGCGCCAGCAGGCTCTCGCCGTTTTTCGCGCGGCGAACGACCAGATCGCCCTTCACTTTCGCAGCATCGAAGACGTGCAGCGGCCGGCCGCGATCGAAGGTCATGTAATTGGTGATGTCGACCAGCGCGTTGATCGGGCGCAGGCCGATCGCGGTCAGGCGCTTTTGCAGCCAGTCCGGCGACGGGCCGTTCTTCACGCCGCGCACGAGGCGCAGCGCGAAGCCCGGACACAGGCTTTCGTCCTCGACTTTCACCTGTACCGGCGAGGGGAACGCGCCCTTCACCGGCCTGATCGCCGCATCCTTCAGCGTGCCCATGTCGGCGGCCGACAGGTCGCGGGCGATGCCATGGATCGAGGTGCAGTCGGCGCGGTTCGGCGTGAGATTGATCTCGATCACCGGATCGCCGAGCTTCGCCCATTCGACATATTGCACGCCGACCGGCGCATCCTCGGGCAATTCGATGATGCCGTCATGATCGTTGGAAAGTTCGAGTTCGGCAGCCGAGCACAGCATGCCGCGGCTTTCGATCCCGCGGATCGTGCCGATGCCGAGCGTGATGTTCTTGCCCGGAATGAACGTGCCGGGCGGCGAGAACACGCTGGTGAGCCCTGCGCGCGCGTTCGGCGCGCCGCAGACGACCTGCACCGGCGCGCCGCTCCCCGTATCGACCATGCAGACGCGCAGGCGATCGGCGTTCGGATGCTGCTCGGCGGAGATCACCTTGGCGATGGTGAAGGCGGATAGCGCCTTGGCCTTGTCGTCCAGATGCTCGACCTCGAGCCCGATCATCGTCAGCTTCTCGGCGAGCTTGTCCAGCGGCTCGTCGGTGTCGAGATGATCCTTCAGCCAGGAGAGGGTGAATTTCATGACGACAGCCCTCCCGCCAGCGTCGGGACGTCGAGCGGCTTGAAGCCGTAATGGTTGAGCCAGCGCACGTCGCCCTCGAACATCTGCCGCAGGTCGGCGATGCCGTATTTCAGCATGGCGATGCGGTCGATGCCCATGCCCCAGGCGAAGCCCTGATAGACGTCGGGGTCGATGCCGCAATTGCGCAGCACGTTCGGATGCACCATGCCGCAGCCGAGAATCTCCAGCCAGTCCTCGCCCTCGCCGAAACGGATTTCGCCCTTGTCGCGGCGGCACTGGATATCGACCTCCAGCGACGGTTCGGTGAACGGGAAGAACGAGGGGCGGAAGCGCATATTGACGTTGTCGACCTCGAAGAACGCCTTGCAGAACTCCGCGAGAATCCATTTCAGGTGGCCAAGATGCGAGCCCTTGTCGACGACGAGGCCCTCGACCTGATGGAATTGCGGCGTGTGCGTCGCGTCCGAATCGATGCGATAGGTGCGGCCCGGCGCGATGATGCGGATCGGCGGCTTTTGCGACAGCATCGTGCGCACCTGCACCGGCGAGGTGTGCGTGCGCAGCAGTAGCCGTGAGCCGTCCTCCTTCGGGTTGAAGAAGAACGTGTCGTGCATGTCGCGCGCCGGATGGCCTTCCGGGAAATTCAGCTTGGTGAAATTGTTGTCGTCGGTCTCGATGTCCGGGCCTTCGGCGATCGAGAATCCCATATCGGCGAAGATCGCGGTCAACTCGTCCATCACCTGGCTGAGCGGATGGATGCGGCCCTGCTCGGCCGGCGTCTCGCGCACCGGCAAGGTGACGTCGATGGTCTCGGACGCAAGGCGCGCGTCGAGCGCCGCGGTCTTCAGCACCTCGCGGCGGGCGGTGAGCGCGTCGCCGATCGCGTCCTTGACGGCGTTGATGGCCGCGCCCTGCGCCTTGCGCTCGTCGGGGGCCATCTTGCCGAGCGTCGCGAGCAGCGCCGAGACCGACCCCTTCTTGCCGAGGGTGGCGACGCGCACCGCTTCGAGCGCCGCCTCGTCGGAGGCGGCGGCGATGTCGGACAGGATTTGCGATTGAAGAGAAGCGAGATCGGCAGATGCGGGATCGGACATGGCGACGGTCACTCTTTTGGATGTCGCTTGAGATCCGGCATAGGGAGATCGTCATCATCCGCGAAAGCGGATGATCCAGTAACCCCCGTGCTTAACGTCTCGATCGGTGATTACTGGATGCCCGCTTGCGCGGGCATGACACCGGAACTTGCGAACGGCTCTCGTGAGCCAGACTTCAGGCCGCCTTGGCTTCCGCCGGTAGCGCGGCCTTGGCCTTTTCGACGATCGCGGCGAAGGCCGCCGGCTCGCTGATGGCGAGGTCGGACAGCACCTTGCGGTCGACCACGAGGCCCGACTTGGCGAGGCCGTCGATGAAGCGGCTGTAGGTCAGGCCGAACGGGCGCACGGCGGCGTTGAGGCGCTGGATCCAGAGCGCGCGGAACGTCCGCTTCTTGCGCTTGCGGTCGCGGAACGCATATTGGCCGGCCTTGTCGACGGCGGCCTTGGCGGCGCGGATGGTGTTCTTGCGGCGGCCGTAAAAACCCTTGGCGGCCTTGTAGACTTTCTTGTGCTTGGCGTGAGCGGTCACACCGCGTTTGACGCGAGCCATGACTGATCTCCTTCAATTCGAAAATATGAGGTGGGATGCACCGCGCGGAGGGCGCGGCCTTCTTGCGATCAGTCGTTCGGCAAGAAATACTTCTTGATGTTGTCGCCGTCGGTCTTGAACAGCACGTTGGTGCCGCGAAGCTGACGAATCTGCTTCGGCGTGCGCTTGATCATTCCGTGGCGCTTGCCGCGCTGGGCGTATTTCACTTTACCCGAGGCGGTCACTTTGAAGCGCTTTTTGGCGCCCGATTTGGTCTTCAGCTTGGGCATTTGGCTCTCCTGTGCCGGCTGCCGACACTCCCGCGAGGCGGGCGTCAGGCCGGTGAATGCTCGTTAGAGCGTTGAAAATGCTCGACATTTCATGAATGAAACAGTCGGCATGGGCTCGCCGCCACGGCAGCCCTTGTTCAGCCGGGCGGCGAAGTTGGGGCTTATGACAGAGGAACGGCGAATTGGCAACGGCCGCACGGCCGATTCGAGGAGCCTCACGCGCCCTGCCGCTGCGACTGCCGCGACAGGATCGCCACCAGCATCAGCCCGCCGATCAGGCCGATATGCTCGACGGTGAAGAAGAACTCCATCATCGCCTTCTCGCCGGTCATGGTCCAGAAGGCGTGGGCGATCGGGATGGTCAGCAGCGTGAAGACGGCGAGCGCGCCGGCGCCGAGCCAAGTGAAGCGGTTCAGGATCACCAGCAACGACCCGCCGAGCTGGCAGATGATGGTCGCGATGTTGAAGACGATCGGCGGGTTCAGGTTGAACATCGCCATTTCGGCGACGCCGCCGTTGAAATCGATCAGTTTCGCGAGTCCGCTGCTCCAGAACGGGAACGTCACCACCAGCCGGGCGAAGGCATGGAAGATCCGGGAATCGAGCAGGCAGGCGATCAAGGCGGGCATGGCAGGCACCTTATGCAATGAAGGGGCGCGCCTTTCAGCACGCCCCCGAAACGGTCTCTGTGAGCCGGATCACGGTCCACCAGATTGCCGGACCCGATCTGGCCCGATCGCGCCGGCCGCCCGATAGGCCCGTGGGACCCGGATCCTGCTCAGCGCGGCGCGAGAACCATCACCACCTGCCGGCCTTCGAAGCGGGCGTCCTGCTCGACCTTGGCGACGGCGGCGACATCGGCCTTCACGCGATCCAGAAGCTTCGTTCCGATCTCCTGATGGGCCATTTCGCGTCCCCGGTAGCGCAGGGTGATCTTCACCTTGTCGCCTTCCTCGAAGAAGCGCTGCATCGCCTTCATCTTCACGTCGTAATCGTGGTCGTCGATCATCGGGCGGAGCTTGACCTCCTTGATCTCGATGACCTTCTGGCGCTTGCGCGCCTCGGCGGCTTTCTTCTGCGCCGAATATTTGAATTTGCCGTAGTCGAGAAACTTGCAGACCGGCGGATTGGTGTTCGGTGAAATCTCGACGAGGTCAAAACCTGCGTCGGCGGCCATCTTGATGGCGTCCTGAGTCTTCACGACTCCGACATTCGTTCCGTCTTGATCGATCAATTGAATTTCGAGGTTGCGGATATCCTCGTTGACGCGCGGCCCGTCTTTCTGAACGGGGGTGGGCGCTCTGTTGGGACGACGAATGGGTGCGATCTCCGTATTGTTGATGGAAGGCGCTATTTTGAAGGATTCAGCGCGCAACGGCAAGCGCGCAATCGGCGCGTTGGAGAGGTTCGTAAGCGAACCGTCTTTTGACGTTGCGTGCAAGCCATCACATAACCGCCGCGGCGGTGTTCCGCAATGAGCGGCCGATCCGCAAGATCCTTGGCGAACGAGATTCTTGGCATGAACGATATCCCCGAGCCCGCGTTGAGTTTCATCGAGGCGGGAACGCCGCCGCGCCGGCTGGCGGTGCGGGCGCGGCAAGGCGCTTCGCCCGGAATTTTCTGGCTGTCGGGCTTCAATTCGGACATGCGCGGCACCAAGGCGGTGGCGCTCGACGCCTGGGCGGCGGAACAAGGGCGCGCCTGCGTCCGCTTCGACTATTCCGGACATGGCAGATCCGGCGGCGCGTTCGCGGACGGCACGATCAGGCGCTGGTTCGAGGAAAGCCTCGCCGTGTTCGACCGCTGCTGCGAGGGCCCGCAAATCGTGGTCGGTTCCTCGATGGGCGGCTGGATCGCGCTGCTGCTGGCGCGGGAGATCGCCAGGCGGTCGCGGGGCCCGAAGCTCGCCGGGCTGGTGCTGATCGCGCCCGCGCCGGATTTCACCGAGGAACTGATGTGGAAGGGATTTTCGCCGGACATCCGTCACCAGATCGAGACCGAGGGCCGGTGGCTGCGCCCGTCGGACTATGGCGAGCCGTATCCGATCACGCGCGCTGATCGAGGACGGCCGCAAGCACCTTGTTCTGCAGGGTCCGATCGCGGTCGGCTGTCCGGTGCGGATTCTGCAAGGCGCGCAGGACGCGGACGTGCCTTGGCAGCACGCCTTCGCGCTGACGTCGCGGCTGCCGAGCGACGACGTGGTGCTGACCATGATCCAGGATGGCGACCACCGCCTGTCGCGGCCGCAGGATATCGCGCGGCTGATCGCGGCGGTGGCGGAGTTTTAATCAACGGTTAACTACGCCGTTCCCTCGCGCTCGGCGGTGGCCTTGGCGATCGCGGCGACGGCGGCGTTAGAGGAGACCTTCTGCGCCAGCGCGGTGACGCTCGACGTGCCGATCGGGCCGTTCTCGTCATAGAGGCGGCATTCGCCGACGCAGATGCCGTCGGTCGCGCCATGATCCATCACCTCGTAGCCGACCCATTCTGTTGCGGGAACACGATGCAGATAGATCGTCACGTCGGTGTTGATGAAGCGCAGACCCTCGTCGCCGGCATTGGCGAAGGGGCTGGCGAAATCCGCCGAGACCGCGACGCGCGTGAACGGCGTCAGCGGCACGCCCTCGACCAGTTCACGCACCTCGCTGATCCACGCCTTGCGCGGGCCGACCACGCCCATCGCGCCCTCGATCCGCCGCATCGCCCACATGCCGCCGAGCGCCGCGCGGGTGTCGTCAGGGGCGGCAATGTCGGTCGGCGACGGCACGCTCCAGGTCGGCCGCGACCAGACCGTGCCGGGCGGATTTTCCGTGCGCAGCAGCAATTGCGAGGTGGCGCGGCCCATGCTGACGCCGCCTGAGAAGAATTCGGCATCGATCACCTTGATGCGCTTGCCGTCACGCACGATGCGCGTCGTCACCTCGCAAGGCGAATGGATTTCCGGCAGCCGGTACATATCGACCGTCAGCCGCGCCGGCAGGTAGTCCGGTCCGCCGTGCCGCCGTTCGATCTCCTGCCCGAGCAGGCCGATCACCACGCGGCCATGCATCGAGTTTGGATTCCATGGGCCGCGGCAGGCGGGCGTCGGCAGGAAGCGGTCGCCGTCGCGCTTGAAGAAGGGCTCTTTTTGCGTGTCGTTTTTCATGGCGGCGGGTTGCGGGAACCGCCGGCGGAAATCCAGCCGCCGCGCGCCATAAGCGCATGCGGGGATGGCATGGGCGCGGTGCGAGACTTATCTTTTATCGAGCATGATCTGATCCGAAAACCGGTTCCCACTTTTCGGGATCATGCTCTTCCCCATTCGGCGCGCACGTCCGGGTCTGTCTCTTGCGCCAGCCGTTCCGCTGCCATCGTCGCAAACGTCTCGGCGGGCAGAAGCTGCGACAACGCCCAGACGGCCGCGCCCCGCACCAGCGGGCTTGCATCGTCGAGCAGGCGTTCGGCCTCGGGGATCAGCGCCGCGTCGTTCGAATTGCCGATGGCGGTCGCGACATTGCGGAGAAAGCGATCGCGGCCCACGCGCTTGACCGGCGATTTCGAGAACAGCGCGCGAAACGACGGATCGTCGAGGCGCGACAGTTCAGCGAGTTTTGGCGCGCGCAATGCGTCGCGCGCCTTGAGTTTGATTTCGCGCCCGGCTTGGGCGAATTTGTTCCACGGGCAGACGGCCAGGCAATCGTCGCAGCCATAGATGCGGTTGCCGATGGCTTTGCGGAACTCGCGCGGGATCGGTCCCTTGTTCTCGATCGTCAGGTAGGAAATGCAGCGCCGCGCATCGAGCCGGTAGGGTGCGGGAAAGGCGTCGGTCGGGCAGGCGTCGAGGCAGGCGCGGCACGAGCCGCAATGGCTGCGCTCGGATGCGTCGCGCGGAAGATCGAGCGTGGTGAAGATCGATCCGAGAAACAGCCACGAGCCGAGGTCGCGCGACACCAGATTGGTGTGCTTGCCCTGCCAGCCGAGTCCGGCCGCCTGCGCCAGCGGCTTCTCCATCACGGCGGCGGTGTCGACGAACACCTTGACGTCGCCGCCGGCCTTGGCCAGCAGTGAACGCGCGAGCGTCTTCAGCCGGCTCTTGATGAGGTCGTGATAATCGTCGCCGCGCGCATAGACGGAAATCGCGCCGCAGTCGCGCCGGTGCAGGATCGAAAGCGGATCGTCCTCGCCGCCATAATTGACGCCGAGCATGACGATCGAGCGGACCTCGCTCCACAGATTGCGGGGAACGGCGCGGCGTTCGGGGTCGTTGGCGAGCCAGCCCATCTCGCCCTGCGCGCCCTCGTCGAGGAACTGCCGCAGCCGCGGCAGCGCCTCGGGGATCGCTTCCGGCGCGACGATGCCCATGGCATCGAAGCCGAGGTCGCGCGCTTCATCGGCAATGATGTTGCGCAGGTATGAAACGTTCAGAAGTCGAGATCCACATAGGTCGGCGACGCCGGCACGCCCGCGAGCCAGTCCGCCAGCAGCGGACGGAACGACGGCCGCGATTTGATCCGTGCGTACCACGCCTTTGCCGCCTCGTCCTCGCTCCATGGCACGTCGCCCAGATAATCGATCGCCGACAGATGCGCCGCCGCCGCCAGATCGGCATAGGTCAGCCGCGCGCCGGCGATGAAGTTCCGCGTGCCGACCAGCCATCCGATATATTGCAGATGGTAGCGCACATTCACCTTCGCGGCACGGATCAGCTCCATGTCCGGCGGGCCGCCGCCGTCATTGGAACTCATGAACCGCTTATAGATCCGCTCGGTCACCAGCGGGCGCGAAACTTCCTCGAAAAACTTGTGATTGAACCACGACAGCAGCCGGCGGACCTCGATCCGGTCGCTGGTGTCCTGCGCCATCAGCCGGTCCTCGCCCATGTCGCGTCCGAGCGTCTCGTCGAAAAACTCGCAGATGATTCCCGCGCCGGGAATGGCGGCCGTGTCCTCGGAGATCAGCACCGGCGTTTCCGCCGCCGGGTTCAGCGTCAGGAACTCCGGCCGCCGCAGCCACGGGCGCTCCTCGACGAGGCGCATCTCGACCCCATGCTCGGCGGCGGCAAGACGGATGAAGCGGGAATGCGGGCAGAACGGATGATGCAGGAGGGTGAGCATGAACACCTTGCAGGAGGGCGAAACCGCGACGTTTCGCGCGCGACAAACCTAACCATAAGCGGTGCCGAGGCAACCCGTGATTTGCAAGCTTTCGCCGTTGCGACAAGCTGGCGAATAAGTCACAAGCAGGGTTCCTCACGCCGAGTCGGCCTTCCGGAATATTGGCGATGTCTTTCGATCTGTTTAAGGCTTTCGTCCTCGGCATCGTCGAAGGGCTGACCGAATTCATTCCGGTATCCTCGACGGGGCATCTGTTGCTGGTCGAACGTTTCTTCGGTTTCGACGACGATGCGTTCGGCAAGACTTTCGTCGTACTGATCCAGCTCGGCGCGATCCTGGCGATCCTCTCGGTCTATTTCGCGCGGCTCTGGCGGATCGCCACCGGCATGTTCTCCGACCCCTCCGCGCGCCGCTTCGTGATCGGCGTTCTGGTCGCGTTTCTGCCGGCGGTGGTGGTCGGCGTGCTCGCCGGCGGCTTCATCAAGAGCACGCTGTTCAATCCCTGGGTGGTCTGCTTCACGCTGATCGTCGGCGGCGCGATTCTGTTGTGGGTCGATCAGCTCGATCTTCAGCCGCGCTATCACGACGCCACCGCGTTCCCGTTGCCGATGTATCTCGGCATCGGCATCGCCCAGTGTCTGGCGATGATCCCCGGCGTCTCGCGCTCGGGCGCGACCATCGTCGCCTCAATGCTGTTCGGCTCGGACAAGCGGTCGGCGGCGGAATTCTCGTTCTTCCTGGCGATGCCGACCATGGTCGGCGCGTTCGCCTACGACCTGTTCAAGAACTACCATCTGATGACGGCGGACAGCATGACGATCGTCGCCGTCGGCTTCGTCACCGCCTTTTTCGCCGCGCTGCTCGTGGTGAAATCGCTGCTCGATTACGTGTCGAGCAAGGGGTTTGCGCTGTTCGCCTGGTGGCGCGTGATCGTCGGAACGCTCGGCCTGATCGGCCTGGCGCTAGGGTTCTGATTTTTCAGAGCATGATTCCGAAAAGTGGAAACCGGTTTTCGGAAAAGGATCATGCTCGAACAAAAAGATCGGCGGCGAGACTGATTCAACGCAGTTGAATTAGTCTCTAGGTCGCCTTGGTGTGGAACTCGCCGGTGCGGCGGAAGCGCCAGAGATAGGACGGGGCGATCGAGGCCAGCGAGTGCGGCGCGATGCCCAGCGCCTGCAAGGTCAGCCCGGCCTCGCTCGCCGCCGCCGAGACGACATTGTCGGTGCGCAGCAATTCGACCTGATCCGGCGTCAGCTTCAGCGGCTCCGGCGCGAACTGGAGCACCATCGCCTTGAGCCGCGCGAGCGCGAAGGGCAGCGGCAACAGCAGCCTCTTTCGTTCGATGATGTCGAGGATCATGGTCTGGATCTCGCGCAGGCTCAGCACGTCCGGCCCGCCCAGTTCGTAGACCGCGCCGCCTTTCGCCTTGCCGTCGACCGCGTCCGCGATCGCGGTGGCGACGTCGCCGACGAACACCGGCTGAAACCGGGTTTCGCCGCCGCCGATCAGCGGCAGCGCCGGCATTGCCCGCGCCAGCGTCGCGAATTTGTTGGTAAAGCGGTCGTCGGGGCCGAACACCACCGAGGGCCGGAACACCGTGGCGGACGGCACGGCGGCGAATGCCGCCTTCTCCCCGGCGGCCTTGGTCTGCGCATAGACCGATTCGGAATTCTCGTCCGCGCCGATCGCCGACATGTGGATCAGCCGCGCGCCCTCGGCCGCCGCGGCCTGGGCGACGATTCCAGCGCCTTCCGCCTGCACGGCCTGAAACGTCTGCGCGCCGCTTTCGGCCAGAATGCCGACGAGGTTCACCACGATTTCGGCGTCGCGCACGGCCGCCGCCACCGAATCGGCGTAACGCAGATTGGCTTGCACCGGCATGATCTGGCCGACGCGCCCGAGCGGCTGCAAATGTCCGGCGAGATCGGGGCGGCGCACCGCCGCGCGGATGCGGAAATCGCGCTTGGCGAGCGCGCGGATGACTTGCCGTCCGATGAAGCCGGAGCCGCCGAAAACCGTGACGAGCGTGTTTGTGTTCGACCGCATTCTGATCAGAACTCCCCGAGCCGAAAACCGCGATTTTACGGCTTGGCGATACGCCACCTGCGCATGTCTGTACAGCGGATTTCGCCTTCGATACGGGATGCCCGCGCGGATCGGCGCATGGCGGAACGGCGGCCGAGGACTTAAAAGGGCGGCATCGAATGCCCGGAAATGGTTTCGGGCGTTCCTCCAGGACTTCCTCGCGGCTCCGGCAGGGTGCCTGGGCTGCTCGAAACATGGCGCTGGACGGATGATACCCTGGTCGCGACGACGATTGCTTGGCGCCGGCGCGGTGATGCTGGCCTCACCGGCGGTTTTGCGGGCGGCGCCGCTTCAGTTGCGGATCGGCCATGGCCTGCCGATCTTTCACCCCGTGCATGGCGCCATGGTGCAGTTCGCCGATGCGGTGCGGCGGAATTCCGGCGGCGAGATCGACATTGAGATATTTCCCGACGGGCAGATCGGCCATGAGGTCAATCTGCTGGCGCAGGTGCAGGCCGGCAAGCTCGATTTCCTGAAGGTGAGCGCGAGCGTGCTCGAAGCCATCGCGCCGGCCTATCGCGTGCTCAGCCTGCCTTTCGTGTTTCGCGACCGCGATCACTGGCTGCGGGTGACGGCCGATGCGGTCGGCGAGGACATTCTCGCCTCCGGCGCCTCGATCGGTCTCGTCGGACTCACTTATTACGACGCCGGCTCCCGCAGCTTCTATGGCCGCAAGGCGATCCACCACCCGGACGACCTGAAGGGCATGAAAATCCGCATCCAGCCCTCGCCCACGATGGCGCGGTTGATGCAGGTGCTGGGTGCCGAGGGCGTCGAGATGGGCTGGGATCAGGTCTATACCGCGCTGAAGCTCGGTCTCGTCGACGGCGCGGAGAATAGCGTTTCGGCGCTCATCGTCGGCCGGCATGGCGAGGTCGTCACGCATTATTCGACGAACGAGCATACGATGGTGCCGGACGTATTCCTGGTCTCCACGGCCCGCTGGCAGTCGTTCACACAGGCCCAGCAGCGGATCATCCGCGAGGCGGCGACGGTCTCTCACCACCATATGAATACGGAATGGCTGGCCTTCGAGCAGATGACTCGCGACGTGCTGACGCGCATGGGCGTGATCTTCGTCCAGCCGGACAAAGCCGCTTTCGCCGAGAAGGCGGCGGCCCTGACCGCCGATCTTGCGGATGGCCGGACGGCCGACCTGCTCCGACGGATCGCGCGATCCTGACCTGCGAATGAACTATCGGCGGGCGGACGGTTGACAAGGCGAAACGCGACCCTCTATGTGTCGCCCATTGCCCAGGTGGCGGAATTGGTAGACGCGCTGGCTTCAGGTGCCAGTGGCTGCAAGGTCGTGAAGGTTCGAGTCCTTTCCTGGGCACCATCATCCCAAGAACGCAAACACGTTCAAAGGTTGCGGCGGCGCGACCGTTCTTAGCCCTTGTCGTGGTGCCAGAGGCGAGGTCCGCGTGACCCGGACTGTCGTCGCCATTTCGGGTTCGCCAGGTCCGGACTCGCCACGTCGGACCTCGGATTTGCCATCTCGGATTCGAGATTTCGGATTTGCCGCGGCGATTGTCTTTGAGCGGCGGCGCGCATCTGGCGAGATGGCGACCGCCACTCATGTCGATCCGGCTTCGCAAGCGCTCCGCGCTCTTACGCGGCCCGCACCGAGTCGAGGAATTTTCCGACTTCGAGCTTGAGGCGGCTGCTGTCCTGCGACAGCAATTGCGCGGCGGAGAGCACCTGCGTCGACGCCGTCCCGGTTTCGGTCGCGCTGTGGCGGACCTCGGCGACGTTCGAGGTCACATGCTGCGTGCCGTTGGCGGCCTCCTGCACGTTGCGGGCGATCTCCTGAGTGGCCGCGCCCTGTTCCTCCACCGCCGCCGCAATCGTCGAGGAGATTTCCGACAGGCGGGCGATGATGTTGCTGATGTCGCCGATCGCCGCGGCCGAATCCCGCGTGGCCGACTGGATGCCGCCGATCTGCTGGCCGATCTCGCCGGTTGCCTTCGCGGTCTGCTCGGCCAGCGCCTTCACCTCCGACGCGACCACCGCGAAGCCGCGGCCCGCGTCGCCGGCCCTTGCGGCCTCGATGGTGGCGTTCAGGGCCAGCAGGTTGGTCTGCCCGGCGATGGCGTTGATGAGTTCGACCACGTCGCCGATCCGCGCCGCCGCCTTCGACAATTCGTTGACGCGATCGGTGGTCGCATGGGCCTGGCTGACGGCTTCGCCGGCGATGCGCGCGGCTTCCTGCACCTGCCGGCTGATCTCGTTGATGGACGAGGCCATTTCCTCGGTGGTCGCGGCGACGGAATGCACGTTGGTCGAGGCTTCCTCCGACGCCTGCGCGACGGTCGCTGTCAGCTTCTCGGCATGCTCCGCCGACGAGGCGAGGGTGGTCGCGGAGCTTTCCAGTCGTCCCGACGCCGACGAGACGGTTTCGACGATCTCACCCACCGCGGTCTCGAAGGCGTCGGCCATGCGGGTCATTTCGGCCCGGCGCTGCTGCGCCGCGAGTTCCTGCGTCGCCTTCACTTCGTTGCGGCTGAAGCGGATCAGCGTCTGCACCGTCTGAAGATTGCGCAGCGCCTCGCCGATTTCGTCGTCGCGTTCGATGTCGATGCGGTTGTCGAACTTGTCCTGCAACAGATTGAGCATCGTGTCGTTCAGGCCGCAGCGGCCGCTGACGGCCTTGGTCGTCTGTCGTCCCAATAGCAGGGCCGTCCCCACGCCGACCGCGGCGACAGCGGCCGGCATCCATCCGGGTGCTCCGGCCAGCGCCAGCCCGCCTGCTGCGGTCAGAAACAGTATTTGCGACCCGGTCATCGTCGCCAGCCGCGCCTTCAGCGTTCCGGTGAAGAGGGTCAGACGGTCGAAAATGGAACGCCGGCGAATGATGCCGGCGTCGATCCGGTAGCGGTGCGACCGATTGGCGTTGATCGCCGCGTAGACCTCCTCGGCCAGCGCGCGCTGGTCGGCGGGCAACTGCGTCCGGACCGAGGTGTAGCCGGTGATCTGGCCGTTTTCGCGAATCGGCGAGGCGGTCGCCAGCACCCAGTAGAAATCGCCGTTCTTGCGGCGGTTCTTGACCGCGCCGACCCAGGGCTTGCCGGCCTTGAGCGTTTCCCAGAGATTCCCGAACGCGTCCGACGGCATGTCCGGATGGCGGATGATGTTGTGCGGCTGCCCCATCATCTCCTCGGTGGTGAAGCCCGCCGCGTCGATGAAGTCCTCGTTGAAATAAGCCAGTCTGCCCTTCAGGTCCGTTCTGGAAACGATCAGCGTTTCCTCGGAAATCGGGTATTCGACGGCGGTGACGGGAAGGTTCTTGCGCAAACTGGCCTCCAGAAATGTCTCGTGAGCGAAGCTCGAGGGCCAGCCGCTGGCCCCGTCGAATAATTTCGTCTGAAGCTTGCCGAATGGATAAAATTTGTCGGCAAGGACACAAATTTGACATACGTACGAATGCGGAGGTCGGCCCGCGTCGAAGGCCATGCGCTTTCGTCGGCGGTGCGCCGGATTTGGCGTGGTGCGGCCGATGCGGTCCTCCGGCGTGCTTGTCGCCGGTGTCTTTTCGTCGTAGGGCGACGCCGCTGCCAACCTGCTTTGTGATCCGAAGTTTTATGACCTGGAGCATGATCCCGAAAAGCGGGAACCGGTTTTCGGAAAAGATCGTGCTCAAACGAGAATGTAAGGGGCTGAAGTGATTCAACCCGAACAAATCCTGCTCTAAGGACGCTTCGACCGATGAACATCCGCCTGCATCGCGGCGATCTGCCGGACCTGTCCCGCTTCAAGGATTCGGTCGCCATCGACACCGAGACCATGGGTCTCAACCCGCATCGCGACCGGCTGTGCGTGGTGCAGCTCTCGAACGGCGACGGCACCGCCGATGTGGTGCAGATTCCGGCCGGCCCGGTGCATGCGCCGAATCTGAAAGCGCTGCTGGCCGATCCGAACATCACGAAAATCTTCCACTTCGGGCGGTTCGATCTGGCGGTGCTGTTCCATACGCTCGGCGTGATGCCGCAGCCGGTCTATTGCACCAAGATCGCCTCGCGGCTGGTGCGCACCTACACCGACCGGCACGGGCTAAAGGATCTCGTCGCCGAAGTCCTGAACGTGAACCTGTCGAAGCAGCAGCAGTCGAGCGACTGGGGCGCCGACAAACTCACCGAACAGCAGGTGGCCTATGCCGCCTCCGACGTGCTGCACCTGCATGCGCTGCGGACGCATCTCGACGGCATGCTCGCGCGCGCCGGCCGGGCCGATCTTGCCGCCGCCTGCTTCGACTTTCTGCCGACGCGCGCGCGCCTCGATCTTCTGGGCTGGGAGGACGAGGACATTTTCGCGCATTCCTGACGGCGAACCGGGCGGCGTCGCGCCTCGCTTTGGTCACTTTGGTCAGACTTGGCTGGTTGCGGCCTTGGCTGGTTTCCGCGCGCCGGCGTGCGTAGCGCGAGCGGACGCCTTCGTTTATGATTTCCATGACGTTCCAGCTTTACGGAGTGAGAGGTGCAGTCCGTTCAGGACCCGATCTACCTGGCGGCGCTGGAACGACGCTTTGCGGCGGCGTCGCGGCATTCGCGCATGGTCGGCTTTTTTCGCAAGGCGGTGCCGGCGACCCTGGTGCTGGCGATGGCCGCCTTCGTCGCCGTCTCGCTGTTCAATCCGTTCCGCATGCTGACCCAACTGCCGCTCAATATGAGCAACATCGTCGTCTCGGGCACCAAGATCACCATGCAGTCGCCGCAAATGTCGGGTTTCACGCCGGACCGTCGGGCGTATGAGCTGTCGGCGCGCTCTGCGGCGCAGGACATCTCGAATCCGAATCAGGTCGAGCTTGAGGTGCTGAAGGCCAAGATCGAGATGCAGGACAAGTCGATCATTCTCATGGATGCGCAGAAGGGATATTTCCGCAGCCGCGAGCAATTGCTCGATCTGTACGAGAAGGTCGTGCTGATGTCGCCGACCTATGAGGTGCGGCTGAGCGAAGCGCAGATCGACATGGCGAAAGGCAGCGTGATCTCCAACAAGCCGGTCGAGGTGCGCATGCTGGAAGGCAAGCTCGATGCGCAGCGGCTCGAAATCTTCAATCGCGGCGAGCTGCTGACCTTCGACGGCGGCGTCACCATGACGCTGACGCCGCGCCCCTCCGCCGCGCCGGCGGCGGAGCAGACGCAATGATTTTTCACGGGGTCGTCGGAGCCGCGGTGCTCGCGCTGGGGCTTTGCCTCGGTGCGGCGGACATCCGCGCGCAGTCGGCCGCGAGCGGGCCGCCGAACGCGCTGCAAGGTTTCTCGCAGAATCGCGACAAGCCGATCCAGATCGACGCGGCGCGGCTCGAGGTGCGCGACAAGGACAAGGTGGCGACCTTCTTCGGCGACGCGAAGGCCGCGGTGAAGGTGATTCAGGGCGACACCACGCTGCGCTCGAAGACGCTGACCGTGCATTACGATCAGGACGATGCCAAGGGCGGCGGCAAGGGCGCCAGCAAGGGCGGGCCGTCGGCAAAGGCCGCGACACCGGGGCCGGGCGGCTCATCGCAGATCCGCCGGCTGGTCGCCAAGGGCGGTGTCGTCGTCACCCAGAAGGACCAGACGGTGACGGGAGAAAACGGCGTCTTCGACATGAAGAGCAACACCATCACCATGTCCGGCGGTGTGGTGCTGACGCAGGGCGACAACGTGCTGCGCGGCGAGCGGCTGGTGGTCGACATGTCCACCGGCGTCTCGCGGGTCGAGGGTGGCCGCGTCCAGGGCATGTTCAAGTCCGGCGGCGGCTCGCAATCGCAGCCCGGCAAGAGTGGAAAGCCCATGAATCTCAATCTGTTGCCGGGCTCCAGCCGGTGAGGGGTGAAAACAGGCGGCCGCCGCGAATCGTTTTCGCTTTTGCAATGACGGGCGTGTTAAGCACGGCGGAGCCCGGAACCGCACCGCAGGATCGCGTCGCGATCCGCTGAACAGGCAAGGTCGATACCCCAAACATGGCCGGCTTTCGTGACATGTTCCGGCGTGGAGCGCCGCAGAAGGGACGCGGCTTCGGGCGTGCGCCGATTGATCTCGACACGCTCGGCGGGCGCATCGGCGGCCTGCTGAAGCTTCCCGGAAAAGTCCGGCAGCCCGCGTCCGATCTGGTCGCAGCGCCGCCGCTCGCTCCGCCCGCGGCCGCGCCGAATCCCGGCGCGCGGCCGCATCCTCTGTTCGCGCAGAAAGGCACCTCGCGGGCCGGCTTCCTCACCACCCACGGCGTCGAGAAAAGCTACGGCGCGCGAAAAGTGGTGGCGGGCGTCAGCGTTTTCGTCCGGCGCGGCGAGGCGGTCGGTCTGCTGGGGCCGAACGGCGCGGGCAAGACCACGCTGTTCTACATGATTACCGGCCTCATCAAGCCCGATCGCGGCAAGATCGAGCTGGACGGGCACGACGTCACGCAATTGCCGATGTATCAGCGCGCGCGGCTCGGCATCGGCTATCTGCCGCAGGAGGCCTCGATCTTCCGCGGCCTCACCGTCGAGCAGAACATCCGCGCCGTGCTGGAGGTGATCGAGCCGAACCGCAAGAAGCGCGAAGCGGAACTCGATTCACTGCTCGACGAGTTCAACATCACGCGGCTGCGCAAATCGCCGTCGATCGCGCTGTCGGGCGGCGAGCGGCGGCGCGTCGAGATCGCCCGCGCGCTGGCGACGCGGCCCAATTACATGCTGCTGGACGAGCCGTTCGCCGGCATCGACCCGATCGCCGTCGGCGACATCCAGGAGCTGGTGCGCCATCTGACGAATCGCGGCATCGGCGTGCTCATCACCGACCACAATGTCCGCGAGACGCTGGGCCTGACCGACCGCGCCTACATCGTCTATGCCGGCCAGGTGCTGACGGAGGGCCACCCCGAGGACATCGTCAACGACCGCGAGGTCCGCCGCCTCTATCTCGGCGAGGAGTTCCGGCTCTAGGAGCGTGATCCCTCAGCGCGCAAAATAGCATTGTGCGCCGCACAAAGACTATCTGTACAAGCGCCCGGAACGTGCTAAGCAAGAATTGGACCAACCGGACATCAGCCTTCATGGCGCTCAGTCAACGCCTCGAATTTCGACAGACCCAGTCGCTGGTGATGACGCCGCAATTGATGCAGGCGATCAAGCTGCTGCAACTGTCGAATCTCGATCTGGCGACGTTCGTCGAGGACGAGCTGGAGCGCAATCCGCTGCTGGAGCGCGCCGGCGACGACGGCGAGCCGGCCGATCGTCCCGACACGTCCGGCGAGGGCGCGGATGCGTCCGATTCCGATGGAGCCTCGGCGTTCGACGGATCGGGTGCGGACGGCGGCGAATCCGACACCGAGCAATGGATGGAGCGCGATCTCGGCAGCCGCGAGGAGATGGAGCAGACCTTCGACACCGGCCTCGAGAATGTCTTCCCGGAGGAGCCGGCCGACGCCGCCCAGCGGGCCGCGCAGGATTCGGCGCCCGCCTCCTACACCGAATGGGGCGGCGGTGCGTCGAACGATGGCGAGTACAATCTCGAAGCCTTCGTCGCCGCCGAGACGACGCTCGCCGACCATCTCGCCGAACAGCTCGCGCTCACCATCGCCGATCCGGCGAAGCGGCTGATCGGGCAATATCTGATCGACCTCGTCGATGAGGCGGGCTATCTGCCGGCCGACCTTGCGCCGGTGAGCGAGCAGCTCGGCGCGACCATGGCCGAGGTCGAGGCGGTTCTCGCCATCGTGCAGACCTTCGATCCGCCGGGCATCTGCGCGCGGAGCCTGAGCGAGTGTCTGGCGATCCAGTTGCGCGAGCGCGATCGCTACGATCCGGCGATGCAGGCGCTGGTCGAGCATCTCTATCTGCTCGCGCGGCGCGACATCGCGTCGCTACGCAAGATCTGCGGCGTCGACGATGAAGACCTCGCCGACATGATCGGCGAAATCCGCCAGCTCGATCCGAAGCCGGGTCTGAAGTTCGGCTCGTCGCGCGTGCAGACGGTGGTGCCGGACGTGTATGTGCGCTCCGGTCCGGATGGCGGCTGGCTGGTCGAACTCAACAGCGACACCTTGCCGAAAGTGCTCGTCAATCAGACCTATTACAGCTCGCTGACCGGCAGCCTTCGCAAGGGCGAGGACAAATCCTATTTCACCGACTGCCTGCAAAACGCCACCTGGCTGGTGCGGGCGCTCGATCAGAGGGCGCGGACGATCCTGAAGGTCGCGACCGAAATCGTCCGCCAGCAGGATGGATTCTTTCAGCATGGTGTCGCACATTTGCGGCCGCTGAATCTGAAAGCCGTGGCGGATGCGATCCAGATGCACGAATCCACCGTGTCGCGCGTGACCGCGAACAAATACATGGCGACGACGCGCGGCATCGTCGAATTGAAATATTTCTTCACCGCGTCGATCGCGTCGGCCGATGGCGGCGATGCGCATTCGGCGGAGGCCGTGCGGCATCGCATCAAGCAATTGATCGACGCCGAGAGCGCCAACGCGGTCCTGTCCGACGACGCCATCGTCGACATGCTGCGCGCCTCGGGCATCGACATCGCGCGGCGGACGGTGGCAAAGTATCGCGAAGCGATGCGCATCCCCTCCTCGGTTCAGCGCAGGCGCGACAAAAAGAGTCTTCCGGGGAACGAAGCTGGCGCCGCGACGGTTGCCGCCATCTAAAGCGGCATCCCGTCGTCATCCATCACTCAACACGATCACACGCACAGAAGATTAGGCAGAGAGCGGGGGACAAGAATGACCATTCGGGTGTCGGGACGGGGCATCAGCGCCAGCGACGCGCTGCGCGAACGCATCAACGCGCGCGCGAGCGAGGTTCTGCAAAAATATTTCAGCGGGAATTTCTCCGGCCATGTCACCATCGGCAAGGACAAGGCCGGCTTCCGTACCGACTGCATGTTCCATCTGGATTCCGGCATGACGCTGGAAGCGGATGCGGTGGCGGGTGACGCCTATGCCAGCGCCGACCAGGCGATTCTCAAGGTCGAGAAGCGGATGCGCCGCTACAAGAGCCGGCTGAAGGACCGCTCGGCGCGCAAGGCGCATGCCAATGCCGAGACAATGGGCACGCTCGATGCGGCGAGCTACGTTATCGAGGCTCCGAACGCGGCGGACGACGACGAAACGGAGGTCGAGGCTTTCAATCCGGTCATCATCGCCGAGGCCAGCACCTCGCTGAAATCGTTCTCGGTCAGCGAGGCGGTGATGGAACTCGACCTGTCCGGCGCGCCGGTGGTCGTATTCTTGCATGGCACCAGCGGCCGGGTGAATCTCATCTACCGGCGGGCGGACGGCAATATCGGCTGGGTCGACCCGGCGGCGAAAGCCTAAGCACAGGAGAGGCCCATTGAAGGCCGGAACGGCGGCGCACTGCAATCGAGATAGGCGGCTCCGGACGTTCAGTCATCGCGGATGGAACCGCGGCGGACGCAGTGTCGGCCGGCGTATTTTTCATGCGGATGATCGCCGGGCCGGCATTGACGCCCGGAAACGGCATCCCTATGGTCCGCCGCCTTTACGCCCCATTGGGCCACACCAGACACCGGCTTGTGCCGATCGTTGCCGCCCCCTTTCAATGACCCGCAGGCTCACCCTCCCGTCTCCCCGGAACGCATCATGACGGTTACCGATCTCGTCGCGCCGGAAGCCATCATCCCGGCGCTGAAGGTCATCAGCAAGAAGCAGGCGCTGCAAGAACTCGCCGCGCGCGCCGCCGTGCTCACCGGCCAGAACGAGCGGACGATCTTCGAGGTGCTGTTGCAGCGTGAGAAGCTCGGCACCACGGCGGTCGGCTATGGCGTCGCCATTCCGCACGGCAAGCTGCCGAAGCTCGATCGTATCTTCGGGTTGTTCGCGCGGCTCGAACGGCCGATCGATTTCGAGGCGATGGACAATCAGCCGGTCGATCTGATGTTTCTGCTGCTCGCGCCGGAAGGCGCTGGCGCGGAGCACCTGAAGGCGCTGGCGCGCGTCGCGCGGCTGCTGCGCGATCAGGACACCGCCAACAAGCTTCGCGCCTCGCGCGATGCGCAATCGCTGTATGCGGTGCTGTCACTGCCGCCCGCGGCGGCGATGTGAAACGCCGCCGGGGCCACTGCTTATCTATCGACTAGTGTACGCTGACGGCCTGAAGCTCGTTGCTCCAGGCGTTGGCGATCGCCGCTTCAAGACTGTCCGTCAGCATGATCGGCGCGCCGTTGGCGGCGTGAAGCGCGAACAGTTTCAGGCCCGGCGACATCTGCGGCGCGGACGGAAACAGTCCGGGCACGTCTTCCGATCGGATCTGCTTCACATAGGCGATGTGGCCTTCGCCCAGATGCGCAAGCGCCTCGGGCGTGATGCTCGGCGCGGAATTCAACAGGTTCTCTTCATTCATGGTCTCGACTCCTCAACTATGACAAGCGGTCGAGTCCGCTTTGGTTGCATTATTCGTGTTCGTTGATGGCGATCGTCTTAACGACCCGCTCCGGTTCGGGCCGGGCCAGATCGATCGACAGCAAGCCGTTTCGCAAATCCGCCCCCATCACTTCCATGCCCTCCGCCAGCACGAAGGTGCGCTGGAAGTGGCGCGCGGCGATGCCGCGATGGATGTATTGACGGGTCTTGTCGTCCTGCTGCCGGCCGCGAATGACGAGCTGGTTTTCTTCAGTCGTCACGTCGAGCTGGTCACGGGTGAAACCTGCAACCGCCAGCGTGATCCGCAGGCGTTCAGGCTGCCCGTGGGTGCGGGTCAGGCGCTCGATATTGTACGGCGGATAGCCGTCTGCGCCTTTGACGACGCGATCAAGCGCACGCTCGATCTCGTCGAACCCCAGCAGGAAGGGGCTGGATAGCGAAGGAACACGAGTCATTCACAAAGTCCTCTCGAAGCGACTTTGACGGGACCCAGAATTGGCATCCCTGCCGTCCGCCGAGTCATTCGCCGGACGATGCAAAACATATGGGGAGAGGGCGCCGTCTTTCAAGACGGTTTTGGAACCGCGCGGGCGAGCCGCGACGGTGACAAAGACTTGATGGCTAGCTCGCCTTCCCGATCGGCCGCGCCGGGCTGACGATGCCGGAAGCGACGAGGTCGTCGATCTGCTCTTGGGCGAAGCCGGCCTCGCCGAGAATCTCGCCGGCATGCTGGCTGAAGGCGGGAGGCGCGTGGCGCAGGCTCGCCTTGCTGCGCTCGAAGCGGATCGGCGAGGCGACGCCCTTGTACCAGTCCTTCTGCAAGACCAGGCCGCGGTGCTTGGCCTGTTCGCTTTCCAGCGCCTTGTCGATCGACTGGATCGGTCCCGCGGGCAAGCCTGCCGCCAGCAGCCGGTCGCACAGGGGCTCGCGCTCGAGATGCTGGAACACCTCTTCCATTTCGGCGCGCAGAATCTCGCGGTTGGCGATGCGGTCCGAATTGCTGGCGAAGCGCGGATCGGTGCCAAGCTCCGGCTTGCCGACCTCCTTGCACAGCTTGCGGAAGGTGCCGTCATTGCCGACGCCGATGAAGATCAGGCCGTCCTTGGTCTTGAACGATTCGTAAGGCGCGAGGCTCGGATGCGGGTTGCCCTGCGGCGTCGGCGTCTTGCCGGTGAAGAAATAATTCGAGGCGTGCGGGTGCATGACCGCAAGCCCGGTCTCGAACAGGGTCGTTTCGAGGAACTGGCCCTGCCCGGATTTCTGCCGCTCGTTGATCGCCATCAGGATGCCAACAGCGGCGTAGAGGCCGGTCGTCAGGTCCACCACCGGGATGCCGATGCGCGTCGGGCCACCCTCGGGCGAGCCGTTGGCGGCGATCATGCCGGCCATCGCCTGCACGATCGCGTCATAGCCCGGATTGCCGCCGCGCGGGCCGTCCGCGCCGAAGCCGGAAATCCGGCAATGGATCAGCCGCGGAAATTTTTCGCGCAGGAAGGCGTTGCCGATGCCCCATTTGTCGAGCGTGCCGGGCTTGAAATTTTCGATCAGGACGTCGGCGTCCTTGAGCAGCGTCATCAGCACCTCGCGGCCGCGCGGCTTCGTCAGATCGAGGCCGATCGAGCGCTTGTTGCGGTTCGCGCCGTTGAAATAGGCCGAGCCTTCCTTCGGCGTGGTCGGCGACCAATCGCGCGTTTCGTCGCCGGCCGGCGGCTCCAGCTTGATGATCTCTGCGCCGTGGTCGCCGAGAATCTGCGTGCAATACGGTCCGCCGAGCACGCGCGTCAGGTCGATCACGCGCAGCCCCGCAAGGGTGCCTAAAGCTGATTGCGTTGTCATGGATGAACGTTCTTCTTGGTTGGAAGCTTCGGGTGAAAGCCATGGAGGCTGAAATCGGCCTCTGAAATCCGGGCGGCCGGGGTCGGCATGCTCAGCCGCTGGCAGGGATCGGCTGGAAGTTGAGGATCGGCTTGAGGTCGAGGATCAGCCGGGAAAGATGGTGGAGCCAGGCGGGATCGAACCGCCGACCTCTTGCATGCCATGCAAGCGCTCTCCCAGCTGAGCTATGGCCCCGAAACAGATTCGCCGTCTGGTCGCGGCGAGCCTCCTGAAATCACACTTCCTTCAACGACTCAAGTGGTCTTCAGGATTCATCGTCGTCGGAGACGTCGCCGATGATGTCGGTGACGTCGTCCTCGCCTTCCTCTTCGTCGGCGATGAAGGTCGAATCATCGTCCTCGTCGTCGAGGGTGTCATCCACCTCGATATCGTCCTCGCTCTCCGGAATGTCGGTCTTCACCTTGCCGGTCGCCTCGGCATCGGCTTCCTCGAGCGAAACCGTCTCCATCTCGGCGGTCTCCGGCGCGGCCTCGTCGGCGGCGGCGCTGGCGGCGCCGCGGCCGCGCGACGCGACCGGCGCCACGATCGGCACGATTTCGCCGGTGTAGGGCGAGATCACGGGACTCTTATTGAGATCGTAAAACTTCTTGCCCGTCGTTGGGCAAATGCGTTTGGTTCCGAGTTCGGATTTGGCCACGTCAGAATCCTGGGAATTTCCTGAAAAAGCGGTGCTTCACTTGGCTAGTTGAGGCGGCGCTGTCAATAGCGTGTTTGCGCAGGCCGATATGGGCGCGGTGTCACGTCGTGACGGCGTTGTCTCAGTCTGCTACGAGCCCCCGCAATATAAGGAGCTTTGCCGCCCGTGACCCATTCCGGCCCCAAGACACCGCTTGAAGCGCGCAAAAGCGCCGCCCTCTCCGGGCGCGTCCGTGTGCCGGGCGACAAATCCATTTCCCACCGGGCGCTCATTCTGGGCGCTCTCTCGCTCGGGGAAACGCGAATTTCCGGTCTGCTGGAGGGCGAGGACGTGCTCAACACCGCAGGCGCGATGCGGGCGCTGGGGGCGACCGTCGAGCGGCTCGGCGAGGGCGAATGGTCGGTGCGCGGCGTCGGCGTCGCCGGCTTCGCCGAGCCCGACGCGCCGCTGGATTTCGGCAATTCCGGCACCGGCTGCCGTCTGGCGATGGGCGCGGTGGCCGGCTCGCCGATCAAGGCGACATTCGACGGCGATTCCAGCCTGCGCTCGCGGCCGATGCGGCGGATTCTCGATCCGCTGGAGCAGATGGGGGTCCGAACCTCGGACAGCGCCGAGGGCGGGCGGCTGCCGCTGACGATTCAGGGCGCGCGCGATCCGATCCCGATCGTCTACCGCACGCCGGTGGCCTCCGCGCAGATCAAATCGGCGGTGCTGCTGGCCGGCCTGTCCGCGCCCGGCACGACCACGGTGATCGAAAAGGAATGGAGCCGCGACCATACCGAGCTGATGCTCCGCCATTTTGGCGCGCAGGTCTCCTCGGAGCCGGAAGGCGCGCATGGCCGCAAGATCGTGCTGACCGGCCAGCCGGAATTGCGCGGCGCGCCGGTGCGCGTGCCTGCCGATCCGTCCTCGGCCGCCTTCCCGATGGTGGCGGCGCTTTTGGTGCCGGATTCGGAGATCGTGTTCACCGACGTCATGACCAACCCGCTGCGGACCGGCCTCATCACGACTTTACGCGAAATGGGCGCGCGGATCGACGAAATGAGCCGCACCGACGATGCCGGCGAGCCGATGGCCGAGTTCCGCGTGCGCTCCTCGCAATTGCGCGGGATCGAGGTGCCGCCGGAGCGCGCGCCGTCGATGATCGACGAATATCTGATCCTCGCGGTCGCGTCCGCCTTCGCCGAGGGCACGACGACGATGCGCGGCTTGCAGGAATTGCGGGTGAAGGAATCCGATCGGCTGGCGGCGACGCTGGCGATGCTGCGCGCCAATGGCGTCAAGGCCGAGATCGTCGGCGACGACATGATCGTCGAGGGACGCGGCCATGTGCCGGGCGGCGGGCTCGTCGCCACCCATATGGACCATCGCATCGCCATGTCGGCCTTGATGATGGGGCTTGCGTCCGACGCCCCGGTGAAGGTCGACGACACCGCCTTCATCGCCACCAGCTTCCCGGATTTCGTGCCGATGATGCGCAAGCTCGGCGCAGAATTTGCTTGATTTTATAGCGGCTTAGCCGCGTTCGATCCGCGCCCGTCCGGCGGCGCGGTCGGCCTCGTCTTGGAGGCGGCTCATCGCCTCCTCCAGCCGGGCGGTGGTCGCGTCGCGGTCGTCGTCGGCGGTGACCCGGATCGGCTCGCCCCAGCGCACGAACACGGTCGTGAACGGGCGCGGCAGCAGAAATCGGTCCCAGGTGTCGAGAAAGACGCCGTGCCGCGCGCTGATGGTGGCCGGCACGATCGGCAGGCCGGTCAGCCGCGCCAGATCGACGATGCCCGAATCGGCATGCATGCGCGGCCCGCGCGGCCCGTCCGGCGTCACGAACAGGCTGTGGCCGTCGCGGGCGAAGCGAATCATCTCGCGCACCGCGCGCATGCCGCCGCGCGAGCTGGAGCCCTTGGCGGTGAGGATATCGAACAGCGCCCCCGCTTTGCTGACGATCTGGCCGTCGCGGTGGCCGGAAACCAGCGCGACCAGCGGTTTGTCGCCGCTGCGCAGGAGCGGCAGCATGATGAGTCGTCCGTGCCACAGCGCCAGGATGTGCGGTTCGTCGAGCGGCGGCGCTGGCCGGTCGATGCGGCTGGTGCGCCGCACCGCCTGGAAATAGGCCGCGATCAGATAGCCGAGCAAATGCTGGACGGCATCGGAGCGCATGATGCGCTTGATGGGAGCGGGGGTGGCCATCCGGCGTCGGCACGATTTGTTCGGGTTGCAATCTGCGCGGCGTCTTATAGACGAACGCAGCCGGAATAAACCCGGCAAGACGGGACGGACCAATTTGATTATCGCCATCGACGGACCTGCGGCGTCCGGCAAGGGAACGCTCGGCAAGCGCCTTGCGACGCATTACGGCTATCGCCACCTCGACACCGGCCTGCTCTATCGCGCGGTCGCCAAATCGCTGCTCGACGCCGGGCACGACCTTGCCGACGAGGCGAAAGCCGTCGCCGCTGCGACCGCGCTCGATGCCGGCCAGCTCGGCGATCCGGCGCTGAAGCTTGATGCGGTCGGGCAGGCGGCCTCGATGATTTCCGGCTTTCCCGGCGTGCGGGCGGCACTGTTCGACTTCCAGCGCGATTTCGCCAGCCACCCGCCGGGCGCGGTGCTGGACGGCCGCGACATCGGAACTGTGATCTGTCCCTATGCCGAGGTGAAAATCTTCGTCGTCGCCGCGCCGGAGGTGCGGGCGAAACGCCGCGCGCTCGAAATCGCCGGCCGCGGCGAGGCGGTGGACGAAGCCGCCGTTCTCGATGACATCAAGAAGCGCGACGAGCGCGACAGCAATCGCGCGGCCGCGCCTCTGAAAGCCGCGGCGGACGCGCACTTGCTGGATACGTCCGCATTGGATATAGAAGAGGCCGTCCGGGCTGCCGTCGCGATTGTCGAGGCCGTCCGAGCGGGCCGGTAGCGGGTCGAAACCCCTGCCGTCTTTGGAGGATCAGCCCGCTCCCGGTTTTGCAAGCGATGTCTCGCAGGCGATTTGCCCGCCAGGCTCCGGACAAGAGATCATCATCGTCACGATTGCGCCGGCTTTTGCGCCGGTCCGTTTTGCATTCGAGCGCGGCTCGGAATGCAGGGCGGTCGCTCAGGGTGTGCGGACCCTGCGCCCGGCCTGATCGCGACATCATCAACCTCAAGCGCCGGCGCGACCGCTCACTGGAGAACAAATGGCTTCCACTACTGCGAATTCCTACAATCCGTCCCGCGACGATTTCGCTGCGATGCTCGACGAGAGCTTCAGCGGCGGCAATATGCAGGAAAGCTCGGTCATCAAGGGCAAGGTCGTTGCGATCGAGAAGGACATGGCCGTCATCGACGTCGGCCTGAAGACCGAGGGCCGCGTCGCGCTGCGCGAATTCAATGGTCCGGGTCGCGAGAATTCGATTCAGGTCGGCGACGAGGTCGAGGTGTTTCTCGACCGGATCGAGAATGCGCTCGGCGAAGCCGTGCTGTCGCGCGACAAGGCGCGCCGCGAAGAGAGCTGGGGCAAGCTCGAGAAAGCCTTCCAGAACAATGAGAAGGTCACGGGCGTCATCTTCAATCAGGTCAAGGGTGGCTTCACGGTCGATCTCGACGGCGCCGTCGCGTTCCTGCCGCGCAGCCAGGTGGACATCCGTCCGGTGCGCGATGTCGGCCCGCTGATGAACAATTCGCAGCCGTTCCAGATCCTGAAGATGGATCGCCGCCGCGGCAACATCGTCGTGTCGCGCCGCACCGTGCTGGAAGAGACCCGCGCCGAGCAGCGCCAGGAGCTGGTGCAGAACCTCGAAGAGGGTCAGGTGATCGACGGCGTCGTCAAGAACATCACCGATTACGGTGCGTTCGTCGACCTCGGCGGCATCGACGGCCTGCTGCACGTCACCGACATCGCATGGCGCCGCGTGAACCATCCGAGCGAAGTGCTGAGCATCGGCCAGACCGTCAAGGTCAAGATCATCAAGATCAACCACGAGACGTACCGCATCTCGCTCGGCATGAAGCAGCTGCTGGACGATCCGTGGCAGGGCATCGAGGCGAAGTACCCGCTTCAGGCCAAGATCCTCGGTCGCGTCACCAACATCACCGATTACGGCGCGTTCGTCGAACTGGAGCCGGGCATCGAAGCCTGATCCACGTTTCGGAAATGTCGTGGACCAAGAAGAACATGCACCTCGGCAAGATCGTCTCCACCTCTCAGGAGGTCGAGGTGCAGGTGCTGGAAGTCGATTCGGTCAAGCGCCGCATTTCGCTCGGTCTCAAGCAGACCATGCGCAATCCGTGGGAGCTGTTCGTCGAGCGTTATCCGGTCGGCGCGGTGGTCGAGGGCGAGGTCAAGAACAAGACCGAGTTCGGCCTGTTCCTCGGGCTCGACGGCGATGTCGACGGCATGGTCCATCTCTCCGATCTCGACTGGAAGCTTCCGGGCGAGCAGGTGATCGACAATTTCAAGAAGGGCGACATGGTCAGGTCCGTGGTGCTCGACGTGGATGTCGAGAAGGAGCGCATCTCGCTCGGCATCAAGCAGCTCGAAGGCGACCCCTTCGCCGAGCCGGGCGATGTCAAGAAGGGCGCGGTCGTGACCTGCGAAGTGCTCGAAGTGAAGGATGGCGGCATCGAGGTTCAGATCGCCGGCACCGACTTCACCACCTTCATCAAGCGCTCGGAACTCGCGCGCGACCGCAACGACCAGCGCACCGAACGCTTCGCCGTCGGCGAGAAGGTCGATGCCCGCGTCATCCAGTTCGACAAGAAGGCCCGCAAGGTGCAGGTGTCGATCAAGGCGCTGGAAGTGGCCGAGGAGAAGGAAGCGATCGCGCAATACGGCTCGTCCGATTCGGGCGCGACGCTGGGCGACATTCTCGGCAACGCGCTCAAGAAGCGCGACAATAAGTAAGCGCCCTCAAGCGAACACGATAAGCGAAGGCCCTGGTTTCCGGGGCCTTTTTGCGTTTCGGGGCGTGCCGTCCTCCATCTTTTGCTCATATTGAATTGTAATGAGGCGGCGGTCCTAACCGGATATAAAGGCTGCGCGGGGAATCTCTCGTCCAGCCGAACAATCGAGGATTTGCGATGCCGTCTGATTCCGACCTGATCGTCGACCGCCGCCAGATGCGCCGCAAGCTGACCTCTGGCGGGTCGCCGCGATCCTGACCGCGATCGTCGCGATCGTCGCGGTGGGGCTGTTCGCGACGCCGATGGGCCGACGTGCGCTCGGCGGCGGCGACGCCATCGCGCGTCACGATCGAGGGCTGATCCGCAGCGACAATGACCGCGTCGCAGCACTGAGCGGCTCGCTGCCCTCGGCCAAGGCCGTGATCGTGCATATCAATTCGCCGGGCGGCACCACCGCCGGCTCCGAGCAGTTGCACGATGCGCTCCTGCGGCTGAAGGAGAAGCGCCGCTGGTGGTGGTCGTCGACGGCCTCTTCGCCTCCGGCGGCTACATCGCGGCGCTGGCCTCCGACCACATCATCTCGCAGGGCACCTCGCTGGTCGGCTCGATCGGCGTGCTGGTGCAGTTCCCGAATTTCTCCGAGCTGATGAAGACGGTCGGCGTGAAGGTCGAAGAGGTCAAATCGACGCCGCTGAAGGCCGCGCCGAACGGGTTCGAGCCGACCAGCCCGGAGGCGCGCGCGGCGCTGGATTCGCTGGTGAAGGATTCCTACGCCTGGTTTCGCGATCTGGTGAAGACGCGGCGCGGCATGGACGACGCGACGCTGGAAAAGGCCGCGGACGGGCGGGTGTTCACGGGCCGGCAGGCGATCCAGATCAAGCTGGTGGATCAGCTGGGCGACGAAAAGACCGCCGTCGCGTGGCTGGTCGCGCAAAAGAAGATCGCGAAGGAATTGCCGGTGCGGGATTATCGGCTGTCGCCGCGTTTCAGCGACATGGGCTTCATCAAGCTTGCGACCTCCGCCGCGCTAGACGCTGTCGGATTGAGCGTTTTCGCCCGCCAGATCGAGGAGACCGGCGCGGTGCAGGCGGTCGATCAGCTCTCCTTGCAAGGATTGCTGGCGCTCTGGCGTCCGTCGATGGGGCAATAATCCCAACCGGGATTGCCGCTGGTCTCATCTAGCGAAATTGAAACGTCTGCGGTGCGCGTCCGCTGGGCGTCCGGGCGCGTACGCGGCGTACCCTCGCTGCGGCGCGGGGTCATTTATCGTCTTGACAGCACAGCATCTTTTCACGGAAATGGGCCAGCTTTCCACAGGCCCTCACGGATCGATGATCAAGTCCGAGCTCGTTCAACGCATTGCCGAGCATAACCCGCACCTCTACCAGAGGGACGTCGAGAATATCGTCAACGCGATTCTGGACGAAATCGTCGCAGCGCTCGCGCGCGGCGATCGGGTGGAGCTGCGCGGCTTCGGCGCGTTCTCGGTCAAGCACCGGCCGGCGCGCTCGGGGCGCAATCCGCGCACCGGCGAGCATGTTCCCGTCGATCAGAAGAGCGTGCCGTTCTTCAAGACCGGCAAGGAAATGCGCGAGCGGCTGAACAAGGCCAATGGCCAGGACGCCGAGCACTGAGACGCATCCCGCGCTCGATGAGGTGAGCCGATGCTTCGAAAAATCTTCAACGGGCTGATCCTGTTGCCGCTGGCGATCGTTCTGGTGGTCTTCGCCGTCGCCAACCGGCACGCCGTCCGCGTCTCGCTCGATCCGTTCAACGCGAGCGACCCCGCGCTGAGCCTGACGGCGCCGCTGTTCGTGGTGATGCTGCTGTCGGCCATCGCCGGCGTCGTCGCCGGCGGAATCTTCACCTGGATCGGCCAGCGGGGCTGGCGTAAGGCGGCGCGGCTTCACGCGGCGGATGCGCGGCAGGCGCACCGGGAACTGGATGCCCAGAAGGCGGCCCAGTCCGCGCCCGCGGCGTCTCCGAACGCCATGCTGAGATTGCCGGTGCGCTGAGCAGGAACGGGGAGACAAGCGCCCCGCGCCGTTGTAGAAGCCGGGCGATCCTTCACCCCTTCACCGGCCGTAGGCGAATGTCCCTGACCGTGAAAATCTGTGGTCTGTCCACGCGTGAGACGCTCGAGGCTTCGCTCGACGCCGGCGCGGATATGGCGGGCTTCATGTTCTTTCCGGCCTCGCCGCGCAACGTGTCGCTGTCGCTCGCCGAAGACCTCGGACGCAGGGTCGGCAAGCGTGCCCAAAAAGTTGCGGTGACGGTCGATGCCGACGATGCGCTGCTCGACAACATCGTCGAGGCGCTGCGGCCGGACCTTTTGCAATTGCACGGAAGCGAGAGCGTCGCGCGCGTGCGCGACATCAAGGCGCGCATCCGCCTGCCGGTGATGAAGGTGATCGCGGTCGCGACCGCCGCCGATCTCGCCGGCCTGCAAGGTTATGCCGCCGTCGCCGACCGCATCCTGTTCGATGCGAAAGCGCCGAAGGACGCGACGCGGCCCGGCGGACTCGGCCTGTCGTTCGACTGGCGGCTGCTGCAAAATATCGATCTGAAGATTCCGTTCATGGTGTCGGGAGGTCTCGACGCGGACAATGTCGCCGCCGCTTTGCGGATCATGCAAGCGGGCGGCGTCGATGTCTCGTCCGGCGTCGAAAGCGCGCCCGGCGTGAAAGACCCGGACAAGATCCGCGCCTTCATTCGCGCGGCGAGGGCCGCCCATGAAGCCGTAACGAAGGAGGCCGCAGGCAGCTGATGACGGCGACACGACCCAATTCATTCCGCACCGGCCCGGACGAAAGCGGACATTTCGGCACCTTCGGCGGACGCTTCGTGGCCGAAACGCTGATGCCGCTGATTCTCGATCTTGAGAAAGCCTATGCGGAGGCGAAAGCCGACCCGGCGTTCCGCGCTGAGATGGCGGCGCATCTGAAAGACTATGTCGGGCGGCCGTCGCCGCTCTATTACGCCGAGCGGCTGTCGCAGCATCTTGGCGGCGCGAAGATCTATCTGAAGCGCGAGGAGCTGAATCACACAGGTTCCCACAAGGTCAACAATGTGCTCGGCCAGATCATGGTCGCGCGCCGCATGGGCAAGAAGCGCATCATCGCAGAGACCGGCGCGGGCCAGCACGGCGTCGCCACCGCCACTTTGTGCGCGCGCTTCGGCCTCGAATGCATCGTCTATATGGGCGCGGTCGATGTCGCGCGGCAGGCGCCGAACGTGTTCCGCATGGAGATGCTGGGCGCGAAGGTGGTCGCGGTGCAGTCCGGCTCGCGCACGCTGAAGGACGCGATGAACGAGGCGCTGCGCGACTGGGTGACCAATGTCGACAGCACCTATTACTGCATCGGCACCGTGGCCGGACCGCATCCCTATCCGATGATGGTGCGCGACTTTCAGTCCATCATCGGCCGCGAAACGCGCGAGCAGATGATGGCGCAGGAAGGCCGGCTGCCGGATTCGCTGGTCGCCTGCATTGGCGGCGGCTCCAACGCGATGGGCCTGTTCCATCCGTTCCTCGACGATCCCGCCGTGGAGATTTTCGGCGTCGAAGCCGCAGGTCACGGCCTCGACAAGCTGCACGCTGCCTCGCTCTCCGGCGGCAGGCCCGGCGTGCTGCACGGCAATCGCACCTATCTTCTGATGGACGCGGACGGCCAGATTCAGGACGCGCATTCGATTTCCGCCGGCCTCGATTATCCGGGGATCGGCCCGGAGCATTCGTGGCTGCATGAAACCGGCCGCGTCACCTATCTGTCGGCGACCGATCAGGAAGCGCTCGATGCGTTCCAGTTGCTGACGCGGCTGGAGGGAATCATTCCCGCGCTCGAATCCGCGCATGCGATCGCGAAAGTCGTCGAACTCGCGCCGAAGCGCCGCAGCCAGCACCTGATGGTGGTGAACCTGTCCGGCCGCGGCGACAAGGACATTCCGCAGGTCGCAGAAATCTTGAAGGGCACGCCGTGAGCCGTATCGACAAACGCTTCGACGAGCTGAAACGCGAGGGCCGCGCGGCTCTCGTGACCTATGTGATGTGCGGCGATCCGGATATCGAAACCTCGCTCGCCATCGTCAAGGCGCTGCCGAGCGCGGGCGCGGACGTGATCGAGCTTGGCATGCCGTTCACCGATCCCATGGCGGACGGCCCGGCGATCCAGGCGGCGGGCCTGCGCGCGCTGAAGGCCGGCGCGACGCTGCGCAAGACGCTGGACGTGGTGCGGCGTTTTCGCGAGGGCGACGATGCGACACCGATCGTGCTGATGGGCTATTACAATCCGATCTACATCTACGGCGTCGATGCGTTCCTGACCGATGCGAAGGTTGCTGGCGTCGACGGGCTGATCGTCGTCGATCTGCCGCCCGAGGAAGACACCGAACCGTGCCTGCCGGCCCTGAACGCCGGAGTGAATTTCATCCGCCTTGCGACGCCGACCACCGACGACAAGCGGTTGCCGGCGGTGCTCGCGAACACGTCGGGCTTCGTCTATTACGTGTCGATCACCGGCATCACCGGCGCGGGCGCGGCCGATGCGTCGTCCGTCTCGCAAGCGGTCGCCCGCATCAAGCGGCACACGCAGCTTCCGGTCTGCGTCGGCTTCGGCATCCGCAACCCGGACCAGGCGCGCGCCATTGCGTCGCATGCGGACGGCATCGCCGTCGGCACCGCGCTGGTCGAGGCGGTTCGCGGCAGCCTTGACGGCAATGGCGGGGCGACGCCGAAAACGGTGGCGGCAGTGGCGGATCTCGTCGCCTCGCTCGCCGAGGGCATTCGGGGCGCCCGCCAGGCCGCCGAATAGAGGTATTGTGAACCAACGGCAGATGTGATCGCACCGCCATTGTGAGCGTCTGCCCGAACGTCCATATAAACGTCGCCTTTTGGTCCGAATCGGATCGATCTCGGATGCGGTTCGTTTCAGGCGCTGCGGAGTAAATCGATGAACTGGATTTCAAACGTCGTCCGGCCGAAGATTCGCAGCATTCTC
This sequence comes from Xanthobacteraceae bacterium, assembly GCA_041397365.1. GTDB lineage: Bacteria > Pseudomonadota > Alphaproteobacteria > Rhizobiales > Xanthobacteraceae > P52-10. The sequence continues at coordinate 475,129 of JAWKWT010000001.1, forward strand.
AATCGCCGCGACACGCCGGAAAATCTCTGGATCAAATGCCCGGATACGGGCCAGCTCGTCTTCCAGAAAGACGTCGAGACGAACCAGTTCGTCATTCCCGGTTCCAACTATCATCTGCGGATGGGCGCGACCGCGCGGCTGAAATCGATTTTCGACAACGAGACCTGGTACGACATCGCGGTGCCGGCCGTCACCGCCGACCCGCTGAAATTCCGTGACGAGCGCCGTTACGCGGACCGCATCAAGGATGCGCGCGCCAAGACCGGCATGAACGATTCGGTGAAGGTCGGTTTCGGCAAGCTCGAAGGCGCGCCGATCGTCGTCGGCGTTCAGGATTTCGATTTCATGGGCGGCTCGCTCGGCATGGCCGCCGGCGAAGCGGTGGTGCGCGGGCTTGAGCTTGCGGTGGAGAAGCAGACGCCGTTCATCATGTTCGCGGCCTCCGGCGGCGCGCGCATGCAGGAGGGCGTGCTCTCGCTGATGCAGATGCCGCGCACCACGGTCGCCGTGCAGATGCTGCGCGAGATCAAGCAGCCCTACATCGTCGTGCTGACCAATCCGACCACCGGCGGCGTCACCGCGTCCTACGCGATGCTGGGCGACATCCATATCGCCGAGCCCGGCGCGCTGATCGGCTTCGCCGGCGCGCGCGTGATCGAACAGACGATCCGCGAGAAACTGCCGGAAGGATTCCAGCGCGCCGAATATCTGAAGGAGCACGGCATGGTCGACATGGTCGTGCATCGCCACCAGATGCGCGCGACGCTCGCCCGCCTGTGCCGCATCCTGACCAAGGCCGAAGCGATCAAGCAAGCGCTGCCGCCGGAGCCGGAAGCGGTCGCCGTTGCCGACGAACCGGCGTCGCCGCCGCCGTCGTGAGCGCGTCTTCCGCCAAAAAACTCGCGCCGCTGGATGCGATCCAGCAGCGGCTGATGGCGCTGCATCAGCGCAAGATCGATCTCACGCTCGATCGGATGCTGCGCATCCTGAAGCTGCTCGATCATCCCGAGCGGCGCATGGCCCCGGTGATCCATGTCGCCGGCACCAACGGCAAGGGCTCGACCGTCGCTTACTTGCGCGCGATTCTCGAAGCCGCCGGTCTGCGCGTGCATGTCTACACCTCGCCGCATCTGGTGCGCATCAACGAGCGTTTCCGTCTCGGCCAGGTTGGCGGCGGCGTGCTGGTATCGGACGATGAACTGATCGAGGCGCTGGAGCATTGCGAGCGGCTGAACGCCGGCGAGCCGATCACCGTGTTCGAGATGGAGACCGCGGCGGCGTTCCATCTGTTCGCCAAGCATCCGGCGGATGTCGTGCTGCTCGAAGTCGGGCTCGGCGGCCGCGGCGATTCGACCAATGTGATCGAGCGGCCTTTGGCGACGGTCATCACGCCGGTGGCGATGGATCACACCGAGATGCTGGGCGACACGCTCGGCAAGATCGCCGCCGAGAAGGCCGGCATCATCAAGCAAGGCGTGCCGCTGATTTCCGCCTTGCAGCATCCGGAAGCCGAGATCGTGATCGAGCAGCGCGCATTGAGGCTGCGCGCGCCGATGCATATCGGTGGCCAGCAATGGCAGGTCGGCGTCGAACGCGGCCGGCTGGTGTTTCAGGACGAGCGCGGATTGTTGGACCTGCCTGCGCCGCGCTTGTTCGGGCGGCACCAGTTCGACAATGCGGGCCTTGCGATCGCCACGTTGCGCGCGATCGATACGCTCGATATTCCTGCGAGCGCCTATGAAGCCGGCATCGCCAAGGCGGAGTGGCCGGCGCGGATGCAGCGCCTCGCCTCCGGCGAGTTGCTGAAGCTCGCGCCGCCGCAGTCCGAACTCTGGCTCGATGGCGGGCACAATCCGCATTGCGGGCAGGTGGTGGCCGCCGCCATCGGCGACCTTGAGGAGCGGGTGCCGCGCCAGCTCGTCGTCATCATCGGCATGATGGCGAACAAGGATGCGGAGGCATTCCTCGCCAATTTTTCCGGGATGACGCGGCACATCATCGCCGTGCCGATACCGGGCAACGACAACGCTTATACGCCGGCGGCGCTGGCCGAAGCCGGCCGCCATCTCGGCATGCGGATCGAGACGGCTTCGAGTGTCGAGGATGCGCTGTGCTCGATCGCGCGGCTCGCTTACGAGACGCCGCCGCGCATTCTCATCACGGGCTCGCTCTATCTCGCGGGCGAGGTGCTGCGCGCCAACGGCACGTTTCCGGCGTAGTTTCTTTTCCAAATGAAACGGCCGATCTTTCGACCGGCCGCTTCACGAACAAAACGTGCGGAAAAAATCAAACCGCGGTGCTGATCCACTGCTGCAACTTCGCCTTCGGCGCGGCGCCGACCTGCCGCGAGGCCATCTCCCCGCCCTTGAAGATCATCAGCGTCGGGATCGACATCACGCCGTATTTCGACGCCGTCTCCGGATTCTCGTCGACATTCAGCTTCACGATCTTGACCTTGTCGCCCATCGCGCCGGCAATCTCGTCCAGCGCAGGCGCGATCATCCGGCACGGCCCACACCATTCGGCCCAGAAATCGACCACCACCGGCCCGTTCGCGTTGAGAACCTCTGCCTCGAAGCTGGCGTCTGAAACCTTGCCGACACTCATGGGAAGACCTTTCGTCTGAAAAACCGGTGCGCGCCAGAATCGCGCGGGAGGAACATGGATCACCAGAAACTAGGAATGCAGCCCGGCGCGGTCAAGCCGCCTCACGGCGAGATGATGCGGGCCATCTCAAGATCCAGCGTTTCGGCGGAAATCTCCATCATGTCGGGCGCTTCGGTCCAGACCAGCACGGCCCGCACCGGTCTTGCGGGATAAAGCTTCGCCAGCACCGCGCGGTAGAGTGCGAGCTGCCGCAGATAGGCGGCCGGTACCTCGGCAAGGTGCCGCGGCGGCGTCTGGTTTGTCTTATAATCGGCGATCAGCACTTCGGCGTCGGTGGCGATCAGCCGGTCGATCTGGCCGGACACCTCCAGCGGCGTGCGGCCCGGCCGCTCCAGCCGGCCGACGATCGGCACCTCGGCGCGGCTGCCGGCCGCGAACAGAGCGGCGAAGCGTGCATCCGCAATCATCGACATCATCTGCGCCGCCAACGCGTCGCGCTCGTCCGGGTTCCAGTCGCGAACGTGGCGCGCAAGATAACGGGCCGCCGCATCGGCGCGGTGTTCGGGGGCGAGCGCCGGCAGCGATTGCAGCAGGCGGTGCACCAGCGAGCCGCGCAGCATCGCGCGCTGGCGTTCGCCGGCCGTCTCGCCCGGCCGCCGGCTGAAGCGGAGGCGATCGTCGTCGCCGGAGGGACGCAGCAGGGTGGGCGCGGGACCGCCGGGGGCGGCCGCAGCGGTCAGCCAGGGCGGCAAAGCGATGTCGGTTGCGACAGCAGATGGCTGCGGCTCTGGCGCGGGCGGCGTTGTGTCCTCGGGCCGTGCGTAGCGCAGCACCGGACCCGCGTCGGAGGGCATTTCCTGACGCGCGAGGCCGGAATTGTCGAGGCCGCGCTTGATGAGGTCGTACCACGAGCCGTCGCGCACGTTCTTGCGGTTGCCCGGCAGGCAGCCGCCGACGATCAGCCGCTCGGCCGCGCGCGTCATCGCGACATAGAGCAGCCGGCGATATTCGTCCTCGATCGCCGTCAGCATTTTTTCGCGCGCCGTGGCAACCGAAGCCGGATCGTCCGCCTTGCGTCCGGCCCACACCACGCAGGCGGGCGCTTGCGTCGTCGAGGCGACGCGGATCAGGCTGAGCCGCGCATTGTCGAGCGGCGTCGAGGTCGTATCCATCAGGAACACCACCGGCGCTTCCAGCCCCTTCGCGCCATGCACCGTCATCACCCGAACTTCGTCGCGGGAAATTTCCATGTCGCGCTTGATCTCGACATCGGCCGCGCGCAGCCAGGCCATGAAGCCTTGCAGCGAGGGTGGCTCGCGCTGCTCGTATGTCAGCGCCAGCTCCAGAAATTCGTCGAGCGCGTCGCTCGCTTCATGGTTGAGCCGCGCCAGCATGCGCGCGCGTCCGCGTTCGGCGCCAAGCAGCCATGAATAGAATGCGAAAGGCGTGCTCGCGCCCGCGCGGTCCTCGCAGGCGCGCAGGCGTTCCTCCGCCGCCTTGAATGCCGGGTCGGTATCCGCGCGCTGCGCCAACGCCTCGCGCAGCGAGCGCCGGCCGCGATCGTAGGCCAGCGTGAAGAGCTGCTCCTCGCTAAGGCCGAACAGCGGACTCTTGAGTGCGACGGCCAACGCCAGATCGTCGCTTGGCAGCAGCAGCGCGTCGGCGAGATTCATCAAATCGATGATCGCGATGTGCTCGGTGAGCTTCAGCCGGTCCGCGCCCGCGACCGGCACGCCCGCGCGCTTCAGCGCCTGGATCACCGCGTCGAACAGCTTTCCACGTCGCCGCACAAGGATGAGCACGTCGCCCGGCCGCATCGGCCGGCGCTCGGCGTCGCGGCCGACCGGCTCGCGCTCGGCGATCATGCGGGCGATCTGCGACGCCATCCGCCCCGCGAGCCGCGCTTCCGGACTTGTTTCGGACACGGCATCGAACGGCGCGCTCCAGCCCTCGATGTCCTGCTTTTCGTCCGGCGTCTCCAGCTCCCACAATTCGACGACGCTCGGCGCTGCATCGTCCAGCGGCAGATGCGCCGGCATGCCGTCGCGGTCGGAGGTGATGCTGTGAAACGCCGCGCCGACCGCGAACGTGCTCTCCACCGATTTGAGAATGCTGTGGCCGGAGCGGAACGAATAGTTGAACGAGATCGACTCGAAGGCGAGCCCGGCTTTGTCGAAACCCTGATGAAAGACGCGCTTGCGGTTGTCGAACTCCTGCGGCGCCGCGCCCTGGAACGAGAAGATCGATTGCTTCTCGTCGCCGACCGCGAAGATGGTTCGCTTGAGGCCGTCGCGCGCACCCGCGCCCGAGAAAAAATCATCGACGATCTGCGAGATGATCTCCCATTGCTTCGGGCTCGTGTCCTGCGCCTCGTCGATCAGTACATGATCGACGCCCTGATCGAGCTTGTAGTGCACCCAGCCCGACGCCGTGCGGCGAAGCATCGCGAGCGTCTTGTCGATCAGGTCGTCATAGTCGAGCAGGCCGCGCTCGTTCTTCTCGTGCCGGTAATGCGTGGCGACGGCGGAAGCGATCGTCAAGAGCGCAACACTGCGGTCGCGCGCGGCCGCCGCCCTGCGCCGGTCGATCAGCCTTTCGAGCCGCACGGCTTCGTCCGAGAAGGCGGCCGCGAGCGACGGCAAAGCTTTCGCCAGCTTTTGCGTGATTATCGATTTGCGGAATTCCTTGTCGCCGGTGAGGAAGACGGTGAGATAGGTTTCGATCTGCTCGCCGCCATCCGCAAGCCGCGCCGTGCACAGGCGATCCGCCTGCGCGTTGTCGGTCTTCGAGCCCTGCCGCAGCAGCTCCGCCGTTGCACTCCAACGGTCGCGCGAAAAATGCGGACCGTCGACGATCTCGCGCTCGATCTGCGCGAGCGTATCGCCGGGGTTGAGTCCCAGTGTCGCGTGCAGCCGTTCGATGGCCGTCTCGATCGATCCGGATTCGCCGAGCCAGGCGATAAACCCGCTCGCTTCGGTGCAGGCGTCGCGGACCACGTCGCGAAAGGTCTGGTCGGCCGCGCCGGTGATGGCGGTCGCCAGCGCCCGCCCGCCGGCGCTGTCGGGATTCGCAGCCGCCGCCAACAGCACGGCGAGGCTCGCGCGCTCCATCATCGCCGCGCGGTCGGTGTCGTCGGTGACGGTGAAGCGCGCCGGCACGCCCGCCTCGAACGGAAACTGTTGCAGCAGCCGCGTGCAGAGCGCGTGGATCGTCTGCACCTTCAGTCCGCCCGGCGTTTCCAGCGCGGAGGCGAACAGTTTTCGCGCCCGTTCGCGCGTCTTTGTATCGGGGCGTGCAATGCCGGCGAGCTTGAGCTGCGTGTCCAGCGCATCGTCCGGCAGCGCGATCCAGCGCCCGAGCGTTGCGAACACGCGCTCGGCCATGTTCGCCGCCGCCGCCTTGGTGAAGGTGATGCAGAGAATCTTCTGCGGCGGCGTGCCCTTCAGCAACAGGCGGATGATGCGATTGACGAGCACATGCGTCTTGCCCGCGCCGGCATTCGCGGAGACGAAAGCGGAGGTCTCCGGATCGGATGCCTGCGTCTGCCTGTCCCGCACGCTGTCGGGAATTTTCCGCGGAGCTTTCACGGCGAAAGGTCCTCGACCGTGCCCTGCGTCGCCGACCATTCCTTGATGCGCGCGAGGTCGTCATAGTCGCCATAGCGCGTGCGCCACATCGGCAGCACCAGCGCGTGATAAGGCTGGTTCTCGTCCTCGAACCGGCGCACCAGCGCCTCCAGCTTCTGCAACGCCTCGCTGGCGGCTTCATCCGGCGATTGCTTGAGGTCGAGCGTCTGCGGCTCGCCGGCCGGTATGTTGCCGGAGAGTCTGATGTAGATCAGCTCGGCGATCGCGCAGCCTGCGGGAATGTCGGCGAAGCCGCCTTCGCGCAGCATCGCCGCCTCCAACGTCAGTTGCGGCGCAAGACCGATGCGAACCTGACGGCCGGTCGGCGGCGATCCGGTCTTGTAGTCGAGCAGCGCGTAATTTCCGTCCGCGCGGCGCTCGATGCGGTCGGCGCGCGCAGTCAGGCGGAAGCTGCGGCCATGGTCGAGCGGGATCTCGATTCGTCCGCCGACCTCGGCGTGAATGGCGGCGATGCCGTCGCGGCGCTGCCGCTCCCACGCCACCAGCCAGTCGGCGATCCGCAAAAAGCGCGGCCACCACAGCGCGCGTGCCTCGGGGCGCTCCAGCAGCGGCGCGAAATGCTTGCGGCCGAAGCCGAGCAGTTTTTCACGCGCATCGTCGGGAAGTTCTTTCGCAAAAGCTTGCGTGAAATCGCCGACGGCGGCGTGAATGGCGGAGCCGCGATCCGCGGCCGAGAGCGGCATATCGACCGGATCGAGCGGCGCGAGTTTCAGAATGTGCTTGGCGTAGATCGTGTAAGGATCGCGCAGCCAGTGTTCGATCTCCGTTACCGACAGCGCGGTGGGGCGCGCGGCGCGCGGCGGTTTCGGCGCGGGTTGTGCGATGGGCTGCACGCCATGCGGCCGGTCCAGAGCCTCCGCATAAGCGAGCAACGTTGCGCCCGCCTGTCGCGCGGTCGCCCAGCGTTCGCGCCCGGCGACCGCTTCCAGCCGGTGCAGGAAGCGCGAGGCGACCGCCGGCGCGCCGCCGACTTTCGTCGCGCGCGTCAAGACGACTTCGGGCATTCCCATCAATTGCGCGAAGTCGTGGGCGGAGAGGCCGATGCGGCGCTCGGGAAGATCGAGGCCGATCTCTTGGCGCATCGGCCGGCTGAGCCACGGGTCGCTGCCGGGTTCAGGCGGCCAGACACCCTCGGTGAGGCCGCCGAGAATCACGCGGTCGCACCAGGTCAGTCGCGCTTCGAGCTGGCCGTAGATCGACAGCGCGGCGCCGGCGATTTCCGCGCGGCGCACGACGCGCGAAGAGAACGCCGTCTCGAAGGCGTCCGGATAATCGCCAAGGCGCAGGCCGAGCAGTCCCTGCGCGCCGCTCTGCTGCGTTTCCTGAAACGCTTCGAACAGGCTTTGTCCGTCGCTGCCGGTGAACGCGGCCGGGATGCCGTCCGCATCCGCCGTGAGCCGTTCGATGGCTTCGCAATGGCGCGCGGCCAGGGTCGAGAAATCCTGCGTCGCGGCCGGATCGATCTGCGTCAGCGGTGCGAGCGCGTGCGCAAGATCGTCGATCAAGGCCGACACCGCGTCGATCTGCGCGTCCTGTAGAGCGGTGCGCGGCTCGGAGCGATGCAGGCTGGAGAATTCGTGACGACGGAATTTTTCAAGCTCGACGCGGAATGTCGTCAGGCTGTGGCGCAGTCCGCTGATGCCGGGCGGCGGCCGCGTGCCGCGCAGCAGAGCCAGTTCGAGGTCGGCGACGCAAGCGAGCAGCGACGCACGCTGACGGCCGAGCCGCAACAGCGGATGTTTCAGCAATGCGAGCAGCGCGGCCGGCGCGAGCTGTTCATGCGCGGCGTTCGCCACCAGCCGCGCGAACAGGCCGGCCGGGGTTTCGGTTAGTGGATCGCCGCCTGAATCGTTGCAGACGAGATTCCAGCGCGCGAGTTGCGCGAGCACGCGCCGCGCCAGCGCGCGGTCCGGCGTCACCAGCGCCGCCGTCTTCTTCGTCTCATGCGCCTCGCGCAGGCTGACCGCGATCGCCAGCGCCTCAAGTTCCGAGTTCGGCGCTTCGACCATGGCGACATTGCGCATGCCGTCGGTGATGCTCTTGTCGATGGCGGGTTCCGCGAGACGCGATTGCCACAGCGCGGTCGATTCGGCCGGGCGCATCGCCTCCGACAGCAGCAGGTCGCGCCCATGCGCGGCGGGCTCCGCGAGCTGGCGGACGTCCTTGCGTTTGAGGCCGAGCCGGTCGAGCAAGGCATGCAGCGCGAATTGCGGATGGTTTTGCGCGGCGGCGTTGACCTGTGGCCGGTCGCCGCTTTCGATGCGCGTGATCGAGGCCCAGGCGTCGTCGTCGAGATGCCTGTCGAGGCCCGGCAGAATGACAGCGCCCTGCGGCAGCGCCGCGATCGCGTGCAGCAATGCTGCGGTGGCCGGCATCGATCCGGTCGAGCCGGCGGCGATCACCGGGCCGCCGGTTTGCGCAAGCCGCCGCGTCTCCGCCTCGATCAGCAGGTCGCGCCGCTCCGCCGCCTCCATCCGTCCGATCTCGCGCAGGCGGGTGGGCCAGAACTCGCGCGGGATGCTGAGGAATTGCAGCGTCAGCTGCCAGTATCGGTCGTATTGCTCGGGAACGAGGCGGTCGAGCGCCGTCCACGCCACCTTGCGGGTGAGCATGTCGTCCATCAGCCGCGCGAGATCGTCGGCGAGCGCCAGCGCGGGCGCAGGCCCGCCCACCACCAGCGGCGAGACGGAGCGGTCGTCGGGCGCAGCCGCGCGGCCCAGGCGGCGATCAGTCCGGCCAGCGTCAGCCGCCGCTCCAGCCCTTCGATTGCGGGCGGAAGATCGATCGCGGACGCGGCGTTGTCGGCCGTCGGCTGCGCGAAAATCAGTTCGTCCTCGTCGATGTCGCCGAGCGGGACGAGGCGCGGTAGGATCGCGGCGTCCTGGCCGAGCACGTCGAGGAATACGTTGCGCGCGAGCCGCGTCGCCCGCCGCGTCGGCAGATAGATCGTCGCTTCCGCGAGCCGCTCCGGATGATGTCGCGCGGAAAAGCCGTCGATCAGGCTGCCGTCGAGCAGCGCGGCGATGACGGTGCGGAGGAAGGGCGCGGAGGCCGGGACATTGTAGACGCGCATGAGCGATCCGTTTCTTGCAACGGCATCATGGCATGGCGGGGACGTGGATTGAAACGGACTCTTCTAGGTGACGCTTGCGAGCAGCGCGCGCTCCGCCTTTTCGATGGCGTCGGGCGTGCCGACATGCATCCAGGTGCCTTCGAGGCGGAGGCCGAACAGGCGGCCTTTCTCTTCGGCCCTCGCGAACAGGTCGGTCAGGCTGAATTCGCCGCGCGGCGCGCCGTGAAAGATCGCCGGCGACAGGATCGCGGCGCCCGCATAGACGAACGGCGCGATGAGCTTTTCCTCGCGCTTGTGCAGCGCGCCGCCGGCGGTCATCGTAGTCGCCGCGGCCGCTATAGCCGATGCTGGTCGCGACCGACGCCATCAGCAGCAGAATGTCCATGCGCGCGGGGTCGAACGCATCCGCGAGCCGCGCAAGGTTCGCCTGCGCGCCGTCGATCCACATCGTGTCGGCGTTGAGGTGATAGAACGGCGCGTCGCCAAGTTCCGGCAGCGCCTTCACCACGCCGCCGCCGGTGCCGAGGATTTCGTTGCGCTCGTCGGAGATGACGATTTTCGGCGCTTGTCTGTCGGCGACGTGGCGGATGATCTGGTCGGGAAGGTAATGGACGTTGACGACGGCGCGTGCGACGCCCGCCGCGGCGAGCTTGTCGAGCACATGGTCGAGCAGCGTATGCCCGGCCACCTTCACCAGCGGCTTCGGCATGGTTTCGGTGATCGGGCGCATGCGCAGGCCGAGCCCTGCGGCGAGAACCATGGCGGAAGCGGGCTTGACCGGCATCGAGGGACTGAGTCGTTCTGGTTTGAAATGGAATTCTACGGCGATTCGCCGGTCAGTATAGATGGTTCACGAACGCTTAGCTCGCGATCATGACATTGCCGCGACGGGCGGGCTTACGCATCCGCCATTTGGCCGGATGAGCGGCGGCCCTTCTTCTTGTTGTCGCCCTGCTTCAGGAACGTCGCGCCCAGTTGCTCGCCATTGATCCAGGCCAGCTCGCAACGCCGATAGGCGAGGCCGGTCGACGACAGCAGCAGGAAGAATTCCTTCAGGTTCAGCCCCTCGACGGAACCTTCGACGGTCATCCGCGCGCCGGTCTGCGACACATCCTCGATGACGCAGTTGCGACGCCATGTGCCGTCGATGCCCATCATATGGGCCTTGATCCCGCGCTCAAACGTGATGCGGTCACCCTTGCGTCGTTCCGCGCCCATGCTCAGGCTCCGTGCGTCAGTTGAGCGTTCGGTGGGCTTAAGAATATTCGCCGGACGGCTAACAAGCCGTAAAGAGCGCCGACGATAGCGTTTTCGAGCGAAGTGGATACCGGTTCGCGTGAAGAAAACGCGCAAACCAAAAGCCTGGATCAGTTTCGCGATTCAATGAAACGCGAAACTGATCTATCAGGCCGGCGGCGGCACATGCGCGGAAAACCACGCGCCGTAGGCGGCCAGCGCCGGGTGCGCCAGCGCCCGGTTCAAATAGGTCCAGATGCGCGGCTGGTGGCGCAGGTAATGCGGTTTTCCGTCGCGGCGGTTGAGCCGGGCGAAGACGCCGAGCAGCCGCGTGTTCCGCTGGGCGGACATCATCGCATAGGAGGCGGCGAAGGCGGCCGGATCGAAATCCGGATCGGCGGCCTTGCGGCCGCGCACATAGCGCGAGACGAGCCCGATCTCCAGGTCCTCGGAAACATCGACGCGCGCATCCTGGGCGAGCGACACCACGTCATAGGCGGGGGGGCCGAGCACCGTATCCTGGAAATCGATCACGCCGACGCGCTTGATCCCCTCGCGCTGCGGCAGCCATATCAGGTTCGGCGAATGATAGTCGCGGATCACCCAGGTCGGGGGCACCGCCAGCGCGGTTGCCAGAATGCGCGCCCACAGGCGGAGAAAATCGTCCCGCATCGCCGGCGTGACCGTGACATTGCGGTCGGGCAGATACCAGTCGAGCAGCAGGCTGACCTCGATCAGCATCGCGTCGCGGTCGAAGACGGGGATCGCATAGTCGGCGCGGCCCGCGACCGGCAGCGATGCCGGCAGGCTTTCGCGATGCAGTTCCACCAGCAGGTCGGCGGCGGCGGCGTAACGCTCCTCGACCGGCGAGGGCGGCGCGCCGCCCAGCACACTGCCGCTGCCGAGATCCTCGCTGGTGAGGAATCCGGCGTCGAGATCGGTCGTGTGGATCGCGGGCGTGGAGATGCCGCGCGCATGCAGCGCGTTGCCGATGGCGACGAAGGGGACGATGTCTTCCGCCAGATGGACGGCGGCGAGATAGGACTTGCCGCCATAGATCAGTTGCGTGTCCGAGCGCGCCGGCGAGTTCATCAGGATGGTCGAGTCCTCGCCGTCGAGCAGCCGCGCATAGGAGCGCGTGGAGGCGTCGCCCGCCATGCGTTTTCGGCGCGCGCCCATGGCTCCCGACTCGTCGAGAAAGTCGCGGAGCTGCGCCAGCCGCTCCACGGTCGCGGCCGCCTTGCCGAGGCCGCGAATGGTGGCGGTGCGGGCGGTGTCGCTTCCGCCGTGCGTCAGCACGATCTCGATGCGGTCGGCGGGCAGCAAGGCTGTAGCCCGCTCCGGCCATTCGATCAGCACCAGCGTATCGTCGGGGAACGGCGAGAGGCCGAGTTCTTCCAATTCGCCCGGATCGTTGATCCGATAAAGATCGACATGCAGAACCGGCAATGCCGTGTCGTAGCTCTGCGCCAGCGTGAAGGTCGGGCTCGGCACGTCCAGCGTGTCGTCGTCGGCGAGATAGCGGATCAGCGCACGGGCGGCGGCGGTCTTGCCCGCGCCGAGATCGCCGGTGAGCGCGATGACGTCGCGCGCGCCGATCAAGAGGCCGAGATCGGCCATCAGCGCCGCCGTCGCCGCTTCGTCGGCGAGTTCGGCCGTGAAGCTGAAAGGTTGCGCCGTCATTCCGCTGGCCGCGCCGGGGGAGCGTTGGGGAAATCGCAGGTGACGATGGTGCCGCGGCCGGGCGCGGACTCGATCGCGACGCGGCCGCCATGCATCTCGACGAAGGAGCGCACCAGCGTCAGCCCGAGGCCCGCGCCGCGATGCCGCGAGCCGTTCGCCTCCGCCTCGAACCATTCGAACACCTTGGCCTGGTTTTCGGCCGGAATGCCGGGGCCGTTGTCGGCGACGGCGAAGACGGTGCGGTCGTTCTGTTGGGTGGCGACCACGGTGATGGTGCCGTTCGCCGGCGAGAAGCCGACCGCATTGGCGAGCAGATTGTAGAGCGCCTGTACGACGCGGCGCTCGTCGGCGATGAAGGTCGCGGGCGCGCGCGTGGCGTCGATGTGCAGCGAGATGTGGTCGGTGGCGAGCCGGTCCTGGATTCCCGCCGCCGCCTGCGCGATCGCTTTTTCGGCGCTGACCGGACCCAGCGTCAGCGACATCGCGCCCGCATCGATGGTGGCGAGGTCCAGAATATTGTTGATGATCGCCAGCAGCGCGTTGGTCGAGGAGGTGATGTAGGAGAGATATTCGCTTTGCTTCGGCGTCAGCGGGCCGGTGGCGGGGTCGGCGAGGAAATGCGCGAAGCCGATGATGGTCGTCAGCGGCGAGCGCAATTCGTAGGAGACGTGATGGACGAAGTTGAGCTTCATCCGGTCCGCCGTTTCCAGCGCCTCGTTGCGCTCGCGCAAGGCGCGTTCGACGCGGACGCTGTCGGTCACGTCCTGGAAGGTCAGCAGCGTCGCGCCGTCCGGCAGCGGCAGGGTCATGCAGTTCAGCACGCTGCCGTCCTTGCGCTCGATCTGCACCGCGACCGGATTGCGGTTCTCGATGCCGGTGATGGCCGAGCGCAGCGCGCTCCAGACATTGTCGTCGTCGAACAGCCGCCGGCACCATTGCTCGACGGTGCGGATATGCGGCTGCTGCTGAAGCGCGTCGGCCGAAAGCTGCCACATGCGCGTGAAAGCCGGGTTGAACAGCCGCGCGCAGCCATTGCTGCCGAACACCGCGACCGCTTCGGCCAGATTGTCGAGCGTCGCCCGCTGCACGCGGATCAGCGCATCATATTGCCGTTCGAGGTCGAGCCCTTCGGTCGCGTCGTCGAACAGATAGGTGACGCCGCCTTCCGGATTCGGCGTGGCGATGACGCGGAGCGTGCGGCCGTCCGGCAGGTGCCATTCCTCGTTCTTCGGCTCGGCCGACCGATAAGCCTCGTGCAGCCGCGATTTCCATTGGCGGAAATCGCTCTGCTCGGGAATTTTTCGCGCCGCGCGCAGCCGGTCGAGGATCGCCGAATCGGACGGGCCGGAATCGAGGAAGCCGCTGCCGAGTTCCCACAGCCGCTGATAGGCGTCGTTGTAGAAGGTGAGGCGCTGCTGGCTGTCGAACACGGCGACCGCCGACGACAACTGGTCCAGCGTGCGGCGGTGCGCGTCCGCCATCCGCGTCAGGCTGGCGCGCAGCGACGCTGCTTCGCTCGCGTCGATGGCGATGCCGGCGCTGCCCGCGCGCATTGCGACCGCCTGCACATCAAACATCTTGCGCTCGCCGCGCACCACCACCGGCAGCCTCTTGGCGAAGGCGGCGTTTTCCGACAGCGCCCGCGCCATCTCGTGCCGGGCGGGGCTGTCGAGCAGGTCGAGGTTGCGGCTGATGGCGTCGTCGCTGGAGGCGGCCTCGGTCGCGATCGCGTAAGCCGAATTGGCGAAGCTCAGCGTGCCGTTGGCGCGGCGCGCCCAGACCGGGGCGGGGATCGCGGCAGCAAAACCGCGCAGAACCTCGGTTTCCTCCAGCAGCATGTTGTAGCGCAGCGTCGCCTCGGCGAGGTCGCGGCGCAGGCTGCCCAGCTCGCGGATACGCAGGATCGCCTGCCCGCCGACGACGCGGCCCAACACCTCGACCGAGCGCCCGTGCAGCGTCGTCAGATTGAGCACAAAACCTTCGGCGCGCTCGCGCAAGGCTTCGACGGCGCGGCCGAGTTGCAGCGACGGCTCCGGCGCGAGCCATGTGCCGAAGGCCAGGATTTTGTGAGGCGATTCGTCGGTCTGCACGATCGATGGATCGCCCGCGACCTGCGGAACGTCGTCGCCCGCGCGCCAGGAGACGACGATCTGCGGCTCGCTCAGCAGGAGCGCCGCGCTGCGGTCGTTTTCGGCCTGAAGCGCCTGGATTTCGGCGCGCAGCCGCGATTCGTTTTCAGCGGCCCGCGTCCGCGTCCGCATCAACAGGATCGCTGACAGCACGGAGAAGCCGAGGATCGTCGCGGCGGTGCCGAGCGCCACGATCTCCTGCCGGTCGAACGCGATGGCGGCGACCTGTCCGAGTTCGGAGGCAAAGGACGGCGTCAGCAGCGCGGGCAAGGCGAGCGGTGACAGAGCCAGCGGCGACAGCATTGCGGGAACGCACCGTGAGACGGCGCTGGACATGAATGCCCTGCGCATCGCGCGGATGGTGGCCCCCATAGCTTGCAACCCCAATACCCCCGGCCCCCGCCAGGCATCGGCAAGGGAGAACGTCAGACCGAATTGTCGAAGACACCGGACAATGCGCTACGCTCCGGCCACTATTGCGCACGACTCAAATCACACTGTGCGAATCGCTCGACAATATCGTGATCTCGGCTCTAGCAGTAAGAGTCCAGACCGTGAACGGGTGTCGTGCGGCGACGGAACTTCGCGCGTGCGGCAAAATCGTCGCGGTTGTTACGATGTCACGGAGTCTGATTCGTTTTCAGTGAGCATGATCTTGTCCGACCCGAAGGGCCGCGAAGCGCAAATCGGTTCCCACTTTTCGGGATCATGCTCTATCGCCCGGTCGACCCGAACCCGCCGGCATTGCGTGCGGTGGCGTCCAGTTCGTCGGCGAGAACGAGCGCCACCTGAACCACCGGCGCGACCACCATCTGCGCGATGCGCTCGCCGCGACGGACGACGAACGGCTCCGCGCCGAGATTGACCATGATGATCCCCACCTCGCCGCGATAGTCGGCGTCGATGGTGCCCGGCGAATTGAGCAGCGTGACGCCGTGCTTCAGCGCGAGTCCCGAGCGCGGCCGGATTTGCGCCTCGAATCCCGGCGGCAGCGCCAGCGCCAGCCCGGTCGGGATCAGCGCGCGCGCGCCGGGCGCGAGCATCACCGGCGCGTCGGCCGGCACGGCAGCGACAAGGTCCAGCCCGGCGGCGTCTGCGGTCTGATAGGCCGGCAGCGGCAGGTCCGCGCCATGCGGCAGGCGCTTGATCCGGACGGTCGGGGCGGCGCTCACGCGACCTCTCCGGCGAGCGCCTTGCCGATCAGCAAAACCAGCGCCTTCGCCACCTCGTCTTTCGGCATCGCCGGCCATGATTCGACGCCGTCTTTCGTGACGATATGTACGGTGTTGCGGTCGCCGCCCATCACGCCGCCTTCCGGCGACACGTCGTTGGCGACGATCCAGTCGCAGCCCTTTCGCGCGAGCTTGGCCGTTGCGTTGGCGATCAGGTCGTTGGTCTCGGCCGCGAAGCCGATCACCAGCGGAGGCCGCTTGTCGGTCGATTTGGCGATGGTCGCCAACAGGTCCGGATTCTCGACCAGCGACAGCGCCGGAATCTGGCCACCCTGCTTCTTGATCTTCTGCGTGCCGGCATCCGCGACGCGCCAGTCTGCGACGGCGGCGGCGAAGATGGCGCAATCGGCCGGCAGCGCGTTCTGAACCGCGATCAGCATCTCGCGCGCCGATTCGACGCGGACGATCTCGACGCCGGCGGGCGCGGCAAGGCCGACCGGGCCGGAAATCAGCGTCACCGCCGCGCCCTCGGCGGCGGCTGCGGCGGCGATGGCATAGCCTTGTTTGCCTGACGAGCGGTTGGCGATGTAGCGCACCGGATCGATCGGCTCATGCGTCGGCCCTGCCGTCACCAGCAGCTTTTTCCCGTGCAGCGGGCCAGGCTCGGCCGGCGTCAGCAGTTTTGCGGCGGCGGCAGCGATCTCCAGCGGCTCGGACATGCGCCCGACGCCGGATTCGCCGGCTTCCGCCATCGCGCCGGCATTGGGGCCGACCAGATGGACGCCGCGCCCGGCGAGCGTCGCGACATTGGCGCGGGTGGCTGCGTTCGCCCACATCAAGGGATTCATCGCAGGGGCGAGCAGCACCGGGCGGTCGGTGGCGAGCAGGATCGCGGTGGCGAGGTCGTCGGCATGGCCGTTGGCGATCTTGGCCATCAGATCGGCGGTGGCGGGCGCGACGACGATCAGGTCGCAATCGCGCGCAAGCCGAATGTGGCCGGCGTCGAATTCGCTCTCGGGGTCGAACAGGTCCGTGTAGCAGCGTTCATTGGCGAGCGCGCTCGCCGCCAGCGGCGTGACGAATTGCTGCGCGGCACGGGTCAGCACGCAGCGCACGCGAAAACCCCGGTCCTTCAGCCGGCGGATCAGGTCGAGCGCCTTGTAGGCGGCAATGCCGCCGCCGATGATGAGCGTCACCGATTGCTCACCGGACATGGCTCGCGCGTCCGGCGCGTCGTCATCGCTCGCGGAGGGCTCGGCGGCGGCGCGCAGCAACACACGCACCTCGTCCTCCACGGAGCGACCGTTGCGGGCGGCGCGCAGCCGCAATTGGGCTTTCAGGGCTTCGTCGAGCTTTCGGACGGTGAGGCTGGCCATACGCATCCACCAGAAAATGATTGCAAACTTAGCGTCAGATTGATTGCACTGCAATCACTTCTGCCAAAAGCTATCGCAAAATCCACACCGCGCAAAACAGCGCGACCGCGATCGCCCAGATGCCGGCGGTGAGCCATCGGCTCTGGCGGGCCTCCGCGCGGCCGATCGCCTCCACCGTCTCCGGTGCGAGCAGCAGCCCGTTGCGGGTCAGCGCCTCGGAGCGCGCCAGAAGGGCGACGCTGCGCGCGGCGATGCCGGGCAGCCCCGCAAAAATCTTGCCGAGATCGCTGGCGCCGCTCACCGCCCCCTCGATCCGGCCGATCGGTCCGAGATTGCGCTCGATCCATTCGCGCACGACCGGCTCGGCGGTGGTCCAGATGTCGAGATGCGGATCGAAGCCGCGCGCGACGCCTTCGACCACCACCATGGTCTTTTGCAGCAGCAGGAGTTCCGGCCGCGTCTCCATGTCGAAGATCGCCGTCACCTCGAACAGCAGCGTCAGCAGCTTCGCCATCGAGATTTCCTGCGCGGTGCGCTTGTGGATCGGCTCGCCGATGGCGCGGATGGCTTGCGCGAAATTGTCGACGGAATGATGCGGCGGCACATAGCCGGCCTCGAAATGCACTTCGGCGACGCGCCGGTAGTTGCGGGTGATGAAGCCGTAAAGGATTTCCGCCAGGAACCGGCGTTCCTGTGGCCCGAGCCGGCCCATGATGCCGAAATCGACCGCGACCAGCCGTCCTTGCGGATCGACGAACAGGTTTCCCGGATGCATGTCGGCATGGAAGAAGCCGTCGCGCAGCGCGTGGCGGAGAAAACTCTGGATCAGCTTGCGCGCCAGATCCGGCAGGTCGGCTCCCGACGAGTCCAGCCGCCCATGATCGTTCAGCGCGATGCCGTCGATCCACTCCATCGTCAGCACGGAATGCGCGGTGCGGTCCCAGTCCACGGCCGGCACGCGAAAATCAGGATCGTCGCGGGTGTTCTCCGCCATCTCCGACAGGGCGGCGGCCTCCAGCCGCAAATCCATCTCCATCGCCACCGAGCGCGTCAGCGTCCAGACGATTTCCGTCGGCTTCAGCCGTCTCGCATCGACCGAGAGCGCCTCCATCTGCTTGGCGGCGAACATGAAGGCGTCGAGATCGACGCGAAAACTATGCGCCACATTCGGCCGCAGCACTTTCACCGCCACCGTCTCGCGCACGCCGTCTCTGTCCACCTCGGCGCGGTGGACCTGCGCGATCGAGGCGGCGGCGACGGAAGGGCCAAAGCTCGCATAGGTCCGGTTCAGCGGCCGGTCGAAAGCGGCGACGATGGTGGCTTCGGCCTCGTCCTGCGGAAATGGCGGCAGGCGGTCTTGCAGGCTTTCGAGATCGCGCGCGAGCTGGATGCCGACGACGTCCGGCCGCGTCGCCAGAAACTGCCCGAGCTTCACATAGCTCGGACCGAGATGCCGCAGCGCCGCCGAAATCCGGCCGATCGACTTGTCGCTTTTCGGCGCCTGGATCATGCGCCCGAGCCGCAGCGCGAACCGCGCCGACGAGGGAAGCTCGGCCGGATCGACGATGCCGAACACGCCGGCTCTTGCGAATACCCAGCCGGCCCGTGTCAGTCGCGCAAGATGGATCAGCGCGGAGATCACAAACGCCAGCCCGAATGCAAGGCGACGATGCCGCCGCTCATCACATCCCATTTTGCGCGGGCAAAGCCGGCGGTTCGCATCATCTCGGCGAAAGCGTCGGGGCGCGGAAACTGCCGGATCGATTCGACCAGGTAGCGATAGGACTCCGCGTCGCCCGTCACCATGCGGCCGAGCTGCGGAATGACGTTGAACGAATAAAGCTCGTAAATGCGGTCCAGCCCCGGCACATCGACGCTGGAAAATTCGAGGCACAGGAAGCGCCCGCCCGGCTTCAGCACGCGATGGATTTCGCTTAGAGCGAGGTCGATGCGCGGCACGTTGCGGATGCCGAAGGCAATGGTGCAGGCGTCGAAACTGCGGTCCGCGAAACTCAAGGACTCGGCATTGCCTTCGACGAAGCTGATCCGGTCGTCGAGAAAGGCATCCGCGACCCGCTCGCGGCCGACATTCAGCATCTCCTCATTGATGTCGCAGACGACCGCCTCGAAGCCGTCGCCGCCTTTGGCGGAGGCGCGCATGGCGATGTCGCCGGTTCCGCCCGCGAGATCGAGCAGGCGGAACGGCGCGGGTCCGCGCGGCGGATTCAGCGTGGCGATCATCGCCGCCTTCCAGGCGCGATGCAGCCCGCCCGACATCAGATCGTTCATCAGGTCGTAGCGACGCGCGACGCTTCGGAAGACGTCGTCCACCATGCCCTGCTTGTCGCCAAGCGGCACGTCGCGAAAGCCGAAATGGGTCGTGTCGCCGTCCTGCCGGGCCATGTATCCGCTCCTTAGCGGGCGCAGCATAGCCTGACCGGACGGATCGCGCTACAACGCGCCAGCGTCAGCAAGCCGGGCCGCGCGCCGGGTCCGGGGCAAGGTTAACGCTACGCGGAACGGATACGATGCCGATCAGCTTTGTGAAGACGACCCCGATCCTGCGGATGTTCTCGGTCGAGAAGACACGGGAATTTTATCTCGGCTTTCTCGGTTTCAAGGTCGATTGGGAGCATCGGTTCGAGCCGGCGCTGCCGCTTTACATGCAGATTTCACGCGGCGATTTCATCCTGCATTTGACCGAGCATCACGGCGACTGCACGCCGGGCGGCAAAGTTTTCGTCGAGATGACGGGCGTCGCCGAGCTGCACGCGGAACTGACCGCGAAGAACTACAACTATCTGCGGCCCGGCCTGGAACGGGAGGCGTGGGGCGCGTCAACGCTGACCGTGACCGATCCGTGCATGAACCGCATCATTTTCGTCGAGCGCGATCCGGATGCCTGAGCTTCCCGAAGTCGAAACCGTCCGGCGCGGATTGCAGCCGGTGATGGAAGGCGCGGTGATCGCGCGCGCGGAGGCGCGGCGCGGCGACTTGCGCTTTCCGTTGCAGGCGGATTTTCTCGCGCGGCTGACCGGGCAGACCGTCACGGGTCTCGGCCGCCGCGCCAAATATCTGCTTGCCGATCTGTCCTCCGGCGACGTGCTCTTGATGCATCTCGGCATGTCCGGATCGTTCCGCGTCACCGAAGGCGCGCAGGGCGCGGTACCCGGCGCGTTTCACTATCCGCGCAGCGAGGATCGCACGCACGACCACGTCGTCTTTCACATGGGAAACGGGGCGACGATTGCGTTCAACGATCCGCGCCGCTTCGGCTACATGAAAATTTTTTCGCGCAACGACATGATGCACGAAAAATTCCTGAAGGATCTCGGACCGGAGCCGCTCGGCAACGCCTTCGACGCTGCATTGCTGGCCCGCGCCTGCGCCGGCAAGAGCGCGAATCTGAAGGCCGCGTTGCTGGACCAGCGCGTAGTCGCGGGCCTCGGCAATATCTATGTCTGCGAGGCGCTGCACCGCTCGCATCTGTCGCCGAAGCGCGCCGCCTCGACGCTGGCGAAACGTTCCGGTGCGCCGTCGGATCATGCGGTGCGGCTGGTGGAGGCGATCCGCGCTGTGTTGAACGCGGCAATCGAAGCGGGCGGTTCGTCGCTGCGCGATCATCGACGGACGGACGGCGAACTCGGCTATTTCCAGCATTCGTTCCGCGTCTACGACCGCGAGGGCGCGCCGTGCCCGACGCCGGATTGCGGCGGCATTATCAGGCGTTTCGTGCAGAGCGGGCGGTCCACCTTCTGGTGCTCGAAGTGCCAGAGATAATTTAACGGCGGTGACTGAGGTAGCTCACTTCCTTACGCACACGATCCGCAGGACCGACGCCTTGGCGTCCGCCTTTTGTCCCGCGACCGGCGTCACCTTGTTCGCGGTCAGGAATCGGCGGACCTGATCGGCGGAGACGATCGCGGCCTCGTTGGTGATCGCCTGCGGCGGACCTGCGACGAAGATCGTTTTCAACAGCGCCATGCCGGCGAACGTTCCCTCGGCGTCGGTCAGCGGCGCGCCGGAGAATCCCGCGCCCGGCACCGGCGACAGCGCGGCCGGCGAGGTCAGCGATGCATTGACGGTCGAGGCCGCCGCGCCGCCGCGCTGGCTTTGCGGATCGGCGATGCCGGTCAGCATCAGCGGCGGCTTCGGCGTCGCCGCGCCGGTCGGCAGCGGCTTCAGATCGCGCGCGCCGTAGATGCGCAGCAGCGCGAGATCGTTGTCCTTGTCCTCGGCGACGCGGTCGGCGTGACCGCGCCCCGGAATCGCGATCGCCTGGCAGCCGTCGACGAGCTGGCGGTCGGTGAGGATCGCGCCGTCGGCGCTGACGACGGTGCCGGTGCCGTATTCGACCTTTTTGCGCGGCGGCGGGCCGTCGGCCACGGCGGCGTTCGCGGGAAACGCCGTGAACGCGCTCGACATGGCGATCACCACCGGCGCCATCATGCCCTCGGTCGCCTGATCGTAGAGGATCGTCATGCCGCGGATTTCGCGGCCGCCGCTTCCCATCTGGCCGCGGACATAGAATTTCTTCAAACCCTGCAAGCCCGACAGCACGAAATAATCCGGCCGCACGATGCTGTAATCGACCTTGCGGCCCTCATGCTTGCGCTCGCGCTCCACCACCGACGCCATAGTCAGGCCGGAATCCCGCCGCCGCCAGGTCTCGATCTGAATCTGTCCCTGCGCGGAGGTCCATTTCGAGCCGGTGGCGTCGGCCATCGAACTCATCTGCGGCACGAGCTTGCCCGGAATACCGATGCGGATGCCGTTGATCGGGTCGCTCACATTGCGCCAGCCGACATCGTTTTGCAGTTTCTTTGCGGCCTGCGCGAGCACCGCCCGCTCCTGCGGGTTCAGCACGCCGGTCTGCTTGCCGCCATGGTCCTTCTGAAACGCCTTGATGGCGTTCAGCATCCGCTCGCTCACCTCGCCGGTGATGCCGCCATTATAGACGCCGACCCAGGCGAGGTCGGACTGGATGGCGAGGCGCTCGGCCTGCGGCAGCGCCTTCGCGGTCTCGGCCGGCGTCTGCGGCGCGGCGCGCTTGGTCTCCGCCTGCTTTGATGCGGCAGGGGAGGTTTGCGCTTGCGCCGTGCAGTACACGGCGGCGAATAAAATCGGGCAGGCGGCCAGCAGTTTCATGGACGATCCGGGCGTCGACAGGCGACGGCAGCTAATCACACCCGGTTGGTGAGCAAAAGCGCCTTGCGGTTCAATCGGCACTTGTTAAGGCAGGTTGTCGCGACGGAGAATGACGATGCTGAGTGAGCAGGAACTCGAACGCTATGCGCGCCATATCGTCATGCGCGAGATCGGCGGTCCGGGGCAGGCGAAGCTGAAGGCGGCGCGCGTGCTGGTGATCGGCGCGGGCGGGCTCGGCGCGCCGGCGCTGATGTATCTGGCCGCCGCCGGCATCGGCACGCTCGGCGTCGTCGATGACGACACGGTGTCGCTGTCGAATTTGCAACGGCAGGTGATCCACGCAACCGCCGATGTCGGCCGTCGCAAGACCGACAGCGCGCGCGAGCACATCGCCGCGCTCAATCCGCATGTCGATTTTCGCGCGCATCCGGAGCGCCTGACGGCGAAGAACGCGCTGGCGCTGATCGGCGGTTACGATCTGGTGGTCGATGGCTCCGACAATTTCGCCACGCGCTACCTCGTCTCCGATGCTTGCTATCTTTCGCGGGTGCCGCTGGTGACCGGATCGCTCGGCGTGTTCGACGCCTCGCTGACGACGATCCGCGCGCATGAACGCAACTCCGAAGGCGAACTCAATCCCACCTATCGCTGCCTGTTTCCGGAGCCGCCGCCGGCAGGCACCGTGCCGTCTTGCGAGGAGGCCGGCGTGCTGGGCGCGCTGGCCGGTCTCGTCGGTTCGATGCAGGCGCTGGAGGCGATCCGCGAAATCACCGGCTTCGGCGAGGGCCTGGTCGGACGGCTGTTGATGATCGACGCGCGCGCCATGCGGTTCGAGACGCTGAATTATTCGCGCGATCCGGAGAATCCGTTGAACGGCGACAATCCGACGATCGCGGATTTAAGCGGGCATCTTTAAGCGCTGCGCTCACACCGTGTTCGGCAGGATGCGGTCCGGCGGCTTGTGGCCGTCGAGGAAGGTGCGGATGTTAATCATCACCTTCTCGCCCATCTCGACACGGCCCTCGATCGTCGCCGAGCCCATATGCGGCAGCAGCGTCACCTTGCCTGCCTTCGCCAGCTTCAGCAGCCTAGGATTGACCGTGGGTTCCTGTTCATAGACGTCGAGGCCGGCGCCGGCGATGTCACCGCTTTCGATCAGCTTGGCCAGCGTCGTCTCGTCGATCACCTCGCCGCGCGCGGTGTTGACGAGATAGGCGTCCTTTTTCATCAGCTTCAGCCGCCGCGCGGACAAGAGATGGAACGTCGCCGGCGTGTGCGGGCAGTTGACGGAGATGATGTCCATCCGCGCCAGCATCTGGTCGAGGCTGTCCCAATAGGTCGCGCCGAGTTCGGCCTCGATGCTGGGCGCCACCGGCTTGCGGTTGTGATAGTGAATCTGAAGACCGAAGGCGTGCGCGCGCCGCGCCACCGCCTGGCCGATGCGGCCCATGCCGATGATGCCGAGCCGCTTGCCGCCGATCCGGTGCCCGAGCATCCACATCGGCGACCAGCCCGGCCAGTCCTTGCCATCGGTGAGGATCGAGGCGCCCTCGATCAGCCGGCGCGGCACGGCCAGGATCAGCGCCATCGTCATGTCGGCGGTGTCCTCGGTGAGCACTTTTGGCGTGTTGGTGACGGTGATGCCGCGCCGGTGCGCCGCCTTCACGTCGATATTGTCGACGCCGTTGCCGAAATTGGCGATCAGCTTCACCTTCACGTCCGGCTGGTCGATGATCGCCTCGCCGATCGTGTCGGTGACGGTCGGCACCAGCACGTCGGCGATGCGCATGGCCTCGGCCAGTTGCTCCTGCGTCATCGGCCGGTCGTCGAGATTGAGGCGGGCATCGAACAATTCGCGCAGACGCGTTTCGATGCTGTCGGGCAGCTTGCGCGTAACGACGACCAGGGGTTTCTTCCGAACCGTCACCGTCATATGCGTCTCAACATCCCGATCGCGCCGATCCGCGGCGCTTCCATCCCATTCGATAAATTTCTTCAGGCCGCATTAACCGGCCTGCACGAAACTGCCGCTTCGTCGTAAGCGGCGGACGACTTCAGGCACCTTGAGTCCTCTCTACCAGAAGGCCGGGCCAAGACAAGAAGCCGCTCCGCGTCAACAGGGCCGAGGGTCGCCAGCCCCGGCGGGGAGTTTTCGTGCGTATGCGTTCTGTCAGCTATTTCGTCGCGGCCTGCGTGGCCGCCTGCGCCACTCTGGTCCCGCTCGGTGACATCCTTGCGAAGGATGGTCCGCAAACCACCAGCGGCCTGCCGGTTCCGCGTTTCGTCAGCCTGAAATCGGACCATGTGAACGTCCGCGTCGGTCCGACCCGCGAAAACGATGTGAGCTGGATCTACACGCGCTCCAGCCTGCCGGTGGAGATCACCGCCGAATTCGAAAACTGGCGCAGAGATCCGCGATTCGGAAGGCTCGGAAGGCTGGGTCTATCACTCGCTCCTGTCCGGCCGGCGCACTGCCGTGGTGACCGCGAAAGAAAAGGACGGCTTGACGCCTTTGTTCGACCGGGCCGATCCGACCAGCGCCGTCGCGGCAAAGCTGGAAGCCGGGGTGCTGGCGAGCGTGCGCCGCTGCACGGTCGGCTGGTGCCGCATCAGCGGCAGTGGGTTCGACGGCTGGATCGAGCAGGAACGGCTTTGGGGCGTCTATCAGGACGAGAAGATCGACTGATCCGGCTCTGCGGAACAGCTTCGGTCGAGAGATTCCAGGTTCCGTTCATGAAAAAAGGCGTCCGCATCGTCTGGTGCGAACGCCTTGAAATCTGCCCGGAAGAGATCTCAGACCGCAACTGAACCCGAATTCAGCGCTTCTTGCGGAGCCGGATAATCATGTCGATACGGCTGATCTCGTAGCCTTCCGGCGGCTCCGGCATGTTCTGCACGGTCAGGTTCGAATCCGGGATATCCACCAGTTCGTGCCGGCCCTCGATATAGAAGTGATGATGCGCGGTGACGTTGGTGTCGAAATAGGTCTTTGTTCCGTCGACGCTGACCTGGCGCAGCAGACCGGCCTCGGTGAGCTGGTTCAGCGTGTTGTAGACGGTGGCGAGCGAAACCGGCACTTTCGCCAGCGTCGCCTCTTCGTAAAGCATTTCGGCGGTCAGATGCCGTTCGCCCTTGCCGAACAACAGCCAGCCGAGCGCCATGCGCTGGCGCGTCGGGCGCAAGCCGACCGATTGCAGCATTTCGTTGACGTCGTGCCACGGACAGCCGGTCAACAGCGGCGCGCGGCTCAGCGCGACCATGTCGGCATCGCTCTTCCGCGGGGCGATTTGTTCATTCATGACATACCTAGTACAGGGTGCCCTGATACAGAAAGCGCACCTGTCCTTCGTGTTTTCTAGCCTCTACTATAGAAACTCGAAGGGATAGGTGCAAGTATTTCGCAACTGGGCTGCTGGCAGCCCGGTTCCGCCTTCCGGTCTGGTTAAGAGGCGCATTGCTTTGCCCGTCCGTTCCGGTGTGTTACAGACCGCTCCGACAGGGCGGGGTCGGATGGGAACAGGACATCATGAGTGAGCGGCGCAGCAGCTACGGCTATGAAGATCTGCTGACTTGCGCGCGCGGCGAGCTGTTCGGACAGGGCAACGCCCAGTTGCCGTTGCCGCCGATGCTGATGTTCGACCGGATCACACAGATTTCCGAAACCGGCGGCGCCAATGACAAGGGCATGGTGCGGGCGGAATTCGACATCAAGCCGGATCTCTGGTTTTTCCCGTGCCACTTTCAGGGTAATCCGATCATGCCGGGCTGCCTCGGGCTCGACGCGCTGTGGCAATTGACCGGGTTTTTCCTGGGTTGGCTGGGCGAGCCCGGTTATGGCATGGCGCTCTCCACCGGAGAGGTGAAATTCAAGGGTATGGTCACGCCGAAGACCAAGCTTGTCGAATATGGGGTAGACTTCAAGCGCGTGATGCGCGGCCGTCTGGTGCTCGGCATCGCCGATGGCTGGCTGAAGGCCGACGGCGAGACTATTTATCATGCGACCGATCTGAAGGTCGGCCTGTCCAAGGAAAAGGCGGCCTGACCGGCCGCCCCAGTTGAAGCGAGAACGAACATGCGTCGAGTTGTCGTGACCGGGATGGGCATCGTCTCATCGATTGGCAACAACACTCAGGAAGTCCAGGCGAGCCTCTTCGAGGCGAAGTCCGGCATCACCCAGGCCGACGAATTCGCCAGACTCGGCTTCCGCTCGCAGGTGCACGGCGCGCCGACGCTGAAGCCCGCTGACGTGGTCGATCGCCGCGCGATGCGTTTCCTCAGCGACGGCGGCGCGTGGAACCACGTCGCGCTCGAACAGGCGATCCGCGACGCCGGCCTTGAGGATAGCGACGTCTCCAACGAGCGCACCGGCATCATCGTCGGTTCGGGCGGACCGTCGACGCAGACGATTGTCGAATCCGCCGACATCACCCGCACCAAGGGGCCGAAGCGCGTCGGTCCGTTCGCCGTTCCGAAGGCAATGTCGTCGATGGCGTCCGCGACGCTCGCGACCTGGTTCAAGATCAAGGGCGTCAATTATTCGATCTCCTCGGCCTGCGCGACGTCCAATCATTGCATCGGCAATGCCTATGAGACGATCCAGATGGGCAAGCAGGACATCATCTTCGCCGGCGGCTGCGAGGGACCTGCACTGGACCTCGTCGGTGCTGTTCGACGCGATGGGCGCGATGTCGTCGAAGCATAATGCGACGCCGGCCACCGCCTCGCGCGCCTATGACGTCAACCGCGACGGCTTCGTCATCGCAGGCGGCGCGGGCGTGCTGGTGCTCGAAGAGCTGGAACATGCGAAGGCGCGCGGCGCGCGCATCCATGGCGAGATCGTCGGCTATGGCGCGACCTCGGACGGCTACGACATGGTCGCGCCGTCCGGAGAGGGTGCCGAGCGCTGCATGCGCCTTGCGCTGTCGACGGTGAAAGCGCCGATCGACTACATCAATCCGCATGCCACCTCGACGCCGGCCGGCGATCCGCCGGAGATCGGCGCGATCCGGAAAATCTTCGGCAACGAGGACAAGTGCCCGCCGATTTCAGCGACCAAATCGCTGACCGGCCATTCGCTCGGCGCGACCGGCGTGCAGGAGGCGATCTACTCGCTGTTGATGATGAACAACGGCTTCATCTGCGAGAGCGCCAACATCCAGGAACTGGACCCGGTGTTCGCGGACATGCCGATCGTGCGCAAGCGCATCGACAACGCCAAGATCGGCGCGGTGCTGTCGAACTCGTTCGGCTTCGGCGGCACCAACGCCACGCTGGTCTTCAAGCGCCTGGACGCATGATGCCGTTGTCTGCTCGCGCCGGCAGCGGGCCATCCGAAAGCGTTTCCAAGCGATGACGAAACTAATGCAAGGCAAGCGCGGCCTGATTATGGGGGTCGCCAACGATCACTCGATTGCCTGGGGGATCGCGCGTGCGGTGGCGGCGCATGGCGCGGAGCTGGCGTTCACCT
Source organism: Xanthobacteraceae bacterium (assembly GCA_041397365.1). Lineage (GTDB taxonomy): Bacteria > Pseudomonadota > Alphaproteobacteria > Rhizobiales > Xanthobacteraceae > P52-10. The sequence goes on from JAWKWT010000001.1 coordinate 502,667, forward strand.
ATCAGGGCGAAGCGCTCGGCAAGCGGGTGAAGCCGCTGGCCGACTCGGTCGGCTCGAAACTGGTTCTGCCTTGCGACGTCGAGGACATCGCTTCGGTCGATTCGGTGTTCGCGACATTGCGCGAACAATGGGGCGAACTGGATTTCCTCGTGCATGCGATCGGCTTTTCCGACCGCAACGAGTTGAAGGGCCGCTACGCCGACACCTCGCGGGAGAATTTTTCGCGGACGATGGTGATCTCCTGCTTCTCCTTCACCGAGCTTGCCAAGCGCGCCGCGGAGATGATGCCGGCCAGCGGCGGCTCGCTGCTGACGCTGACCTATGGTGGCTCGCAGCGGGTGATGCCGAACTACAATGTCATGGGTCTCGCCAAGGCCGCGCTCGAAGCATCGGTGCGCTATCTTGCCAATGATTTCGGTCCGCGCGGCATCCGCGTCAACGCGATTTCGGCAGGCCCCGTGCGCACGCTGGCGGGCGCCGGCATTTCCGACGCGCGCTACATGTTTTCGTTTCAGCGCCGGCATACGCCGCTGCGCCGGACCGTCAGCATCGACGAGGTCGGCAATTCCGCGCTCTATCTGCTGTCCGATCTGTCGAGCGGCGTGACCGGCGACATTCACTACGTCGATTCCGGCTACAACATCATTTCGATGCCGCGCGCCGACGCGCTGAAGGTCATCGACGACGCGGAAGCCGCGTTCGAAGGTTCAGACAAGCGCGACGAGTAGCGCCTCATTCAGCCGTTTGAAATTTCGGTGGCGCGCTGAAAGGCAGGCCGCGCCGCGCAGCGGTCGAGATAGCGATCGAAGGACGGCCGCGCCGGCACCATCTTGAACAGCCGGATCGCATAGTTCAGCCCCGAACCGATCACCACATCGGCCGCCGAGAAATCGTCGCCCAGCAGCCACGGCCCTTTCGCGACGGCCTGATCGAGCACGTCGAACACCTGCGTCGCGTCGCCCCATCCGGCGGAGCTTGCGGGAACTTCGAGCTTGGTGAAGATCTGCATGATCGCCGGCTCGATGCAGCTCGGCGCGAAGAACATCCAGTAAAGATATTTGGCGCGGGCGGGATCGCCGACGGGTGGCGCAAGACGCGCCGCGGGATAGCGGTCGGCGACGTAGGCGCAGATCGCCGCCGCCTCTGCCATGGTGGCGTCGCCGTCCTTCAAAGCGGGCACCTTGCCCATCGGATTGATCGCAAGATAATCCGGCGACTTCTGCGCGCCCGCCGACGTGTCGATCAGCACGCGCTCATAGGGCTGGCCGGTCTCCTCCATCATCCAGAGTGTGGTGAACGAGCGTGTGCGCGGAGCCCAGTAGATTTTTATCATGGGTAAGTCCTCGAAAGCGCGATCATTGACGCGTGAGCAACGCGCGCAGACCGTTGACGTTCATTGTTGCTGACGGTCAGAATGCGCACCGTCATTGATCGGTCAACAGGGTTTTGCGGGTTCCCGATGCGTGCAGGCGGTGAACGTGGCGCCGATGCCGATCTTGAAAGACGCTGGTCCGACTGGATGGCCCGCGCGCAGGCCGGTGATCGCGAGGCGTATGAGGCTCTTCTGCGCGAATGTATTCCGTTCGTCGCGACCGTTGCGCGCGCATCCGGCGTCGGCCCCGAATCCGTCGATGACGTCGTGCAGGAGACGCTGATTACCGTTCATCGGGCGCGCCATACCTTCGATCCGGCCCGCTCGTTCCGGGCCTGGCTGCGCACGATTGCGAGCCACCGTGCGATCGATGCGCTAAGGCGGCAAAAGCGCTCGCGCATGCGCGAGGTTCATGCTCCTCTGGCCTATGAGACGGCGGAGGAGGAGGGCGCTGCCGTCGTGCCGGAAGCACTCGATCGCGAGACGGAAGCCAGGGCATTGCGTGCGCGGATCGAAGCGTTGCCGTTGCGCCAGCGCGAGGCAGTGGAACGGCTGGCGCTCGACGAACAGTCGCTCGGCGAGGCGGCCCGTGTAACCGGTCGCAGCATCGGAGCGCTGAAGGTAAACCTGCATCGCGGCCTGAAGGCGCTCCGGAGGCGAAATCAGGATGATCTTTAACCGGGACAGTGGAACAGCCGCGTCATGATATCCACCGAGGGCAGTGATGGTCGTGCTGCGCCATTGGCCGCGCGCGACGAGGCTTTGATCCGCGATCTCGCAGCCGGACTGACGCCCGTTCGCCGCCTGCATCCACCGGCGCGACGTGTCGCCGCCTGGCTCGGTGCGGTCGGGATCGGCATGCTCATCATGCTCCCCTTTTTCGATTGGCGGGAGGTGATGCCACGCGTGACGGCGTCGCCGGATGCGTGGCTCGCAATTGTCGGGTCGGCCCTGACGGCGGTTGCCGCGGCGATTGCTACGGTGCGCCTCGGCCTGCCCGATGCGTCGCGTGTCTGGGCTCTGCTGCCCCTGCCGTTCGCCGCGCTATGGCTCGGCGCGAGCGGCATCGGCTGCATGCGTGTCGTGCCGCTCGCAGGTGGTCCGACCTTGGCGGGCGCGCAGGACTCGGGCGACTGCTTCTTTTTCATCGTTGGCGTCTCGGTGCCGCTGGCTCTGATTCTTGCGATGATTCTGCGCCGGTCTTACACACTTCACCCGCTTTTATTGACCCAGATGGCCGGGCTGGCCTGCGCCGCCGCGTCGGCGACATTGCTGGTCCTCATTCATCCGTTTCAGATCTCGTGGCTCGATCTCGGCATGCATGCGCTGGCGGTTGCGCTCGTCATGCTGGCGGCATGGGCTGCGGGGATGCCAATGCTGCGCCGAACTTTTTCCGACGATGCGATGTAACTCTGGCCGCGTCTCCGACGCATGGTCGTCGGGAGGCAATCAAGGCCTCCATCATAGGAGAGGTCTCGTGATGAAGCGCTTGTTCAAATTCCGCATTGCCCTGCCGGCAGCCCTGTTCGCTGCGGCAACCCTGTTGTCTCCGCTTGCGTCAGCCCAGGACAAGATGTCGAAGGATACGATGTCCAAGGATTCCATGAGCAAGGATGGAATGAAGAAGGATTCGATGTCCAAGGACGGCATGGCAAAGGACAAGATGTCGAAGGATTCCATGTCCAAGGACAAGATGAAGAAATAGCCGCTCCGGCAAAAGAAAAAGCCCCTGCGTGAGCAGGGGCTTCGAGGCTTGAATATCGCCGTTCAGGTCAGTTTCGAACATCGAAGCGGTCGGCGTTCATCACCTTGTTCCACGCCGCCACGAAGTCGTTGACGAACTTCTCCTTCGCGTCGGCGCTGGCATAGACTTCGGCGAAAGCGCGAAGCTGCGAGTGCGCACCGAAGATGAGATCCACGCGCGTCGCGGTCCATTTCGGCGCCTGGGTCTTGCGGTCGCGGCCCTCATAGACGCCATCGGCATTCGGCGGCTGCCACTCGGTGTTCATGTCGAGCAGGTTGACGAAGAAGTCGTTGGTCAGCTTGCCGACATCCTTGGTGAAGACACCGTGCTTGGAATCGCCGGTGTTGGCGCCGAGCACCCGCAGGCCGCCGAGCAGCACGGTCATCTCCGGTCCCGTCAGGGTCAGGAGCTGCGCGCGGTCCACAAGCGCCTCTTCGGGCTTCATGAACTTCTGCTTGGTGCTGTGGGTGTAGTTGCGGAAGCCGTCATAGCGCGGCTCCAGCGGCGCGAACGAGGCCGCGTCGGTCTGTTCCTGCGAAGCGTCCGCGCGGCCCGGCGTGAACGGCACCTTGACGGTAACGCCCGCATCCTTCGCCGCCTTCTCCACGCCGGCCGCGCCCGCGAGCACGATCAGGTCGGCGAGCGAGACTGGCTTGCCGAAATCCTTGCGGACGGCTTCGAGCTTCTCCAGCACGCTCGCAAGCTGCGCCGGCTCGTTCACCTCCCAGTCCTTCTGCGGGGCGAGGCGGATGCGCGCGCCATTGGCGCCGCCGCGCTTGTCGGAGCGGCGGAACGTCGAGGCGGAGGCCCAGGCGGTCGAGACCAGCTGCGGCACGGTGAGGCCGGAGGCGAGAATCTTCGCCTTCAGCGCCTCGATGTCCTGCTCGCCGAGCGGCGCGTGATCGCTGGCCGGAACGACGTCCTGCCAGATCAGCTCCTCCTTCGGCACCAGCGGGCCGAGATAACGCGCGCGCGGGCCCATGTCGCGGTGGGTCAGCTTGAACCAGGCGCGGGCGAAGGCGTCCGCGAACTGGTCCGGATTCTCCAGGAAGCGCCGCGAGATCGGCTCGTAGATCGGATCGAACCGCAGCGACAGGTCCGTGGTGAGCATTTGCGGCGGGTGACGCTTGGTCTTGTCATGCGCGTCCGGCACGGTGGTCGCGCCCATGCCGTGCATCGGCTTCCACTGCTTCGCGCCGGCCGGGCTCTGGGTCAGCTCCCATTCGTAGCCGAACAGGTTCCAGAAGAAGTTGTTGCTCCACTTGGTGGGCGTGGTGGTCCAGGTGACTTCCGGGCCGCCGCCGATGGTGTCGCCGGCCTTGCCGGTGCCGAACTTGCTCTTCCAGCCGAGGCCCTGGTCCTCCAGCGCGCCGTTTTCCGGGTCCGGGCCGACCAGCGACGGATCGCCCGCGCCGTGGGTCTTGCCGAAGGTGTGGCCGCCGGCGATCAGGGCGACGGTTTCCTCGTCGTTCATCGCCATGCGGAAGAACGTCTCGCGGATGTCCTTGGCCGCGGCGAGCGGGTCGGGATTGCCGTTCGGGCCTTCCGGGTTGACGTAGATCAGGCCCATCTGCACAGCGCCGAGCGGCTCGGAGAGCTGACGCTCGCCGCTGTAGCGCTCGTCGCCGAGCCAGGTGCCTTCCGGTCCCCAGTAAAGCTCCTCCGGCTCCCACACATCGGCGCGGCCGCCGGCGAAACCGAAGGTCTTGAAGCCCATCGATTCCAGCGCGACGTTGCCGGTGAGGATCATCAGGTCGGCCCAGGAAATCTTGCGGCCGTATTTCTGCTTGATCGGCCAGAGCAGGCGGCGGGCCTTGTCGAGATTGACGTTGTCCGGCCACGAATTCAGCGGTGCAAAACGCTGCTGACCCGCGCCCGCGCCGCCGCGTCCATCGGTGATGCGGTAGGTGCCGGCACTGTGCCACGCCATGCGGATGAATAGCGGCCCGTAATGGCCGAAATCCGCCGGCCACCACTCCTGCGAATCGGTCATCAGCGCGTGCAGGTCCTTGATGACGGCGTCGAGGTCGAGGGTCGCGAATTCCTTGGCGTAATCGAACTTTTCGCCCATCGGGTCGGAGAGGGCCGAGTTCCGGTGCAGCACCTCGATGTCGAGCGCATCCGGCCACCAGTCGCGATTGGAGCGCCCGCGTCCGAGCGAATCACCGCCGAACGGGCATTTGCCCGCGCTCTTGTCGTCCGTTTTTGCGTCCATTGTGTTCTCCACTTTCGTCTTGTTCTGTCGTTATTGGGTCGGGCCAGCGGATGCTTTTGGCTCGCGATGAGCACGGCCGTCCGGCAGGTGTCCCATACAGCGGCGGGGACGCCATCCGTTAGAATGACCCTAGTCTGGAACAAGTCAAAGATAAGGTCCAATCGATTTAGCTTGCCTTGTGTATCAGGCAAACTGATGGACCGGGGCCGCAACGGCGGTCAGAATTTGACCGAGGCTTCGAGCGAGCCGAAAATATGCGGCGAAACCTGCGTGGTGTATTCCTTGGAGCGGTAGGTCGCCGACACGGCGATCCTGCTTCCCACGCGATTGAAAATCTCTAGACCCGCGACCGCGTCGCCGACCAGAACGTTTTTCTTCACGCTCGGGCTGGTGGTGAGCAGATTGCCGTCGAGAAACACGTTGTGCGCGACCGCCCGGCCTTCGACGCCGGCGAACAGCGCGAAGCCCCACCACGGCCCCTCGGTGGCAGGTGAAAAGAACGACGCGCCGCTCGGCGACGGCCGCACGCGCGTCGGTCCCCAGGTCGACGACAACAGCCGGCCGAAACGGACCATGCCGCCGACCGAGCCGTAGGTGTAGACATTGCCGGCGGTGACGCCGACCGACGGAATGAAATCGACGCCAAAACCGTTGCCGATCTCCGTGCCGAATTTCCAGCGCCGGTCCCAGGCCAGCAGCAAAGCCGGCTCGTTGCGGATCTGGTAGTTGCCGGGCGTCGGCCGCCGCTGCCCGAGCAGATCGTGGAAGCCGCCCTGCACCTCATTGGCGAGCGCGGCCGGGCCGACCACGCCGGCTAGGATTTCGAACGAATCGAGCTGCCGTCCGGCGGTTTCCTGCGCCACATTCACGCCGGTATAGAGCCAGCCGCCGAAGGGCCGGTCGCCGGGCATGCGCAGCGGGTTGGAGGAATTCGGCGGCGTGAAGATGCTCTGGCCGACGAACACCCATTCGAGTTGCTGGCGGACCGGGCCTGCCGGCGCGCCGGCCGTGACGAGCCCGATTTTCAGGAAATCGAACGCCTGGGCGGCGAGCAGGTGCTTCTTGAAGTCGTCGAAGACCAGCGAGGCGCGAAACCCCTGCGTGTAATCGCGGTCGGTGTCGGCGATCGCGTCGTTTTCCCAGACCAGCACGCCACGCTGCGCGCGGGCATCGGTCGATGCCAGCGTCAGCGTCACGAGCAGCGCGAGAAAAGCAAAGATCATTCGCATGCGAAGCGGCCTTGTCCGTCGCATCTTGCAAGGCACGGCCGTTTGCGCAAGGCGGGAAAAGCCACAGTGTCGCAAAAACAGTGTCGCGGAAGATGGTTCGGGGCCGGGGCCGCGCCCGCCGTCGTCAGATGCCGAGGGTTCCCGCCTTGGCTGCGGCATAGCGTTCCGCGACCTTCGCCCAGTTCACGACGTTCCACCAGGCTTTCAGATAGTCGGGCCGCCGGTTCTGGTATTTCAGGTAATAGGCGTGCTCCCAGACGTCGTTGCCGAGCAGCGCCCGTTTGCCGTGCATCATTGGATTGTCCTGATTGGGCCGGCTTTCGAGCGCGAGCTTGCCGTCCTTCGTCACCGTGACGAACACCCAGCCGGAACCGAACACGCGCCCGCCGGCGGCGTTGAAATCGGCCTGCATCTTCTCCAGCCCGCCAAGGTCCCGGTCGATCGCGGCCAAAACCTCGCCGGTGGGCTTGCCGCCCTTCGGCCCCATGATCTGCCAGAACATGGTGTGGTTGGCGTGGCCGCCCATATTGTTGCGGACGCCGGTGCGGATCGCCTCCGGTACCGCGTTGAGATCGGCGAGAATCTTCGGAATCGGCTTTGCGGCGATCTGCGGCGCGTCCTTGGCGAAGCCGTTGAGGTTGGCGACATAGGCTGCGTGGTGGCGGTCGTGATGGATCTCCATCGTGCGCGCGTCGATATGCGGCTCCAGCGCATTTGCGGGGTAGGGCAGCGGATCGAGCTTGAACGGGCCGGCGGGCGCGGCCGTCTGCGCGAAAACCGCGCGCGGCATGGCGGATGCTACCATCCATCCGCCAGCGGCGGCGACGAGACTGCGACGGGAGAGAGCGGGCATGATGGTCATCCTTCCGGTGCGAGACAAAAACAGCTGCAAGGAAGATGACGCGGAGCTGGCGGCAAGGTTTCGGAATCAATTCTGGAAAGTCTCGCAAATTCTCGCGAGGGAGCGCAGCGCAATCTTCAAAAGAAAATGGGCGGCCTTTCGGCCGCCCATTCGCAGAACAACTAGAATGCGCCGAAATTATTCGGCCGCCGACTCCGCCGCCTTCGGCTTCGCCTCGAGGTCCTCGCCGGTGGTCTGGTCGACCGCCCGCATCGACAGCCGGGTCTTGCCGCGATCGTCGAAGCCGAGCAGCTTCACCTTCACCTTGTCGCCTTCCTTGACGACGTCGGAGGTCTTCTGCACGCGGTTCGCAGCGAGCTGCGAGATATGCACGAGACCGTCCTTCGCGCCGAAGAAGTTCACGAACGCGCCGAACTCCATCACCTTGACGACGGTGCCTTCATAGATGTGGCCGATCTCCGGATCGGAGGCGATCGACTTGATCCAGTTGATCGCCGCACGGATAGACTCGCCGTCCGACGACGCCACCTTCACCGTGCCGTCATCCTCGATGTTCACCTTCGCGCCGGTCTTCTCGACGATCTCGCGGATCACCTTGCCGCCGGTGCCGATGACTTCGCGAATCTTGTCGGTCGCGATCTTGAAGGTCTCGATGCGCGGCGCATATTCGCCGAGTTCGGCGCGCGCGGAGGTCAGCGCCTTCGCCATCTCGCCGAGGATGTGGACGCGGCCTTCCTTCGCCTGGCCGAGCGCGACCTTCATGATCTCCTCGGTGATGCCGGCGATCTTGATGTCCATCTGCAACGAGGTGATGCCCTCGCTGGTGCCGGCCACCTTGAAGTCCATGTCGCCGAGATGATCCTCGTCGCCGAGAATGTCGGACAGCACGGCAAAGCGTTCGCCTTCGAGGATCAGGCCCATGGCGATGCCCGCGGTCGGCCGCTTGAGCGGCACGCCGGCGTCCATCAGCGACAGCGACGATCCGCAAACCGTGGCCATCGACGAGGAGCCGTTCGACTCGGTGATCTCCGAGACGATGCGCAGCGTGTAGGGGAATTCGTGATGCGGCGGCAGAACCGGACGCAGCGCGCGCCACGCCAGCTTGCCGTGGCCGATCTCGCGGCGCTTGGTGCCGCCGAGACGGCCGGTCTCGCCGACGGAGTAGGGCGGGAAGTTGTAGTGCAGCAGGAACGTTTCCTTGTACGTCCCCGACAGCGAGTCGACATACTGCTCGTCCTCGCCGGTGCCGAGCGTGGTGACGACCAGCGCCTGCGTCTCGCCGCGGGTGAACAGCGCCGAGCCATGGGCGCGCGGCAGCACGCCGGCTTCGGCGACGATGTTGCGCACGGTCTTCAGGTCGCGGCCGTCGATGCGCTTGCCGGTGTCGAGAATGTTCCAGCGGACGATCTTGGCCTCAAGCTCCTTGAACACGCCGGCGACGCGCAGCTTGTCGTATTTCGGCTCGCTGCCTTCGGGGAAGAAATGCGCCATCACCTTGGACTTGGCGGCGTCGACGGCAGCATAGCGCTGCTGCTTCACCGGGATCGCGTAAGCGGTGCGCAGCTCGGCTTCGATCAGGCCGAGCATTTCCTTTTCGATCGCCTCATTGTCGATCGTCTTGACCTCGCGCGGCTCCTTCGCCGCCTTTTCCGCGAGCTTGATGATCGCGTCGATCACCGGCTGGAAATGGCGATGGCCGAACATCACGGCGCCCAGCATCACCTCTTCCGGCAATTCCTTGGCTTCGGATTCGACCATCAGCACGGCGTTGTTGGTGCCGGCGACGACGAGGTCGAGCTGCGTCTCTGCCATCTCGTCGAGCGTCGGGTTCAGCACGAACTCGTTGTTGATGAAGCCGACGCGGGCAGCGCCGATCGGGCCCATGAACGGCGCGCCGGACAGCGTCAGCGCCGCCGAGGAGGCGACCAGCGCCAGAATGTCCGGATCGTTCTCCATGTCGTGCGAGAGCACGGTGACGATCACCTGCGTCTCGTTGCGCCAGCCGTCGGCGAACAGCGGACGGATCGGCCGGTCGATCAGGCGCGAGACCAGCGTTTCCTTTTCGGTCGGCCGGCCCTCACGCTTGAAGTAGCCGCCCGGAATGCGGCCGGCGGCATAGGTCTTTTCCTGGTAATCGACGGTCAGCGGCAGGAAGTCCACGCCCTCGCGGGGCGATTTGGCGGCGACGACGGTGGCGAGCACGACGGTCTCGCCATAGGTCGCCATGACGGCGCCATCGGCCTGACGGGCGATCTTGCCGGTTTCAAGTTTGAGCGGACGGCCGCCCCAATCCAGTTCCACGGTGTGAATATCGAACATTGCGTCTTTCTTTCATGTGCCCGCCGAAACGACAAAGGCCATGAGCAAGACAGCGAAATGCTGAGTCCGACGCGACATTCGTCAGATCAGAATTTGGCGATCCTGCCATGGCCTTCATCCCTCGCGGGAGATGCGGTCCGTTGTGGTCCGCGCAAGACGGGATTCCTCCCGTCACAGCCCGATTGCCGTATTGCGATCGGGCACAGCCAGCGGGCCGTCAGAGCCCGCTTCAGTCGTCTTCGAGGCCATTCCGGGAATTCTTCCCGAAGCCTCCCGAATGCGCGCAAGCGCGAACGCCCGCGCGCGCACCGGCATCAGCGGCGGATGTTGAGCCGCTCGATCAGCGCCTTGTAGCGCCTTTCATCGGTCTTCTTGAGGTAGTCGAGCAGCGAGCGCCGCGTCGACACGAGCTTCAAGAGGCCGCGGCGCGAATGATTGTCCTTCGCGTGCGTCTTGAAATGCTCGGTGAGGTTGGTGATGCGCTCCGAGAGGATCGCGACCTGGACTTCCGGAGAGCCGGTGTCGCCGGCCTTCGTTGCATTCGTCTTGATGACTTCCGCTTTGCGTTCTGCGGTAATCGACATCGTCAAACACCTTCATCTTGTCGGAGCGGACTGGCGACCAGCCCGTTCAGGTTGAACACGCGCTTGGGGATGAGTTCGCCATTGCCGAGTTCGGCGAGGGCCAGAAGCCGGCCTCCGACGGTGACATAGACTGTGCCGCTGGTAGCGGGCGCATCCCGTCCGCGCAACAAAACGGCCTGGCCCCGATGGAGCCTTGCCGCATCAGCCCGTGTGACGGCCAGTGCCGGGATGTCGTCCAGCGCGGTCTCAACGGGCAAAAGCGCGTCGGCGAGGTTTCCCTCGCCGGACGCGGCTCTATGACACACCGCCTCAAGTTCTTCCAGCGGAATCATGTCGCGCTCGTCGAAAGGCCCGCAGGCGGTGCGGCGCAGGGCGCTGACATGGCCGTGGCAGCCGAGCAGCCGGCCGATATCGCGGGCGAGCGAGCGGACATAGGTCCCCTTGCCGCATTCGGTCTCGAACACGGTATGGTCGCTATCGGGTTGATCCGACACGTACAATTCGAAGATTTCGACCGGGCGGGGCTTCAGTTCCACGACCTCGCCCTCGCGCGCGAGGTCGTAGGCGCGCTCGCCCTGGATCTTGATCGCCGAATATTGCGGCGGGTCTGCTCGATCCGGCCGGTGAAGCGCGGCAGCAGCGCGGCGATCGCCTCAGGCGTCGGCCGCTGGTCGCTGGTCGCGGTGACGCGGCCTTCCGAATCGTCGGTGTCGCGCTCCTCGCCCCAGCGCACGGTGAAGCGGTAGCGCTTGCGGCCGTCCATCACGAACGGAACCGTCTTGGTGGCCTCGCCCATCGCGATCGGCAGCCCGCCCGAGGCGAGCGGATCGAGCGTGCCGGCGTGACCGGCGCGCTTGGCCGAAAACAGCCGCTTCACCACCGCCACCGCGTGGGTCGAGGTCATGCCGACCGGCTTGTCCAGGATCACCCAGCCATGCACGTCGCGCTTGTCGCGCTTCGGCCGGTCGTTGCGGTTGCGTTTCGTCCGGCCGCCATCGGCCGAGGCTTCGGTCGCGGGTCCGACGATCGGGTCGGAATTCGGCGCGGAAAGGGGGAGGGGTTCGTTCAAGATGGTCACGTTTCGTCCGGCTTGTTGTCGATGTCTCGTTGCACCGCTGGCGTGCGCAGCAGCTTTTCGATTCGTTCGGCCTCGTCGAAGCGCTCGTCGGCGCGGAAGCGGATGTCGGGCGCGAATTTGAGATTGACGCGATGCGCGATCTCGCCGCGCAGGAATTTCTTGTTGCGGTCGAGGGCCGACAGCACGAGTTTGGTGTCGTTGCCGCCGAGCGGCATCACATAGATCGTCGCGAGCTTCAGGTCCGGCGACATCCGCACTTCGGGGACGGTGACGATGTGTCCGTCCAGCGCCGGATCATGCACGCTGCCTTGCGTCAGGATGTCGGCGATGGCGTGGCGCACGAGTTCGCCGACCCGCAACTGACGCTGCGATCCGCCCGGGGTGGATGATGACGGTTTGCCGCGCTGATGACGGGGCATGGCTGAATTCCTGAAAGATACGTCATGGCCGGACTGGTTCCGGCCATCCACGTCTTTGCTGCGAGACTTAGGGAAGACGTGGATGCCCGGCGCGTTGTGCGAAGACGCGCTTCGCGCTCTCGGCCGGGCATGACGTCTCGTTCAAATTAACCAGATACTCCTGCGAGGCTTGGACTCACAGCGAGCGTTGAATCGTCTCCACGCGGTAGCACTCGATCACGTCGCCAGCGCGCATATCCTGGTAGTTCTCGAAGGCCATGCCGCACTCCTGTCCGGAATTGACCTCCTTCACCTCGTCCTTGAAGCGCTTCAGCGTCGACAGCTTGCCCTCGTGGACGACGACATTGTCGCGGATCAGGCGGACATTGGCGCCACGCTCCACATTGCCGTCGGTGACGCGGCAGCCGGCGATCTTGCCGACCTTGGAGATGTTGAAGATCTCCAGGATCTGCGCGTTGCCGAGCATGGTCTCGCGCCGCTCCGGCGTGAGCATTCCGCTCATGGCCTTCTTCACGTCATCCACGAGATCGTAGATGATGTTGTAGTAGCGGATCTCGATGCCGTCGCGCTTGGCCGAATCGGCGGCTTCCTTGTGCGCGCGCACGTTGAAGCCGATGATCGCCGCGTTGAAGCCGCCGGCGAGCGTTACGTCGGACTCGCTGATGCCGCCGACGCCGGCATGCAGGATGCGCGCGCCGACCTCGTCATTGCCGAGCTTTTCGAGCGAGCCGATGATGGCTTCGAGCGAGCCCTGCACGTCCGCCTTGATGACCAGCGGAAAGTCCTTGCGGCCGGCGGTCTTGAGCTGGCTCATCATCTGTTCGAGCGAGCCGCGCATGCCGGTGGCGCGCGCCGCCTGCTTCTCGCGCTTCTGGTGCGCGCGATAGTCCGTCACCTGACGGGCGCGGGCTTCGTTCTCGACCACGGCCAGACGGTCGCCGGCTTCCGGCGGGCCGTTGAAGCCGAGCACCTCCACCGGCACGGCGGGGCCGGCCTCGGTGACGGTCTCGCCCTTGTCCGAGATCAGCGCGCGGACGCGGCCCATCTCGGCGCCGGCGACGATGATGTCGCCGATCCGCAGCGTGCCGCGCTGGACCAGCACGGTGGCGACCGGGCCGCGACCGCGATCGAGCTTGGCTTCGATCACGGTGCCTTCGGCCGGACGGTCCGGATTGGTCTTGAGGTCGAGCAGTTCTGCCTGCAGCGAGATCATCTCCAGCAGCTTGTCGAGATTGACCTTGTTCTTGGCCGATACTTCGACGTCGACGACATCGCCGCCCAGCGATTCGACCTGAACCTCGTGCTGCAACAGATCGGTGCGGACGCGGTTCGGATTGGCCTCCGGCTTGTCGATCTTGTTGATCGCGACGATCATCGGCACCTTCGCCGCCTTGGCGTGATTGATCGCCTCGATCGTCTGCGGCATCACGCCGTCATCGGCCGCGACCACCAGCACCACGACGTCGGTGACTTTCGCGCCGCGCGCGCGCATCGCCGTGAAGGCGGCGTGGCCGGGCGTGTCGATGAAGGTGATCTTGCCGCCCTGCGGCGAGGTCACCTGATAAGCGCCGATATGCTGGGTGATGCCGCCGGCTTCGCCGGAGACGACATTGGCCGAGCGCAGCGCGTCCAGCAGCGAGGTCTTGCCGTGGTCGACGTGACCCATCACGGTGACCACCGGCGAGCGGGTCGCGGTGTCGGTGGCGTGATCGTCGGCGACGTCGAACAGACCTTCCTCGACGTCCGATTCGGCGACGCGCTTGACGGTGTGTCCCAGTTCCTCGGCGACGAGCTGGGCGGTGTCGGCGTCGATCACGTCGGTGATCTTGTGCATCGCGCCCTGCTTCATCAGCAAGCGGATGACGTCGACCGCGCGTTCCGACATGCGGTTGGCGAGTTCCTGAATGGTGATCGCCTCGGGGATCGTTACCTCGCGGACCAGCTTCTCTTTCGGCTCGTCGCTGTGGTGGCCCTTCAGGCGCTGGGTGCGGCGACGGAACGAGGCGACCGAGCGCTCGCGCACGTCGTCGGCGGTCAGTGCCGTCACCAGCGTCAGGCGGCCGCGCTGCTTGGCGGGGCCGGGCTTGGCGGCGACCTTGGGCGCGGTCGCCGGGCGCGCGGGGCTTCCCGGTCGGCGGGGCTGGCGCGGACCCTCGTCCTCGTCGGCGGCGGTCGCGGCCTGCGGCGTGCGCGCGGCCGGCGTCGCGGCTGCCGGGCGCGCGGTCGCGGTCGTCGCCGGCGTCGTCGCGGCGGGGACGGAAGTGGCGGCCGCCTTCGTCTCGTCTTCGCCGAAGCGCTTCTTGGCCTCGTCCTCGGCCTTCTTCGTGGCCTCGTCTTCCTGCTTGCGGCGCTCGTCCTCGGCCTTCTTGCGGGCCTCGGCGGCTTCGCGCTCTTCGCGTTCGATCTTTTCGCGCACGGCGCGGCGCGCGGCTTCCTCTTCCGCGATCCGCCGTTCCTCGATCTCGCGAAGCCGCGAATCGGCGAGCGCGCTGGCGCGGGCGTTGCGTTCTTCCTCGGTCAGCGTGCGCAGCACCACGCCCTGATTGCGCGGCGGCGCGGGCTTCGTCGGCGCCTGCGGTGCGGGCTTGCGGGCCGCGGGAGCCGGAGCCTGCGGCTTGGTCTCGACCGTGGCCGGGCCGCCCTCTCCGGGCCGCCGCAGCTTCGGCTTCTTCTCGACAAGCACCTGCTTGGTCCGGCCGTGACTGAAGCTCTGGCGCACGGTGCCGGTCTCCGGTCGCGGCTTGAGCGACAGAGTCTTCGAGGCAACGCTGAGCGTCTTGTCGCCGGGTGTCTTGGTTTCAGCCATCCAAAAGTCCTAGTTCTTGCGGGCCACTTGTCCGCGTCTTGCTACCTGAATTCTGTTGCGTCGTCTCACCGGGCGTTTCCGTCCGGTATCGGGCGAGGGCTTGGCAGCGCGACAGGAAAGTGCCGCTGGCCGGGCCAGCGAGCAGCGCTGCATGTATCACATTTGTCCGGCCTAGGGCCAAACTCAATTCGTCGGACGAGAGCAGAGTTATCAGCGGAAGGTTTTCCGGCGGAAAATCGTCGTCCGCTGTTCCGGCCGCGACTGAGCGGGCCAGTCCGCCAAGTTTCCTCAAACCGTCGGCCGCGCCGTCCGAGGCATGGAGCAGCGCCACGGCGTCGCCCTGCTTCAAGGCGTTTTCCACCTTGCTGAAGCCGGACACCGCCTGCCGGCCCTTCGCCACGATCGCCAGCGCATCGCAGGCGCTGCGCACCAGAAGCCTGTCAAGATCGGCGGCGAAAGTCGCGGAGACGCGGCATTCGCGCTTGAATCCCTTCGGGAAAGTTCCCCGCTTGGCTGCGTCCGAAACGGTTTTTCCGGTGCCGGTGAGCCACAGCCCGCGTCCCGGAAGCCGACGTTTCAGGTCCGCGATGACCTCGCCGTCCGGCGACAGGACGAAGCGGATCAGTTCGTCGACAGGCCGCACCGCCCGCGTGAGCGCGCACATCCGCGCGGTCCCCGGCCGGGAAGACCGGGGGCCGTCGTCGAGCGTTGCGTCATCGCGTTGGCTGAGCATGCGTGCGGCATCTCCTTAACTTAAGCCGTTGCTTCCGACGCGTCCGCGTCGGCAGCTTCTTCGGACTTCGCCAGATCGGCCTCGGTGATCCACCCGGCGGCCAGACGCGCCTGCATGACAAGCGCCTCGGCTTCCTCGCGCGACAGCTCGAAACCGTCGAGAATGCCCGGCTGGCGGACGTTCTCGCCGTCCTTGCGCTCGGTCCAGCCGACCAGATCGTCGGTGGCGCAGCCGGCCAGATCCTCGACCGTCTTGATGTCGTTCTCGCCGAACTTCACCAGCATCTTCGAGGTCACGCCCGGAACTTCCCCGACCGCGTCCTCGACGCCCAGCTCCTTGCGCCGGGCTTCGAGTTCGGCTTCGAGCTGATCGAGATATTCCTGCGCGCGCGTCTGCAATTCGGTCGCGGTCTCCTCGTCGAAACCTTCGATGCCGGCGAGGTCGCGCACATCCACCAGCACCAGATCCTCGACCGAAGAGAAGCCTTCGGAGGCGAGCAGCTGGCCGACCACTTCGTCGACATTCAACGCTTCCATGAAGGCGCGCGTGGAATTCGCGAAATCGGCCTGGCGGCGCTCGGATTCTTCTTGCTCCGTGAGGATGTCGATATCCCAGCCGGTCAGTTGCGAGGCGAGGCGCACATTCTGCCCGCGCCGTCCGATCGCAAGGGAAAGTTGGGTATCGGGCACCACGACTTCAATACGCTCGCGGTCTTCGTCCAGCACGACCTTGGAGACTTCGGCCGGCGCCAGCGCGTTGACGACGAAGGTGGCGATGTCGTTCGACCACGGGATGATGTCGATCTTCTCGCCCTGCAATTCGTTGACCACGGCCTGCACGCGCGAGCCGCGCATGCCGACGCAGGCACCAACCGGATCGACCGAGGAATCGCGGGAGATCACGCCGATCTTCGCGCGCGAGCCGGGGTCGCGGGCGACCGCCTTGATCTCGACGATGCCGTCATAGATTTCCGGTACTTCCTGCGCGAACAGCTTCGCCATGAATTGCGGATGCGTGCGGGAGAGGAAAATCTGCGGGCCGCGCGTCTCGCGGCGGACGTCGAAGACGAAGGCGCGGACGCGGTCGCCATTGCGGAAGACTTCGCGCGGCAGCATTTCGTCGCGGCGGATGATCGCCTCGCCGCGGCCGAGATCGACGATCACGCTGCCATATTCGACACGCTTGACGGTGCCGTTGATGATGTCGCCGATGCGGTCCTTGAATTCCTGATATTGCCGGTCGCGCTCGGCCTCGCGCACCTTCTGGACGATCACCTGCTTGGCGGATTGCGCGGCGATGCGGCCGTATTCGAGCGGCGGCAGCGTGTCGGCGAGCGTGTCGCCGATCTGCGCGCCGGGGTTCAGCCGACGCGCGTCCTCAAGCGAAATCTGGTTCGACGGCGTTTCGACATTGTCGACCACCAGCATGTGGCGCGACAGGCGCAATTCGCCCTTCTTGGCGTCGATCTCGGCGTGAACGTCGGTCTCCGCGCCATAGCGGGCGCGCGCGGCCTTGGCGATCGCGTCTTCCATGGCGGCGATGACGATGCCGCGGTCGATCGATTTCTCGCGCGCGACGGCGTCGGCGATCTGCAAGAGTTCGAGCTTGTTGGCGCTGACTGCTGCCATCGTCAGTCTCCTTTTTTCCGCTTCGCCGCTGTGTCGGCGGCGAGACGGTGTTGCTTGGTATTTGCAGGCTTTTTCGCGGGCGCGCGGCGCGCATGCGGCGGCGGTGCTTTTTCGAGCCCGAGTTCCTGACGCAGCTCGCGCTCGGCGGCCTTGCCCTTGCGCATCGATTCGGCGATCAGCGCGTCCGTCAGCACGAGCCGCGCCTCCGCGATGTCCTCGATCGGCAGCAGCACGTCGGCCGCTTCGTCGGTCTTCACGTCGTCGCGGCGCAGATGCGCGCGGTCGCCGTCGACGCCGAGCAGAAGGCCGCGAAAGCGCTTGCGGCCTTCATGCGACACCGCCATTTCGATGCGGACGAGATGGCCGGCATGGCGTTCGAAATCGGAGCGCCGCACCAGCGGCCGGTCGATGCCGGGCGAGGAAATCTCCAGCCGGTAGGCGCGATCGATCGGGTCGGCGATGTCCAGCACCGGCGACAGCGCGCGCGACACCGCTTCGCAATCCTCGATCAGCATGGTGCCGTCGGGCCGCTCCGCCATGATCTGCACCGTGGTGCCGGCCTCGCCGGACACGCGCACGCGCACCAGCCGATAGCCCATGCCGGTCAGCACCGGCTCCGCCACCGCCGAGACGCGCGCGGCCAGTCCCGGCTCGACCACGAGACGGGGCTCGTGCAGCAGGTCGGCAGGCGATGGACCATCGGTTCGGTCGGTCATGAGCAGCTAGGTTTGATCCGTTAGGGTTGGCTTCGCGCAGGCTTTCGGCCTGCTGACCTCAGGTAATAAAAAGAGCGGGTCCCGGAGGGCCCACTTCACACCGCGATCAGAAACATCTGACCGTTATGAGAAACCAAGTCGCCCTCATATAGCGGCTCCGGCGAAATCCGGCAACCCCCGAAAGGGCTGGAACAACGCGCCTGGAGTGGGTCTGGCCTGCGCGAGGTCGGGGCTAGAGCGTTTTCGCGCGAAGTGGACCCCGGTTCGCATGAAGAAAACGCGGCAATCAGCTCTAGCGCCGCTTGAAGACCAGATAGGAGGCCCGCCGCCCCTCGCGCGCGGCCTTCTGGCCGAAACGGGTCATGGTGTAGCCGGGCCACGGCCTGCGCCAGTCGTCCGCCCGCTCCGCCGTCCAGACGAAATCCGCCGAACGCTTCATATGCATCAGCGTCCAGGCGCAATAATCCTCGATGTCGCTGACAAAACGGAACTCGCCGCCGGACGGCAGCACCCGCGCCAGCGCCGCGATCATCGCATCCTGCACGAAACGGCGCTTCCAGTGTCGCCGCTTCGGCCACGGGTCCGGGTGGATCAGGTCGACCCGTTGCAGGCTTTCCGGCGGCAGCCAGCCGATCAGCTCGGCCGCATCGCCCGCGAACAGGCGAATATTGTCGGCAGGCCGGCTCTCGATCCGCGCCAGCAGCTTGGCCATTCCATTGACATAGGGCTCGCAGCCGATGAATCCGGTCTGCGGAAAGGCGTCCGCCTCGGCGAGCAGATGCTCGCCGCCGCCGAAGCCGATTTCGAGGCGAACGCCGTCGGGATTTGCGGGAAACAGCGCGGCGAGCCGGCCGGGCGCGGGCTCGGCGATGTCGAGCTGAAGCCGCGGCAGCAGCGTTTCCACCAGGTCGGCCTGATGGCTGCGGAGCCTGTGCCCCTTGCGGCGGCCGAAGAAAGCGCCCTGTTTTCGGGGAATATCGTGTGAAGGCATGGTTGTTGTCGAAGCGGACCGTGCGGGTCCCGGAAATCGATCGGGCGGCGCTCTGTGTCCGAGGATCGGTGGCCGGCGATCAGGGCTTGTCGGCGGGGTCGCGCGCGGCGATCTGCTCGACCAGATCGACGATGCTGCGCCGCAGTTTCGCGTCCTGAATCCGGGTGAAGGCGCGGATCAGGGCCAGCCCTTCGTTCGTGGCGACGAAATCGGACACATAGGTCGGGGAGGAGGCTTCGCTGAAGCCCGAGGCGATCGTGCCGCCGGGGCCACCCTCGAACAGGAACGAGACCGGGACCTGAAGAATTTCAGCGATCTGCTGGAGGCGGCTGGCGCCGACGCGGTTCGTCCCTTTCTCGTATTTCTGAATTTGCTGGAATGTCAGTCCGAGAGAATCGCCGAGCTTCTCCTGACTCATCCCAACCATGATGCGCCGCATGCGAATCCTGCTGCCGACATATTTGTCGACCGGATTGGGCGCCTTGATAGACATTGTTGTTCCCCCTGCGGGCCACGATCGATGCAACACACTGACCGCAAACGCAACACGCCAGCAGGGGCATGTTCGTTTCACCATGCAGAATTGCGGATGGCTTTCTATGCGAATAGTCTGGCCGAGGTCAAACCGAACCGTTGAGATTTAATAAAAAGCCGTTCTAAAACATCGACTTAAGTTCAAAATCCAACGGTCCGACCGACGTCAGATGACCGCGACTTCATATGCAAGATACAATATGAAAATCGCCACGTCCCGCGATTACGGGAACAGTTTTTCGCACATTCAAGGCCGAAAGTTGGCGACGTCTGAGTTTTCGGTCTTCCGCCGCCGAAAGATCAGCGCGAGCGAGGCCAGCAGGATCAGCGCCATGGGGATGTCGCCGGCCCGCGAATAGAGCGTCGGCGCGATGGAAGCGGGCAGAGCGGCGTCCGCGATGCCTTCGGTGCCGAGATCGAGCTGCGTGACGATCCGGCCCAAGGGATCGATGACGGCGGAAATGCCGGTGTTCGCCGCCCGCACGATCGGCAGACCTTCCTCGATGGCACGCAGGCGCGTCTGTTGCAGGTGCTGATAGGGGCCGGAACTCGCGCCGAACCAGCCGTCATTGGTGAGATTGACGATCCAGCCCGGCCGTTCGCCGGCGGAAACGATATCGCCCGGAAAAATCGCCTCGTAGCAGATCAGCGGCAGCATGGCCGGCGCGCGCGGCAGTTCGATCGGCCGGCGCCTCGTGCCGGCGATGAAGCCGCCCTGAACCTTGGTGAGCTGGGTCAGGCCGATCCGCTCCATCGTCGCCTGGAACGGCAGATATTCCCCGAACGGCACCAGATGCAGCTTGTCGTAGACCGACAGGATCGAGCCGTCATGATCGATCACATAGATCGAATTGTAGGCGCGCGTCACCGCCTGGCCTGGCCGTGCCGTGTCCGGCGGGCGCACCGCGCCGGTGATGAGCATGGTTCCCTGAGGGAGCAGGTCGGCGATCTGCGCCAGCGCCTCCGGCTCGCGCGACAGGAAGAACGGAAACGCCGATTCCGGCCAGATCAGGAAGGTGACGTCGCGCAGGCCGCCCGCATTCGGCCCGGTGGAGCGCTCGGACAGCGACAGATATTTGCGCATGACCTCGCGCCGCGCGCCGTAATTGAACTTCGCGTCCTGCGGCAGGTTCGGCTGCATCAGCCGGAGCCGGACGCCCTCGACGAAGCGGGTCGGCTCGCCGGCCAGCCGTGTTGCGCCATAGAGGGCGAGAGCGGCGAGCGCGGTGAGCGCCATGCCGAGGACCAGCCAGGGCCGGCGCGTCGCCTCGCGCGGATCGGCGAGCACGGCGGGGCTCGCGAAAATCGCCAGCGTCAGAAATGTCAGGCCCCACAGGCCGACCAGCGACGCGGCCTGCGCGAACGCCAGCGGCGAGGCCAGCGCATAGCCGGGCGCGTTCCACGGAAATCCCGAAAGCACATGTCCGCGCAGCCATTCCGAGGCGGTGATGGCGACGGCGAAGCTGAGAATGCGTGTCGGCCCGCCGCTCCAGATCAGCCTGGCGAGCGCAAAGCCCAGCGCCATGAAGATCGCCAGCAGCGCCGGAAGCCCGAAAATGGCGAAGGGGAGCAGCCATGCGAAGGTCGCGGCATCCACCAGGAGCGCATTGCTGGTCCAGTAAAGCCCGGCGACGAAATAGCCGAAGCCGAACCACCAGCCGGCCAGGGCTGCTGCGACCGATCCGCGGAACCGGTCGGACGGCGTGGCGTCGATCAGCCAGATCGCGACGGGAAAGGTCAGGAACAGCACCGGCCAGACGTTGAGCGGGGCCATCGCCAGCGCCGAAGCTGCGCCGGCTAAGCAGGCGATCGCCGCCCGCCGCCATCCAAAGGCGAGGATCACCCGATGCGCAAGTGAGCGCACCGACGTCACGGCTCACTCGTCCGGTCTGGAGGCGAGGGGTTTTGAAGTGAGGGGTCTTGGGTGGATGGCCCTTGCGCCGGCTGGTCTTGCGTCGACGAATCTTGCGTCGAGTCTTGTGCCGCCGGCCGACGGCGTTGCGGCCGCGCGCGCTGCGACGGCGGCCGGTCCTTGCGCTGGCTGATGCGCAGCAATTTCAGCCGGCTCGGATCGGCGTCCAGCACTTCCACCTCGAAACGGCCGGGGCCGGAAATCACCTCGCCGCGCGCCGGCAGCCGCCCGACCTGCGCGACCAGATAGCCGCCGAGCGTATCGACCGTGTTCGCCATCTCGCCGGGTTCGAATTCCGGGCCGATCGCGGCGACGGCGTCCTCGATCGGCGCGCGCGCGTCCGCGATGAACGAATTGTCCGGCTGACGGATGATCGCGGGGGGCACGTCGATGTCGTGCTCGTCCTCGATCTCGCCGACAATCTGCTCGACGATGTCCTCGATCGAGACGAGACCGTCGGTGCCGCCATATTCGTCGACCACCAGCGCGAGATGGATGTGCGTGGTCTGCATCTGCGCCAGCAGATCGAGCGCCGGCTTCGACGGCGGCACATAGAGAAGTTTGCGGATGATGCCGGCATCAGTGAGCGGCATCGCCAGGTTGATGCTGCGCAAATCGAGATTCGCCGGCAGCGGCCGCTTGCGGCGGGTGTTGGCGTCCGGATCGACCTGCGAGCGCGAGGTGATGTAGGCCAGCAGGTCGCGGATGTGGACCATGCCTTCCGGATCGTCGAGCGTCTCGCGATAGACCACCAGCCGCGAGACGCCGGCGCTTTCGAACAGCTTCATCAGGTCGCCGAGCGGAATGTCCTCGCTGGCGGCGATGATGTCGGCGCGCTGGACCATGACGTCGGCGACGCGCCGCTCGCGCAGGTCGAGAATGTTGCGCAGCATGGTGCGCTCGGCCGCGCTGAATCCGCTTTCGGCGGACGGCGGCGTCTCCAGCAACGATTCCAGATCGGAGCGCGTCGAGCCGGAGCGCCAGCCGATCAGCGTGCGCACGGCGCGCGCGAGCCAGTTCTCCTGCGGCGCGCGCGCGGTCTCCGCCGCCGGCGCATGCGCCTGCGTTTCGCGGTCGTCGTCGGGGGCAGCGTCAGGGTCCGGCACGGCGTTGCTCATCGGTAGGGATCGGGAACGCCGAGCTGCGAGAGAATCTCGCGCTCAAGGTTCTCCATGGTTTCGGCCTCGTCGTCGCTCTCATGGTCGTAGCCGATGAGATGCAGGAGGCCGTGGACGGCGAGGTGGCTCAGATGATGCGCGAACGGCTTGCCTTCGCTCTCAGCCTCGCGGCGGGTGGTTTCATAGGCGATGGCGATGTCGCCGAGCGGCCGCGGGCGAATGCCGGCCGCAGGCTCCGGCGCGGGAAAGGACAGCACGTTGGTCGGCTTGTCGATGCCGCGCCAGTCGCGGTTGAGCGCCTGCACGCCGTTGTCGTCGGTCAGCATGATCGCGACCTCCGCATCGGCGACCTGTTCGGGCGAATGTTTCGCGGCCTGTTCGACAGCGCGGCGGACGAGATCGCCCGCCTCCGGCTCCTGCTGCCAGCAATCGGCCTCGATCAGAATATCGGCCGTCAACGGCGCTTGCGTGGACATCTTTTCGATCAGGGTTTTTCGGACGACGCCCTCGCCGTGGCGGCGGCGCGTTCATAGGCGGAGACGATGCGCTGAACCAGCTCGTGGCGGATCACGTCCTCGGCGGCGAAGGTCACCTGCGAGATGCCCTCCACGCCGTCGAGCAGGCGGCTTGCCTCCGCGAGGCCCGAAAGCTGGCCGTTCGGCAGATCCACTTGGCTCGGATCGCCGGTGACGATCATGCGGCTGTTTTCGCCGAGACGCGTGAGGAACATCTTCATCTGCATCGACGTGGTGTTCTGCGCCTCGTCGAGAATGATGGCCGCATTGGTCAGTGTACGTCCGCGCATGAAAGCGAGCGGCGCGATTTCGATCTCGCCGGTTTGCAGCGCGCGCTCGACGATGCGTGCGTCCATCAGATCGTAGAGCGCGTCATAGATCGGCCGCAGATACGGATCGACCTTTTCGCGCATGTCGCCCGGCAAAAAACCGAGCCGCTCGCCGGCCTCGACCGCGGGACGGGTGAGGATGATGCGATCGACCTCCTTGCGCTCGAACAATTGACAGGCGCGCGCCACTGCGAGCCACGTCTTGCCGGTGCCGGCCGGGCCGATGCCGAACACCAGCGCGCTGCGCTTCAGCGCGCGGATATAGGCGTCTTGAGCTGCGGTGCGGGCGCGCACCGGCCGCTTGCGCAGATTGATTTCCTCGAACGCGGCGCCCGGCGCCTTCGGATCGAAATCGAACAGCGAGCCTTGTGCGATCACGGCGCGGATCGCACCGTCGACGTCGCCCTGCGCCAACTCCTGCCCGGAGCGGGCGAGCTGATAGAGGTTTTCGAGAACGCGCCGGGCCGCGGCGCAGCCGTCGCGGGAGCCGGCGATCATGATGTGATTGCCGCGCTGGTCGGCGGTTACATTCAGCTTGCGCTCCAGCAGCGCGAGATTCTGCCCGTATTGGCCGACCAGCGCGGAGGCCGCGCGATTGTCGTCGAAGGTCAGTTCGATCTGCGTCGTACTGGATGGGTCGCCGTCGCGATCGGACTTCTGGCCGGGAACGAGCGAGGAGGATTCCGATGCGCTTTTGGGCAAGGGCTCAGGCTCCCGTCGTGGCGGTCAGCGGCGCGCGAACGACGTTGGCAGGGGCCAACGGCAATTCGCCGAACAGGCTGTAGCGTTCGAGCCCGGTGATGCGCACGCTGCGCACCTGACCGATCAGCTCTCGCGAGGCCATCACATGCACGGGTTGCAGATAGGCGGAGCGGCCGACGATCTGTCCTTCGCGGCGGCCCGGCTGCTCGAACAGCACATCGAGCGTCCGGCCGATGCAATCGGCGTTGAAGGCCGCTTGCCGGGTGTCGATGAGTTGCTGCAACTGCGCGAGCCGTCGGTCCATCGTCGCGGGGTCTATCATTCCTTGCATGTCGGCGGCCGGAGTTCCCGGACGCGGCGAATACTTGAACGAATACGCCGCAGCGTAACCGATTTGCGCCACCAGCGCGAGCGTCGCTGCGAAATCGTCGTCGCTTTCGCCGGGGAAGCCGACGATGAAATCCGACGAGAACGCCATATCGTCGCGGACGCGGCGGAACGCATCGATCAGGCGATGATAGTCGGCGGCCGTATGCTTGCGGTTCATCGCCGCGAGAATCGCATCGGAACCGGACTGAACCGGCAGATGCAGATAGGGCATCAGCGCCGGAATGTCGCGATGCGCCGCGATCAGGCTGTCATCGACATCGCGCGGATGGCTGGTCGTGTAGCGCAGCCGCACGATGCCCGGAATCGCCGCGAGATGATGCAGCAATTCGCCGAGCGTCCATGGCTTTCCGTCCGGACCGTCGCCGTGAAACGCATTGACGTTCTGGCCG
The DNA here is from genome assembly GCA_041397365.1 of Xanthobacteraceae bacterium. Lineage (GTDB taxonomy): Bacteria > Pseudomonadota > Alphaproteobacteria > Rhizobiales > Xanthobacteraceae > P52-10. The sequence continues at coordinate 527,252 of JAWKWT010000001.1, forward strand.
ATCAGCGTGATCTCGCGCACGCCATTGTCGGCAAGGCGGCGCACGTCGTCGGCGATCTTGGCGACCGGCCGCGAGGTCTCCGCGCCGCGCGTATAGGGCACGACGCAGAAGGTGCAGAACTTGTCGCAGCCTTCCTGAATGGTGACGAAGGACGTGATGCCGCGCGCGCGGATCGCCGCCGGCTTCGGCGGCGCGAGTGCGGAAAACTTGTCCTTGATCGGGAATTCGGTCTCGATCGCGCGGCGTCCTTGTTCGGCCGTGCGCAGCAGATCGGGCAGATTGTGATAGCTCTGCGGCCCGACCACGACATCGACCACCGGTGCGCGGCGGACGATCTCCGCGCCTTCCGCCTGCGCCACACATCCGGCGACGACGATCTTCATGTCGCGGCCGTCGCGGGCCTTGTCGTCCTTCGCCTCGCGCAGACGACCGAGTTCGGAATAGACCTTCTCCGACGCCTTCTCGCGGATATGGCAGGTGTTGAGAATCACCAGATCGGCGTCGGCCGCATTGTCGGTCTCGATGAAATTCTCGCGCGCCAGTGTGTCCACCATGCGCTGGGCATCGTAGACATTCATCTGACAGCCATATGACTTGATGTGCAGCTTGCGCGGCCGGTCCATTCAAATCCTGCGAGGTGGCGATCGTCCCGGACCGCCTGCGCGATCAGATATAGCCAAAGTGCCGCCGAATCCAGTGCCAAGACGGTCTGCGCCGCTGCGGCCGTTCCGGCACTAACCCGCTGGACCCATTGGCGCTTTTGCGTTTTGCGGCCCGCTGTGCCGCGCTGCCTCAGACCTTGCCGTCGTCGTCGAGCGGCACGCAATACAGTTCGAGCCGGTGATCGACCAGGCGGAAGCCGAGTTTTCGCGCGACCTCCGCCTGCAGCTTTTCGATTTCGTCGGAGGTGAATTCGATCACCGTGCCGTCGCGCAGATTGATGAGATGGTCGTGATGGGTCTCGCGCATCTGCTCGTAGCGCGCGCGGCCCTCGCGGAAATCGTGGCGCTCGATGATGCCCGCATCCTCGAACAGTTTCACCGTACGGTAGACGGTGGAGATCGAGATCTTGTCGTCGATGGCGATGCAACGGCGATACAATTCCTCGACGTCGGGATGGTCGGTCGCGGCCGCCAGCACGCGGGCGATGACGCGGCGCTGCTCGGTCATGCGCATGCCGGTCGCAGCGCACCGCGCCTCGATGTCTTCACCTTTGTCGATGGATGAAGAGGCCGGTTTAAGGGCTGTCATCGCTCTCTCGGAATCGAAATCATTGATCGGGGCTGTTCTCGCACCCCCTGCCGGTCAGGACAAGTCTCGTTGCATCACCAGCGCATTCAATTTCGCGCCACTTTCGCTTGCGTAATATTGTTCCCGGCGTCCGACGGTCGCAAATCCCGCGCGTTCGTAAAGCCGCACCGCCGGCTGATTGTTCTCCTCGACTTCGAGGAAAACACGCCTGACGCCGCGTCCGGCCAGGTGGCCGAGATGGATCGCGAGCAACTGCCGCGAATGACCGCGGCCGCGCCGCGCGGGCTCGACCGCCACCGACAGGATTTCCGCTTCATCCGCGACGATACGCGAAATGACGAAGCCGATGACGCTGCGGCTCTGCATCAGCCGATGCGCGAGCGTGTTGCGCTCCGCCAGCATGGCCTCGAATTCGTTCACGCCCCAGCCGCGATGAAATGACGCGCGATGCAATTGCGACAGGCGCTGCGCATCGCGGCTCGTCGCGGTGTCGACGCTGGAGCGCGCGGGCGCGAACAAACGGGAGAGCCAGCCGATCATGCGGAGGGTGCGGAAAGCCGCTGGCCCGAGGTCTGCGGCTTTGCATCGACGGCACGCAGATAATAAGGGCGCGGCGCGGATCGCGCAGGATCAGCCGCGAGCGCGAGCCAGGCCACCGAAGCGATGTCCGGCGCGGGCTTCATGTCGACGCCCGCCAGGGGCGGCAATTCGGAGGGCCAGCGGTCGGCGATCTGCTGCGCGGCGTTGCCGATCAGATGCGGCTCGCCGTAACGCGCGGCCTCGAACACGTCTTCGATCGGCGCAACGCGCGGCCGCACGAGCGTCGTTCCGTCGCCGCGCACCGCCTGCATGTAGACGTGATCGTGACGCGCATCGATGACGGAGACGATCGGCGTCGTGCTGGAATCGGAAAGCAGCGGGGCTGCGAAGGCCGACAGGGTGGTGACGCCGATGACGGGCTTGTTCGCTGCGAGACCGATGCCGCGCGCGGCCGACAGCCCGACGCGCAGGCCGGTGAAACTTCCGGGGCCGACGGTGACGGCGATGCGCCCGAGCGCGGCGAACGGCAGATCGGCGGCCTGCATGACGCGCGCGATCAGCGGCATCAGCGCCTCGGCGTGGCCGCGCGACATCGGCAGCGATTCGGCCGCGCGTAGCGCGCCGTCATCGGTGTCGAGGATCGCCGCCGCGCAGGCGTCGAGCGCCGTATCGATCGCAAGAATCAGCATCGCGGTGATCCTACTCCTTTTCGCGCGGCGTCCGGACATGCAAACGGCCGGGCACCAACCCGGCCGTTCGACAATCTGTAATGTCTGGGCGGATCCAACTCGTTCGAATCAGACCCGCCATTTTATTTGAGCATGATCTTGTCCGAAAACCGATTCCCACTTTTCGGGATCATGCTCAGGCCATCGTCTGCTGCACTTCGACGACGTCCGGCACGAAATGCCGCAGCAGGTTCTGGATGCCGTGCTTCAGCGTCGCTGTCGATGACGGGCAGCCGGCGCAGGAGCCCTTCATGTCGAGATAGACGATGCCGTCCTTGAAGCCGCGGAAGGTGATGTCGCCGCCGTCATTGGCCACCGCCGGCCGCACGCGCGTCTCGATCAGGTCCTTGATCGTCGCCACCGTCTCGGCGTCTTCCTCGTTGAAGAATTCGTCGGCGTCGTCCTGCTGGTCGCTGCCGTCGGTCATCAGCGGCGCGCCGGACATGTAATGCTCCATGATCGCGCCGAGGATCGCCGGCTTCAGATGCTGCCAGTCGCTGTCGTCCTTGGTCACGGTGACGAAATCGGAGCCGTAGAACACGCCGGTGACGCCCGGAATGTCGAACAGCCGTCCGGCCAGCGGCGAACGGGCCGCGGACTCGCGGTCGCGGAATTCCATCGTGCCGTCGCCAAGCACGGGCTGGCCGGGCAGGAATTTCAGGGTTGCGGGATTGGGGGTCGCTTCGGTCTGGATGAACATGTCGGGTCTCCGGCGCATCGCCGGTTCAAGGCCGGCGCGATCGGGTGAGATGCGCGAGCAAATTTATGGTTCTCGCGCGGTTCGGGCTTGGAGCATCGCTTGGCGGGCGGGCCGAAAAGCGAGGTTCCGAGCCGCCACCCTAGCAAATAACGATCGAAAAGGCACGATCAAGGGCGTTTTCCGCTCCCGGCCCGCGCTTTGCGGATCAGGACAGGGCGTCCAGATCGTCGTCGGTGAGGGTGCCGGGGACGATCACGACCGGGATCGGGAACGCGCCCGCGGTCTTGGCGGTGGCGGTGACGATGGGCCCCGGCCCTTCCGTGCCCGCGCTGGCGGCGAGCACCAGCATGGAAATGTCGACGTCTTTTTCGATGACGTCGAGAATCTGCTCGGTCGGGTGGCCTTCGCGGATCGCGCGTTCGGGCGTGATCGCGGCGAGGCCGTTCGCGCGCCCGGAGGCGCGGTCGAGGGCGGCGTTGGCTTCCTCATGCGCTTCGGCGCGCATGATGTCGGCGACGCCGCGCCACTCCTGATTGCGCTGTTCGAGATCGATCACGCGCAGCATGACGACGCCGCCGCCGACGCGCACGGCCCAGCGCGCGGCGTAATAGACGGCGCGCTCGCATTCCGGCGTGTCGTCGACGACGACAAGGCATTTGGGTTTGTGACCCGACTCATAGCTTCGGCGCTTCGTATGCATTCAGTGCCCCATGTAGCTGGTCCGATCCGACGACGCCGAACCGGACCTGTCGCTATTTCGTTTGAACATGATCCGGCCCGAAAGCCGGTTCCGCCCCCGATCAGGTCGAGGGCAAGCTTTTCGGGATCATGTTCGTGCGCGCGTCATCCATATGCATGCTGCCACGGCGGCGGCGTGCGCGACAAGCGTATAGAAATTTCGGTTCCCTCTTGCGTCGTTGCGTTCACGCAAGGAAGCAAAGCCGAATCAGCGACTGCGGATCAGGCCGACGATATCCTTCGTCGCCCGCATGGTTTCGTCGGCGATCACGCGCGCGCGCGCGCCGCCGTCGGCGAGAACCGAATCGACATAGCCGGGGTCGGCCATCAGCCGGCGCATGTCCGACGCGATCGGCGCGAGGCGGCCAACGCACACCTCCACCAGCGCGTTCTTGAACGCGGAGAACTGCGCGCCGCCGAATTCACGCAGCACGTCGGCCTTCGGCTTGCCGGTGAGCGCCGCATAGATGCCGACGAGATTGTCCGCTTCGGGCCGCGTCTCCAGGCCCTTCTCCTCGCTCGGCAAGGGCTCCGGATCGGTCTTCGCCTTGCGCACTTTCTGCGCGATGGTGTCGGCGTCGTCGGTCAGGTTGATGCGCGAATAATCGGACGGGTCGGATTTAGACATCTTCTTGGTGCCGTCGCGCAGCGACATCACCCGCGTCGCAGGTCCGGTAATCACCGGCTCCGGCAGCGGAAAGAACTGGCCGTCACTGAATCCGTGGCCGCGCACGGAATCGGAAAAGTCGTTGTTGAATTTCTGCGCGATATCGCGCGCGAGTTCGAGATGCTGCTTCTGGTCCTCGCCGACCGGAACATGGGTCGCGCGATAGACCAGAATGTCCGCCGCCATCAGCACCGGATAGGAGTAAAGCCCGACGGAGGCGTTCTCGCGGTCCTTGCCGGCTTTCTCCTTGAACTGCGTCATGCGGTTCAGCCAGCCGATCCGCGCGACGCAATTGAAGATCCACGCCAGCTCCGCATGCTGGGGCACCTGGCTCTGGTTGAACACGATGTGCTTCTTCGGATCGATGCCGCTGGCGATGAAGGCCGCCGTCACCTCGCGCGTGGTGCGCGTCAGTTCGGCCGGTCCCCCCCAGACAGACATCGGCATCGTCAGCGCGTGCATGTCGACGACGCAATAGAGGCATTCGAAACTGTCTTGCAGTTTCACGAAATTGACGATCGCGCCCAGGTAATTGCCAAGATGCAGATTTCCGGTCGGCTGGACGCCGGAGAGAACGCGCTGGGTGACGGCCATCGCTATTGATCCTGGATGTGTCTGATGTGGCGGCGTCTTTGCCACGGGCGGCGGGCAGGCGCAAGCTGGCCGGGGCGGCGCTTTGCTTGCCGTGTCCCGCCGGAGCGTGATAGGCCGGCGCGCCCGCCCGGCTTGCGCCGCTAGTCCCAAAACTGTCATCCCCTCAACATACGGATCGTTTCGATGAACCCGGCCACCTGTGACGTTCTCGGCATCGGCAACGCGATTGTCGATATTCTGGCGAAGACCGACGAGGCGTTCCTGACGACGCAGGCGATGGCGAAGGGGAGCATGTCGCTGATCGACGAGGTGCGGGCGGCGGCGATCTATGCGGCGATGGGGCCGGCAATCGAGATTTCCGGCGGCTCGGCGGCCAACACGATCGTCGGCGTCGCCGATTTCGGCGCGCGCGCGGCGTTCGTCGGCAAGGTGAAGAACGACCAGCTCGGCGGCGTGTTCAGCCATGACATCCGCGCGGCCGGCGTTGCGTTCCAAACCGATGCGGCCTCGGACGGCCCGGCCACCGCCTGCTGCTACGTGCTGGTGACGCCGGATGGCGAGCGGACGATGAACACATATCTCGGCGCGGCGCAGAACCTGCATCCGCGCGACATCGACGAGCCGCAGATTGCGTCGGCCTCGATCACCTATCTGGAAGGCTATCTGTGGGACCCGAAGGACGCCAAGGATGCGTTCGTGAAGGCGGCGACGGCGGCGCATGCGGCCTCCCGCACGGTGGCGCTTACGCTGTCGGACGCTTTCTGCGTCGGCCGCTATCGCAGCGAGTTTCTCGACCTGATGCGCAAGCGGACGGTCGATCTCGTCTTCGCCAATGAGGCGGAGCTGATCTCGCTTTACGAGACGGCGGATTTTGACGCGGCGCTGACGCAGTTCCGGCAGGACGTCGGTTTGGGCGTCGTCACCCGCAGCGAGAAGGGTTGCGTGGTGGCGACGAAGGACGGCGTCGCCAGCGTGCCGGCGTTTCCCATCGACAAGCTGGTCGATACCACCGGCGCGGGCGATCTGTTCGCCGCCGGATTCCTGTTCGGCTTGGTGCGCGGCATGGAACCGAAGCGCGCGGCGCAGCTCGGCGCGCTCGCGGCCGCCGAGATCATCCAGCATATCGGCGCGCGGCCGCAGACCTCGCTGAAGGCGCTGGCGCAGGCCAAGGGATTGCTGGCTTGAAGAAGGGACCTGCTGGCCTGAAAGTTCAGGGCTCGCTGGCTTGATTGATGTTTGACCGCATCGGCGTAAGGTGCGGCCGGTTTCGCGCGAAGGGCCGAACGCCTTTTGCCCTCGCGCGTTGAAGAACAAGCAAAGTTTGCAGGGAGTTGCCCATGACCCCGACCGCCCCCGCCGCCGCCCGCGCCGACAATCGCCGCGCCGCGTCGCTCGCCGATCGGCTGCAAGACCCGTCATTGTTGCGCGAAAACTGTTTCATCGACGGCGCATGGACCGGAACGCCGGCGACGCCGGTGACCAATCCGGTCGATGGCGCGGAGCTGGCCAAGGTGCCGCGGCTTGCGGCGGAGGAGACGACCGCCGCCGTCGAGGCGGCCGCCCGCGCCTTTCCGGAATGGGCGAAGCGGACGGCGAAGGAACGCTCGAACATCCTGCGGCGCTGGTACGAATTGATCGTCGCCAATCGCGACGACCTTGCTTTGATCCTCACCTCCGAGCAGGGCAAGCCGCTGACGGAAGCGCGCGGCGAGGTCGATATCGGCGCGGCCTATGTCGAGTTCTACGCCGAAGAGGCGCGGCGCGTGTATGGCGAGACCATCCCGGCGCAGCGCGGCGACGCCCGCATCCTGACGCTGCGGCAGCCGATCGGCGTCTGCGGCGCGATCACGCCGTGGAATTTCCCGTGCTCGATGATTACGCGCAAAGTGTCGCCGGCGCTGGCGGCCGGATGCACCGTGGTGCTGAAGCCCGCCAACGAGACGCCGCTCTCGGCGCTGGCGCTGGCGGCGCTGGCGGAGCGCGCCGGCATCCCGAAGGGCGTGTTCAACGTGCTCACTGGCAATTCGTCGGCGATCGGCAAGGTGCTGTGCGCGCATCCGGCGGTGCGTTTCGTCGGCTTCACCGGCTCGACGGAAGTGGGCAAGATTCTCTACGAGCAGGCCGCCGTCGGCGTGAAGAAGCTCGGGCTTGAGCTTGGCGGCAATGCGCCGTTCATCGTCTTCGACGACGCCGATCTGGATGCTGCGGTCGAGGGTGCGATCGTCTCGAAATATCGCAACATGGGCCAGACCTGCGTGTGCGCCAACCGCCTCTATGCGCAGGAGGGAATCTACGACGCCTTCGTCGACAAGCTCGCGAAGAAGGTCGCGGCGATGAAGATCGGCGACGGCGCGGAGGATGGCGTCGTGCAGGGGCCGCTCATCAACAAGGACGCCGTCGACAAGGTCGAGAAGCATATCGCCGACGCCGTGCAGCGCGGCGCGAAGGTCATCACCGGCGGCAAGCGGCACAAGCTCGGCGGCACCTTCTTCGAGCCGACCGTGCTGGCGAACGTCGCGCCGGATGCGCTGGTCGCGCATGAGGAGACGTTCGGTCCGCTCGCGCCGGTGTTCCGCTTCAAGGACGAGAAGGACGTGATCGCGCTCGCCAACAATTCGCCGTTCGGCCTCGCCTCTTACTTTTATGCGCGCGATCTCGGTCGCGTCTGGCGCGTCGCGGAAGCGCTGGAGTCGGGCATGGTCGGCGTCAACACCGGCCTCATTACGACCGAGGTCGCGCCGTTTGGTGGCGTCAAGGAATCCGGGCTCGGCCGCGAAGGCTCGAAGCACGGCATGGAAGAATATGTGGAGATCAAATACGTGATGATGGCGGGGATCTGAAGAATGACCGAGACGAAATGCGCTTATGCCGTCCAGCACGACGGCTGGGGAGAACTTGTGCTGTCGCGGCCGGCACGCCGCAACGCGCTGATCGGGCCGATGGTGGTCGATCTGCGCAAGGGTCTGGCGGAGCTTTCCGCCGCAGGCTCGCGCGTGATCCTGCTGCGCGGCGAGGGCGGATCGTTCTGCTCGGGGCTGGACATCGACGCCTTCAACGCCAAGCCGCCGGAGCCATGGCTCGCAGGATTCCAGGACGAGTGGCTGGGGTTTCACCTCGAACTCTACCGTTCGCCGGCGACGATCGTCTGCGCGCTGGAGCGGCATGCGATCAATGGCGGTGCGTCGATGGCGCTGGGGGCCGATCTTCTGATCGCGGGCGAGGGCGCGTTCCTGATGGTCGGCGAGGCCGCGCAGGGCGCGCCGGCGCCGATGAATCTCGCCTGGCTGAAGCTGCGCGCGAGCGAAACCGTGATCGCGCAATTGATGCTGAGCGCGCGGCGCTTTCACGGGCCGGAACTGCACCGGCTCGGGCTCGCCTTCGAGGTGGTGCCCGATGCCGAAGTGGCGGCGCGCGCCCGCGCGGTGGCGGAGGCGCTGGCGAAGTTTCCGGGCACCGGCCTTGCCTCGACCAAATATGCGATGCGCCAGCTCGGCCCCGCGGGCGACGGCGAGGAGTGGTTCCGCCGCGCCAAGCAGCGGCCGCCGAATGCCGCCGAATGGACGCCGCAGCGCCAGCGCGTCGACAAATAGTAAGCCTTGTCGATCAGGACGATCAGGCGGCGGGCGCGGCTTCCGTGACCGTCGGCGCGGTTCAACAGCTTGCGGACCGCAGGCGCGGCGGCAACCGCACCTGTCTCCGCAAAGGCTTCGTGGTTCGCCTCGATCTCGTCGGGCGCGTAGAGATAGTTGACCATCAAGCCGTGCGATTGCTGCAACCCTTTCGCCGACCGGTCGCCGAGGAAATCGAGCCGCTCCAGCCGCGCGCCATTGCCGAGATGAAAGCGTGCGACCGGATCAATCTGGCGGCCGCGCCTGTCACGCGCCTGGAAGAAAATAATGCGCGGCGATCGGCAACAACGCCGTCTGCACCTTGGCGGCGGTGTCGGCTTCCTCGTGCCAGCCCGGCTGGTCGAGCAGCGTCAGGGTTGCCCGTGTCGCCAGCGTCAGAACCGTCGATGACGGCGATTGGCGTTCGGCCGCGAGCCAGTTGGCGAAGCCCGGCACCGGCGAGAGCGTGACGAAGGTTTGCAGGTCCGGCAGTTCGCGCTTCAGCTCCTCGACCACCTGCTTGATGAGGAAGTTGCCGAAGGAGATGCCGCCGAGTCCTTTCTGCGTGTTCGAGATCGAGTAGAAAACCGCTGTCGTGGCGTCGCGTGCGGCGATCGGCGTGCGTGCGAGATCGAGCAGCGGTGCGATCGCGCCCGGAATCTCCCGCGTCAGCGCCACCTCGACAAAGATCAACGGTTCGTCCGCGAGCTGCGGATGAAAGAAGCCGTAGCAGCGCCGGTCGTCCGGTGCGAGACGGTTGCGCAGATCGTCCCAGTTCTCGATCGCATGCACCGCTTCGTAGCGAATGATCTTCTCGAGAATGTGCGCCGGTGTTGTCCAGTCGATGCGTCGCAAGACGAGAAATCCTCGATTGAACCATGAGGCGAACAGATGCACGAAATCGCTGTCGACCAGCTTGAATTGTGGATGGCCGGCTGAATTTTCCAGCAGCGCTTCGCGCATGCGCAAAAGCGCGGCCGTGCCGCCGGGGGCGAGGTTGAGCCGCCGGAACAGTTCCTGCCGGCGCGGTTCGGCGGCGTCGTGCAGCGACTTGACGGTGGCATCGTCGAAGCCGCTATCCTGCAAGCGGGCGACAGCTTTTTCGACGCGCTGCCGGTCCGGGCCGAACCGCTCCGCCAGCGCCGTCAGGAAGGCGAGCCGGTCTGCGGCGTCCGCGTTCGCATAGCCTGCGAGCAGCGCCTGCGCGAGGGCGACGCCGGTCGCCTCGCCCCGCCGCGACAGCAGCGCCTCTCCAAGCTCGACCAGTTCGGCTTCCGACATCGGCAACGCGCCGCCGCCACCGAGACGACCGCCCAGCAAGGCGCGGCCCCGTTCGGTCAGGGTGTTCAGAAGATCGCTCAGAAAGGAAGGCGCGCGCTCAAGCCCGCGCGTCTGGGATCGGGATCGTGTTGACATCGCCGCTCACTCTCAACGCCACCTTTGGTCGCCTGGTCGCCTTGGCCGCCAGCATCGTCATGCTAGCATCGAACGGTGACGCCGTCCCATGGCGTCACCGTGACATAAAGTCGGATAGGCTTCGGAAAAATCGAGAGAAGGAAAGGGAAGGATATGTCGGGACAAGCGCCATCGGCGGCGGGTTTCAGCAATACGATCGAGGTGAGCGGGCCACATCGCACGCTCTACATCGCCGGCCAGGTCGCGCGCTTCGATGACGGCCGCATTCCGGGAAACATCGAGGCGCAGTGCCATCTCGTCTGGGACAGGATCGAGAAGCTGCTGGCGGATGCGAAGATGACGCTGAAGGATGTGGTGAAGACCACGGTGTTTCTAACCTCGGCGGACGATGTCGCGTCGTTCCGCAAGGTGCGCGCGCAGCGGCTCGGCGATGCGATGCCGACCTCGACGCTGGTGATCGTCACCGCGCTGGTGCAGCCGGAATTCAAGGTGGAGATCGAGGCGATCGCCTGCAAGACTGTGTAAGTCGCCGCCAGAGCGGAAGGCCATGGCGGCTTGCGCCGGCCATGGCCTCGGTCCGCTGAAAGTTATCGCCCCGTAAACTTCGCCGGGCGCTTTTCCAGAAACGCCTTCACGCCCTCGCGATGGTCCTCGGCGACGCGCGCGAGTTTCTGCGTGCGCACTTCGAGATCGAGCTGTTCCTCGAAGGAATTGTGCGGGCTTTCCCAGTAGAGCTGGCGGATGTGTCCCATCGCCACCGTCGGGCCGTTGGCGAGGTCGAGCGCGAGCTTCTGCGTTTCGGCGGCGAGATCGGCGTCGTCGACGACCCGATTGATGAGGCCCCATTCCAGCGCCCTTTCCGCCGGCAGCCGCTCGCCCAGCATCGACAGTTCGACCGCGCGCGCCTTGCCGATCATCCGCGGCAGCATCCAGGTCGAGCCGCAATCCGGCACCAGGCCGATGCGGCGGAACGCCTGAAGGAAGTACGCGGATTTCGCAGCCAGAATGATGTCGCCCATCAGTGCGATGCTCATGCCGGCGCCGGCCGCCGGGCCATTGACCGAAGTGATGAGCGGGCAGGGCAGGTTGCGCAGGCGGCGCAGGAACGGGTGATAGCCGGTCTCCAGGATCGAGACCGCGCCCTTGGCGGCGTCGCCGCCGCCGGTGTTGCGATTCTGGAGATTGGCGCCGGTGCAGAACGCGCGGCCCGCGCCGGTTAGCACCACGCAGCGGACATCGCTGCCGCGACTCTCGATCTCACCGAGCGCGTCGGACAATCCGCCGAGCATGTCGGCGGAGACGGCGTTCATCACTTCCTGATGATCCAGCTTCAGCGTCGCGACCTGCGCGTCGATGTCCAGCGTGGCGTGTTTGAACTGCATGTGTTTCCTCGTTTGTTGTTCGCGGGGCTTTTTCATGCCCTGCGCAGGACGGCGAGGATAGGGGCAAACGGCGGCTGGCGACAGAGGCGGCCTGCGTTTGATTTCGCCGGGCCGATTGTTCATGCTGCATGGCAGGCGGGCGGAGATCATCAGCGCCGCGCATTATCAGGGATGAGAAACGATGACTCTTTTCGATCTGTCGGGCCGCGTCGCGGTCGTCACCGGCGGCAATGGCGGAATTGGGCTGGGTTATGCGAAAGGTCTTGCGGGCGCGGGCTGCACCGTCTCGATCTGGGGCCGCAACGAGGTCAAGAACGCGGCGGCGGTGGAAACGCTGACGAGAGCCGGCGGCAAGGCCGAGGCGCGCGTCTGCGACGTCAGCAATCCGGCTTCGGTGAAAGAGGCGATGGCGGCGGTGGTCGCCAAATATGGCCGGGTCGATGGCTGCTTCGCCAATGCCGGCATCGGCGGCGGCGGCCGCAAGCCGTTCATCGAGCGCACCGAGGAGCAGTGGCGCAGCATGTTCGCCACCAATCTCGACGGCGTGTTTCACGTCTTCCAGGCGGCGGCGCGGCACATGACCGAGCGGGCGGTGAAGGGCGATAAGTTCGGCCGGCTGGTGGCGACGTCGAGCATGGCCTCGCTTTTCGGCACTGCGCAGAACGAGCACTATGCCGCGACCAAATCGGCCGTGAACGCGATGATCCGCGCACTCGGCGTCGAGCAGGCGCGCTACGGCATCACTGCGAACGCGATCCTGCCGGGCTGGATCCGCAGCGAGATGACGGCCGGCGCGATCGCCAACGACAAATTCGTCGGCAATGTCATGCCGCGCATTCCGATGCGCCGCTTCGGCGACCCGGAGGATTTCTCCGGCATCGCCGTCTATCTGATGAGCAAGGCGTCATCCTATCACACCGCCGATCTGTTCGTGATCGACGGCGGCTATTCGGCGTTTTGATCCGCGCAGGAACAGTGGCAGGGCGCGTCAGCCCTGCCGCTCCAGTTCCTGCAACAGGAAATTCAGCCCGGCATTGGCGAAAGCGAGCATGTTGTCGAGCCGTTCGTTCTTGCCGGTTTCCAGCGTCATCGTGCGCTCGGTGAGCGCAAAGCCGGTCTTGCCGACGATTGCGAAGCAGCTATGGCCGGCGGCGTCGCCGTACGAGTTGCCGAGCCCTTGCGCGTTCGGCGGCCCGGCCGCGCCGGCCTCGGCGAGTCCCCAGGTGGTGTCGAACTGCTCGCGGATGCGGTTCGCATGAATCAGCACGTAAGGCTCGGTGGACGAGCGCAGGCCCGGCGGCACGCCGTCCAGCCCCAGCAGATTGCGCCGCGCATGCCGCGTATAGACCACTGCACCGCCCATGAAATATTTCGATGCGCCGGGCACGGCCAGCAGCGCCGCCGAAATCAGCCCGCCCGCGGACGATTCCGCCACCGCGATGGTGTGCTTCTTCTCGAACAGTTTCGCGGCCACCTTTTCCGCCGTCGGCATCAATTCTTTCATCGTCGCTCCGTTCTTTGCTTTTGCTTCAGCAGCTTCCGCGCAGGGCTTGTTTGAGCATGATCTTTTTCCGAAAACCGGTTCCCACTTTTCGGGATCATGCTCGGGTGAGATGACTCGGGTCCGGCCGTAACTCGCCGCGCTCCACTTTCTTGACGATCTCAGTGAGCAGGGCATTCGCCGGCGTCGCGACGCCGACCTGCCGGCCCTTCTCGACGACGAGGCCGTTCATGAATTCGATCTCGGTGCGGCGTTTCTTCACCATGTCCTGCCCCATCGACGGGCGATGCTCGCCGCCGCCGGGCTTGCTGATCGAATCGAGACGATTTTGATCGTAGATGCGCTTGGCCTCGGCATCGCCTTCGCCGGCGCGGGCGATGATCTCCGGATCGAGATGAAACATCTCCTCCAGATGATGGCCGAGTTTCTGGCCGACGCGGATCGCCTCGCTGCCGAGCCGCGCCATGAACTGGCGGATGCGGTCGTCAGCAATGCTCTCGCGGCTTTTCTGGCCGGTGCAGGCGGAGACGCCGTTGCCCATCACGTTCAGCACCAGCTTGGTCCAGCGTTCGCCGGCAAGATCCGTCGTCGCCAGCGCGCTGTCCGTCAGCGCGACCAGTTCGCGCACCTGATCGACTCGCTTCGAGATTTGTCCGTCCGGCTGGCCGACGCGAAACACCGTATGCGACGCGCCGCTCTTGCCGGCCGCGCGGAACACCTGTCCGGGACCGGTCAGCTCCACCGTGATCGAACTGGCGATCGAACCCAGCGTGCGATCCTCGCCGACGATGCTCGCGATCGCCGGCTCGTTGATGCAGTTTTGCAGCGACACGACATAGCCGTCCGGCGCGAGATAAGGCTTTATCATCGCCGTCGCCCAGGGCGTGTCGTAGGATTTCACGCAGACGAAGGCGATGTCGATCGGCTTCTCCTTCGACAGGCCCTGAACGTCGGTAATGTGCAGCGCGCGCACCGCCACATTGAACGGCGCGACATCCTTCAGATGCGTCACCGTCAGGCCGCTCGCCCGCATCGTTTCGACATGCGTGGGCCAGCCATCGATGAAGGTCACGTCGCGTCCGGCCTGGACCATATGCGCGCCGACATAGCCGCCGACGGCTCCGGCCCCGACGATGGCGATGCGTGGTGACATGATGTTTCCTTGTTTTCTGAAGATGTGCCGCTTCGCCCCGCGTCACGTGCGCTGGGCGCGGTCCTTCTTGTTCTGTGCTTCGATGGAATCGCGCGCGGCCTTCCAGTCGGCATCGCTCCAGTTGCGCAGCTCGTAGAAATTGCCGCCGGTCGCCAGCGCCTGCGCGCCGTCGAGCGCGATGGTCTCGCCGTTGATCCAGTCGCAGCCGCCGGAAATCAGGAAGGTCGCGAGATTCTCAAGCTCCTCCATGGTGCCGACCCGGCCCATCGGATTGACGCGCTTGGTGCGCGCGCCGGGCTCGTCGCCCGGATTCAGCCGCTTGCTCATGCCTTCCGTCGGAATTTCGCCGGGCGCGATGGCGTTGATGCGGATGCCGTAGCGACCCCATTCGGTCGCGAGCGACATCGTCATCGCATGCACGGCGGCCTTGCTCATCGCCGAGGGCACAACGAACGGCCCGCCATTGCGCACCCAGGTGGTGACGATCGAGACGACATTGCCGCGCTGGTTTTGCGCGATCCAGCGGCGGCCGACCGCGTGCGTCACATAGAAGGTGCCGTGCATGACGATGTTGGCGACGGCGTCGAAGCCGCGCGGCGACAGGTCCTGCGTGCGCGAGATGAAATTTCCGGCGGCGTTGTTGACGAGATCGGTCAGCGGTCCGCTCTCGAAGATCGTCTCGATCATGTGATCGACCGCGGCGGCGTCGCGGATGTCGACGCCGTGGCTGACGACCTTGCCGCCGTAAGCGGCCATCAGCTCCTTCGCGGTGTCGTCGCAGACGCCCTTGCGGCGGCCGCAGATATGCACTTCCGCGCCGAGCCGGAGAAAGCGCGTGCCCATCGCCTTGCCGAGACCGGTGCCGCCGCCGGTCACGAGAATGCGCCTGCCTTTGAGTAGGCCGCCTGCGAACATGGACGTCTCCCCGATCGTGTTATGCGTTCCGGACGATTGACTAAATCGCACCGAAGCCTTTCTGTGAAGGGATAAAGTTTGGAAGCTTTTTTGGGAGGGATCATGAACGACCGCGTGACAGTGACCATGACCGACGGCGTCGCCGACGTCCGGCTGGTGCGCGCCGACAAGATGAACGCGCTCGATCTGGCGATGTTTCAGGCGCTGATCGATACGGCGGAGAAGCTGAGGACGACCAGCGGCCTTCGCGCGGTGGTGATCTCCGGCGAGGGACGGGCGTTTTGCGCAGGGCTGGACATGGGCCGGTTCGCGGCGATGAAGGAAGGCAATAGCGGCGGCACCACGACGCAGCACGATACCACGGTGCGCCTGTATGGGCAGGCCAATCGGCCGCAGCAGGCGGTGTGGGGCTGGCGGTTGCTGCCGGTGCCGGTGATCGCGGCGGTGCATGGCGTCGCGCTTGGCGGCGGCTTCCAGCTCGCGCTCGGCGCCGACATGCGGTTCGTCGCGCCGGACACGCGGATGTCGATCATGGAAATCAAATGGGGCCTGATCCCGGACATGGCGGGAACGCCGATCCTCCCCAGACTGATCCGCGACGACGTGCTGCGCGACCTCACTTATACGGGGCGCATTTTCTCCGCGCAGGAGGCGCTGGGCTGGGGCCTTGCGACGCGCATCTGCGACGATCCGTACAAGGAGGCGCTTGAGGCGGCGCGCGAAATCGCCGGCAAGAATCCGGATGCGATCCGCGCCGCCAAGCGCATGTACAACGATCTGATGGGCGACGCAGGTCCGGCATTGATGGCCGAATCCGTCGAGCAGAAGAAGCTGAGCGGTTCGCCCAATCAGAAGGAAGCCGTGCGCGCCAATCTGGAAAAGCGCGCACCGAAATTTGCGGACGGCTAGTCGCGCAAGAGCTGACCTGATCGAAGCGGATGGACCGTGATCCATTCTCCGTCATGGCCGGGCTTCGTCCCGGCCATCCACGTCTTACTTGAGCGCGACCGCCGTTCTTCGAACGACGATGTCGCCAGCATGACAGCTTCTCTATCGCTCAAACACTCACGCCGCCGCGACGCCCGCGCCCAGCGACTTGATCGCCGCCTCCGTGCCGCCCGCGCCGTGGGGAATGTTCAGCGCCGTCAGCGCGACTTCGGCGGAGCCGAGCACGCCGAGGATCATCGGCGCATTGACGTGGCCCATATGCGCGATGCGGAACGCCTTGCCGGTGAGGTCGCCGATGCCCGCGCCGAGCACGACGCCGCATTTTTTGTTGCAGAAATCGCGGAATGCCTTGAGCTGTTCGGAATCATGCATGAGCACCGTCGTCACCGTGTTCGAGCGCTCGGACGGCTCCTCGATGTTGAAGCTGAGCGCCTGCCCCTCGGACCATTTCTCGACCGCCGCGCGCACCGCCTCGGCGAGCAGCCTGTGGCGGACGATCACATTGTCGAGTCCTTCCTCGAACAGCATGTTGAGCGCCTGCCGCAAGCCGAACATCAGATGCATCGGCGCGGTGCCGGCATATTTGTTGTAGTGCATCTCGCTGTCGCGCGCGGTCCAGTCCCAATAGGGCGTGCACAGATTGGCGGTCTTGTGAATCCGCGCGCGCGGTCGTTCGCGGCGGCGAAGCCGAGGCCCGGCGGCGTCATCAGACCCTTTTGCGAGCCCGACACCGCGACATCGACACCCCATTCGTCCATTCTGAACGGCACGCAGCCGAGCGAGGCGACGACATCGACCATGAACAGCGCCTTGTGGCCCGCGGCCTTGATCGCCTTGCCGATCGCCTCGATGTCGTTGCCGACGCCCGACGCGGTGTCGACCTGCGTCACCAGGATCGCCTTGATCTCGCCCTTGGTGTCCTGCTTCAGCCGCGCCTCGACGTCCTCGGGCTTCACCGCGCGCCGCCAGCCGCCTTTCAGCGTCTCGACCTCGACGCCGAGCCGGCCGGCGAACTCGCCCCAGCCGACCGCGAAGCGGCCGCTCTCCAGCACCAGAATTTTATCGCCGCGTGAAAGAACGTTGGTCAGCGCGCCCTCCCAGGCGCCGTGCCCGTTGGAGATGTAGACATAGGCGTGGCCCTTGGTGCCGAACAAGGTCGGCAGATCGCGCATCAGGCTGTCGGTGATGCCGAGCAGTTCGCCGGAATAGATGTCGATCGACGGGCGATGCATCGCGCGCAGCACCTCGTCGGGGATCACGGTGGGGCCGGGAATGGCCAGAAATTCACGGCCCGCTCGAACGGTCATTTTCTGTGGTCCTCGGAAAATTCACCTGCCTGCGTGCAATTTCGCAGGCTTGCACTCTGACACGGCTTCGCGCGCCGCGAAAGCGAGCGTCGCTGCAAAAATAAAAGAGGGCCAGGTCCGGTTGTCCGCCCGGTGCGCGAATTCATTCCGGCAGCGGTATGAATTCGGTCTCGTCCGGTACTTTCGCGAAGCGCCCGGATTTCCAGTCCGCTTTCGCCTGCTCGATCCGCTCCTTGCTGGAGGAGACGAAATTCCACCAGATATGGCGCGGGCCTTCCAGCGCCGCGCCGCCGAGAAACATCATCCGCGCATCGCGCGTTGCGCGAACGGTGATGCGGTCGCCGGGACGGAAGATCAGCAGCCGAGGTCCTTCGAATCTGTCGCCTGCGATCTCGACCTCGCCATCCACCAGATAGATCGCGCGCTCTTCATGGTCGGCATCGAGCGGCGCACTGGCGCCCGCGGCGAGCGCGACCTCGGCATAGAACCAGTCCGACACTCTTTCCACCGGCGACGATTTGCCGAACGCCTGTCCGGCGATGATGCGGGTGGACAAGCCGGTGTCGGTCACGGTCGGCAGAAGGTCGGCGGCGTAATGCTGAAAGGACGGGGCGATTTCCTCCTGGCCTTTCGGCAGCGCGATCCAGCTTTGCAGGCCGAGCATCAGTTGGCCGTTGGCGCGCGGCACCTCGGGCGTCCGCTCGGAATGGGCGATGCCGCGTCCGGCCGTCATCAGATTCATCGCGCCGGGCTTGATCTCCTGGATGTGCCCTTCGCTGTCACGATGCATGATGCTGCCGTCGAACAGATAGGTGACGGTCGCAAGCCCGATATGCGGATGCGGGCGCACGTCCATGCCATGGCCGGCGACGAACTGCATCGGCCCCATCTGATCGAAGAAGATGAAGGGACCGACCATCTGCCGCCGGCCATGCGGCAGGGCGCGGCGCACGGCGAAGTCGTCGCCGAGGTCACGCGTGCGCGGCACGATGACGAGATCGAGCGCATCGCAGCTTTGCGGATCGCCGAGGATCGGATCGGAAGACGGTTGCCAGCTCATGTCGGCACCTCCTTGTTTCGTACGGGCGGCCGGAGTTTCCGGCCACCGCGTCTTGTGCAATCCACCATCAACAGATGGCGTTCGTTTGACGAAGACGCTTCAGATCGCGTCCCAGTTGAACACGTCGCCGGAGCGTTCGAGCTTGTAGAACGAACCCTTCAGCGCCGGCATGCCGTGCTCGGCGAGCGACTGCACGGTCCAGCCTTCGCCGCGATGCACGGAGCGGATCGGCCGCGACTGACCCATCAGGAAGATTTCGTTCATGCGCACGCCGAAGATCTGTCCGGTGACCTCCTTGGAGGCGTCGCTCAAAAGATAGGCGGCGACCGGCGCGATCTTCTCCGGACCCATCTGCTGGATCTTGGCGACGCGCGCCTTTTCTTCGTCCGTCTCGGTCGGGATCGTGCCGATCAGCCGGCTCCAGGCGAAGGGCGAGATGCAGTTCGAGCGCACGTTGAAGCGCTGCATGTCGAGCGCGATCGACTTCGACAGGCCGACGATGCCGAGCTTTGCCGCCGCGTAATTCGCCTGACCGAAATTGCCGATCAGGCCGGAGGTCGAGGTGAAATGCACGAACGAGCCGCTCTGCTGTTCCTTGAAGATGCGCGCGGCCGCATGCGCGACATAGAACGAGCCCATCAGATGAACCTTGATGACCTGCTCGAACGCATCAACGCTCATGCGATGGAAAATCGCGTCGCGCAGGATGCCGGCATTGTTGACGACGCCGTCGAGACGGCCAAACTTGTCGATCGCGGTTTGCACGATCTTGCTGGCGGGAATGGCTTCGGCCACCGATTCGAAATTCGCCACCGCCGATCCGCCGCGCTTGGTGATTTCCTGTACCACCTCCTCGGCCGGGGTGGCGTTCGAGCCGGAGCCGTCGGCGGCGACGCCCGGATCGTTGACGACCACCTTTGCGCCTTCCGCCGCGCACAGCAGTGCGATGTCGCGGCCGATGCCGCGGCCCGCGCCGGTGACGACGATGACTTTTCCTTCGAGCGACGGCGGCCATGGAGTTCCTCTCTGTTGGGCGTCTTTTGAATGCGATCGGCCCCGCGCGCGCTGCCTGTGCGGTCTGGCCAGGCCTATTCGACCCGGCTCTCGGGTTCCAATGCAATGCCGAGTTTCGATCGTAATTATTCATTCATGTCAGTTAGATAAGGAGGCTTGATCTGATTGCTGCGCTGCACCATAATGGGCGCCTAGGGATCTGACGCCTCCTTGAGGGCTTTCACAAGGAGAGACAAATGCCAATCGACGAGGCCGTTCGCCTCTTCGGCGGCACTATCCACGTTCTCGATCCTCAGGATGAGCCTGAGTTGCACGCCCATTTCCTGCGGCTCGGCCCCGAGAGTAGCCGCAGCCGTTTCAACGGCGTGGTCGACGACGCTTTCATAGCTCGCTATGCGGCGAGCTGCTTCAAGCCGGGGGTCACCGTCCTCGGCTATGTCGAGGGCGGCGCGATTCACGCCGCGGCCGAACTGCACGCCTCCACCCGTCCGACCGACGAGACGGCCGAGATTGCCTTCAGCGTCGAACGGCACTGGCGGCGCAAGGGAATCGGCAGCGCGCTGTTCAAGGCACTGCTGATGCCGGCGCTCCAGGCGGGCTATGAAAGGCTGCGCGTCATCACCGGCGCCAGGTCGACTGGCAGCGGAACATGCACTCGGCACCAAACCACCGCCGAAGGGCAATTGATAATCAACGATCTCGCCGATCTCGCCGGCCATGTCACGCCGTTCGCGCCGGCGGCGTAGAGCGCGATCCGTTCAAGTTGAATCAGCCCGGCTTTCGCCGTTCTTGTTTGAGCATGATCTAATCCGACCTGAGCGGCCGCGAAGCGCAAACCGTCTGTTCCCACTTTTCGGGATCATGCCTTCAATGCGCTTCGTCCCAATTCTGGGCCGCGCGGGCGTCGACCTGAAGCGGCACCGACAGGATGACCGCCGGGAACGGCGCGTCCTGCATCGTGTGCTGAACCACCGGCAGGGTCGCCGCGACTTCGTCGTCCGGCACCTCGAAAATCAGTTCGTCGTGCACCTGGAGCAGCATGCGGGCCGAGAGCTTTTTGGCCGCGAGCGCATCGTCCATGCGCACCATCGCGCGGCGGATGATGTCGGCGGCTGAACCTTGCAGCCGCGCATTGATGGCGGCGCGGTTCATTGAATGAGCGCACCGACGGGTTCGACGCCTTGAATCTCCGGGTAATGGCATTTGCGGCCAAACAGCGTCGTCACATAACCATGCTCGCGGCAGAAGTCGCGGGTGGCGTCCATGTAGGCGCGGATGCCGGGGAAGCGTTCGAAATATTTCTTGATGTAAGCGCTCGCCTCCTCGCGCGGAATGCCGAGCTGGTTGGCGAGGCCGAAGGCGGAAATGCCGTAGATGATGCCGAAATTGATCGCCTTCGCGCGCCGCCGGATTTCGCCCGGCATGCCCTTGATCGGCACGCCGAACATTTCGGACGCCGTCATCGCGTGAATGTCCAGCCCGTCATTGAACGCCTGCTTGAGCGAGGGGATGTCGGCGATCTCCGCCAGCAGCCGCAATTCGATCTGCGAATAGTCGGCCGAGACCAGCTTGTGGCCGGCGGTGGCGACGAAGGCCTTGCGGATCTTGCGTCCATCCTCGGTGCGCACCGGAATGTTTTGCAGGTTCGGATCGTTCGACGACAACCGTCCCGCGGCGGTTGCGGCGAGCGCATAAGAGGTGTGGACGCGCTGCGTCTGCGGGTTGATGTAGCCGGGCAGGGACCGGTAGGTGTCGATTTCTGGCACCTGCCGCCACTCCAGAATCGTTTTCGGAAACGCATGTCCCTGTTCGGCGAGGTCGTCGAGAATCTGCGCCGAGGTGGACCACGCGCCGGTCTTGGTCTTCGAGCCGCCCGGAAGCCCCATCTGCCGAACAGGATGTCGCCGAGCTGTTTCGGGCTGCCCGGATTGATCGGCTCGCCGGCCATTTGCTGAATGTCGGCCTCCAGCCGCGCGGCGCTCTGGGCGAAATCGCCGGACAGGCGCGACAGCGTCTGCCGGTCCACCGAGATCCCGCGCTGCTCCATACGCGCCAGCGGCATCACAAGCGGACGCTCCAGCGTCTCATAGACGGTGAGCATATGCTCGGACACGAGCCGCGGCTTCAGCACGCGCCACAGCCGCAGCACCGCATCGGTGCGCGCCGCGGCGTAACCGGTCGCTTTGTCGATCTCGATCTGGTCGAAGGCGAGTCGATTTTTGCCGGTGCCCGTCACGCTGTCGCGGCTCGGCGGCTGATGCCCGAGCCAGGTCTCCGAGAGCGAGCCGATATCGTGCGCGCGGCGGCCTGCATCCAGCACATAGGACATCAGCATCACGTCCTCGATCGCGCGCATCGCGATTCCATGTTGGGCGAGAACCAGCGCGTCGAGTTTCAGATTGTGGCCGATCTTGAGATACGAGTCGCTTTCGAGCAGCGGCTTCAGCGCCCCCAGCACGTCGTGGGCGGAAAGCTGATCCGGCGCGAGGCCCGATGCGAACAATCCGTCGCCGTCGCCGTGCTTCTTGTGCTGCAACGGAATGTAGATCGCATCGTTGTCGCCAAGCGCCAGCGAGGCGCCGCACAATTCGGCCTGCATCGGGTCCGCGCCGGCCGTCTCGACGCCGATCGCGAAATAACCCTGGTCGCGCGCGCGGGCGATCCAGGCCTGCAAATCGCCAGCGGTGCGGACCGTCGCGAGTTTTGCCGGATCGGAATGCGCGGCACGGGCGGCCTGCGTGCGCGCGTCGGCCAATGCTTTCGGCGTCCGCTCGTCAGCTGCGTCTTGCTCGTCGCGCGGCGTTGTCCCCTTCGCCGGTGCGCCGGTGTCCGCGAACAGATCGCCGGTGCCGCCCCGTTCGCGGCTGGCGAGATTGGCGTCGGGCGCGATATCGGTCGTGTTGATCTCCGAATAATCGGCGACTCGCTTGGTCAGCGTGGTGAATTCCATCGCCTTGAGGAAGGCGATCAGCTTTCGTGCGTCCGGTTCGTGCACCGCCAGATCGGCGAGCGGCACGTCGAGCGGCACCTTGTCATCGAGCAGCACGAGCTGACGCGAGATGCGCGCCTTCTCGGCGTTCTCGATCAGCGCCTCGCGCCGCTTCGGCTGTTTGATTTCGCCGGCCTGTGCCAGCAACGTGTCGAGGTCGCCATAGTCGGCGATCAGCTGCGCCGCGGTCTTGATGCCGATGCCGGGCACGCCCGGCACGTTGTCGACCGAATCGCCGGCGAGCGCCTGCACCTCGACGACCTTCTCCGGCGGCACGCCGAATTTCTCGATCACCTCGGCGATGCCGATACGGCGGTCCTTCATCGTGTCGTACATCGTCACGCAATCGGTGACGAGTTGCATCAGGTCCTTGTCGGAGGAGACGATGGTTGCGTCCGCGCCGCGTTCGCAGGCCTCGCGCACATAGGTCGCGATCAGATCGTCGGCCTCGAAGCCGGCCTGCTCGAGGCAGGGCAGATCGAACGCGCGCACGGCGTCGCGGATCAGCGCGAATTGTGGGATCAGGTCGTCCGGCGCGGGCGGCCGATGCGCCTTGTAATCCGGATATGGCTTGTTGCGGAACGTGATCTCGGATTTGTCGAAGATGATGGCGAGATGCGTCGGCCGGTTGTCGTTCGGCATGTCGCGCAAGAGCTTCCACAGCATATTGCAGAAGCCGAGCACCGCGTTCACCTGCAAGCCGTCGGATTTCCGGTTCAGCGGCGGCAGCGCGTGATAGGCGCGGAAAATGTAGGAGGAGCCGTCGACCAGGAAGATGCCGCCGGCCATGTCACCGGATTTAACGTCGCCGGATTTTGGCGAGCGCACAGGGGCGGTCGTCGTCGTCGTCTCTGTCGCGGACGAAGATTTCGACGGTTTGGCCGCGGGCTTTGCAGGAGTTTTGGACATGCCGCCAATGTAAGGGCTTTGGCGGCGTTTGGCACCTGTTCCGCGGGCGATACGCAGGCGAAATTGCGCCGCCTGCTCCGCTTTCAGATTACCCGCGTCTGGAAGGGTGACGTGCGGCTTGACGCCGGCTTGCCGCCAGCCAGAAACGCCGCCGGCCGGTCATAGAGGAACCGCAGGGACGTGTTGCGCACGCCCCACCACATCGTCAGCGCGCCGACCACGCCGCCGATCGTCACCAAGAGCGCGATGACGCCGGCGTCCTGAATGAGCCCGGCTGATGAGCAGCGTCCGTCGTCGCCATCGGCAGGAAGAAGCGAGATAGATGACGAGCGAATGCTCGCCGCAATAGCGCAGTGCATCGACCCAGCGCACCCGCGCCAGCAGCGCCGCCACGGCGATCACCGCGCCGCATCCGGCGAAGCCGAGGATCATCGACATCAGCGGCCAGTCGGCGACGCCTGCGGAGGTCGCAGCCGCGTTGATGAGCGCCCAGACCGCGATGCCGCCAAGCGCGATCGCAGGCGCCGCCTGCACGTCGCGGGCGAAGCCGAAGATGAAGCCGGCGAACAGGTAGCCGGAATAGAAATAGACGAAGCGCGCGGCGAATTCGTCGATCACGGTCCAGCCGGTGTGGATGCGCGCCAGTTCCAGCGCCGCGCCGACGATCCAGATCGCCGCCGGCGGCACGCGCCGCGTCAGCTTGCAGACGACGAAGAAGATCGGCAGCAGGTAGATGAACCACAGCGTGCCGAAAGGCTCGATGAAGGAGAGAAGGTACAGTTTCGCAACGTCCGCGCCGCCCAGCGTCGCCATCACACCCGGAGCCTTGAATGCGAACTGGATCGACACCCACAGCACATAGAAATATGCGAAGTGGACGACCTTGCGGTCGATATAGGTGCGCCAGTCGCGGTCGATCACGCGGGCGAGGAACAGGCCGGAGATCAGGAAGAAGTCCGGCATCCGGAACGGCTTTGCGAATTCGACCACGGCGTGCATGAAGCCGGGATGGCCGATGGCATTTTCGACGCCGAGCGTCGAATGCATCGTCACCACCATGATGATGCAGATGCCCTTCGCATAATCGACCCAGTCGTAGCGGCCGCCCGGGGCTGCGCCGGCAGAAGCGGGACTGGTTGTACCGTTCGTGGTCATGCTGTCTCGTTTCGACGCATCCTGGCGTCATCTTGCGTCAGATCGGTTTCGTTATCCTTTCACGGTTCAAGTCGCGTGCCAGATCGCTATTCCGCCGTTTCCGGCTGCCTCGTCAAGCTCTGTCCCGTCTGTTAAGACCGCGCGGCGCCTGGGTGGGGCGTTAACCATGTCGGGGTCGAAATGCGGATCGTGATGGTCGGAACGGGGTATGTCGGGCTGGTGTCCGGCGCATGCTTTGCCGATTTCGGCCATCAGGTCACTTGCGTCGACAAGAACGAAACCACCATCGCGCGGCTGCGCGCCGGCGAAGTGCCGATCTTCGAGCCGGATCTGGACCGCCTGGTGGAGAGCAACGTCAAGGCCGGCAGGTTGTCGTTCACCACCGATCTTGCCGGCCCTGTGGCCGCGGCCGACGCCGTCTTCATCGCGGTCGGCACGCCGTCGCGTCGCGGCGACGGCCATGCGGACCTCAGCTACGTTCACGCAGCCGCGCGCGAGATCGCCGCGGCGGTGTCCGGTTTTACGGTGGTCATCACCAAATCGACGGTGCCGATCGGAACCGGCGACGAGGTGGAGCGCATCATCCGCGACTGCAATCCGCAGGCGGATGTCGTCGTCGCCTCCAATCCGGAGTTCTTGCGCGAGGGCGCGGCGATCCGCGACTTCAAGCACCCCGACCGGATCGTGGCCGGCACCGACGATGCGCGCGCGCGCGACGTCATCGCCGAAATCTACCGGCCGCTTTATCTCAACCGCTCGCCGATCATGTACACCGACCGCCGCACGGCGGAGCTGATCAAATACGCCGCCAACGCCTTTCTGGCGACCAAGGTCACCTTCATCAACGAGATCGCCGATCTCGCCGAGCGCACCGGCGCGGACGTGCAGGCGGTGGCGCGCGGAATCGGCCTCGACAACCGCATCGGTTCGAAGTTCCTGCATGCCGGGCCCGGCTTCGGCGGCTCCTGCTTTCCGAAGGACACGCGGGCGCTGGTGAAGACGGCGCAGGATCACGACGTGTCGCTGCGCATCGTCGAAGCGGCGATCACGGTCAACGATGCGCGCAAGCGCGCCATGGCGCGAAAGGTTGCGGCCGCGCTCGGCGGCAGCCTGCGCGGCAGGACGGTCGCCGTGCTCGGTCTCGCCTTCAAGCCGAACACCGACGACATGCGCGAGGCGCCGTCGATCCCGCTGATTACCGCGCTGATCGATCAGGGGGCGCGCGTGCGGGCCTTTGATCCGGAGAGCATGCGGCAGGCGCGCGCGGAGCTGCCCGACATTCTCTATTGCGAGAACGAGTATGATTGCGCCGCCGGCGCCGACGCGCTGGTGATCGTCACCGAATGGGAGCAGTTCCGCGCGCTCGACCTGCCGCGCCTGAAAGCGCAGATGGCGCAGCCGATCGTCGTCGACCTGCGCAACATCTACCGCCCCGAAGACATGACCAGGCTCGGCTTCATCTATGAAAGCATCGGACGGCTGCCAAACACCAGCGCGACGAGGGGGTAAACCTCAAACGTCCACGCTGGCGCTGAGCGCGTTGTCCTGGATGAATTCGCGGCGCGGCTCGACGACGTCGCCCATCAGCTTGGTGAAGATGTCGTCGGCCTCGTCGACTTCCTTGATCTTTACCTGAAGCAGCGAGCGGACATTGGTGTCGAGCGTGGTTTCCCAGAGCTGCTCCGGGTTCATCTCGCCCAATCCTTTGTAGCGCTGCATCGCGATGCCCTTGCGGCCCGCATCGGTGACGGCCTCGAACAGGCTGACCGGACCGTGGATCGGCGTCTCGGAATCCTTGCGGCGAAGCGTGCCGGTGCGCGGATAGGTTTCCTGCAAGCTGGCGGCATATTCGTCGAGCTTGCGCGCGTCGGCGGAGACGAGCAGCGCCTCGTCGATCAGCGAATATTCGCGCACGCCGCGCACGGTGCGCTCGAACGAGAAGCCCTCGCCCTCGGTGTATGTCCCGACCCAGCCGCGCTCGACTTCCTCGGCCAGCGCGTCGAGCCGCTTGGCGATGTAGTCCGCCGCCGCATCCGCCTGCGCCGGATCGCCGATGACACCCGCGTTCAGCACGCCGGCGATCGCCGCCTGCTCGACGATGCCGCGGTCGTAGCGCGAATGCAGCCCGTTCAGCACGCCGCGGATCGCGCGCGCGTCCTCCACCAGCGCCCGCAGATCGCGGCCGCCTCGCTCGGTGCCGTTCGGCAGGCGGAACACGCTGTCCTCAAGGCCGGTGTCGATCAGATAGTCCTCCAGCGCGCGCTCGTCCTTCAGATATTGCTCGGATTTTCCGCGCGAGACTTTGTAGAGCGGCGGCTGGGCGATGTAGAGATGCCCGGCCTCGATCAGCGCCGGCATCTGCCGGAAGAAGAACGTCAGCAGCAGCGTGCGGATATGCGCGCCGTCGACGTCGGCGTCGGTCATGACGATGATCTTGTGATAGCGCAGCTTGTCGAGGTTGAAATCCTCGCGGCCGATGCCGGTGCCGAGCGCGGTGATGAGCGTGCCGATCTGCTCCGACGACAGCATCTTGTCGAAGCGCGCGCGCTCGACGTTGAGAATCTTGCCCCGCAGCGGCAGCACCGCCTGGAATTCGCGGTTGCGGCCCTGCTTGGCGGAGCCGCCGGCGGAATCGCCCTCGACGATGAACAGTTCGGATTTCGCCGGGTCCTTCTCCTGGCAGTCGGCGAGTTTGCCGGGCAGCGAGGTCACGCCGAGCGGATTCTTGCGCGTCAGTTCGCGCGCCTTGCGCGCGGCCTCGCGCGCGGACGCCGCCTGGATCACCTTGCCGACGATGTTCTTGGCCTCGGTGGGATGCTCCTCGAACCAGGCTTGCAGCGCCTCGTTGAGAACGCTTTCGACCACCGGCCGCACCTCGGAGGACACCAGCTTGTCCTTCGTCTGCGACGAGAATTTCGGGTCGGGCACTTTCACCGACAGCACCGCCGTCAGACCCTCGCGGCAATCGTCGCCGGTGAGCGAGATCTTCTCCTTCTTGGAGATGCCGCTGGTTTCGGCGTAGCCGGTGACCTGCCGCGTCAGCGCGCCGCGAAAGCCGGCCAGATGCGTGCCGCCGTCGCGCTGCGGGATGTTGTTGGTGAAGCACAGCACGTTCTCGTGGTAGCTGTCGTTCCACCACAGCGCGCATTCGACGCCGATATCGTTGTGCTCGGTGCGGATGGTGATCGGCGCGGGCACGATCGGCGTCTTGTTGCGATCGAGATATCTGACGAAGGCTTCGATGCCGCCGTCGTAATGCATTTCCTCGCGCTTCTCGACCGCATGCCGCATGTCGGAGAGGATGATCGTCACGCCGGAATTGAGGAAGGCGAGTTCGCGCAGGCGATGTTCGAGCGTGGCGAAGTCGAACTCGATCATCGTGAAGGTTTCGGGCGAGGGCAGGAACGTGACCTCGGTGCCGCGCTGGCCGTCGGCGTCGCCGACCACGGCGAGCGGGGCGACGGCGTCGCCATGCGCGAACTCGATGAAGTGTTCCTTGCCGTCGCGCCAGATGCGCAATTGCAGCTTGGTCGACAGCGCGTTGACGACGGAGACGCCGACGCCGTGCAGTCCGCCGGACACCTTGTAGGAATTCTGGTCGAATTTTCCGCCGGCATGCAGCTGGGTCATGATGACCTCGGCCGCCGACACGCCTTCGTCCTTGTGAATGCCGGTCGGAATGCCGCGGCCGTCGTCGCGCACCGTCACCGAGCCGTCCGGATTGAGCGTGACATTGACGGCGCTCGCGTGCCCCGCGAGCGCCTCGTCGATCGCGTTGTCGACGACCTCATAGACCATGTGATGCAGGCCGGAGCCGTCATCGGTGTCGCCGATATACATGCCCGGACGCTTGCGAACCGCGTCGAGCCCCTTCAGCACCTTGATGGATTCGGCGCCGTATTCGGGCGACGGCGTCAGTGCGGTGTCGGCGATCGTCTGCCGGGCAGGTTCGGTCATTCAGGGGCCTTTGAAAGCCGCGCCGGATCAGTCCCGATTCGGTCCGCGCGGAAGTTGATTTTGTGCCATGAAAGCGGGAGTCCGTACAGGACTATCTCGTGCCTTCTAAGCTATTGAAGAAATAGTTCTTTTCGGTTCGCTTTCAAGCCCGAATCCGGCTTGCCGAGAGCGTCGGAAAAATCTGATTCGCGGGGCTGTTCGAAGCCGCATTCTTGCCGCTCACGCGGCTCAGTCCGCCGCCCGCACGCGTCCCGATTCCACTTCCAGGAAGCGGGCTCTGCCGGCGATCGCGGCGAACGCCGCGGGGTCCGCGCCGGTCATCCAGACCTGTGCGCCGAGGCGGGCGAGTTCGTCATACAGCGCCACGCGGCGGCCGGGATCGAGATGGGCGACGACCTCGTCCAGCAGCAACAGCGGCGTGATCCCGGTCATCTCCGCGACGAGGCCGGCATGCGCCAGCACGAGGCCGATCAGCAATGCTTTCTGCTCGCCGGTGGAGGCGTCGCGCGCGGCGGTGTTTTTCGGCGCATAGATCACCTTCAGGTCGGTCAGATGCGGGCCGTCCAGCGTGCGCCCCGCGGCGGCGTCGCGGCCGCGATTGTCGCGCAGGATGGCACGAAAACGGTCTTCGACCGCGAGCGCCGGCTCGTTCAGCAGCTCGATCTCCATCCAGCCGTCGAGGGTGATGATGGCGGAGGGAAAAGCGGAGGCCGCGCCGCGCGCCGTCAGCGCCGATTGCAGTCGCGTCACGGTTTCGGTGCGCTGGGCCGCGACCGCGACCGCGATCTGCGCAGCCTCGTGCTCGATGGCATCGAGCCAGTGCGTGTCCGCGCGCGCATCCTCCAGAAGGCGGTTGCGCGAGCGCAGCGCCCGGTCCAGCGCGTTGACGCGCGCGGAGTGGCCGCTGTCGATCGCCAGGACAAGCCGATCGAGGAACCGGCGGCGCTCCGCCGCAGGGCCGGTGAACAGGCCGTCCATCGCCGGCGTCAGCCACACCATGCGAATGTGATCGCCGAAGGCGGTGGCCGACGACACCGGCTCACGGTCGATCCGGCAGCGCCGCGTCGTGGTGGTTTGTTCCGGGGCGTGCGGGTCGATGCCGGTGCCGACCGTCGCCAGCCCCAGCGCGCCCTCGATTTCGGCCGACACGGCCCAAGAGCCGTCGCCCTGATGGTCGGCGACCTCGTCCAGCGTCGCGCGCCGCAGGCCGCGCCCCGGCGAGAGAAAGGAGATCGCTTCCAGGCAGTTGGTCTTGCCGGCTCCGTTCGGCCCGGCCAGCACCATCAGATCGCCGCGGGCGTCGATGGTCGCCGTCCGGTAATTGCGGAAATGCGTGAGCGACAGGCGGTTGATGCGCGAACGGGTCATGATGGCGATGCCGCCCTCATACGCGGCCCGAGGGCGCGTCGCCACCCATTTTGGCGCGTACGATCAAATCCCGCGCGATCACACCCGCATCGGCATCAGCACGTAGAGCGCGCCCTTGGACTCCTTGTCCTCGATCAGCGTCGGCGAGCCGGGATCGGCGAGCTTCAAGACTGCCACCTCGCCCTCGATCTGCGCCGCGATGTCGAGCAGGTAGCGCGAGTTGAAGCCGATATCGAGCGGGTCGGCCGCATATTCGACTTCGAGTTCCTCGGTGGCGCTGCCGGAATCGGGATTGGTGACGGACAGCGTCAGCTTGCCGGGCGCGAGCGCCAGCTTCACCGCGCGACCGCGCTCCGACGAGATCGTGGAGACGCGATCGACGGCGGCCTCGAAATCGCGCTTGTCGACGATCAGTTCCTTGTCGTTGTTCTGCGGGATCACCCGGCCGTAATCCGGGAAGGTGCCGTCGATCAGTTTCGAGGTCAGCACCACGTTGCCGATGGTCAGGCGAATCTTGCCCTGCGACAGCTCGACCTGCACGGCGGCCTCGTCGTCCTCGATCAGCCGCTGCACCTCGCCGACCGTCTTGCGTGGCACGATCACGCCCGGCATGCCGCCGGCGCCTGCCGGCAGAGCGAGGTCCATCTGTGCGAGGCGATGGCCGTCGGTGGCGACAGCACGAAGCGTCGCGTTCTTGGCGGAGCCGGCGCTGTGCAGATAGATGCCGTTCAGATAATAGCGCGTCTCCTCGGTCGAGATCGCGAATTGCGTGCGGTCGATCAGCCGCTTCACGTCGGCGGCGGGAAGCTGGAACGAATGCGTCATCTCGCCCGCGGCGAGGTCGGGGAAATCGCTCTCCGGCAACGTCTGCAAGGTGAAGCGCGAACGGCCGGCGCGCACCGTCATCACCGCGCGCTCGCCGGTCGCCTCCAGAACCACCTGCGATCCGTCCGGCAGCTTGCGGACGATATCGTGCAGCATGTGCGCCGGCACCGTGGTCGAGCCGGCCGTGGCGGTTTCCGCCGGCAGCGTCTCGGTCACTTCGAGGTCGAGGTCGGTGGCCTTCAGGCTCAGTTGCGGGCCCTCGGCCTTGAGCAGCACGTTGCCCAGGATCGGGATCGTGTTACGGCGCTCGACGACGCGATGGACGTGTCCAAGCGACTTCAGAAGCTGCGCGCGCTCGACGGTCACTTTCATCTTACTCGACCCATCCGATAGGCTGAAAGGCCGCGCCGGATGCGGCGCGGCATGCGGCGAATGTCCCGATCGCCGCCAAGGGGTCGCAGGGTGGCGCGGATACCCGGCCAGCGCAAGAGCGGCGCCGGCAACAGGGCGATTTTTCAAGAGATTTCAGCCGGAAATCAGTCCTGGGACGTCAGTCTTGGAGCAGCCGCTTCAGCAGCTCCATTTCCTCGGCCAGGGTCGGGTCCTTCGCCACCAGTGCCTCGATCTTGCGCACGGCGTGCAGCACCGTGGTGTGATCGCGCCCGCCGAACCGGCGGCCGATCTCGGGCAGCGAGCGCAGCGTCAGGGTCTTGGACAGGTACATCGCCACCTGCCGCGGCCGGACCACATTGGCGGTGCGCCGCGAGGAGAGCAGGTCGGAGCGGCTGACATTGTATTGCCGCGCGACGATCCGCTGGATGTCCTCGATGCGGACCCGGCGCGGCTCCTGCGGCCGGATCAGGTCGCGCACGTCGCGCTCGGCCATCTCCAGCGTCACCGGCTGGCCGCTCAGCGTGTTGTTGGCGAGCAGGCGGTTGATCGCGCCTTCGAGGTCGCGGCCATTATGGGTGATCGAGACGGCCAGATATTCCAGCACCTGCGGCGGCACGTCGAAACCCGGATGATGCTGACGCACCATCGCCACGCGCGATTTCAGAATTTCGAGCCGCAACTCTTCGCCGAGCGAACCCATCTCGACCACGAGTCCGCCGGCAAGACGCGAGCGCACGCGGTCGTCGAGGCTTTCGAGATCGGACGGCGGCCGGTCCGCCGCGATCACCACCTGACGGCCGGAATCGATCAGCGCGTTCAGCGTGTGGCAGAATTCGGCCTGCGTCGATTTGCCTTGCAGGAACTGGAGATCGTCGATCACCAGCACGTCGATGCAGCGCAGCGTTTCCTTGAAGGCGAGCGCGGTCTGGCTCTTCAGCGCCTGCACGAAGCCGTACATGAATTTTTCCGCGGTGAGATAGAGCACCTTGCGGTGGCCGCCGGCGTTCCCCGCGAACGCGATCGCTTGCAGAAGATGAGTCTTGCCGAGGCCGACGCCGGCATGGACGTAAAGCGGATTGAACATCACCGTGTCGCTGCGCTGGCCTTCCGCGACCTGCTTTGCGGCGGCGTGCGCCAGCGTGTTCGAACGGCCGACGACGAAGGTTTCGAACGTCAGGCGCGGATCGAGCGGCGAGGAGCCGAGTGCCTCGGCGTTGCCCGTGGCGGCGACCGCCGTTCCGTTGCGTGCGGGAACAGCGTTGCGGGCCTGTCCGCGATCGCCGCGCTGCTCTTCAGTGGCGGCCTTTGCGTCCTTGGTCGCGGGGGCCGGGCGTCCCGGCGTGCGCACGGTGAGTTCGAAGCGTTGCAGCGAAGGCGCTTCCGCCTGCCAGCAGGCCAGCACGCGGTCGGCGTAATGCGCCTGAATCCAGCTTCGCAGAAAACGGGTCGGCACCGACATATGCACGGCGTCGCCGCTCACGCGCTCCAGGTCCATCCGCGCAAACCAGCTCGAAAACACATCCTCGCCAACGCTTGAGCGCAAGCGCCCTTTTACCTTGGACCACCGTTCGTCGTCGCTCGTCATTTCCAGTTTCGTCTTCTTAAAGGGGTAAGTCTTCGCGGTGTTGAACAATGCGTGGCCGTTGGCGGCGCATGTTCTGGTCCGACGTTCCATCGCTCTGTCGTCTCACGGTGTCCGCATGGCGGAATGCGAGGACAAGGCGGCCTGCGTCGGGACCTCGGACTAGCCGAGGTTCGGCGAAAGACTCGGAGGCTTGAAGCTGTGCGGATGCGCCAGGCGGGGAGCGTGGCGGCCGGAGGGAAGTTCGGTGGCGGCGTAAGCGTTGATGGCTTCGGTGATGATCCCGGTCGTGATCGGCGCATTCTGCGTCGCGATTGAAAAAGTTGAAGCCGTTTCGAACCGTGCGCTTTGCATAATAGTACCCCCGCCTGCCGCAACGCATGCGGCAAGTTTCCCTGTCGACAGTTTCTGAATTCACTTGCGAGATCCGCAACGCGGCGCCGGACCGAAAGGTCCCGAGGCCAACGTGCCGAGCCGCTTTACGTCGCGTACGCTAAGGCTGACACTTCAATCCGCACCATTACACCTGCACGCTACTCTTCACGCATCAAGGCGCCTTCACGCATAGGACGACCCCTCTCATAACGCATGAGCATCAAACTCTTCGTCGAGGGACTCGTCGCTTAACGCGCACGCCGCCTTTTGTGTTTGCACGTTCGCCCGTCACCCGTGGCCTTCGGCCTCAAGATCAGGAGCCCGCGAACGAGAGTTAAACAAACACATACGCCCGCGCGGTGCAACGGCCTCTCGCTCCGATCGATCATGCATTTGGGTCCGACAGTTTTGCCGGCGCATTGCGATGCGAGATCGACTCGCAGCAACAGGTTGAATCTTCGCGTTGAATCGTTGCGCGACAAATGCGTCGTCGAAAATGTCACGGCTTCATAAATTTCTTAAAAATGTCATGCCGAACCGAAGGCCATCGCGAATTTCCAACTACTGCTTTGAACTATCCATGTAAGTGTTTATCGGCGCGATCAATTTTGTGATCGAACACGACGTGCAACTCTCTCGGAATCGATGCGTGAAGATGTGCAGGTGTGATCGCCGCAGGCCGCGCGCATTGCGACTGCATCCGACAACGATGCGATGCCGCAAAGATCCGTTGCCGCGAGCCGGCAATGCCGCGAACGCCGGGTTGCGATCAGAACGGAGCGCCGCAAAAATGGAATGATGCAAAAGAAGAAGCAGGCGGAAGGCAGAACAGAATGATGCGAAGAGAAGCATGCTGCAAAAGAAAAGGCCCGGCGAAGCCGGGCCTGAACCAAAGTCATGCAGCAGATGCAAAGTTACTTTGCGAGCTTCGCAATCTGGTGCGTCAGGCGCGAGACTTTCCGGCTCGCGCTGTTCTTGTGAATGATGTTCTTCTGCGCCGCGCGCATCAGATCGGGCTCCGCCGCCTTCAGCGC
Source organism: Xanthobacteraceae bacterium (assembly GCA_041397365.1). Lineage (GTDB taxonomy): Bacteria > Pseudomonadota > Alphaproteobacteria > Rhizobiales > Xanthobacteraceae > P52-10. Next base: position 561,361 of record JAWKWT010000001.1, read on the forward strand.
CTTCAGCGCGGCTTCGCGGTCGCCCTTGGCGACGGCTTGCTCGACCGCGCGAACGGCGTTGCGCATGCCGGTGCGGCGCGATTTGTTGACGGCCGTGCGACGGGCGATCTTGCGGGTCGCCTTGCGGGCTGAGGTGGTGTTCGCCATAGGCTTCGCTTCCTTCGCGTTCGCCGCGCCACACCGGCCCCGGCGATCCGAAGGGATCGCGCAGAACCGCAGGACGGCCGAACCTGTGCCTGAAATACCTTAGGCGGCCGGAACGAGCCCGCCGCCATTTCCGGCGCTTATAAGCGGGAGCCCGGCGACCGTCAACGCCGAAACGCGAAGCGCTGGCGGCTTTTCGAGGCGTTCCGGCGGGCTTGCGGCCGGTCGCGGTTGAAAAGCGGGCCGCCGGTCGTTATCTCCGGCACGGGCAATGTGGGGTGAGAGATGATCCGGGGCGTGTTCCGTTTTGTTGGGATGCTTCTGCTGGCCGCCGGCTTCATCTTCCTGATCTATGACGGCCAGCGGTCGATCGCGGACCAGACGGTGCGGCTGACCCGGCTCGGCGAATTCTGGAACGACATCCATCAGGCGAGCCAGCAGGCGGTGCGCGAGGCGATCGCGGCGCATGCGCCCTGGCTCTGGGACAGCGTCGGAAAATTCCTTCTGGATCAGCCGACCTGGGCCGTGCTCGGCATTCTCGGCATTTTGATCGTATTGTTGTTCCGGCCGAAAAAGCGATTGATCGGCTATGCGCGGGACTGATCCCGGAGATATGATTTCCGCGCGGCTCCGCACCGGCTGAGCGGGCACTATATAAGTGACATCATGGATGGCGCGGCGTCAGATGCCGGAGCATGATCCCGAAAAGCGGGAACCGGGTTTCGGACAGGGTCATGCTCGAAAGATATTCTGGGAGATGAGCGATGTGGTTCATGCGCAAGTCACTTGAGATTCCGACCGCGGACGAGGCGCTGCCGGGGAGGGCTGCGCCGATCCCGACCGCGACGCATCATTTCCTCAACGGGCACGGGTTGCTGCCGCCCTATCCGGCCGGACTTGCGCAGGCGGTGTTCGCGATGGGCTGTTTCTGGGGCGCGGAGCGAAAGTTCTGGGAGCTGGGCGACGGTATTTATGCGACGGCGGTCGGCTATGCCGGCGGCCACACGCCGAACCCGACCTATGAGGAAGTCTGCTCGGGCCGCACCGGCCATACCGAGGTCGTGCTGGTGGTCTTCGATCCCGCCAAGATGCCGTATGAGCGGTTGCTGACGACGTTCTGGGAGAATCACGACCCGACGCAAGGCATGCGGCAGGGCAACGATATCGGCACGCAATACCGCTCGGCGATCTACACCTTCGGCGAGGCTCAGCAGAAAGCCGCCGACGAATCGAAGCGGCTGTTCGGACAGGCGCTGGCCGCGAAGGGTTTCGGGCCGATCACCACCGAGATCGCGCCGGCCGGGCCGTTCTATTTCGCCGAGGACTACCACCAGCAATATCTCGCCAAGAATCCGGCCGGCTATTGCGGGCTGGGCGGGACCGGCGTGTCCTGCCCGACCGGGGTCGGCGTCTCGGCCTGAATTTCACGCGAGGCGCGTGCGTAAAAAACTCTTTGTTAACCATAAACGGCGCAAATCGGATCTGTCTCTTTTTGGGGATCGTATCCGGTGCATGTGTCGCGCGTTATCAAGGGTGTGCTGATCGTCGCGGTCGCGGCGCCCGTTCTGGCGGGGTGTATGCAGCGCCGCGGGCCGGTCGCCTATGCGCCGGCTTACGCGCAAGCGCCCGTCGCCGCCCAGCCGATCGCCGCTCAACCGATGGCTCCTCACGCTAGTTCTGCGGTGCGATCCGATCTCGACGCGATGGCCTATGGCCGTCAGCCGGTCTATGCGCCGGCGCCCGCCGTGACCGGCACCGTTCCGCAAATGGCGCCGGTTTCGAGCGCGCCGCCGCCGGTTCTCGCTGCGCCTCCGCCGCCGATGGTGGCTCCGGCCGCCAACCGGCCCGGCCTGCTGGCGGGGCTTGGGCGAACGGGCCTTGGCCGCAAGAGAGTGGGCGTTGCGCCCGCGATCGCGCCGGTTGCCGCCGTCGCGACGCCGGTCGTGCTGCACGACCCGGCCTATAGGCTCGATGCGGGCGATCGGCTGCGCGTCGTCGTCTTCGGTCAGGAAGGTCTGACGAATTCCTATTCGGTTGATGTCGCCGGCGTCATCACCATGCCGCTGATCGGTTCGGTGCCGGCGCGCGGCTGCACGCCCGCGGAGCTTGCGGCGGCCATCACGTCGCGCTTGCAGAACGGCTTCATCCGCGAGCCCTATGTGGCGGTGGAGATCGAAGCCTATCGGCCGTTCTTCATCCTCGGCGAGGTCGCGGCTCCCGGCCAATATCCGTTCGTGCCGAATATGACGGCCGAATCCGCCATCGCCATCGCCGGCGGTTTCACGCCCCGCGCCAAGCGCAGCGTCGTGACCATCACGCGCGTCAGCCAGATGGGCCAGACCCGTATCGTCGCCTCGCCGAACGCGCCGCTCTCGCCGGGCGATACCATCACCATCGGCGAACGCTGGTTCTGACCGCGGTTCGATCCGGCAATAAAGCAATAAAAAAGGCGCCGCAACCGGCGCCTTTTTCGTCTGGTCGTGCAGCCGCACTTATTTCAAATGCTTGGCGAAGAAGTCCATCGTCCGCTTCCAGGCGACGTCCGCGCTCGCCTTGTCGTAGCTCGCGCGCTCGTCGCAATGGAAGCCGTGCTGCGCGCCGTCATAGACGAAGATTTCCGCCTGCGGCTGCTTGGCGCGGATGGCTTCGACATCCGGCATCGGGATGCCGGCGTCCTTCTCGCCGAAATGCATCATCAGCGGGATTTTCGCCTTCTGGTCGGCGTTCTTGGCGATCTGGCCGCCATAATAGGCGACGCCGGCTTTTAGTCCCGACAACTGGCAGGCGGCCAGGAAGGTGATGGTGCCGCCCATGCAGAACCCGGTGATGCCGACCGGGCCCGCATCCTTGACCGCGTCGATCGCCGCCTGCGTGTCGCGCAGCATGGCCGGGAAATCCGCCTTGCCGACCATCGCGCGCGCGGCCGTGATGTCGTCGGGCGTGTAGCCGGTCTGGAAGTTCGGCTCCATGCGATCGAACACCGCCGGGGCGATCGCGACATAGCCTTCCTCGGCGAGCCGGTCGGTGACGGCGCGAATGTGATGGTTGACGCCGAAGATCTCCTGAATGACCACGATCGCGCCTTTCGGCGTTCCTTTCGGGTCCGCGCGATAAGCGCCGAGCTTGAAGCCGTCCGACGAGGTGAGCGTCACATCCTGTCCCATGCGATATCCTTTTTGATTGTTCGAAAGAAACCGGGTTGTCCGGGAAGAGAGCCGCGCGGGTCGCGCTTTGCGGGTCGGCAAAGTTCGACCGATACGGCCTGTACAGGTCTAGCATAGGGAACTAGAACGTTTTTTGAAGAGGATTTCGGTCGCGCCGCGCGGCCGGAACGCGAACGCGGCCTGCAATCAAGCATATCAAGCATAAGGAACAAGGTGATGCAGAAAGTCCTGGTGGAGAACAACGCCGACGGAACCACGCTGATTACGATCAACCGGCCGGAACGCCGCAACGCGATCTGCGCCGAAACCGCCCTTCTGTTGCAGAAGGCGTTTCAGGAGTTCGAGGCGTCCAAGACGCAGCGATGCGCCGTCCTCACCGGCGCGGGCAATGAGGCCTTTTCCGGCGGCGCGGACACCGCCAATTTCCCGGAACTCTGGCGCTGCATCCCGACCGTCGGCTTCCAGACCGAGAAGCCCATCATTTCGGCGACCGCCGGCTGGTGCGTCGGCGGCTCGCTGGTGCTGTCGATGATGTGCGACCTGACGGTCGCCGCCGAGAACACCATCTTCGCCTATCCGGAAGCGCGCATCGGCTTCACTGGCGGCCTGATCGCCGGCCTCGCGGGCCGCATCCCGCACAAGATCGCGATGGAGATGATGCTGCTGTGCCGCAATCTCGATGCGCAGCGCGGCTACAATGTCGGCCTCTGCAACGAGGTGGTGCCGACCGGCAAGCAGGTCGAGGTGGCGCTCGATATGGCGCGCCAGATGGGCGAATTCTCTCCGCTGGTGCTGAAGACGCTGAAGCGTTTCGTCACCGAGACGGTGCTGCCGAGGGGGCCGTCCGAACAGTCGGGCCGCGCGCAGCGCTCGCTCGTCGCCGTCAAGGAGAACGAGGACGCGGTCGAGGCGGTCACCGCCGTGAAGGAAAAGCGCAAGCCGCGCTTCAAGTCCTGGTAAGCCTGCGACGATCGATCGCTTGAACGTTTATGAAATGGCCGGGACATGCTCCCGGCCATTTTCTTTTGTGGACCGGCTTCTCGCCGCAACGCGCGAAAAAATTATTGCCACATCCAGTTGCGGCCCCAATCGCCCTTCCAGCCGGTCAGGCGGCCGTTGCGGAATTGCAGGAACAGGCGTGCGTCTCGGTTGCGATAGACCGGGCTTGGCCGTTCCGCCGCGAACATCTCGTTGCCGGGACGGCCGCGGACATAAACGAGCGGAACGCCGAGCGCCGCCGTGGCTTCGATTGCATCCATGCCGAAGGCGAGCGGAATCGTGTTCGACAGCGTGCGCGTGAACGGCGCGCGCGCGAGCGGCTCGGCGCGGGTTGCCGCCGGCGTCAGCATCGAAGCGAGTGCGAGCAGGATGGCGGCAGATTTTAGCAGCGTTCGCATGATGGGTTTGCGTCCGTTGGTGTCCAGGAAATCCTTACCAAGCATGCGAACGCGCGTCACAGGAATTCGCCCGCGCCTTCATGCGCCAGAAGCCAGCGCTTGCGGTCGAGGCCGCCGCCATAGCCGGTGAGGCGGCCGTTCGCGCCGATCAGGCGATGGCACGGCACCACGACGCTCACCGGATTCGCGCCGTTCGCAGCGCCTACGGCGCGCACCGCCGCCGGCCGGCCGATGCGCGCGGCGAGCCGGCCGTAAGTTGTCGCCTGCCCCGCGGGAAGCGTGCGCAATTCGCGCCAGACCTTTTGCTGGAAAGCAGTGCCGCCGGTTCTGACCTCGATCCTGTCGAGCGCGCCGATCTCGCCGGCGAAATAGGCCGCGAGCGAATCTCGCAGCGCGTCCGGAGCCCGCGCGGGCCGCAACGCGCCGGCCGGCTGATACAGTCGCAGCAGCCGAAGCATGCGGTCCTCGTAATCGTGAAAATCGGCGGCGCACAGGCTTCCCTCGCCGTCGATCACGAGCAGCATCTCGCCGATCGGCGTGCCGATCCGGTCGAGCAGCAGCGGGCCGTGGCCCGCCTCACCGCAGGCAGAGCCGTTGCGCATCACGCCGCCGGGAGCTTCTCCAGATATGCCACCAGCGCGTCGTTGAACGCCTTCGGCTGGTCGATGTTCGAGGCGTGGCCGGCATCGTCGATGACGACCTTCTGCGCGCCCGGAATCTTCGCCGCCATGTAGTCGGAGGCGGCGATGAAGGGCGTGTCCTTCGAGCCGACCACGACCAGCGACGGCACCTTGATGTTCGGCAGCGATTCGATGACGGTGGCGTCGCGCTGGGTCAGCATGCCGCGCGCAGCCTTCGCCAGGCCGAGCGCGTCGCGATGCACGGCATAGGCGCGTTCGGCGCTGCCGGTTTTCAGCGTCGCGAGGCCGTCCTTCTCAAGTGTGTCGGCGCGGGTGCGCGCGGTCTGGTTCCAGCCTTCGCGCGCGTCGTCCTTCTTGAAGCCGGGCCCGGTGTCGATGATGAGCAGCGCGCGCACCCGCTCGGGGTGCTTGTTGTAATAGGCGAGCGACATGTAGCCGCCGAGCGACAGGCCGCCGACGATCGCGGTCTTCGCGCCGACCTTGTCGAGCAGCGCGTCGATGTCGCCGACCGTCAGCTCCTCGCTATAGGCGGACTGGTCGGCCGGATAGTCGCTCTGGCCGTGGCCGCGCATGTCCCACAGGATCAGCGTGTGGTTCTTCGCCAGCGGCTCGATCTGCCCCTTCCACATCTGCGAGGTGGCGGAATAGCCGTGGGTGAGGATCAGCGCCGGGCCGGAGCCGTGGACCTCGTAATAGATGTCGACCCCGTCGCGGTTCAGCTTCGGCATGGAACGTCCTCCCTTTTGGTTCTGAATTGTGCCTCCCATCCTAGCCGCTTCCGCGGCTAAGGGAACGGGCGCGGCCATTAGCTGATCCGGATTTGCCGAGGCAGCCGCCCGGTTCCGGCCAGGCGGACGCGGCGCTCCGCCGCATCGAGCACGCTCTTGCGGAGTTGATCCATCATAATTATTTGATGACCCGAGCGGCAGGGCATGACCGGCCGCCATGGCGAGGATCGATGAGTTACTTTCGGACTGCCATGCTGCTGGCCGGCCTGACGGGCCTGTTCATGGGCGTCGGTTATCTGATCGGCGGCGTCGGGCGCGATGATCGCGCTGGTCGTCGCCGCGGGCATGAACCTGTTCGCCTACTGGAATTCCGACCGCATGGTGCTGTCCATGCACGGCGCGGAGGAGGTCGATGCGCGCTCCGCGCCCGATCTCGTGAATCTGGTGGCGGGTCTTGCGCGCAACGCGCAACTGCCGATGCCGCGCGTGTTCATCATGCATGAGGACCAGCCGAACGCTTTCGCCACCGGCCGCAATCCGCAGAACGCGGCGGTGGCGGTCACGACCGGGCTGATGAATCATCTGAGCCGTGAGGAGCTGGCCGGCGTGATCGCGCATGAACTGGCGCATATCAAGAATCACGACACGCTGATTATGACCATCACCGCGACGATCGCGGGCGCGATCTCGATGCTTGCGCAGTTCGGCATGTTTTTCGGCGGCAACCGCAACAACAATGGCGGCCTCGGTATCGTCGGCACGGTCGCGATGGTGATCCTGGCGCCGCTCGCCGCCATGCTGGTGCAGATGGCGATCAGCCGCACGCGCGAATATGCGGGACGACATGGGCGCGCGCGCATCTGCGGTCAGCCGATGTGGCTCGCCTCGGCGCTGGCGAAGATCTCCAACGCCGCGCACCAGATTCCGAATCCGGAAGCGGAGCGCAATCCGGCGACGGCGCACATGTTCATCATCAACCCGCTGTCGGGTCAGGGCATGGACAATCTGTTTGCGACCCACCCGGCGACGGAAAACCGCATCGCCGCGCTGCGTCAGCTCGCGACGCAGTTCGGGGGACAGGGTGGTTTCGCGCAGGCCACCGCGTCACCGGCCGCGCCTGCGCGGGGACCGTGGAATGGCGGCGCGCGCCGCGGCCCGTGGGGCTGATGTTGGATCATTGAAACGGGCAGCGGCCGCATTCATGCGGCCGTTTTTTAGCGCCGCGTTCCCGACATGCCGACGCCGACATCGACCGCGCCGCCGATCCGGATGCACGTGTCGGAGCCGGGCATTTTGTAAAAACCCGCGCCATATTCCGGGCAGGCCTTCATGCCGCCCGCATTCGCGCGCTCGCCGGAACGCGGCGGCTTCACCGGCTCTTTCAATTTCTTCAGATCGACATTCTGCGCCTGCGCCAGCGAGGAGATCGCCAGCGACAGCATCAGCGTCATTGCGGCGAGATAGGACATTTTCGCGGTGCTCCAGAATGTGTCCGCCGGCTCCGGCGTCGCGTTTGCTAGCGCAGGCGCGGGACGGGCGCAACGGAACTCCCTGAAGCTGTGACCGGGGTCATGCTCCTTCCTCCGGTCGCGGCGCGCGATAGAATTCGACGTAAAGCCGTCCCGCCTCGACGAAGCTCGCGCGGTGCAGCACGCCGGATTCGATGACGGCATACTCCCCGGCCGAGACCAGTTGCTCGCCGCTATGCGGCGGCTCGAGCTGATACAGCACCTTGCCTTCGAGAACGTGCAGCAGCGCCCAGACGCCAGCCTTGGTGAAGTGCGCGGACTGGAGTTTCGCCGGCAGCGTGGCCGGCGTGAAGTCCGGCGAGCGGCTGTAGGCGACGAGGCCGGGCGGGAGCGCTTTCGGAATGTCGGTCATCAGGGACCCCTTGCGGGACAGAAGAAAAAGGATGCTTGAAAAAGATACATCCATAATGCATGTTTATCAACGGCCATCGACCTGTCCCCGAGCGAAAGCTGCATCGCATGCGACTGACGAATTTCTCCGACTACGCGCTGCGCGTGCTGATGTATGCGGCGGCGAAGGGCGATCGGCTCATCACCATCGACGAGACCGCGAAAGTCTACGGCATTTCGCGCGCGCATCTGATGAAGATCGTCAACCAGCTCACCCGCGCCGGCTATCTGAAGGCGGTGCGCGGCCGCTCCGGCGGTGTGACGCTGGCGAAGCGTCCGAACAGGATCAGGCTCGGCGACGTGGTGCGGGCGACGGAGCCGGATTTCGCGCTGGTCGAATGTTTCGGCGCTGACAATCAATGCGTCATCACTCCACGCTGCCGGCTGCGGCGGGCATTGGCGGAGGCGCTGGGCGCATTCACCGCCACGCTCGACCGATACACTTTGGCCGATCTGATCCTCAGTCCGGAGGATTTCGGCTTGCGGCCGGCGGCGTGAACGATCCAACCTCAACAAGGGCGCTTTGAAAGCGATTTGCAGATGACGATGATGGATGAAGGGCCGGATCGCCGCGCGCGGCTGACGCGCGAGATCATGGAGCAGACGGGCATCGACGACGCGATGATCGAGCGCCTGGTCCACACTTTTTACGCGCGGGTGCGGCAGGACCCGCTGATCGGGCCGATTTTCGACGCGCGAATTGATGACTGGGACCATCATCTCGAAAAGCTCTGCGCGTTCTGGTCGGCCGTGGCGCTGATGTCCGGCCGCTATCACGGCCAGCCGATGCAGAAGCATCTGCCGCTGCCGATCGACGGCGCGCATTTCGACCGCTGGCTGAAACTGTTCGAGGCCACCGCGACCGAGCTTTGTCCGCCGCCGGCGGCATCGCATTTCATCGAGCGCGCCCGGCGGATCGCCGACAGTCTCGAAATGGGGATCGCCTCGCGGCAGGGGCGGATGTACAGCCCGCGCCACTCGCTCGAGCTTCGCGCGAGCCAGCGTTAGTAACGCCGCCAGCGCGCTATTCGTGATAGCGTGCCAATGCACCGTGAGGATCATCGTTTCGCCACGGAGGTCACGATGAAGCAGGACGTCAAGATCGTCGCCGCCGTGCAGGGCGGCTCCAGTACGCAGGTGCAGGACCTGTTTCGCGCCATCGTCGCGCGCTTGCAGCCGGGCACGCGCATCGCCGGCGTCATCGAGGAAGATCATGGGCTCGGCAAGCGCGCATGCAGCGCCGGCCGCCTGCAAAGCATTATCGATGGGCGCAGCTATCCGATCTTTCAGGATCTCGGTGCGCATTCGGACGCCTGCCATCTCGACGGCTCGGGCGCGGTCTCGGCCAGCCAGGCGGTATGCAACGATATCGCGGCGGGTTGCGATCTGGTGCTGCTGAGCAAATTCGGTAAGCTCGAATCCTCCGGCGGCGGCCTCGCACCGGCCTTCACGGCGGCGGTCGAAGCTGGCGTGCCGGTGCTGACCGCGGTGTCGCCGTCGTGCCCGGCGGCGGGGGCGCGTGTCGCCGAACCCTTTTCCGTCGCGCTGCCGGCCGATCCCGATGTGATCGAGAATTGGTGGCGCAGCGTGTGCGCTGGCCGCACCGTTCCGCAACAAGCACCGCAATTCACGGCGCGCTGATTTTATCCGGGCTGAAATGCGCTTCGCCGATGGCGAAAATCCGTGTGAAAAATTCGCGCGTGTAGTACATCCCGAGCATCATTTTCAGGAGGTTTCGGGTGTCGAAAATGAAAGACCCGCGCACCGTCGCGGCAGCGAACGGCGTCGCCACGGATCGCGCGTTCAAGTCGGTCGCGCCGCCGCTCTATCTGACCAGCACCTTCGCTTTCGCCGGCTTCGAGCGGCATGCCGGTCACGAATACACCCGCTCCTCCAATCCGACCCGCGATCTGTTGGCCGAAACGCTTGCCAAGCTTCGAGGGCGGGGCGGGCGCGGTGGTCACGGCCTCCGGCATGTCGGCGGTCGATCTGGTTCTGTCGCTGCTGAGGCGCGGCGATCTCGTGGTCGCGCCGCATGATTGCTATGGCGGCACCTATCGCCTGCTCGCCGCGCGGCGCGATCGCGAGCAGTTCGATCTCGCTTTCGTCGATCAGGGCGATGACGCGGCGTTGGCCGAGGCGCTCAAGCGCAAGCCGAAGCTGGTGCTGGTGGAGACGCCGAGCAATCCGCTGATGCGCGTCGTCGATATCCGCATGATCGCCTCGCGCGCAAAGGAAGCGGGCGCTAAGGTGGCGGTGGACAACACTTTCCTGTCGCCGGCCTTGCAGCGGCCGATCGCGCTCGGCGCGGATTTCGTCATTCATTCCACCACCAAATATCTCAACGGCCATTCCGACGTCGTCGGCGGCGCGGTGATCGCGGCGGCGCGCGAGGATGCGGACGCGCTCGCCGCATGGGCCAACACCGCCGGGCTGACCGGCGCGCCGTTCGACGCGCATCTGACGCTGCGCGGCCTGCGCACGCTGTTTCCCCGCATCGAGCGGCAGCAGGCGAATGCGATGGCCGTGGCGCAATTCCTCGCCGCGCATCCATCCGTCGCTGCGGTCTACTATCCGGGGCTTGCGGCCGATCCGGGACACAGGCTGGCGTCGCGCCAGCAGGACGGGTTCGGCGCGATGCTGAGTTTCGAGGTGAAGGGCGGCGTCGATGCCGTGCGCCGTTTCGTCGAGGCCGTGCGGGTGTTCACGCTGGCCGAATCGCTCGGCGGCGTCGAGAGTCTCGTCGCGCATCCGGCGACGATGACGCATGCGAGCATGGGCGCGGAGGCGAGGGCGGCGGCCGGAATCAGTGACAGCTTGATCCGTCTGTCGGTCGGGCTTGAGGCGGAAGCGGATCTGATCGCCGATCTGGAGACGGCGCTTTCGGCGTGAGCGGTTCGGGCGGCGCTTGCTTCGCGGCGTGGTTGTCGGACTTGCTAGGAAGCCCGAAATAAGCCGGATCGACCTCGTGCATGAAACATGCGGGCGACGCATACTCATGCGGGAGGTCGTCCCCGTCGTCATCCGGCGTGGGAAGAGTCATGCGGCCTCCGTCGCGGTCACGCGCCAGGTCGCGTCGCGCGGCGTGCGTGCAAAAGTCCAGATGTCGGCGGTGCGCGATTTCACCGCTGTGCCGGAAAGCCTGCGGCGGGAATCGTCGCGTCTCACGCGAAAACATTCTCCGACGAAGCGCACGGAAATCTCCATCCGGTCGTCGTCCACTGATCCGCCGACGATTTCGGCAGGTTCAATTTGCGAAAACAGCGTTTCGATCTGTCGCCGGCTTTGCTCCCGCGACAGGATCGCGTCGGAAAACACCTCGAAGACGTCGGTGGAGAGCAGCGGGCGCAGCGCATCCAGATCGCCTGCATCGAACGCCGCGACGATCGCCTCATAGCCGGCAAGGCGCTCGCCGAGAAAGTCCGTGATGCTCGCCGCGCCATCGCAGCGAAGAATCTCAAGGATCAATGTGTCCAGCGTCTGCGGGCCGGCGGGTGCCGGCGGCGGCAAAGCGGGTTGAGCCTCTTTCGGCCTGTCGAGCTGGTTGAAGCGCCGCTCCTCCTCGCTCTCCTCGGGCGAGGCCAGTTGGCTGAGCCACCAATAGACGTTCCAGTAGATCCAGGCCATCCAGATCAGTGTGACGAGGCCCGTGCCGTCTGCGTCCTGAGGCATGTCCACCTCCGTCAAGAGCGCGGCGGGGATCGTTCCGCCGCGGCTTCCTTGTGTTATTTGATGAGCGGCAGCGTCTCGTATTGATGGAACGGCGGCGGCGACGACAGCGTCCATTCCAGCGTGGTCGCCCCGACGCCCCACGGATTGTTGCCGGCGGGGCGCTTGCGCCAGAAGGCCTCCGCGATCACGGCGAAAAAGATCAGGAAGCCGGCGGCGGCGATGTAAGAGCCGATCGACGAAACGAGATTCCATCCCGCGAATGCATCCGGATAATCGATATAGCGGCGCGGCATGCCCTGGAGGCCGAGGAAATGGTGCGGGAAGAACACCATGTTCACGCCGACGAACATCATCGCGAAATGCAACTGCCCGAGCCGCTCATTGTAGAGATAGCCGGACATTTTCGGGAACCAGTAATACATCCCGGCGAAGATGCCGAACACCGCGCCGAGCGAGAGCACGTAGTGGAAATGTGCGATGACGTAGTAGGTGTCCTGAAGCGAGGAGTCGATGCTGACATTCGCCAGCACGACGCCGGTGACGCCGCCGATGGTGAACAGGATGACGAAGCCGATCGCCCACAGCATCGGCACGCGGAAATGCAGCGATCCGCCCCACATCGTCGCGATCCATGAGAATACTTTCACGCCGGTCGGTACGGCGATGACCATCGACGCCATCGAGAAATACGCCTGCGCGTTGACCGACATGCCCACCGTGTACATGTGGTGCGCCCACACGACGAAGCCGATGAAGCCGATCGCCACCATCGCATAGGCCATGCCGAGATAGCCGAAGATCGGCTTGTGCGAGAACGACGAGACGACATGGCTGACGATGCCGAAGGCCGGCAGGATCATGATGTAGACTTCGGGATGGCCGAAGAACCAGAACAGATGCTGATACAGGATCGGGTCGCCGCCGCCCGCGGTGTTGAAGAACGTCGTGCCGAAATTGCGGTCCGTCAGCAGCATGGTGATTGCGCCCGCCAGCACCGGCAGCGCGAGCAGCAACATGAACGCCGTCACCAGCATGCTCCAGGCGAACAGCGGCATCTTGTGCAGCGTCATGCCGGGCGCGCGCATGTTCAGGATCGTGGTGATGAAATTGATCGCGCCGAGGATCGACGACGCGCCGGACAGATGCACCGCGAGGATGACGAAATCGACCGCCGGGCCCGGTTGGCCCGAGGTCGAGAGCGGCGGATAGAGCGTCCAGCCGCCGCCATGGCCGTGCGCGCCCGGCGCGCTTTCGGCGAACAACGAGATGATGAAGAGGACGAAGGACGCGACCAGCAGCCAGAACGAGATGTTGTTCATGCGCGGGAACGCCATGTCGGGCGCGCCGATCATCAGCGGCACCAGCCAGTTGCCGAAGCCGCCGATCAGCGCCGGCATAATGACGAAGAAGATCATCACGAGGCCATGCGCGCTGACGACGGCGTTGAACAGCGAGGGGTCGGAGAAGAACTGAAGACCCGGCTCCTGCAATTCCATCCGGATCAGAACCGACAGTGCGGTGCCGACGATCCCCGCGACCGTTGCGAAGATCAGATAGAGCGTGCCGATGTCCTTGTGATTGGTCGAATAGATCCAGCGTGCCCGGAAGCTCGGGCGATGATCTGCGTCGGGGAGCGCCGTTGTCGTTGACATTTTTTGTCCTCCTGCCGCGTGGACCGGCCTTGCGGCCGCGGCCGCCGAGGGTCGATGGGCTGGGCCGCCCTCGTCCTGTTGCGCTGTCAGACCATGCAAGCAAACGAATTTAATAGCTGGTTGAGTGCAATATAAATGCTATGACACGAGGCGTGACATCAGGAGGTCGCGGCGATGGACACCGAACTCGCGCGGACTTTTCTCGAAATCGTCAGGACGCGCAGCTTCGTGCGTGCCGCCGAACAGCTCAATGTCAGCCAAACGACGGTCAGCGCCCGGATCAAGACGCTGGAGGAGCGCCTCGGCCGGTCGCTGTTCGTGCGCAACAAGAACGGCGCGTCGCTGACGCCGGCGGGCGAGCAGTTCCTGCGCTATGCGCCGATGTTCGTGCAATTGTGGCAGCGCGCGCGGCATCAGGTGGCGGTGCCGCCGGGCCGCCGCGCGGTGCTCACCATCGGCGGGGAATTAAGTCTCTGGCATCCCTGGCTGATCGAGTGGCTGCGCTGGATGCGCCAGTCCGCGCCCGACGTCGCCTTGCGCGTTCAGGTCGGGTTGCCGGAAAGCCTGATCACGCAGGTTGCCACCGGCGCGCTCGACATTGCGGTGATGTACGCTCCGCAATACCGGCCGGGCGCGCGCGTCGAATTGCTGCTGGAGGAAAAGCTGGTGCTGGTGACGACCGATCCCGATGCGAAAGAGATCGATCCGCACAGCTATGTCTATGTCGATTGGGGGCCGGACTTCGCGCATCAGCACGAATTGAGTTTCCCCGAGGACAGCAATCCCGGCCTGTTCGTCGGCCTCGGGCCGCTGGCGCTGACCTACATTCTCGACGCGGGCGGATCGGGTTATTTCCGGCAGCGCATCGTCGCGCCGCATATCGAAGCCGGACGGCTGCATCTCGTCCCCGGCGCGCCGAGCTTCTTCTATCCGATCTATGCGGTGTGTTCGGCTCAGGCCGAGGACGGGCTCGTCAAGCTGGCGATCGAGGGGCTGCGCAGTATCGCCGCCGGCGAGCAATCGGAGCGGCAACCGGCGTGAGCGCCGCCATGAACACCACCGGCCAATTGCTGCCGCGCGACGCCCGCTACGAGACGGATCGCTGCGGCGGGACGCCAACCTTCTCGCCGGGCCCGTCGATCAGCGGATCGGGACCCGCGATCGCCGCCAGACGCGCCCGGTCGGTGATGGTGATCTGCATGCCCTGAACCGTGACGCCATGGCCGTGCAGCGTCTTGATCGCGCGCGAGAGATTTTCCGGCGTCATCCCGAGATAGGACGCAAGGTGCCGCTTCTCCACCGGCAGCGTCAGGCTGGAGGCGTCGTCGTGCTTGTTCGATTCGTACAGAATGTAGGCGGCGAGCCGCTCCAGCGAGTCGCGCAGCTTCAGGTTCTTGGTGTGGCGCACGAAGCTCCGGTAGCCCTCGCCAAGTTCGCGCATCGCCGCCATGGCGAAGTCGCTGTCGCGCCGCAACGCCACCCGCACATCCGCCGCCGGAATCATCACGATCTGCGACCGCTCCAGCGTTCGCGCCGACATCAGATAGGGTTCGTCGCAGACGCAGGCGGCGAGGATGAAGGTCGAGACCGGGCGCACGACTCCCATCACGGTGTCGCGCCCGTTCCAGGTTGCTCGCAATTCGACGGAGCCTTCGATGATGACATGCAGGAAGTCCGCATACTCGCCCTGCCGGATCAGTTCGAGGTGAGGCGGAAACACCTGGGAATAGCCGATCTGCATCAGGTCGTCGAAGGTCGGCGTCATCATTTCGCGAAACAGCGGCAGTCGCCGCAGATTCGGCTTTTCATCGGGGCGCATGATCGTGCTCTCTCGCGTCCTAAGATTGATATTTATCAATCAATAGTCGGTGATATCATATTTAGAGCCAGTGCATTTATCAATCCAGAATCAGACTATTGTCAGTAATTATTGCTTTGCAGCGAACACGCGTCGCGAAATCGCGAATTGTGAGACGCCCCGAAATACGTTTGACCTTTATCAAAGACGGCTGATGCCCGCCGTGGTTGCTGACTGCGAGCCAATGCTTCCTCGCCACCGGATCAAGACCGGGAGTAGCAGTCATGACCGGCCAACCCATCACCGGCCAGCCGATGCCCAGCCGCGCAGATCAGCAACGTGCGTTGTGGCTCAGCACCTTCGCCTTCACCCTCTGCTTCGCCGTCTGGACGATCTTTTCCATCATCGGATTGTCGATCAAGGGACAGCTCGGCCTGTCGGAATTCGAGTACGGATTGCTGATCGCGACGCCGGTGCTGAGCGGTTCGCTGACCCGGCTGATCCTCGGCGTGTGGACCGAGCGCTATGGCGGGCGGCTGGTGTTCGCGGCGCAGATGATCCTGACCGCCATCGCCACCTTCGCGCTGACCTGGGCCGACAGCTACGCGACCTTCCTCCTGGCCGCGCTCGGCGTCGGCCTCGCCGGCGGCTCCTTCATCATCGGCGTCGCCTATGTCTCGAAATGGTATCCGCAGGCGCGGCAGGGCACCGCGCTCGGCGTGTTCGGCATGGGAAATGTCGGCGCGGCCGTGACCAAGTTTCTCGCGCCCTTCGTGATGATCGCGTGGGGCTGGCAGGGCGTCGCGGAAGTATGGGCGGCCGCCATCGCCATCATGGGTGTCGTCTTCTACCTGCTGGCCAAGGACGATCCGGATTTCGCCGCGCGGCGGGAGAAGGGCGTCGCAGCGCCAAGCCTCGCCGAGCAGTTCGCGCCGCTGAAGAACCTCCAGGTCTGGCGCTTCTCGCTCTACTACTTCTTCGTCTTCGGCGGCTTCGTCGCGCTGGCGCTATGGCTGCCGCATTATCTCGTGCAGGTTTACAACGTGGACGTGCGCACCGCGGGCATGGCGGCAGCCGCCTTCAGCCTCTCGGCCAGCGTCTTCCGCGCCTATGGCGGCGTGCTGTCCGACCGCTTCGGCGCGCGCACCGTGATGTACTGGACCTTCGGCTTCTCGCTTTTGTTCCTGTTCATGCTGTCCTATCCGCCGACCGAATATGTGATCCGCGGCAAGGACGGCCCGATCGCCTTCTCCACCGAAATGGATCTGTGGCCGTTCGTCGCCACCACCTTCGCGCTCGGCTTCTTCATGAGCCTCGGCAAGGCCGCCGTGTTCCGCCACATCCCGGTCTATTATCCGAAGCACGTCGGCTCGGTCGGCGGCCTGGTCGGCATGATCGGCGGCCTCGGCGGCTTCATCCTGCCGATCGTGTTCGGCGTGCTGCTGGACATGACCGGCATCTGGACCTCGGCGTTCCTGCTGCTGTTCTTCATCGTGCTGGTGTCGCTGACCTGGATGCATCTGTCGATCCGCGTCATGGAGCGGCAGGCGCATGGCGCGGCGCTCGACCGGCTGCCCAACTTCCCCGAACTCGCCGACGTTCACGATCCCGATCGCACGGTGATGCCGCATCTGATCGAGGACTGGCGGCCGGAGGATCCGCATTTCTGGGCCGAGAAAGGCCGCCGCATCGCGCAGCGCAATCTGTGGATCTCGATTCCCGCGCTGCTGCTGGCCTTCGCGGTGTGGATGGTGTGGTCGATGGTGATCGCCAAGCTGCCGGCGATCGGTTTCAACTTCACCCAGGATCAATTGTTCTGGCTGGCGGCGCTGCCGGCGCTGTCGGGCGCGACGCTGCGCATCTTCTACAGCTTCATGGTGCCGATCTTCGGCGGCCGGTTGTGGACGACGCTTTCGACCGCCTCGCTGCTGGCGCCCGCGCTTGGCATCGGCTACGCGGTGCAGGACCCGTCCACGCCCTATCTGATCTTCGTGGTGCTGGCGCTTTTGTGCGGCTTCGGCGGCGGCAATTTCGCCTCCTCGATGGCCAATATCAGCTTCTTCTTTCCCCGCGCCGAGAAAGGCAACGCGCTGGCGCTGAATGCAGGTCTCGGCAATCTCGGCGTCTCGGTGATGCAATTCCTGGTGCCGCTGGTCATCACCACGGCCGTGTTCGGCACGCTCGGCGGGCCGGCGCAGGAGGTGTCCGACGGCACCCGTCTGTGGATCCAGAACGCCGGCTTCGTCTGGGTGCCGATGATCCTCGCCTCGACCGTGGGCGCGTGGCTCGGCATGAACGACATCGCCGATGCGCGGGCGAGTTTCCGCGAGCAGGCGGTGATCTTCACCCGCACCCACAACTGGGTGATGTGCCTGCTCTATGTCGGCACCTTCGGCTCCTTCCTCGGCTATTCGGCCGGCTTCCCGCTGCTGTCGAAGCTCGCCTTCCCGCAGATCGACGCGCTGAAATACGTCTTCCTCGGACCGCTGGTCGGTGCGCTGAGCCGCGCCGGCACCGGCTGGCTGTCCGACAAGGTCGGCGGCGGGCGCGTCACCTTCTGGGTGTTCGCCGGCATGATCGCGTCGGTGCTGGCGGTGATCTGGGCGTTGCAGGCGGGCTCCTTCGCCGGCTTATTCGGGGCCTTCATGGCGTTGTTGTTCTTCACCGGCGTCGGCATCGCCTCCAGCTTCCAGATGATCCCGGTCATCATGCGCAAGGAGATCGCGCGGCTCGCGTCCGGCGAGGACGCGCTGGAACAGCGCCGCCGTTCCGACCGCGAGGCCGCAGCCATCATCGCCTTCACCAGCGCGATCGGCGGCTATGGCGGCTTCTTCATCCCGAAAGCCTACGGCACCTCGATCGGTATGACCGGATCGCCGCTGATGGCGCTCTGGGCCTTCCTCGTCTTCTACGTCGTCTGCCTCGTCGTCACCTGGGCGGTCTACACCCGCCGCGGCGGCCTGCTGCACGACATCGAACGCGGCCGGATTCCGGCGGTCGCTGTCCCCGCCCAATAGGAACTGAGGAAACCGCCATGAGCCAGCTTCTGGATCGCCTGAATTTTCTGACCTCGCTGCGCAAGGACACGTTCGCCGGCGGGCATGGCCAGACGACGATCGAGAGCCGCGACTGGGAAGACGCCTATCGCCGCCGCTGGCAGCACGACAAGATCGTGCGCTCGACCCATGGCGTGAACTGCACCGGCTCCTGCTCGTGGAAGATCTACGTCAAGTCCGGCATCGTTACCTGGGAGACGCAGCAGACCGACTATCCGCGCACGCGGCCGGATCTGCCCAATCACGAACCGCGTGGCTGCGCGCGCGGCGCGTCCTATAGCTGGTATCTCTACAGCGCCAACCGGGTGAAGACGCCGCTGGTGCGCGGCCGGCTGATGCGGCTGTGGCGCGAAAAGCGCAAGAGCATGTCTCCGATCGAGGCGTGGACGGCAATCCAGAACGATCCGAAGGCGCGCGAGAGCTACACCCGCATCCGCGGCAAGGGCGGCTTCGTGCGCGCAAGCTGGGACGAGGCGACCGAGATCGCCGCCGCAGCCAACGCCTACACCGCGAAAAAATACGGCCCCGACCGTGTGTTCGGCTTCTCACCGATCCCGGCGATGTCGATGGTGTCGTATGCGGCCGGCAGCCGCTATCTGTCGCTGCTCGGCGGCACCTGCATGTCGTTCTACGACTGGTATTGCGACCTGCCGCCGGCCAGTCCGCAGACCTGGGGCGAGCAGACCGACGTGCCGGAATCGGCCGACTGGTACAATGCCGGTTATCTGCTGCTGTGGGGCTCGAACGTGCCGCAGACGCGCACGCCCGACGCCCATTTCTACACCGAGGTGCGCTACAAGGGCACCAAGAGCGCGGTCATCTGCCCGGACTACTCCGAGGCCGCGAAATTCTCCGACATCTGGCTGAACGCCAAGCAGGGCACCGACGCTGCTCTCGGCATGGCGTTCGGTCATGTCATCCTGCGCGAATTCCATCTCGACCGGCAGGTGCCGTATTTCACCGACTACTGCCGCAAATATTCCGACATGCCGATGCTGGTGCGTCTCGACCGGCAGGGCGACCGGCTGGTCGCCGGCCGGCAGTTGCGCGCGGCCGACTTCGCGCAGGCGCTCGGCGAGCAGAACAATCCCGAATGGAAGACGGTCGGGCTCGATGAGATTTCCGGCAAGGTCGTCGTGCCGAACGGCTCGATCGGCTTCCGCTGGGGCGAGTCCGGCAAGTGGAATCTCGAGGAGCAGGCCGGCCGCGACGACATTCGCCTGAAACTCAGCCTGATCGACAAGGCCGATCATGACGAGGTGAAGGGCGTCGATTTCCCCTATTTCGGCGGCGCGGCGACCAACGGCTTCGCCGTCGATGATCGCGGCGAAATTCTCACCCGCAACGTGCCGGTGAAGCGGATCAAGCTCGCGAACGGCGAGGAGGCACTGGTCGCCACGGTCTTCGACCTGCTGTGTGCAAACTACAGCCTCGATCGCGGGCTCGGCGGCGAGCATGTCGCGCGCGACTATGACGCCGACGTGCCGTTCACGCCGGCCTGGGCGGAGCGCATCACCGGCGTTCGCCGCGACAAGATCGTCCAGGTGGCGCGCGAATTCGCCGACAACGCTGAGAAGACCAACGGACGCTCCATGGTCATCATCGGCGCTGCGATGAACCACTGGTTCCACATGGACATGAACTACCGCGCCGTCATCAACATGCTGGTGATGTGCGGCTGCGTCGGCCAGTCGGGCGGCGGCTGGTCGCATTATGTCGGGCAGGAGAAGCTGCGGCCGCAGACCGGCTGGACCGCACTCGCCTTCGCGCTCGATTGGGCGCGCCCGCCGCGCCACATGAACTCCACCTCGGCCTGGTACGCCCACACCGACCAGTGGCGCTACGAGACAGTGCATACGCAGGAGATTCTCTCCCCGACCGCGCCGGCGGGCGACTGGACCAAACTCAGCCTGATCGACTTCAACATCCGCGCCGAGCGCATGGGCTGGCTGCCGTCCGCGCCGCAGTTGAAAACCAATCCGCTCGAGGTCGGCCGCGCGGCGAAGGAGGCCGGCGTCGAGGCCGCGCCCTATGTGGCGCAGCGATTGAAGTCGGGCGCGTTGCAGATGTCGTGCGAGGACCCGGACGCGCCGGAGAACTGGCCGCGCAATCTGTTCGTGTGGCGCTCGAACCTGCTCGGCTCCTCCGGCAAGGGACATGAGTATTTTCTCAAGCACCTGCTCGGCACCGATCACGGCGTGCAGGGCAAGGACCTTGGCGCGGAAGGCAAGGCGAAGCCCACCGAGGCCGTCTGGCACGAGCACGCGCCGGAAGGAAAACTCGATCTGCTGGTGACGATCGACTTCCGCATGTCGACGACGGCGGTCTATGCCGACATCGTTTTGCCGACGGCGAGCTGGTACGAAAAGGACGACATGAACACGTCCGACATGCACCCGTTCATTCATCCGTTGCAGGCGGCCGTGGACCCTGCCTACGAGTCGAAGACGGACTGGGAAATCTTCAAGGCGATCGCGAAAAAATTCTCCGAGATCGTTCCAGGCTATCTCGGCGTCGAGACCGACGTGGTGCAACTGCCGCTCCAGCACGACAGTCCCGGCGAGATCGCGCAGGACGTCGTGCGCGACTGGAAGCGCGGCGAATGCGACCTGATCCCCGGCCGCACCGCGCCGGCCTATATCGCCGTCGAGCGCGACTATCCGAATCTCTACAAGCGCTTCGCCGCGATCGGCCCGCTGATGGAGAAGGCCGGCAATAGCGGCAAGGGCATCGCCTGGGATACCAAGGTCGAGGTGCATCATCTGAAGGCGCTGAACGGCACCGTCACCGACGAAGGCGCGACCAAGGGCATGGCCCGTCTCGATACCGCCATCGACGCGGCCGAGATGATTTTGATGCTCGCGCCCGAGACCAATGGCGAGGTGGCGGTGAAGGCGTGGCAGGCGCTCGGCAAGATCACCGGCCGCGACCACAAGCATCTCGCCGAAGTGAAGGAAGACGAGAAAATCCGCTTCCGCGACATCGCAGCCCAGCCGCGCAAGATCATCTCCTCGCCGACATGGTCAGGCATCGAGAGCGAGGAGGTCTGCTACAATGCCGGCTGGACCAACGTCCACGAGTTGATCCCGTGGCGCACGGTGTCGGGCCGCCAGCAGCTCTATCAGGACCACGAATGGATGCGGGCCTTCGGCGAAGGCTTCGTCACCTGGCGTCCGCCGGTGGACCTGAAGACGGTCGGCGAGGCGGCGACGCGATCGCTCGGTCCGAACGAGCCGCATGTGGTGCTGAACTTCCTCACCCCGCATCAGAAATGGGGCATCCACTCCACCTACACCGACAATCTGTTGATGCTGACGCTCAATCGCGGCGGCCCGGTGGTGTGGATCTCGGAGGTCGACGCCCGCAAGGCGGGGTTGGTCGATAACGACTGGGTCGAGGTCTTCAATTCAAACGGCGCGATCACCGCCCGCGCGGTGGTGAGCCAGCGCATGAAGGAAGGCTCGATGTTCATGTATCACGCGCAGGAGAAGATCGTGAACACGCCCGGCAGCCAGCTCACCGGCAAGCGCGGCGGCATCCACAACTCGGTCACCCGCATCGTGCTGAAGCCGACGCATATGATCGGCGGCTACGCGCAGCTCGCTTACGGCTTCAACTATTACGGCACGGTCGGCTCCAACCGCGACGAGTTCGTGATCGTGCGCAAACTGACCAAGGTCGACTGGCTCGACCAGCCCGCAACGCAGACGGTGGAGGCCGCGGAATGAAGGTACGTGCCCAGATCGGAATGGTGCTGAACCTCGATAAATGCATCGGCTGTCACACCTGCTCCGTCACCTGCAAGAACGTCTGGACCAGCCGTGAAGGCGTCGAATACGCCTGGTTCAACAATGTCGAGACCAAGCCCGGCATCGGCTATCCGAAGGATTGGGAAAACCAGAAGCGCTGGAACGGCGGCTGGACCCGCACGCGCTCGGGCGCATTGCAGCCGAAGCAGGGCGGCAAGTGGCGTATCCTCGCGAATATCTTCGCCAATCCCGACCTGCCGGAGATCGACGATTTCTACGAGCCGTTCGACTTCGACTACGACCATCTGAAATCCGCGCCGGAGATGCAGGCGTTCCCGACCGCGCGCCCGCGCTCGAAGATTTCCGGCGAGCGCATGGAGAAGATCGAGTGGGGTCCGAACTGGGAGGAAATTCTTGGCGGCGAATTCGCCAAGCGCTCGAAGGACTACAATTTCGAGGGCATCCAGAAGGAAATCTACGGCCAGTACGAAAACACCTTCATGATGTACCTGCCGAGGCTGTGCGAGCACTGCCTCAACCCGAGCTGCGTCGCCTCCTGTCCCTCGGGCGCGATCTACAAGCGCGAGGACGACGGCGTCGTGCTGATCGATCAGGAGAAGTGCCGCGGCTGGCGCATGTGCGTGTCCGGCTGCCCGTACAAGAAGATCTATTACAACTGGTCGACCGGCAAATCCGAGAAATGCACGCTGTGCTATCCGCGGCTGGAGAGCGGCCAGCCGACGGTGTGCTCGGAAACCTGCGTCGGGCGCATCCGCTATCTCGGCGTGATGCTCTATGACGCCGACCGCATCGCCGACGCCGCCAGCGTCGCGAACGAGAAGGACCTCTATGACGCCCAGCTCGGCGTCTTCCTCGATCCGAACGATCCCGACGTGATCGCCGCCGCGCGCGCGGAGGGCATTCCGGAAGACTGGATCAAGGGCGCGCGAAATTCGCCGATCTGGAAGATGGCGATGGAATGGAAGATCGCCTTCCCGCTGCATCCCGAATACCGCACGCTGCCGATGGTCTGGTATGTGCCGCCGCTGTCGCCGATCCAGAACGCGGCGGAGGCCGGCAAGATCGCGGCGCAGGACAACATGCCGGACGTGCGCAGTTTGCGCATTCCGGTGCGCTACCTCGCCAACATGCTCACCGCCGGCGACGAAGCGCCGATCGCCGTCGCGCTGGAGCGGATGCTGGCGATGCGCGCCTACATGCGTTCGAAGACGGTGGACGGCGTCGTCAATCTCGGCGTCGCCAAGCGCGTCGGCCTCGTGCCGCAGCAGATCGACGAGATGTACCAGCTTCTCGCCATCGCCAATTACGAGGACCGCTTCGTCATTCCGACCACGCATCGCGAACTGGTCGAGGATGCCTACGACCTCAGAGGCGGCTGCGGCTTCACCGACGGCAATGGCTGCTCCGGCGGACATTCCGGCCAGTCGCTGTTCGGGGGCAAGAAATTCCGCAGCCCGCAAGAATTTATCGCATGAAGGGAGTTCATCGCATGAAGACCTTCAAGGCGCTGTCGGCGTTGCTCTCCTATCCGAGCGGCGATCTTCAGGCGGCGGTCCCCGCGATCCGCGAGGTGCTCGGCGAGGGCCTGCTGCCGCAAGCGGCCGTCGCCTCGCTCGCACCGCTGCTGGCTTCGCTGGAACAGGATGACCTCTACGATCTGCAAGAGCGTTACGTGCTGCTGTTCGATCGCTCGCGCACGCTGTCGCTGAACCTGTTCGAGCACATCCATGGCGAGAGCCGCGATCGCGGCGGCGCGATGGTCGACCTGCTCGAGACCTATCGCGCCGGCGGCTTCGATCTCGCAGGAACGGAACTGCCCGACCATCTGCCGGTGCTGCTGGAGTTCCTGTCCACGCGGCCTGTCGGGGAAGCCCGCGAGATTCTCGCCGATGCCGGCCACATTCTGGTCGCGCTGGCGGAACGGCTGTCGCGGCGCGAGGCATCCTACGCGGCGGTGCTGGAGGCGTTGGTGGCGCTTGCCTCGGCCGATCCGAAGACCGACGAAGCGCAGGCGCTGCTGTCTCAAACGGACGACAACCCGGAAGACCTCGCCGCCCTCGACGCGGTGTGGGAGGAGGCGCAGGTCACCTTCGCGCCGAACCCGAATGCGGGCTGTCCCGTCAGCCGCGACATCCTCGCGCGGATGGACCTGTCGCCCGCGCGCCCCGCGCCCCGCATGCAGTGAAGGAGAGGCGACGATGAACAACTTCCTCTTCGGCATCTATCCCTACATCGCAATCACGGTGATGGTGATGGCCAGCATCATCCGCTACGACCGCGATCCCTTCACCTGGAAATCGAAGTCGAGCCAGTTGTTGCGCAAACGCCAGTTCGTCGCCGGCTCGGTGCTGTTCCATGTCGGCGTGCTGATGATCTTCGGCGGCCATCTGGTCGGGCTGCTGACGCCGATCCAGATTTTCGATGTCATGGGCATCAGCCATGGCGCGAAGCAGATTCTCGCCGTCGCCCTCGGTGGCGTCGCCGGGATCATGGCGCTCGTCGGCGGGCTTTTGTTGTTGCACCGGCGGCTGTTCGATCCGCGCATCCGCGCCAACTCCACTTTTGCCGATACCGGCATCATGGTGCTGCTGATGGCGCAATTGCTGCTCGGTCTCGCCACCATCATCGTGTCGCTTGGGCACCTCGACGGGCACGAGATGGTGAAGTTCATGAACTGGGCGCAGGGCATCATCTATCTGCGCGGTGGAGCTGCGGAGCACATCGCCGACGTCCACTGGCTGTTCAAGGCGCACATCCTGCTCGGCCTGACGATCTTCCTGCTGTTCCCGTTCAGCCGGCTGGTCCACATCTTCTCCGCGCCGGTGCGCTATCTGTGGCGGCCGGGCTATCAGATCGTGCGCTCGCGGCGCGGAGCGAAGCCCGCGCGCACTGGTCTCGCGCCGCTGTCGGGCCCGCGCATGGAGCCAGGCGAATGAGAGTCATCGATCTCACCCGCGCGCCGATCCCCGTCACCGTCAACGGTGTCGTCATTGCGCCCGAACTGATCGCCGCCGAGGCGCAGAACCATCCCGCGCCGAAAGGCAAACCGGGCTGGGCCTGGCAGGCAGCGGCGCGGGCGCTCGTGCTGCGCGAAGTCCTGTTGCAGGAGGCGCGGGCGCAGGCGATCGCGCCGTCGCCGATCGAGCTTGCCGAGGGGCAATGGGAGACCGAGGACGAAGCGTCGATCCGCCAGCTTCTCGAAAGCGCCATCGCGCCGACGACAATCGACGAGGCGCGGCTGCGCGCGGTCTATGACAACGCGCCGGACCGCTTTCGCGGACCGTCGCTGTTCGAGGCCGCGCATATCCTGTTTCCCGCAGCGCCGAACGATACGGACGCCCGCGCGGCCGCGCGCGCGCAGGCCGAAAGCGTGCTCACGGAGTTGCGCCGCGAGCCCCGCCGCTTCGCAGCGTTGGCAGCCGAGCACAGCGCCTGCTCCTCGCGCGCCAATGGCGGCGTGCTCGGTCAGCTCGCGTCCGGCGACACGGTGCCGGAATTCGAGGCGGCGTTGTGCGAGATGGCGGACGGAAGCATCTGCGATGCGCCGGTGGAAAGCCGTTACGGTGTCCATCTGATCCGGCTCGATGCGCGGGCGCGCGGCGAGGTGCTGCCCTTCGCCGCGGTGCTGCCGCATCTGCGCCAGGCGCAGGAAAAGGCGGACTGGGTGCGCGGCAGCCGCGCCTATGTCGAAGCGCTGGCGGCACGCGCCAAGATCACCGGCATCGATCTCAGCGAGACGCCCCGAGCGGAGGTGAGACAATCGGCATGATCCCCCCGGTCGCCTCGTCCGATTCGTTCCTCTGCGATTGCGGGATCGAGCAGCAAACGGGCCGGCTGGTGTCCGTCGCCGTCGCGCTCAAACGCGGATTGGCGCTGGCCGAGCCGGTGGTGGAGACGGAGAGGCTGCCGCTCGACAGAGCGCATAGCCGGGTGCTCGCGCAACCGGTGCGCGCGAGCTGCGCGCTGCCGATATTCGACAATTCCGCGATGGACGGTTACGCGGTCCGCCTCGACGATTTCGCCGGCAACGGGCCGTGGCGTCTGCCGGTGGCGGGGCGCGTCGCGGCCGGCGATGCCGGCGCCGCGGAGCTTCCGCCCGGCGCGGCCTTTCGCATTTTCACCGGCGCGCTGGTGCCGCAGGGGTGCGACGCCGTGGTCGCACAGGAAAAGGTGCGCATGGAAGGCCGCGCGATCCGGCTGGATCGGCGGCCGCGCTGGGGCGAGAACGTTCGACGCGCCGGCGAGGACCTCGCCGCGGGCACCGAGATCATGCCGGCGGGCCGACGCATCGGTCCGCGCGTCGCGACGCTGCTCGCCTCCATCGGCTGCGGCGATGTCACGGTGCGGCGCAGGCTGCGCGTGGCTTTCTTCTCGACCGGCTCCGAACTGCGCGATGCCGGCGCATCGCTCTCGCCGGGGCAGATCTGGAACGCCAACCGCTCGCTGCTTCAGGGCGCGCTCGCGTTGCCATGGATCGAGGCGATCGACATCGGCCCCGTTCCCGATCGGCCCGCGCGGTTGCGTGAGGCGCTGGAGCGCGCGGCGCGCGAAGCCGATCTGGTGGTGAGCACCGGCGGCGTTTCCGTCGGCGACGAGGACCATATGCCGGCGGTGCTGAGCGCCGCGGGCGGCACCGTCCAGGTGATGAAGGTGGCGATGAAGCCCGGCAAGCCGCTGATGATCGGACGCATCGGCGAGGCCCTCTATCTCGGCCTGCCGGGCAATCCGGTCGCGGCCTTCGTCTGCTGGCATGTGATCGGCGCGCGCATCGCCGAAGTGTCGGCAGGCATCACCGAAGGCGGTACCCGCCGCATGATCGTACGCGCCGGCTTCGAGCGGGTGCGGCAGCCGGGGCGCTGCGAGTTTCTCCCCGTGCGGCTCGGCGACTATGACGGCCATGGCGTTCGTACAGTGGCGGTGACGGCGCTCGACGTGTCGCACCGGGTGGCGCTGCTGGCGCAGGCCGATGGGCTGCTGCTGATCCCGTCCGAAACCGATCGCATCCGGCACGATGATATGCTTGAGTTCATTCCGTTCGGAGACGGGGCATGATCTGCGAAAAGTGGGAACCGGTTTGCGCTGCGCGGCCCTTCGGGTCGGATCAGATCATGCTCAAGAAGTGGAAAGCACGATGAAGCTCGGCTATGTGAGCGTTCAGGGAAAGGGCCGGATCGACCTGCTTCTCGCCGACGTGGTCGAGCGGCTGGAAGCGCATGGCGTGGCCTTGGCGGGCACCGTGCAGACCAATATCGAGCGGAGCGACCGTCCCCGCTGCGACATGGAACTGCGGCTGTTGCCCGACGGGCCGACGGTGCGCATCAGCGAGGATCGCGGCGGGCAGGCGCGCGGCTGCCGGCTGGACGCCGGCGCGCTGGAGCAGTCGGTCGTGTGGGTCGCAGGCGCGCTGGATAAAGCCGAACTGCTGGTGGTCAACAAATTCGGCAAGCAGGAAGCGGAGGGCAGGGGGCTGGCGACGTCGATCGCCGACGCGCTGGAGCGCGGCCTGCCGGTGCTGGTCGGCGTCAACCGGCTGAACCTGCCGGCCTTCCTCGCCTTCGTCGACGGCATGGCGCTGGAGTTGCCGCCCGACCCCGCCCGCGTCGCGGACTGGTGTTTCTCCGTGGTGGCCGGAACAAAGGCCGGGACCTCGCAGCAATCCTATACCGGGACGACCGGCCGCGATCCGGCCTCGCCGCGCACATAGCCGTCGCCAGCGATCATGCCGCGCGCCCATGCGCGCGCGCAGACTTTTCCAGATAGGCGTCGAAGGCGGTCGCCGCCGCACGGACCAGAAAGCGATGCGCGCGGTCGACGCGGACGATGCCGCCGGCGACATCAAGCACGCCGTCTCGGCGCAGCGTGTCGAGCCTCTCGTTCTTTTCGAGAAGCAGGATCGGATCGAAGCCGTGTCGGGCGCAGATCGCCGGAATGTCGGCTTCGAAATCGCACATCAGCCGCTCGATGATTTCGGCGCGCAGACGATCCTCCGCCGTCAGCCGATAGCCCTTGATGGTGGCCAGGTTTCCATTGCGAATATGTTCGCTGTAGCGGCCGAGACCGACATCGTTCTGCACATAGCCTTGCGCCGTCTGGCCGATGGCGGAGGCGCCGAAGCCGATCAGCGTGCGGCAGGTGTCGGTGGTGTAGCCCTGAAAATTGCGACGCAATGTGCCCGCTGCGTGCGCCGATGTGAGGTCGTCCTCGGCGCGCGCAAAATGGTCGAGGCCGATTTGCCGGTAGCCGGCCGCGACCAGCGTTTCGGCGATCGCCAGCGCATGCTCGCTGCGTGCCTCGCAGTCGGGCAGCGTCGCCTCGTCGATCACCGACTGGTGCTTCTTGAATGACGGTACATGCGCGTAGCCGAACACGGCCAGCCGGTCCGGGCGCATCGCGGCCGCGGACTTGGCGGTTTCGATGCAGGAGCGCAGCGTCTGATGCGGCAGGCCATAGATCAGATCGAAATTGATGCGCGTGACGCCGGATGCGCGCAAGCGTCGGACGGACGCGAATGTCTGCTCCTCGCTCTGGATGCGGTTGACCGCCTTCTGCACGACGGGATCGAAGCTCTGCACGCCGAGGCTCGCGCGGCCGATGCCGGCGCGCCCGAGCGTCGCCGCCATCCCCGCCGTCAGCGTGCGCGGATCGATCTCGACCGCCAGCTCCGCGGTCGAGAGGACGTCGAATTTTTCGCGCAGCAGCTCGACCAAAGCGGCGAAATCCGAAGGTGCGATGACGGTCGGCGTGCCGCCGCCGAAATGCACGTTCGCGACCGGGATCGGCCGGCCGATGCGTGCCGCGACCATGCGGATCTCTTCGCGCAGCACGTTCAGATAGTCGATGATCGGCTGGTCCTTGACCGTGATCGTGGTATGGCAGCCGCAATACCAGCACATCGCGCGGCAGAACGGAATGTGCAGATAGAGCGAGACCGGCTCGTTCGGGGGCAGGCTCGCAAGCCAATCGGCATAGGCCGCGGGGCCGATATGGGCCGAGAAATGCGGCGCGGTCGGATAGCTCGTATAGCGCGGCATGCGCGCCTCGCCATACTGAAGCATGATCGACGGTTGCAACGGCGTTCTCCTTATCGAACGACGGCTTTTTAGGCGGTCGCCGGAGCTGCGTCTTTGAGGCAGGCCAAATTTTGAGGAGAAATCGAGAGAGAGCGACAGGCGCAGCCGCGAACGATTTTCGGGCGGGTGACTTCGGCTCGGCCGCGAACCGGCGGATCAGGCGGAGACAAGCCGCGTGATGATCGACGCCGGTGGTACCGAGACGACATCGCCGTTCGCGCAAACGCCACCGGCGGAACCTCGATGGTGTTCGCAAGGCTGCATTGCCCCGATGACAGAAATATTGGACGCAGCCGGGGACGTGCGCCACGATTCGAACGTGTGACCTTTGCCTCAGTCAGGGAGCGCCGATTTCACGATCGGCCGGGGAATTTTGCCAGCCGCGCGTGTTGCCTGCCCGGACCCGATCGGCTAAATCTGCGGCAACGCACCCGTAGCTCAGCTGGATAGAGCGTTGCCCTCCGAAGGCAAAGGTCACACGTTCGAATCGTGTCGGGTGCGCCAATTTCCCCAAAATCTGCTCAATTTAAGAACGCCGAACACCGCCGATTGCCGCACAAGAGACGCCCGAAAAATGGCCTGTGGTGAAGAAGCGTGGAAACGGCGGCAATCGGCGGTGAGAAAGTTCGAATCGCTTGCGGTTTGATGATGCGCTCCAGACCTCGCGCAGAGTTCACGTGGTCCGCATATG
>JAWKWT010000002.1:0-495592 GCA_041397365.1 Xanthobacteraceae bacterium
TGATGTGCGCCCAGGTAAAGCGTGAAAAGAACGATCCCAGCGCATCCGAGCCCCGCCAATGACTCCCCTCACCCCCGAGATGATCGAGAGAGCGGCAAGGGCGATACATGATCTGATGGGTCCTTACCTCGGCACGCCCGAGCAGATTGCGAAGCATGGGGACCGCGTCGCAGCGAGACAACTCGAAACCGCAGAGAAGTATGCCACGGTCGCCCTCACCGCCGCCCTCTCCTGCCCCGATGGGTTCAGGCTTGTGCCGGTGGAGCCTACTGCGGAGATGGTTCGGTGCGGGGAGGACGCGCTCAGAAAGAGCGGCTCTGGCCTATCGCAGCTTGACGGGCGGAAGGCTGCTGACCGCATCTACCGCGCCATGCTCGCAGCAAGTCCCGCGCCGGCCGTTGACAATGCAGGTTGGCGACCGATAGCGAGCGCGCCGAAGGATGGGACGCGCATTCTTGCTTGGCATCAAAACGATTGGTCTCGCGATCCTCGTTGGCGAGTAATCTATTGGACCGGTGCCGAAGGCATGGCCTATCGCAATACATGGCTGTGCGACGTCTGCACCTTGTCAGTTCTTGAACGCAACATTCTTGGTTGGCAACCGCTTCCCTCCGCGCCTTCGCAGGATGCCCCACAACCGATCTCGCAAGATCAAGACAGAGGATGATGTGTGATGGCAAGCCAGCACACCTTGCAAGTTCATCAAGAGAGGACGTTCTGTTCGGGCGCTCTATCCGTCACCAGCACTTTCCGTCTTTTAGTGACCGGCAACACCGAACTGAAACACCTTGAACGGCTGATCCGCCTGCTCACGATCCAGAAGCAGATTCTGGAAGAAGACGAGACAGCGGAGCCGAGCGCGATCCCTGACGAACTTCAGCCTTTCGTTTGGTGGCTGCAGTAAGCCTCCCCCACGGTCATTGTCCAATAAGGATTGAGAGAAAGATGGCAAACTCCGATTTCCGGAATGAACTTGAGCAGTTGATAAATCGTCATTCAATGGAGAACGGCAGCGCTACGCCGGATTTCATCTTGGCGGATTATCTTTCCATGCCTTAGCAATTTCGATCAGGCTCTAGCGGCCCGCGAAGTGGTACAGCCGCCCGATCTCCAAGTTGAACCTAGCGCAGACGTTTCATTGCCCACTAACCGCCCACCAGGCACAGAAACGAATGACGAAGACGCTGACATTGCCGGAAGTGACGACGCCTGACGCGCTGGCGAAGCAACTCGGCTGGTCGGAAAGACGTGTGCGGGACAAACCAGAGAGCTTGGCGCATGCCAGTTTTGGGCAATCGTATGATCCTGCTCCTGAAGATGTCACGGCGATCCTGGAAGCTGCGGCCATGCCCATCAAAATCTACAAGCGAGGAAAAGACGTGGCACTACCGTGGCACGGTTGCCGGACGGCGACTACGCGGCACTACGGGCGCAACGAGCAAAGACATCGCGGCCCGGATCGCCTCAGAAATCGAGGCCCAGCAATGGAAGCGTCGTACTGATGGCCCGGAAGCCGTCCTGACTTTTGCACAGGCCGCCATGCTTTACCGCGCGGCCGGCCGTTCAGCCCGGTTCCTCGAAAAAATCGAGGACCACTGGAAAAAGACACTCTGGTGAAGGCAATGAAAGCGCCGGGCGCTTCGAGCATCCGCCATTGAGCTTTGTCAAACCGCTGGCCCGGCCACGCGGAACCGGCAAGCCATTGCGCCGACGCAGGCGATCATCAACCATGCCGCCGAATCAGCTTTGTGCCCGCCAATCCGCGTTAAGCGCTTCCCCACAACGACGAAGGTGAAAACGCCAGCAACCCTCAGATAGGTTGAGACGTTTATGGAGCATGCATCGCCGCACCTTGGCGCTCTCGCTCTATTCATGTTCCTGACGGGCGCTAGAATCTCTGAGGCACTGAGCGTTCGATGGCCCGATATCGACTTGGAAAGAAACGAACGGTTTTGATTCGGCAGACGAAGACCCGCAAAGACCGCATTGCGCATCTGCCTGCGAAACTCGTGGTAGCGCTAGCCAACCTTAAGCGCGGCGAATCCGTATTCGGATACATTAAGCGAGGCGGCGGTGCGATCGGCGCGTGGGACCGCACCATCAAGCGGGCAGGCATCGCCAAGCTATCGTTTCATTCGTGCCGGCACGGCTTCGCCACGGCACTGCTACAGGCTGGTGTTGACGTGGTGACGGTTGCGAAGCTGGGTGGATGGAAGACGCCAAAACACGTCTTTTCGACCTACGGACACGCAAGCGACGACGCGACACTTACCGACAGAATTTCTGGCACGGATTTGACACAAACAGGTGCGTCGAATCTAGGAAAGCGTTATAAATCAGGCATAAGTTGATGGTCGAGACGAACCCTGCCGGTGGCCGTCGCGCGTTTGAAAAAAGTGTAGGCCGAAGCTTGCGCAGGAGCGATTAATTCGTCGCCGCGCCTGATGCAGTCTTGTTACCCGCATCACGTCCCGGCACGCTGACATGCACTTCATGGCCATCCCGGACAGCAAGAGAGGCGGCGGCCAACGCGGCCTCGAAGGCAGCTTCCTTGGTCGCGTAATCGCCTTCCACGTTTCCGTCGTGAAGGATGCCCCAGCGTTTGCCGCTTTCGATCACCGCATAAGATGCGCGTCCCATATCATCCTCAATGCGTTTCGGTATTCTTCCATTTTTCCAGGTCCGGCTTTTTCGGCTCGGGCTCATCGGGATTTTGAGACGCCTGACCGGGCCGCTTCCACGGCTCGTCCGTTCCCTTCGTCGGCGCCTTCTCCTCTCGTTCCTTTTCCATATCTGGCATCGGCAACGTCCTCCTCATGCGAGAGTAACGGAAACGTGCCGCGCAAGTTCCGGCGGCGGCGCAGCCTCAGCTTGCGGGAAAGGTTGCACAGAGCTTTTAACGCCGAAACGCCGGAGGGCACCGGTGGGGCTGGCAGAAGTGTTGCTGGCAGGATTTCACGCGCGGAACCGGCGCAAGCTGCGCGCCGTGGCGTTTCACGGGCGTCGGCGAACCTGTTCGGCTCTATTCGTCGCGGTAAACCTTCTCAGCTCGTGGCGCTCCTGCGCCCACCGAGAGCGTCGCGATGGGTCGCGCCTCGGAGCCGCTTGGAGCGAGATCGGCTCGCCGGTTTCCTCGGGCCAGCTTCGTAAGTGCCGTCGTCGATGCGGCCGATCGCGGCGTCGATCTGGAGATCGCTTGCGCTGACGGTCGCGCGCGCGCAATTCGATCGCACGATCCGTCTCGAGACGCCCGGTCGGCGAGGTCCGACGACGATGGCTCATCCTTGAAGCCGAACCAGCGCAGGCCTGGCTCCTCGCGCAGCAGATTTTTCCACGCGAGCAGCCGGCGGGAGTCATAGTCGCGCTGACGCTCGTTCATGAACGGCTCCTTCTCAGAGGGCCGATAAGGTTTCTGGCCGTCACCGCTATCGAAACCGAAATCCGTCATGGCAAGGAAGGGTTCTTGCGCGCGCGCCGCTTATATAGCGACGATTCATGACAGACAATATCGCTGATGAGACGGTTGTCCCGGACTCTTCACCCCTTGAGCGTCTCGTTCTAGGCCTGCGGGGCGTTGTAGTGCCGCCTGGCGGCACGGGACACCGGAAACCGGCTTTTATTTCAAGGGGGTTGTGCGATTTAAGTGGTTTGCGCCTTGGCCAGTTCCACCTCGACCCGCAATTCGATCTCGGCCAG
The DNA here is from genome assembly GCA_041397365.1 of Xanthobacteraceae bacterium. Classification (GTDB taxonomy): domain Bacteria; phylum Pseudomonadota; class Alphaproteobacteria; order Rhizobiales; family Xanthobacteraceae; genus P52-10. Next base: position 3,697 of record JAWKWT010000002.1, read on the forward strand.
CACCTGATCGAGCCCCTCGTCGCCCGAATTGGTCTTCAGATCGGAGGCCGCATTCCGCAGCCGCTGGACCGTGGTCTGGTCGAGTTGCCCGGCCAGCAGGCCGATTTTCAGATCGTCCAGCGCATCCAGCGCGTCCCGGCCGCGCCTGACGGCGCGCCTTCGCCGCTCGGTCGGGTCCTCGACCCCCTGCAAGGCGAGCAGCGCGTCGATCCCGCTCAGCCCAACCGGAGCCGCCGCGGGCCGGCTGCTGGCGGTCTCACCGGTCGACGGGAGCGAGAATCCTGAGGAGGAGCTGCGGCGCGGTCTGGCCGGTGGAGACTGGCGTCGCGCCGTTCGGTCCGTAAATTCGCATGGCGATGGTCCCTTTCAGGTGCCTGCCCGCGCGGAACACGCCCGCTTCGGACGGCGCAGCACCCGGAACCCATTGCTGGCCCGATATGGTTAACGGGACGTAAACGCCCGGCACAATTTGCCGCCTTCGGCAGATTCGATCCCGCGGAATTTTCGCCCGAACGAGTCCGCAAGATAAAAACATAAATATTATCAATATTTTATCATATCTCGTCGAGATGGCACGCCAATCGCAAGACGGCAAGGGTCGGCATCGTGTGGATGCGCGAAGGCCGGCTGTTTTTGGGGAGCGACTGATGTCATGGTGTCATCCGGATCGCGTTTGCTGCGATCACACTGCTGGTACTTTGCGCAGCGCCGGCTGGTGGCGACCTCGCGGATCAAGGATCTGGCGAATATCGAGGGCGTGCGCCAGAACCACAGCTGATCGGCTACGGCCTCGTCGTCGGCCTGAACGGCACCGGCGACACGCTCAACAACATCCCTTCACCAGCAATCGCTGCAAGCGATGCTGGAGCGCATGGGCGTCAACATCCGCGGCGCCAACATCCGCACCGGCAATGTCGCCGCCGTGATGGTGACCGGCAACCTCCCGCCTTTTCAACGCAGGGCACGCGGATGGATGTGACCGTCTCGGCGTTGGGCGACGCGAAAAACCTTCAGGGCGGCACGCTGCTGGTCACGCCGCTGCTCGGCGCGGACGGCAACGTTCATGCGGTCGCGCAAGGCTCGCTCGCGATCGGCGGTTTCTGCCGCCGAAGGCGACGCCGCCAAGATCGTGCGCGGCGTGCCGACCGTCGGCCGCATCGCCAATGGCGCGATCATCGAACGCGAGATCGATTTCGCGCTGAACCGCCTGCCGAACGTCCGCCTGGCACTGCGCAACGCCGACTTCACCACCGCCAAGCGCATCGCCGCCGCCGTCAACGACTATCTCGGCACCAAGACCGCCGAACCGGTCGATCCCTCCACCGTGCTTCTGAACATTCCGAAGGAGTTCAAGCGGGCAACGTCGTCGCGCTCGTCACCGAGATCGAGCAGCTTCAGGTGGAGCCCGATCTGGCGGCGAAGATCATCATAGACGAACGGTCCGGCATCATCGTCATGGGGCGCGACGTGCGCGTCGCCACCGTCGCGATCGCGCAAGGGAATCTGACGATCACCGTCTCCGAGGCGCGGCAGGTGAGCCAGGCCGAACCTGCTCGCGCGGGCCGCACCGTCACCACGCCGCGCTCGCGCGTCGGCGTGCAGGAGGACGGCAAGGGGCTCGGGTGTGTGCCAGACGGCGTGTCGTTGCAGCAGCTCGTGGACGGCCTCAACGCGCTCGGCATCGGACCGCGCGACATGATCTCGATTCTGCAAGCGGTGAAAGCTTCCGGCGCGATCCAGGCCGACATCGAGGTGATGTGATGAGCACCGTGCCGAAGCTTTCGACCCAGATGATCGGCGCGCGCCCTGACAACGCGCTGATGCAGGCGCTGACGAAAGTCTCGCCGCAGGCGCAGAAGAAGGCGAAGGAATCGGCACAGGATTTCGAGGCGCTGTTTCTCAACTCGATGTTCCAGCAGATGTCCTCGGAGGTCAAAGGCGACGGCCCGTTCGGCTCGACCGCCGGCACCGGCCCGTGGCGCTCGATGCTCACCGACGAATACGCCAAGAACATCGCCAAATCTGGCGGCATCGGCATTTCCGACGACGTGTTCCGCACTCTCATCATGCAGCAAGCCGCGCAGACGGCTTAGGACGTCAGATCATGAACCCGCAGCCTTCGGCCTCAGCACAGCCGCTCATCAATACGCCGCCGCAGGCGCGAAAACTCGCGGAAGGTCTGATCGAGCTGATGGACGCGCTGCTGAAGACGGTCGAGCAGGAAACCGAGCTGGTGCGCGCGGGCCAGATCCACGAATCGATCCGGCTCGAACCGGTCAAGAGCGACCTCTCGCGCCGTTACGTCAGCGCCATCGCCACGCTGCGCGCGAACCAGCGTTACATGTCGCAAGCGACGCCGGACCTGCTGGCGACGCTGCATCGCCACCACGATACGTTCCGCGCAATCCTCCAGGTCAATCTCACAGTGCTCGCGACCGCGCATGCGGTGTCCGAAGGCATCGTGCGCGGCGTCAACCGCGAGATGCAGAAGCGCGCCGCGCCCTCAACCTACAACGCCTCCGGCAACCGCAACGCGCAAGGCACGCGCCACGCCGCGCCGCTCACGCTCAGCCGGTCGCTTTAGAGACCGATTCAACTGCGTTGAATCAGTCTCGCCGCCTATCTTTTTGTTTGAGCATGATCTTTTCCGACCCGAAGGGCCGCGCAGCGCAAATCGGTTTCCACTTTTCGGGATCATGCTCTAAGCGATGCGCCCGTCCCCGGCCGGACCGCTATTCGTCACTGCGGCTTGAGGCCGGCGCGCCGATACAGATCCTTCATCTTCAGGTCCTCGGCTGCGACGAACTTCTTCAGCTTCTCGCCCGAATAGCCTTGCAGGATGACCGCGCCCTGATCGCGGAAATATTTGACGACCGATGGATCGTCCAGAGTCTCGCTGTAGGCCTTGGCGAGCTTGTCCACGGCGGACTTCGGAGTCGCGGCAGGCACGATGATCGATGCCCAGCCAGTAAACACCGCTTCTGGAAACCCCTGTTCCACAAACGTCGGAACATCGGGCAGAACGGGCAGGCGCTGATCGCTGGTGACGCCGATGGCTCTGACCTTCCCGGCCTGAATGAACGGCATCAGGACAACAGGATATTCCCACATCACCTGGAGCGTGCCGCCGAACAGATCGTTCATCGCGACCGGCGCCCCCCGATATGAAACCTGCGTCATCTTGAATCCTCCGAGCTGCTGCAACAACTCGGAAAACAGATGATATCCATCACCAGCGCCATTGGAGTAATAATTCAGCCCTTCAGGATTTTTCTTGGCGTAGGCAATCAGTTCGGCAAGCGTTTTGTACGGAGCGTCCGCCGGCACGACCATCAGCATCGGCGAGTAAGCCATCCCGTGCACGGGCGTGAACGCCGTCAGCGGATCGAATGACAGTTTTTTGTGACGGAGCGCAAGACTGCCAAGCGGCCCAACGCCGGAATACATGAACTTGTAGCCGTCGGGCTTCGAACTCAGAAGATATTCCGCGCCGACGATGCCCGCTCCGCCCGGCTTGTTTTCAACGATAACAGACTCGCCGATTTTCTCGCTCATGACTTTCGCAAGAAACCTCGCCCCGTTATCGGCAATGCCTCCGGCTGTCGATGCCACCACATAGGTCAGGGGGCGCGATGGAAAATCGTCTGACGCTGCAGCCTGATTTGTAAACAGAACAAGAGCCGCACCAGCCAACGCGAAGCCCGGAAATTTCATCCGCTTTCTCCCTGTCGTTATTTTGGTTCATCGCTTTTGTTTTCCTCGAGTATAGAGCGGAGACGGTCGCGCACAACACAGCACGCAGAACTTGTCTCGCGTTGCATCAAATGCGGTGCGGTGCGCGAAGAGCCGCGCATCAATTTGATTCAAGAGCGGGCGAAATTCTTCGCGACCATTTCAGCGTCTTTCGCAACGCCGCTTTAGAAGTTCCGGGCGATAAAATACTCTTGGAAGGATGACGAAATAAACTTCGACACAGCCCGGAGGCTTTTATGGCATCGGATATTACAGTCCGAGCGGGCCTATTGTCCGCTCCAGTCGCAGCAACCCGTCCCGTCGCAGAAGCCGTGCAGCAGGCCGTGCCGACGGAACTTCCGGGACCTCAGAGCGTGACAGCCGCTCGGCAATCGGCCGAATCGGGCAACGATCCTGAATTCAATCGCGACCGGCATGCGCGGCAGATCGTCTACGATCGCAAGGCCGGCCAGTATGTCTATCAATTGCTCGACCAGGCGGACGACAGCGTCATCGTTCAATATCCGGACGAGAGCCGCATGCGCGCACGCGCCTATTTTCGCGCAATGGACATGCTCAAGCACGAGCAACTGCGTGACCCTGTCGCCGACAAGAAGGCTTGACGCCGCATCGAACCTTACGCGGTCGCCGCCGGGCGCGGCGCTCTATCCCCGCGTCGCGGGGGCCTTCTCCAGCGTCGAGGTGCCGGTAACCGGGTTCGTCACCACGGTCGCGATCTGCGCCTTGTTGTTTCCGGTCACCATGAATTTCGAATCGCCGATCCGGAACGAGCTGTCGCGGATCAGCACGTCCTGATATTTGATCGTGCTGCCGCTGAGATATCTCACCTTGGCGCGAAAGCCGTTGACGTTCGAGATCGAAACGTCGAACGCCGTGCCGTTGGCGTATTTGCCCTTCCAGCGTCCCTCGAACTGTTCGGGATCGACCGCCACATATTTCGAGCTGGACGGCACCGTGCCGCCCACCGTGACGTAGTTCGACGAAATGATATCCCAGACGCCCATGGCCGCCGGCGTCAGGCGCGGCCGGACAGGCCGGCGGCGATGTTGCAGTTGATGTCGATCAGCGATTTCAGCTTCGCCGGATCGGGATTGGTCTGCATCTCGACCGTCTGCTTCAGCACGAAGATGCCGATATTGGCGATGTTCTGGCGGATTTCGAGCGTCTGCTGGTTTCGCTGCTCTCAACCGCGCTCATGAAGATCGACCACAGGCGGCGATTGAACAGCAGCGCCTCGTGCATCTTCTTGTCGGGTCCGCCCCAGTTCGCCTGAACGTCTTGCAGCTGCCGCGCCGCTTTGAGAAGCGCCTGCGCTTCGATCTCGGGGAGACGCGGTGGTTTGCGACGTACGGGCGTAGGCGGAAGCGGCGTTGGACATTCACGACCTCGATGAGATTTCTGCGGAACGCAGAGACGGCCGATTTTAGTTCCCGCACGTTTAGATATGGTTACCGCGTTACTTCAACCACGAGGAAGGCGGCGCGAATTTAATGCCGGTTTTTTTTTCCCGCACCCCATAACCAAAACAAACACGGCGGGGTTGCCCCCGCCGTTTCCGTCTTGTCTCAGATCGACGTTGCCGCTTAGCGGAGCAGCTGCAACACGCTCTGCTGCGACTGGTTGGCCAGCGCCAGCGCGGAGACCGCGATCGACTGGCGGGTGGACAGCGCCTGGCTGTTCGCCGCTTCCTCGTTGGTGTCGGCCAGCGTCAGGTTGGACGAACCGGTCTGGAGCACGTTGATGAGGTTCTTGTTGAAGTCCTGACGGATCTGCACGATCGACAGGTTCGAACCGAACGCAGAGGCCTGCGCGCGCAGCGAGCTGGAGGCTTCGTTCAGCGAGTTCAAGACGCTGTTGGTCGAGGCATTGTCCAGGAAGTCGGTGCCCTTGGTCAGCGACGACAGGCCGAGACCCGCCGGATCGAAGGTCACGCCCTGAATGGTGAGCGTGGACTTGCCGGTTTCGTTGAACACCAGCTTGAGCTGGTCGCCGTTCAGCAGGTTGACGCCGTTGAACGAGGAGTCCTGCGCGGTGGTTTTGATCTGGTCGATCACCTTGTTGTACTGATCGATCAGGCCGGCGCGGGTGTTCTGCGCGTTGGCGTCCGCAACCGGTGCGGAAGCGGTCGTGCCGAACAGCCCCGAACCCGTGGCCGTGCCGCTGAGCGCGCCGATGGTCGCCGAGGCATGATCGTTGGTCGTGGTGATCGTGATCTTGCCCGTCGTATCGATCGACGCAGTCAAGTTGCTGGCGGAGAGCGCGGTGTTCAACTGATCCAGCGTCGAAACCTGGCCCGAACCGGTGCCGAAGTTAATGGTGGTAGCCGGGATCGAGCCGTCAGTCGACGCCGCGATGCTCAGGGTCGTGCCGCCGAGCGGCGACACGCCGGGGGTCAGAGCGGTGGTGCCCGCGGACAGGCCAAGCTTGGCGAGACCCGAACCGGAGATCACCAGATCCTGCGTCGTGCCCGTGCCGAGGGTGATCTGGCCACCCGAGATCGACGAGGTACCGCCGGTGATCGCGTCGATGGCGGTGAGCACGTCGCTGACGTCGTCGGTCGTCACGTCGATCGACAGCGTGCCTGCCGTAGCCGAACCCGTCGTGCCGGAGCCGCTGTTGAACGAAATCGTCGTGCCGTTGACGACGATCGTGTCGGAGGCGGAGAAGTTGGTCGCGAGGTTGTCCGAACCAGCACCCGCCGTACCGGCAAGCTTGGTCGCGCCGGTGATCTGGGCAGCCGTGCCGGTGTTGTCATTCAAGACAACAGTGCCCTGGACGGTGCTCGCCGTCGCGGCACCCGTGGTGCCCAGCAGGTTCGAGGCGGTCGCGCCGGTGATCGTGGCGGTGGCCTGCGACTTGGTCGAGTAGCCGGACGAGGCTTGCAGCGCCTGGTTAGCGATCGACTTCGCGGTGTCGACCAGCTTCTGGATCGAGGTGATGCCCTGGTTGGCGGCCTGGAGCACCTGCACGCCGTTGCCGATCGAGTCCAGCAGGTTGTTGATGTCGCTGGCGCGGTTGTTGAGGCCCTGCGCGGTGAAGAAGTTGGTCGGATTGTCGAGCGCCGAGTTGAACCTTGTTGCCGGTGGCAAGGCGGTTCTGCGTGGTCGACAGCAATTCAGCGGTGGACTGGAGCGAGAGCAGGTTCGGCGAACGGACGCCGAGAGAACGATACCTGACATTATCATACCTTTCTGGTGTGAGCGAGAGTGTGCGTATCGCCGATCTTTTCCATCGGGCAATGTCGGGACAATGGAACCAAGACTCTAAAAAAGGATGAAACCCACCGGCTTAATTCGACGCGAGCAAAGGATTCCGGCCGCGCTCGCGCCATCGCCGCCGCCTGCCATTGCGCGAGGAAACACGCATAAATCCTGCACATTTCAGACGCATCCGCTTCCGATGACCGCGGCGTTAACCTGTCGTTAACGAGGGTCGGAAAAGGATCGCGCTATCGCTTCGAATATCAGGTTCGGTCGATCCGCAAGCACAGAAGTAAACATCGTGCGCGGCCCCCCCGGCACGACAGGAGAATAACATGGCGCTGAAGGTCGAGCTTCGCCCGCACGAGCGGATCATCATCGGCTCCTGCGTCATCACCAATACCGATCAACGCGCCAAGCTTCTGATCGATGGCGAGCGCGTGCCGATCCTGCGCGAGAAGGACATCCTGACGCCGGCAACGGCCGACACCCCCGCCAAGCTGGTCTATCTGGCAGTGCAATTGATGTATCTCGCGCCCGATCCGCGCGAACATCATCCGACCTACTTCACCATCATCCGCGACATGCTGCTGGCCGCGCCGAGTTCATGGGCGATCATCGAGGCGATCAACACCTGCATCCTCAACGGCGACCTCTATCACGCGCTGAAGGAAGCAAGAAAACTGATCGCGCACGAGGCCGAGTTGCTCGAGGGCGCGCGCAAGCTGCGCGACGAGGCGGACGAACGCAAAACGGCGTGAGGGATTTGGGCTGAGGACGTTCCCAGCCTTATCTGCGTTGATTCAGCGGGCTTTGCCCCCTGCCCCTCACATGTAGTTCGTCAGGCTCAGTTTATAGAGCATCGACGTCGTCTGGTAGGACGCCGACAGGCTGGTCTGCAACGCGAGCAGCTTCATCGAGACTTCTTCCGGCGAAACAGTCTCGATCGAATCCAGCATCGCCTGCGTCATGCCCTGCACCTGCGCCTGCCGTTCGCCCGCCGCCTTGATCGCGGTCTGCGCGCCGCCGAATTCGGCCTGGATGTCCTGGATGCTCTGCACGCCCTGCTGCTGCGACAGGTTCAGCGCGACGCGCTGGCTGAGCGCGGTGGCCTGCCCGCTCGCGTAAGGATCGGACGACGAGGTCGTCACCGCGGCATAGACCGCGATGTTCTGCAACTGGATGCGGAACGCATCCTCATTGGCGCGCGCACCATACTGCACGGTGATCGCCTGATCGACCCGTCCGATCGCCGTGCCGCGTGCGGAGTCGGTCGGGCCTTGCGCCACCTCGCCGGTGTACCACGAGATGGTGTCGGCCGCCGTGCCGGCGACGAGGGCTGTCGCGGAGGCGAGCGGCCCGCCCGACGTGTCAACGCGCATCGGCGGCGAGCCGAAGAAATCGTTCGACGCGGCGACGGCGGAGGCCGCCACCAGCGCGGTGTTGGCGAGCGTTTTCACGCCGCCCTGAAGCGCCGCCTGCAAATTGTCGGACGTGGCATTGGCGTCCGCGCCGATCAGGAATTCGCCGGGCTGCGGCGGCGCCTTGGTGGTCGCGGTCAGCGTCAGCTTTTCATGCGTGCCGTCGGGCAGCTCGAATGTGATGTCGAGCTTGTCGCCGTCGTTCGGATTGACGCCGTTCAGATCGATCGACAGTTCCGGCGGGCTGCCGGTCGGGCCGCTCACGGTCGCGCCGGTCAGCGTCGAATTGACCGCGCTGAGCTTCATTCCGAACGCCGAGGGCGCAGCATCTTCCGCGATGGTGATCGGCGACACGCCGGCGGCCGACACGCCGAGCCGGCCCATGCCGTCCGATCCGAGATCGGCGCTTTTGCGTTCTGCGATCAGTTGCGTCAGGCCGGCGCGGGTGCCGTCGGCGCTGCCGTAGAGGATTTCGTCGGAGGTCGCGGTCGGCGGCGTATCGGTGGCGCGCCCCGAAAACAGATAGCGGTCGCCCGAACGCGTGTTCAACAGTTCGATGGCGTTGGCGAAGGCCGACTGCGCTGAGATCTGCCCCGACGTCTGCCCGCCGGTGCCGAGCGCCATCGAGGAGCCGTTCGCCGCCGTCTTCACCTGCTTGTTGATATCGACCAGACCTTGCAGCGACAGGTTGGCGACATTGATGCGCGTGTTGATGTTGGTCGCCGTGTCCGCATAAGCGGTGATCGCGCTGATCTGCGCGCGCAGGCCGACCGCGAGGCCGCGATTGACTCCCTGCCCCGCATAGGTGGTGGACACCTTGCCGCTGGCGAGCTGCTGGCTCAGCTCGCCGAGCTGGCTCTTCATGTTGAGAATGGTGGAGCCGATATAGGAGGTGCGGTTGCTTACGCCATCAATTGCCATGATGTTCCTCACACCGCCTGCATCAGCATTTTGTACATATCGTTGACGACGCTCATCACCCGCGCATTCGCGGAGTATGCGTTCTGCAACGCCAGGAGATGCGCCATCTCGTTGTCGATATTGATCCCAGAGGTCGTGTCCATTTTCTGTTGCAACAAGTTGAGCACGACGTTCTGGCCGTCGGAAAGCTGCTGTGCCGCGACCGCGGCGTTGCCCTGCGTGCTGAGGACCTGCTGGGTGTAGTTCAACAGCGTGCCGCGATTGGGCGAGGTCGAGGTGCCGACGCCGGTCTGCGGCGAATAGTAGTAGCTGGCCGTGGTCAGTTGCGACAGGATGAAATCCGGCCGCGTGGTGTCGCCCGATGCGGTGCCGGGACCGTAAGCGACGAGTTGTCCCGGATCGGACAACAGGCTCCTGTCGATGCTGATGCGCGCGGCGAAGCCGGTCAGCTGCGAGCCGCCGCCGGTGATTGCGCCGGTATAGGCGGTCACACCGCCATCGGTGAACAGCGAGAATTGCGCTGCGCCGCTGTTCGATGCGGTGACGGTCTTGGTCGTCGAGGCCGAAAGGATATCGATAGTGTTGGTCGCGCCGTCGTCGAGCACTTGCAGCGTCGTGCCGGCCGGATTGGAGAATTGCAGGCCCGCGCCGCCGAGCGCCCCGTTGAGCTGTGCCACCACCGAGGCGATGCCGCCGGAGAAATCGATGCCGATCACCTCGTCATTGGGATCGTTGGTGGTGTTGTTCGGCAATGGCAGCACGGACGGATCGTCGACCCGCACGATCGAAAGATTGCGGGTCGCGCCGGTGACGTTGTCCTTGTAGCTGACGTGAATCACGTTGCCGTTTTGCAGGCCGGCGAGATCGAGATCAAAGCCGTCGCCGCTCCCGGTCGAGGCCGGCGTACCGCCGACCGTCTGGTCCGACAGCGCGCTGGAGAGCTGGGCCGCGAGCTGGTCGAGCTGCGTCTGCGCCTGCACCAGCGTCTTGTCGCGCAATTCGATGTAACCCGCGATGGCGCCGGAGCGGATCGAATTGGTGGCGATCAGATCCATTCTGCCGCCCTGCGGGAAATCGATCGTCACCGAGCCGAGTCCGCTTTGCGTCGGGTCGGCGCTCCATAGCGAATTCGGCGTCACCGTGCCTTGCGGGTTGAACGACAGCCGCGCCGCCTCGACGCCGACCAGTTGCAGGCCGGAGCTCGTGAACACGCTGACCTGATTGGCCTCGTTGGCGATGACCTTGATGTCCATCAGTTGCGACAGCTGGGTGATGTACTGGTCGCGCTGATCGAGCAGCGAGGCGGTGGACGCATCGGTCTGACCGCCGCTCAGCAGTTTCTGGTTGATCGCCGCGATCTGCGACATCGCGGTGTTGGCGGTGGACACCGATTCGGCGAGGCCGTTCTCCGCGGCGTTGCGCAGCGCCTGCACGCCCTGCGACGCCTGATTGAGCTGCTGGGCGATGTTCTGCGCGGCGTTGACGACGCCGATCCGCGCGGACTGCGAATCCGGGCTGGTGGAGAGCGCCTGGATCGCGGTGGTCAGCGCGTTGAACGCCGATTCCAGCGTGCCGGTGGAGCCGGGATTGCCGTAGACGCCCTGCAAATTGTTGAGGAAGGTGGAGCGGATGTTGGCGTAAGCCGCGCCCGACATCTCGGTGCGCAACTGCGCCTGCACGAAGGCGTCGAGTTCGCGGTTGACGCCCGCCACCCGCACGCTCGATCCGTAATCGGCGGTGGTGGCCGCGGTCTGGATCAGCGTCTTGCGAACGTAGCCGGGCGTCTCCGCATTGGCGACGTTGGACGACACCAGCGCCAGCGCCGCCTGGTTGGTGCGCAGACCGGACAACGCAGTGGAAAGCGCCTGACCCAAACTCATGATACACGATCCGTCCGGAACTCAGCGCCGCAACCGGGCGCGGGATACTTCCATTCTCTTGCGAGCCGTCACCCTTGGAGGCTTGCGCCTCAGCGCAGCACGTTGAGCAGGTCCTGCACCATCTGGTTCGACGTCGTGATGACCTTGGTGTTGGCCGAGTAGGCCTGCTGGGTGACGATCAGCTTGGTGAACTCGTCGGCGATGTCGGTGTTGGAGCCTTCCAGCGACGAGCCCATGATGGTGCCGCCATTGCCGAACAGCGCCTGACCGGATTCGTCGGTGGCCGCGAACGCGCCGCCGTCGAGCCGCTTGAGGAAGTCCGGTCCGTTGAAGGTCGCCAGCGTGATCTGCGCGAGATCCATGGTGCGGCCGTTGGAATAATTGCCGACGACGCGACCATTGTCGCTGACCGCGACCGAGACGAGCTGGCCGGCGGGGAAGCCGTCCTGATTGATCTGGTTGACCTGCACATTGCCGTTGGCGTCGGCATATTGCGTCAGGCCGCCCGAGGAGAAGTTGACTGTCAGGTCGCCGAGCGTCACGCCATCGACCGTCACGCCGGTCAGCGCCACCGAGGGGATCGGCGGATCGAGCTGCATATTGGCGCCGAAGGTGAAGTCGGTGCCGACATTCTGCCAGGCGACGTCGGTGCCGGTGGCATTTGAGCCGACCTGATAGAACAGGTTCCAGGTGTCGGCGGTGCCGGTGTCGGCGCTGTCGGTCTTGGCCCAGCGCAACTGGATCTGTACCGGCGCACCGGCGGCGTCGTAGGCGGTCACCGCGCCGCCGGCGATCGACTGGTCGACAAAGGTCTGCACGTCGTCGCCGATCACCTGCCCACCGCCCGCGACCGTTGGATCGCTGGTGAAGTCGGCCGGGTTCAGCAGTTCCGAACCGGGCACCGAGGAGTCATGATTGGTGGTGAGCGGGTATTTCGCCAGGTTGGCGCGATATTCGATCTTGGAGGTCGCCTGCGCCGGCAGGAAGTCGTTCTGGAATTTCAGGACCTGCGGCGCGCTGCCGACGAGGTTGCCGGTGCTCGGATCGATCGGGATGCCTTCGAGATAGTAGCCCGAGCCGTTGACCAGATAGCCGTCCTTGTTCAGCGTGAAGTCGCCGCGCCGCGTGTAATTCTCGACGCCGTCGAAGATCGGCTTGTTGTCGGAGAAACCGCCCGGCTTCTGCACCACGAAGAAGCCTTCGCCATTGATCGCCATGAAGGTGGAGACCTGCGCCGGCTGGATGTCGCCCGACACGGTGTTGGTCGAGCGCGAGGCCGCGGTGACGCTGCCGGCCTTCTGCTGACGCTGGCCCGAATCCGGAATGAGATCGAGGAAGCTCGTATCGATGCGCTTGAAGCCGGTGGTCTGCGAGTTCGCGATGTTGCCGGAGATATTTTCCAGCGCGAAGGATTGGGCGCGCAGCCCCGCAACCGAAGTGGTCAGTGCCCCGAAGATACCCATACATCGTCTCCAAGCGAGATCCGTGCGGCCGGCCGGACCTGTACAAAAACTTCAGGCCGCTTCGGATGGAACCGGAGCAAACGATGTGCCAGCAGAAAAATGTTTGATTTTTCAGGCATCTAACAAAAACACGCCGGCCCTTCGACCGGCGCGGAATTGCCTAGCCTGGCAAGAATTGCCGGGGACTCAGGTCGCGGACGCCGCCGCCGGCTTGAAGCTGAGCGACACGCCGTTGATGCAATAGCGCAAGCCGGTCGGCTTCGGTCCGTCGTCGAAAACATGCCCCTGATGGCCGCCGCAACGCGCGCAATGCACTTCCGTGCGCACCATCATCAGCGAGCGGTCCTCGGTCTTGCCGATGGCGTTCGGCAGCGGCTCCCAGAAGCTAGGCCAGCCGGTGCCGCTGTCGAATTTCGTGTCCGATGAGAACAGCGGCAGGTCGCAGCCGGCGCAGGCGAAAACTCCCTTGCGCTTCTCGCGATCCAGCGGGCTGGAGAACGGGCGCTCCGTCCCGTGCTTGCGCAGAATATCGAACTGCACCGGCGTCAGCTTGGCTCGCCATTGCGCCTCGGTCATCTCGATCTCGAATTTGGCCTGCGGGCCTGCTGCTTCGGCATCCGAGCCGCGCAGCCAGCGAAAAGCGAACAGCCCGCCAAGTCCAGCAGTTGCGGTAGAGAACAACATCGTGCGTCGATCCATTTGTCCGGGCCTCCTGTTCTCTCAAACTATGCAACAGGCTACGCGAAAACTCGGCGCAGGGTGACAGGCTGGCTGCGAATTCTGCGTCACGTTCCCGCGAGGTCTGGGGCCTTTTCCGCAGACGCGGGAGCCGGATCGGGATGCACTGGAGCATCAGCGGCGGTTTCGCGGGCCTGCGCGGTGCGGAACGCCTCGTTCGCGGCCGCAAGACGCGCCTCGCGTTGCGCCCGGCGCGAAAGCGCCCGCTCCCGCCCTCTGGCGAGCACGCCGGCCGCACCCGCCTGCAACCGGTTCCATGAAAAGACAGCCTGCCCTGCGACGCGGCCGGCGGCCCCGCCGGCCCAGACCAGTTCGAACGGCGAAAACAGCCGCCAGCGGTCATCCGTTCGGCTGACGCCGCCGGCGATCAGCCGCCCGGCCATCATCGAGGCGGCGAGACCCTGCCGGCCGAACCCGCTGGCGATCCACAGCCCCGGCCGAATCGGGCCGAACTGCGGCATGCCGTGGACGGTTTCGCCGGTGACGCCGCTCCAGACGTCGGCGATCGCGACCTGCTTCAATTGCGGGAACGTCGCGCGGATACGCCGCCGGATGCCCGCGGCCAACCGTTTCGGAGTCATCGGAAATGTCGAGGCGTAGACCGACCACAACAGCCGGTCGCCGCCGACCACCGCATAGCGGTCGATGCCGGCGCTGTCGCCGACCACGCCCGGATAGGCCACCGCATCCGCGAGCGCCTCCCCCAGCGGCTCCGTCACGGCCGTATAACGCCAGACCGGCAGCAGCGTCCGCGACAGGCGCGGAAAATCCGGCCCGAGATGGACGTTGCCCGCCAGCACGATCGTATAGGCCCGCAGTTTGCCCGAAGGCGTCTTGATGCGCTTGCGAATCCCGGCGGCATCGAGGCCGATGACGCGCGTGTTCTCGAAGACGCGGACACCGGCCTGCTCGACCAGCCGGATCAGATGATCGACATAGCCGGCGGCGTTGAGGTGAAACGCATTGCGATATTGCACGGCGTGAAAATAGCGACCGGTCTTGAGCACGCCGCGAACCTGTTCGGTTTGCCAGCCTTCGACGTCCGCACCGAGCGTTTCGCCCAGCAATTGCAGCCGCCGCACCAGGCGGTCGCCATTGTCCGTGGTCGAGACCTCCAGCCGCCCATCGCCGGTGATGAGTCCGGGCGCGGCGTCGCGAACCGTCCGCCGCACTTCGGCGACGCCCTCCTCCGTCAGCGTCCAGAGCCCGCGGGCGTGATCCGGCCCGACGCGCGCGGCGACCTGCTCGATGTCGACGCCGAAGCCCGGCGCGACCAGCCCGAAACTCGCGCCCGACGCGCTCCATGCGAGCCGCTGCGCCTCGATCAGCGCGACCGAGTGCCCCGCTTGCGCCATCACCAGCGCGGCGGACAGTCCCGCGACCCCGCCGCCGACGACGCAGACGTCGACATCGAGATCGAACGACAAAGGCGGGCGCGCGTCATCGGCCACCGCCTCGCGACGCCATACTTGCCCGTTGCTTGTGTCTGCGCCCAAAGATTCCATGATCGCCGGCAAACTGGATGCGGCCACCTTTATTTGGGTTGCGAAGGCTTGTCACGTTGCGGAAATGGCCTTGATCCTCTAATCGCGCTAACGTCATTCTTCGGCTCCCGCGACAGGTCCTGACCATGCGCCGTCTCATTGTGCTGCGACACGCAAAAACCGAACGGGACAGCCCGACCGGCCGCGACTTCGATCGCCGGCTCGATGAACGCGGCCAGCAGGACGCGCACGAGATCGGAAAATACCTCGCCGACAACCGTCTGACGCCCGATCTGGCGCTCGTCTCGCCGGCGGTGCGCGCGCGCGAAACCTGGTCGCAGGTTGCACCGCACTTCAAATCCGCGGAGATGATCTACGAGCCGGACCTCTATGGCGCCGAGGTGACGGAATTGCTGCGCTCCATCGCCGCCGCGGGGGGCCGCGCATCCGACCCGAAGCTCGGAACGCTGATGGTGGTGGCGCACAATCCGGGCCTGCACGAACTCAGCCTGATGCTGATCGGCGACGCCGAGACGCCGGACCAGCAGGAGCTTGCGTGCAATCTGCCGACCAGCGGCGTCACCGTGATCGATTTCGCTTTCGAGGATTGGGGCGACATCACGCTTCGCGCCGGCACGCTGGAGCGCTTCGTCTCGCCGCGCAAATTGCGCGTTGCACGCGGAGCCTGACAAACTTCTACGGCAGCAGATCCGAAGGAAGGTTCTCGGGGGCGTAAGCGCGCGGCTTGTTGCGCAACAGCCATCCCCCCATGTGCCAACCATACCAGCCGGCGAAGCCCGCGAGAAATAGCGCCGCGACATAATTGCCGATCCCCACGGCGCGGATCAGCAAACCGAGCATCGCGACCGCGAGCATGCCCGTCATGAACAGTCCGATCGCAAAAACGATCGGATTGAGGCCGGCAATGAAAGACGGATGCGCGCCGTTGCGAACAAGCGCCTTATGCAGCGCCTGAATGAAGGCGCGATAGGCTTCGTTCTGCGGCGCAAGCGTAACGATGCCGCTCCAACTCGCGGAAATAACCCGCAGCCGCTGGCCTTGTTTGTTGGTGATGTCCGCGCGAAACCGGTGCGCCAGCATCGACACCGGACGATAGGTCAGCCGCACGCTTGCGATGTCGCAATAGCGCCACACGGCGGCGCGAAATCCCGAATGAAACGACAGCCCTTCTTCCGTCAGCCGAAACGCATGCGCCGAGCCGGCCAGCGACGGCTTGTAGGTATAAACGATCTCGTCGGACGCTTCGGTTGTCACATGGAAAATCCCGGAAGGACGGTCAGCTTGCCTTCATATCAGGCGGGCGTCTAAAAGCAGCAGACACAGATGACGCACGACGGACAACGCGGCCGATGGCATCAAAGGACACCTATCCGCGCCATTTCGTGCTCGCGGGCGCGGTTGGAGCGGGCATTCTGCTTGCGCTCGCGGTCCACATGCTGGGGCAGCGGTTCGGGCTTGACCTCGCCGGGCTCTGGCGGCGCGACCAGACAGCGATGATGCCGATCGCCGTCGCCGGCGCATGGTGGCTGATCGCCACGGTCGGCTTTGCCGGCGGCTATCTGTCGGCGCGACTGATGGAAGACGCCGCATCCGGCACGATTTCGCGCAGCCAGTGGCTGTTTCTCGGCGTCGTCATGGTGCTGTTGCTTGCGGGCGCGGGATTGGGCTCGTCCGCGCCTGCGACCGGGCCGATCTCCGAGCGCGTGCTGGGCGGCGTTGTCGCGCTGGTGCTGGGAGCGGCGATGTCGTTCTGCGGCGCGCGTTTCGCGACCCGCTGACAACAGACCCGGTGAAAATCCTCCGCCGGCTCCGCCGCTTGCAGCTAAATGTCGCGGGTCTCATGCTTGTCGCATGGATCGCTTACTTTAAGGCATGAGCGTGTCGGGAGCCATGCATGTATGAATCTTTTTGGATGGTTAGCACTGCATTGCGCAGTTGATGAACGCTGGATATCTGTGCTCAAAGCGCACCTGCCTCAGGGGAGCCGATGCGCTCGCCTGAAATGCAGTCAGCCGCCCGCCTGAATTTGCCTCGATCGGCTGCCATATCGTTTGCGTCCTGCCGGGAGGGCGAATGTATCGGTTCTTGACCGCGCTTCAGCGCGGTTTCCACGACTGGATCGGCTGGAAGCGGCTCGGTATTGCGGCCAGCCTCGTGATTATCGCGCTGGCGGTCTCGACGCTGATCCGCACCCTCAAGGGGGTCGATGTCGGTGTCATCCTCGCCGCGCTGCAAGACACCTCGCCGATGCAGATCGCGCTGGCCGCGCTATGCGTCGCCTGCGCCTTCTTCACCCTCACCTTTTACGATCTGTTCGCGCTGCGAACGATTGGCAAGAAGCACGTCCCCTACCGCATCGCCGCTTTGTCGAGCTTCACGAGCTATACGGTCGGTCACAATATCGGCGCGACGGTGTTCACCGGCGGCGCGATCCGCTTCCGGATTTATTCCGAATGGGGACTGTCGGCGATCGACGTCGCGAAGATATGCTTCATCTCCGGCCTGACATTCTGGCTCGGCAACCTGTTCGTGCTCGGCGTCGGGCTGATCTGGCATCCGGAAGCCGCGACGCCGATGAACCTGCTGCCGCCATGGATCAACCGCCTGATCGGCGTCGGGGGCATTATCGGCATCGGCGCGTATCTGCTCTGGCTCTCGCTCGACCGGCGCGAACTCGGCCGGAACGGCTGGAAGGTGACGCTGCCGTCGGCCCGGCTGACGCTGCTCCAAATCGCCATCGGCGTCGTCGATCTCGGCTTCTGCGCGCTGGCGATGTACATCCTGATACCGACGCAACCGGAAATCGACTTCCTCTCGCTCTCGGTCGTGTTCATCCTGGCGACCCTGCTCGGCTTTGCGAGCCATGCGCCCGGCAGCCTCGGCGTGTTCGACGCGGCCATGCTGGTGGCGCTGCCGCAATTCGGCAAGGAACACCTGCTCGCCTCGCTGCTGGTGTTTCGCGTGCTCTATTTCGTGATCCCGTTCATGATCTCGATCACCATCCTGACCATGCGGGAACTCTGGCTGAACGTCGTCAATCCCTGGCGCGAGCGCCGGCGGATGGGTTGCGCGCAGGCGCCGGGCGAATAGGCCCCGCGATATTCTTCGGAACATCCGTTCTGATAGAATCAGAACCGATGTTCCAACCTTTAATTTGCGCGTTTTCTTCACGCGAACCGGCATCCACTTCGCTTGAAAACGCTATGGTAAAATGATGGCCGGCCCTTAATCCTGCCATACCACCGGGGATAACAACCGGAATGCAGGAACATCGATCGCTGGCCATGTCGCCTTTCGAAATGAAGCAATTCTGCGGAATGAAACTCGTTCTGCTGCTGTTGCTCGGCGTCCTCGCCGTTCAGGACACCGCGCGCGCGCAGGAGTCGCAGTCGGCCGGCGCGATGCAGATCGTTTGGGAGGTGCGCAACCGCTTCCGCCTGTTCAAGGAGGAGCGCGATTTTCTGCTGCATGTCGAGGCGTTGCAGAACCGCGGCATTCTCGAATCCGAGCAGATGCTCGCCGTCCAGAGCGACGGCCGCGGATGGGCGCGCAATACGCTGTCGCGGCTGTGCATCGATCAGGCCGGGCGGGTCAGCCAGCCCTGCACGCGCGACAATGTCGCGGAGAATTATCTCACGCCGGCAGACCACGCCGTCACGGTACGTCTGACCGGCGCCGTGCCGGCGGGCTCGATCTGCACATGGATGCTCGACGACGGCGAGGCGAAGCCGCAAACCACCGCCGATTGCGGGGAGCCGCTCAATGTCCGCGTGCGCTATGGCCACGCCACCAAGATCGCCGTCGACGTCAATGCCGGGCCGGAGGTGCCGGAACGGATCACCGCCGACATTCAGGTGCGCGACGTGTTGATCGCCGGCCTCGGCGACTCGGTCGCCTCCGGCGAAGGCAATCCGGACCGCGCGGTCGAATTGTCCACCGGCGGCTTCTGCTTCCGCTCCTATCTCGGCGGCGGCGAATATTATCGTCCCGGCCGCGCCCGCTTTCAGGGCGACAAGAGTTGCGGCTCAAGCGCGGGCCTCACGACGTGGCAGCGCTACAACGCGCAATGGTCGAACGCCGCGTGCCATCGCTCGCTCTACAGCTACCAGACGCGCGCGGCGATCGCGCTCGCCGTCCGCCACCCGCATATCGCCGTCACCTTCCTGCCGCTGGCGTGCTCCGGCGCGACCATCGATCAAGGCCTGCTCGGTTCGCAGCGCGCGCGCGAATGCCTCGTCACCCGCACCTCGGTGAATTGCCAGGGCAACGTGAACGCGCAAGTTTCCGAACTGCGCGACGCGCTCAACGCCGCCAAGCGCCGCCAGCCCGACCGGCAGATCGATCTCGTCTTCCTGTCCGTCGGCGCGAACGACATGGATTTCTCGGGCCTCGTCGCCGACGTCATCGTCGAGCGATCGACCGAACGCGCGCTGTTCAGCCGCGCCGGCGCGCTGGGCTCGGTCGAGAGCGCCCGCAACGCGCTTGCGCGGACATTGCCGCGCGATTTCGGCCGGCTGCGCGAGGCGCTGAGGCCGCTGCTGAATGGCGACCTTTCAAAAATCGTGTTCGTGTCCTACGCCAATCCGGCGCTGGGAACGGATGAGCTGTGCAGCGGCGGCCGCGACGGCTTCGACATCCATCCCGCCTTCAACGCCGATCCGCAGCGGCTATCGCGCGTCATGAATTATGTGCAGGACGAATTCCTGCCCGCGCTGAAGCAACTCGCCACCTGCGAAGGCGGGACGATCTGCCGCTCGCCTCAGCGCGACCGCATGACTTTCGTGGACCGGCACCAAGCCGCTTTCGCCGGTCATGGTCTTTGCGCGCGCGCGGCCAACGATCCGCCGTTCGATCGGCAATGCTTCTCCGCGAAGGGCGATAGCTTCCATGGCGATCCGGTCCGCGGCGCAACCAATCCGCTCGCCTGCGGCCAGAGTGCATCGGAGTTTCGCGCCTATGCGCCGCGCATGCGATGGATTCGCACGGCGAATGACAGCTACTTCGCCGCGATGACCTATCCGCAGGGGCTTTCGGCCAGCATGCAGCCGGCTGATATCCATGACGCGATGTGGGGCGTGCTCTCCGCCGTCTATGGCGGCGCGGTGCATCCCAGCGCCGAGGGCCACGCGGTGATGGCGGATGCGGCGCTGCCGGCCGCCATCTCGGTGCTCGGGCTTGCGGCCGCGTCGTCCGGCGCGGACGTGTCGCAGCAGCCTCTGCCCAGCGCCGAGTAAGTGCTCAGTTCACGCCGAGCTTCTTCTGAAGGCTCGACGACGACGTCGTGTACTGGAACACCAGCCGCTTGTCCGGATAGATGTAACGGTGCGCCTTCTGCGCCATCAGCGCGCCCTCGTGGAAGCCGGAGAGGATCAGCTTCAGCTTGCCCGGATAGGTGTTGATGTCGCCGATCGCGAAAATGCCGGGCACGTTGGTTTCGAATGCCGACAGTTCGACCGGGATCAGATTGTTTTCCAGCGTCACGCCCCAGCTGGCGATCGGGCCGATCTTCATCGTCAGGCCGAAGAACGGCAGCATCGCGTTACAATCGACCTTGAAGGTGGCGTTGTCGTTGCCCTTGATGATCGCGCCCGACAACTGACCGCCCTCGCCCTCCAGCGCCGTCACCTGCCCGAGCCTCAACTGCATCTTGCCCTGGGCGACGAGGCCGCGCATCTGCTCGACGCTATGCGGGGCTGCGCGAAAATCGTCGCGGCGATGCAGCAGCGTGATGCTCTTGGCGATCGGGTGCAGGTTCAGCGTCCAGTCGAGCGCGGAATCGCCGCCGCCGACGATCAGCACGTCCTTGCCGCGGAACGTCTCCATCTTGCGCACAGCATAGTGGACGGAGGTGCCTTCATATGCCTCGATACCCGGCACCGGCGGCCGCTTCGGCTGGAATGACCCGCCACCGGCGGCGATGACGACGACTTTCGTCTCGAACACCTGCCCGGCGTCGGTGGTCACCCGAAACAGCGGATCGCCAATCTTCTCGATCGTCTGCACCATCTCGTTGAGGTGGAAGGTCGGGTTGAACGGCTTGATCTGCTCCATCAGCCCTTCGGTCAGGCCCTGGCCCGTCACCATCGGGATGCCCGGAATGTCGTAAATCGGCTTTTCCGGATAAAGCTCGGCGCACTGGCCGCCGATCTTGTCGAGAATGTCGATCAGGTGCGCCTTGATATCGAGCAGGCCGAGTTCGAACACCGCAAACAGGCCGCAGGGGCCCGCGCCGATAATCAGCGCATCCGTTTTGATCGTCTCGCTCATGTCCGCTCTTTGTTTCTGTGGAAAATCCGGCCCTGTCGCAAGGAAGCGAGCTTGTGTAGCCAAGCCGAACGCTCAGGAAAAGGGCTAATTTCCCGCCTTCAACCAGACCGCGAAGTTGTCACGGAGACGGATTTCGCTGTAAGTCCAACGGATTGGAGGCTGCCCCCGTGAACCAACATCAATCGATAAAGCCGACCCGCACCCTTCGCCGCGTCGAGGACTTCCCGCACCGGACGACGGAAATTATCCGTTTCGGCGATCTGGACAGCAACAATCACGTCAACAACGCGGTGTTCTCGACGTTCTTCGAGGCGGGACGGGTGACGCTGTTTCGCGATCCAGGCAAGAGCTTGATGCCGAACGGGCTCATCTGGACGCTGGCCCGGATCACCATCGATTATCTCGGGGAAATGCACTGGCCGGGCACGGTCGAAAGCTGCATCGGACTGGCGAGTCTGGGGCGTACCTCCGCCGTCTTCGAGCAGGCGATCTTCTTTCAGGGACGGTGCGCCGCGACCGCGACGGCGGTGAACGTGCTGGTCGACACCGACACACGCCGGCCGACGCCGATCACCGACGAGATCCGCGCAAATTATCAAAAGTGGATGCTGAAGGACGCAGGCGGGACCGATTGAGGGCGCCGCTTTCCGGGTTCAGGCCTGCCGCTCCGGCACGGTCACCGTGAAGCCATCGAGATCGTCGGTGATCTTGATCTGGCAGGACAGGCGCGAGGTCGGCCGCACGTCGAAGGCGAAGTCCAGCATGTCCTCCTCCATCGGCGACGGATCGCCGACCTTTTCCTTCCACGATTCATCGACATAGACGTGACAGGTCGCGCAGGCGCAGGCGCCGCCGCATTCGGCCAGAATGCCCGGAATGGCATTGCGGATCGCGGCTTCCATGACGGTCGAGCCGGTTTCGGCCTCAACCGAGCGGGTTTCGCCCGTGTGATCGATGAAGTTGATTTTGACCATGATTTCGCGCCGCGGGAGGGACAAGGAAGGTCGTCTATAACCGTTCCAGACTGGTGACGCCAGAGCGTCATCGGGGCGAAAAGCGCGCTGGGCACATCCTCATTCCCCGCTGGAGCCGCCCAGCCTTTCATTGATCGCGATCAGCGCGCCATCCACAGCCAGACGCAGCGCCACCATCGCATCCGGCGCGGGCACTCCGTTCCGCAGACTTCGCTCGACCTCGCCCGCCGCCTCCGCAACTGCGAACGCGCCAATGCCTCTGGCGGAACCCTTCAGCGTATGCGCCAGCGACCAGCCCTCGCGCGGCAGCTTTTCCAGCCGCCTCAGCAGATCCCTGGCCTGCTGCGCGAACAAAAGGAGCACTTCGCGCTCCAGTTCCGGCTCGCTGAACGTCATCCGCTCCAGATGGGGGATATCCAGCGCCGGCCCTTCCGGCGCGAGCGGCGGGGAGGTCGTCCATCTGACCGTTTGGGTCGCCATGCGGAAGGTCCAAAAGAAAGGAAGATCAGACACCAACTGACCCGTTCCGCACAGAAACAATCATGGTCGTGGTTAACGGATCGTTTCGGAAGCGAACACCGTGCCGCAAATCGACCGCAATTCGGCCATGACGCCGCCCTGTCTCTTAAGCGGAAAAGGCGTCCGAGAGCTGGTTCCGCTGCAAAGACAGTGGATGGAGGCGCTAAAGTTAACGATGATTAAAATGTTCTTAACGCGGACAGTTTCATTCGCGGCTCCAAGCCAATAGGATGTTTGGAGAATACGGGGACAAGTCTCTTGCCGGGGGGAGCGCCGGAGGGAACTTGCCATCGGGGCAAAGCGACCTGCGTGACATGCCGCAATTGCGGCGTCGCATCTGCCTTCCCCACAGTCAACGAGGGCGTGAGTCGAGATGGCCAACAATCCGAAGAAGGTGAAGGACCCCACCGAGGTCGCACTGTCCGCCATTCAGGAAGCGCTGAACATCGCCGATGCGCCGACGGCCAATCTCGAGCCGGAGCGCAAGCCCTACTCCCGCAGCGAGACGCCGGCTTCGGACGAGCGTGCGGCGCCTTCCTTCGATCTCGGCGACCCGTCCGACGAGCATTCCGAAATGTCGGCGGCCGCGCGCAGAGCGGCCAATGACGATCGCGAGACCATCGGCAACCTGCTGCACGCGATCCAGAAGAGCCGGCCGGGCCGCAACGCCTATACGGTGGCGTCCGTCGTTTCGGTTCTGTGGATTCTCGGCGTCGGCGGAATGATGTTCGCCTTCATGCCGTCGCTGAAGACCTTGATCGGTCAGGGCGGCGGCGGCGTGTTGGCGCTTGCCGGGTTGGCGGCGCTGTTGTTCGCGCCGATCCTTCTGTTCTATTTCCTCGCCAGCCTCGCTTGGCGTGGCCACGAGCTGCGCATGATCGCGCAATCGATGGCACAGATCGCGATCCGCTTCTCCGAGCCGGAAGGCTCGGCGCGCGAGTCGATGGTCACGGTCGGCCAGGCCATCCGCCGCGAGGTCGCGGCGATGGGCGACGGTGTGGAGCGCGCGATCGCACGCGCGAGCGAACTCGAATCGCTGGTCTCGAACGAGGTCGCGGCGCTTGAGCGCGCCTATAGCGACAACGAAGTCCGCATCCGGGCGCTGTTGCAGGACATCGCGCACCAGCGCGACAATCTCGTCGGCCAGGCCGAACAGGTCCGCAGCGCCATTTCCGGCGTGCAGATCGATCTGCGTCAGGACGTGGCCGTCATCAGCGATGCGATCGCCTCGCGCATCGACGAAGTGGCCCAGACCATCACCTCCGGTCTTCAGGAGCGCGGCGAGCACATCACGCGCGCGCTCAGCAATGCCGGCGACAGCATGATCCTCACCCTCGGCGAGCGTGGCGGCGACCTGCTCGACCGCCTTGAAGAAGCCAGCAACGAAACCACCCGTGCGGTGATGGAGGCGACCGAACGGCTGACCGCCAGCCTGAACTTCAAGACCGGCCATGTGCATGACGACTTCGTCGAGCTGAGCGACCGCATCCATGACATGATGGACGAGCGGCTGGAGCGCATCACGGTCGAATTCCAGAAGAAATCGGACGGCATCGTCGACGGCATCGTGCTGCGCACCGAGCAGGTGCATGACGCGCTGAAGACCACCGGCGAGTCGCTGGTGCTCGAACTCGACCTTCGCGCCAAGGACATCGCCGACCGCATCGAGGACGCGGGCAACCGGCTTGCGGAAAATGTGCTGACCAGCGGCGACAAAGCCAGCGAAGCGCTCGACGTGACGATGAACGCGCTGGTGGCGCGCGTCGTCAGCGAGAGCGAGGCGACACAGGAGACGCTCGCCAGCAAGATCAGCGCCTTCGACGACCTGATGCAGATCCACGGCGG
The DNA here is from genome assembly GCA_041397365.1 of Xanthobacteraceae bacterium. Lineage (GTDB taxonomy): Bacteria > Pseudomonadota > Alphaproteobacteria > Rhizobiales > Xanthobacteraceae > P52-10. The sequence goes on from JAWKWT010000002.1 coordinate 28,183, forward strand.
CGAGCTTGCGGAGAAATTCGCCCGCGACAGCGGCACGCTCGGCGCGCTCATCACCCGTCACATCGCCGAATTCGACCGCACCGTGAAAACCTTCGGCGGCGAGATCGTCGATCGACTCGGCCAGCGCACGCAGGACATCTCCGACAGCCTGCGCAACTATGTCGACACGTTCGATACGCGCGTGTCCGGCAACACCGCCGAGCTCAACGAAACCGTCACCCGACACCTGACGCAGTTCAAGACCGATTTCGAAAACCAGGTATCGACGCTCAATTCGTCGCTCGACGAGAAGGCGCGCGCCTTCGCCGACACGGCCTCCACCGCCACCCGCACGATCGAGGGCACGCTGAGCGAGCGCGTGCAGTCGTTCACGACGACAGCCGACGAAGTGAGCGCCACGCTCAACAATTCGCTGGGCGAGAAGATTCAAGCCTTCTCGACCACCGCGTCCGACATCAGCGCCAATCTGGATTCGTCGCTGAACGGAAAGCTCGGCGCCCTGACCGCGACGGCGGCCGAATTCGGCGGCGCGCTGGAGAACCAGCTCACGCAGTTCAGGACCGACATCACCTCCCGCACGAACATGCTGGAAGCCGCGCTCGAAACCAGGATCCGCACGCTGGATTCGCATGTCGAGCAGCATATCGGCACGTTCCAGAACAATTTCGATGCGCGCGCGCAGGCGCTGAACGACAACCTCGAAACACGCCTTGCCGGCTTCACCTCGACGCTGACGCAAGGCAGCGCCGAGGCGATCGCCACGCTCGACACCCGCATCGCCGGCGTCAGCGAGACCATCGACAGCCGCATCGCCCGCATGACCGAGGCGATCGACGGCCGTGGCAACTTCCTGGCCGAGACCGTCACCGCCCGCTTCATGAATCTGCATGACAGCATCGAAACCCGCGCGGGCGCGGTCGCCAAGGACATCGAAACCCGCGTCGGCCAGTTCGAGGAACTGCTCGGCACTCGCGTCGAGATCATGACCAACCGCATCGAGACCAGCGGACGGCATGCGAGCGACGTTCTGGTGACGCGCGCCGACGAACTGTCGCAGGCGATCAAGGCGCGCACCGAGGACGCCGAGCGCACGCTCACCGCCCTCTCCGCCTCCACCAGCGAAACGATCCAGACCGGCGCGCGCACCGCGCAGCAGTCGCTTGCCTCCGCCTCGCTCGAAGTCAGCAGCCTGCTGAAGACCACCTCCTCGGATATCGAGCATTCGCTGACGTCACTGGCCGCGACCGCCAACGAGGCGTTGCTGGCGAACGCCCGCGAGATGCAGACCTCGCTCGTCGGCGTCACCGGCGACGTCACACAGAGCATCCGCTCGACTTCCGGCGAGGTCGAACGCGCGCTGGTCACGCTTGCCGCCAGCACGGCGGAAACGCTCCAGACGAATGTGCGCGACGCGCAGACCTCGCTGATGTCGGTTGCCGACAATGTCGTCACGCAGCTCAAGACCACAACCAGCGAGGCCGAGCGCACGCTCGACACGCTGACGATGAGCACGACGGAATCGATCCGCAACACGGCGCGCGAAACGCAGACCTCGATCGCCACCACGTCGGACAACGTCACCGCGCAGCTCAAATCGGCCTCGTACGACATCCAGCACGCGATCTCGAGCATCGCCACGACGACGGTGGATTCGCTGAAGACAGGCACCAATGAGGCACAGTCGACGCTATTCCGGACGTCGGAAGACGTGGTCGGCCAGTTGAAGTCGGCGACCGCCGAAGCCGAACGTGCGATCGCGACGGTGGCGGTGACGGCCTCCGATTCGATCCGCGCCAGCGCGACGGACACAAGGATGGCGTTCATGTCGTCGGCCGACACGATGGCCGTGCAGGTCAAAGCCGCGACCGGCGACATCGAGCAGTCGCTGTCGCTGTTGGCGTCGACCGCGAGCGAACAGATTCGCAGCAGCGTCACCGACGCCAGCAACACGCTGCTGGCCAACGCCACGTCGGCGAGCAACCAGTTGAAGTCGATCGTCTCCGACATCGAAGGCTCGTTCAGCACCGTCGCCACCACCACGGTGGACGCGCTCCAGAACGGCCTCCATTCGTCGCGCGACGCGCTGCTGTCGACCTCCAGCGAAGTGGTGGCGCAGATCAGGAGCGTGACGGCGGACGCGGAGCGAAGCGTCTCGGCCTCGGCCAACACGCTCGGCCTCACCCTGTCCGGCAAGGCCGAGGAGATCGTCAGCGCGGTGAGGGGCCAGACCGAGCAGCTCTCCGGCCTGATCGACGACAAGCGCGGCGCGCTGGTCGAGGCGATCAGCAGCAAGAGCAACCAGCTCGTCACCGATATCGGCCGCACCACCGACGACGCACTCAAGGCGATCGAAGGCAAGGGCTTCATCTTCACGCAGTCGATGACCAACAACAGCGCCGACATCGCCCGCATGATCAACACAGCGAGCGAGGTCGCCACCGGCGCGGTCAACAAGTCTCTGAAGGATATCGAGCTCACGACCCGCAACGCGATCGACCAGTCGCGCCAGGTCTCCACCGCCGCTGTGACCGAGATGCAGGAAACCAGCAAGATGCTGCGGACCGACACGGTCGCACTCTTCGAGCGGCTGCGTGAGGGCAACATCCTGTTGCAGGAAGTGCTGACGGGCGCGCATGCGAATCTGAACTCGCTGGAGCAGGCGCTGGTGTCGCGCGTCGCCGAATTCGTCTCGACCATGACGGATGTGACGATGCGCACCGGCTCCGCCACCAAGGCGGTGGACGAGCAGATCCGCCAGTTCAACACCAAGACGGTGAGCGCGCTTGAGGGCCTGCAAGGTTTGTCGGGCCAGTTCGAGGCGCACGGCAAGGCTCTGATGGACGCGGCCAGGCTGCTCGAACAGAGCAACAACCGCGCCGGCGAAGGCGTCGAATCCCGCAAGGCGATGCTGGAGCAGCTCGCCCAGACGCTGGAGCAGCGCACCGGCGATCTCGATCAGCGGCTGACCAAGTTCAACGCGCTGCTCGAAGAGTCGATGCAGGCCGCGGAGACGCGGGCGCGCGAGATCGCGCGCGTGGTCGCCGAGACCGCTAGCACCGGCTCGACCGCGATCACCCAGCAATTCGAAACCGTGCGCCAGGTCGCGGAGGAAGAACGCCGCGTCACCTCCGAGGCCATGCAGCAGATCTACCAGCAGGGCATGCAGGAGGCGGATTCGATGTTCGGCCAGGCGGCGGACCGCTTCGCATCGATCGTCCAGAACATGCGCGAAATGGCGTCGGAGATGCAGGGCGAGCTTGGGGCGGCGCGTCAGCAGATGCAGCTTGAGCTGGAGGCCACCCGTGTCGAGCTGCGCCGCGGCGTGTTCGAGATGCCGCAGGAGGCAGCCGAAAGCACCGCGCAGATGCGCAAGGTGATCGTCGATCAGATCGAGGCGCTGGCCGAACTCAACCGCATCGTCGCCAAGCACGGCCGCGGCCTCGATGTCTCCGCCCCGCGCGCCGCCAATCCGCGCGAGGAAGAAGTGGCCATGGCCGCCGTCGCCACCGCCGGTCGCGGACGCGACAGCACCAGCGCGGCGACGCTGCCGCCGCCGGACCTCGGCAATCCGCCGCCGCGACGGACCGAGGCCCCGCCGGTCTCCCCCGCCGCGAGCGACAATGGCCGCGACAGCTGGCTGACGGACTTGCTCAGCCGCGCTGATGACGACCCGGCCGCCCCGCGCGGCGCAGCCGCCGCGCGTCCGGCCTCGGGCAGCCCGCTCGACTCGCTGACGCTCGACATCACGCGGCTTCTCGACCGCAACATCGCGGCCGACATGTGGGCGCGCTATCAGCGGGGCGACCGCAAGGCGTTCAGCAAGCGCCTGTACACGCCCGCCGGCCAGAAGACGTTCGACGACATCAGCCGGAAGTATCGCAGCGACCGCGCCTTCAAGCAGACCGTCGACCGTTACATCAACGAGTTCGAGCGGCTGCTGGATGAGGTCGCGCGCGACGCCAATGGCGCAACCGCGCTCGCGGGCTACCTCGGCTCCGAGACCGGCCTCGTCTACACGCTGCTCGCGCATGCGTCGGGCCGGCTGGGATAACCGCACGCTCCATTTACAAGCACAAAAGCCGGATGCATCGCGCATCCGGCTTTTTTTCTTTTGGGGCGGATGGGAGAGTTTACGACAGCTCACGCCGCAAGAAGCCTTCTGCAAAGTAAGGGCCTGGGGCGGGATGCATCGAAGGGTTCACCCGATAGCGCACATCCCAAGTGTCAGGCCGGAATAAGTGTCAGGCCGGAAATCGCCTTCAGGTGAACGCGTCCAACAACAACCGTCATGCCCGCAAACGCGGGCATCCAGTACGCCTGGCAGGCGCGAGGGAAACTTCACTGCTGTTACGGATGACTGGATACTGCGCTTTCGCGGAGGTTGACGGGTTTCGCGTGGGAGGGCCGCCTCGAATTCAAGTTTTCAGTCGAGCCCTGAGACGCAAGCGCAACGCGCATCGCTCCTCACCCGGATTTCACCTCGCGCAATCCGACCTTTCCCTCCTTTCGGGGAGAGGTAAAGGAGCTAGCCATGCGGGGTGAAGAGCGGCTGCGTTCCGCGGCGCAAACAACCTATCGCCGCTGCTGCGCGCGGGCGTCGGTGCTCGCGGGCGGCGCGCCGCCGAACAACAGCCGCGACGGGTTGCGGTCGAGATTGCGGAAGGCGACGCTGATATCGCCGAGCGTCTTGCGGGCGTCGGAGATCAGAACCGTAATCTGCTGGGTGCCGGTCGTGGTGAATTTGTTGACGCCGGCGGAGATGTCCGCGGTCCGCTTGTCGAGATTGTCGCTGAGCTCCTTGAACGAGGTGACGGCGGCCTGCAATTCGCCCTTGCCGTCCTTGTTCACCATCGTCTCCAGCCCGCTCATGATGCTGTCGATGCGCTTGCCGTTCTCCGCCAGGGTTGCGGAAAACGCCTCGATATTCTTCACCGCGTTGCGCACCGATTCCTGATTCTCGCTCACGACGCGGTTCACATTCTGAAGCACGGCGCGGGCGGCTTCGGTGAAATCCTGCCCCGACTGGGCGTCCGCTCGCAGCGTCAGGATGCCGTCATCGTCCGGCTGCACCTCCGGCGCATCGACCGCCCCGCCCTTCATGGCGATGGCGGCGATGCCGGTCAGCCCCTGAAACTCGAGGCCGATGGTCGTGTCCTTGCGGACCGGCGCCTTGCGCTCGACCTTGATCATCGCCACTACGGTGTGCGGATCGTCGATCTTCACCGAGTCCACCTCGCCGATGCGGATGCCGTTGAAATTGACGTTCGCGCCGGTGCGCAGGCCGCTGACCGCGCCGTCGAATACGATCCGGTAGGCGATGCGCGTCTGCGCGGTGCCGGCCTGCTTGAACCACAGCACGAAGCCGAAGGCCGCCGCCAGCACGGCCAGCGTGAACGATCCGATCAGGACGTAATTCGCCCGCGTTTCCATACGCTTCAACTCCGGGACACTGGAACCACGGCGCGTCCCCTCTTGCCGTGGAAATAGGACTTCAGCCAAGGATGCTCGGATGCACGCATGTCGTCGATGGTGCCGATCGCGATCACCTTGCCCTCGCCGAGGACAGCGATCCGGTCGCAAGCCGAGTACAGGCTGTCCAGATCATGCGTTACCATGAAAACCGTAAGCCCCAAAGTGCGTTGCAGAGTTCGGACGAGATCGTCGAACGCCCCGGCCCCGATCGGGTCGAGCCCGGCGGTCGGCTCGTCGAGGAACACGATCTCCGGATCCAGCGCCAGCGCGCGCGCAAGGCCGACACGTTTTATCATGCCGCCGGAAAGTTCCGAGGGGAACCGGTCGACGGCCTCCGGCTTCAGTCCCACCATCGCCAGCTTGGCGAAGGTGATCTCGTCCAGCAGCCGTTGCGAGACGTCGAGATATTCACGAATGGGAAACTGGATGTTCTGCCGCACGGTGAGCGAGGAAAACAGCGCGCCCTGCTGAAACAGGATACCCCAGCGCCGCTCGACATTGCGGCGGACATCGCCGTCGGCTTCGCCGAGATCGACGCCCATCACCTCGATGCGTCCGCTCCGTTTCGGCATCAGGCCGATGATCGTCCGCATCAGCACGGATTTTCCCGCGCCGGACGGGCCGACGAAGCCGAGAATCTCGCCCTTGCGGACGTTGAGATCGAGATCGTTCAGGATCAGCCGCTCGCCGAACCCGACCGTCAGGTTCGACACGCGGATGATGTGATCGGGGGAAGGGTCCGCCATTCTAGATTCCAATGGACGCGAAGAAGATGGCGAAAATCCCGTCCAGCATGATGACGAAGAAGATCGATTTCACCACCGACGCGGTGGTGTGCTGACCGAGCGACTCCGCACTGCCTTCCACCGCCAGCCCCTCGACGCAGGCGATCGTGCCGATCAGGAACGCCATGAACGGCGCTTTCACCATGCCTACGATGAAATGGTCGATGGTGATGACTTCGCGCAAGCGGTTCAGGAACGCTTCCGGCTGCATGCCGCCATAGAGCCACGCCACCAGCCCGCCGCCATACAGCGCCGACAGAACACCCAGAAACGTCAGGATCGGCAGCGCGATAATCAACGCCAGCAAACGCGGCACGATCAGCACCTCAGCCGGATCGAACCCCATGGTGCGCAGCGCGTCGATCTCCTCGCGCATGCGCATCGATCCCAGTTCCGCCGTGTAGGAGCTGCCGGAGCGGCCGGCGATCATGATGGCGACGATCAGCACGCCGAGTTCGCGCAGCGTCAGAATGCCGAGCATATCGACCACGAAAACGCCCGCGCCGAATTTGCTGAAGTGAAAGATGCCCTGCTGCGAGATGATCGCGCCGATCAGAAAGGTAATCAGCAGGATGATCGGCACTGCGCGCCAGCACACCTGTTCGAGGTGATGCACGACGGAGGTGAGGCGGAAATGGCTCGGATGACGGATCACCTGCCCGGCGGCGTAGACGATCGCTCCGGTCATTTCGGCAAGGCCCTTCAGCGTCCGGCCGACGCCGACGACGGCGCGGCCCAGGCGCTCCAGAAGGACGACGACGGTGAGCGGCGTCCGGTCGATGTCGTCAACCTTCTCGACCCGCTCGACCTCGGCGATCAGCGGCGCATGATGGTTGGACAGGCCCATCACCCGCGGCTCGGCTCCCGCTTCGGCGTAGCTGCGGCGCATCCGCTCGATCAGCCATGCCCCGAACGTATCGAGATGGGAGACGCGGGAGACGTCGATCAGGATGCCGCGTTTTGTGTCGGCGAGTTGCTCGGCCTTGCCGACGATCTGTTCGAGGTCGGCGGCGTGGCGCGCGATCCATGGGCCGCTCGCCCGCAGCGCGACGCCGTCCGGGTAAGTGACCTGTTCGAGTGTCGGCCCGCCGCTCATTGCCTGTCGCAATCCGGTTCCAAATTTTTCGGGATCGCGCTCTAACAGCCATACTTGCCGGTCGGCCGCAAGCCTCCGCCGCACTGCCGGCAAAAATTTTATAATGACTTCAGGGACATCCCCTCACGCTTCCGCCCGCATCGCCGCTCGAATTGCGCCACGCGCCAGCAGCATAACCAGCGTTCCCGCCATCGCCATCGTCGCCATGCCGTAATAGATCCCCTGACCGAGGCTGGCGAACAGCGCCCCGCAGGCGATGCCTGCGCTCGCCATGACGATGCCGCCGGCCGTGGCGGTGTAGCCTTGCGCGTTCGGCATCATCCTGCCCGGCACCACCCGCGCGAACAGGCCCATCGTGCCGAGATGCGTCGCGCCGAAGGAGAGCGCGTGCAGCGCCTGCGCGCAGGCCAGCACGGCGAGCGGCGGCTCCTGCGCCATCACGATCCAGCGCAGCACCGCGCCGGCACCGCCAAGCGCGATAAGCCCCGCCGGCGACAGGCGCAGACGCGGCGAGAGCGCGAACAGCACGATCTCGACGACAACGCACAGCGCCCACAACAGCGCGATCGTCAGCGTGTCCATGCCTGCCGCGCGCCAGGAGATGGCGGAGAAGGTGTAATAGGCGGAATGACTGCCTTGAATGAGCGCCGCTGCGATCAGCACCGAGGCGAACGCCGAGTTCCGCAACAGTGCCGAGGGCTTCGCGACCTGGAGCGTGCCGCCCTTGGCCTGCCCCGGCGGCGTCAGGCGAAACGACGAAAGCGCGCACACCAAGGCGAGCGCGGCGATGATCCAGATCGCGTGGATCGCTCCCAGCCAATGCGTGAACAGCCCCGCCACCAGCGCGCCGCCGATATAGCCGACCGAGCCCCACAGGCGGATCGGGCCGTAGCTGCGCCGATAATGCGCGACGCCGCGCAAGGCATAGGCGTCGGTCAGCGGAATCAACGGCGTCCATGCGAGCGATGTCAGCCAGAGCAGGAGCGCGATCGCAAACGCGGAGCGTACACTTCCGAGCGCCAGCACGCCGGTGAAGGTCGCGATGGCGGTCGCAATGATCGCGCCGCGCAGCACATCGTGCTTGGCGACCCACGCCGTGACGACCGGCACCGCGATCAGGCGCGCGGCTGTCGGCGCGGCCATCACCAGGCCGATCACGCTCGGCTCCAGCCCGACCGACTGAAGCCAGACCGGAAAGAACGGCATGTAGCCGCCATTGATGGCAAACACCGCCGCATAGAAGGTCGACAGCGCGATCGCGAAAAAGCGGCCTTCGGTGGGGATTGCGGCGGCCTGAGACATCAATTCAATTGCGATTCAGTGCGGTTCATGATGACTCGTTAGCGAAGGTGCCACGAGGGCGCCATGGGATTCCTAAGTCGTCAGATTTCCTAAGTCGTCAGATTTGGTGTCGCAAGATTTACATGGCCGACGAAGCTTTCGCCCTGTCTCCGATCGACGCCCGTCCGGCACAGCCGACTGACGCGGATTACGATGCCATCTGCTCCGCCTTCCGCGAGACCGCGCGCGGCCGATGGTTTCTGGACGAATATGCGCGGCGCAACCGCAACGCCGACACGCGGCTGGTGCTGGATGCAGTCGCGCGGCTGGAAGCCAATTTCGAATCGCAAAAGCTCGTGCAGGCCGCGCCAGTCGCTCCCACTGCCGCCGATCTCTGGCCGGAACTGGCCAAGCTGCTCGCCACCGCGCGCATCGAGATCGCGCAGCACCTGCTCCGCGAGGGACAGGACGCCGGGCTCGACACCATTCAGGCCGGTGCCGAGACGATCCGCAGCATCGCATGGGCGCTGCGCGAGCGCGGCTTCGATGCGCGGATCTGCGACGCCTTCGACACGCAGGTGAAGACGCTGCTGAAGGGGCATGCGGCACTCGCCGCCGCGATGTCCGCCAATGCCGGCGGCAACGCGCAGGTGCTGGCCGCGCTCGATCATCTGATCGAGTCCGCGCGCGGGCTGCTGACCGAACCGGCGGAACCGCGTTCCGACGAAGCACTTCTCGACGAGATGGTGGACGCGGTTGCCGGCGCGATGTCCGACGATGAATCCTTTGACGAAAACGGCGCGTTCGAGATCGATGATTCCGAGCCGGGCCAGCACGCCGATGCGGCCGACCACGCAGTGCCTCGGCAAGGTTTCCTCCAAATCCGCGGCGACGAAGCCGACCTCGATATCGCCGATACGCCGGTTGCTGAAACACCGATCGCGCCGATCCTCTCCGAACCGGAGGTCAACCGGCAACGCCTCTATGAGGCCAAGGTCGCGCCTCTCGTCGCCGCGCCGGCTGTCCCTGACAACGCGACGGCCTCTCAGCTTGAGGAGGAAGTTTCGGGCGGAGCGGAAATTCTCAGCGCGGATTCGATTCTCAGCGTAGATTCTACCGCCGCCGCCGACAGTGCCGTGCAAGCAGCACCGGAGCGCGCGACCTCGCTCGGTCATGCATTGCTGGCCAGCGGCGCGATCGGACGGCCCGGCAGCGCCCGCCCCGACCCGCTCGCTCCGTTCCGCCGCATGAGCCAGGCCGAGAAGATCGCGTTCTTCAGCTAAAACCAATCACGCGATCATCCGCGAAAACAGTTCGGCATCGACATTGCCGCCCGACAGCACGATGACGACCGTCTTGCCCTTGCACGCAAAGCGGCCATTCAAGAGCGTCGCCAGCGCGACCGCACCGCCCGGCTCCACCACCAGCTTGAGTTCACGGAACGCGAATTTCATCGCCTCCCCGACTTCCCGGTCCGACGCCGAGACGCCAGCCGACGCCAGATGCCGGTTGATCGCGAAGGTGATTTCGCCGGGAAACGGCGACATCAACGCGTCGCAGATCGTCTGCCCCTGAACCTCGTCGATCACCCGCTCCCCGCTCGCAAGCGAGCGCGCGTGATCGTCGAACCCTTCCGGCTCGGCGATGAAATTCACGACCTCCGGAAACCGCGAGCGCATCGCCACGAAAACACCGGCTGCAAACCCGCCGCCCGAGGCCGGCACCACGACGACATCCGGCACGATCGCGCGCGCGAAAAGATCGTCGGCGATTTCGAGACCCGCCGTCCCCTGCCCGGCGATGATCTTCGCATCGTCGAAAGGTGGCACGAGCGTCGCCCCGCGCTCATTGCAGATACGCTGCGCGATCGCCGCGCGATCCTCGTTCCGGCGGTCATACAGCACCACCTCCGCGCCGTAAGCCTTGGTGCGCTCGCGTTTCATGATGGGCGAATCCGCCGGCATGACGATCACCGCCGGCATGCCGAGCAGCTGCGCGGCCGCGGCCACCCCCTGCGCGTGATTGCCGGAGGAGAACGCGACGACGCCCGCCTTGCGCGCGTCCGGAGGGATCGACGACAGCTTGTTGAACGCGCCGCGAAACTTGAACTAGCCGGTGCGCTGAAGCGTCTCGGCCTTCAGGAACACGCGCGCCCCGGTCAGTTCGTCCAGGGCGGGCGAGACGAGAAGCGGCGTGTTGAACGCAACCGCGCGGATCGTTTGCCGCGCAGCGGCGATATCGGCCGGCGTCACCGGCAAGTTGTTCAGGTCAATTCCCATGCGACGAGTTAGCTCTCAAGACGCGGCGCTGGCAAGCCGTCGCTTCCGTTTCGGTGGAGCGGTCTCAGGAACTGCCGCGCGAGTCGAGCACCGCCTTCACCGAGATGTTGGCCCAGCGGCCGGCGCGGTCGCGGAAGCCGGTATAGGATTCGGTGATGCGGCGCGCGATCTCGCTGCGGCCGGCGATATCGCCGATCACGTCGCGCGCATGTTTTCGCGCCAGTTCGATGATCTCGGACGGAAACATCCTGATCTTCACATGATGCTGATCGATCAGCGCGGCCAGCGCCTCGACATTCAGCCGCTCCATTTCGTTCAGCGCGAAGGCCGCCTCCGTCGCGCAGGCGTGCGACACGATGGCCTTCTGCTGAGCGTCGAGCTTCTCCCACACTTTCAGCGAAACGATGCATTCGCCGGTGCCGTTCGGCTTGTTGAAGCCGGGCGCGTAATAGTTCGGCGCCAAGCGATAGAGGCCGAGCGCGATGTCGGAGCCAGGGCCGACGAACTCCGCGCCGTCGACAAGGCCGGATTGCAGGCCGGTGATGATCTCGCCGGGAGACGTCGTCAGCGGCACCGCGCCGAGCCGGCGATAGACTTCGCCGCCAAGACCGAGCGAGCGGATCTTCATGCCCTTGAGCGAGGCGAGATCCGCGATCTCGTTGCGAAACCAGCCGCCCATGCAGACGCCGGTGTTGCCCGCCATGAACGGCTTTGCCCCGAACGGCGCATAGAGTTCGTCCCACAGCGCTTGCCCGCCGCCGGCATCGACCCAGCCGGTATGCTCCGCGGGCGTCAGGCCGAACGGGACGGTGGTGAAGAAGGCCGAGGCCGGCTGCTTGCCCTGCCAGAAGAACGAGGCGGTGTGCGCCATCTCGGCGGTGCCCGAAGACACCGCGTCCAGCGTCTCCAGCGCGGGCACGATTTCACCCGCCGCATGCACGGTGATCTGGATGCGGCCGCCGGACAAGGTCGCGATGCGCTGGGCGATTCGCTCCGCCGACATGCCGGGGCCCGGCAGCCGCTTCGGCCACGACGTCACCATGCGCCAGCGAACCGTCTGCGCACGCGCGACATTCGGCATCGCCACCGCGCCGGCCGCCGCCGCCGATCCGCCGATCAATCCTCTGCGCGAGAGCGTGCTCATGGTCGTCCTCATCAATCGAAGGCGTGGAAATGATGGATCGGCCCGTGGCCCTTGCCGACGCTCAAGCGATTGGCGGCGGCGATGGCGGCGGACACATAGAGCTTGGCCCGGCGCACGGCGTCCTCCAGCGTCTCGCCCTTCGCCAGAAAGGCCGCGATCGCCGACGACAGCGAGCAGCCGGTGCCGTGCGTGTTCTTGGTTTTGATGCGCGGCGCGGCGAGGCGAAGGCTGGTCTCCGCCGTTACCAGATAATCGACGCTCTCGGCTCCCTCGCCGTGTCCACCCTTGATGAGCACCGCGGGGCAGCCCAGCGCCAGCAATTTTCGGCCCTGCGCCTGGATGTCCGCATCGCTCACGGCGAGCGGCGCATCGAGCAAGGCGGCGGCTTCCGGCAGATTGGGCGTGATGACATGCGCCATCGGAATCAGACGAGTTCGCAGAAGATCGATCGCCTCCGGCGCGAGCAGCCGGTCGCCTGAGGTCGCCACCATCACTGGATCGAGCACGACCGACGCCGGAGCCCAGCGCTGCAAGCCGGCGGCGATGGCGAGAATGGCGTCGGGCCGCGACACCATGCCGATCTTCACCGCCTTGATATCCAGATCGCCGAACACGGCGTCGATCTGCGCGGTGATGAAATCCGCGGGCGTGTCGTGGATGCCGGTGACGCCTATCGTGTTCTGCGCGGTGAGGGCGGTGATGACCGACGCGCCATAGACGCCAAGCGCCGAAAACGTCTTCAGATCCGCCTGGATACCGGCCCCGCCGCCTGAATCCGAGCCGGCGATGGTCAAAGCGATCGGGATCGGCTTGCCGGTCATACGGACACCTTTGCGTGTTGCGATATTTTTTCTGGTGAGATCGCGTGCAGCGCATCGAGTATGGCGACGGCGAAACTGCCCGGACCTTGCACGCCCTTGGCCGCGACCTCACCGGCAACGCCGAAGGCGGTCATCGCCGCGGCCGCAGCAAGCCAGCGGTCGCCTTCGCACGCGAGCGCCGCTGCCACGAACGCCGAACCGGCGCAGCCCATCGCCGTCACCTTGCCCATCAGCGGATCGCCGTTGCGAAGCCGCACGAGGCGCGCGCCGTCGGTGACGATGTCGGCCTCGCCGGTCAGCGCCACCACCGTGCCGCTGGCGCTTGCGAAGGCGCGAGCGGTGTTGGCCCCAGCCTCCGCGCCGCTCAGCGCCGCAAGCTCGGCGGCGTTCAGGCGGATGACGGCGGGACCGCGCGCGACCAGCGTCCGCGCGAAAGCGAGGTCGGACCGGCGAGCGGTCGACGAATACCGGATCGAGAACCCAGGCCAGGTTTTTCGTGGCCGCGACATCGAGCGCGAGCGCGATCCCCTCGCGGCGTTCGGCGTCGAGCGTGCCGAGATTCACCAGAAGATTGTCCGCGCCGCCGACGAAGCCGGCGATCTCCTCCGGCGAGGTGGTGACCGAGGGCGTCGCGCCGGCGGCGAGCAGCATGTTGGCGGTATAAGCCTGCGCCACAGTGTTGGTGATGCAGTGAATGCGCGGATTTTTTGCGCGAATATCATCGCGCAGCGACGCTGCCCGTTCGACGACGGGTGAGGTGACGTCCGCAAAACCATCCGACATCTCAAGCTCCCTCCGCCGGAATGACCCGGATCAGGTTCGATGGGTTGGCTTGACGCCTCTCAGCCCCCGGCCGTGTCGCCGCCTCGGGCACCCCAATGAGATGACCGTTTTCTAGCCGCTCCGGCGCGATCCAGCAAGCCGGCTTGCCAGCCGCCGCCGTTTTTGCTGGATTGCAGCGAGCAAGAGCATGATCCCGAAAAGTGAAAGCCGGTTTTCGGACCAGATCATGCTCAAACAAAAAGATAAACGAAGAGTCTGGAGAGACAGGCGATGGGTCCGTTCTTTGTGCAGATCAAATGCGAACTCGGCCGCGCTTACGCGGTGGCCGATGCGCTGGCGCGCGCGGAGATCGCCTCCGAAATCTATTCGACCGCGGGCGACTACGACCTGCTGGTGAAATTCTATGTCGAGAGCGGCACCGATATCGGCCATTTCGTCAACGAGAAGGTGCAGGTGCTTCCCGGCATCAAGGACACCTATACGATCATCACCTTCAAGGCGTTCTGAGCCACCGGGATCACCCGCGCGGGGCGGAAATCTCCTGCTCCTCCTCCGGCCGCTTCAGTCCGAGCCGCCGCTCGCGCCACACCACGAACAGGCCGGCGCTGGCGACGATGACCGCGCCGACGGCGACAAGCGCTGCTGGGATTTCGCCGAAGAACAGGTAGCCCAGCAGAAACGCCCAGATCATCGACGAATAGTCGAACGACACCAGAAACGATGCCGGCGCGTAATGATGGCTGCTGGTGGTGAGGATGTGCGCCGCACCGCCCGCCATCCCCGCGCCGATCAGACAGGCCAGTTCGACGTTATTCGGCAGCACCCAGCCGAACGGCAGCGTCACAAGTCCGCCGATGGCAATGAACATCGAGAAATAGATCACGATCGACGACGTCGTCTCGGTCTGGGTCAGCCGCCGCACCTGGATCACGGCGACGGCGGAGAACACCGCATTGCAGATCGCCAGCGCCAGTCCGGTGGCGATCACCGGCGTCAGCGCCGCCTGATGCGTCGACACGTCCATATAGGGGATCAGCATCACGATCACGCCGGAGAATCCGACGATCACCGCCGCCCAGCGGTAGAAGTGGACGACCTCCTTGAGGAAGACCGCCGCGAGCACGACCACGATCAGCGGCGTGACGAACGAGATCGCGGTGACATCGACGATCGGCAGGCGCGCGAGCGCTGCGAAATAGCAGAACGATGAGGCGATGCTCAGCGTGCCGCGCATCACATGGCCCGAGAAGCGCTTGGTCTGCCAGGAGCGCGAGAGTTCGCCCAGCACCGCATAGAAAATCAGAATCGGCACGAACGCGAAAATGGCGCGGAAGAAGATCACCTGGCCCACGGGAAAGCGATCGCCGAGATAGCGCACCTGCGCCGCCATCGTCGCAAACAGGAACGCCGCGCTCAATTTCATGACCGCGGCCGTCAAAAAATCTCGGGGAGCGTAAGCTTTCATCGCGCAAATCGGTTGCGTCTACCAATCACGCGCAAGTGCCGGCGGAAAGGGCCGCCGCCGCATGCCCGCATGCGCCGAAGGGCTCGGGCATGCGGAAAGCCCGGCCGATCAGGACTTTCCGGGCCGCGCCGGCCCGTCGACCGGGGCCAGCGACTTCAGATAGACCGCCATCGCCATGCGGTCCTCGGCGCTGAGCCTGGCGGTGTTCTCGATCACCGGGGTCATCGAGCCGCCGGCCGAATCGCCTTCCGGGGTCATGCCGCTTTCCAGAAAATAGGCGATATCCTTGTCCGACCAGCCCGACAGCCCCTTCTGAGTAATGTTCGGAACCCAGCCCTTGCCTTCCGGATTGGGTCCGCCGGCGAATCGCTGCGAGGCGACCAATCCACCCAGCAGGTTGCGGGGGCTGTGGCACTCGGCGCAATGGCCGGGGCCGTTCACTAGATAAGCTCCGCGGTTCCACTGCGGCGATTTCGAGGCGTCGGCGACGAAGGGCTTGTCGTCGAAGAACAGGAATTTCCAGCCGCCAAGATTGCGGCGGATGTTGAACGGAAACGGCAGATCGTGAGGCTGCGACTTGCCCGCCGCCTGCGGCAGGGTTTTCAGATAGGCGAACAGGTCGCGCACATCCTCAAGCTTCATGCTGGCATAGGACGTGTAAGGGAAGGACGGAAAATAATGGCGGCCGTCCGGCGATGTGCCCTTCGTCATCGCCGTGACGAAATCCGCCTCCGACCAGCGGCCGATCCCGTCCGCCGGGTTCTGCGAGATGTTGGGAACGTGGAACGCGCCGAATGGCGACGGCAGCTCCATTCCACCTCCCAGCAGAGTCCGGTTGTCCTTGTCCGGCGCGTGGCAGGAGGCGCAGCCGCCGGCATTGAACATCGTCTCGCCATTGGCGACGTTCGGCGCGTAGGCCGGCAACGACGCCGCCGCCACCGATTTCGGCATCGTGACGAGCCAATAGACTGCGAGGCCGACGACGACGGCGAGCAACACAAAGGCCACGAATTTCCTGAGCATGCGCGCGATCCGCTTGGGCAGGACGGCGGGACGCAAGCACCCCGCCGCAAAACCATTTCGTGCCGAGGGTTACTTCTTCACGCGGTATTCGTTGTGGCAGCCAGCGCAGTTCTTCGAAACTTCGCCAAACGATGCCTTCAGCGTGGCAAGATCGACGACCTTTGCCTCTGCCGCCTTCGCATCGGCTCCAAATTTCGCGAACTTGGCATCGAAGTCGGCCTTGTTCTCCCAGATCTTCGGAGCAGCCGTGGTGTCGCCGCCCTCCTTGGCATTTGCCGGGAACAGGCCGGGGCCTTTCGCCGCTGCATCCTGATAGGCCACGAACACGGCCTTCGCCTTCGCCAGATCGAACGGCTCGTCGCCCTTCACCATCTTCACCGCGACGGCCGTTTGCGCGCCTGTCGCCTTCATCAGTGCTTTACGCGCCGCAATGGCGTCCTGCTGGGCGACCACAGTCGAAGCACCGACCGCGACGGCAACGGCGGCGACAAGAATCCGAACTATCAATTGAACCTCCAATGGCAGCGTTTCGCATTCCGCGAGACCTTGCGGCGCGCACGGCGCGGCCCGCAAACATCCGCAGTTGGTCAACACCGACCATCTGGAATTATTCCAGTTCGAAGATCAAGCCTTGACGTCCGGTAACGAACACTCAAAGGCTGTGCCGACGGGCATGCTCGCGGATAGTTGACCAGATCCGCTGCGGCGTCGCGGGCATATCGATCGAGTCGATATGATATTCGCGCCAGAGCGCATCCACGACCGCGTTCATCACCGCGGGCGCAGCCCCGATCGTGCCGGCCTCGCCCGCCCCCTTCACCCCGAGCGGATTTGTCGCGCACGGGACGTTGTGGGTCTCGAACGAGAAATCCGGCACGTCCTCCGCGCGCGGCAGCGCGTAATCCATCAGTGTGCCGGTGACGAGCTGCCCGTCATCGGGATCGTACACCGCCTGCTCCATCAGTGCCTGACCGATGCCCTGCACCGCACCGCCATGGATTTGCCCGGCCAGCAGCAGCGGGTTCAGCGTCACGCCAAAATCGTCGACGATCACGTAGTTGACGATGCGCGTGGTGCCGAGCGCCGGATCGATCTCGACCTCGACGATATGCGTACCGTTCGGATAGGTGCCGGCCTTCGGGCCGAATTTCTCGCTGGCCGAAAGCTGCTCCGCATCGCCCTTGCGCGCCAGATCGGCGAAGGAAATCGTCCGGTCGGTGCCGGCGATGCGCAAAACCCCGTCTCCGAACTCGATGTCGGCCGCGCTCGCCTCCAGCGCCGTCGCCGCAAGCTCCTTCAGATTCTCGCCGAGCTTTTTCGTCGCGCGCTGCACCGAAACGCCGCCGACGGGAATCGAGCTTGAGCCGCCAGTGCCCGCGCCCGTGGCGATCTGGGCGGTATCGCCCTGAACGACGGTGACGCGATCCAGGGGCACGCCGAACTGGTCGGAGACGAGCTGGGCGTAGGCCGTCTGATGCCCCTGCCCGGTCGATTGCGAACCGATCAGGACGGTGACGTTGCCGTCGTCGCCAAGCCGGACGACGGCGGTTTCCGGCCCCACCGAACCGCAGATCTCGACATAGGAGGCCATACCGATGCCGCGGATGAAGCCGTGCCGCTTCGCCTCCTTCGCGCGCCTGGAAAATCCCTTCCAGTCGATCTTGTCCTGCGCGATCTTCAGATGCGCCGCGAACTCGCCAGTGTCATAAACCTTGCCGGTCTGCGTCGTGTAAGGCATCGCCTTCGGCGGAATGAAATTCTTCTTGCGCACCGCATCCGGCGTCATGTCCATCGTCCGCGCGCAGGCGTCGACGAGGCGCTCGATGACGTAGGCGGCTTCCGGCCGCCCGGCGCCGCGATAGGCGTCCACCGGCACGCTGTTGGTGACAACCGCGCGGACGCGGCAGTGAAACGCCGGAATGTCATAGACGCCCGGCAGCATGCCCGCTCCGCCGAACGGAATGTAAGGGCCGAACATCGACAGATACGCGCCCATGTCGGTGAGCATGTCGACATCCATCGCCAGGAATTTTCCGTCCGCATCCAACGCCATCCGCGCATGCGTGATGTTGTCGCGGCCGTGACTGTCGCCAAGGAAATGATCGGCGCGGTCCGCCACCCATTTCACGTTCGACTTCAGCGTTCGCGCGGCGAACGCAGCCAGCGCATATTCGCGATACGGGAAAATCTTGGTGCCGAAACCGCCGCCGACATCCGGCGTGATGACGCGCACCTTTTCCTTCGGAAGCCCGAGAACCTGGCAGAGCACGTCGCGCTGCCGATGGCTGCCCTGGCTTCCGAGCGTCACCGTGAGATGATCCTGCGCGGCGTCGTATTCGACGACCACGCCGCGCGTCTCCATATAGTTCGTCACCAACCGCTGGTTGACGATGCGGACCTCGGCGACCGCGTGCGCCTTGGCGAAGATCGCATCGACCGTCGCCTTGTCGCCGATCGGGCGGTCATAAAGGATGTTTCCCGGAATCGCCGGCCACACAATCGGCGCGCCGTTCTCGACCGCGGCGCTGACGCCGGTGACGGAGGGAAGCGTCTCCCAATCGATCTCCAGCAATTCGGCGGCATCACGCGCCTGCTCGACCGTCTGCGCGACGACGAAAGCGAAGGCATCGCCGACATGGCGCACTTCGTCCTTCGCCAAGATCGGATAATCGGGAGCCTTGAAAGGCTCGTCAGGGAAATTGAACAGGCACGGCAGGCCGGCGAGCGCGGCGACATCCGCGCCCGTCAGCACCAGCGCCACGCCCGGCGCAGCCTTCGCCGCCGTAGCGTCGATCTTGAATGTCGCATGCGCGTGCGGGGAGCGAACGATAACGGCGTGCAGCAGCCTCGCCGGCGCATGATCGCCAGTGTATCGGCCCTTGCCGCGAATGAGGTTGTCGTCCTCTTTGCGGACGATGCTTTGCCCGACGCCGAATTTCATGTTCATGCCATGCCCAATCTGGATTCGCTCCAATGTAGGCACTTTCGCCAGTCGCGCAAACAGGGGCGATCGGCGAAAGCCGCTATCGAACCAGCGAGCGGACCCAGCGGGGGCCGAACAAAGCGAGAATAAGCGCCAGATAGACGACCGCGCCGACCGCCACCAGCAGCGCCAGCGTCAGTTCCTCGCGGCCGGTATGGATATGGGCGAGAAGCCTCGGCGCGGCAAACACCGTCGTCATCCACAGCGCGACGGCCAGCAGGACAGCGGAGCCTGCGAATTTGAGCAGCGACAGACCCAGCCGCCGGTCGAAGACGATGTAGTTCGCGCGGACCGCGAAGCCCACGACGATCAGCAGGTTGACCCACGCGCCAAGCGCCGTCGCCAGCGCCAGCCCGGTCTGCGCGAGCGCGCCGGACAGCGCCACCTTCGCCGCAAGATTGGCGGCGACCCCGATCAGCGCGGCCTTGGCCGGCGTCGCCGTATCCTTGCGCGCCTGAAAGGGCGCGACCGCGCTGCGGATCAGCACGAACGGCAGCAAGCCGACGGCGTAGGCCGACAAGGTCTGCGCTGCATTCGCGGCGTCCGCCTGCGAGAACGCGCCACGGGCGAACATCGCCCGCATGATGACATCCGGCACGACGAGGAAGGCGACGACGAAAGGCAGCGACAGCAGCAACGTCAGATCGATCACCTTGCGCTGCGCGTCGAGCGCGCCCTGCTCGTCGCCGGCCGCGAGCAGCCGCGACATTGTCGGCAGTAGAACCGTCCCCGCAGCGACGCCGATCACGCCGATCGGCAACTGGTTCAGCCGATCCGCATAATAGAGCGCGGCCAGCGCGCCAGTGGCGAGAAACGAGCCGATGATCGTATCGGCCAGCACCGCGATCTGCGGCCCCATCGAGCCGATGGTGGCGGGTCCGAGGGCCTTGAAAAATTCCCGCACGTCGGAATCGAAGCGCGGCCAGGTCAGCCGCGGCAGCACGCCCTGACGGCCCGCATCGATCGCAAGCAGCAGCACTTCGAGCACGCCGGCAATCAAGACACCCCACGCTGCCGCGTGGCCGGCGGTCGGGAAGAAGGCGGCCAGCGCCAGCGCGACGATGATCGACAGATTGAGCAGAATGGGTGCGGCGGCGGCACTCGCATAGCGGTTCAGCACGTTCAGGATCGCGCCAAAGAGAGTGACGACGGTAATCAGCAGCAGGTAGGGAAAGGTGATGCGCGTCAGCTCGATCGCGAGCGTCCGCCGCTCCGGATCGTCGGCAAACCCCGGCGCGAGCAAGCCGACGACCTGCGGCATGAAAAGGAACGCCAGTACCAGCAGCACGGCCTGCACGATCAGCAGCAGCGTGAAGATGCGGTCGGCAAAACGCCGCGCCGCGGCCTCGCCCGTGCTTCCTCGCAAATGCGCGTAGGCCGGCACGAAGGCGGCGTTGAACGCGCCCTCGCCGAAAATCGTGCGGAAATGATTGGGCAGCCGCTGCGCGACGACGAAGGCATCGGCCAGCGGCCCCGCGCCGAGTATCGCGGCCATCGCGATATCGCGCGCAAAGCCGGCGATGCGCGACAGCAGCGTGAACCCGCCGAAGGTGAAGATGCCCTTTAACATCGGCCGCCCTTTTGGAGCACGATCCCGAATCGGAAACACCGGCTTTCGGAACGGGTCATGCTCTAGCGCAGCCGCGCTTGCGGCAAAATGCCGAACTCAGGCCCCGAGCGCGCTGCGCACAGCCTTGACGACGCGCTCCTGCGACGCCTCGTCCAGATAGGCGTGCATCGGCAGGCTGATGACGTCGGCGGACAGAAGCTCGCTCACCGGCAGGCCGCCCTCCGCCACCGGAAAGTTGCGATAGGCCGTCTGCTGATGCAGCGACTTCGGATAATAAATCGCGGTCGGCACGCCCTGCGCCTTCAGCGCCTCAGCGAAGGCGTCGCGCCCGCCGTGCGGCAGGCGGATCGTGTATTGCGCCCAGACCGAAGTGCAGCCCTCCGCCAGCCGCGGCACGGTGACGACATTCGCCAGCGACTGCGCGTAACGCTCCGCCACGCGGTTGCGCGCCGCGATCTCGTCCTCGAAGATCTTCAACTTCTCGATCAGGATCGCCGCCTGCATCGTGTCGATGCGCGCGGTCAGTCCGAGCCGCACATTGTCGTATTTGTCGGACCCCTGCCCGTGGACGCGGATGCTGCGCAGAACCTCCGCCAGCCCGTCATCGTCGGTCAGGATCGCGCCGCCGTCGCCGAAACAGCCGAGCGGTTTTGCGGGGAAAAAGCTGGTGGCGGTGGCGAGGCCGAAGGTGCCGAGCCGGCGGCCCTTGTAGCTCGCGCCGAACCCCTGCGCCGCATCGTCGAGAATGAACAGCCCTTCGGCTTCAGCGATCGGCGCAATGGCGTCGAAATCCGCCGGCTGGCCGAACAGATCGACCGGGATGACGGCGCGCGGCTTCAACCCCGCCTTGCGGGCGGCGGCAATGCCACGCGAGAGCGACGCCGCATCCATGTTGAAGGTCTGCTCGATCACATCGACGAAAACCGGCGTGGCTCCGGTCAGCGCCACCACTTCGCCGGTGGCACAGAAGGTGAAGGACGGGCAGATCACCGCGTCGCCGGGCCCGATGCCCTTGGCCATCAGCACCATCAGCAGCGCGTCGGTGCCGCTGGCGCAGGCGACCACATGTTTAGCGCCGGCGAATTTCGCAAGCTCCGCTTCGAGCTGGGTGACCTCGGGTCCGTTAATGAACTGGCAGTGGTTCAGCACGCGCCCCACGGCGTCATCGATCGCCGTACCAAGCCGGCGGCGCTGGGCGGCGACATCGATGAACGGAATCGGATCGAGGCGCGTGTGCTGGTTCATTGTTTCGGTCGCTGATGTTTCAAAAATTCGGAACGCGCGTCAGCCGGCGGCGGCGCGCGGCAATGACACGTCACGGTGCGTCGAGGAATCGAGGCACTGGATGGCGATTTCCAGACTCGCGACGCCCTCGTCACCGGTGACGGCCGGTTTGCCGCCGGAATTGACCGCATTGACGAAGGCCAGCAATTCGCTGCGGAGCGGCTCCTCATAGCCGACCGACAGATGGCGCATCGAATAGCTGCCGTCGGGCTGGAAGCCGAAGCATTCCGTCACCTGCCGCGTGAGCAGATCGCCCATCACATATTTTCCGCGCGTCGCCACGGTGACGTTGCGCGCCTTGAACGGCGTCAGCCAGTTGGTGTTGATATGCGCCAGCACGCCCGAAGCCGTGCGGAACTGAAGCAGCGCGATGTCCTCGCGCTCCGCCACGGCGCTGGAAAGCTGCGGCTGCACCTCGACGATGTCGGATTCGGTGAACCAGCGGATCAGGTCGATGTCATGCACGGCGAGATCGATCACCACGCCGACATTCGACATGCGCGGCGGGAACGGGCCGACGCGGGTGATGGCGATGGACAGAATCTCCTCGCCCTGGATCGCCTGTTTCACGGTCGCCACCGCCGGATTGAACCGCTCGACATGGCCGACCATGAGCGTAACGCCGGCGCGCTGCGCGGCGCTGACGATCTCGCGCCCCTCCTCGACCGTGGAGGCGATCGGCTTCTCGACCAGCACATGAATTTTGCGCGCGATGCAAGCGAGTGCGATCTCGTGATGCAGGTGAGTCGGCGCGGCGATCGTCACCGCATCGACGCCTGCATTCAGCAGTGCCTCGACCGATTCGAAGGTGCGGCAGCCGATCAGATCGGTGGCGCGCTTGCGATGCACGTCCAAAGGATCGGCCACGCCGACGAGTTCGACATTCGGCAACCCGGTGAACACGCGCGCGTGATTGCTGCCCATGACGCCCGCGCCGATCACGCCGATCCGCAGCGCGCGTCCGTTGGCACCGGCGGGAGCGAGACCAAAAACCATTCTTCTGCCTTCACGAGCAATGCGGAACTAGTGGTCTGATTCTAACATTTGCATCCCGTTGCGGCGGGCGGTTCTGCAAATGTTAGAATCCTGGGACCACTAGCAACTATAAGTTTCTAGTGGAGTTTTGAATTTGACATTCGCCCGTCCGACTCCCGGCAAAGGGATAGCGAATGTCAAATTCACTCCACTAGGTCGATTCGAAATCACCGACCGAAGCAGGCCGTGCTTAGCACGCCGCCCCGCCGGAGCGAACCTCAGCCGTGCCATCATAAAGCACGTTTTGATTCAAACGATTACAAACGTTCCAATGACGCCGCCGACCTTATTCGGCGGCGCTCAGCGAATCCGGAAGCGGCAGCGTGATGCCGGCGGCCAGCGCATCGTCGCGGAACGCCTTCACCGCGCCGAGCGCAAGGTCGTCGCCGGTCTGCGTGCCGATCGCGGGCAGCTTGTTCAGCACGTCGGCCGGCGCCGTGATGATGTGGCAGCCCATGTCGTGCGCCTCGATCACGTTGAACACCTCGCGGGTCGAAGCCCAGATGATCTCCACATTCGCGGTTTTGCGCGCGCGCGCGACCGCATCGCTGACGATCGGCCGGTAGTCGATGCCGAGATCGCCGAGCCGGCCGGCGAACACCGAAACACAGGCCGGCGCACCTCCGTCCAGCGCCTCGACCGCGCTCGCCACCTGCGCCGAGGTGAAGATCGCCGTCATGTTGATCTTGATGCCGTCGCGCGAGAGCGTGCGCACCGCATCGAACATCGGCTCGCTCTTGGTCGTCATCACCGGGATCTTCGCGTAGACGTTCTTGCCCCATGACGAGATCATCCGCGCCTGCGCGATCATCTCCGGAATATCGTCGGAAATGACCTCGAACGAAATGTGCCGGTCCGGAACCGCGGCGACGAGTTCGCGCGCATAGGCGACGTAGTCTGTGACGCCGGCCTTCTTCAGCAGCGACGGATTGGTGGTGAATCCGGAAATCCACGCATTCTTCGCCATCGCGACGATCTGGGCCTTGTCGGCTCCGTCCGTGAACAGCTTGACCTTGAGCGCACTCAAAACGGGGGCCATCGGGCGCCTCCTGGATCGCAACATCGAATGATTGGGATCGGATTACGCGCTCGCGGCCCGGATCGCAAGGTCGCGGGGGAAAGCCACCGTCTCCTTTTCTCGCCCCGCGCTATTGCCAGAGCGGGTTGCAAATCCTACCAAGCGGCCATTGGCCCGCCGAAAGCGGCAAGCCTTCCCTTCCACCCTGCTCCGCCGAGCCCCTCGGAATGCGCCAGTTCGCCCTGCTCGTTCTGAAGATCGCGGTCTCGGTGGGGCTGCTCTATCTGGCGCTGCGCGATATCGATTTCGCCGCCCTGCAAGCGCGGCTGCGCCGCATCGACCTCGCCTGGATCGCGCTGTCCGCGCTCGCCGGCTTCGTGCAGATCGGCGTCGCCGCCTTGCGCTGGCGCGAAATCACGCTCGCCTGCGGCGCGGAGTTGAAAACCGGAACCGCGCTCCGGTTCCAGTTGATCGGTTCCTTCTTCAACCAGACGCTGCCCTCGACGATCGGCGGCGATGGCGTCCGCCTTTGGCTCCTGCAACGAAACGGCGCGCCCTGGCGCGACGCAACCTATTCGGTGCTCGTGGATCGCGCCGTCGGCCTGATCGTGCTCGCGGTGATGGTCGTGGTCAGCCTGCCCTGGAGCCTCGCGCTGATCGGCAATGCCGAGGGGCGGATCGCGCTCATCGTCCTGGATTTCGCTGCCCTCACGGCCTGTATCGGCTTCCTGGTGCTGGGCGTGCTGCCATGGCGATGGCTCAAAAGCCTGTGGCCGCTTCGGCATGTGCAGGCCTGCGCGGTCATCGCCAATCGCGTGATCTTCGATGCGCGCTCGGGTCCGCGCGTGCTCGGACTTTCGATCCTCAATCACCTACTTTCCGTGGTGATTGCCTGGTGCGTCGGCCGCGCGATCGCCTCGCCCGTAACGTTCGCGCAGATGTTCCTGCTGATCCCGCCGATCATGCTCATCATGACCATTCCGATCTCGATCGCCGGCTGGGGCGTGCGCGAGCAGACGATGCAGGTGGCCTTCATGAACGCCGGCCTGAGCGGCGCGGACGGCCTCACCATCTCGCTGCTTTACGGCATCGTCCTGTTCCTCATCGGCGCGGCGGGCGGCCTGACATGGCTTGTGACGCGCCCCGCACGGGAGGCGGAGGCGCGGCCGCCCTCGCCGCCATGATCTCCCTCGCCATCCTTCTTTGCGCCGCCGGACTGTCGGCGCTGTCGATCGCGGCGATGCTGCCGCTGCTGCAACGCTACGCGCTGGCGCGGCCGAATGCGCGCTCGTCGCATACCATCCCGACCCCGCAAGGCGCAGGCATCGCCATTGTCGCTGTGACGCTGGTCGTGTCCGGGGCTGCAATGATCCTCAGCGACGAAACGGCACCGCTGGTCCTGCTCGCGCCGATCGCGGCGGCAACGCTGCTGCTCGCGATCGTCGGCGCGATCGACGATCTGCGACCGATGCCGGTGCTGCCGCGCCCGCTGTTGCAAGGGCTTGCGGCGGGACTTGTCCTGTTCAGCTTTCCCGACTCGGCGCGGCTCATTTCATTCGTTCCGCTCTGGCTCGAACGCATCGCGTTGTTTTTCGCGATCATCTGGTTCGTCAATCTTGTGAACTTCATGGACGGCCTCGACCTCATCACGGTCGCGGAAATCGTCCCCGTCACAGCGACGCTCGCGGTGCTCGGCCTGCTGGGCGCGTCGTCACCCGACATCACCATCGTCGCGCTGGCGCTGTGCGCGGCGATGATCGGTTTTGCGCCATTCAACAAGCCGGTCGCGCGGGTGTTTCTCGGCGACGTCGGCAGCCTGCCGATCGGCCTGCTGCTGGCCTGGATGCTGATCGATCTGGCGATGCGCGGGCAGCTCGCCGCGGCGCTGCTGCTGCCGCTGTATTACCTCACTGATGCGACGCTCACCTTGCTGCGCCGGCTGGCGCGCGGCGAACGCATCTGGGCGGCGCACCGCTCGCATTTCTATCAGCAGGCGACGGCGAACGGTTTTTCCGTGCTTCAGGTCAGCGGGCTGGTTTTCGGCGTGAATATTGTGCTGGCCGCACTGGCGCTGGCGGCGACCTGCACGTCGTCATGGCTTGTTCAATCGCTGCTGCTTGCGGCCGGCGCGATCGTCGTCGGCCTGCTGCTCTGGCGTTTCGCCAAAAAAATTACTGCGCCGCCTCCGCGCTGAACTCCGGAATCGCATCCCGCAAAATGACGCGGATGGTGTCTCGGTCGTCCCGCTCGACCGCATGGCGAAGCGCCGCCGTCCAGTTCCGGACAGTCGTCAGCGCGGGTTCGTTCGGGCGCGCCGCCATCACGCCAGCGATGCCGGTTTCAGTGGTCGGCTCCTGTGTCGCGAACAGAATCTCGTGCAGCCGCTCGCCGGGCCGGATGCCGGTGAACACGATTTCGATGTCCTCGCCGGGAACAAGGCCGGAAAGCCGGATCATCCGCTCGGCGAGATCGACGATCTTCACCGGCTGGCCCATGTTCAGAACGTAGACCGAAACGTCGCGCTCGTCGGTTCCGGTCGCGTGGCTCGCTGCCGACACCACAAGATCGCACGCCTCGCGGATGGTCATGAAATATCGCACCATGTCGGGATGCGTCACCGTCACCGGCCCGCCGGCCTCGATCTGCGCCTTGAATTTCGGCACCACCGAGCCGTTGGAGGCGAGCACATTGCCGAACCGCACCGAGATCAACCGCATGTTGCGGTTCGCATCGTCGCGGCGGGCGACGTCGCGGTCGAGCGCCTGACAATACATTTCCGCAAAACGCTTGGTCAGGCCCAGCATCGACACCGGCTCGATCGCCTTGTCGGTGGAAATCATCACCATCGCCTTCGCGCCGGAGGCGAGCGCGGCGTCAGCAACGTTGATCGAGCCGAAGATGTTGGTTTTGACGCCCTCGGCCCAGTCATGTTCGAGGATCGGCACATGCTTCAGCGCCGCCGCGTGGAAAACGATGTCCGGCCTGAACGCGGCCATCAGCCGCTGAATCCGCTCCGCGTCGCGGATGTCGGCGATGCGTCCTTCGACTTGCATCTGCGAGCCGTCGGCCGCCAGCGCCTCGCAGATATCGTAAAGCGCCTTTTCGGAATGTTCGATAATCAACAGCCGCGTCGCGCCGAAGGCCGCCATGCGACGGCAGATTTCCGAGCCGATCGAGCCGCCGCCGCCGGTGACGGCAACCGCCTTGCCGCGCACCAGCGATTCCAGCCGGCGATAATCGATGCTGACGCTCGGCCGCAGCAGCAAATCCTCGACCGCGATCGGCGCGAGCCGCGGCGGCTCGCTGCTCTCGTCCAGCGACGGCATGCGGTTGACGGTCAGTCCGAGCTTGCGCGATTGCAGCAGCACGTCTTCCGGGTGCAGCTCCGGCACCAGCGCCGAGGGCGTCATCACGATCCGCTCGATCGGCTTCTCGCGCCCCTCGAAATCGCCGACGACGTTGGCGAGGTCGTCGAAACTGCCGAGCACCGGAATGCCGCGGATCGATTGGCCGCGATCGGCGCGCGACGGCGAGAGAATGCCGACCGGCCAGATCTGCTTCACCGCGCCGCTCTCGATGCTGCGGATCAGCACTTCCGCGTCCGCCGTCCGGCCGAGGATCAGCACCGACGCCGCGTCGGTGTTGCGTGCCGCCCGCAGCGTCCGCGTGTAGCGGAAATAGCGATAGGCGAAGCGCGGCCCGGCGAGGAACGCCACCTGCAGGAACCAGTAGAGAATGATCGTGGTCTTGCCGAGGAAGAACGTGCCGTACACGTTCGGCGCGAGGAAGATGTAGTCCAGCACCAGGAGCGCGACGGTGAGCACGCTCGCGACGCGGATGATGTTGAGCACGTCGGGGAACGAAATGAACCGCCATTTCGTCGTCGTCAGCCGGAACGAGGCGCAGACGATGACGCTCAGCGCCAGAAAATACGGCAAGATCACCGTCAGCACCGGCAGGCGCGCCAGCAGGTCCTGATTTTCGAACCGCAGATAGAAGCTCGCCAGCACGGCGGCGGCCGTCGCCACCATGTCGTGCAGCGCGATCAGATAGACGCGCGGGCCGAAGCTGAAGAGCTTTTTCATTCGCCGCCTTCTTGCGCGCGCTTCACCAGCGAACTGGTGCTGAAGCCCGGCACGATGTCGACCAGCAGCACCTCGCCGCCATCGGCTTCGACGATGTCGCGGCCGACCACCTGTTCGCGCGTATAGTCTCCGCCCTTCACCAGCACGTTCGGCCGAACCTGCGCGATGAGATCCAGCGGCGTGTCCTCCTCGAAGACCACAACCAGATCGACGGCTTCCAGCGCCGCCAGCACTTCGGCGCGGCCGCGCTCGTTCTGCAACGGCCGCGTCGGTCCCTTCAGCCGCTTCACCGAGGCGTCCGAATTCAGCCCGACGATCAGCCGGTCGCACGCGGCGCGCGCGTCGGTGATGATCTTGACGTGGCCGGGATGCAGAATGTCGAAACAGCCATTGGTGAAGCCGATGCGCTGGCCCTGCTTGCGCCAGAGCGCGAGGTGCTCCTCCAGATCGTTGGCGTTGCCGGCGATCTTCTCCTCCGCCGCCAGGGACGCTCGCGGCAGCACCGTCCGCCGCAGTTCGGCGAGATCGACCGTCGCAGTGCCGCGCTTGCCGACCGAGACCGCACCGGCCGCATTGGCCATGCGCAGCGTCGTCTCCCAGTCGCAGCCGGCGGCCAGGGCCAGCGCCACCATCGCGATCGTGCTGTCGCCCGCGCCCGAGACGTCACGCACCTTGACCGGAAACGCCGGCATGTGGATCGCCTCGCCGGAGCGCGGCAGCAGGCTCATGCCGTCCTCGCCGCGCGTCAGCAAAATCGCCTCGCTGTCCACCGTTCGCATGAGTTCGCCGGATGCGTCCTCGAAATCGGCTTCGGTATCGGCGCGGCTGCGGGTCGCCTCAAGGAATTCCTTGCGGTTCGGCGTCAGCACCGTCGCGCCGCGATAGATGGCAAAATTGGTGCTTTTCGGATCGACGACGATGCGTTTGCCGAGTTTCTTCGCCTGATCGATGACATTGCGGATGATGCGCGTGGTCAGCGCGCCCTTGGAATAATCCGACAGCAGCACGATGTCGGCGTCCGGCAGCGCCGCCACGGCCGCCGCGATCACCTGCTCCTCGATCGCAGCCGAGACCGGCTCGGACACTTCCCAATCGGCACGCAACAGATGCGTGGAGAAATGATCCGAAACAAAGCGCACCTTTCGGGTCGTCGGCCGGCTCGAATCCACGATCAGCCGCGCATCGATTCGCGCCTCGCGCGAAAATTCCGCCTTCAGCAGTTCGCCTGCCGAATCCGCACCGACCACGCCGACGAAAATGCAATGCGCGCCGAGCGCAGCGATATTGCGCCCGACATTGCCCGCGCCGCCGACATTCATCTCGCTGCGCTGAACGGCGATCACCGGCGCGGGCGCTTCCGGCGACACGCGCTTGACGTCGCCATAGACGAACTCGTCGAGCATGAGATCGCCGACGCACAACACGGTCTGGCGTCCGACATCCGCGGCAAAAGTCTCGAAATTGAACATGGTCCGATCTTATACGTGAATTCCGTCGCGCCGGGACCCGGTATCCCGGCCGACATGCTATGCTTGACCCTCCCGGCGGGAGAGGTTAACGCGCCGGACCTTGATTTCCGCCCCAGACCGCAGCCCCCGGCCGAACGGCTTGAACGACCGATAGAATGAATCCGAATTCGAGCAATACGGCCGACGGGGACGGATCGCAAGATGACCGGCCGATCCTGCTTGTACCCTATTTGTGGGTCGGCGACTTCGTCAGGTGCCACACCATCGTGCGGCTGCTCAAGCAGCAATGGCCGAACCGGCCCATCGATGTCCTGACCACCGCTCTGTGCGCCCCTTTGCTGGACTTCATGCCGGGCGTCCGCAGCGGAATTGTCCACCACATTTCACGCGGCCGCTTCCTGCCGAAGGAGCATTTTGAGCTTGCGGCCAAAATCCGCGCGGGCGGTTACGGCCAGGTGCTGGTGATGCCGCGCACCTGGAAGGCGGCGCTGGCGCCTGCGCTGGCGCGGGTTCCCAAACGCACCGGCTTCATCGGCGAAGCGCGGTTCGGCCTCCTCAACGATCTGCGCTGGGGCGAAAAGGCGCTGCCTCGCATGATCGATCGCTGCGTCGCGCTGGCGATGCCGCCCGGCGTTCCCGTCCCGGAATTCTGGCCGGAGCCGCAACTCGTGGTCGATCCTGCCGAGGTTGTCGCCTGGCGCGCCCGCAAGGGCGTCGGGGACGGCCCCGCGGTCGTGCTTGCACCGGGATCGGTCGGCCCGGCCAAGCGCTGGACCTATTACGGGGAGGCGGCCCGGCTGCTGGCGGATGCGGGCCTCGATGTCTGGGTGCTGGGCGGGCCCGGCGAGCGCGAGCTGGCCGCCGGGATCGTTGAAATGGGCGGCCCGCGCGTGCGCGACCTCACCGGCACGGACCTGCGCGACGCGGTGCTGGCGCTGGCGGCGGCTCCCGTCGCCATCGCCAATGATTCCGGCCTGTTCCATGTCGCCGCCGCCGTCGGCACGCCGCCGATCGGAATTTTCGGCCCGAACGCGCCGTTCCATGGCGTGCCGCTCAACCCCGTCGCGGCCGTGATCCTGAGCCGGACCGACGTGCCTTGCCGGCCCTGCCACAAGCCGGTGTGCCCGCTGCACCATCACGCCTGCATACGCGATATTTCGGCCGAAGAGGTGGTCGCGGTCGCCCGCCGCGTGCTGACGGCGATCGGCCCGCAGCCACGCACCGCTTCGGGGCTCGCGACGTGACCGCGACGGCGCGCAGGCCCGCGGTGTTTCTCGACCGCGATGGCGTCATCAATTTCAACGATGACGGCTATATCGGCACGCGGGAACGCTTTCGCTGGATACCGGGCGTCGCCGACGCGATCCGCCGCCTGAACGATGCGGGCTTTCTGGTGTTCGTCGTCACCAATCAGTCCGGCGTCGCGCGCGGCTATTTTACCGAGGACGACGTTCGATCCTTGCATCGCTGGATGATCGCCAGCTTGCGCGAGCAAGGCGCGCGCATCGACGACATCCGTTACTGCCCGTTTCTCCAAGACGCAGCCGTCGCCGCCTATCGCAAGCGCAGCGACTGGCGAAAGCCCGCGCCCGGCATGTTCCTCGACCTGATGGCGAACTGGCCGGTCGATCCGGAAAAGAGTTTCACCATCGGCGACAATGCCGGCGATATCGAAGCCTCAAACGCCGCCGGCGTCCGGGGCTTTCTATTCAGCGGCGGAAACCTCGCCGATTTCGTCGAAACCTGTCTCGATGAAATGAAGGCTCAGTCCAGCGACCGATAGACCTCGCTGATCGCGCGGGCTTCTGCTTCGAGATTGAAGCTCGCCAGCACACACGCGCGCGCCTTCATCCCCATCGCGGCGATCGACGCGGGATCGCTCAGCAGGCTTTCCAACGCGGCGGCCAGCGCCGGCGCATCGCCGGTCGGCATGAGGATACCGTTTTCTCCGTCCTCCACGACCAGTTCGGCGGCACCGGCCCGCGCCGCCACCAGCGCCAGCCCGCACGCCATCGCCTCGATCAGCGTCAGCCCGAACCCTTCATTGCGCGAGGTGAACGCATAGATCGACAGACGCTGGAACCAGCGCCGCACATCTTCGATCGGCAATTCGCCCAGCATGAGAATGCGCGATTGCAGGCCGGCCTTGGCGATCTTCTCACGCAAGCCGTCCGCGAACGCGGTCTGGTCGGACGTGATCTGGCCGACGATCACACCTATCGCATCGGGATGACGCGGCAGCACGGCGCATAGCGCATCGACGAACACGTCGGTCCCCTTTTGCGCGCGCACGCGGCCGAAGCAGCCGATCGCGATCTTTCCCGCCAGACCGGCTTCGGCCAACAAAGCCGCGCGGTCGGTGGCGGGCGCATAAAGGTCCGTATCAACGCCGTGCGGGATGACGCGCGCAGCGCGCGTCAGATAAGACGCCGACGCCTCGCTGGTGGCGATGATCGCATCCATGCGCGCGATCAGCCAGCGGGTGATCCATGTGTGGTGCCGCTGCGCCGCGGAGGTGAAAACCAGTTTCAGAGGCCAGCCGAGCGCGCGCAGCGCAAGACCTGCGATCATCTCGTTGTTCCGCCGCGCATGCCAGATCAGCGGCGCACGCCTGCGCCACAATTTCAACAGGCCGCCGACACTCAGAGTCGCGATACCGTCGGGCGCGTCGGGGCCGAACCACACGGCCGGCTGCATCGCCGCCAGTTTCGGCGCAACCATCCGGTTGGTCGCCGTCACTCCGGAATAGCGCCAGTGCAGATTGGGGATGATGACGCGCAAGTCTGATAGGCTCTCGAATTGCGCCGGCAATGGTCCCGCTCCGTTTCGTCCAAGCGATATACACAAACCCGCCTTGCGCAACCAGCCGCCTCCGCAAAGCGGACGATCCGGCCGCCAAAAGCCCTGATTTCGCTTGAAAATCCGGCTTCATGCGGGCAGATGACGCCGATGGCCCCATCTCCAAAATCGTCCGTCTCGGCGAAGCCGGTGCGAGAGGACCCTTACGGCTCCTACGCGCTGGTCAAACGCCTCATCGCCGATCAGGGGCTGACGCATTGGCGGCGCTATCTGATCGCTCTGGTGCTGATGGCGATCTCGGCGGCGGCGACGGCGCTGTCGGCGTATCTGCTGCGCGACGTCATCAATGCGGCCTACGTCCAGAAAAACCTCAATCTAATCGTCTCGCTGGCGCTGCTGACGGCCTTCCTGTTCATGGCCAAGGGGGCTGCGACCTACGGCCATTCCGTCATCCTGGCGCGAATCGCCAACGCCATCGTGGCGCAGAACCAGCGCCGGCTGTTCGCCAAGCTGATGCATGAGAACGCCGCGTTCTTCTCCGATCGCCACTCGTCGGAATTCCTCACCCGCATGAGCACCGGCGCGACCTCGATCGCGTTCCTGCTCAATCTGCTCATCACCTCGGTCGGGCGCGACCTGCTCACGCTGATCGGACTGATGATCGTGATGGTGGTGCAGGATCCGGTGATGGCGCTGGCAGGACTATTGATCGCCCCGCCCGCCGTCATCTTCATCCGCAAGATGATCCGCCGCATCAAGAATCTCGCACTCAGCCAGTTCGAGGGCAATGCCAGCATTCAGGAAACGATGCTGGAAGCGCTACAGGGCTTGCGCACGGTGAAGGCGTTCACGCTCGAAGACGCGATGCAGCAGCGCATGGAGACGAATGTCGCGGCGCTGGAAGCCAACGCCAACAAGATGGCGCGCATCTCCAACCGCGCCAACCCGCTGATGGAAATGCTGGGCGGCTTCGCCGTCTGCGCGACGCTGATCTATGCAGGCTATCGCGTCGTCGTCACCGGCGCGACGCCGGGCGAGTTCTTCTCCTTCCTCACCGCCTTCCTGCTCGCCTATGAGCCGGCCAAGCGGCTGGCGCGCTTCAACATCGAACTGAACGGCGCGCTGGTCGGCGCGCGCACGCTGATCGAGGTCATCGACGCGCCGGACGGCGAGAGCGACGACAGCGACCGGCCAGCGCTGGCGCTGAAAAACGCGCATGTCGAATTCCGCGACGTGACCTTCGGCTATCGCCCGAACGAACTGGTGCTGCGCAGCGCCAGCCTGTCGGCCGAACCGGGCAAGGTCACGGCGCTGGTCGGTCCCTCGGGCGGCGGCAAATCGACCGTGCTGAACCTGCTGCTGCGCCTCTACGATATTTCCACCGGCGCGATCCTGATCGACGGCCAGAACATCGCCGACATCTCACGCAAATCGCTCCGCCGCAGCATCGCCTATGTCGGGCAGGACGTGTTCCTGTTTCGCGGCAGCATCCGCGACAACATCGCCTTCGGCAAGCCGGGCGCGACCGAGGCCGAGATTATCGCCGCCGCAAGCGCCGCCTGCGCGCATGATTTCATCATGAGTTTTCCACGCGGCTATGAGACGCCGGTGGGCGAGCACGGCGCGCAACTCTCCGGCGGCCAGAAGCAGCGCATCGCCATCGCCCGCGCGCTGGTCAAGGACGCGCCGCTGGTTCTGCTCGACGAGCCGACGGCAGCGCTGGATTCGGAATCGAACAGCATGTGCAGCAGGCGATCGAGCATCTGTGCCGGGGCCGCACCACACTGGTGATCGCGCACCGTCTGCACACGATCAAACACGCCGACACGATCCATGTGATTGAGGGCGGACAGGTCGTCGAATCCGGCGATCACGACACGCTTCTGCGGCGGGGCGGACGCTATGCCACGATCTACCGCCTGCAATATCATGACGAGCGGCCAGTGCCGCTCGCGCCGGACACGCTGAGATAAGGAACATGCCATGACCGCCAGCGCCTTCGTCATTCCCACAGCCCCGCAGGCAGGCCTTGCCGTTCAGGGAACGGACAAAGCCTTCCCCGTCCGCCGCGTCTGGTGCGTCGGCCGCAACTATCTCGAACACATTCGCGAACTCGGCAATGACGAGCGGCAGCCGCCGTTCTTTTTCGCCAAGCATGCCGACATGATCGCGCCCGACGGATCTGGCATTCCCTACCCGCCGCTGACCAAGGACCTGCATCATGAGGTCGAAATGGTGGTCGCGCTGAAAAGCGGCGGCCTGAACATCGATGCGGCGAAGGCGCTGGACCACGTCTACGGCTACGCCGTCGGCGTCGACCTCACCCGCCGCGACCTGCAAATGGCCTCGCGCAAGAAAGAGCAGCCTTGGGAGATCGGCAAATCGTTCGATCAGTCCGCGCCCTGCGGCGCGCTGCGCCCTGCATCGGAGATCGGCCATCCGGCGAAGGCGCGCATCTGGCTCAAGGTCAATGGCGAGATGCGGCAGGATGGCGATATCGAGCAGATGATCTGGAACACAGCCGAGATCATCTCAAAACTGTCGCAGCAGGTGTCACTCGGCGCCGGCGACGTCATCATGACCGGCACGCCTGCGGGAGTCGCAGCGCTATCGGCCGGCGACCGCATCGAATGCGGCATCGACGGCGTCGGCACGATGAACTGCCGGATCAGTTGAGCGCATTCTCCACCGCAGCCGCCGCCTGAAACAGCCGCCGGTCGTCGCCGTGGCGGGCGAACAGCATCAGCCCGCACGGCAATTCGTTGCCGAACTTCAGCGGCAGCGTGATCGCGCACAGGTCGAAGAAATTGGCGATCGCGGTGTTGCGCAGCAGCAGCGCATTGCGCTTCGCGAATCCGTCCGGCGTCGACACCTCCTCCATCGTCGGCGCGACGATCGGCGTGGTCGGCAGTGCAAGAACGTCGAAATCCGCGAACACAGCGTCCATGTGCCTGATGCCCGCCTCGCGGTCCCGCAGACTCTGGATGTAGTCCGCCGCGCTCAAATCCGCTGCGCGCATGATGCGCGCATGCACGAACGGATCGACGCCCGCGCCGTCTTCGGCCAGCAGCGTGCGGTGGATGGCGTAGGCTTCCGGCGGGGCGATGCCGCCGCGTTCGTTGACGCCGTTCATGACCGCGAGGCAGTCGAGCGTCATCGTCGCGCATTTCGCGGCCGACAGTTTCGACAGCGCCTTTTCGATCGCGGGCCCGACGGTCTGGTCGAGGCTGTCCAGCACCATGTTTTGCGGCAGGCCGATGCGCAGCTCCGCAAGACTGGCGGGGCGCAGCTCGCTCGGGGGCTCGCCCGCCATCACTGCATCCGCGCGGAAGCAGTCCGCGACGCGGTGCGCCATCGGGCCGATCGAATCGAGCGTGAAGGACAGCGGATAGGCGCCGTCGCGCG
This sequence comes from Xanthobacteraceae bacterium, assembly GCA_041397365.1. Lineage (GTDB taxonomy): Bacteria > Pseudomonadota > Alphaproteobacteria > Rhizobiales > Xanthobacteraceae > P52-10. The sequence goes on from JAWKWT010000002.1 coordinate 63,980, forward strand.
AAATGCGGCGCGCCGTCGGCTTGTAGCCGACGAGACCGCAGAGCGCGGCGGGAATGCGGGTGGAGCCGCCGGTGTCGGTGCCGATCGCGATCTCGCCGATGCCATCGGCGCAGGCGACCGCCCCGCCCGACGACGATCCGCCGGGACTGCGCTTGCGATCGGCGGGATTGCCCGGCGTGCCGAAATGCGGATTTGCGCCGACGCCCGAAAAGGCGAATTCCGTCATGTTGGTTTTCGCGACGATGACCGCGCCGGCCTCGCGCAGGCGTTTGACCACGGGCGCATCGGCGGCGGCCGGCTTGCCGCGCTTGGCGAGCATCGCCGAGCCCGCGCGCGTGATCTCACCTTCAACGTCGAACAGATCCTTGATGGTGATGACCGCGCCATCAAGCGGCCCGAGCAAGCGTCCGTCGCGGGCACGCGCGTCGGCGGCGTCAGCGGCGGCACGCGCGCTGTCCGGATAGATCGTGAGGCAGGATCGCGCGCCCTCGCCTTGCGGATCGGCAATGCGCGCCAGCACTTGTTCGGTATTTTCACGGAAAGACATTGTCATCCATTCAGGATGGCAAGTTCGCCTCGCGGATGCAAACGATGGCTGAGGACTGTCACTCGGAATCGCCGCATGAAACCGTATCTCCCCGTGTATGTGACCTATCTCACATAATAATTTTCACGGCTTTGTCATCCTGAGCGCCGGGATGGAGAGTGTGATGCGGGATTTATTGATACTCGCCGGGCTCTGGCTCGCGATGTTTTTTGCCTTGACGCGCGCCGCGCGGTATCCGGCCATCTGGGCTGCGCTGGGAGCGAGCGCGGCCACCGGCTTCGTCGGAATCTATGTGTTCTGGGTGGACTGGACCCTGCTGCACTGAGTTCGCCGGTAGCAAGGCCGCGAACTCAAATCAGGCTGCCTGAGGCCCCGCCGTGCGCTCAACTGCGCGCGCAGCAAGCCGCCCGGATAATGAGACGATATGCGCAGGCCCGCGCGGCGTCGCCGCCTTCGCTCGCGCGTGAATTTCGATCTCGTCAGCCATGCGTTGCAGAAGACTGATGATCGACCTGTTGGTCTCGCGCGCCGCGAGTCGCCGGTAACGCAACGCCTTTGCAAACGGTGTCATTTCCGCCTCCACTTACGCTGGTCAACGCGAGTGCTTTCCGCAGGTTCCCGCGCGACGTTCGGCATCACCTCAATAGAGTGATCGATGCGCCGGCAAAATGATGTGACGGGGCTCACGCTTTGGCTCGAAAATCGGCAAAACGAAAAAAGGCCGGGACGAGGCCCCGGCCTTTCTTCTTTGTCGTCGCCCTGGTTCAGCGCCAGAACAACGCCAGCAACAGGATGATAGGCAACGGAATGCCGATCAGCCAAAGCAGCGCACCTTTTCCGAAACTCATTGTCAGCCTCCTTCAATTGCTGGGGAGGCAACGCGATGTCGCGGCGAAGGTTCCTGCGTTGTATTGGTGGCGCGTCCCTTCTCAGTAGCGATAGTGATCCGGCTTGAACGGGCCTTCGGGTTTCACCCCGATATAGTCGGCCTGTTCGGGGCGGAGCTTGGTGAGCTTCACGCCCAGCTTGTCGAGATGCAGCGCCGCGACCTTCTCGTCGAGGAATTTCGGCAGCGTATAGACCTTCTTCTCGTATTTGCCGGGGTTGGCCCACAGCTCGATCTGAGCCAGCGTCTGGTTCGAGAACGACGACGACATCACGAAGGACGGATGACCCATCGCGTTGCCGAGATTGACCAGCCGGCCTTCCGACAAAAGGATGATGCGGTTGCCCTTCGGGAATTCGATCTCGTCGACCTGCGGCTTAATGTTGGTCCATTTGAAATTCTTCAGGCCCGCGACCTGAATTTCATTGTCGAAATGGCCGATGTTGCAGACGATCGCCCGGTCCTTCATCTGCCGCATGTCGTCGACGGTGATGATGTCCTTGTTGCCGGTGGCGGTGACATAGATGTCGGCGCGGCTGTAAGCGTCCTGGATCGTGGCGACCTCGTAGCCTTCCATCGACGCCTGCAAGGCGCAGATCGGATCGACTTCGGAGACGATCACGCGCGCGCCCGCCTGCCGCAGCGAGGCGGCCGAGCCCTTGCCGACATCGCCGAAGCCGGCCACGAACGCGACCTTGCCGGCGAGCATCACGTCGGTGCCGCGGCGGATGGCATCAACCAGCGACTCGCGGCAGCCATAAAGATTGTCGAACTTCGACTTCGTCACCGAGTCGTTGACGTTGATTGCCGGGAACAGGAGCTTGCCCTGCTCGGCGAGCTTGTAGAGGCGATGCACGCCGGTGGTCGTCTCTTCCGAGACGCCCTTGATGGACTTGGCGAGTTCCGCGAACCAGCCCTTCGGCTTCTCCTTCAGGAGCTTCTTCAACAGCGCGAAGAACACCTCCTCCTCTTCCGATTCCGGCTTGTCGAGGAAGGCCGTGTCGCCCTGCTCGGCGCGCAGGCCGTGATGCACCAGCATGGTGGCATCGCCGCCATCATCGAGGATCATGTTGGGAACGCCGCCGCCGTGCCAGTCGAACAGCTTGGCGGTGAAATCCCAGTATTCGATCAGGCTCTCGCCCTTGAAGGCGAACACCGGCGTGCCGGCGGCCGCGATCGCAGCCGCAGCGTGATCCTGCGTCGAGAAGATGTTGCACGACACCCAGCGCACATCCGCGCCGAGCGCCTTCAGCGTCTCGATCAGCACGGCGGTCTGAATCGTCATGTGCAGGGAGCCGGCGATGCGCGCGCCTTTCAGCGGCTGCTTCGGGCCGTATTCGGCACGGATGGCCATCAGGCCGGGCATTTCGGTTTCGGCAAGCTCGATCTCCTTGCGGCCGAACGCGGCGAGCGAGATGTCCTTGACGATGTAGTCTGTGGTCGCGGTCATAGGTTGATCCTTCGGTTCGGCGGCTTGCGGGACTGCACGAAGCCGCCTGCGTTGTCAGTCGTCATGCCTGCGAGGCGAATGGCCGGGACGATCCCGGCCATGACGGGCGATGATGTGGAAAGAGCGTTGCCCCGGTCCGGACCGGGAGCGATCAGAACGCCTTCTTGAGCTGTGCGGCGAGATCGGTCTTCTCCCAGGAGAAGCCGCCGTCCTTTTCCGGCGCGCGGCCGAAATGGCCGTAGGTCGAGGTGCGGCGGTAGATCGGCCGGTTCAGCTTCAGCGTGCGGCGGATGTTGGTCGGCGTCAGACGGAACATCTGCGGCAGGATTTTTTCGAGCTTGCGCTCGTCCACCTTGCCAGTGCCATGCGTCTCGACCAGCAGCGACATCGGATCGGCAACGCCGATCGCATAGGCCACCTGAATCGTGCAGCGCTCCGCCAGTCCCGCCGCGACGACGTTCTTGGCGAGATAGCGCGCGGCATAGGCCGCCGAGCGATCGACCTTCGTCGGGTCCTTGCCGGAGAAGGCGCCGCCGCCATGCGGCGCATAGCCGCCATAGGTGTCGACGATGATCTTGCGGCCGGTCAGGCCGCAATCGCCGTCCGGGCCGCCGACGACGAAATTGCCGGTCGGGTTGACGAGGAAGTCGGACGCCTTCTTCGGCATCCAGCCCTTCGGCAGCGAGGATTCCACCGCGCCCTCGATCAGGTCGCGGACCATGCCCGGCGTGTACTTCTTGCCGTTGCGGTTGGTGGCGTTGTGCTGGGTGGAGACGACGACCTTGGTGCAGCCGACCGCCTTGCCGTCGACATACTGCACCGTCACCTGGCTCTTGGCGTCGGGCTGAAGGTCGAACAGCTTGCCGGAGCGGCGCTGCTCGGAGAGCGTGCGCAGAATGCGGTGCGCGAAGAAAATCGGCGCGGGCATATAGGTGCCCTTCTCGTAGACCTCGCTCTCGGTGCAGGCATAGCCGAACATCATGCCCTGATCGCCCGCGCCCTCTTCCTCGGCGCCTCTCTTCTTCTTGGCGTCGACGCCCATGGCGATGTCGGGGGACTGGCCGTGCAGCAGCACCTCGACATCCGCTCCATGATAGGAGAAGCCGTCCTGATCGTAGCCGATGTCCTTGACCACGCCGCGCGCGATCTCCGCGATCATCTCGCGGTTGATGATGGCCTGCGATCCGTACTTCTTGAACAGCGGGGCCTGACCGCGGCCTTCGCCGGCGATCACGATCTTGTTGGTGGTCGTCAGCGTCTCGCAGCCGAGCCGGGTGTTGACCAGGCTGTCGTCGGCGATGCCGAGCTTGGCGTCGTTTTCCAGAAACGCATCGAGAATGGCGTCGGAAATCTGATCGCACACCTTGTCGGGGTGGCCTTCGGAAACGGATTCGCTGGTGAACAGGTAGGACGCGCGCATTAACTCTTTCCCTCTCAAGCTCGTTCTCAATTCGATGATGATGAAGCGATGCGTCAGTCCCGCCGGCGCGAGATGACGTAGGATTCGTCGTAGAACCAAAGTCCGTTGTGCTTGCGCAGCACGTCCTTCGTGGTTTCGAGATAACGGCCGCTCTGCGTCACTTCGCTCAATCGGTCGTCCTCGATCTGCGCCACATACACCGCCGCGTTCCACGCGGCAAATGCCGTCGAGGTTCCGATCGGTCCGGTCACCTCGTTCGGCAGGGCTTCCATATCATAGCGGAAGATCGAGCGGTGGTCGGCATAGGCGTTGAAATTCAGGTCGCGGCCGGCGGAGCCCAGCTCGTATTTCACCGCGCGCAGCAGTTCGTGACGGCTGACGGAGAAAGGATTTTCTCCGGGCCAGACAGTTTGGATGATTTCCATTCCGGGATCGTGGCCGTGCGAGTGGATGCCGATCAGCCGCCCGCCCTGCCTGAGCGAGCGCGCCAGCGGCGCGATGATGCGCTTGGCGCGGAACGTCTCGGAGGATCGCGCCCGATAGGGCTGCGAGGCAATCACAAGGTCGAAATTGGCCTCCGCGCGCCCGGGCTTCGGGATCACGGGGTCGAGCAGGAAGCGATGGTCTTCCCGATAGAACACCAGGACGATCGGCCGCTCATAGACCGGCATGCCCGAACGCTCGGAGACATTGGCGCGCCAGTTCTCGTCCAGAAACGGTTGCAAGGAGGCAATCTGCGTCTCGAATTCGGCCGAAGAGGAGCCCGTGAGCGGCACCTCCCGCCAGACCAGGCTCGACGCCGCGGCCGGCGAGGCCGGGCTGAGCCATGGCGCTTCAGCATATTTCATATTGGTCAGCACGAACACGGTCGCCGGGTGCTCGTACAGCCGGTCCGGCAGCTTTTGCAGCACCAGCTTGATGTCTTCGAGGCTGATTTCCTTGCCGGCGATATAGAACGGCATATGCGGGAAGCGCCCGTGCATCGTCCGCATCGCCCGCGCCAGCACCGTGCCGTCGCCGACGCCGGCGTCGAACACCCGTACCGCCGGCGGCCGGGGGTGGATGCTGGCCAGTTCCAGGCCGACCCGTTCGGCGATCACCCGCTTTTCCGAGCAGGTGTGGACGAACAGCAGATATTTCTGCCGGTTCTCGAAAAAGCGGAAATTGCCACGCGGATCGCGGCGCTCCAGCGGCGGCTCCGGCGGCCGGACCAGCGGGACGCCGGGCACACCGACCGACGACTGCCCCATAAAGGCGCGAATCCGCTCCAGCGTGTCAATGGTGATCCGCTTGCCGTCACGCAGCCGCTGCGCCAGCTTCCCATCGTTGACCGCACGACGGCCGAACGTCGATTCCGCCATGCCTTCGCGGCGGCAGAATTCGGAAATCTCGGCGACGAGGGCGTCGTTCTTCATGGCGACGGTGGGCAGACGACCAGTGGGAAGCTTGAGTGGGCAGAACGTTTTCTGGCCACCCGCTTAACACATGCTGCCCAACAATCAAAGCCTGCTTATCGCCCCCAAACCTCCTCGGCGATCTCGACCACCAGCCGCAGCTTCGCCCATTGCTCGTCCTCGGTCAGGATGTTGCCTTCCTCGGTCGAGGCGAAGCCGCATTGCGGCGACAGCGCAAGCTGCTCCAACGGAACGAACTTTGCCGCCTCCTCTATACGCCGCCTGATGTCGTCCTTCGTCTCAAGCGCCCCGCTCTTGGAGGTGACGAGACCGGCGACGACGATCTTGTTACCCCTAGGCAGGAAGCGCAGCGGCTCGAAGCCGCCGGCGCGCTCGGTGTCGTATTCGAGAAAATATCCGTCGTAATTGATCTGGCCGAGCAACACCTCCGCCACCGGCTCGTAGCCGCCCGAGGCGATCCAGGTGGAGCGGAAATTGCCGCGGCAGACATGGGTCGTGATCGTCATGTCGGCCGGCCGCTCGGCGATCGCGTAGTTGATGACGCGCGCATACACTTGCGCGAGGCCGTCCGGGTTGTCGCCGCGCCCGCGCATCTTCTCCTGCTCCTCCTGCGAGCAGAGATAGGCCCAGACGGTGTCATCCAGTTGCAGATAGCGGCAGCCGGCGTCGTAGAAGGCCCGCACCGCCTTGCGATAGGTTTTGGCCAGATCCTCGAAATAGCCGTCCATGTCGGGATAGATGTCGGCGGAAATCGCCCGCCGGCCGCCACGGAAATGCAGCACCGAGGGCGACGGGATCGTCATCTTCGGCACGACATGCGCCTGCTCGCAGCGCTTCTTCAGAAAGGCGAAATGCGCGAGCATCGGGTGCTGGTCGGGAAAATCGAGTTTGCCGTTCACGCGGATGCCCTCGCCGCGCGTGGTGACGCCCGCGAACTGGATACCCTCGGTGGCGTACATCTCGCAGCCTTGCAGGTGTCGGAGAAAATCGAAATGCCACCATGAGCGGCGAAACTCGCCGTCGGTGGCGAGCTTCAGCCCGAGCGACGCCTGACGATGGACGATCTTCTCGATTTCCGAATCCTCGATTTTGCGAAGATCGTCCGCCGACATCTGCCCCTTCTCATGCCGGGCGCGCGCATCCTTGATGCGGTCGGTGCGAAGGAGGCTCCCCACCTCGTCGGCGCGAAACGGCGGCTTGCTGCGCATCATGTCTGTCACTCCTCCAAGCCAACAAAACGATCGTCCGTCATCATAGCGAAGCCGCAGCGGTGAAAGCCACTACGATCCGGACACGCCGAGCAGCCTGTCGAGCAAAGCCGCATCGTCGCGCAACGCCGCGCTCACGCCGGCATGGACGATGCTCCCGCGCTCCAGCACGATCGCGCGGTGAGCAAGGCCGAGCACCTTTTTCGGACTCTGTTCGACGATCATGATGCTGGTGCCTTCGTCGCGAAGAATGCGCCCGAGCGCCGCCAGCAATTCATCGACGATGATCGGCGCGAGCCCTTCCAGCGGCTCGTCGAGCAGCAGCACCTTCGGATTGAGCACCAGCGCTCGGGCGATCGCCAGCATCTGCTGCTCGCCGCCGGACAGCTGGCCGCCGAAATTCGTGCGCCGCTCCGTCAGCCTCGGGAACATGTCGTAGACCTTTGCCGGCGTCCAAGGCCCCGGCTGTTCCACGGCAGTCAGGTTCTCCTCCACCGTCAGCGAGGCAAAGATATTGCGCTCCTGCGGCACCCAGCCGATTCCCGCCCGCGCGCGCTGATCGGCGCGCAGAGCGGTGATGTCCTCCCCAGCCAAGAGAATGCGGCCGGAAAAGCGCCGCGTCACGCCGACGACGGACTCGATCAGGGTGGTCTTGCCGGAGCCGTTGCGGCCGAGCACCGCCAGCGCCTCGCCCGCGCGCAGCGACAGTGACAGCGACGGCAGCACCACCGCCTCGCCATAGCCGGCCCGCAAATTGTCCAGCGTCAGCGCGTCAGGCATCGGCGGGCTCACCGAGATACACGGCCCGCACCCGAGGGTCGCGGGCGATCTCGTCCGGCGTTCCCTCCGCATAGAGCGCGCCGCCAACGAGGACGGAAATCCGGTCCGCGAACGAAAACACCAGGTTCATGTCATGCTCGATCAGCAGCACCGACACGTCGCGCGGCAGCGCCGCGACGGCTGCGAGAATATCGTGGCGCTCGGATTCCGGCACGCCCGCCGCCGGCTCGTCCAGTAGCAGAACTTTCGGATACGCCGCGATCGCCAGCGCGATTTCGAGCAGCCGCTGCTTGCCGTAAGGCAGGTGGGAGGTCGGCACGTTCATCACGTCGGCGAGGCGAAACCGCCGCAACAACTGCTCCACCTCGTCAGCCGCCGCCGGGTCCGGCAACAGCGATTGCCACCATCGCAAGCCTTCGCCGCGCCGTTCGGACACGGCGAGACAGATCGTCTCCAGCGGCGTCAGATCGGCGAACAACTGATTGATCTGAAACGTCCGCGACAGGCCGGCGCGAACCCGCGCATGCGCCGGCAGCACGGTGATGTCGCGCCCGCGCAGCAGGATGCGCCCGGCATCCGGCCGCAGCATGCCGGCGAGAAGGTTGACGACGGTGGTTTTGCCGGCGCCGTTCGGACCGATCAACGCATGACGCGCGCCCTGCGCCACCGTCAGTGACAGATCGCGCGTGGCAGTGACGCCGCCGAACCGCTTCACCAGCCCGTTGATTTCGAGCGCCGCCGTCATGGCGATTTTTCCTTCGCCATGCCGCGAGCGCGCAATGCGCGGCCGATGCGCTCCGGACCCCACATGACCCAGCGATACATCCGCTCGCGACCGATGAGCACCAGCATGACGAGAACGAGACCGATCCAGAACTGCCAATATTGCGGTGTCCATGACGACAGCACGTCGTGCAGCAGCTTGAACACGAGCGCGCCGATCAGCCCGCCATAGAGATAGCCGGTCCCGCCGATGACGAGCACCAGCAGCAGATCGGCCGACCGATCGAACGAGAACACGTCCAGCGAGGCGAGCGCGCTCGATTGCGTCGACAGCGCGCCGGCGACGCCCGCATAGAACGCCGCGATCGTGTAGATCGCGACCAGCCGGCGGTTGACGGGAATGCCGATCGCGGAGGCGCGCAGCGGATTGTTGCGGATCGCGCGCAACGACAGGCCGAACGGCGAGTGAACGATGCGCCGCGCCAGCAGGAACAGCACGAACAGCACCGACAGGCAGTAGATGAAGCTGGTCTTGCCGAAGATGTCGAAGGCGAACAGGCCGAGCACCGGCTCCATGACGATGCCCTGAAGGCCGTCAAAGCCGCCGGTGATGTCGGAGAAGCGATTGGCGAGTTCGCGCAGCAGAAGGGCAATCCCCAGCGTCACCATCAGCCGCGTGAGGTCCGCTCCGCGCATCACGAGGAAACTCGTGACGAAGCCCACCGCCATCGCGGAAAATCCTGCAACGAACAGCGCCAGCACCGGCTCGTCAACGATGTGGTGAAGCGCCAGCAACCCCGCAGTATAAGCGCCGACGCCGAAGAACGCCGCATGGCCGAGCGACACAATCCCGGCATAGCCCAGGATCAAATCCAGCGAGAGCACGAACAGCGCAAGCCAGGCGATTTCGGTCAGCAACAGATAGCGGTTCTCGAAGAACAGGATCGCCATCAGCGCCAGCGCCCAGAACAGCATCTCGCCCCATCGCCAGCGCGACAATTGGGCGATCTGCTCGCCGAAACCGCTGCGGTTGCGCCAAGGCATCAGCGCGCCGCCGTCTTGCCGAACAAGCCGTTCGGACGAAGGATCAGGATCGCGATCATCATCGTGTAGATGACAAACGCGCCGAGTTTCGGCACGTAATATTTCCCCGCGACGTCGCCGACACCGAGCAGCAGCGAAGCAAGAAACGGCCCGGTGATGCTGGAGGTGCCGCCGACCGTCACCACGATCAGAAAATAGATCATGAATTTCAGCGGGAAGTAAGGATCGAGCCCGAGGATTTCCGCGCCGAGCGCGCCGCCGAGTCCGGCGAGGCCCGAGCCGAACGCAAATGTCAGCGCGAACACCCACGGAACGTTGATGCCAAGCCCGACCGCGACGCGGGAATCGTCCACAGCCGCGCGCAGGCGGCTGCCGAACCGCGTCCTCGTCAGCGTCATCTGCAAGGCGAGCGTCAGCAGGCTACAGATGACGATAATCATCAGCCGGTAACGGCCGACACCGACGCCGAACACGTCGAACTGCCCCTGCAAGGCCGGCGGCAGATTGATGAACACCTGCGACGATCCCATCAGGTAATCGACCGCAGCGACCGACATGAACACGAGGCCGACGGTGAACAGCACCTGATCGAGATGGCTGCGGCCGTAAAGATGCCGGTAGAGCAGCCGCTCCAGAACGAAACCGATCGCGGCGCTCACCAGAAAAGCCGCGGGAAGGCTCGCGAAGAACGGAACCCCGCAGCGGTTCACCAGCACGGCGCAGGCATAGCCGCCGGCCATCGCGAATGCACCGTGCGCGAGATTGACGACGTTCATCAGACCCAGCGTCACGGCAAGACCGCAGGCAAGCACGAACAAGAGCATGCCGTATGCAACGCCGTCGAACAGGATCGTGAAGAACGTGACCATCAACACCGTAGAACAATCGAGGACTCGCGCGAGCCGAGTCGTCCTTCAAAACGGCAAGCCGCTCACTTTTTCGTCTTGCCCGAATCCTTGACGGCTTCGAAGGTCGCAAACTCCACATTATAGAGTTCGCCGTCCACCCGCTTGACCTCGCGGATATAGATATTCTGAATAATGTCCCGCGTCTCGGGATCGATCGAAATCGGCCCGCGCGGACTTTCCCACGCCATCCCCTTCATGGCGGCGATCAATGCGTCACCGTCGGTCTTGCCGCCGGTTTTCTTGAGCGCCTCGTAGATCAGATGGATGCCGTCATAGCCGCCGACGGCCATGAAGCCGGGGCGCTGGTTGAACGCCTTCTTGTAAGCGGTGACGAAATCCTTGTTCTTCTGCGAAGGGTGCGCGGCGGAATAAAGATGCGCCGTCACGGCCCCCAGCGCCGCGTCGCCCATGCCGTTCAGAAGATCGTCGTCCATCACGTCGCCCGGCCCGATCACCTTGATGCCGGTGAGGCCGCGCTCGGTATACTGCTTCATGAAGTTGCCGCCCTGCCCGGCCGGCACGAACACGAACATCGCATCGGGCTTGGCGTCCTTCATGCGTTGCAGGAACGGCGCGAAATCCGGATTGACCAGCGGCACCTTCACTTCCTCGACGATCTCGCCGCCGCCGGCCTTGAATTTCTGGCTGAAGAAATTCAGCGCGTCCGCTCCCGGCGCGTAGTCGGACACCAGCACGGCTACCTTCTTGATGCCGTTCTTCGCCGCCCATTCGCCGATGATCTCCGACGACTGCGCAAGCGTGAAACTGGTGCGGACGATGTAAGGCGATCGCTCGGTGATGATCGAGGTGCCGGCCGCCATGATGATCTGCGGCACCTTCGCCTGCGTCGCCAGCGGCGCGACCGCCAGCGCCGCCGGCGTGACGCCGAAACCGGCGAGGAAATTCACCTTGTCGTTGACGATCAATTCCTGCGCGAGGCGCTTGGAATTGTCGGGCACTGCGCCGTCGTCCTTGACGATGACTTCGATTTTCTTGCCCGCGACGGTCGCGCCGTTCTGCTGCATATACAGCTTGATCGCGTTGTCGATCTGCTTGCCGGTCGACGCCTGCCCGCCAGTCAAAGGCACGATCAGGCCGATCTTGACGGTATCCTGCGCGAAGGCCGGCGACCACGCCATCAGCGCGGCGACGGACGCCAGTTGTATGAGCGATTTCAGCTTGCCCGGCATGACGCCCTCCTCGTTGTGAATGCCTTGTTCAGGCTGATTTTTGTCTGTGCGCAAGCGCGGATGCTAGCCCAAAATGGACACCAGTCCAATCGGAGCAGAAGCTGGTTTTTGAGACAGATCATGCCCAGATATCCGAGAACCGGCTAAGCGAAGTGTCCGGTTCGAATTCGGTCTCATGCAATTGAACCGGATTCGAGTGGAGCAATCCGGAACCGGATCAAGATCCGGTGGGTTGAACTTTGGTGACGATTGAAACGAGGTGCCCGATGTCGCGAGAAAAGACAGCTTTGCGTATTCCCCATGATGCCTATGTATTCGTCGGCGATGGCCGCAAGGCGCTGCTGCTCCGCAATGAAGGCGACGTGCAATATCCGAATCTGAAGACGGAGGATGTCTACGAGAACGACAACCCGCCGACGCGCGAACAGGGCACCGACAAGCCTGGCCGCTCCTTCGCCAGCGTCGGCGCACGCCGCAGCGCCGTCGAGCAGGCCGATTGGCACGATATCGAGGAGCAGCGTTTCGCGAAGTCGCTGGCGGAAACGCTGGAGCGGGTGGTGCGCGAGCGCGCCGTTGCCGCGCTGGTGATCGCGGCGCCGCCGCGCATGCTGGCGGACTTGCGCAAATCGCTGCACGAGGAGGTCAGGAAAGTGGTGATCGCAGAGGTGGACAAGGACCTCGTGCATCAGCCGATCTACGAGATCGAGAAGATTCTGACCGGGGCGTGATTCGAGAAGCGTGATCCGAACCGCATGCACGGCCTGCCCGTCCGTCAAAGACGGGCAGCCCCCTCAGGAAGAATGGGTGGGACACCCTCGATTTTCCGGGCCGACAAATTCGCAACCTCAAGCTGGGCCATCGTCAAAATATAGACGATGAGGCCGAGTTTCAGCCGCTGGGCGGTCCGGATGGATTTCTCGATCTCCGACGTGAGATCGCTCATCTCGTCCTGCCGTGCCATGACAACTCCCCGTCCGACTGAATTGACGCACACAATTGCCTTTTCCCTGCTCACACGTCGCGTCACAGGAAACCTGCATTCGAAACGTTTCAAATGCTGACAACATCGGCCGTCGAGAGCAACTCCGCAAAGTTCCTGATGGTGTTGATTTGTCGCGATATTGCTGCGTTGCAGGTGACATAGTACCGAGAGACGCCAGCGGGACAGGTCACGGCCGGTTTCCGCCGCATCACGTTACCGGCGATTTGGTGCAGCGTTAGAGCTCCGGTCAGAACCCCGCCGCCGCGCCGTCGCTACGCGGATCGGTCGCACCCTCGAACGTACCGTCGGCGTGCCGGACGACAGCGCCAGCGTGCCCCATCGTCGCGGTGAAATCGGCGAGCATTTCGATTCTGTGACCAGCGGCTTCCAACTGCGCGACCAGCGCGGGATCGAAGCGGGATTCCAGCTTCAGCGTCGTCGTGTCCTCGCCCCAGGTCTTGCCAAGCAGCCAGCGCGGCGCGCTCACCGCAGCCTGAAGCTTTTGCCCGAACATCGCGTAGCGCGAAAAGACCGCAGACTGGGTCTGCGGCTGCCCTTCGCCGCCCATCGTGCCGTACACCATCCGCCGGCCATCGGCGAACAGCGCCATCGCCGGGTTAAGCGTGTGGAACGGCTTTCGACCCGGCCCGATGACGCGCGGCCCCGGGCCGGAGAGCGCGAAGCTCGCTCCGCGGTTCTGCCAGACGATGCCCGAATTCTCCAGCACGCAGCCCGAGCCGAATTCGAAGAAGATGCTCTGAATGAAACTGACGGCGAGCCCCTCGCCATCGATCGCGCCGAGCCAGACGGTGTCCCCTGGCTGAGCGACCTGCGGCCATGGCAGCGCGCGCTTGCGATCGATCCGCGCGGCGAGTTCATCGAGAACGTTTGCCGACAGATAGTCTTCGGCCTTCTCGGTCATCGTCGCCGGATCGCCGACGATGCGGTCGCGCACGATGAAAGCCTGCTTGGTGGCTTCGACGAGACCGTGGATATGCTCGAAACTTTCGCCGGCCGTAACGCCGAGCCGCTCGAACAGCGCAAGAATCATCAGCGACGACAGCCCCTGCGTCGGCGGCGGGAAATTGAAAAGCTCCGCATTCGCGATCCGCACCGACAGCGGCTCGCGGCGCGAGGCGCGATGGCTCTCAAGATCGGCGAGTGCGACAGGCGATCCGCACGCCGCAAGATCGGCGGCAATCTCGCGGCCAAGTTCGCCGCGGTAGAAATCGTCAGCTCCCCGCTCGCCGAGCCGACGCAGCGTCCGCGCCAAGGCCGGCAGCTTCATCGTCTCGCCTTCGCGCGGCAGGCGACCGTCGATCAGAAAACTCTGCCGGAAACCCGGCGCGCTCTCCAGCTCCGAGAGTTTTGACGCGGTGAGATCCTGCTGGCTGGCGGTGACGGCGAAGCCGTTTTCAGCGGACCAGACCGCATCCTCGACCAGACGCGACAGCGGCAGATTCCGCCAAGCGAGCGGCTGAGCGCCAGCGCCTCGTCCCAGCCGGCCAGCGTTCCGGCCACGGTGTTGGCGGCGAGCGGCCCGCGCGACGGAATCGCCGCATGGCCATGCGCAGCATAAAGATCGGCGGTCGCGGCCATCGCCGCCGCCCCGCAGGCATCGATCGCGACCGGCCGCTTTCCGTTCGCTGAAATCAGCCAGAACCCGTCGCCGCCGATCGAGGTCATGTGCGGATAGACGACCGCGAGACTCGCGGCCATCGCCACCGCTGCCTCGATTGCGTTGCCGCCCTCACGCAAGATGCGCAGGCCCGCTTCGCTGGCGAGATGATGCGGCGATGTCACCATCCCGCGGCGGCTTCGAGGCGTGTTCAGCATCGCTCAGCGATTAGGATTTGCCTCCGCGCGCGTCAAGCCATGCCGCCGTCCGGCGCGAAAGCACCGGCTCAATAGTTCGCCAGCCGCACCCCGCCATAGACCGCAAAGCCGGGGCGGAGAAAACCGGTCGGCTCTTGGTACCGCTCGTTGAACAGATTATCGATCCGCGCGAACACCTTGGCCTGTTCGCTGATGCGATAATCGCCCGCGATGTTCACTACCGTATGAGCCGGCGCGGTCAGGCGCGGGATCGAGAAATCGCGATTGCCGTCGATGAATTCGCCGACATAGAGAACCGTCGCCGACAGCGTCAACGGATCGATCGGCGTCCACGCCGCCGTCAAGCTCGCTTTGTGCCGCGGCCGGCGCAGCAATTCGAGGCCGGTCGTGGCGTCGATGGCTTTCGTATAGGTGTAATCGGCGCGAAGCAGGAGCCGCTCGATCGGATTGACCGCGACGAAGCCTTCCCAGCCCGACGTCTCGGCCCTGCCGATATTCTCGTAGGTCCGCACCGTGAACGGCACGGTCGAGACGATCCCCGTTCCGACGATCAGATTCTTGATGTCGTTGTTGAAGTAGGTCGCGCCGAAACGCAGGCGGTTGTTCCACACCGGCTGTTCGAAGCCGACATCGTAGCCGATGCTCTCCTCGGGCCGCAGATTCGGATTGGCGACGAAGCTCGGAAGGAAGTCGACGAAGAGCTGGCTCAGCGTCGGCGACTTGAAGCCGGAGCCATAGCTCGCCTTGAGCTTGGTGTCCGTCACCGGCAGGATCACCGACGGCGCGATGCGGAACGCCGTCGCATCGCCGAAGAGCCCGTTCACGTCGTGTCGCACATTGCCGACGACGAAGAACCGCTGCGCGAATTCCGACTGAAGCTGGGCGTAGACGCCGCTGTTCGCGTTCTCCGCCTTGACGAAGGCGGTGCTCATCTTTTCGACCTCGTGCTCCGCGCCGGTGACGAGCGTGTGGCCGGGCATCAGCAAGGTGACGCCGCGCCAGTCCACCTTGACGCGGTCGCCGGACGTCACGTCCGGCGGGGACGACGCCATGAAGCGATTTTCGCTGCGGTGATCGGTGTAGTTCACGCCGAAATAGTTGGTGAAGCGGCCGTCAAAGCCTTTCCAGACCGCTTCGCCCCGCGTGAAAAGCTGCTTGCTGTTCAGGATGCTCTGGAATGCGTTCGGAACGCCGGCATAGGTCGGCGGCAGATATTCGTCCTGCGTATATTTGAGTTCGCTCTCGGTGTACCGCGCGGTGTAGTTGAGGCGGAAGGTCTCGCTGAGATCGAGCCCGAGTTTCGTCGACAGCGTCAGATTGTCGTAGAAATTGCCGATCGCAAGCCGGCCCGGCGGTAGCAATTCGGGCGGCGTCACCGGCGTATCGGCGGCGCGAAAATGCGTGACGTTGAAAGCGTAGTCGAAATTGGCTTTCGAGCCGCTGAGGCTCGCGGCCTGGTTGCCGGTCTTGAACGAACCGCCTTCGACAGTGGCAGTCACCCGCGCCGGGCCGTTACCGCGCTTGGTGGTGATGGAGATGACGCCGCCGAGCGCGTCCGCGCCGTAAAGCCCGCTCTGCGGGCCGCGCAGCACCTCGATCCGCTCGATATCCGACGCCAGCAAATGGCCGAACTCGAAGGTTCGCGCCGTGTTGCTCGGATCGCTGACATCGATGCCGTCGATCAGAACCTTGGTATGGTTGGCGTTGGTGCCGCGCGTGAAGATCGAGGTCTGCGCGCCGGGACCACCGGCCTGCACGACGTTGAGGCCGGGCACGTTCATCAGCACATCGACGACGGTGCGGCGCTGCTCGCGCTCGATATCGGCGGCGGTGATGACCGTCACCGAGCTTGCGATCTGCGCTTCCGGCGTCGGCAAGGTCGTCGGGCTGACGACGATGGTAGGCAGCGCATCCGTCCGCGGCGCGGGCTCCTGCGCCATCGCGGACGAATGTCCGGCGAGAATCGCCGCAACCGAGACAGACAGGACGAGCGTGCGCGCGCGGGCGTCGGCGAGAGAAATCTGAAAGCTCAACACGAAAGGACCTCGGGCGACAGCAAGTGGCACGTCACCGCAAGCGAAGTCCCGTCCGCGCTCGAAGGCGGAGCTTGGGCACCTACCGACACACCCCGGCCGATATGCTCGCTGTGACCACGGCTGACGGCAGGTCTCCTGGCTCGCGGATCGCCGTCTTTCGTCGCCTTCCCGAGCCGAAGCCCAGTGGCGTGTGACGAAAGACTCACCGCTTACAGTTGCGGGGGCAGCCGCAGCAAGACCGGACGATGCCGGTCGCCTGCGTTCCCGTTTAATCCCCGAGGGGAACCGTCGCAGCAACTATGGTGAGCGGCGGAATCCGTGTCAATCGCGGCCGCCACGCAGACGGCCCATCCGCGACCAAGCCGGTCTTCCTGTTGCGCGAAAGGCACGTTTGCCACGCGGCACGCTCATGCGGGCGTTTTCGCGGCATATGGCACGTTCGCCGGCCGCCAGCGAATCTTCGATTTCGGCCAGGGCAGCGTCAGCGACATCCGCTCGACGCCATCGACGCGCCAGCGAAACTCATCGCCGTCGACTTCGATCGTCGCCGTGCATGCGGCGGGCTCCCCGCATGTGAATGTCTCGGTCAGCGATTGCAGCGTCAGATGCGGCGTGCCGTCGAGGGTGGTGAGTGTATTCCAGTGGACATGGCCGGCGAGCGCCACCAGCGGACACGGCGCGTCGGCGAGCACGCGGCGGATCTCGGCCGTCTCCGCATAGGCGGCGAATTGCGGATTGCGTTCAAAATAGTAATTGCCGGCTTGCGAATGCCCGGACAGCGGCACATGCGAGACCAGCAGCGTCGGCCGGTCGTCCGCCGCGAGCAGCGTCTCCAACGCGGCGAGATCGCCCGGCCGAAGCGCGGGCGGACGTTCGAGCGTCATCGCCACATCCGGCTGCCAGAAGACCACGCGAACATCTCCGATGAGGACGCTGCGCGATTCCAGCGGCGCGTCGAGCAGTTCGGCGTTCTCGCCCAGCGAGAGTTTTGCGACATCGTGATTGCCGAGGATGTGATGCCGGGGCTTGCCGCCGATCCGGCGAAACCGCGCCGCCACTTCCTGCTGCAATGCGCGGTCGCGCTCGGCGCTCTCGTCGGAAATCCGATCCCCGAGATCGATGACCGCGTGGGCATTGCCGGCGTTCACCGTCCCGATGAACCGATCGAGCAGGCCGAGCGCCATTGATCCGCGTTTGGTAGCCGTGTCACGGCCATGATGTATGTCGGCGATCACGGCGATCCGCGTAACCATGTTTGCTCCGGCATCTATGAAGCGCGCGCCTGTGCGGCAGCGACGAAAGACCTTCTGAAGTTTAGTCCGGCGGCGACAGCAATCAATGTTGGATTTTGCTGTCTGTCTCACACGCGAACCGTGTGACGGGCGTCACATTCTTGCGCATTCGAACCTGCGATGGTCGGGCATCAACCGATCCACAGGGGACTGACATGAAGACCTTTATCGCAGCGGCGCTGGTTGCTTTCACTGTCTCGACCTCGGCGTTCGCATTTGAAATTCCCGCCATCGACGGAATGCCGGACGGCGTTCAGGAGATGATCTCGAAGCAGGGCAAGCAGCGCGGCGCGCAGCAGCAAAGCGCGCGTCAGGCTCAGGCTGGCGGCGAACAGCAACAGGCTGGACGCGGCAACATGAAGGACATGATGAACAGCCTGATGAGCGGCGACATCAGCGGCATTCAAGGGCTGGCAGGCTCGCTCGGCCAGTGAAGGACCCATCAACGAAAATCCCGCCTCTCGGCGGGATTTCGAACCAAGGCACGCCAAAAAAATTATCGGATATCGACCATCCGATCCGTTTGAGCAGTGCTGTGGTTCGCGGGGCCTGGAAAATAGAACATCGCCAGCGCCAGCAGAATGAAGGCCGCAAAGCCGGTCAGTAGCGATACGCCCAGGCGCGCTTCATCGTCGTCATCACGTTCCATGATCGGTGTTCTCCCGGTTTCTGACGGAGGAAACACGCGAGACAAGCGGCCGGTTCCGGATCAAACCAGCTATGCGCATGGAACTAAACTGGATTGCGAGTGAGCCGTCGTTCACGTTGCCGAAGGAAAACGCGGTTCGCGCTTCTCGCGAATGGCGGCGATTCCTTCCTTCACGTCCCCGCCGAGGAAGCAGAGCATCTCGAACGCCAGCGACGCATCGAAGGCCGGCTGCGACATCCGCATCCAGTTGTTCAGCGCCCGCTTGGTGTAGCGGATCGCAGGCTGGCTTCCCGCCGCCAGCTTGTTGGCGGTCGCCAGCGCCCGGTCGAGAAGCTCGGCGCGCGGCACGCACAGACTGACGAGACCGATGCGCTCGGCCTCCTTGCCGCTGACGAAATCAGCCGTCATCAGATAATATTTGGCCTTGGCCATGCCGCACAGAAGCGGCCACAAAATCACCGCGTGGTCGCCGGCGGCGACGCCGAGCTTGACATGACCGTCGGTGATGCGCGCTTCCTCGGCGATGATGCTGATGTCTGCCATCAGCGCCACGGCCAGCCCCGCGCCGACCGCAACGCCATTGATCGCCGAGACGATCGGCTTCTCGCAGGCCAGCATGTTGAAGACGATGTCGCCCGCCTCCTTCATCGTGTTCGCGACCATCTCCGGATTGCCGGCGGTCTCGGCGATCCAGTCCAGATCGCCGCCGGCGGAGAATGCGCGGTCACCCGCGCCGGTGACGACCGCGACCCGCGTCTGCGGATCGTCGTTGATGACACTCCATATCTTGGTGAGCTCCCAATGCAGCCGCGCATTGGTGGCGTTCATCACCTCTGGCCGATTGAGCGTGATGACGAGCACGCCGCCTGCGCGATGATCGAATTGCAGGAACTGGAAATCGTCATAGGTCATGGTCGTCACCACGAATGCGTCAGGCCGGCTTGAAATTCACCAGCGTGATCTCGTCCGATATCTGCTCGAAAGCGGCGGAGACCTTCATGCCGATCGCGACATCCTTCGGCGCGCAATCGACGATGCGCGTATCCAGACGAACGCCCTCGGGAAGATCGACGATCGCGACGATGTAGGGCACTTCGGATTTGAACGCCGGCAGCGTCGCCCAGTGGCAGACCGTATAGCTGTAGATTTCGCCGTCGCCGGAGCAGCGAATCCATTCCAGATCGTCGCTCCAGCAGTTCTTGCAGATCGGCCGCGGCGGATGCTCGGCGACGCCGCATGCCTTGCATTTCTTCACGAGGATTTCACCGCGGCGCGCGCCGTCCCAGAACGGTCTCGTGATCTCGGAGGGACGTGGAATAGGGCGTTTCGGAGCGGGAGCGTCCATCATCGTCTCCTTACTGGTTCGACAGGATCAGTGTGACCTGATCGCCCATCACGCCGCCATTGCCATGGGCGACGCCGAGCGTCGGCGATTTGATCTGGCGCGCTCCGGCACGGCCCATCAACTGGCGCGCCGCCTCGACGACATGGATCATGCCGCCTGCCGTGCTCGGCTGCCCGAAGGAGAGCTGGCCGCCATTGGTGTTGCAGGGGAAGTCGCCAGAGAAGCGGAGGTCGCGTTCGGCCACGAACGGCCCGCCGTGCCCCTTGGCGCAAAATCCCATGTCTTCGAGGCTGACCAGCACCGTGATCGTGTAGCAGTCATAGACCTGCACGAAATCCATCTGCTTCGGCGCGACCCCGGCCATCTCGAACGCGGTTTTCGCCGATTGCCGGACCCAGGATTCAGTAATGTTCGGCCGCGCGGAGATCGACAGATGCGTGCCCGCCTCGCCCGCGCCGATCAGCGAGACCGGCGTATTCTTGGATCGTTTGGCGATGTCGTTGCGCGTAACGAGCACCGCCGCGCCGCCCGAACAGCGCGAGACGATTTCGTAAAGATGCAGCGGATCGAATACCATCGGCGAGTTCAGAACGTCGTCGATCGTCAGCGCCGATTTGTTGAACATCGCGTTCGGCGTATGCAGCGCGTTGTAGCGCTGATCCACCGCC
Source organism: Xanthobacteraceae bacterium (assembly GCA_041397365.1). Classification (GTDB taxonomy): domain Bacteria; phylum Pseudomonadota; class Alphaproteobacteria; order Rhizobiales; family Xanthobacteraceae; genus P52-10. The sequence goes on from JAWKWT010000002.1 coordinate 84,359, forward strand.
ACCTTTGCCATCTGCGCGGACGTGGTGCCGAACTCATGCATGTGCCGCCGCGCGATCATCGCGTAGCCGGCGTTCGGCTGCGAGATGCCATAGGGCGTGTCGAATTCGGTGCGAAAGGCGGGCGACAGATCGCCGGCGTTGAGAGAGCCGCCGCCGCTCGCGTTGACGCCGGCGGTGATGCACAGAACGTTGCTGCAAAGCCCGGCATGGATCGCGGCCGCCGCGCGCCAGACCATCCCGGCCGACGTCGCGCCGCCGAGTTCGACCGTGTCGAAATATTTCAGGTCGAGATCGAGATGTTCGCCGACCACCGTCGGCCAGTAGATGCTGTAGGAATCCAGCGGCGTGCAGGTCAAAAGCCCGTCGATGTCCTTTTTCTCGAAGCCCGCGTCGGCGACCGTGTCGCGCGCCAGCTTCGTCATGATTTCGAGCGACCTCAGCGCGCCGGGCTGACGTGTCGGCGGAAATTCCGCATAGCCGGTGATCGCGGCCGCGTTACGTAAACTCAAGGGACGTCCTCCGAACCTGCTTTGATGGCGGTCAGACTGCGATGCATCCGGCATCTTAGCAAGATTGCTTGGCGCGTACCGCCATGCGGCATGGTCCGGACATCGCCGGCCGATTGAAAATCCGGCCGGACGCTTCATACTGCGTACCGCAAACAAAATCCGATCAGGCTCGGCAAAGCCCGCAAAAGGGACAGGGAACGCGATGGCCATCTATCAGAGAGGCGACGTCCGCATTCACTATGAGGAAGCGGGGTCCGGTTTCCCGCTGATGGTGATTCCCGGCGGCGGACTGAACTCCACCATCGCCGGCCTCACGCGCACGCATCCGTTCGATCCGTTCGCAGAATTCAGCAACGAGTATCGCGTCATCTGCGCGGACCTCCGCAACGCCAATGGCGGACAGTCGAGCGGGCCGGTCGAGGCGGACCGCCCGTGGGATTCCTACACCGACGACCAGCTCGGCCTGATGGACCATCTCGGCATCGACAGATTCCTGGTGCTGGGATTCTGCATCGGCGGCCCGTTCATCTGGAACATGCTGCGCCGCGCGCCCGAGCGTGTCGTCGCCGCGGTACTGGCGCAGCCGAGCGGCTTTCGCCCGGAAATGCCGAGCCTGTTCTACGACAACAATATCAAGGGATGGGCTCCGCAGGTCGTCGCCAACCGTCCTGACGTGACGATGGAACTGGCTGACAAATTCCTCACCCGCATGTACCGGACCGACGCGGATTTCGTCTTCACCGTCTCGCGCGATTTCGTGCAGAACTGCAAGACGCCGGTGCTGATCCTTCCCGACGACGTGCCCGCGCATCCTTACGCCGTGGCGATGGAAAGCGCGATGCTCGCGCCGAACGCCGAGGTCAGCATGTACCCCTGGAAAGAGCCGAAGGAGCGCATTCCGCTCGCGGTGCGCCAGATCCGCTCGTTCCTGCGCGCGCATCGGCCCGCTTAACGCGCGCAAAAAGAATCGTTTCGAAAGACCTCACAACTTCATTCAGGCTGGATCAGAACATCATGACCATGGATCGCATTCGCGTCGGCGTCATCGGAGCGGGAGCCAACACGCGCTCGAAGCACATTCCCGGTCTGCGCAAGCAGAACAATGTCGAGATCGTCGGCGTCGCCAATCGTTCCGAGGACTCGAGTCGCAAGGCGGCGAGCGAACTCGATATCCCGAAAGCCTATGCCGACTGGACCGCGATCGTCGCCGATCCCGAGATTGACGCCGTCTGCATCGGCACCTGGCCTTACATGCATGCGCAGATCGTCATCGCCGCGCTCGATGCCGGCAAGCATGTGATGTGCGAGGCGCGGATGGCGATGAACGCGCGCGAGGCGCATGCAATGCTGGCGGCCGCGCGTCGCAATCCGTCGCGGGTCGCGCAGATCGTGCCCGCACCGGGCACGCTGGCAGTCGATCAGACCATCCGCGACACCATCGCCAGCGGCGCGCTCGGCAACATCACCGCCGTCGATGTCCGGGTCTTCGCCGGCAATTATCCCAACCCCGACCAGCCGTTGCACTGGCGGCACAATCGCGACTTTTCCGGCAACAACATCATGTCGCTCGGCATCTGGTACGAGCAGGTGATGCGCTGGGTCGGCCCGGCCGCGAGCGCCTTCGCGGTCGGCCAGGTCGTCGTGCCGTATCGCCGTGACGCATCGGGCGCGCGCGTGGCGATCTCGGTCCCGGACCACATCGATGTCGTCGGTCATCTTCAGCAGGGCGGCCAGTATCGGCTGGCGGTATCGTCCGTGGTCGGTCATGCGCCGAACCTGAGCGAGGCTTACATTTTCGGCGAGAAGGGAACACTGGCCTTCATCGCTCCGGTTCAGGGCGAGAGCACTCTCCAGCTCGGCAAGCAGGGCGGCGCCGGACTCGCCCCTGTGGCGATCGATCCGGCAAAGCGTGGTGCGTGGCGCGTCGAGGAGGAATTCATCAACGCGGTCAGGGGCCGCGAGGCCATCACCCACACCGATTTCGTAACCGGCACCAAATACATGGAGTGGACGGACGCGGTGGCGCAATCGATGCGGACGCGCTGCGAGGTCGCCCTGCCCTTGCAGTTCTGAGCCGAAGGGACGGATTCGCGCCGGCGAAAGGACCGGTCGCCGATTTTCGGATGCAACAATCTGCCAGCGTGTTGAAAGATCGGCCTTTTGCGGTTAGAGCGAACCTTGTCCGAGTTGAATCACTTCAACTCCCGCCATTCTTGTTTGAGCATGACCTAGCCCGAAAACCGGTTCCCACTTTTCGGGATCATGCTCGAATGCGGCGTTGTGTTGCGCAGGCGAGGCCGCTAGTTTCGCCGCCTTCGCACGAATACGTTTTGGGGCGTAGCCAAGCGGTAAGGCAGCGGATTTTGATTCCGCCATTCGGAGGTTCGATCCCTCCCGCCCCAGCCATGAATAACCGGGCAGTTCCAATACGTTAACGTCTCAGCGTAGTTCATTCTGAATGCCGGTAAGCCGCCCGTTCTGAATTGAAGCCGCCATTCAGCTCATTTTCTTCGACACTTGCGGCCGGCGGATCGAGAACGCCGCTGGATATTCGGGCCACCAGACGACCTCCACCGACATCGAGCCCCGTGGAGCCTCGGGAGAAAACCGCCGTCATCGGTCATTGCCTGAGGTGATTTCTCGTGCGTTCCAAGAGGCCGTGCCTGATACGCAGCGTCGAATAAAATAATGAACATGTATTAATTCGTTTGCATTCGTACGCCGGTGAAAGTAGGATTCTCGTAAACATAAAAAAATGCGAACACGCACCATTAGGAGGAAATATGCTTTTCAAGATTGCTGCCTATTCTCCCCGAAAGACCGCCGTCCAGGCCCTCGCACTTCTTAGCGCCGTGCTGATTTTCCCGCACACCGGGGCCGGCGCGGCCGAGCCTCGCAAAGGCGGCTCGGTGAGCATCGCGCTCGAGACCGATGTGCCGACCCTCGATCCGCTGGGTTTCGCCTCCTTCAACGACCGCGAAGCCGGCATGAATCTCTATGACACGCTGCTGGACCTGGATCCAAAGGGGAACATCATTCCGGGTATCGCCGAAAAGATCGAAGCGGCCCCGGATGTCAAATCGTTCAAGCTGATCTTGCGCGCCGGCGTCAAGTTCACCGATGGCACGCCTTATGACGCGGCCGCAGTGAAGAAGAATTTCGAGCGGATCATGGATCCCAAGAACCGCTGCCGCTGCCTTCCCGACGTGGCGACGATCGATTCCATCGAGGTCGATGGACCGCTTCAGCTCACCATCAGGATGAAGGTGCCGTCGGCACAATTTCCCGGCGCACTGACAGATTTCGCCGGCATGGTCGTTTCCCCGGCCGCGGTTGAAAAATACGGAGCGGATTTTGGCAATTACGGCGTCGGGGCCGGTCCCTTCAAGCTGAAGGAATGGCAGCGGGGCGCGCAACTCGTGCTCGAACGCAACCCGAATTACTGGCGCAACCAGCCTTATCTGGACGAGGTCGTGCTCCGACCGATGCCCGATCAGCAGACGCGCTACGCCAGCCTGCAAGCCGGCAACCTCGATATCGTCATGAATGCGTCAGCTCGCGACGTGCTCGACGCGCAACAGGCGAAGAAGTTTCAAGTTCTCAATCCAGGAAGCCTTGGAACGACATACGTGCTGTTGAATCTGAAGGCGCCGGACGTGTCGGACATTCGAGTCCGTCAGGCGCTGGCCTACTCCCTCGATCGAGTCGCCCTGAACAAGGCTCTCAATCGCGGCCTCTACAAGATCGCCAGCACGCCGTTCGGGGCCGGGCTGTTTCCGCATGAACAGGTCGACGGCTATCCCGGCTACGACCTCGAAAAGGCGAAGAAGCTGGTCAAGGATTACGGCAAGCCGATCAAGCTGAAGATCACGACCTCATCCTCTCCCAGCTCCACGTTGTCCGCCCAAGCCCTCCAGCAGATGTGGAAGAAGGCCGGTATCGACACCGAAATCGTTCCAATGGAGCAGGTTCAGTTGATCCGCTCTGCGATCGCGCGGGACTATCAGATCATGCCGTTCCGCTATGCCGGCGGCACCGATCCAGACAAGAACGTCTATCAGTTCTTCCAGTCGAAAAGCACGATGAACCTCGTCAATTTCAACAATCCCGAGATGGACAAGCTGCTGGAGGCCGGACGCGCCACGACAGACAAGGCCGAGCGCCTGAAGATCTACCGGCAGGTAAACAACCTTCTGGCGAAGGACTTGCCGTATCTGTTCCTGACCTATTTCGACAACATCTCGCTGGTGAACCCTGCCGTGAAGGGAATTAAATCGGCGCCCGACGGCATCCTGCGACTGCATTCCGCCTGGAAGGACAAGTAGCCGACGACAGAACGACGGAAGGACGGACGGCGTTTGCCTCCCGGCACATCACGCGCCGCCGTCCTCATCCCCTCGTTTTGCTGAAGCAGAACGCACTCATATTGGAGCGACGGCCATGAACGATTTGCGCGCGATCGGCGATGCATGCTGGACGCAGTATCATTCGGCGGACTGGAACCGCGCCATTGGCGGGTCGCGGGCCGTCGCGGTGGCGGAGGACATCGCCTATATTCCGACCAGCGGCGTCGTCGGCAATGTCACCGCCGTGCGCACGCGCGACGGGCTCGTCGTCTTCGACACCGGCTCGCTCGTCACCGCGCGGCAGATTTATGACGCCCTGCGCGCATGGGACTCCTCGCCCATCCATACGGTGATCTTCACCCACGGCCATCTCGATCACGTCATGGGCGCGGCGCTGTTCGAGGACGAAGCCAGGAAGCGCGGCGAGCCGCAGATCCGCTTCATCGGCCAGCGCAACATGCCGGTGCGTTTCGCGCGCTATGCCGCGACCGCGGGCTTCAACAGCATCATCAACAGCCGTCAGTTCGGCAGACCGGTCACAAAACGACCCACCGAGTTTCGTAACCCCGACATCCTTTATGGCGACGACCTGTCGATCACGGTCGGCGGCATCACCTTCGAACTGAATCACGCGCTGGGCGAGACGGACGACCACACCTGGACATGGATTCCCCATCGCAAGGTCATCGTCTCGGGTGATTTCGTCATCTGGGCCGCGCCGAACAGCGGCAATCCGCAAAAGGTTCAGCGCTACAGCAAGCCCTGGGCCGAGGCGCTACGCGCCATGGCCGCAAAGAACGCAGACGCGCTGATTCCGGGCCACGGCCCAGCGGTGTTCGGCGCGGACCGCGTCCGCACCCTGCTCTCCGAGGGGGCTGCGGTGCTGGATACGATTCACGACCAGGTTCTGGCCATGATGAACGAAGGCCAGACGCTCGACGACATCGTGCAGCGGGTGAAATTCCCGGACGAACTCCTGGCCCGCCCTTATCTGCTGCCGAATTATGACGATCCGGAATTTTTGATCCGAAACATCTGGCGTCTGTATGGCGGCTGGTGGGACGGCGATCCGGCTCATCTGAAGCCCGCACCGGCTTCGGCGCTGGGCGCCGAACTCGCCCGGCTGGCCGGCGGCGTTACGCAGCTTGCGGCGCGCGCCAAGGAGCTTGCCGAAAGCGGCGAGCTTCGCCTCGCAGGCCATCTCGCCGAATTCGCCGTGCAGGCCGAGCCCGACAACATCGAGGCTCACAAGGCGAGGCTCTTCGTGAATCAGCGGCGGTCGGAACACGAAAGGACGCAGATGGCCAAGGGCATCTTCAACACCGCCGTGCGCGAGTCGCTGGCAGTGGTCGACCCGACCGCGACCATGCCGCCGCAGAGTCTGGTCGGCGTGGGCTAAGGCAGGACGGCTTCGGATCGGACCGATCCGGAGCCGTCAAGCGTCCTAGATTTCCGTGACTTTCGGAAAGACGTACCGTCCGTCCAGCATCTCCTGACGCGGGAAATAAGCGCGCATCGTCAGGAAAAACCTCTCCGTCGCCGTCGTCGGAAGCCAGTTACTGCTTGCGTCGCCACCCGGATCGGTCCGCGTCAGCCAGATCGTGAAACCGCCATCGCTGTCGCGCTTGAGCCCCGGCGTCCTGTCGCCGATGGCGACGCGATTGATCGGATTCTTGGCGAAGAACAACTGGCCGTCCGGCGTGCGCCAATAGAGCGACAGCGACCAGAATGAATCGACCGGCGGCAATTCGCTGGCCGCGAAGGTCAGCTTCCAGTTCTTCGCGCTATCGAATCCGGTAAAGCCGTCCGACCCTCGCGCACCGAAATAGATCGCCTCCTGACGCGGCAGCGCTCCCAGTCCACCGATCGCAACGGAAGCGCGGTGCATATAGTTCTGATTGTAGTCTCCGGTGTCGACCGCCGAGAGCGTCCACCCGTTCGCAATCCGGACGTTCTTGCGAAATTCGATCAGCGTGGCTTGCGCGTCGGCGATGCCCGCCTTGATCGCCTCGACATCCGCGGGCGAGAATCGCGATGCGTCGAAACGTGCGCCGGGCTTCACGATCGCCGCGATCCGGCGCAGTTGCGCGCCATCGGTCGCCGGCGGCGGGCTTTCATTCATCAGGTCCTGAACGGAGGCAAAATACTCGTTCCACGGCGCGCGCCGGGATGCATGCACGCCCACCTCTCCGTTCGTCAACGGCGCCTCGATCTCTAGCGCGTCCTGCACGGCTCGCGCCGCCTCCAGATCGTCCGGACCCTCGACCAGGATGCGCGCCAGAGACCAGACCCAATTGGTCGGCGAGCGAATGGCTCCGGGCTCCGCTGTCGCATGCTCCGGACCGACCAGGGTGAACACGCCGCTCTCTCCCCCGGTTGTGCGAGTGCCGAGAATGGCGAAGTTGTTGGTGTACATGTCCAGCAGCGCGAGGCTGAAATAGCGATCGCCCGTCGCCGGGATCGTCAGCTTCACCGGGCCGTTGCTCAGATCGACCCACGCCTGCGAATAAAGCGTGTCGTTGTTCGGCGTCGTGACGAAGGATTCACCGGCTTCGCCGGTCTCGCCCGCGTCCATCAGATCGCGCTGATGCTGATAGACGTTCGGAGCGACGCCCTCCCGCGCCCGCGCGGCGCGCTGCTGCGCCGTCTCGATCAGCGGAACGCCCCAGAGCCATGCCTCCTTTGCCGCCACGCGCAGATCGCTCATGTTCAGAACCTCCCTCAATATGATTATTTCACGTCGTTCCGTCGTGAGACGACGATCGCCTCACAGCAATGCAGCCTGCGACTTCATTTCCAGTTCTTTGCGTTCCAGAATCTTGATGCTGGTCGGCGCGACAGCCCTGTGCGGCGCCAGCATGAACCCCGAAAATCCATCGACCATGAGGTCGATTTCCGCATCCAGCTCGGCTTTTCGGGCCTTCCAGGGACCGACCGCACAGCGGGCCTCCAGATGCGCCGTCAGATAGCTGATGGACTGGTACATCGTCTTGACACGCCTGCTGGCGACGACGGCGGGCAGATGCGAGACCTCGCGGCATATCAGCATCGAGGTCTGACGAAGCCCCGCATCGAACTTCCCGCCGATGAGGGACGAGAACTGCGTCGACGGATTGGTGATGGCCTGCGCCAGGAACCGCCGGAAATAGCTTTTTCCCCTTGCTTCCATGATCGGCAGAATGCTCGGCACGCAAGCGATCCTGATCAATGACGGCAGCCGGTCGGCCGGTCGCGGCAGGTCCGATAGATAATCAACGATCCGCGCCATCCGATCATTGTCGATCGGCTCCATACGGAATTTGCAGATTGCCTCCATCAGATCGTGTCGCGTCTTGAAGTGGTAGGTCAGCGCCGACTGATTGCGTTGTTTGGCCTCGGCCACGATCATACGCGAGGTGGCGCCTTCCACTCCATAAAGGGCGAAGACGCGTTCCGCGGCGATCAGCAGTCTTGTCCGCGTGAGCGGTTCCGATGTGTTTTTCATGATGCGTCTGCATCATATTTTAATTGGATGACATTAACAATGCCCCGCGCCGCACCTTGCGCCCCATCCCGGCCGCGCCGGGAAAGGCGAACACGGCTTCGCCCATCTCCTTCACATTCGGTTCGCGCTGCGTCGGGCTGGACACATCCGGTCGGCGCCATCATCGCCGGCGACGGCGTTTGCGAGCGCCATCCGCCGCAAGGCGCTGTTCGACAGCCGCGGCGCGGCGCTGGAAGCGCTCCAGGCTGCGGGGCGAAAACCTCGACAGGTCTCGCCTCATCAGGGAATAGCCGGACCTATCCCTTTGCCGGCGCTTCAATTTCGGCTCGCGGCCGGGATCGCGGGATGGTCTCACTGCACGAAAAATAGACAATTCAGACTGCCCAAAAATATTTCAGTTAGCTCAAAAAATGGGCTACGAACGCCCCCGATCCCTCTCTATCGACGATCGGAATAAGAAAATCGTGGTTCAAATTGATGAAAAGCTGGAGCCCATCCTCACGGATGTTTTGAATAGGAATGCAGGCGAAGAGGAATTCCATCAGGCGGTCCGGGAAGTTCTGGAAAGTCTTGGCCGCGTGGTCGCAAAGCATCCGCGCTACGCCAACAATAGCGGCCTGATAGAGCGGCTGTGCGAGCCGGAGCGGCAGATCATCTTCCGCGTGCCGTGGGTCGACGACACCAACCACGTCCGCATCAATCGCGGTTTTCGCGTTCAGTTCAATTCCGCGCTGGGTCCCTATAAAGGCGGCCTGCGCTTCCATCCTTCCGTCAATGTCGGCATCATCAAGTTCCTCGGCTTCGAGCAGACCTTCAAGAACGCGCTGACCGGCATGCCGATCGGCGGCGGCAAGGGCGGATCGGACTTCAATCCGCGTGGCCGCTCCGAAGGCGAGATCATGCGGTTCTGCCAGTCCTTCATGACCGAGCTGCACCGCCATCTCGGCGAATATGTCGACGTGCCGGCAGGCGATATCGGCGTCGGCGGCCGCGAGATCGGCTACATGTTCGGCCAGTACAAGCGCCTGACCAACCGCTACGAAGCCGGCGTCCTGACCGGCAAGGGCCTATCCTATGGCGGCTCGCGCGCGCGGACGGAAGCGACCGGTTATGGCGCGACCTATTTCGTGCAGAGCATGCTGGAGACCAAGAAGCAGTCGCTCGACGGCCGCCTCGCCGTCGTGTCCGGCTCGGGCAATGTCGCGATCTACGCGATGGAGAAGATCGCCGAATTCGGCGGCAAGATCGTCGCCTGCTCGGATTCGAACGGATATGTCGTCGACGAACAGGGCATCGACCTCGACCTCGTCAAGGACATCAAGGAGGTGCGGCGCGAGCGCATTTCCGAATATGCCCGCCGCAAGGGCTCCGGCGCCCGCTATGTGGAGGGCGGCTCGATCTGGGACGTTCCCTGTCAGGTGGCGCTGCCCTGCGCCACGCAGAACGAACTGACCGGCAAGGACGCGCTGACGCTGATCCGCAACGGCGTCGTCGCCGTCGGCGAAGGCGCGAACATGCCGAGCACGCCCGAAGCGATCCGGCACTTCCAGGAAGCCGGGATTCTGTTCGGACCCGGCAAGGCCGCCAATGCCGGCGGCGTCGCCACCTCGGCGCTGGAAATGCAGCAGAACGCTTCCCGCGACAGCTGGACGTTCGAGCAGACGGAAGCGCGCCTCGCCACCATCATGCGCGCGATCCACGACCGCTGCGCCGAGACCGCCGACGAATATGGCGCGCCGGGCAATTACGTTCTGGGCGCGAACATCGCCAGCTTCGTGCGGGTCGCCGAAGCGATGGAAGCTCTGGGCGTCATCTAAAAGCCACGGCAAGCGATGCGGGTCCCGCACCCGCATCGCGCTCCGACCACAACCGCGCCATCGAACGCTGCGCCACGACAAGCCGGCGCGGCGTTTTTTGTTGCGTCACGCGCCCAGGACGCGCGGCCGAAACAAGACGCGCGATCGGAAATATGGTAGCCGACCGGGACACGATCCGGGAGATACGCCATGACCTATCGCGCGCCGCTGAACGACATCCTGCTGTCGCTCAACCACGGAGCGGGCTTCGCACGCGCCGCGGCCGACAAGCAGCTCGGCGACTACGATCCGGACATGACGGCGGCCATTCTCGAAGAGGCCGGCAAATTCGCCGAGGACGTGCTCGCGCCGCTGAACCGTGGCGGCGACACGGTCGGCGCGCGCTTCGCCGACGGCAAGGTGACGACCGCGCCGGGCTGGGCGGACGCCTACATGCGCTGGGCCGCGGCCGGCTGGAACGCGGTGTCCGCGCCGGAAAAATGGAGCGGACAGGGACTGCCGCTCGCCATCAACGCCGCCTGCACCGAGATGTGGGCATCGGCCAACATGGCGTTCGGCCTGTGTCCGTTGTTGACGGCCAGCGCGATCGAGGCGCTGGACGCGCATGGCAGCGACGAACTGAAACGCATCTATCTTGCGAAACTGATCTCCGGCGAATGGACCGGCACGATGCAGCTCACCGAGCCGCAGGCGGGATCGGATGTCGGCGCGCTGCGCAGCCGCGCCGAGAAGCAGGCGGACGGCACCTACAGGCTGTTCGGCTCGAAGATCTTCATCACCTATGGCGAACACGACATGACGGAGAACATCATCCACTTCGTCCTCGCCCGCCTGCCCGACGCGCCCGCCGGCACGCGCGGCATTTCGCTGTTCCTCGTGCCGAAGTTTTTCGTCGATGCCGACGGCAAAATCGGCGCACGCAACGATATCCGCGCCAGCGGCATCGAGCACAAGCTCGGCATTCACGCCTCGCCCACCTGCGTGATGGTGATGGGCGATGAGGGCGGCGCGACCGGCTATCTGATCGGCGAGGAAAATCGCGGCATGGCCTGCATGTTCACCATGATGAACCAGGCCCGCCTCAGCGTCGGCCTCGAAGGCGTCGGCATCGCCGAGCGCGCCTATCAGCAGGCGCTCGCCTATGCGCAGGAGCGCAAGCAGGGCCGCGCCGCGGGATCGAAGGCGGACGGCTCCGATCCGATCATCGTTCACCCGGATGTCAAGCGCATGCTGATGCAGATGCGCGCGATGACGGCGGCGGCGCGGACCATCTGCTATGCGACGGCGGTGGCCATCGACGTGTCCGAGCATGCGGGCGATGCAGCCGTCCGCGACGCGGCGAGCGCCCGTGCCGCGCTGCTGACGCCGATCGCCAAGGCGTTCTCCACCGATATCGGCAACGAGGTGGCCTCGCTCGGCGTGCAGGTGCATGGCGGCATGGGCTTCATCGAGGAAACCGGCGCGGCGCAGCACTTTCGCGATGCGCGGATCGCGGCGATCTATGAAGGCACCAACGGCATTCAGGCGATCGATCTGGTCGCGCGCAAGCTCGCGACGCAAGGCGGCGCTGCGGTGTGGGCGTTGATCGACGAACTGAAGGAGATTGTCGCGCGGGTCGATGCGTCCAACGATCCGGCGTTCGGCGCGACCGGCGCACGCTTGCGCGAGGCGCTGGAGGCGCTGGAGCGCGCCAGCAAGTGGCTGCTGGAGCGCTTCACCTCATCACCGAACGATGCGCTGGCGGGCGCAACGCCTTATCTGCGGCTGTTCGGCTCGGCGCTCGGCGGCTGCAACCTCGCGCATGAGGCGCTCGCCGCGCGCGGCCTCGACGGCGGCGACAGCCAGAAGCGTTACACCACGCTGGCGCGCTTCTTCGCCGAGAACATCGCCGTGCAGGCATCCTCGCTCGAAAGCGCGATCACCGGCGGCGGCGAGGCCGTCACCGGCGCGGATGCGGTTCTGCTGGGGTAGTTACAGCGGCTTCAGCCCGGCTTCGATCGCCTTGCGCTTCGGCTCAAGGAACGGCGGCAGCGCCAGCCGCTCGCCGAGCTTGTCGGCGGGCTCGTCGGTCGCGAAGCCCGGACCATCGGTCGCAATCTCGAACAGCACGCCGCCGGGCTCTCGGAAGTACAGGCTGCGGAAGTAATAGCGATCGATCTCGCCCGAATGGGGAATACCGAATTCGCCGAGCCGCTGCGTCCAGGCGTGATACTGCGCCTCGTCCGGCGTGCGGAAGGCGACGTGATGCACGCCGCCCGCGCCCTGCCGCGCGGTGGCGAGATCGCGCCGCTCGATCACGTGCAGTTCGGCGGCAGGGCCGCCCTCGCCCATCGAAAACACATGCGCCCGATGCCCGCCATCCGCCGCATAGTCGCGCACGCGCGTCATGTTCGTCACCTCCGTCAGCACGCGCGCGGTGCGTGCCAGGTCAGGCACCGTCAGCGTGATCGGGCCGAGCCCCCTGATCTGATGCTCGGCCGCGACCGGACTGCGCTCCCACGGATGCGCCTCGCCCGTCCCGCCGTCATCGACCAGAGCCAGCCGCTGACCTTCGAAATCGTCGAACTTCAGCGTCAGCCGGCCGTCGATCTCGCTCACATCGCCGGACGCAACGCCCGCTTCCTTCAGCCGGTCGCGCCAGAAGCCGAGCGTCTTCTCGCCGTTTACGCGGAACGCGGTGCGGGTCACGGTGCGCGCGCCGCGCACCTCGCGCTCCACTGGCCAGTCGAAAAAGGTGATGTCGCTGCCGGGACTGGCCTTCGCATCGGCGTAGAACAGATGATAGGCGCTGACGTCGTCCTGATTGACGGTCTTCTTGACCAGCCGCAGGCCCATCGTCTTCGTATAGAAGTCATGATTGCCGCGCGCGTCGGCCGTGACGGCGGTGAGATGATGGATTCCTGACAATTGCATGGTTTCAAGCCCGTTCTGGCGCGACGAAGGCGGTAGCCGCGCGCACCTGTTTTGTGGCAGTCATGTGGGAATGGCGGCGCATGGAATCCAGATGCCGCCTTCTTCGACCAGAGAGAGGGCCGGAAACATGTCGAATATCATCGTCCGCGACGATGGCGCGATCCGCGTCATCACCATGAACCGCCCCGACAAGAAGAATGCGCTGACGCAGGAGATGTATCACACCATCGCCGGCGCGCTCGATTCCGCAGCCGACAATAGCGCGATCCGCTGCATTGTTATCACCGGCGTTGCCGGCGCGTTCACGGCGGGGAACGATCTCGCCGACTTCATGGCGCAGGGCTCGTCCGGCCAGAAGCAGGAGTTCGGCACCTCCGGTGGCGCGACGCTGCTGCATGCGCTGCTGCGCAATCCGAAGCCGCTGGTGGCGGCGGTGGACGGCGTCGCCATCGGCATCGGCACGACGATGATGTTCCATTGCGATTACGTCGTCGCGACCAAGGCGTCGGTGTTCGCAACCCCGTTCATCAGCCTCGGACTGACTCCCGAGGGCGCGTCGAGCCTGCTGATGCCGCGCGCGATGGGACATCAGAAGGCATTCGAGATTTTGGTGATGGGACGCCGCATCGACGGCGAGGCCGCGCATCAGGCCGGCTTCGTCAATCAGGTCGCAGCGCCCGGGCAGGCCGAAGCCGAGGCGATGAAGGTCGCAGCCGAAATCGCCGCGCTGCCGCCCGAGGCCGTCGCCATCTCCAAGCGGCTGATGCGTCTGCCGGCGGAGCAGGTGGCCGAGCGTTTCGCTCTGGAAGGCAAGCATTTCGGCGAACAGATGCGCTCGCCCGAGGCGCTGAACGCCTTCAAGGGATTTCTGGAGCGCAAGCGGTAGTTGAAGCGAGCGCAGAAACAAACGATCTGAATGACGACACTCCTCATCACCCATCCCGCCTGCCTCGATCACGAGCCGCCCGAGGGTCATCCGGAGCGGCCGGACCGGCTGCGCGCGATCGAGCGCGCGCTCGGCGGCGAACGCTTCGCCGCGCTGACGCGCGCGGAGGCGCCGGAGGTGTCGCTTGATACCGCCGCGCTGTGCCATTCCGAATATGAGATCGCCGAGATTCGTCATCGCGCGCCGAAGGAGGGCTTCGCCTATATCGACGCCGACACCTCGATGTCCCCCGGAAGTCTCGAAGCGATCCTGCGCTCCGCCGGCGGCGCGGTCGCCGCCGTCGACGCGGTGATGACGGGCAGCGCGGCCAACGCCTTCGTCGCCACCCGCCCGCCCGGCCACCATGCCGAGATCGGCCGGCCGATGGGCTTCTGCTTTTTCAACAATGCGGCGATCGGTGCGCGATACGCGCAGCGCAAGCACGGCGTCGGCCGCGTCGCGATCGTCGATTTCGACGTTCATCACGGCAACGGCACGCAGGATATCTTCTGGGCCGACAAGTCGGTGATGTATTGCTCGACGCACGAAATGCCGCTGTTTCCGGGCACGGGGGCTGCGAGCGAACGCGGCGAGCACGACACCATCGTCAACGCCCCGTTGCGGGCCGGCGACGGCGGCGCCCGCTTCCGCCAGGCGTTCGAGACGCTGATCCTGCCGCGGCTGCGCACGTTTGCGCCGGAACTGCTCGTCATCTCCGCCGGCTTCGACGCCCACCACCGCGATCCGCTCGCCAACATCAAACTGGACGGCGAGGATTTCCGCTGGGTCACGCAGCAATTGATGCAGATCGCCGACCAGAGCGCCGGCGGCCGGATCGTCTCCGTGCTCGAAGGCGGCTACGACCTCCAGGGCCTCATGCAGTCGGTGGACGCACATGTCGGCGCGCTGATGCGGGGTTAGTTCCACTATCCGGAACCATCGCACGACTTAACGGGAACCCGCCCGCCACATTGCTTCCGCAAAACTCCCGTCTATTGCCGCTTCATTCAGGGGACACAGAATGGCCGACAACACCTACGCCGACGTCAAGCGGCTCAGCTTCGAACGCGCGATCGAGGAGTTGGAAACGATCGTCAAGCGCCTGGAGGAAGGCAAGGTTCCGCTTGAGGAGTCGGTGGCGATCTATGAGCGCGGGGAGGCCCTGAAGCGGCGCTGCGAGGAACTGCTCAGGCAGGCCGAGGCCCGCGTCGACAAGATCACCACGGACGCCTCCGGCCAGCCGGTCGGCACCGAGCCGCTCGACGTGGAATAGCAGCCAGACCCACGAAACTATTGCGAAATGGCCCGGTGTGATCTAACTCACATTCGCGCGGCACAATCCCGGACTACCTGATTGTCGGCGGCGGAATCGCCGCCGGGCTCGCGCCGAGGTTAAAAAAACTGCGGTAACCGGTCTTTTTCACAGGTACGGCGTTAACCTTCGAACCTAGCAAGTCGTCGGCCCGACACACTCAAACCGGGCATCCGCTTGGCTTTCGCCATGCATTTGGTGTATGCCTGAACGTTAATTCGTCAGTCGGAACCGTGACTTCCGGCCGGACAAACCTGAAAGCGCGTGATCGAGATGAGTGACACCCCGCTTCTTGATACGATCAAGACCCCCGAAGATCTGCGCAAGCTGCGCCCCGAGCAGATGCGGCAGGTGGCCGACGAACTGCGTCAGGAAACGATCAACGCGGTCTCCGTGACCGGCGGCCATTTCGGCGCAGGCCTCGGCGTGATCGAACTGACCACAGCCATTCATTATGTCTTTAATACGCCGCAAGACCGGCTGATCTGGGACGTCGGCCATCAGGCCTACCCGCACAAGATCCTGACCGGCCGCCGCGACCGGATTCGCACGCTGCGCACCGCCGGCGGCCTGTCCGGCTTCACCAAGCGCACCGAGAGCGACTACGATCCCTTCGGCGCGGCGCATTCGTCGACCTCGATTTCCGCCGGCCTCGGCATGGCGGTCGCGCGCGACCTCTCCGGCGGCAACAACAACGTTATCGCCGTCATCGGTGACGGCTCGATGTCGGCCGGCATGGCCTATGAGGCGATGAACAATGCCGGCGCGCTGAAGTCGCGGCTGATCGTCATCCTCAACGACAACGACATGTCGATCGCCCCGCCGGTCGGCGCGATGTCGGCCTATCTGTCGCGCCTCTATTCCGGCAAGACCTATCAGTCGGCCCGCGACGCGCTCGCCCGCCTCGCCCACAAGATGCCGAAATTCATCGAGGAGCGCACGCTGCGCGCCGAGGAATATTCGCGCGGCTTCATGGTCGGCGGCGGCACGCTGTTCGAGGAGCTGGGCTTCTTCTATGTCGGCCCGATCGACGGCCATAACATGGACCACTTGCTGCCGGTCCTGACCAACGTCCGCGACTCGACCACGGGACCGATCCTGGTTCACGTCGTGACGCAGAAGGGCAAGGGCTACGGCCCGGCCGAGGCGTCCGCCGACAAGTACCACGCCGTCGTCAAGTTCGACGTCGCCACCGGCGCGCAGGCGAAGGCAAAGCCCAACGCTCCCGCCTATCAGAACGTGTTCGGCCAGAGCCTCGTCAAGGAGGCCGACAAGGACGACAAGATCGTCGCCATCACCGCGGCGATGCCGTCCGGCACCGGCGTCGATATCTTCCAGAAGGCGCACCCGACCCGAACCTTCGACGTCGGCATCGCCGAGCAGCATGCGGTCACGTTCGCCGCCGGTCTTGCGACCGAGGGCTACAAGCCGTTCTGCGCGATCTACTCGACGTTCCTGCAACGCGGCTACGACCAGGTGGTGCATGACGTCGCCATCCAGAACCTGCCGGTCCGTTTCGGGATCGATCGCGCCGGGCTCGTCGGCGCGGACGGCGCGACCCATGCCGGCTCGTTCGATAACGCCTATCTCGGCTGCCTGCCGAATTTCGTCATCATGGCCGCCAGCGACGAGGCCGAACTGGTGCACATGGTTGCGACCCAGGTCGCGATCAACGACCGCCCGAGCGCGCTGCGCTATCCGCGCGGCGAAGGCCGCGGCGTCGAGATGCCGGAAGTCGGTATCCCGCTCGAAATCGGCAAGGGCCGCATCGTCCGTCAAGGCAGCAAGGTTGCCCTGCTCTCGTTCGGAACACGGCTCGCCGAATGCGAGAAGGCGGCGGACGAACTCGACAAGCTCGGCCTGTCGACCACGATCGCGGATGCGCGCTTCATGAAGCCGCTCGACGTCGATCTGGTGCTGAAGCTCGCCAACGAGCACGAGGTGCTGATTACGATCGAGGAAGGCTCGATCGGCGGCTTCGGCTCGCATGTCTTGCAGACGCTCTCCGAGCACGGCGCGCTGGACAAGGGCCTGCGGGTCCGCGCGATGGTCCTGCCCGACGTATTCCTCGATCACGACTCGCCGAACGCGATGTACGCGCTGGCGGGCCTCGACTCCAAGGGCATCGTCAAGAAGGTGTTCGAGGCGCTCGGCAAGGATGCGCAGGCCGAGATCGTCAAGCTCGCCTGACCTGAACCTGGAGCCTGGAGCCAAGGAATGGCTGAACGGCAGCGCGCCGACCGCTTGCTGGTCGCGCGCGGCCTGTTCGAAAGCCGCGCCCGCGCGCAGGCCGCGATCGAGGCCGGGCTCGTGACCGCGGACGGAAAGCCCGTCCGCAAAGCCGCCGACGAAATCGCGACCGACGCAAAGATCAGCGCGCAGCCCGCGCATCCATGGGTCTCGCGCGGCGGCGTCAAGCTCGCCGGCGCGCTGGAGCGCTATCCGGTCGAGATCGAAGACCGCGTCTGCCTCGACATCGGTTCCTCCACCGGCGGCTTCACCGAGGTTCTGCTGAACGAGGGCGCGAGCCTCGTTCACGCCATCGATGTCGGCCGCGACCAGCTTCATCCGAGCCTGCGCGGCCATCCGAAAATCGTTTCGCGTGAGGAGACCGACATTCGCTCGCTCGCGGCCCATCGCCTCGATATCCGCCCGAGCGTCGTCGTCATCGACGTCAGCTTCATCTCGCTGAAACACGTGCTGCCGGTGGCGCTGGAACTGGCCGCCGTGCCGACCTCGCTGCTGGCATTAATAAAACCGCAATTCGAAGCGCCGCGCGGCGCCATCAAGAAAGGCATCGTCCGCGACGAAGCCGTTCACAAGGCCGTCTGCGACGACATCGCCGCCTTTGCTGAAAGTCTCGGATGCAGGGACATCGCCGTGTTTCCGTCCTCGATCGAAGGCGGCGACGGCAATCGCGAATTCTTTCTCGGCGCACACCGTGGCTGAACGATTGCGGATCGATCATGTCGGCCATCGCGGCGACGGCGTGGCCATCGCCGGCGGTGTCGAGATTTTCGTCGCGGGCACGCTGCCGGGCGAACTCGTCGAGGTCGAGCCGGTCGCAGGCCAGCCGGCGCGCCGAAAACTTCTGAACATCGTCGAGGCGAGCCGTGAGCGGATCGATCCGTTCTGTCCGCATTTCGGCGTCTGTGGCGGCTGCGCGATCCAGCACTGGCGCGATGATGCGTATCGCGACTGGAAGCGCGGCCTCGTCGTCGAGACGCTTGAGAAAGCCGGTTTTGCTTGCGAGGTCGGCGAACTGATCGACGCGCATGGCAGCGGCCGGCGGCGGATGGTCGTGCATGTGCGCCGAAGCCAGCGCGGCATCCTGAAAGTCGGATTCGCCGCGGCGGGATCGCACGACATCGTGCCGATCGATCATTGCCCCATCCTGGTGCCGGAACTCGGCGGCGCGCTCGCCCTCGCCAACGCGCTGGCGGAGACGCTGTCCGTCACCGGCAAGCCGCTCGACATTCAGGTGACGGCGGCCGCCAACGGCGCCGATGTGGACGTGCGCGGCTCCGGCCCGCTCGATTCGAAGGCGACGATCGCGCTCGCCGCCGTCGCGACGAAGCACCGCGTCGCGCGGCTGACGCGGCACGGCGAAATCGTCATGCAGCGCGAACAGCCCGTGCTCGCGCTCGGTTCGGTCATGGTGCCGCTGCCGCCCGGCAGCTTTCTTCAGGCGACCGAAGCCGGCGAGCAATCGCTCGCCGATCTCGTCGTGCCCGCCTGCAAGCGCGCAAAACATGTGGCGGATCTTTTCTGCGGGGTCGGCCCGTTCGCGCTGCGGCTGGCGCAAACCTCCCGCATCGATGCCTTTGATTCCGAGACGCGCGCCATCGAAGCGCTGCGCAAGGCGGCGCAGATGACCAAGGGCTGAAGCCGATCAAGACCGAGGCGCGCGACCTGTTCCGCCGGCCGCTGCTGCCGCATGAGCTGAACGCCTATGACGCCGTGGTGTTCGATCCGCCACGCCAGGGCGCGCAGGCGCAATCGCAGCAACTGGCGAAAAGCCGCGTGCCGGTCGTGCTTGCGGTGTCATGCAGCGTCGCGACTTTTGCGCGCGATGCGAAAATTCTGGTCGATGGCGGTTATCGCCTCGGCCGCGTCAACCCGGTCGATCAGTTCCGCCACACGCCGCATGTCGAGCTGGTCGCGGAGTTCAGGCGATAGAGCCTATTTCAACCGCGTTGAATCAGACTCTTCGCTTATCCTTTTGCTTGAGCATGATCTTGTCCGAAAACCGGTTTCCACTTTTCGGGATCATGCTCTAACTACCGCCCCCAGCGCTCGCGCCAGAGCTGCTCGCCGATGGTGCAGGGCACGCGCGGCTCGCGCGCCTGTGCCGGAATCACGCGCGGCTTCGGCTGCAATCCCGCGACCTCAAGGATCAGTTTCGTCCGGATCGCCTCCTTGAACTTGGCGCGCTCCTTGATCGGAACGACGAACGACCCGGCGCCGCCGATCACGCAATCCTCGTAATAGAGATCGAGCTTCTCGATATCCATCGTCGCATAGGATGCCTGCTTCACCATCACCGGCAGCCCGTTGATGGTTACGCCCTTTTCGAGCGCGGCGTCGCGCGCGATCAGCACCGGCTCGCCATTGTTGTTCGGGCCGTCGCCGGAAATATCAATGACGCGGCGAAGTCCCTTGTAAGGATTCTCGCCGAGCAGGCGCATGCCGAAATTGATCGCGCCGGAGATCGAGGTGCGCGAGGCGCGGCGCAGCGGCGCTTTCATGATCTCGGACGCGACGGCGTCCGCCGTTTCCGGCCCTTCGACGATCCGCCAGGGAATGATGACCTTCTGGTCATGCGCCGCCGCCCATTCGAAATAGGTCACGGCGACCTTGCCATGCGGTCCGCTCTTCAACGCCTGGAGGAACTCCTTCGACGTCACCGCTTCGGCGTAGCCTTCGCGCTGGATCGCCAGTTCCTCGAGGTCCATCGAATAGGACACGTCCACGGCCAGGACGAGTTCGACATCGACCTGTGCCTCGCCGGCGCGTTGGGCAAGTTGCGATGCGACATTCGGAGCGGCGATCCCGGACACATCGCCGCCGAGCAGAATGGCTGCGCCAAGGGCGGCTCCGATCGAGACACACCAGCGCATGCTGTCCTCCCGTCGCTCGGACAAATGCTGCCACGGCTATGAGAAACAGGGAAGCTCAAACATTTCAGCGCCGGGGAACCAGAGAGCCGGATACCGGAACGGGGCATCCCGGCGACAACCTGCGGTTTACCAACACTTCACAGGATCGTGTCAAACAGGCTTTGCGCGTTATTTTGCCGAAAAACGACAAGCGTTCGCGTCTTGCAATGTCAGTTCACTCATCTGCGCCAGCCCCACGCCAAATCGCCTGCCCAACATGGACGGACGCGGCGCACTCTCGGGAACCATCAATGTTTTCCACCTTTTCGATCCGGACCAAGATCATTGCGGTCGTGGCCTTCATGACCGTTTCGATGGCTCTGCTCGGCCTTTTCGCCGCCTCGCAAATGCGATCGATGGATCTGTCCACCCAGGAGCTTCAAACCCAGTGGCTGCCGAGCGTTCGCTGGCTCGGCGAAATGCGCACGCAGGGCGCGCGCCATCGCGCCGTCGTCCGCGATCATTTGTTGTCGAAGGACCCCGCTTTCCATCGGGAAAACGACAAGCAGGTCGCCGCCCGCATGGCCGATTTCATGCGCGCCGCCAAGCTCTATCAGGAACTCATCGCGACGGAGGATGAACGCCGCATCGCCCAGCAATTGCAGCAGGTGTGGAAGGGCTACGTCTCCGCGACGGAGGAAGTTCTCGCTCACGCGCGCAACGGCGACAACGAGAAGGCGTTCTCCACCAATCTCACCAAGGCCGTTCCGCTCGGACGCGAGACGGATGCGATCATGGCGAAGCTGGTCGATCTCAATTTCCAGGGCGCGCAGGCGGAGGCCGGCCGCGCCAAGCAGCGCTATGAGCTCGCGCTCTGGCTGACACTCGGCTGTCTGGCCTTGGTGATCGGCCTTGCGGCTCTCATGTCGATCTATCTCGTCCGCGACGTCTCGCGCGGCATCGCCTCCATCATCAAGCCGATGCGCGCGCTTGGCGACGGCGATCTGACGACCGTCGTGCCCAACGTCAGCCAGAAAACCGAGATCGGCCAGATGGCGAACACCTTGCAGGTGTTCAAGGACGCGCTGATCGCCAAGAAAGACGCGGATGCCGCAGCGGCGCTGGATGCGGAAGCAAAAATCCAGCGCGGCCAGCGTGTCGACGCCATCACCCGCGAATTCGAGACGATGATCGGCAATATGGTCGACCAGCTCTCCTCCGCCTCGACCGAGCTGGAGGCCGCGGCCAACACGCTGACGCACACCGCCGACACCACGCAGCAGCTCTCGGGCTCCGCCGTTTCAGCCTCGCGCGACGTCTCCGACAATGTGCAGTCGGTCGCGGCGGCGTCCGAGGAAATCACCTCGTCGGTGAACGAGATCGGCCGTCAGGTGCAGGAAGCGAACCGCGTCGCGCAGGAAGCCGTCGCGCAGGCGCATTCGACCGATGCCAGCATCGGTCAGCTCGCGCAGGCGGCCTCGCGTATCGGCGACGTCATCAAGCTGATTACCGCCGTGGCAGAACAGACCAATCTGCTCGCGCTGAACGCAACGATCGAGGCGGCGCGCGCAGGCGATGCAGGTCGCGGCTTCGCGGTCGTGGCATCCGAAGTGAAGGCGCTCGCGGCGCAGACGGCGAAGGCCACCGAGGAGATCAGCGCACAGATCTCCGGCATGCAGAGCGCAACGGACATGTCGGTCGCCGCCATCCGCGAGATCGGCCGGACGATCGCCTCGATCTCGGAAATCTCCTCCACGATCGCGGCCGCCGTCGAGGAACAGGGCGCGGCGACGCAGGAGATCGCCCGCAACATGCAGGAAGCGGCGCATCTGTCGACGCAGGTCGCAACCAACGTCACCGACGTCAACAAGGGCGCCGGCGAGACCGGCTCGGCCTCGACACAGGTGCTGGCGTCGGCCCGCTCGCTTTCGAAGGAAAGCGGCCAGTTGCGGCTCGAGGTGGACAAGTTCCTCAGCGATATCCGCGCCGCGTGACGGCGCGAGACATTCCAAAACACGATCGGCGGCTGAACCCTCAGCCGCCGATTTTCGTTTGGGCTATGAAATGCAGCGCGGCGGCGACCGTCAGCCGACCTGTCCGCGATGCCGGAGAAAATGGTCCGCGAGCACGCAGGCGACCATCGCCTCGCCGACCGGCACCGCGCGGATGCCGACGCACGGATCGTGACGGCCCTTGGTGAGAATCTCGGTGTCGGCGCCGTTGCGGTCGATGGTGTGGCGCGGCGTCAGGATCGACGATGTCGGCTTCACCGCAAAACGCGCGACCACCGGCTGGCCGGTGGAGATGCCGCCGAGAATGCCGCCGGCATGGTTCGAGGTGAACGCCGGCCCCTGATTGCCCATGCGCATCTCGTCGGCATTTTCCTCGCCGGTCTTTTCGGCGGCGGCAAAGCCCGCGCCGATCTCGACGCCCTTCACCGCATTGATGCTCATCAGCGCGCCGGCGAGATCGCCGTCGAGCTTGGCATAGATCGGCGCGCCGAGACCGATCGGCACGCCTTCGGCCACCACCTCGATCACCGCGCCGACGGACGAGCCGCTCTTGCGCACGCCGTCGAGATAGTCGGCCCAGAAATCGGCGGTGACCTTGTCCGGACAGAAGAACGGATTGTTGCCCACCTCGTCCCAGTCCCACCGCTCGCGGTCGATGCGGTGGGGCCCGATCTGCACCAGCGCGCCGCGCACGCTCATGCCGGGCACGACCTTGCGGGCGATCGCGCCGGCGGCGACGCGCATCGCGGTTTCACGCGCCGAGGAACGGCCGCCGCCGCGATAGTCACGCAGGCCGTATTTCGCGTCATAGGTGAAGTCGGCGTGTCCGGGACGGAACTTGTCCTTGATGTCGGAATAGTCCTTCGAGCGCTGGTCGGTGTTCTCGATCAACAGGCCGATCGGCGTGCCGGTCGTCACCGGCGCGCCCGTGTCCGGATGCTCCATCACGCCCGACAGGATCTTCACCTGATCCGGCTCCTGCCGCTGCGTCGTATAACGGCTCTGGCCCGGCCGGCGGCGGTCGAGGTCGCGCTGGATGTCCTCCGCCGTCAGCGGAATTTGCGGCGGGCAGCCATCGACCACGCAGCCGATCGCAGGCCCATGGCTTTCGCCGAAGGTCGTGACGCGAAACAAATGACCGAAGGTGTTGAAGGACATTGAAGTTCTCGAAATAGAGCGCAAATCGCTACGTTCTGTAGCGAAGAATTGCGAAAATCGCTACTTCGCGTCGAAAACGTAGTCGATACGGCTACATGCGTTGAACGAAAAGGAGCCGATACAGCTCCTTTCATAGCGCATCGCGCTACCCATACTTCGTCATCGTCCCGCCGGCGAAGGCATAGACCACACCCTGATCGACCCGCGCGTCGGCCGCCTCATGCGGCGAAGCGATGCCGAGCGCAACCATCAGCGCCCTCATCGTGCCGCCATGCGCGACCACCACATGGTCGCCCGCTGTTTCCCCGTGCCAGGCGCGCACGCGCTCGGTGACCTGCGCATAGGTTTCGCCGCGCGGCGCGGTGACGTGCCAGCGGTCCTTCGCCCGCGCGGCGAACGTCGCCGGGTCGTGCGCCTCCATCTCCGGAACGGTCAGCCCCTCCCAGTCGCCCCAGCCGATCTCGCGCAGCCGCGGCTCCACCGCATAGCCCTCGCTCGGCAGGCCGAGCGCGCCGCGCAGCAGGTCCATCGTCGTGCGCGCGCGGCCGAGCGGGCTCGACGCATAGCCGAAATGATGCGGCTCGCGCGCATCGCGCACGATCAGCTCCCGCAGGATTTCGCCCGCGGCCAGCGCCTGCTTGCGCCCCTTTTCGTTCAGCGGAATGTCGCGGCTGCCCTGGAAGCGGCCCTCGGCATTCCAGGCAGTCTCGCCATGACGAATGTAATAGAGCACGGACATCGGCGCATCCGGCGGCCGCCCGTCGGGCGTCCGCGCATCATTCCCTGGCGAGCGTGATGTCGGGCGCGTCCGGCCGCTTCATGCCGACGACGTGATAGCCGGCATCGACATGCAGGATTTCGCCGGTCACGCCGCGCGACAGGTCCGACAGCAGATAGAGCCCGCTGTCGCCGACCTCCTCGGTCGAGACGTTGCGCTTCATCGGCGAGTTGTATTCGTTCCATTTCAGGATGTAGCGGAAATCGCCGATGCCCGACGCCGCCAGCGTCTTGATCGGACCCGCCGAAATCGCATTGACGCGAATATTCTTCTCGCCGAGATCGGCCGCGAGATAGCGCACGCTGGATTCCAGCGCGGCCTTGGCGACGCCCATCACGTTGTAATGCGGCATCCATTTTTCCGCGCCGTAGTAGGTCAGCGTCAGGATCGAGCCGCCATCCGGCATCAGCTTCTCCGCCCGCTGCGCGACGGCGGTGAGCGAATAGCAGGAGATCAGCATCGTCTTGGTGAAATTGTCCTGCGTCGTCTCGACATAGCGGCCGTCGAGTTGATCCTTGTCGGAGAACGCAATCGCATGCACGACGAAGTCGATCGTGCCCCACGCCTTGCGTGCTTCCTCGAACACCGCGTCGAGCGTTTCCGGCTCGGTTACGTCGCAATGGCCGAGCACGATGCCGCCCAGCTCCTTGGCGAGCGGCTCAACCCGCTTCTTCAGCGCCTCGCCCTGATAGCTCAGGCCGATCGTCGCGCCATGCGCCTGACAGGCCTGCGCGATCCCCCAGGCGATCGACCGGTTGTTTGCGACGCCAAGGATGACCCCGCGCTTGCCATTCATCAGCCCAGAACCGTTCGCCATCCAAACCTCTCTCGAACCCGGAACCGGCCCTCAGTTCCAGGCCCGGCATCGATACCCTTAATCCTCTCAGGTTGTAATGACACAGGCCCCCAGCCCCTTCAAGCCGCAGGCTCCGGGGCGCATTTTCCGGAACGGGATAAGGAATAGCAGTCCGGTCAAGGTGTTAGTAAGTTCGAAACCATCCCTGCCCGCTCACCCCGGTCCACCATGATCGCCTTTCGTTCGAGCGTCGAAGCCATGATCCCCGCCCTGCGGCGCTATGCGCGGGCGCTGACGCGGGACGCGGACATCGCCGACGACCTCGTTCAGGACACGCTGGTGCGGGCGCTGCGGTCCGAACGGCTGTTCCTCGGCGGCGACATCCGCAGCTGGCTCTACACGATCCTGACCAATCTCAACCGCAACCGCCGCCGCTCGCTGGCGCGCCGCCCCACGCTCTCGCCGCTCGGCGACGAGGCCGACGCGAACGGCACCGAGGCGGAAGGCCGCGATATCGAGCGCGCGCTGGCGGGTCTCGTGGAGGAACAGCGGTCCGCACTGATGCTGGTGATGCTGGAGGGCCTGTCCTATCGCGAGGTCGCGGAGATTCAGGGCGTGCCGATCGGCACCGTGATGTCGCGCCTGGCGCGGGCGCGAGCGCATATCAAAGCCTCGCTTGAGGGTGAGAAGATCGCCCTCAGGCGGGTCAAGTAACGCTGCTTCGGAACGAAGAACCGGACGACCACAATGACCGAACCCATCATGCCCGTCACGGAAGACGAGCTGCACGCCTTCGTCGACAACGAACTGCCGGGGGACCGGCGGCCCGCGGTCGAGGACTGGCTCGACACGCATCCGGAGGACGCCGCGCGCGTCGCCGCCTGGCGCAGGATCGGGGAAGCCATGCAGCGCCGCTACGGCGCCGTCGCCGACGAAGCAATTCCCGCGCGGCTCGACCTCGATCACATCGCGCGAAGGCCGCGCCGCCGGATGATCGCGTTCGCCGCCGCCGTGCTGCTGGCTTTCGCGGTTGGCGGCGGCATCGGCTGGTTCGCGCATAACGCATCGGCGGCGGCCATCTCAGCCCCCGTCGAGCCCGTGATCGCGATGCGCGAGGAGGCCCTCGCTGCGCACCGGCTCTATATCGCGGAGCTGCGCCATCCGGTCGAGGTGCGCGCGGAGGAAAACCATCTGCTGCCCTGGCTGTCGCGCCGGATCGGCACGCCGCTGCGCTCGCCGGACCTGACGAAATACGATTTCAAGCTGCTCGGCGGCAGGCTCCTGCCCGGCGTCAGCGCGCCGGCAGCGCTGTTGATGTATGAGAACAGCACGGGC
Organism: Xanthobacteraceae bacterium; assembly: GCA_041397365.1. GTDB lineage: Bacteria > Pseudomonadota > Alphaproteobacteria > Rhizobiales > Xanthobacteraceae > P52-10. The sequence goes on from JAWKWT010000002.1 coordinate 110,843, forward strand.
GAGCGCGTGACACTCTATGCGACGCCGCTGAAGATGGCGCGGACCTCGTTCCGCTATCAGCAGGTCGACAAATTCGCCTCGATCCACTGGGTCGCGGAGAATTACGGCTGGGTCGTCTGCGGCCCCGCCGACAAGCCTCGCCTGAAGGGCATTGCGATGGCGGCGATCGAGCAGAGCGACCGGCGGTAGTCATCCGGACTGCGTAATACTATCCGCGATTGTATAACGGCGCATCAAACGCCCATATGACGTGTCTCGTCGCGAGGAGACATCATGAGCGCAAGCTGCGGCCACACTCACAGTTTCGACGGCCTGTCGGACGACTACAAGCGCAGGCTCTGGCTGGTCATCGCCCTCAATGGCGGAATGTTCGTCACCGAATTGATCGCCGGTGCGATGGCCGGATCGGTCGCGATGTGGGCCGACTCGCTCGACTTCCTCGCCGACGCCGCGACCTACGGCCTGTCGCTCGCCGTGATCGGCATGGCTGTGACCGTGCGGGCGAAGGCGGCGCTTGTGAAAGGCATCAGCCTGCTGATGATGGGCCTGTGGGTTTTCGGCGCGACGCTCTGGCAGGTGTTCGTCACCGAGGTTCCGCGCGCGGAAATCATGGGCGTGATCGGTTTTGCGGCGCTCGCCGCCAATGTCGCGAGCGTACTGATCCTGATGCGCTACAAGGACGGCGACGCCAATGTGCGCTCGGTCTGGCTCTGCTCGCGCAACGACGCGATCGGCAATGTCGCGGTGATGCTGGCCGCGCTCGGGGTCTGGGGCACCGCGACGAAATGGCCGGACTTGCTGGTCGCCGGCATCATGGCTGGCCTGTTCCTCTGGTCGTCGGTGCAGATCGTGCGGCAGTCGCTGGCGGAATTGCGGGCGGCCAGAGCCGGAACATCATCTCACGACGTGGACACGCATGCGCACGATCATGCCTATGCCCATCCCCACGATCATGCGCACGGCCCGAGCAACGCGACGGCCGCTCACGGAGGCTGACATGCTGACGGATGCGATGAAGCGACTGATCGCGGAGCAGCCGCTCGGCTATGTCGCGACCGTCGCGGCGGATGGAACGCCGAATCTGTCGCCGAAGGGGACATTCTTCGTCATTGACGACACGACGATCGCCTTCGCCGAAATCCGTTCGCCGGCGACGCTCGCCAACCTGCGGACCAATCCGCGGATCGCCGTGAATTTCGTCGATCCCTTCGTCCGCAAGGGCTGCCGCGTGTCGGGCTCGGTGCGCATTCTCGCGCGCGGCGAGAACGGCTTCGACGACCTGCTTGCCCGTTCCGGCTCGACGCTGGCGCCGCGCGTGCGCGCGATCGTCATCGTCGACATCACGAAAGCCCTGCCGCTGTCGTCGCCGTCCTATGACGACGGCGCAACCGAAGACGGCCTTCGCCGCGCCTGGACGACGCGCTTCCGCAAAGCGCAGCCGGGCGAGACCTTTCAGGAATAACGGCCTGCGCGATTACGTCCCGCTGCGCGGATTGTAGGGCTTGGTCTCGCGCCAGCGCTGCATCAGCGCCTCAAGATCGGCGTCGTTGCCGTCCGGCAGCGCGATCCGCACCGTCGCGAACAGGTCGCCGGCCACGCCGCCCTTCTTCGGCATGCCCTTGCCGCGCAGGCGGAAGGTGCGACCGCTCGACGTGTTCTTCGGCACCGACAATTCGACCGCACCGCTCAGCGTCGGCACGCGGACCTTCGCTCCAAGCACGGCCTCATAAAGTGTGATCGGCAGATCGGCGCGCAGATCGTCGCCGTCCACCTTGAACAGCGGATGCTGCGCGACCATCACCGTGATGAGCGCATCGCCCGGCCGATGGCCCGGCGCTTCCTGTCCCTGCCCGCGCAGCCGGATCGTCTGCCCGCTGGTGATCCCGGCCGGAATCTTGACGTTGAGTTCGCGGCCGTTGGGCAGCCGCACCCGCTTCTCCGCGCCTTTGACGGCTTCCTCCAACGTGATGCCGATCGAGGCGTTGAGGTCCAGTTCCGGCATCGCCGACGGCCCCGGTTCGTACTCGAACGCTTCCGCGCCACCGCGCGCGCTGCGCGCATTGCCGAACATACTGGCGAGGATGTCCTCGAAGGCGCCCGCGCCGCCCGGAGGCTCGCCTTGCGGCCCGCCGCCGGTGCGGAAGGAAAAGCTTTCGAAGCCGCCGCCCGGAGACGAACGCGTGAACCCGCCCGGACCTCCGCCAAAACCACCACCCGGCCCGCCGCCGGGAAATCCCTGGAATCGCGGCTTGCCCTCGGCGTCGATCTCACCGCGGTCGAACTGCTTGCGTTTTTCCTCGTCGCCGACGATTTCGTTGGCCGAATTCACCTCGGCAAACCGTGCGGCCGCCTTCGGATCGTTCTTGTTGGCGTCGGGATGGTGCTTCTTGGCAAGCTTGCGGAACGCGCTCTTGATCTCGGCTGCGCTCGCGCTTTTCTTGACCCCCAGCACCTCATAGGGGTTGCGCATGTGTCTCGCTCCTTGCGGGAAGTCCCCAATTCGGTCGGCCACTCGCCGGCAAGCGGCGCATGTCCGTCGTTCCTAGCGCAAAACCGGTCAGCCTTGCGCGATTGTCGTCATAGCAGATGGGAACGCCGTGGCATTTTTGCAACGGCCCTTTTTCGCAAATTGAACCGGAAGGTTCGGCCTTGGGCTCTTATGCCTTGCCCCAAGGTTTCAGGCTGCGAACTTCCCAGCGGCTGCCGGATTTGCACGCCTCGCCCTGAAGCCAGGTCTCCGCCTTGTCCCGCACATAGGACGCGAGGAAATCCCGGCAGGTCCGGCCATTGGCGTTGTAGGCGCTGGTCAGCGGCGTGACCATGCCGCGCGCGCCGGACTGGGGATTCTCCCACGGATGGCTGGTGTCCTTGGCCCCTCGGGCGAGCACGTCCGCCGCCGCCGCCCGCGCATAGGCCAGATCGGCTTCCGGCGGTACGCCGAGGCTGGCGTTGGCCTGCGCCACCGACAGCGGGATCGAGGCCGTCACGTCCGGATCGGAGTTGCTGCCGAGCGAGCCCAGGGGATAAGAGCAGCCGCCGAGCGGCGCTGCGAACAGCAGCGCGGCCAGACAGGCCGGCCGGCTCAACGCCGTTAGGCGTCCGTGCCGCCATCCTCTATAAGGGAGGCGCAGCTTTGGCTGGCAATCCTGCGGACGCAACTCGGGCACTCCACGCGCATGACAGATACTCCCACCAACAAAACCGCAAACTCGTTAACGTCCGGTGATTTTACCGCGGCCGAGGAACCGTTCGCGCTGTTTTCGGAATGGCTGAACGAAGCCTTCAAGTCCGAGCCCGCCGACGGCAACGCCATGACGCTCGCGACCGTCGACAGCGACGGCATGCCCGACGCGCGCATGGTGCTGCTGAAGGGATTCGATGCCGACGGCTTCGTCTTCTATTCGCACATCGACAGCGCCAAGGGTCGGGAGCTTACCGCCAATCCGAAGGCCGCGCTGGTGTTTCACTGGAAGTCGCTGCGGCGGCAGGTGCGCATCCGCGGCCATGTCGAGACCGTGACGGCGGCCGAGGCCGACGAATATTTCGCCACCCGGCCGAAGCAGGCGCAGCTCGGGGCCTGGGCCAGCAAGCAGTCGCAGCCGCTTGAAAGCCGCTTCGCCTTCGAGCAGCAGATCGCCAAATACGCCGCCAAGCACGCGATCGGCAGCGTGCCGCGTCCGCCCGGCTGGAACGGCTGGCGCATCGTGCCGCAGGCGATCGAGTTCTGGCACGACCGCCCGTTCCGCCTGCACGACCGCATCGTCTTCACGCGCCCGTCCCGCGCCGAGGGCTGGACGAAAACCAGACTGTACCCGTGACGATGCCCCACACACATTCCAACATGCCCCGCCGCACGTTGCTGCTCACCGGCGCGAGCCGCGGCATCGGCCATGCGACCGTGATCCGCTTTTCCTCCGCCGGCTGGCGCGTCATCACCTGCTCGCGGCATCCGTTCCCGGAGGAATGTCCGTGGGACGCGGGGCCTGAGGACCACATCCAGGTCGATCTCGCCGACCATGCCGACACCGCCCGCGCCATTCAGGAAATCCGCGCGCGACTGACCGACGGGCAGTTGCACGCGCTGGTCAACAACGCGGCGATCTCACCGAAGGGCCCCGGCGGCGCGCGCATGGGATCGATCGAGACCGATGTCGATGCGTGGACGCATGTGTTCAACGTCAACTTCTTCGCGCCGATCATGCTCGCGCGCGGACTGATCGAGGAGCTGAAGAAGGCCAAGGGATCGGTGGTGAACGTCACCTCGATCGCAGGCTCCCGCGTGCATCCCTTCGCCGGCGCGGCCTATGCGACCTCGAAGGCGGCGCTCGCGGCCCTCACGCGGGAAATGGCGTCGGATTTCGGCCGTGTCGGCGTGCGCGTCAACGCGATCGCGCCCGGCGAGATCGACACCTCGATTCTTTCGCCCGGCACCGAAGAACAAATTCTGCCGCAAATCCCGCTCGGCCGGCTCGGCACGCCCGACGAGGTCGCGCGCGTGATCTACGCGCTGACGGCAGAGACGAGTTCATATGTGAACGGCGCGGAAATCCACATCAATGGCGGCCAGCATGTGTGAGGCATCAGGCCCGGAATGACGGTCGCCTACAGCCACTTCTTCCATTTGAAATACAGGAACGGGAGAAGCCCGGCGATGAACATCAGCCCGATCGCGATCGGGTAGCCGAACTCCCAGGACAATTCCGGCATGGTGCGGAAATTCATGCCGTAGATCGAGGCGATCAAGGTCGGCGGCATGAAGATCACTGCCATCACCGAGAACAGCTTGATGATGTTGTTCTGCTCAAGATTGACGACGCCGAGCATCGCATCCAGCACGAATGTCGTCTTGTTCGACAGATAGGAGGCGTGGTCGGTGAGCGAAGCCACGTCGCGCTGCATGGTCTTGAGCTGCTCGCGCATGTCCTTGGCCCATTTCACGCCGTCGACCTGGGCCGCGACGAAAGTGACCAGACGGCCGATCGAGACCAGACTCTCGCGCACCTTCGAGGTCAGGTCGCCCTTGCGGCCGATGGTGATGAGAATCTGCGAATATTGCTTGGTGTGTCCGGTGCGCGCGCCCTCCGGCTCGAAAATCTGCCGGCTCACGCTGTCGACGTCCGCGCCCGCGCGCTCCAGGATGTCGGCGCAGCGGTCGATCACCGCATCCAGCAGCTCCATCAGCACCATCTCGCCGGACAGTCCGGGGGCGCAATAACGGCCTAGCTTGTGCTCGACCAGCGCGAACGGCCTCGGATGGTCGTAGCGCACCGTAATCAGACGATGGTTCGACAGAATGAACGTCACCGGCGTCGTGCGCGGCGTCTCGGAATCGGATGCGCACATCAGCGTGGCGGTCATGTAGCGCGCGCCGCGCTCGACATAGAGACGGGACGAAATCTCGATCTCCTGCATCTCCTCGCGGGTCGGGATCTCCACCCCGATCAGCCTCTCGACCGCCTTGTCCTCGGCCGGGGTCGGATTGACCAGATCGATCCAGACGCTTTCCGGCGGCAAGGCCGCCATGCCGGTCAGGTCCATGGTCTTCAGGGCATTGTTGGAAGGCGTAAACACCGACAGCATCAGGTGGACCCTCTGGACGCCGCGATCGCGGCCTGTGGACGGGCGGGCAGCTTGGCGACCGTGTGGCTGTCACACCTGCGCCGGGGCGGAGATTCGGACAAGCCGGGACGATGGCGGACGCGGGGGAAGATTGCGGAATTCGAAAGATCGCGCGCGCGGAGCCGCCATATTTCCGCCACGCCTCGTCCCCGACTTCGTCACGCTTGCCCTCGCCGTCCGGCCGTTCAGGTTAATGCTTCTCTAAATCACCGCTCTTACCCGCGATTTGTGACGCATAATTGCCACAGCTTACATGCCGCAGAGCGGCAAGGGCCGGGTAACGCTGGAAAAATGGCAATTCTCTGAGATAATCGGGGATCAATCGGAATCGGACAGTGATGACTGTCGTCCTCTGGGCGTGGGCTCCCCGGAGGAGAGTTGAAGGGTATGAATCGAATGTCGTCTTCAGGCTTTTCTATCGTCGCCCGTCTGGCCGTCGTCGCGGCTTCGCTGATGCTCGCGGCCTGCCAGACCACCACCTACGAAACGGCGTCGGACAGCAATCTGAAGCCGCGCGACAAGGAACTGCTCGCCAAGGCCCGTTACGCCAAGGCCGAAATTCCGCAGCCCTACCGCCGCGCGATCGTCAGCTATCACCGCAAGGAAACGCCCGGAACGATCGTCGTCGACTCCGACAATCACTATCTCTATCTGGTGATGGAGAACGGCAAGGCGCTGCGTTACGGCATCACCGTCGGTGAGGAGGCGCTGGCCTTCTCTGGCGTCGCCAAGGTCGGCAACATGCAGGAATGGCCGCGCTGGATTCCCACCGCCGACATTCACAAGCGGATGCCCGGCCTGCCCAAGCAGGTGGATGGCGGCCCCGACAATCCGCTCGGCGCCCGCGCGCTTTATCTGCATCAGGGCGGCCGCGACACGCTGTTCCGCATCCACGGCACCAACCAGCCGGAATATATCGGTGAGTCGATTTCGTCCGGCTGCATCCGCATGACGAATGAGGACGTGATCGACCTTTATACGCGCGTAAAACTCGGCGCGATCGTGGTGGTTCTCGACCGCAAGGCCGGCGATTCCCCGACCAATCCGAAGGTGGCGATGCAGGGACAACCCGGCGGCTCGACCTTCTGATTCGATCGGATCGGAAACTCCTCTACCGAAAGGCGCCGGACGCTCCGGCGCCTTTTTTATTTTTATTGGCCGGCTCCCTGCCGGGGGCCTTTTTGCCGGATGGCTCCCGGACGCGCGAGGTGCGGCGGCTCGCCTCGCCACGCGGGGCCGCCCCGGCATCCTTCGCGGCGGGCACGGCTGCGCTCGCAGGCTCGGAAGCGCGCGCCTTTTCCTCTTCCGCCTCGCGCCTGGCTTTCTCCTCGGCGGTTTCGCGTGGCGCTTCGTCGGGACGCGCTGCCGGCAAGAGCGGCGCGATGCGGGGCATCGCCTCCCATACGGCCCATTGGCAGATGCGATAGCCGCTGCGCCGCTCGGCCAGGTCCAGATGCACATGGTCCTCGTGATAGCCGTCTGAGCCCGGACCGAGCACAGTGGTAAACCGCGCGCAGACCGACGCCAGAAATTTTTCGCGAAGCTCGCGCGGAGACTCCCGTTCCGTGAACGACACGAACCGCCCGTCCGCGAATTTCACGCCGCGGACATCGAGCGCGTTGGCGCGGCCGTGCTCCGACAAACGCGCGCCGGCGACACGGTTGCGCCCGCGACAACTGAAGGAATCGAAATTGTCGAGTTCGCTGACCCTCGTCCCCGCCTCGCTTGCAATCGCTGCGACATCGGCACGCACCCATTCGGCGACGGTCGCCGCCATCTTGCAGCGGAGGGTGGCGGCGGGTTTCAGCGGCACACGGCTGCGGTCGGCCAGCACCACCGCTTCGAGCCGAACGAGGTCGTCGCCGCCGCACGCGCCGGGGCCCGCAATCGGCGGGATCGTCGGTGCGATCGCAATCGTGTCGGTCAGCGCGAGACGGCAGGCCGAGGGCTGCGGGGCCGCAGGCGGAGCATCGGCGGCCGCGTCCTGCGGCTTGCGCTCGGCCGGCATGGCCTGAGGCGCGGTCTCCGGCTGGGGCGGCGCTGGCGCACGAGGCGCATCAGCGGGCCTTGGTTTCGGCAGCGGCACGCCCGCCGCCGCCAGCGCCGCGCCGCCGCCGAACAGGATTGCTGCGACGCAAACCGCCCGGCCCGCCGCTTTCACTCCTGCTTCACGCATTGTTCGCATGCCATTCCATCGGCGGCAGCCACACCCGACGCCGATTGCGTCCATCGCACGGTTTGTTCGCGATCCAAAGACGGAACTTGAATCCGGTTTGCGCGGGCTGGACGACGCGCTAAACATAGGCTGAGCCGGCGTCTCGGAGCGCCGGGGCAATCGACTGAAGGGAGTATGAGACGATGCGCGGTTTGATGCAGGACTGGCCGTTGCTGTGCACAAGGATGATCGATCACGCGGCCGCCATCCATCCGTTGCAGGAAGTCGTGACGCGCTCGGTCGAAGGCCCGATCCACCGCACCAATTACCGCGAAATCCGCGCCCGCGCGCTGAAGGTCGCCCAGCGGCTCGAGCGCGACGGCATCAAGCTCGGCGACCGTGTCGCGACGCTCGGCTGGAACACCTGGCGCCATCTGAAAGCTGGTACGGCATCATGGGCATCGGCGCGATTCGCCATACCGTGAACCCGCGCCTGTTCCCCGAGCAGATCGGCTGGATCATCAATCACGCCGAAGACCGGATCGTGATGGTCGATCTGACCTTCGTGCCGATCCTGGAGGCGCTGGCCGACAAGCTGCCCACGGTGGAGCGCTACATCATCTACACCGACAAGGCGCATATGCCGCAGACGAAGCTGAAAAACGCCGTCTCCTATGAGGAGTGGATCGGCGAGGTCGATGGCGATTTCGCCTGGAAGACGTTCGACGAGAACACCGCCGCCGCGATGTGCTACACCTCCGGCACCACGGGCGACCCGAAGGGCGTGCTGTATTCGCACCGCTCCAACGTGCTGCACGCGCTGATGGCCAACAACAGCGACGCGCTCGGAACCAAGTCGAGCGACACCATGCTGCCGGTGGTGCCGCTGTTCCACGCCAATAGCTGGGGCATCGCCTTCTCCGCGCCATCGATGGGCACCAAGCTGGTGCTGCCCGGCGCGAAGCTGGACGGCGCATCGGTTTACGAACTGATGTCGACCGAGAAGGTCACCTACACCGCCGGCGTGCCGACCGTGTGGCTGATGCTGCTTCAGCACATGCAGGCGAACACCTCGCTGTCCGACCTCAAGATGGTGGTGTGCGGCGGCTCGGCGATGCCGCGCTCGATGATCAAGGCGTTCGACGACATGGGCATCGGCGTGCGCCACGCCTGGGGCATGACCGAAATGAGCCCGATCGGCAGCCTCGCGGCGTTGCAGGCCTCCAGAACCCCTCAAGGCGGAGCGGCCATGCCGAAGATCACCGACGATTCCGGCAAGGACCTGCCGTGGGACGGCAAGACCTTCGGCCGGCTGAAGGTACGCGGTCCGGCGGTGGCCGGCTCGTACTATCGCGTGAAGGACAACATCCTCGACGAGAACGGCTTCTTCGACACCGGCGACGTCGCGACCATGGACCCGCACGCCTATATGCGCATCACCGACCGCTCGAAGGATGTCATCAAATCCGGCGGCGAGTGGATTTCCTCGATCGACCTGGAGAATCTCGCGGTCGGCCATCCGAAGGTGGCGGAAGCGGCCGTGATCGGCGTGCGGCATCCGAAATGGGACGAGCGGCCGCTGCTGATCGTCCAGCTCAAGCCGGGCGAGAGCGCGACCAAGGAGGATATCCTCAAGTTCATGGAAGGCAAGATCGCGAAATGGTGGATGCCTGACGACGTGCAGTTCGTCGACGCCATCCCCCACACCGCGACCGGCAAGATCCTGAAAACCTCGCTGCGCGACCAGTTCAAGGCTTACAGCTTCCCGACCGCCGCGGCGTGAAACGAAAAAGACCTCTCCCCGCCGGCGGGGAGAGGTCTTGATTCAGATTCGATCAGCGTGATTGCGGTCCGGGCGAAAGTCGTCCCGGCGGCAGAGGCGCCTAGAGTCTATTTTTCCGCTTGAGCATGATCTTGTCCGAAAACCGGTTTCCACTTTTCGGGATCATGCTCAGCGACCAAGCTCGCCGAGCAGCCGCAGGACATCCGTCGACGCCTCTTCCACTTGCGCGATTTCCTTGAGCGCGCCGGCGTCGCCCTGCTCGAAGAGTTTCGCGGCGCGTTTGCCGCATATGAACCCGCGTGCGGCTTCTCCAGAGCCGCGAAGGCCGGGTGGCCGTGCATCGCACAGGAGCCCTCGCCATAATACCATTTGCCGAGACGACAGGAATGATGGTCGGCGAGTTCGTCAGCCTTGAGCGTGACGCGACTGACGGCCATATCGACGAGGCGCTTCTTCCAGATGACGTGGTCTACCTTGGCGAGCCGCGGCACCTGTCGAATGACAGCCCTGCCAGCATCTGAAGCTGCTGGCCGGCGATCCCCTGCCCGTTGTCGAGTTGAGCGGAAATGTCCTGATCTGCTCGACGCTCCCTTGGTCTTGTGTAGATGTCGGCGATGCCTTCGGCAATCTCGCGCGAGGCATCCGTCTGCTGATTGAGGACGCTGGCGATCTCATACATGCCACCGGTGACGACGCCGATATGCTCGCCGACATTCGACATGGCACCGCCGAGTTGCGAGACCGCATCCTTGCTTTCGGTCGCCGCCGACTTGCAGTCCGACATGGCGACCACGATCAGTTCGACTTCGCTGCGCAGCTGCTGAATGCGGTCGCGGATTTCGTCGGTGGCCTTGCTGGTCTGCTGCGATGCCTTCACCTCGGAGGCCACCACAGCGAATCCGCGCCCCGCCTCGCCCGCGCGCGCGGCCTCGATCGTCGCGTTGAGCGCCAGAAGATTGGTCTGCTTGGCGATCGCATCGATCGAACCGACGATCGCGCCGATCTCCTCGGAGGCGGCGCTGAGCGCCACAACCTTGTCGGACGCCTCGTTGGCGGTCGTCTCGACGCGGCCCATCGCGCCGGTCGCAAGCCCCGCGGTGGACATTCCCTGTTCGGCGCTGGCCTTCATCTGCCTCGCACGCTCGACGGTGTCGTCGGTGGTCGCCCTGATCTGGCCGACCGAGGCGACCATTTCCTCGCTTGCCGCGGCCACCGCCTGGGCGCGCTCGTCGATGTCACGGCACGCCGTCAGCATGCGCGCCGCGGAAATCGCCGTCTCGCCGCTCTGGATATTGATGTCGACAATGTTGTCGAGGCTTCCCGAAGCCAGTTCGGCGAGCCGCGCCGACAGTTTTGCGATCGCGAGGGTGAGTGGATCGTCTCCCGCGGGCGCCGCCGCGTCGTATTCCCCCTGCGCGAGAGCCCCGATCCAGGCGAGAAGAGCATTGTCGCGCGCTTGCAGCGCGGTCAGCTCCTCGCTTTGCGGCCGGGATGCGGCTTGGTTGTCGAACGAAGATTTGCGGCTGAGAGTCGCGAGGAAAGACATGAGAATCCACGAGGAGTTGCGCATCTCGTCGGGAGGGCGAACCGCCCGGTCCCGGAGCACTCTGATCGGCGCGGAGAATAGGAACCGCCGGTCAATTTTTGGTTACGCAAATCACCGGATGCTCGCAGGGCGCGAGTGGCGGATCGCCGGCGCAAGGGCGGTAAATATGACCGATACGGAGAAGGAAACACCGGATGAAAAGATCAGAAACGCTCCAACCGCCATTTCCCGCGCCTTGTATTCTCCCCGATCTCATGGTTCACACGGGCCGGTTTCCGCAACCGGACGCCATTCTGAAATATCGCTGATCGCGAGGCCCAAGCCGCATGGCGCGCAGGTTTTCCGCTGCCTACCAGGCCGAACCGATGTCGGCGCTCGCGACCTGGGCGCGGCGGCTGGCGTTTTTCTCGCTCGTTGCGTCGATCGTTTCGATCGTCGTCATCCGCGGCGGCTTCCTCGAATTCCGGCCGGCGCTGGCCACCTTCTTCGGCGCGCTCGCCTTTGCGGCCATGTCGATCCTCGTCGCCTTCGCCGCCTTCGCCGCGATCTGGCGCAACGGCTCGCGCGGCATGGGGCGTATCCTCGTCGCGCTGCTGCTTGATGCGGCGATCCTCGCCTACCCTGCTTATCTGGCCTATCAGTACCGCAAGCTCCCGGCGATCCACGACATCACGACCGATGCGATCGACCCGCCGAAATTCGAGGCGCTGGCGCGGCTGCGCGTCGGCGACGGCACCAACCCCGCAGTCTATGCCGGACTTTATTCCGCCGAGCAGCAGCGCCTCGCCTATCCGGAGGTAGAGGCCGCGACGGTCGAACTGCCGCCGCAGCAAGCCTATGACGCGACGCTCGCGCTCATCAACAAACGCAAATGGCTGGTGGTGGACGCGCGGCCGCCGACGCCGCCGCGCCGCGAAGGCAAGATCGAGGCGATTGCGCGCACGCCGATCATGGGGTTTCGCGAGGACATCGCGGTGCGTGTGCTGCCGGACGGCCCCGGCACGCGGGTCGATCTGCGCTCCTCGTCGCGCTATTTCGAACACGATCTCGGCAGCAACGCCGCCCGCATCGCCAAGCTGGTCGCCGACCTCAACGAGGCGACCGACAACATCAAGCTGGAGCCGAAAAAGCCGCCGGCGAAAAGCCCGGCCAAGACCAGCAAGAAATAGCAGCCAGCGACCGCCTCACCCGATCAGGCGATAGGTCCCGTCGATCGACGGCTCGCCGTCGGTGGCGACGACTTTTCGCGCCACAAGATCTTCCAGATGCGCGAACACCGAGCGGCCGGCGGCCGGCACCAGCCGCGGATCGATGCCGATATAGCTCGCGCGCACGATGGTCGGGATGTCGCACGGCCCCTTGGCGAGGCGGTGCAGGATCGAATCCTCGCGCGCCTTGCGGTGGCGCTGGAGAAAACGGACATAACGCCGCGCGTCCGGCACCTCCGGCCCGTGGCCGCAGAAATAAAAATCCTCCTCGCGCTTCAGCAGCTTTTCCAGCGAGGACATGTAGTCGAGCATCGAGCCGTCCGGCGGGGAGACCACCGAGGTCGACCAGCCCATCACATGGTCGCCCGCGAACAGGATGTTCTTCTCGCGCCAGGCGAACGCCATGTGGTTCGAGGCATGGCCAGGGGTCGCGACCGCTTCCAGCGACCAGCCGTCGCCCTCGATCACCTGCCCGTCGGCCAGCTTCACGTCCGCGACGAAAGTTGTGTCGCCGCCCGCCTCGCTCGAACGCTTCTCGCCGTCAACAACGAAACGCGAGATCAGCGGATTGCCGTCCGCATAGACTTCCGCGCCGGTCGCAGCCTTGATGCGCGGCGTATTGGGGGAATGATCGGTGTGGGTGTGCGTGACGAAAATATGCGTCACCGTCTCGCCGCGCACGGCGTCGAGGATCGCCTGCGCATGCGCCGGATCGTCCGGACCCGGATCGATCAGCGCCACCTTTCCCTTGCCGACGATGTAGGCGAGCGTGCCGGTGAAGGTGAACGGGCTCGGATTGTTGCAGAGAATCCGCCGCAGGCCCGGCACGACCTCCTCGACCACGCCCGGCTTCAGCGGAAAGTCCTTGTTGAAGGAGATGTCGTCGTCGCTCATGGCTGCTCCGCCTGCTTCTGTGCCGTCCGCACTCTTTCCGTCATGGCCGGGCTTGAACGCCCTGATGTCCCGGCCATCCAACTCTTCCTTGCCGACGCCTCCAAGGCGTGGATGCCCGCGACACAGGCGCTCGGTAGAACGCCGTTCTTCGAACGGCTACGCGCGGGCATGACGCATCAGGTTTTATGTAAACGCCTGGATGCCCGTGATCGCCCGGCCGAGGATCAGCGCATGCACGTCATGCGTTCCCTCATAGGTGTTGACGGTCTCCAGGTTCGCGGCGTGGCGCATCACATGATACTCGATCTGGATGCCGTTACCGCCGTGCATGTCGCGCGCCATGCGGGCGATGTCGAGCGCCTTGCCGCAATTGTTGCGCTTCATGATCGAGATCATTTCCGGGGCCATCCTGCCGTCGTCGAACAGGCGGCCGAGCCGCAGCACGCCCTGCAGGCCGAGCGTGATCTCGGTCTCCATGTCGGCGAGCTTCTTCTGCACGAGTTGCGTCGCCGCCAGCGGCCGGTTGAACTGCTTGCGGTCGAGCGTGTATTGGCGCGCGCGGTGCATGCAGTCCTCGGCCGCGCCCATCACGCCCCAGGCGATGCCGTAGCGCGCGCGGTTGAGGCAGCCGAACGGACCGCGCAGGCCGGAGACGTTCGGCAGCAACGCGCTTTCCGGCACGACGACGCCGTCCAGCACGATCTCGCCGGTGATCGAGGCGCGCAGCGAGAGCTTGCCGCCGACCTTCGGCGCGGTGAGGCCCTTCATTCCCTTTTCGAGGACGAAGCCCTTGATCTGGTTGTCATGCGCGGCCGATTTCGCCCAGACGACGAACACGTCGGCGATCGGCGCGTTGGAAATCCACATCTTCGAGCCGGTGAGACGATAGCCGTCCGCCACCTTTTCGGCGCGCGTCTTCATGCCGCCCGGATCGGAGCCGGCATCCGGCTCGGTGAGGCCGAAACAGCCGACCCATTCGCCGGTCGCGAGCTTCGGCAGATATTTCTTGCGCTGCTCCTCGGTGCCGTAGGCATAGATCGGATACATCACCAGCGACGACTGCACGCTGTTCATCGAGCGATAGCCGGAATCGACGCGCTCGATCTCGCGCGCGATCAGCCCGTAGGCGACATAGCTCGCATCGGCGCAGCCATATTCCTCCGGCAGCGTCACACCGATCAGGCCGAGCGCGCCCATCTCGTTGAAAATCTCGCGGTCGGTCTTTTCGTTGAGATAGGCGTCGTTGACGCGCGGCAGCAGCTTCTCCTGCGCATAAGCGCGCGCGGTGTCGCGGATCATGCGCTCGTCTTCGGTCAACTGGTCGTCCAGCAGCAGCGCGTCGTCCCACTTGAACTTCGCTTCTGCGTCCTTGGCCGAATGGGCCTTCTTCGGCTGCGCGCTCATATGCGTTCCTCTTTAGAATTTTCGGGCGGCCTTACGGGCCCGCCATTGGAGACAGGTTAGAAGGTTGGCCGCGCCTTGCAAAGCCGCGGCAGATCGCCAAACCGCGTCAATTCCGCTCGACCTGGAAAGGCTCGGTGGCGACGATCTCGATGCCGAAGCCGGCCAGTCCCTTGAAGTCGACGGCGCTGGAGGTCAGGTGGCGGATCGAGGTCACGCCGAGATCGCGCAGGATCTGCGCGCCGACGCCGACTTCGCGCCATTGCTGATTGCGCACCGCCTCGGCCGAGTGCGGGTTGTCGAGCGGAGCCGCCGGCACGCCGGCCGCGCCACCGCGCAGATAGACCAGCACGCCGCTGCCGTTCTCCTTGAAATAGTCCAGCGCAGCGCGGACCCGGCTGGTGCCGGTGAAGACCTCGCGCACCAGATCCGGCTTGTGGAAGCGCGTCAGCACGCGCGTTCCGTCGCCGATGCCCTTGTAGACATAGGCGACGTGGAAGATCGGATCGAACGGCGTGCGGTAGGCATAGCCCTGCAACTGGCCGATCGGGCTTTCGACCTTGAAGGTCGAGACGCGCTCGATCAGTTTTTCGCGCGCCTGCCGGTAAGCGATCAGATCGGCGATGGTCACGAGCTTCAGATTGTGCGTTCTGGCGAAGTCGACGACCTGCGCGCCCTTCATCACCGAGCCGTCGTCGTTCATCAGTTCGCTGATGACGCCAACCGGCGGCAGATCGGCGAGCTTGCACAGATCGACCGCGGCCTCGGTATGGCCCGAGCGCAGCAGCACGCCGCCGTCGCGCGCGATCAGCGGGAAGATGTGGCCCGGCCGGGCGAAATCGTTGGCCCCTGCGTTCGGATTGGCAAGCGCGCGGCAGCAGGAGGCGCGTTCCTCCGCCGAAATGCCGGTTCCGCCATCGGGCTTGTAGTCGATCGAGATCGTGAAGGCGGTGGTGTGCGCGGAATCGTTATGCGCGACCATCGGATCGAGCCGCAGCCGCCGCGCGTCGTCGGACGTGATCGGCGCGCAGACGATGCCTGACGTGTGGCGGATGATGAACGCCATCTTGTCGGCGGTGCAGAACGAGGCGGCGACGATCAGATCGCCCTCGCCCTCGCGATCATCGTCGTCGGTGACGACGACCATCTCGCCGGCGGCAAAGGCTTTCAGGACTTCAGGAATGGGATCGGCCATAATCTACTCTATTGAATGAAGGCGGAAATCTTTAGACCGTCCGGCCGACTATGGCTAGCCGCATCACGCAAGGCAGCACGGCGGATTCGGCCGCGCCCGCCGGGGCCGGCGCGCGTCTTGCGCCTCGCAAAAGTCGTTGACGCAGGCGCGGTTCGATCGCAAAGGTCGCAGCAGCAAGAGAAACACTGCAAGGTACAGGGAGAACGAAATGTCCGCTTGGCTCGATCGCCGGATCGTTTTGGGGACGGCTGCCGCCGCCATGCTCGCGCTGACGGGCCCGTCGCAGGCGCAGGAATGGCCGGCGCGCGACATCACTTTCATCGTTCCCTACGCGCCGGGCGGCTCGACCGACCCGATCAGCCGGAAATTCTCCGAAATTCTGGAGAAGGAGCTGAAGGTCAAGGTCATCGTCGAAAACAAGCCCGGAGCGTCGGCGACGATCGGCACCGGCGCGGTCGTGCGCGCTGCGCCGGACGGCTATACGATCGGGCTCGGCTCGAACTCCTCGCTCGCCTATCAGCCGCTGGAAATGAAGGGTCTCGCCTGGAAAGACGCCGACGGCTACCAGTCGATCATCAAGCTCGCCGACCTGCCCTCGAACCTCGCCGTTCCCGCGGATTCCCGCTTCAAGACGTTCGATGATTTCCTCGCTGAGGCGCGGAAGAATCCCGGTAAGCTGAAAGTGTCGGTGTCCGGCCTGCGCACCACGCCGGATCTCGCGATCCAGCACTTCAACAAGGCGGCGGGCGTGCGCATCGCCACCGTGCCGTTCACCGGCGGCGGCGGCGAGGCGCTTCTGGCCGCGCTCGGCGGACGTGTCGACGGCGTGGTCGGATTCGGTCCGACGATGAAGGGACAGGTGGACGCCGGCAAGCTGCGCGTGCTCGCCACCTTCAACGACAAGAAATATTTCCTGTTTCCGGACGCGGTCGCGACCGGCCAGACCCAATGGAAATCCTACGTGCCGACCGCCTATTATGTGATCGCGCCGAAGGGCCTGCCCGCGCCGGTTCTCTCCAAGCTGATCGAGCTGTCGAAGAAGGTCGTGCAGACGGAGGATTTCAAAGCCTTTGTCACGGCCAACGGCTATTCGCTCGATCCGAAAGCCGGCGACGACATGAAGAAGGAACTGGACGGCTACGGAAAACTGTTCAAGGAAGTCAACGACTACCTTGAAAGCACGAAATGAGCGATCGGACGTATTCGATCGTCAACGGACGCCGCATCGCGGCGTTCGTCTGCCTCATTCTCTGCGTCGGCTACGGCTATTACGCGTGGACCGAGCTCGGCTTCGGCCGATGGCGCGCGCCGGGGGCTGCGATCTTTCCGCTGGGCGTGGCCGTGATGGTGGCGATCGCCTCGATCGCCGTGCTGCTGGAGCGCAAGGAATCCTCCGACGAACTTCTGGGGCAGACTTTCAGGCTGCCCGCGGGCGCGGATCTCGGCCGGCTGATCGGCGTGCTGGTCGCGTTCGCGGTCTATTTCGTGGCGATGGATTACATCGGACACATGATCGCGTCGGCGCTGTTCCTGTTCGTGGCGATGGCGATCCTGTCCGACAAATCGCGGCTGCGGCTGGCGATCTATGCGGTCATCATCGCGGTGTCGTTCGAACTGTTCTTCATCCGCTTCCTTCAGGTGCAGATGCCTTACGGCCTGACGCGGCTGTTTTAGTTTAGGCCTGATGCAATGAACGCTTTCGAAGGACTGATCTACGGCCTCGGCATCGCGATGACGCCGGGCAACCTGCTGGCCGCGTTCGCGGGCGCATTCGCCGGCACCGCCATCGGCGTGCTGCCGGGGCTCGGCCCGGTCGCGGGCGTGGCGCTGATCCTGCCGCTGACCTTCCAGCTCGATCCGACCGCCGGCCTCATCATGATGGCCGGCATCTTCTACGGCTCGATGTATGGCGGCTCCACCACCGCGATCCTGCTCAACATTCCGGGCGAGTCGGCGTCCGTCGTCACCGCCATCGACGGCTACAAGCTCGCGCGCATGGGCCGTGCCGGCGCGACGCTGACCATCGTCGCGGTCGGCTCCTTCGTCGGCGGCACGCTGGCGGTGATCGGCGTGATGCTGTTCTCCTCGGCGCTGGCGAAGGTCGCGATCCTGTTCGGCCCGGCGGATTTTTTCGCGCTCACCTTCGGCGGCATGATGGTGATGGTCCGCATCTCCGGCGGCACCCTCGCCTCCTCGCTGCTGCCGATGACGATCGGGCTCGCGCTCGGCACCATCGGCCAGGAAGCCGTCACGGGTGAGACGCGCTACACGTTCGGCGTGCTGCATCTGGCGGAGGGTGTGTCCCTGGTGCCGATCGTGGTCGGCCTTTACGGGCTTGCGGAGCTGATGCTGCTGATCGAGGACAAGGCGCATGCCGCCGCCCGCCCCGAAAGCGTGAAGATGCGCGACCTGCTGCCGACGAAAACCGAATGGAAACGCGCGGTGCCGCCATGGCTGCGCGGCACCGGCGTCGGTTTCTTGTTCGGCCTTGTGCCCGGCCCCGCGGCGACCCTGTCCTCGTTCGCCTCCTACCGCCTGGAGAAAGCCGTGTCGAAACATCGCGACGAGATCGGCAGCGGCGCGATCGAGGGCGTCGCCGGCCCCGAGGCCGCCAACAATTCAGCGGCCACCGCCTCGCTGGTGCCGCTGCTTGCGCTCGGCATTCCGTTCACGCCGATCGCTGCGCTGATGATTTCGGCGATGCTGGTGCAGGGCGTGCAGCCGGGACCGCTGCTGATTGCGCAGAAACCAGAGATCTTCTGGGGCCTGATCGCCTCGGTCTATATCGGCAATGTGATGCTGCTGGCGCTGAACATTCCGATGATCGGCGTGTGGGTGAGCCTGCTGCGCATCCCCCACTATCTGTTCCTGCCGATGCTGCTGGTGCTGTCGGTGATCGGCGCCTACAGCGTCCGCAACAGCATCTTCGACGTCTGGGTGCTGCTGGGCGCCGGCGTGCTGGGCTACATCTTCAACAAGCTGCGCTTCCAGCTTGCGCCGCTGGTGGTCGGCCTGATCCTCGGGCCGAATATCGAGAAGCATTTCCGCGAGACGCTGTTTCTCAGCCAGGGCGACCTATGGGCGTTCGTCGAGACGCCGATCGCGATCACCTGCTGGATAGCTGTTATCGCGATCCTGCTGATCGGCTTCATCGCCAGCCGCCGCTCGTCGGTGGCGAACGCCATGTCGGCGGACAGTAGCCTTTAGCGCACTTTCCCGAAAAGTGGTGACCGGTTTTCGGGATCATGCGCCGGGAAAATAGAAAGCCCTCTCAGGCCGAAACCGCCCCGGCCTCGCGCGCGTCGCCGACGACGTCATCGTCAAGATCGTCCTCAAGCGGCGCGAAGCTGCCGAGCGGCGCGGTCGACAGCGTCACCTTGCGGCGGCTGTTCGGCTCCACGGCCGCGGTCTTGCGTTGCGACTGCAGCGCCTGCTCGTAAATGGCGGAGCCGAGCGCCCCGCCCCACTCCACCAGATCACGGCGCTCGCAGCTCGCGGCGATCGTCAGCGCCAGCCCCTGCATGTGGCTGCGGCGATAACAGAACAGCGCCAGCATCGCCCGCGTCTCAGCCGGAACGGTCCGGACAAGTTCCGCAAGACCGTGCGGGCTCGCGCGATAAAGCGTGCCGAGCAATTCGTCCTCGACCGGACAGGCATCCTTGGCGAAAGCATCTTGGCTGGACATCATCACACAATCTCCCATCGGCTTTTCGGAGATTGCTGCGGCAATTGTTAAAGACACATTAACCAGCATAAAGAGGAACTTAAGACTATTATCTAAACCAAAACCTGTTGCATTTAGCCAAACGAAAACGGCTGAAAACGCAAACGGCCCGGCAAAAGCCGGGCCGCAAGACGTGCAATGTCCGATCACTCGATGATGCGAACGATCTGGCGCGAATGCGGATCGACGATCACGCGCTGATCGTTGACCCTCGCATAGCGGTAGTTCGGATACTCCCGAATGGTGTGCAGGCGGACGGTGCCCGGCAGCCGCTCGCCGACGACGACCCGCTCACGGATGACGACGTTGGGCGTGTTGGCCCGCTCGACCGAGGTAATGAAGGCATTCGGGATTTCCGCGGCGAGGCCGACCGCGGCGCCCACCGTGCCGCCAACGATACCGCCTATCGGTCCGCCGACCTGCGAGCCGGCGGCGGCGCCGCTGGCTGCGCCCTGGCTGGTGGTCGATTACGCGGAGGCGATCGCGGGAACAGCGGCGATGGTGGCGGCAAGCAGCATTGTCTTGAGTTTCATCCGACATTCTCCTTGGAAATTCATACGTGCGACCGCGGCCACCGCGCGCGTTCCTGTTTCCGCCGGCCTCAATTTGGGATTCATCGTGACGGATGCGGCCGCGATGTGGCGGGGGAACTGAAGGCTCGAAGGCCCGTTGGATCATAAGCCGCCGACTTCAAATTTCGGACATTCGCCGCCCAGCGTTCAAGCGGGGAGCACAGCACAGGAACGAGCACGTCATGACGGCCATCAGCGAGCACACCCGCCTCACCGCATCGAAACCGCGAATTCAGCGCACCGAGTATGTGGGCTTGAAGAAGCGTCTGGACGCCGCGCAGCTCGAACGCACGATCGCGGCATTGCACGCGAGCCTTGCCCGAAAGCTCGGCGGCCGAGGCGATCGAAACGCTGCGCCGCACTGTATGCCCGCGCGCAGCGCTGGGAGCACTGACAACTTCGTATCGATGGGAAGCGCCGCCTGAAAGCGCGGAGCGCAAACGACGAAGCCATCCGTCCCCCGTCCCTTAACTCTTTTTAGAGAGCGAGAGGGGGCGCGGATGGCCTCGCTTAACTCACGACATATAAGCGCTCAGTATCCCCAATACGGCGCGGTACCGTAATAGGAATACAGCCGCGCTTCGTCGGCCCGGTCGCCATAGTCGAAGTCGGCGTTCTCCGGCGCGGACGGCGCCTTGCGCAGCACCTCGTCGCTGATATCGAGTTCGTAGGCGTCAAGCTCGACATTGTAATTCAGCAGCGACCAGGGAATCGGCAGATGATTGGTTCCGATGCCGAGAAAGCCGCCGAAACTCAGGACGGCATACGCCACCTTTCCCGTCACCTTGTCGATCATCAGTCGCTCGATTGAACCGATCTTGTCGCCCTTTGGACGGCGGACCTGTGTCCCCTCGACCCGATCGCTAGCAATGAGTGTGTGCATCTTCTTCACGGGGGCTCCCGGCGGCGGGGTCATCGTGGTTTCCATGGCCATCTCCCTCAACCTTCGAGGATGCGCAGGCATCCTCCTTCATAAAGAAACCGGCGGCCGGAACAAAAGTTCCAGCCGCCGGGGCACTCCCTGGAGATTTTAGTGCCGCTTACTTCGCATATTTGAACTGCGGCATGGCCTTGAGCTGCTCCTTGGTCGCGCTCAGCTTGGCGTGATCCGGATTGACGCTCGCCTTTGCCGTTGTGGTGGTCGTGGTCGTCGCCGTCGTGCCAACCGTGCTGTTCGCGGGGCGCGTGCCATCGGCGGCCGGCGCTGCCGGCGTCGTGGTTGTGGTCGACGAGGTGCGCATCGGCTCGGTGACGAATTTGAGCTGGTCGAAGTTCACCGCGACATCGCTTTCGCCGATGCCGAGGAAACCGCCGACGCCGATCACTGCCTTGACGATCTTGCCGCTCGAATCGGTCAGAAGATCGTTGATCGCGCCGAGACGTTCGTCAGCGTCGTTATAGACGTAGAGCCCGATGATCTTCGACGCGCGCCATTCGTTCGCGCTCTGGTTCACCACTGGCGCCGCGGTGGTTTCAGCGCGCGGCATCGACGACGATTGAGCGGGCGCCGGCGCGGGCGTCTGCGCGAAAGCGCTTGTGGACAGAAGGGCAGCGGCGGCGACGCTCGTGACGAGATACTTCATGTTCATTGCAATCCTCCGGTGAGATGTGTTGTCCCCCACCAACGCCTGATCCACATCGATGTTCCAGCGCGGATCTCATCCGCGACAAAACTCCGCTGCGCCGGAACCGGCATTCAAATTTGCTGTGCGCCAGCCACCGTGCATTCGCTTTTCGCGCAGGCTTACGCTTGCCGTGCATACATCTTCGCGCTGAGATCGGTGACACTGTTCCACCGAACGCGGTAGGATTGTTCCCACTCAACAAAATTCGGAGGGACCCAGGATGAAGTTCGGAATTTTTTATGAGTTGCAGCTCCCCAAGCCTTGGGGGCCGAACGACGAACTCGACCTCTATCAGAATGCGCTCGATCAGGTCGAACTCGCCGACAAATGCGGCTACGACTATGCGTGGGAAGTCGAGCATCACTTCCTCGACGAATATTCGCACTCGCCGCAGCCGGAGGTGTTCCTCGCCGCGGCCAGCCAGCGCACCAAGAACATCCGGATGGGCCACGGCATCATCCAGCTCACCACCAACCATCCCGCCCGCGTCGCCGAGAAGATCGCCTGCCTCGACCTCGTGTCGAAAGGCCGCGTCGAATTCGGCATGGGCGAATCCGGCTCGGTGCAGGAGCTGGCGCCGTTCGGCGTCGACATGGCGCTGAAGCGCGAGATCTGGGAAGACGCCGTCAAATGCATCATCCCGATGATGTCGAAGGAGGGCTGGGAGTATGACGGCCCGTACTTCAAGTTCCCGCTGCGCAACGTGACGCCGAAGCCGATCCAGCAGCCGCACCCGCCGCTGTGGGTCGCCTGCTCGCAGCTTGAAACGATCGAGATGGCTGGCCGCCGCGGCATCGGCGCGCTGGGCTTCCAGTTCCTGACCTCGGAAATGGCGCATGCCTGGGTGCACGCCTATTACAACTCGTTCGTGAAGCGGCAGGAGAAGCTCTGCGACTACCAGACCAATCCGAACATCGCGATGGTCTCGTATTTCATGTGCGCCGAGACCGACGAGGAAGCCCGCCGCCGCGCCGACGGCATCACCTTCTTCCAGTTCGCCCTCGCCTACTATTCCGGCTCGCGCAATCGCGAACGCGCGAAGCCCGGCACGGTGAGCATGTGGGACGAATACAACAAGTGGAAGAAGGAAAATCCTGAGGCGCACCAGAAGGCGCTGCGCGGCGGCCTGATCGGCTCGCCGGAAACGATCCGCAAAAAGCTGCATAAATTCGCGTCGTCGCGCGTCGACAGCATCATCCTGCTGAACCAGGCGGGCAAGAACAAGCACGAGCACATCTGCGAATCGCTCGAACTGTTCGCCAAGGAGGTGATGCCGGAATTCCATGCGATGGAGCCGGAGCAACAGGCGTGGAAGCAGAAGGTGCTGAACCGCGAGATCGAGCTGGAAGAGATCGACGTCACGACGCACATGACCCGCGCCGGCGTCGGCAAGGGCGTCACCATCGACAAGCTTGTGGCGAACGGCTGAAGCTCGCGGCATTGACGTTACGGCGGCCGGGCAATGTCCCGGCCGTTTGTTTTTGAGCAGGAATGTCTACGCCATCCCCACCGGATCGACCGGCGACGGCGGCACGCCGCCGGCCTCGATCGCCTCGCCCGCCGCGAGCAGGATGTCCTCGCGATAGCGTGCGGCGACGAGTTGCACGCCGACCGGCGTCTGGCCGATCATGCCGGTCGACACCGTCAGGCCCGGCAATCCCATGAACGGCGTGCCGATCATCGGCATCTGCGCGCGCCACACCCGCGCCCACGACTCCGCATCGCGGATATCGAGTTGGTCCGGGAACGGCAATTCGCCCGAGACGGGCATCAGCACCGCCGGATATCGGTCGAAGAACATCTGCCATTCGCGTGCCAGCGTCGCGCGGCGGCTCAGCGTCTTCGAATAGTTGCCGAAGTCCAGCGAACGCCCAAGCTCGGCATGGCCGCGCAGGCAGGCCAGCGCGCCGGGATCGCCCTCGCGCTCAGCCGCCGCAAGCTGCGCCTCGTAATTGTCGCCGATCCAGAGATTGACCTGAAGCTGCGCCGCCTCCTTCAGCGGCGGCGTGCCCGCCACCTCCTCCACGGTCCAGCCGGCGCGCTCCAGCCGCTTGCCCGCATCGACCAGCGCCGCGCGCACCTCAGGCGCGACATCGAGCCCGTCCGGCGCGATGCTGAGCGCGACACGCTTCGCAAACGGCGGGCCTTCGAGCGGCGCGGGCACATACCATGGATCGCGCGGGTCGGGCGCGGCCATCGCTTGCAGCGCGAGGCGCAGATCATTGATGGTGCGGGCGATCGGGCCGGACACCGCCATGATCTGCGAGCCGATGCTGCGCTCCGGTCCCGAAGCGTTGAAGTTCGGCGCGCGGCCGAGACTGAGCCGCAGTCCGTGAATGCCGCAGGCATAGGCCGGATAGCGCACGGAACCTGCGATGTCGGTGCCGTGGCCGACATGGCCGATGCCGGCGGCGGTGGCGGCCGCCGCGCCGCCGGAGGAGCCGCCGGGCGTAATCGCATTGTTGTGCGGGTTTTTGGTCAGGCCGTACAACTGATTGTCGGTGAACCAGCGATAGGAAAACGCCGGCGTGTTGGTGCGGCCGAGAATGGCCGCGCCGCCCTTCCAGAAATTCTCGACCATCGGACTGTCGGTCTGCGCGATCAGATCGCGTTGCAGCCTCAAGCCGTTGGTGGTGGCGTAGCCCTTCTGGTCGGTCAGCACCTTGATCGTGACCGGGACGCCGGCGAGCGGACCTGCTTCCTCGCCGCGCGCGATCCTGGCGTCCACGGCATCCGCCTGCGCCAGCGCGTCCTCGGGCCGATGATCGCATCACAGCATTGATGAGGTGATTGACCTTGTCCAGCCGGTTCAGCGCCGACTGCATCGCCTCGCGGGCCGAGACTTTCCTTGCGCGCACCAGCGCGGCCACCTCGGTCGCGGACAATCTCCAGAGTTCCTGCATGTCTATCGCTCGATCTTTTCTGTCTTGTAGATTTGCGTGCCGCTGGTCTCGACGATCAGCTCCTTCAGCGCACGAACGAAGTCGCGGGATTCCGGCACCGCGAAATGCGCCCGCAATGCCGGCTCATCGCGCCAGCGCTCGAAGAAGAACAGCCGCAACGGATTTTCGGTGTCGATGTGAACGTCGTGCGAGATGCACCCGTCTTCCGCGCGGGAACGTTCGACATGGTCGCGGCTGAGCTTCAGCACGGCGTCGAAGGTCTCCTTGCGCGCCAGAATGGCTCCGGTGACGATAATCATGCGGCCTCCCGGCCATCAGCTTACAAGCGGCCCATCCGGGGGTCTACGCCTTAAGTCGCAAACGGACGGGTGGGCCAGCGCCCCCGCTTTCGCGGCTTGCGACGCCCGTCACAACCTGTGCTAAATCTTGCGGCGGGGCTGCCGGCGGGAAAAACACCGCGCGCTTCCGAACGGTTGATGTCCAACGAAAATGCTGAGGGGATGGCGATGAAGCGGCGTGAGTTTCTGAAATCCATGGGGGCCGCAACGGCGCTCGCCGGCATTCCGACCGGCTGGGCGATCGCCCAGGCCAAGCCGCTGAAGATCGGGCTGATGCTGCCTTATTCCGGCACCTTCGCCCAGCTCGGCGAGAACATCACCTCCGCCGTCGAACTGCTGATCGCGGAGAAAGGTGGCAAGCTCGGCGGCCGCGAATTGCAGATCATCAAGCTCGACGACGAATCCAAGCCGGAGAACGCGCCTCAGAACGCCGACCGTCTGGTCAAGCGCGATCAGGTGGACGTGCTGATCGGCACCGTGCATTCCGGCGTGCAGATGGGCATCCACAAGGTGGTCAAGGACAGCGGCACGCTGACCATCATCCCGAACGCCGGCAACGATGTCATCACCCGCGGCGAATGCGTGAAGAACGTGTTCCGAACCTCGTTCTCGAACTGGCAGAACGCTTACGGCATGGGGCTCGCGCTCGGCAAGCGCGGTGTCAAGCGCGCGGCCTGGATCACCTGGGACTATGCGGCCGGCTCGGACTCGGCGGCGGGCTTCAAGCAGGGGCTGGAGGCGAGCGGCGCGCAGCTCGTGAAGGAACTCACCCTGCCGTTCCCGCAGACCAACTTCCAGCCGCTGCTGGCGCAGGTGCCGGGACTGAATGTCGAGGCCGTGGGCGCGTTCTTCGCCGGCGGTGCGGCCGTGCAGTTCGTCAAGGAATATGCCGCCGCCAAGCTGAGCGCGCCGCTGTGCGGCTCCGGCTTCCTCACCGAAGGCACGCTCGCGGCGCAAGGCGACGCCGCCGAAGGCCTCGAGACGGCGCTGCATTATGGCGACGGCATCGACAATCCGAAGAATCTCGCCTTCCGCAAGGCGTTCAAGGACAAGGCGGGCCGCGACGCCGACGTCTACGCGGTGCAGGGCTACGACGCGGCGCAATTGCTCGCGGTCGGTCTTGAGGCGGTCAAGGGCGATGTCGACAACGAAGCCGCGCTCTACAAGGCGCTGCGGGGAGCGAAGCTCGACAGCCCGCGCGGGCCGATCTCGTTCTCGGCCTCGCAGAACGTCGTCCACAACATCTATCTGCGCAAGGCGACCAAGGGCGAAAACAAGGTCGTCGGCATCGCCGCTCCGAACCTCGCCGATCCCGGCACCGGCTGCAAATTGACGTAAGGCGCATCGCATCTCTTCGTCATGGCCGGACTGGAGCAGGTCATGATCTGATTGAACCGGATGCTGGCTTCTCGATCCATTTTCCGTCATGCCCGGCTTTATGCCGGGCATCCACGTCTTAGTGAGTTTCACCGAGTCAAGACGTGGATGGCCGGGACAAGCCCGGCCATGACGCATGGTTAGCTGCCCGGTACGCTTTTATTCAGCCTCCAAGAGGACCACCGGACGATGGACGTCGCTGGATTGTTGCGCAGCTTCTGAACGGCGTGCAGTACGGGCTGCTGCTGTTCCTGATCGCCAGCGGCCTCACGCTGATTTTCGGCGTGATGGGAATCATCAATCTCGCCCACGGCTCGCTGTTCATGATCGGCGCTTACGTCGCCTTCGTGGTGACGCGGCAATGGGGCTCGCTGTGGCTGGCGCTGCCGGTGGCGATCGCCTTCGGCTATCTGCTCGGGCTCGTGCTGGAGCGCGGCCTGTTCCGCCACTTCTACAAGCGCAACCATCTCGACCAGGTGCTGCTGACCTTCGCGCTGATCCTGCTGTTCGAGGAAGCCCGTTCGTTTCTCGTCGGCAACGACTTCCATTCGGTCGCGGTGCCGGAACTGTTCAACTTCGGTGCCGATCACCGCGGGCTTCAGCTATTCCGCCTACCGCTTCGCCGTGATCGGCGCGTGCCTGTTGCTGGCGCTGGCCCTGTTCGTCTGGATCGAGCGCACGAAAATGGGCGCGATCATCCGCGCCGCCGCCGAGAAGCCGGAAATGGTCGACGTGCTCGGCATCGACGCGCGCAAGATCCACATGACCGTGTTCGCGATCGGCACGGCGCTGGCGCTGGCGGCCGGCGTGCTCGCCGCCCCGCTCTATTCGGTCTATCCGAATATGGGCGACGGTTTCCTCATCATCTCCTTCGTCGTCGTGGTGATCGGCGGGCTCGGCTCCGTCTCCGGCGCGTTCTGGGCGGCACTCATCATCGGCTGCGTCGATACGCTCGGCAAGGCGTATGCGCCGGCGGTGGCGGGACTGGCGATCTATGTGCTGATGGCGGGCGTGCTGCTGTGGCGGCCGACCGGCCTGTTCGGCCAGCGCGCATGACGGCAGGCACGCGCTGATGCTCCCGCGATCCGCATTCGGCTATATCATGCTTGCGCTCGGCGCGGTGTTGCTCGCGCTGATGCCGATGCTGGTGCCGCCCTACTACGTCGAACTCGGCACCTATGCGCTCATCGCGGCGATGTTCGCGCTCAGCCTGCAATTGCTGGTCGGCTGCACCGGCCTCGTCAGCCTCGGCCATGGCGCGTTTTACGGGCTCGGCGCCTACACGGTGTATCTCATCAGCCCGGCGGATGCCGGCCGATCGATCTTCATCACGCTGCCGGCCTCGATCTTCGTCGCGGGTGCAGTGGCGCTCGCGGTCGGTGCGCTGTCGCTGCGCACGAAAGGCTTCTTCTTTTTGATGGTAACGCTCGCCTTCGGGCAGATGGTGTTCTTCGTCTTCCACGACACAAAAATCGGCGGCGGCACCGACGGCGCGTATCTGACGCGGCCGCTGCTGGCGCTGTTCGACTGGGAGCTGACGCTGAACCGGAGGCAGCGGCCGATCGCGATCTATTATGTCAGCCTCGCGCTGCTGGTGGCGATGTATGTCGGGCTCGCGATGCTGCTGCGGACCTTGTTCGGCCGCGCGCTGGAAGGCATCCGCATCAACGAGCACCGCATGCAGGCGCTGGGCTTCAACGTCTATCGCTACAAGCTCGCCGCCTTCGTCATCGCCGGCATGCTGGCGGGCGTCGCGGGCCATATGTGGGCGATGCACCGCGCTTTCGTCAATCCGGAGTTGGTCGGCTGGCATCGCTCGGCGGAGGCGCTGCTGATGATCCTGCTCGGCGGCATGAACTCGCTGCACGGGCCGATCCTCGGCGCGCTGGCCTATACCGGCCTCGGCGAGTTCGCGCAGATCGTCACCGAACGAAAGCTGCTGGTCGAGGGACTGGTGATCCTGTTCGTGGTTCTCCTGCTGCCGAACGGCCTCAGTGGCATCCGCCTGCGGCGCGCGAAGGATGTGCGCGAGGCAAGCCATGACTGAGCGCAGCAGCACATCGCCGGTCCTCGTGACGTACAATCTGACGCGCCGCTTCGGCGGCCTTGTCGCTGTGCGCGACATCTCGATCGCGCTGCATCCGGGCGAGTTGCATGCTGTGATCGGGCCGAACGGCGCCGGCAAGACGACGCTGGTCAACATGCTGTCCGGCGAGATCGCGCCCAGCGCCGGCCGCATCGAACTTGCCGGACAGGAGGTCGCCGGATCGCCCGCATGGCGGATGACGCGCGCCGGAATCGGCCGCTCGTTCCAGCGCACCAACATCTTTGCCGCGCTGCCGGTGCTCGAAAACGTCCGCCTCGCCGCACAAGCATCGCCGAAGCTGCGCAGCAACCCGCTGTCACGAGCATCGCGTGCAAAAAACCTGATCGATTGCGCGCTGGCGGCGTTGGGGCGCGTCGGGCTTTCGCCGGAGCGCATTGCCGGAACGCTGTCGCATGGCGAGCAGCGCCAGCTCGAAATCGCCATGACGCTCGCGAGCGATCCGAAAGTTCTGTTGCTGGACGAACCGCTCGCCGGCATGGGTCCGGAGGAGTCCGCACGCATCACCGATCTGCTGCGCGGCCTCGCGCGCGAACACGCGATCCTGTTGATCGAGCACGACATGGATGTGGTCTTCGCCGTCGCCAACTGGATGACGGTGATGGTCGACGGCGCGATGCTCGCCGAAGGCCGGCCCGCCGACATCCGCACCAACGCCGCCGTGCAGCAAGCCTATCTCGGAGGCCATGCATGACGCCGTCGCCGCCGCTGCTCCGGGCCGAGAAGCTGAACACGTTCTACGACCGCAGCCACATCCTGCGTGACGTCTCGCTCGCCATCCGGCCGGGCGAGACGATCGGGCTGATGGGCCGCAACGGCATGGGCAAGACCACGCTGATCCGCACGCTGATGGGGCTGGTGCGCCCGCGCTCGGGGCGCATCCGTATCGACGCCGACGATATGACCCATGCGCCGACCTTCGCCATCGCGCGGCGCGGCCTTGCTTATGTGCCGGAGGGTCGCGGCATCTTCGCAAGCCTGAGCGTGTTGGAGAATCTGTCGATCGCCGAGCGCAGCCATGCCGGCAACCCGTGGACGGTCGCGCGCGTGCTGGAGCTGTTCCCGCGGCTCGCCGAGCGGCGCGGCAATCGCGGCGACCAGCTCTCCGGCGGCGAACAGCAGATGCTGGCGATCGCGCGCGCGCTGCTGACCAATCCGCGACTGATGATGCTCGACGAGGCGACCGAGGGCCTCGCGCCGATCATCCGCGACGACATCTGGAGGACGATCCGCCTGATCCGCGAAGCCGGCGTCGCAACGCTGATCGTCGACAAGACGGTCTCGGCCGTCACCGAAATCGCCGACCGCGTGCTGGTCATCGTCAAGGGCGAGATCGTGTTCGAGGGCGATCCCACGACGCTGATGGCGCAGCCGGAGCTGATGCACCGGCATCTGGGGGTCTGACGCTTTTTCCGTTTACGCTGAATTGTAATGTCCATCGTCATGCCCGGCTTTGTGCCAGCATCCACGTCATTCGACGACAACCCAAGACGTGGATGGCCGGGATGAGCCCGGCCATGACGACGTTTTGTTCACAAACTTCTACCGCCCCACGAAGCGGTTCAGGAGCGAGATGATCTCCGATTGCGGGCCGGCGCGGTTGTCCTCGGCGATGTGCTCGTAGAGTTCGGCGGCGCCCGCGAGCATGCGCGAGGCGCCCTGCTCCGGCAGCAGGAATTTGGAGATTTCCTTCATCTCGCCGTCCCAGCGATAGGCTTTGTCATACATGGTCGGCATCGACTTCGACAGCCAGCCGTAAAGCTGCGGCTGACTGAACTTCAATTCCTCAACCAGACTGTCGGCGGCGCCGTTGCGCCCCGCACCGAGCGCCATCGATGCGCCCAGCGCCTGAAAGCCCTTGGTGATGCCCGCATAGGACATCTTCAGCGTCGAGGCGTCGCCCAGCGTCGTCGACAGAACGCGCGTGTCGATGCCGAGCTGCTTCAGCGTCTCCGCCTCGCCCTTGATCGGACCCGACATATACAGCCGAGGGCTGGAGCCATCCGGCTTCGGCGCAGCACCGATGATCGAACCGTCGATGAACGGCAGGTTCTTCGCGGCGAACAGTTTCGCGATCTCCGCCAGCGTCTGCGGCGCGATCGCGTTGCAATCGATGTAGACCGGCTTGCGCGCGGCCTTCTCGATCAGCGGCAGGAAGCGCTCGGCCGTCGCCCCCGCAGCGGCAGGCGGCACGATCGACAGCAGCATGTCCGCTTCCGCGATCAGGCCGGCATCGTCGGTGAGGATCGTACCGGCGGCCTTCGCCCGCTTTTCGCTGGCCGCGCTGCGGCCCGCAAGCGACGTCAGCACGCGCGCACCGCGCTCGTTCAGACGCTGCGCGAAACCCGATCCCATCTCTCCCATGGCGACGACTGCGATGACGGACATGCCCGCTCCTTGTTCTCATTGTCGGAGTTTGATGCCGGCGACGATAGCCGAACCGGGATCGCGCGGCCACTCGGTCGCCGCAGAAAAATCCCGGTCAGGCGCTCTGTTTTTCGGGCTCGCGCAACACCTGCTGGATGGCGCGCATCAGCGTCTCCAGCGAATACGGCTTGGCCAGCAGCAGGAAGCCATCGCGCCGCGCCGCCTCCGCCCTCTCGCTGTAGCCGGTGGCGAGAATGACCGGCAGCCCCTTATGTTGCGAGCGGACCGTCTGCGCCAGATCGAGCCCGCTCAATCCGCCGGGCATAACGATGTCGCTCAGCACGAATTCGAAATCGCGCGTGTCGCGCAACAGCCGCAACGCCTCGTCGACATTCCACGCATGGGTGACAGCGTATCCGAGTTGCGTCAGATATCCGGTGGCGATCTCCGCAACTTCTTTATTGTCCTCCACCAAAAGGGCCTTCGCGCCCGGCGGCGCTTGATGGCTTTCGTGGACAGGCGCGACCACGGGCGTCAGGCTTTTCCGGCTTCGCGGCAGATAGAGCGCGAAGGTCGTGCCCTTGCCGGATTCGCTCTCCACCTCGATCGTGCCGCCCGACTGCTTGGCGAAGCCATAAACCTGGCTGAGGCCGAGGCCGGTGCCCTTGCCCGGCTCCTTGGTGGTGAAGAACGGCTCGAAAATCCGGGTCCGCATTTGCGGATCGATGCCGACGCCATTGTCTGACACACGGATCACGACGAAATCGCCGCCGATCCCGTCGGGTCCCGGTCCGAGCGCGAAACTGCGGCTGGTCAGCGCGATCACAAGGTCGCCGCCGTCCGGCATCGCATCCCGCGCATTGACGGCGAGGTTGAGCAACGCCACTTCGAGTTCATCCGGATCGATCTCGACGGCGAGACCCGGCACCAGCCCCTCGCAGCGGATGATGATGTCGCTGCGCAGCGAGCGCGTCAGCACCTCGCGAAATTCGGCGAGGTAACCGCCAAGATCGATCACTTTCGGCGCGAGCGCACGGCGGCGCGCGAAGGCCAGAAGCTTCCGCGTCAGCGCCGTCGCCCGCCGCACCGCCGTATCGATCATGTCGAGCGAGCGAGCAGCCTTCGGGCCATCGCGATGCTTGCGCAATTGCTGCGCCGAGCCGCCGATCACCATCAGCAGGTTATTGAAATCGTGCGCGACGCCGCCGGTGAGCTGCCCCAGCGCTTCCAGCCGCTGGGCCTGGCGAAGGGCGGCTTCCGCCGCCTGTCGCCGCGTGGCTTCCACATAAAACCGCCGCGTCCGGCGCTGCGCCAGCAGCACCACACCGACCAGCGCGACCGTCGCCGGAATGCCGAACAGCAAATATCCGCCGAGCCACCGCCCCCAGGCCGCGCGGATCTGCGCCATGTCGTAGCCGGCGACCACATAGACCGGATAGTTCGGAAGCCGCGCATAGGCCACCCGCCGCGTCACGCCATCAACAGGCGACATGCCGGTCAGAACGCCGCTCTCGGACTTCGTGGCCAGCACCGAGCCGAGCGGGCTTTGCGGATCGAGGCGCAACGCCGCCGTGCCTGCGGGATGCCGCGCGAGAATGACGCCGTCATCGCGCAGGAGCGCGAGATAGGCGCCGTCTTCGCGGCCGATCCGATCGTAGAAGGTTTCGAAATATTCGGGCAGCATCGACACCTGAATGACGCCCGCGAAGCGGCCGTCCGGCGCATTCCGCCTGCGGCTGATGCTGAAAAAATCGACGCCGGCATAAGGCAGCCGCGGGCGAAGCACATCGCCGATGAACAGGTCTTTGCCGGGTGTATCGATATGCGAACTGAAATAGTCGCGGTCGGAAAAGTCGAGCGAGGGCGACGGCAGCAGCAGGCTGTTGGCGATCGACCGGCCGTTCGCGCCGAACACCCACAGCGACTTCATCTGCGGCGACTGCGCGACGATCTGCTTCAGCCGGGCATGCAGCTCCGGCTCCCGTGCCGGCAATTCGTCAGACGGAATCGCCCGCACGATCTCGTCCACCAGAGCGATGCTGCGGTCGATGGTCTCGAAAACCTTGAGCGCATGTTCGCTGGCCACATCGCGCGTTCGCACGATCTGCCGGTCAGCCATGTCATGGGCCGCGCGATAGCCGCTCCACGCCGTGTAACCGAACAGCACGACGGGAACGAGTATGGCCGCCCAGAGAATCAACCAAAGCTGGCGGAGAGAATCCCGCTGCGCGGTCAGCACACGAACCTATCCCCGTTAAGCCACCATCCGAACACAACCATACCGCTAGCAGAAAGTTCCATCGCGTTCCAAACCGGTTGCGGCTTGGCAGGGTCAGCCGCCCGCCACCGAACAGGGCGGTCGATGGGGCTCACGTCCCGACCGTAAGCGGCGTGCGGCGAACGCTGTCGGGCCGAAGTCGGCTGTGACGTGTAACCGGTCGTGGAACGACCCACCAAGCCTTTGCGATGTCGGGGAAGTGCTTGATTTATCTGGTCGGAGTGGCAGGATTTGAACCTGCGACCCCCTGCTCCCGAAGCAGGTGCTCTACCAGGCTGAGCCACACTCCGATTAGAGCGCGGCTTATAGCCTCCGCCTCGCGCTATCGCAAGGCGCGAAGATGACGAAATTCACATTGAGCGACAATTCATATTGAGCCACCAAGAGATATGACCGTCCGGACCACATCGCGAATGATCGCCGCCAGCCCCGAGGCCGCGGCCTTGGCCGCAAAATGCCTTACAGAAGGCGGCCTGACCGCGTTTCCGACCGAAACGGTCTATGGGCTGGGGGCGGACGCGACCAATGCGGACGCCATCGCAAGGCTTTACCAGGCCAAGGGACGGCCTTCCTTCAACCCCCTGATAGCCCATGTCGCGGACCTTGCGGCGGCGCGGAAAATCGCCCGATTCGGCGCGGACGCCGAAAAACTCGCCGCCGCCTTCTGGCCCGGACCGCTGACGCTGGTGCTGCCGCGTTCGCCGGACTGTACTGTCGCCGACCTCGCCACGGCCGGGCTGGAGACGATCGGCGTGCGCATCCCTTCGCACCCCGTGGCGCTGGCGATTCTGAAGGCCCTCGGCCGGCCGGTGGTCGCGCCGTCGGCGAACCGTTCGGGCCATGTCTCTCCGACAACCGCGCAGCACGTCCATGCAGACCTCGGCGACCAAATCGACCTGATCGTCGACGGCGACGCAACCCATGTCGGCGTCGAATCGACCATCGTCGGCTGCTTTGCGCGCGCGACGCTGCTGCGCCCAGGCGGCGTGCCGCGGGCGGAGATCGAGGCCGTGCTCGGATACTCGCTGGAGAGCCCGCAGCAGCAGGGTGAGGCCGGCCAGCCGCTGGCGCCGGGCATGCTGGCCTCCCACTATGCGCCGCGTGCAAAAGTCCGGCTGAATGCGACGTCAGTCGCCCCCGGCGAGGCGCTGCTGGCGTTCGGCGCGGAAAAAATCCCCGGCATGGATAAGGCGGCGGCGATCCTGAACCTTTCGCAGACAAGCGATCCGGTGGAGGCGGCGGCGCGCCTCTTCGGTTTCCTGCGCAAGCTTGATACGACGGGTGCCGCGCGAATCGCGGTGATGCCCATTCCCGATGACGGTCTTGGCGAAGCCATCAACGACCGGCTGCGGCGCGCCGCCGCCTGAGGACGAACGATGAACAAGATTGACCCCGCCCCGCCCCGCCTCTCGCCCGAGCTGATCGCGCGCTTCGCCGCCATCGTCGGCGATCGCTACGCCGTGACCGACCCAAACGACATCGCGCAATATGTCACCGAGGAGCGCATGCTCTATCAGGGGCATACGCAGCTCGTGCTGCGTCCGGGCTCGACGCAGGAGGTCGCCGCGATCTGCAAGCTCGCCAACGAGACCAGGACCGCGCTGGTGCCGCAGGGCGGCAACACCGGCCTCGTCGGCGGACAGACGCCGCATCACGGCGAAATCGTCGTCTCGCTGCGGCGGATGGACAAGGTGCGCGACCTCGATCCGCAATCCAACACGATGACCTGCGAAAGCGGCGTCGTGCTGCTGAACGCGCAGAAATACGCGAGCGAGGCCGACCGGCTGTTTCCGCTCTCGCTCGGCGCGGAAGGAAGCTGCACCATCGGCGGCAACCTCTCCACCAATGCCGGCGGCAACACCGCGCTCGCCTATGGCGTGGCGCGCGACCTGGTGATCGGTCTCGAAGTGGTGCTTGCGGATGGGCGCATCCTCAACCTGCTGTCGAAGCTGAAGAAGGACAACACCGGCTACAACCTGCACAATCTGTTCGTCGGCGCGGAAGGCACGCTCGGCATCATCACCGCGGCGGTGCTGAAACTGTTTCCGAAACCGCGCTCGGTCGAAACCGCCTTTGTCGGCGTCAAATCGCCGAAGGACGCGCTGGCGCTGCTCGACGTCGCGCGCGCGGAGGCGAGCGGCAGCGTCACCTCGTTCGAATTGCTGCCGGAGATCGTCATCGATCTCTGCGTCAAGCACGGCAACGGCATCCGCGATCCGATGCAGACGCGCTATCCCTGGTACGTGCTGATGGAGCTGACCTCGTCGGCCGCAAGTCTCAGTGAGACGATGGAAGCCGTGCTCGCGCGCGGCATGGAGGAAGGGCTGGTGGAAGACGCCGTGCTCGCCAGCAGCATCGAGCATCGCCGCTCGTTCTGGAATTTGCGCGATTTCGTCACCCATTCGCAAAAGCCGGAAGGCGGCTCGATCAAGCACGACGTGTCGGTGCCGGTGGCCTCGGTGCCGGCGTTCCTCGACAAGGCCAGCGCCGCCGTCGTGAAGTTCATGCCGGGCGCGCGCGTGGTCGCGTTCGGGCATCTCGGCGACGGCAACATCCATTTCAACGTCACCCAGCCGGTCGGCGCGGACAAGCAGGCGTTTCTCGATCAGTGGCGCGAGATGAACGACGTCGTGCATCACATCGTCGCCGAATATGGCGGATCGATCTCCGCCGAACACGGCATCGGTGTGATGAAGCGCGACGAGCTTGCAGAGGTGAAGGACCCGGTGGCGATGGAGGTCATGCGGACGCTGAAGGCTACGCTCGATCCGAACGGCATTCTCAATCCCGGCAAGGTGGTGTGAGCGTTTCCTAAAACAGCGAGCCCTGATCGTCCGATACGGGCTTCGCAGGCTTCTTCGCGCGCGGCGCCTGCTTCGGCCGCGACGCCGCCGCATCGGCGGCCTCAATCTGCTCCGCCGTCAGCGGTTCGGTCAGCCGCGCATCGTCATTGGCGACGCGATTCACGTCAGCCGACACTTCGTGCCAGACGAAGGTGCCCTCCGGCGGCGCGACGAGATACGGCATCGTCTCCTCCGCCGTGACGCCCGCGCAATCGAGCCAGCGCGCGAACAGGTCCGGCGCGATCGTCACCGGCATGCGCGGATGCAGGACTGAGAGATCGGCGCTGGCGGCGGTGGTGACAATGGCGACCGTATCCACCTCTTCGCCGTTCGGACCGGCCCAGGTCTCCCAGACGCCGGCGAAGGCGATCGGACCGCCGTCCGCGGGATGCACGAACAGCGGCCGCTTGCGCTTGCCCATATCGTGCCACTCGTAATAACCGTCGGCCGGGATGAGGCAGCGGCGGCGGCGGATGGCGTTCCGGAACGCCGGCTTCTCGCGCACGCTTTCGGCCCGCGCATTGATGATGAGCGAAAAGTTTCGCGGGTCCTTCACCCAGGCCGGCACGAACCCCCAGCGCATCAGCTGGAAACGGCGCGCCCCACCCTCGGCCAGCACCACCGGAACAGGCTGCGTCGGCGCGATATTGTAGCGCGGCGGCATGTTCGGCTGCTCGGGATATCCGAACAGCCGGCGGATCGCCTCCGGCGAGGAACTGATAACGAAACGGCCACACATCGCGACTATTCAACCTGAACGGATCATGCCCCGGATACCGTGAGCTTCAGCCGGAATTAACCGCCATCCGGAACAGTAGGGCATGATGATCGCATCCTCTCCCAGACGAGCGCCGGCACCAACGCCCTTCAGTCCGGCGGCGCTCGCCGCCGCCCATATCAACCCGGCCACCGGGCTCGCAACGGATTACCTGAATCATTTCAACGAAGCGATCATGCTGCTGGAACTGATTCCGTCGATGCCCGAATGCACGGACGATTTCCTGAGCTGGGAACCGCTCAGCTACCGCGAACACTTTCATCAGTCGAACTTCAAAGGACGGGACCTCGCGATCACCGCCTATGATTCGGCCGATCCCGATATCCGCGCCAGTTTCGACGGCCTTTGCGACACGCTCACCTCGATCTTGCTGGCGATTCGCGACGCGATGACCGAAGCGCGGCGCGAGGGCACGCGCATCCGCCTTGCCGAGCAGGCGACGGACTGGCTCAAGCCGCTGGTGATCCGCGCCGGCGGCGTCATCAATGGCGGCGACGCCGCGCCCACTGCCGACGCCCGGCCGCAGAACGACATCGATAAAATCATGTCGGCGACAGCATGACCGCGCGTCCGATGCCGGAACTGGCCGTCAGCGCCGCGATCTTCCGCGACGGCAAGGTGCTCGTCGTGCAGCGCGCCCACCCGCCCGCGCAGGGTCTGTGGACGCTGCCGGGCGGCCGCGTCGAGGTCGGCGAAACGCTGGTCGATGCGGTGACCCGCGAGATCGCCGAGGAAACCGCGCTGACCATCGGCGTGATCGGCCTGGCCGGCTATCGCGAGATCATCCTGCCCGAGGCGGTCGGCACGCGCGGCCGTCATTTCGTCATTCTGCCGTTCGCGGCCCGCTGGCTGTCCGGCGAGATCGCGCTGAATGACGAACTGGCGGAGGGGCGATGGATGGCCACGGGCGAGGTCCGCGACTTATCCACAACCGAGGGCTTCTGGAGATACTGCGGCACGCGGAGACTCCTCGCCGCCGCGGCATGATTTCCGCCATGAAGTCGAAATAGTTCCGCGCGTAATTTCTTGTTTGAGCATGATCTTGTCCGACCCGAAGGCCGCGCAGCGCAAACCGGTTCCCACTTTTTCGACCGCGCTTGCTCCCAGCGCGGCAAGCCGTCATATCAGCGCCGAAACCGGTTTCCTGATGCGCAAACTCCTCCTCCTTTTCCCGATCCTGGCCAGCCTCGCCGGTCCATTCGCGCATGCGCAGGAGACGGCCGCGCCGTTCGACGCCGATTTGCAGCGTTTCGCCGAAATCCTCGGCGCGCTGCATTATCTGCGCGGCATCTGCGGCGCGAATGGGCGGGCAGAAATGGCAACGAGATGCAGGCGCTGGCGGACGCCGAGACCCCGTCTGCGAGCGGCGCGCCAAACTGATCGCCAGCTTCAATCGCGGCTACTACGGTTTTCAACAGACCTACCGGTCCTGCACGCCGGCGGCCAATGTCGCGATCAAACGCTATCTCGCCGAGGGTGCGAAGATTTCCCGAGATTTGACGGCACGTTACGCCAATCTGAGGCGGTCCGCCGCATTGCTGCCGCAGCTGAAAGCGCGCGAATTAACCTTTCCTAAAGAAGTGGGCCAGGCGTCCGTGCCCCATGCTAGACATGAACATCCTTTCCGAATGCTTTGGTCCTGCCGTCGCTTTCGCACCTTCCGCGAGTTTCGATGCACACTTCCACATCCCATGAAATGCTGTCCGACGATGTGCAAAAGCAGGTGGCCCTGTCCTACCTGACCGAAGCGTGGGCCGAGGCGCGGCTGGAGGGAATCGACGGCGATTGCCTCGCGCAGGCGAGCCTGTTCACGGCCTTCGCCGAACTGGTGACGACCTATGGCGAGGAGGCGGTGGCCAAATTCGTCGAGGGCCTTCGACCCGCGTCAAGAACGGCGAATTCTCGATCGCGCACGCGCGGCAGTAGCGCGCCTGTTTTGGGATAAATGTATACGACAACGACCGTCATGCCCGCGCACGCGGGCATCCAGTGTGACATCCGCCTGAAACGGACGCCCGCTCAGCCTCTCAAGGCACCAGCGTTTCCATGAAGCGGATCGGCTCGCCGGTGGACGGCGCTCGCCGCACCGCCCTGCCACATCACCCGCCTGCCCTGCACGAAGGTGCCGACTGGCCAGCTCACCTTGACGCCATCATAGGGGCGTCCAGGGTGCACGCGATGCGATCCACTGGTTGGTGATGGTTTCCTCGCGCTTGAGATCGACGATCGTCAGATCGGCGTCGTAGCCGGCCATGATCCGGCCCTTACAGGCGATGTTGAACAGCCGCTGCGGCCCGGCGCTGGTGAGATCGACGAAGCGGGCGAGCGACAGCCGCCCCGCATTCACATGATCGAGCATGATCGGCACCAGCGTCTGCACGCCGGTCATGCCAGAGGGCGACGCCGGATAGGTCTTCGCCTTCTCCTCCAGCGTATGCGGCGCGTGGTCGGAGCCGAGCACGTCCACCACGCCCTGCTCCAGCCCCTTCCAGATGCCCGCCTGATGGGCGGCATCGCGCACCGGCGGATTCATCTGCGCGCGCGTGCCGAGCCGCTCGTAGCAGTCCGGCGCGGTCAGCGTCAGATGATGCGGCGTCACCTCGACCGAGGCGACATCGCGGTGGTCCTTCAGAAACTCCATCTCTTCGCGGGTCGAGATGTGCAGCACATGGATGCGCTTGCCGTATTCGCGCGCGATTTTCACCAGCCGCTGCGTCGCCATCAGCGCCGCCGTCTCGTCGCGCCACACCGGATGCGAGCGCGGATCGCCCTCGACGCGCAACCCCTTGCGGTCGTTCAGGCGGTATTCGTCCTCCGCGTGAAACGCCGCGCGACGCCGGATCGCGCCGATGATTTTCCGCAGGCCGTCATCGTCCTCCACCAGCAGGCTGCCGGTGGACGAACCGATGAACACTTTCACGCCGGCGCAGCCCTTCGCGCGCTCCAGCACCGGCAGTTGCTCGTAGTTCTCGCGCGTGCCGCCGATGTAGAAGGCGAAATCGCAGCACGTGCGATGGGTGCCGCGCTCGATCTTGTCGGAGAACGCCCCCGGTGATCGTCAGCGGATCGGTGTTCGGCATCTCGAACACGCCCGTCACGCCGCCCATCACCGCCGCGCGCGAACCAGTTTCGAGGTCTTCCTTGTGCGTCAGCCCCGGCTCGCGGAAATGCACCTGCGTATCGATGACGCCCGGCAGGATGTGCAGGCCCTTGCAGTCGATCACCTCGGCCGCGCTTGCGTTGCCCAATGTGCCGATGGCGGCGATCCGTCCGTCCTGGATCGCCAGATCGCGGAGGCTCTCACCGTCCCATTGACCACCGTGCCCGATTTCAGGATCACATCGTAATTCGCGCTCATTCGACCTCTGGCATTCTCTCGGGCATCGCCCCAGTGGCCTTTGACGGCCCTTGTCTGTCCCGCCAGCGCGCCTTACGTTCCGGCTTCCATGCTGGCAAGAGCTATATTTCGATGAAGGCAACGTTCCTCCGACCGTGGTGTCGTCGTTTCAGCGGCGACGACGCCAGCATTTCCTCAACAATCTGGTGACGGCGGAGCTTGCGGAGGTGAAGCCCGGAACCGCGCGCTTTGCCGCGCTTGCTGGCGACGCTGCAGGGCAAGATCGTCGCCGACTTCCTCGTCACCGAAGCCCCTGCCGGGCATGGCGGCGGATTGCTGCTGGACTGCCCGCACCGCTGGCCGGTCCGCTCGCCACCAAATCGGCTTTCATAAGCTGCGCGCCAAGGTGACGGTGGAAAATCTCACCGGCCAGCTCGGCGTGCTGGCTGCCTGGGACGGACAGCCTGCGATGATGCCCGATCTCGGCTTCACCGATCCGCGCAATCCCGATCTCGGCTATCGCATCCTCGCCGCGGAGCCGATCACTTTGGTGTCGCGACCGTGCTCGGCGCAGACCTCGTCGATGCCGACACTTATGAGGCGCATCGCATCGTATGCGGCGTGCCGAAGGGCGGCGCGGACTTCGCCTATGGCGACGCCTTCCCGCATGAGACGAATATGGACAAGCTGCATGGCGTGAACTTCGACAAGGGTTGCTATGTCGGCCAGGAAGTCGTGTCGCGCATGCAGCATCGCGGCACCGCGCGCACCCGCACGGTGCGGCTCGCACTGGACGGCGCGCCTGAAGCGGGAATCGACGTGATCGCGGACGGCAAGAGCGTGGGCACGATGGGCTCCTCGCGCGACGGGCGCGGGCTGGCGCTGCTGCGGCTCGACAAGGTGTCGGATGCGGTCGCGAAAAATTTGCCGCTGACGGCCGGCGGCGTTGCGCTCGCGCTCGTCGATCCGGCGGATGCGACATTGCCGGCAAAGCAGCAGGTGAAGATATGACATCGGCGCGGCTGCATGCCGACGGCAAGGCGCGCTGCCCGTGGCCGGGCGACGATCCGTTCTACATGGCCTATCACGACGACGAATGGGGCGTGCCGGAATATGACGACCGCGCGCTGTTCGAAAAACTGATCCTCGACGGATTCCAGGCCGGGCTGTCGTGGATCACGATCCTGCGCAAGCGCGAGAATTTCCGCAAAGCGTTCGACAATTTCGAGCCGGCGAAGATCGCGACATACGACGCGACGAAAATCCAGGCGCTGATGAACGACGCCGGCATCGTCCGCAACCGCGCCAAGATCGAGGGCACGGTCGCAAGCGCGAAAGCCTATCTGAAGATCATGGAGGACGGCCCCGGCTTCTCGAAACTGCTGTGGAGCTTCGTCGGTGGAGCGCCCAAGATGAACGCCTTCAAGACGACCAAAAGCGTCCCGGCCTCGACGCCGGAATCGATCGCCATGTCGAAGGAGCTGTCGTTGCGCGGCTTCAAATTCGTCGGCCCGACCATCGTCTATGCCTTCATGCAGGCGACCGGCATGGTCAACGACCATCTCGTTTCCTGCCACTGCCACGCGACCTGCGGCAAGCCGAAGCGCAGGTCGCGCCCCAAGGCGACATGACGACCAAGAAAAGTCCCGCACGGTCCGATGCCGACGCGCGGCGTGCATGGCAGCGCATGCTATCGGGCCGCAGGCTCGATCTGCTCGATCCGTCGCCGCTCGACATCGAGATCGAAGACATCGCCCACGGCCTCGCCCGCGTCGCGCGCTGGAACGGCCAGACCTGTGGCGCGCATATCTTCTCCGTGGCGCAGCACACGCTGCTGGTGGAAGCGGTGCTGCGCGTGCAGGTCCCGCGCGCGGATCAACGCCTGCGGCTGGCGGTGCTGATGCACGACGCCCCGGAATATGTGATCGGCGACATGATCTCGCCGTTCAAGGCGGTGATCGGCGGATCGTACAAGACCGTCGAGAAGCGGCTGCTCACCGCCATCCATGTCCGTTTCGGGTTGCCTGCGACGCTGCCGGAAGAATTGACGGCAAAGGTCAAAGCCGCCGATGCCGGCGCGGCCTATCTGGAGGCGACGCGGCTCGCGGGCTTCAAGGATGCGGAGGCGCGGCGCTTTTTCGGACGGGCTCCGAATCTGTCGGCGACGGCGGAGGCCGATTTCTTGAATCCCTGGCCGGCAGGCAAGGCGGAGAAGCGCTTTCTGGCGAGGTTCCAGACATTGAAGCAGGCGTGAGCGCTTCCGCCGCCGTCCCCGTCGCCCTATAGTTCGTGCAAACGGATTCTGGCGGAGGAAGGCCCCGAATGCTCCATGTTTGCTCCCTCATCCATCTGCCCGGCACCGTGCAGGCGACAGGCGCGAGCCATGTCATCACGGTGATGGCCGATGTCGAGCAGGTGCGCCGGCCCCCCACGATTCTCGCCGACAATCATCTCGTGATCTCGATGGACGACATCACCGAGGAGGCCGAAGGTTTCGTCGCCCCCTCGCTCGCGCATGTCGAGCGCGTGCTGGCCTTCGGCCAAAGCTGGAATCGCAGCGCGCCGATGGTCATCCATTGCTATGCCGGCATCAGCCGCTCGACCGCGAGCGCCTTCGCCATCGCCTGCGCGCTCAATCCGCAGCGCAGCGAGGCGCAGATCGCGCGGCAGATCCGCAGCGCCTCTCCTATCGCGCATCCGAACCGGCTGATCGTCAGCCACGCCGACAAGCTGCTCGGCCGCGAGGGGCGGATGGTGCGCGCGCTGGACGAGATGGGGCCGGGCGACCTCACCGTGCAGGGCCGTCCGTTCCGCGTCGACATCGAATGAGCGATGCGCGCAGCGCCATGAACGAAAAGCCGCTGACGCCGATCGAGATCGGCCTGACGGCGGCGATCGTCGCGATCGAAGCCGGTGAGCCGCGCATCCTCGTCGCCTCAGGCGGCGCGGGCAGCGAGCCGCGCGCCGGGCCGCCCTTCGGGCGTTCGATCCGGTCGCGCATCGCACGCTCGAAATCGGCCTGCGCGAATGGGTGGAGGAACAGACCGGGCTTTCGCTCGGCTATATCGAACAGCTCTATTCAACCGGCGACCGGGGACGGCACGCGTACCGGCGACACGGCCCGCATGTCGTCTCGGTCGGCTATCTCGCCTTGACGCGCACCGACGGCGCGGACGAGCAGCCTGCCGCGCGCTCGGCGTTCGAGCCCTGGTATCGCTATTTTCCGTGGGAGGACTGGCGCAAGGATCGCCCGCAGATCCTCGACGACCAGATCATGCCGGCGCTCAACGAATGGTCGAAGCAGGCGGAGACGCCGAGCGTCAGCCGCGCGCTCGGCCGGCGCGAACGCGTGCGCTTCTATTTCGGCGGCGAGGACGCGCATTGGGACGAGGAGCGTGTGCTGGATCGCTACGAGCTTCTCTACGAAGCTGGCCTCGTGGAGGAAGCGCGGCGCGACGG
The DNA here is from genome assembly GCA_041397365.1 of Xanthobacteraceae bacterium. GTDB lineage: Bacteria > Pseudomonadota > Alphaproteobacteria > Rhizobiales > Xanthobacteraceae > P52-10. The sequence goes on from JAWKWT010000002.1 coordinate 154,349, forward strand.
CCGCCCGGCGGCGCTGGCGCGCAAGACCATGCCCGCGCTCGGCGAGCCGATGCGCTTCGATCACCGCCGCATTCTTGCGACCGCCATCGCGCGGCTGCGGGCGAAACTGAAGTACCGGCCGGTGGTGTTTGAACTTTTGCCGGGCGAATTCACACTCACCGACTTGCAGCGCACGGTCGAGGCGATCTCGGGGCGTCATCTGCACAAGCAGAATTTCCGGCGACTGGTAGAGGCCGGCGCGCTGGTCGAGCCGACCGGGGAGATGTCCACGCGCACCGGCGGCCGGCCGGCCGCGCTGTTTCGTTTCCGCCGCAGCGTGTTGCAGGAGCGGCCCGCTCCCGGCTTGCGCGTGCGCGCACGCTGATCTCTAGAGTCTGATCCAACTTTCGCGTTGAATCGGACTCGTTGCTTATGTTTTAGCGAAGGCATGATCTTTTCCGAAAACCGGTTCCCACTTTCGGGATCATGCTCTAAGCGCCGCCCGTTCGGGCGCGATGTTTCTCTCGGAGGACGGATGTTCGAAATCCTGGTACTTGCCCTCGGCATCGCCGCGCTGATCTTCTCGCGCAAGGCGATCACGGGGCTGCGCGACGCGCAGGCGCGGATCGCAAAGCTCGAAGCGGCGATGGCCGCGCAGGGGCTGCACTCTGGTCCCGTCGTCGCGCCAGCCGTTTCCCCGCGAACCGAGGCGGAAACGGCATGGCCCGAGCCCGAGCCGGAAGCCGAGCTGGAGAAGGCGGCGACCACCCCTGAATTTCCCTCTCCCGTCCCGGACGAAGCCGCTCCAACCACGCCAACGCCTCCTCCGCCGCCGGCCCCCGGCCTGGAAGAACGTCTTGGCACCCGCTGGGTGGTGTGGGTCGGCGGCCTGACGCTCGCGCTGGGCGGCCTGTTCCTCGTCAAATACTCCATCGAGGCGGGATTGCTCGGCCCCGCCGCACGCGTGTTCTTCGGCGGACTCTTTGCCGCCGCTCTGCTCGCCGCCGGCGAATGGACCCGCCGCAAGGAAGCGATCTCCGCCATCGCCCCGCTGCCGATCGCCAACATTCCGGCGATCCTGACCGCCGCCGGCACCGCCGTCGCCTATGGCACGGTGTATGCGAGCTACGCGCTCTACGACTTCCTCAGTCCGGCGGTGGCGTTCATCGCGCTCGGCCTCGTTGCCGTGGCGACGCTGGCGGCCGCCCTGCTGCACGGGCCGGCGTTGGCGGGCCTCGGCGTGGTCGGCGCGTTCGTGACACCGATGCTGGTCGCCTCCGACAAGCCGGACTTCTGGTCGCTGTACATCTACATCGCCATCGTCACCGCCGCCGCCTTCGGCCTCGCGCGCATCCGCATGTGGCGATGGCTGGCGATCACCACCATCGTCTTCGGCACGCTGTGGACATTGGTGGCAATGGGCATGCCCGGCCTGCTCGCGCCGCACGCCTTCAGCGCCGCCGCCGGCTTCGCGCTCGCCGCAACGCTGGTGGTGTCAGGCTTCATGTTCGGCCCCGATGCGGAGCCGGGCAAGGTCGAGCCGATCTCCTGCGTGTCGCTCGGCGCGTATCTGTTCACCGCGATGGCGGTCGTGATCGCCTATCAACATGCTGACACGTCGCTCGTGATCTTCGCGCTGCTGATCGCCGCGACCTTGGCGATCGCCTGGCGCACGGACGCCGCAGCAGGCGTGCTGCCGGCGGCTGCGATCTTCGTCGGGCTGGTGTTCCTGTCATGGGCCGTGCGCGGCAATCCGGAATGGCTGGTGGTGCCCGGCGGCGCCATGCCTGGCATCGGCGCGGACGCGCTGGAAGGCTCGGTCACGACGCATCTCGGCGCGGCGCTGCTGTTTGCCGCCGGCTTCGGCATCACAGGCTTTCTCGCGCAGGGCCGCGCGCAAAACGCCACCGTCCCGGTGATCTGGTCGGCGGTCGCGGTGGCTGTGCCGCTGGCGCTGCTGGTCGCGTGCTACGCGCACATCGCCCATCTGGACCGATCGATTCCCTTCGCGATTCTCGCGGTACTGCTGGCGGCGGCCTTCGCCTTCGCCACCGAGCAATTGTCGCGGCGCGAGCCGCGTCCGGGCCAGGCGATCGCCGGTGCGCTGTTCGCCACCGGCACGCTGGGCGCGCTGGCGCTGGGCTTCACCTTCGCGCTGGAAAAAGGCTGGCTGACGATCGCGCTGGCGCTGATGTCGCTCGGCACGGCGTGGGTGTCGCTCAAGCGGCCGGTGCCTTTCCTGCGCTGGCTCGCGGCGATCCTCGCGGTCATCGTGACGCTACGCATCGGCTATGAGCCGCGCATCGCCGGCGGCGACGTTGGCACGACGCCGATCTTCAACTGGCTGCTCTATGGCTACGGCATTCCGGCGGCCTCGTTCTGGCTCGGCGCGCATCTGTTGCGGCGGCGCGGCGACGACGCGCCGCTGCGGATGATGGAAGCGGCCGCGATCCTGTTCTCGGTGCTATTGCTGTTCATGGAAATCCGCCACTTCGTGAACAGCGGCGACATCTATCGCGTCGGCGCGGGCCTCGTGGAAGTCGCGTTGCAGGTCTGCGCGATGCTGGCGATGGCGATCGGCCTCGAACGCCTGCGCATCCGCACGCGGAGCATCGTCCACAATATCGGCGCGCTGGTCGTGACCGCCATCGCCGGCCTGTTCATCGTGTTCGGGCTGTTCCTGCTCGAAATGCCGATGTTCTGGTCGATCGATGTCGGCGGCATGATCTGGAACAGGCTGCTGCTCGCCTATGCGCTGCCGGCGGCTCTGATGCTGGCGCTGTCCTACGTCGTCGCCGGCCAGCGCCGCGCCGGCTACACCAACATGCTCGCGGGCATCGCGCTGGTGCTGGCGATGACCTACGTGACGCTACAGGTCCGCCGCTTCTTCCATGGCCCCGTATTGTCCGCCGGCGGGACCAGCGATGCCGAGCAGTACGCCTATTCGCTGGCATGGCTCGCGGTCGGCGTCGTGCTGCTGGTCGCCGGACTGGCGTTCGCCTCGCAGCGCGCGCGGCTCGCATCCGCGGTCGTGATCGGACTGACCGTGCTGAAGGCGTTCCTGATCGACATGTCGAGCCTGACCGGGGTCTGGCGCGCGCTGTCGTTCATGGGGCTGGGACTTGTGCTGGTCGCGATCGGCTGGCTCTACCAGCGGATTTTGTTCAAGCGCAGCGTCACACAGGAAGAACGACCGGCGGGGTAGTTCCCGCCTACTTCGCCGCGAGCCGGTCGGCCCAGTCCTGGGCCTGCCGGGTCAATCGCGTAAAGGCGGGATCGGCCTTGATGCGCTCGCCGAAACATGCGCGCATCGCAGCGTCGCCCTGCTCGCGCACGCGATCGACCTCGTCGGCGATCTTTTCGCGATCCTCCGGCGTCGGGCTTTGCTCGAACATCTTGTCGGCCTTCGCGTTCGCGTCGGTCCACAGCGCCTCGCAGGCCGGAATCATCGTCAGCTTGGCATCGAGCGGAAGGCTCAGCACATAGGCGCGCTGTGCTGCGATCATGCCGATCACGATCTCGTCCGGCGCGACGGGTCCGAAATCCTGCCGCCGCGCGGCCAGCATCGCGTGAACGAAGCCGGCATTCGAAGGCGTCGTCACCGGCAGGTCGCCGTAATTCGACACCGCCGCATCCGTGCTCATGGCGCGCGTATAAAACGTATCCAGCCGCAATGCGGCTTGCGCATCGGCCGGCGGCTGCGCGCCGTCCTCGACGCCGAGCCCGTCGCGGGATTTCACCCAGCGTTCGAGCAGGCCGTCGGTGGTGACCACAAGCTGGGCGTCCTTCGCCTCGAAGGTCAGCCCGTCCAGCGTGCCGAACTCGATGTCGCCGCGAAACAGGCTGCCGACATTGTAGGCGCCCTCGCCGGAGAAGCCGCGCACGTTGAGCGGCCCGATCAGCGCCTGCAACTGCTTGCGCAGATCGGCGCGCGCGCCTTCCTCCTCCTTCGACACGGCGTCGCTGGGGGCGACCGGATCGCCGGGCGGATTGAATTTCGCGATGAAGTCGTCGCGCGCGACGATGTAGTTGTCTTCTGAGCGCTCGCGAGCGCCGCAGCCGAGATCAGCGTGAAGGCGGCGACGAGAACGTGTTTCATGCGCATGGGCGCGGCTGCCGGTCAGTCGGTGGAGCGACGCAGATCCAGCGACGCCGGCTCGGTCTTGGGAGCCTCGATCCTGGGCGCTTCGGTCTTCGGCGGATCGATCTTGCTGACTTCCACCTTCGGCGTTTCCACCTTGCCGACAGTCTCGACCTTCGACGCCACAACCTTCGAATCCTCGGCCTTTGAGGCGCTGGCGGCGCGGATGCCGCGCGGGCGCAGCGATTTCGGTCCGCGCTCGGCGCGCGCCACCAGCAGCGCATTGCCGTGCCGGCGGAAATCGCAATAGGCGAAGCCCATGCCCTGCACCGAGCCGCGGGAAGCTGGCGTCGCTGGTCTTTTCCAGATTGAAGCAGGGCTGGAACGGCAGCCCCTTCAGCGAAGCGCACACCTGGGTCGAGCTGATGCGGATGGTGTTGCCGGGCAGGCGCGCCATGCGCACCGGGCCGGAGCCGCCGAACTGGATCGAGCCGGCGACCGAGCCGTCATGATGAATCCGCCCCGCGCCGCGCGTGCCATCCATGCAGGAGAAGGCGAACAACTTGCCGGCGACGAACTGGCGCGCCTGTCGGGATTCAGGGCTGGGCAAGAACGGGACCAGCACACGCGCCAGCAACCAGCGCCCCAAACACAAAACGCGACAGCATTGCGATACTCCGACGAAACTGCGCCACGGGCCCCCGCTTAACCCGTTGCTTACCATACGAACCAAGGCAACATTGGCGCAGCTTCGTCGATAAAGTCTGAACGCCGTCAGACAATTTTTACCACGATTCTGCCGCGCACCTGCCCGGCCAGAATCTTCTCGCCTTCGGCGATGACCGCATCCAGCGGAATTTCGCTAGTGATTTCAGCGAGTTTCGACTTGTCGAGATCGGTGGCGAGGCGCGCCCAGGCGGCTTTTCGTTTTTCGATCGGGGCCATGACCGAATCGATGCCCAAAAGGCACACTCCGCGCAAAATGAACGGCGCGACCGAGGACGGCAGGTCCATGCCCGCCGCAAGCCCGCAGGCGGCGATGGCCCCGCCATATTTCGTCATCGACAAAAGATTGGCGAGCGTCGTGGAGCCGACGCTGTCGACGCCGCCGGCCCAGCGCTCCTTGGCGAGCGGCTTCGCCGCACCGGAGAGTTCGGCGCGATCGATGATCTCGGCCGCGCCGAGATGCTTCAGATATTTCGCCTCCGACGCGCGGCCGGTCGAGGCGATCACATGATAGCCGAGCTTCGACAGCACCGAGATCGCCACCGAGCCGACGCCGCCGGCAGCACCGGTGACGACGACGGGTCCGGATTTTGGCGTCAGCCCGTGCCCTTCCAGCGCCAGCACCGACAGCATCGCGGTGTAGCCGGCGGTGCCGATTGCCATCGCGTCGCGCGTCGACAGGCCGTCCGGCAGCTTCACCAGCCAGTCGCCTTTCACCCGCGCCTTTTCCGCGTATGCGCCGAGAAACGTCTCGCCCATGCCCCAGCCGTTGCAGACGACCTTGTCGCCCGCCTTCCAGGCCGGATTGGAGGATTGCTCGACGGTGCCTGCGAAGTCGATGCCGGCAATCATCGGGAAGCGGCGGACCACCGGCGCCTTGCCGGTCAGCGCAAGACCGTCCTTGTAGTTGAGGGTCGACCACTCGACCTTCACCGTGACGTCGCCGTCCATCAATTCGGCTTCGTCGAATTGGGTGATGGAAGCGGTGGTGCCCTTGTCGGCCTTGTCGATCCGCAGCGCCTTGAACGTTCCCACTGATGCTCTCCTTGCTCGCAAAAGATTTTATTGCGCGACCCTAGCGGAGCAACACGGCCAACGTAAAGCCGATGTGCTGAGCGGCGTTAAGCCGGCTGCGCGGCCGGGCGCACGACCGGCTTCTCGACGATCGGCAGATTGATGAGCGCCGAGGCGATGCCGAAGAAGATCGACAGATACCACACCGGCATGTACGAGCCGGTCGCCTCGAACACCACGCCGCCGAGATAGACGCCGAGGAATCCGCCGACCTGATGGCTGAAGAACGCGAAGCCATACAGCGTCGCAAGCCAGCGCGTGCCGAACATCAGTGCGACAAGCGCATTGGTTGGCGGCACGGTGGAAAGCCACGTCAACCCGGTGATGATTCCGAACAGGATCGCCGTCGTCGGTGTGGTCGGAAAGCTGATGAACGCCAGGATCGACAGCGCCCGCGTCGTGTAGATCGCCGACAGGATATAGCGCTTCGGCACGTAGGTCGCGAGCCAGCCGACGCCGAGCGAGCCTGCGATATTGAACAGTCCGATGGTCGCGATCACCCAGCCGCCGACCGATGCGGCGAGCCCGCGGTCGAGCAGATAGGCCGGCAGATGCGCCGTGACGAAAGCGAGCTGAAAGCCGCAGGTGAAGAAGCCCAGCACCAGCAGCACATAGGAGCGATGGCCGAACGCCTCCGAGAGCGCCTGCTTGAAGGACTGATCCTGCACGGGACTTGCCGCACCGCTCGCGGGCGAAGCGCCCGCCCTCGGCGTCACCAGCGCCAGCGACAGCGGCACGATCAGCAGCATCAGCACCGCGAACACCGTCAGCGCCGCCTGCCAGCCAAAATTGTCGATCAGCGCCACGCCGAACGGCGCGAACACGAACTGACCGAACGACCCCGACGCCGTTCCGGCCCCGAGTGCCACGCCGCGCCAGTTCTCCGGCACGATCTTGGCGAAGGCCGAGACAACCAGATTGAACGAACAGCCCGAGAGGCCGAAGCCGATCAGCACGCCGATGGTCGCATTCAACGCCAGCGGCGAATCCGAATAGCGCATCAGCGCGAGACCGAGCGCATACATCAGACCGCCGATGGCGACGACGCGCATCGTGCCGAAACGGTCCGCCAGCGCGCCCGCGATCGGCTGGCCGATGCCCCAGAGCAGATTCTGAATCGCGAAGGCGAAAGCGAACACGTCGCGCCCCCACGAAAACTCCTTGCTCATCGGCTGCATGAAGAAGCCGAAGGTCGAACGCGGGCCGAAGGTCAACATCGCGATCGCGCAGCCGCACAGCACGACGACAAGCGGCGTTCGCCAGCCGACACGTCGAGGCTGCGGCGACGTTTCCTGAAGGGTCATCTTGGGGACTCCGCGAAACCGGCTTTCATCATGCGGTCAATGGGCCAGCAGCTTATGTGACGACCCGCTCAAATCCATCCCTTCTCCCGGCGGAAATGCCGCAATGCAGCAATGCAAATCCGGAAGGCAGTCGTTGGATTTTCCTTGGGCAGTCCCTCTGGCGCACCCGTCACGGACATGTTATATTTCTTTTGCTCGATATGAGAATAAGCATCGGGTGGACGTCGACAGCATTGACGTTCGGGGCGGATACGGGACGCAAGGCTACCAACGTTTTGGAAGTGGGAATGCCGGCCCTCTTGGCCGGATCAGTCAGGCCCTAGATATGCTCAAAATGAGTATTATATAGGCCGCACGGAAACCTTGAGGAAGGGATCGCGCCATGCCGATCACTGACATTTTCGGTCCGGAAGACCTGCCGCACGCACCGGGCTTCGCCCGGCCGCAGCCCTTGTCGCGGCCGTCGCCGCGCGCGTTGCCGATGCCGCCCGTCGCCTGGACGCCGGAGGTCGAGCGCGAGACAGCGCACCTGTACGAGCGCGTGAAGACGGTCATCCCGCCGGTCGAATGGCCGACGATGGCTCCTTACGTAAAGGCGATCAACGACCTGAAAAAGGAACGCAACGCCGTCATCCTGGCGCACAATTACCAGACGCCGGAAATCTTCAACTGTGTCTCCGACATCGTCGGCGACTCGCTTCAGCTTGCGCGCGAGGCGACCAAGGTCGATGCCGACGTGATCGTCCAGTGCGGCGTTCACTTCATGGCGGAGACGTCGAAGATCCTGAACCCGTCGAAGACGGTGCTCATTCCGGATTCGCGCGCCGGCTGTTCGCTGGCGTCGTCGATCACCGGCGAGGACGTGCGGCTCCTGCGCGAAAAATTTCCGGGCGTGCCGGTGGTGGCTTACGTCAACACCTCGGCCGACGTGAAGGCGGAGGTCGACATCTGCTGCACCTCGTCGAACGCGGTGCAGATCGTCGAGAGCCTGAACACCGACCGCGTGATTTTCGTGCCCGATCAGTATCTGGCGAAGTACGTCGCTTCGCAGACCAAGGTGAAGATCATCGCCTGGAAGGGCGCGTGCGAGGTGCATGAGCGCTTCACCGGCGACGAGCTGAAGATGTATCGCGACGCCGATCCGTCGGTGCAGATCATCGCGCATCCGGAGTGCCCGCCGGACGTGATCGCGGAAGCCGATTTCACCGGCTCGACCGCGCACATGATCGACTGGGTCCGCAACAGGCGGCCGAAGCGCGTGGTGATGGTCACGGAGTGCTCGATGGCCGATAACGTGCAGGCGGAATTGCCCGACGTGGAGTTCGTCCGCCCCTGCAATCTGTGCCCGCACATGAAGCGAATCACGCTGCCGAAGATTCTCGACAGCCTCGTTCACATGCGCGAGGAAATCGTCATCGATCCGATGATCGCCGAGAAGGCGCGGCGCTCGGTCGAACGGATGATTCATCTGAAGAGTTGAACGCGGAATTGGCGAGCCGTCATCCTGAGCAGCGAGGCGCATATGCGCCAAGCCTCGAAGGACGACGCGATGAGCGAGCCATCGTCCTTCGAGGCTCGCTTCGCTCGCACCTCAGGGTGACGGAGTTAAGGTCATGCCATCGCTGAATGCTGACCGCGGAACGGTGCAGTCCCTCGACGACATCGTCATCGTCGGCGGCGGCCTTGCCGGCCTGTTCTGCGCGCTGAAACTCGCGCCGCGCCCCGTCACCGTGATCTCCGCCGCCCCGCTCGGCGAAGGCGCGTCGAGCGCCTGGGCGCAGGGCGGCATCGCCGCCGCGGTCGGCGAAGGCGATACGCCCGAAGCGCACGCGGCCGACACGATCGCGGTCGGCGGCGGCCTTGTCGACGAGACGATCGCTCTCGGTCTCGCGCGCGAGGCCCCTGCCCGCATCAATGACCTGCTCCGCTATGGCGTGCCGTTCGATCGCGATCTCGAAGGCAAGCTCGCGGTCGGACAGGAAGCCGCGCATTCGGCGCGCCGCATCGTGCATGTGCAGGGCGACCGCGCGGGCGCGGCGATCATCGCCGCCTTGATCCAGGCGGTGCGTGACACGCCGAGCATCCGCGTGATCGAAGGCTACGTCGCCGAGGCGCTGCTGACCGAGGCCAACGCCGTCTGCGGCCTGCAATTGCGCAAGGCAGACGATTCGCTTGCGCAGCCGCTGACGATTCCTGCGCGCGCGGTCGTGCTCGCGACCGGCGGCATCGGCCATCTTTACGCGGTCACCACCAATCCGAAGGAAGCCAGCGGCAGCGGCCTCGCCATCGCCGCGCGCGCCGGTGCGATCATCGCCGATCCGGAATTCGTGCAATTCCATCCGACCGCGATCATGGTCGGCCGCGATCCCGCCCCGCTCGCCACCGAAGCGCTGCGCGGCGAAGGCGCAACGCTGGTCAATTCAAAAGGCGAGCGTTTCATGCTGGCGCTGCATCCGCTGGCCGAACTCGCGCCGCGCGACATCGTTGCACGCGGCGTGTTCGCTGAAATTTCGGCCGGACGCGGCGCGTTTCTTGATGCGACAAAAGCCGTGGGCGACGCCTTCGCGACTCGATTTCCGACCGTCTATGCCAGTTGCATCGCCGGCGGCATCGATCCCGCGCGCCGGCCGATCCCGATCGCGCCGGCGGTCCATTATCACATGGGCGGTGTCGCCGTGGACGCGCGCGGGCGCAGCTCGATCGACGGCCTGTGGGCCGGCGGCGAAGTCTCCTGCACCGGCGCGCATGGCGCCAACCGACTCGCCTCGAACTCGCTTCTGGAAGCGGTCGTGTTCGCCGCACGGATCGCCGAGGATATCGACGGGCGTTCGTTCGCCGCCCGCGCGCTCGTGACGGCCGATAGCTTACACAATGGCGCAATGCCGCCATCGGCCGAAGCCAGCCTGCGCGCGCTGATGTCCTCGCATGTCGGCGTCATTCGCGACGGCGACGATCTCGCCGACGCCATCGGAACGCTGGCGGCGATGGAATCCTCGGTCCAGAACATCGCGCTGCGCAACATGGCGACGGCGGCGCTGATCGTCGCCACGGCGGCATGGTCGCGGCGGGAGAGCCGCGGCGCACATTTCCGCTCGGATTACCCGGCCGAAAATCCGGCGCTCGCCAAGCGCACGACGACGACGCTGCACGCGGCGCGCGAGATCGCCGCTTCGCTGGCCGGCAACGCCGCGCCGCGCCTTCACGCCACGGTCTGACAGGTCCCCATGACGACACCCGCCTCGCTTCTGCATCCCGAAGCCTTTCTGTCGCCGATGGCCGTCGAGGACGCCGTGCGGCAGGCGCTGAACGAAGATCTCGGCCGCGCCGGCGACGTCACCTCGATCGCGACGATCCCCGAGAATGCGCAGACGCACGCGGTTCTTGTCGCGCGCCAGGCCGGCGTGATCGCGGGGCTGCCGCTCGCGGTCGAAACCTTTCGGAAATTGTCGCCGGACATCCGCATCGAGGCGCATATGCGCGACGGCGCGGCGGTGGCGAAGGGCATCCACGTTCTCACCATCAATGGGCCGGCGCGCGCGATCCTCTCCGGCGAACGCACCGCGCTGAACTTCGTCGGCCGCCTGTCGGGCGTCGCGACGCTGACGGCGAATTACGTGCGCCACACCGCCGGCACCAAGATGCGCATCTGCTGCACGCGAAAAACCACGCCGGGCCTGCGCGCGCTGGAGAAATACGCCGTCCGCTGCGGCGGCGGCTTCAACCACCGCTTCGGGCTGGATGACGCGATCCTCATCAAGGACAACCACATCGCGGTTGCCGGCGGCGTCCGCCCTGTGCTGGAACGCGCGCGCGCGCATGCGGGCCATCTGGTGAAGATCGAAATCGAGGTCGATACGCTCGATCAGTTGCGCGAGGTCCTGGACACCGGGCTTGCCGATGTCGTGCTGCTGGACAACATGGACATTCCGGCGCTGAAGCAGGCAGTAGCGATGAGCGACAAGCGCGTCGTGCTGGAAGTGTCCGGCGGCGTCACCGAAAGCTCGATCGCTGCGATCGCCGCCACCGGCGTCGACTATGCCTCCTCCGGCGCGCTGACGCATTCGGCACCGAATTTCGACGTGGCGCTGGATATCGGCGTTTAGCTCGCTGCTCAAACGCGCCGATATTCGTCTTACAGCTTCGCGGCGATCTCGGCCGTTTCTTCCGGCGAGCCCCAGGCGGGCACCTCGCTGCCGTCGCCCCACTGCCTTGGCCGATAGAAGATGTGCAGCCCGGTCTTGGTCAGCTTGCGCATCTCGCGCACCCAGTAAGGCCGCACATAGGTCGCATGATAATGCGTCGAGCGATTGACCTCCGGCAGCCACAGCCGGCCGTCGAGCATTTCCTTGGCGATCTTCTTCGCGCGATCCCACTGTTCCTGCTCCGTCACCACATCCTTGATGCCGTCGCAGGCAAAGGTGAACTGACACGACAGGTAGCGATGCGAGTTCTGGTAGACGACGCCGCAGACCGTGACCGGATAGTAGCCGGAGAACGCGCGGTTCACGACCACCTGCGCCACCGCGATCTGGCCGCGCACCGGCTCGCCGCGCGCCTCGAAATAAACCGCCTCGGCCAGACACTTCGCGCTCTTGGCATAAGTCTTCGCATCGAGCCCGAGCCGCTCGGCCGGGCTCTTCGGCCGCTGCGGCGCGGCGCTCGATTCGCCCTTCGGCGCAAGGCTCGAACCTTCCGCGTCGCCGGCGCTCGCAGGCAGTTGCTTCAGATCGGTGTCGGGCTCACCGGGGACGATCAGACGCGGCTCCTCGCCCGGCGTCCAGCTTTCGAGATTGCCGCTGGAAAGACCCAGCGATGACGAACCGAAATACAGTGTCGAGGTTTGAACCGTGAAGGGGTTCTTCGACGGCGCGGCCGTCTCCGCCGGCACCGGCTTCGGATCGAGCGGTGCGTCGGAGCCGATTCCTTTCGACGGATGATATTGCGGCAGTGGCGTCGATTTCAGCGCAGCCTCAAGCTCTGGATCGAGCGGACCGGCGCTTACCACCTCGGGCGAAGTCTCGTCGAGCGGCTGCGCATGCTCCAGCACCGGTGCAGCCCCCGCCTCGTCCTCGGGAAGAATTTTTTGCGCAGGTTCGGAGGCCGGGACCGAGACGGGCTGGACCTGCAACCGGTCGCCCTTGGTCGAGAGCCGGTCGCCCTTGTTCGTGCGGTCGACGACAGGAAAATCGCTCGCCTGCAGCGGCCGCAGAACCTGCCCGAGCGGATCGCGCGCGATCGAGCCGGTGACATCCGCCTCGCCGTACAGGCTTGCCAGATGCAGCGACGGCACACGCGGAATCCACGAACCGACCGGGCGCGGAAGACTGAATGTGGCAGCGTGGATCGTGCCGAACGTCGAGGCGATCGCCTGCTTGCGCCAGCTTTCGGTGACGCCGGGCTGACGCGCGAGCAACGCCGCAATGTCTTGATAACCGATCTCGGTCGGCAGACACGCGAACACGGTGAATGCGAAGCCGAAGGACGCAATATGCGCGCCCTTCGGCCTGTTCTGCAAAACAGACATTTACGCCTACGCAACGCTTACGCAACTGATACACACCGATCGCTAAGCGCATTTGCGCGCAATTCGATCGTGCTCGTTAGTAACTGATTAGAGTTGCGGGGCGGTTAATTGCCGATGCCGCCAAAGCACACGCAAGTTTTGGCGTGAGCGCTCGCGATCACATCGAAAACGCTGGTGAATCGCGGGCAAATCAACTTGGTAAAAACTCCGTCAACGAAAAAAACGCGCGCATGAGGCATGCGGCGCGTTTCAATTTGCGACAAGTACGAAAAATTTTTCGCTTCTCCTCCCCCCGCAAGCGGGAGGGGAAGCCGAATGTCTATTCAAGCCTGGCTCGCGGCCAGCTTTCCGAGGGCTGCCTGCGCGGCGGCGAGGCGCGCGATCGGAACCCGGTAGGGCGAGCACGACACATAGTCGAGGCCGATCGCGTGGCAGAACGCGACCGATTCCGGATCGCCGCCATGCTCGCCGCAGATGCCGACCTTCAGCGACGCCTTGGTCTTGCGGCCGCGCTCGACGCCGATCTTCACCAGTTCGCCGACGCCTTCCTGATCCAGCGAGATGAACGGGTCGACCGCGAGAATGCCGCGCGACAGATAAGCGCCGAGGAATGAGCCGGCGTCGTCGCGGCTGATGCCGAACGTCGTCTGCGTCAGATCGTTGGTGCCGAACGAGAAGAACGCCGCGCTTTCGGCAATCTCGCCGGCCCTGAGCGCCGCGCGCGGCAATTCGATCATCGTGCCGACATCGTAAGTCACGCTGCCGCCCTGATCCTTCATCACCGCCTGCGCGGTCGCGTCGATCCGCGCCTTGATCATGTCGAACTCGGCCTTGATCGCGATCAGCGGCACCATGATCTCCGGGACGACCGGCTTGCCGGTGCGCTTGCCGACGACGATGGCGGCCTCGAAGATCGCGCGCGCCTGCATCTCGGCGATCTCCGGATAGGCGATGGCGAGACGGCAGCCGCGAAAGCCCAGCATCGGATTGAACTCCGACAGGTCGCGCGCGCGATCGGCGAGCTTGCGCGGATCGGCGTCCATCGCCCGCGCCACTTCCTCGATCTCGGCCTGGGTATGCGGCAGGAATTCGTGCAGCGGCGGATCGAGCAGGCGGATCGTCACCGGCAGCCCCTGCATGATCTCGAACAGCTCGACGAAGTCGGCGCGCTGCATCGGCAGCAGCTTCGCCAGCGCCGCGCGGCGGCGCTGCTCGTCCTCGGCGAGGATCATCTCGCGCACGGTGCGGATGCGGGTTTCCTCGAAGAACATGTGCTCGGTGCGGCACAGGCCGATGCCTTCGCCGCCGAACTTGATGGCGACGCGCGCGTCTTCCGGCGTGTCGGCATTGGTACGCACCTTCAGCTTGCGCACCTTGTCGGCCCAGCCCATCAGCGTGCCGAACTCATCGGACAGGTCCGGCTCCAGCATCGGCATGCGGCCGGCGAGCACCTGCCCCATCGCACCGTCGATGGTGATGACGTCACCCGCCTTGAACGAGCGGCCGCCGGCGGTCATCAGCCCGCGGCCGTAATCGACGCGGATGGTGCCCGCGCCGGAAACGCAGGGCTTGCCCATGCCGCGCGCGACCACGGCGGCGTGCGAGGTCATGCCGCCGCGCGTCGTCAGAATACCCTCGGCGGCGTGCATGCCGTGAATGTCTTCCGGGCTGGTCTCGACGCGGACGAGGATCACCTTGCGGCCATCGGCCTGAAGCTTCGCCGCCTCATCGGACGAAAACACGATCTCGCCGGAGGCTGCGCCCGGCGAGGCCGGCAGGCCGGTGGCGATCACGTCGCGCTTGGCGGCCGGATCGATGGTCGGATGCAGCAGCTGGTCGAGCGAGGCCGGATCGACGCGCGCGATCGCGTCCTCGCGCGAGATCAGTCCTTCATTGGCGAGTTCGACGGCAATGCGCAACGCGGCCTTCGCGGTGCGCTTGCCGTTGCGGGTTTGCAGCATCCACAGCTTGCCCTGCTCCACCGTGAATTCCATGTCCTGCATGTCACGGTAGTGCTTTTCGAGCTTCGTATAGATGCGCGTCAGTTCGTGAAATGCCTCCGGCATCGCCGCTTCCATCGACGCCTTGTCGGAGCCGGACTCCTTGCGCGCGGCTTCGGTGATGTCCTGCGGCGTGCGGATGCCCGCCACCACATCCTCGCCCTGCGCGTTGATGAGGAATTCGCCGTAAAGCTGCTTCTCGCCGGTGGAGGGATTGCGCGTGAAGGCGACGCCAGTCGCCGACGTCTCGCCCATATTGCCGAACACCATCGCCTGCACGTTGACGGCGGTGCCCCACGATTCAGGGATGTTGTGCAGCGAGCGATAGGTGACCGCGCGCGCGTTCATCCAGGAGCCGAACACCGCGCCGATCGCACCCCAAAGCTGCGCGTGCGGGTCCTGCGGGAAATCCCCGCCGGTCTCGTTGCGCACCACGTCCTTGTACTGGCCGACGATCGCGACCCAGTCCTCGGCGTCGAGATCGGTGTCCAGTGTGTAGCCGCGGGAGTCCTTATAGCTGTCGAGAATTTCCTCGAAGTGGTGGTGCTCGAATCCCATCACGACGTCCGAATACATCGTGATGAAACGGCGGTAGCTGTCATAGGCGAAACGCTTGTCGCCGGAGAGCGCGGCCAGCGCCTCCACCGTCTCGTCGTTCAGGCCGAGATTGAGCACCGTGTCCATCATGCCGGGCATCGAGGCCCGCGCGCCGGAGCGCACCGACACCAGCAGCGGATTGGCCGGATCGCCAAAGGTCTTTCCGGCGATCTTGCCGACCTGCTTCAGCGCTGCTTCCACCTGCGGCTTGAGGTCCGCCGGATAGGTCTTGTCGTTGTCGTAGTAGTAGTTGCAGACCGAGGTCGGAATCGTGAAGCCCGGCGGCACCGGCAAGCCGAGATTCGCCATCTCGGCGAGGTTGGCGCCCTTGCCGCCCAAGAGATCGCGCATCGCGCTCTTGCCCTCGGCGCGGCCGTCGCCAAAAGTGAACACCCACTTTCCGGCGGGAACGCCCTTCGCGACCTTCGCAGCCGGCTTGGCGGCCGTCTTGCTGACAGTTTTGGCGGCCGGCTTGGCGGCGGCTTTCGGCGGCTTGCCGACCGGCGCTGTCTTTTTCGCCTGTTGCCCGGTTCTATTTCCGACCCTTGCGGCCTTCACGGCCGCGCCGGCAGGTCTTTTGACGGGCTTCTTTGCGGGCTTCGGTGCAGAGAGGGTAGCGGCTTTCGACGAGGCTTTGGCCATGGCGTCCGTGACGGTTTGCGGTGTCGGGAACTGGCAGCCGGTTAGAACACCCTTTTTTGTTGCGGTGCAAGCTCCGAAAGCGGCCAAGCCGCGCAACAGGGTTGTGCGCGGCCAAGAAAGCCGGGGATCACTTCAAAATGCCCAGCCCCAGGATGCCGACCAGGATCAGGTACAGCGCAACAATATAATTCAGAAGGCGCGGCATGATGAGAATCAGCACGCCGGCAGCAAGCGCGACGATGGGCTGAAGATTTGTCAGGCTGATGGTCATGATCGAACTCCGGCAAAAGCGGTCCAAGGATTTATGCGAATCGCAGCAGTACCGGAATGCACGATCCGGAACCGGGAGAACAGACGGGTTCCGCAGGACAATGTTCCGCGCTGGATGAAAATTTCAGCCGGCAATCACCTGCAAAAAATCGGAACGATGCCGGACGCAGGACATTAGCGAACCGTCAACACGTCGCGAGCATCGCTCTCGACAGAGGCGGGCTCGCGACCCTCGACCAAGCCTGAGGAGCATCCGATGCGAACTCACATTTTCGCCACAGCCATGATCGGCGCAACCATTGCGCTGGCAAGTCCGGCCGCGGCCCAGTTCAGCGGCACGGTCGGCGTCAGCGGTCCGACGGTCGGCATCATCGCCGACGATCACATCCCGACCTTCCGACGCTATGTCGTGGAAGAGCGGCTGCCGTCGTTCAGTGTGCCGGATCGCGTGATCGTCGGCACGACACTGCCTGAAGCCGGTGTCGTCTATTACGACGTGCCTGAACGCTACGGCGCAACCACCTATCGCTACACCGTCGTCAACGATCGAACCGTGCTGGTCGATCCGCGATCGCGTCGCGTGATGCAGGTAATCGACTAGCTATCCTTGAACAGCGGAAACCGCTGTTAGGAACACATCTTGCGAAAAATAAAAAACTCCAACTTGTCGCAAGAACATCGTCGGAGAGCGGTCGGCGGGTATCCTCCCCGCCCCATCGCGCCGACGACAGGGCCCGCGCAGGCGTTCAGCCGCGCGGGGCTTCTCTTTTTGCAGACGAAATTTTTAGTCCTGAATCTTCGAGAAATCGGCAACCGTGCGTGTCGCGGTGCGAATCTCGTTCAAAAGGTTGAGGCGGTTTTCGCGCACGGCCTTGTCGTCGTCATTGACCTTCACATGCTCGAAGAACGCATCGACTGCCGGACGCAGTTTCGCCATCGCGCTCATGGCGGCGGCGAAATCTTCACGACCGACGGCGGCCTCAGCTTCCGCCTTCGCGGTGGCGGCGGCCTGGGCCAGCGTCCTTTCCTCGTCGGCCTTCAGCAGCGCCGTATTCACCGCACCATCGAAGCTGCGCTTGTCCTTCTTCTCCTCGATGCCGAGGATGTTGGACGCGCGCTTGATGCCCGCGAGCAGGTTCTTGCCGTCGTCGGTGTCCAGGAATTTTCCCAAAGCCTCGACGCGGCGGACGACGAGCAGGAGGTCGTCCTGAACATTATCGGAGACGGAGTCGCCTTCGGCGCTCCTGTTGCCAAGCGCAAACACGGCATCGACGAGATCGTGCCGCGCGCCCTGATCCCGCAATTGAACTTTCAGGCGGTCTGCGAAGAAGGAGAGGAGATCGTTTGTCGTAGGCCCAAGAGCGAAAGGCAGCCTTGAATCTTTTTGTGTCGAAGGATCAACTTTGCCAACAAGATAATCCATTACTGGAAGGAAACCCTGATCCAAAACGCTCCGGAGCTTAAGTCGCAAGGAGTTTTCCAGCACGATCCTAATCACCCCCAGCGCCGCTCTCCGCAGCGCGTAAGGGTCTTTCGATCCCGTCGGCTTCTCGTCGATCGCCCAAAAGCCGACCAGCGTATCGATCTTGTCGGCGAGCGCGACCGCGATCGCCACCAGATCGGTCGGCACGCGATCGTTCGGGCCCTGCGGCTTGTAGTGATCCTCGCAAGCTGCGGCGACGGCGGCGTCCTCGCCCTGCGCCAGCGCGTAGTACTTGCCCATCAGCCCCTGCACCTCGGGGAATTCGCCGACGACTTCCGTCAACAAATCCGCCTTGCAGAGTTTTGCCGCGCGCTTCACCTTCTCCACATCCGCGCCGACCAGCGGCGCAATCTCCGCCGCCAGCCGTTCGATGCGTGCGATGCGTTCGGCCTGCGTGCCGAGCTTTTCGTGGAACACGATCTGCTCGAACTTCGGCAGCCGGTCTTCCAGCTTCGTTTTCAGGTCGGTCTCGTAGAAGAACTTCGCGTCGCTCAGCCGCGCGCGAATAACCTTCTCGTTGCCGCCGACGATGATCTTGCCGCCATCGGTCGCCTCGATGTTCGCAACCGGAATGAAGCGATTGGCGAGCGTGCCGTCCGCCTTGCGGACGACAAAACACTTCTGGTTGTTGCGGATGGTGGCGCGGATCACTTCGCCCGGAATGCTGAGAAAACTTTCGTCGAACGAACCCATCAGCACCACCGGCCATTCGACGAGGCCCGCGACCTCGTCGAGCAGCGCCTGGTCCTCGACCAGTTCGAAGCCTTGCGCGAAGGCGAGTTGTTTGGCGTCCGCCAAAATCACGTCCTTGCGCCGCTGCGGATCGAGCACCACCTTCGCCGCTTCCAGCTTCGTCACGTAATCGTCGAAACGGCGCACGGAGAAAGCGTCCGGGGCCATGAAGCGATGGCCGCGCGTGGTGTTTCCGGCTTCGATGCCGTCGATGGAGAATTTGACGATCTCCGGCTCCTCGGTCTCGGGCCCGAAGCTCGCGACGATCGAGTGCAACGGCCGCACCCAGGTCAGCGCACCCGCTTTGGCCGAGCGCGCGCCCCAGCGCATCTGCTTCGGCCATGGGAAAGTGCGGATGATGACGGGCAGGAATTCGGCGATGACCTCGATCGCGTCGCGGCCCGGCTTCTCGATCAGCGCCACATAGAAGTCGCCTTTCTTCGGGTCCTTCTGAATTTTGGCTTCATCGAGCGAGGCAAGACCGGCCGCTTTCAGGAAGCCCTGCACTGCTGCGTCGGGCGCGCCGACCTTCGGTCCCTTGCGCTCGTCCTTCAGGTCGGGCTGGCGCACCGGAATGCCATGCACGGTCAGCGCGAGCCGGCGCGGCGTGACGAACGCCTTCGCGCCCTCATAGACGAGACCTTCGGCGACGAGTTTCTCGGTGACGAGACGGCGCAGATCATCCGCCGCCTTCGCCTGCATGCGCGCGGGGATTTCTTCGGAGAACAATTCGATGAGAAGATCGGGCATCGCTTACACTCCACCCGCTTCGGTATGCACCCAGGCTTCGCCGCAGGCTTTCGCGAGTTCGCGCACGCGCAGGATGTAGCTCTGCCGCTCGGTCACGGAGATGACGCCGCGCGCGTCGAGCAGGTTGAACACATGGCTCGCCTTGATGCACTGGTCATAGGCCGGCAGCGCCATCAGATGGCGCTCCTTCTTGCCGGGCTCTTTTTCGTTTTTCTGCCAACCCGCTTCGAGATATTTGCGGCACGCGCCTTCGGCCATCTTGAATTGCTCGAACAGCATCGCGGTGTCGGCGAATTCGAAATTGTGGCGTGAATATTCCTGCTCGGCTTGCAGGAACACATCGCCATAGGTGACTTTCTCGTCGCCGTCGCGGCCGTTGAAATTCAGATCGTAGACGCGGTCGACGCCCTGCACATACATCGCCAGCCGTTCGAGCCCGTAGGTGAGTTCGCCCGCGACCGGCGCGCATTCGACGCCCGCGACCTGCTGGAAGTAAGTGAACTGGCTCACCTCCATGCCGTCGCACCAGCACTCCCAGCCGAGCCCCCACGCGCCCAGCGTCGGGCTTTCCCAATCGTCCTCGACGAAGCGAATGTCATGCACGGCGGAGTCGATACCGATTGCGGCGAGCGATTTCAGATACAGCTCCTGCAAATTCGGCGGCGAGGGCTTCAGGATCACCTGGAACTGGTAGTAGTGCTGCAAGCGGTTCGGGTTCTCGCCATAGCGGCCGTCCTTCGGCCGGCGCGAGGGCTGCACATAGGCGGCGTTCCACGGTTTCGGGCCAAGCGCGCGCAGCGTCGTGGCGGGGTGGAACGTGCCGGCGCCCATTTCCACGTCATAAGGCTGCAAAATCACGCAACCCTGGTCCGCCCAGAACCGCTGCAAGGCGAGGATGAAGCCCTGGAACGACTTTTCCGGGCGCATATGAGGCGGCAGCGAATCCATGATTTTTCAGCGATTCTTGAGGGGCTAGGAAAGCGCGCGGAAACTATCGGCGGCGATGCGCGGGCGCAAGAAGTTAAACCCGCGTATTTTCGGGGGCTTGGAGACCCGGCCGCCTGCGGCGATTCAAATGCGAGGCATTCCGTTCAGGAATTGCCAACCCTTGCGGCCGCTTTGCAGCCGAAAGATGAAAAGCATTAGCGATTGCGGCCTTACAAACCCGGCCACAAACAAAGAACAAGGCCACTCAGGCCGATAACAACAGGGATCTACGATGATTATCGTCGAGGCGTGTGCCGCCGCGCTGATTACGATCGCGCTCGGAATCATGGTCGAGGCCGACACCCGCGACATGCGGGTGCGCGTGCAGAGGACAGCTACTCCGGGCGATACGCGCCCGTGACCGGATCGCGCCGCAGCGTCGGAATCCGCTCGGCCTGCATGCTCTGTTGCATGCGGGCCAGACGCGCCTCCTCCAGTTCGAGGCTGACGCGCTGAGCTTCCTTGACCGCCCAGCGGACCAAAGCGGCTCCTCCGAGCATTCCCACTCCCCAGGCGATCAGCGGCGGCATCAATTCGTCCTCTTTTGCGGACACGATTTTGGATGCGGCAAAGACTGGCCGCCAATTGTGGCGAAACTGATCCCCGAAACTGCGGCTGAACGTCGTCCTGCGGTTGCAGCTAAAATCCGTAACGCGCCCACAGAGCGCGGGCCTCCAGCGCCGAGATCATCTCATCCGGCATCGACGATGACGGATCGAGCAGCCTGCCGGCGCTCATGCCGCCCTGCCGCCGACCGAGCAGGCCCGACAGCAGACCGGCCGACGGCGCGACCAGCGGCATTTTCACCTTCTCGCCATAGCGCGAGCGCAGCACGCCGCGCAGGTCGCCGATCGCGTCCGACAGGCCGAGATCGATCGCGGTCCGGCCGGTCCAGTACGCGCCCGAGAACAGATCGTCCTCATTGCCGCCCAGCTTCGCGCCGCGCCGCCGCTTCACCAGATCGATGAACATCGTGTGGATTTCCTGCTGAATGGCCTTCAGCCGCGCCACATCGTCCGGGTTCTCGGGCAGGAACGGGTCCAGCATCGCCTTGTTCTTGCCGGACGTGTAGAGCCGCCGCTCCACGCCGATCTTCTCGATCAGCCCCTGAAAGCCGAACGATCCGCCGACCACGCCGATCGATCCGACGATCGATGACGGGTCGCAGAAAATCTCGTCGCCCGCGCAGGCGATCATGTGCCGCCGGAGGCTGCGACATCCTCCACGAACACCAGCACCGGCAGCTTCTTCTCAGACGCAAGTTGCCTGATGCGATTGTGAATCTGGTGCGACTGTACCGGCGAGCCACCCGGCGAATTGACGACGATCGCCACCGCTTTCGCACCCTTGGTGCCGAACGCCTTCTCCAGCGTCCGGGCCACGCCGACCAGCGACATCCCCTGACGCAGCGGCGTCACCGCGCCGATGGCACCCGACAGCCGCACCACCGGCACGACCGGCGCGTCGCCACGGAACCGCGCCGGCAGCAGACGGCGCAAGCTGCGGGCCAGTCCGTTCAGACCTCCCCCAGTTGCATCTGGGGAGGACGGCTCGCTCATGCTCATCGACACCTTTCCGGGGTTAAGTGAATTGGAAACCATCTTCGCGTAGCTGGAACGAGGTTTGCTTTCCAGAGTTTTGTGTTGGTCTTCATGCGCACAATGGCGCAACCCCGACGGTGGACATGCAATGAAAATCTATCTTCTGATGCTGCTGATCGGTGTTCTGCTCACGGCGGTTCATCTGACTGCACCTTCGGCCGGCAATTCGCGGACCACGCGATAAACGCGGGAAGCGAACCGGTCAGACGTTAATCCCGCGCCAGCGGCAGAGTTTCCTCGCCCCTCAGCACGGCGTCGGCGAATGGCGCAGGGCAACCTGCCGCATCATTGAGCACAAGTCCCGGCAGCAGAAGCATCGGTGCGCGGGATCCCTTCTCCGCTCTCACCAGCACCCGGATCGCGGGGGCATCCGGCCTTGGATGCACCGGCAGAATCTTGACGCCGCCAAAACCGCGGCTCAGTGCGCCGAGAACGGCGGCGAGTCCCTCCGCACGCCAGATCAGCGTCAAGGTTCCGCCGGGCCGCAAGACCCGCCGCGCGGCGTGCGTCCAAATGTCCAGCGTTACGGTTCCGGCTTCATGCGCGGCGCGCTTGTCCGTATCCGGCGATGGGCGATGCCGCTGGGAATCGTTGAAGGGCGGGTTCATCAGCACCCGGTCGGCGCTGTCCGGCCAGAGATCGCAACCCGCGAAGGCGACCGCCTCCGCCGCGACGTCCAACACAACCACGGTCGCCGCCAGTCCGTTGCGCGCCGCATTGCTCCGCGCCAGCGCCGCCAGCCGCTCGTCCCGCTCCACAAGCGCGAGCGTGATGCCGGGAACGCGCCGGGCGAGTGCGAGCCCCGCCGCGCCGACGCCGGCGCCGAACTCGACCACGCGCTCACCTGGCCGCGCGGCGGTCGCCGCCGCCAGCAGGATCGCATCGTGCCCGGCCCGATGTCCCTTGCGGGGCTGCTGAAGACGCAGTCTTCCGCCTAAAAAAGCGTCGTCACTGACATCATCCGCGACGTTCATTCCCGGCGCAATTCATGCCCGAGGCCCGCGTCGCTGATGACGCGCCGCGCGGCGGCCACATCGTCGGCGGCGACCATGATCCGGCGCGGCAAAATCCCGAGCGAGCCCTCGATGACACTCATATTCTGGTCGAGAACGACATAATGGATGCCGGCGCCATCCAAAAGCGCGCCGACAGCAGAGACCAGAACGGGATCGTTGACCCGGATCAGTTCTTGCACGGAACCTCGCCCTTTGTTTTTAGAAGCTCTGGAGAGAGGAGCTTCCGGACTTTCGGAAATAACGTTCTAGAATAGCGGGTTACCGGGTAATTGTCAGCGCCGTTTCCTTATCCGGACAGGGTTGCCGCGTTCGCCGCCAGTTTCTATGCTTGGCGTCCAGAATGCACGGAGAGCAGCGTGGCCGTTATTGTTCCCTTCGAAAGCCGCTCGGATGCGTCGATCGATCCTCTCGTCGCCCTGGTGTCGGCCGACATGGCGCGCGTCAACACGACGATTCTGTCCCGGACCGGCTCGGACGTGACGATGATCCCCGAGGTTGCAAACCACCTGATCTCCTCGGGCGGCAAGCGGCTGCGGCCGATGCTGACGCTGGCGATGGCGCAACTCGCCGGCTATGCGGGCGACGGCCACGTCAAGCTCGCGGCGGCGGTCGAGTTCATGCACACAGCGACGCTGCTGCATGATGATGTGGTTGACGAAAGCGAGATGCGGCGCGGAAAACTTTCCGCGCGCATGCTGTGGGGCAATGAGGCGAGCGTGCTGGTCGGCGACTTCCTGCTCGGCCAGGCGTTCCGCATGATGGTCGAGGTCGGCTCGCTGCGCGCGCTGGATATTCTTTCGGCCGCAGCCGCCACCATCGCCGAAGGCGAAGTGATGCAGCTTGCCGCCGCCAAGAACACCGCCACCACCGAGGATGAATATCTCGCCGTGATCCGCGGCAAGACCGCCGAACTGTTCGCCGCGGCCTGCGAGGTCGGGCCGGTGCTGGCCAATCGGCCGAAGGCCGAACAGGCCGCCTGCCGCTCGGTCGGCATGAATCTCGGCATCGCGTTCCAGCTCGTGGACGACGCGCTCGATTATGGCGGCAAAGCCGAAACTCGGCAAGAACATCGGCGACGATTTTCGCGAGGGCAAGATCACGCTGCCGGTGGTGCTGGCCTTCCGGCGTGGCAACGATGAGCGCGATTTCTGGACGCGCACGCTGACGCAAGGCGAGATCGGTGACGGCGATCTCGATCACGCGATCGGGCTGATGACCAAGCATCGCACGCTCGATGACACGATCAGCCGCGCGCAGCATTACGGCGCGATGGCGGTGGACGCGCTGGCGCTGTTTCCGTCGTCACCGATGCGCTCGGCGCTGGAGCAGGTGGTGGCGTTCTGCCTCGCGCGCTCGCATTGAGCATGATCTGCGAAAAGTGGGAACCGGTTTGCGCTTCGCGGCCCTTGGGGTCGGACCGATCATGCTCAAAATAATTAAGGATGGCAGAGCTTCGGCCTGACCCAACGACCGCGTTTATTTCAGCTCAGCGCGCTGGCCTCGACCCACCATGCCGGATGCGCGGACTTCAGCGCAGCCGACGCCGCCGCCGCCGACGCATCGTCCTCGAACAATCCGAAGCAGGTCGCGCCGGAGCCGGACATGCGGGCCAGCGTGCAGCCCTTCGCCGCGCCCAATAGCGACAGCACTTGCGCGATGACGGGCTGGATTTTCACCGCGACCGGCTCAAGATCGTTACGGCCGGAGCGGATCGCCGCCAGCCACTCGCCGGCGGACGCCGCTGCCGCAGGCCAATGCACCTCGGCCGCGCCATTCGGCGGAATGAACTCATCGCCCGGCTTCAGGCCGATCGCTAAAAAGACATCCTTGGTCGGCACCGGCAAGCCCGGATTGACCAGCACGCAGGGGAGCCGCGGCAGCCGCATCGGCGTCACAAGCTCGCCCGCGCCGCGCATCATGCATCCGGACGACAAAAGGCAGACCGGCACGTCGGCCCCTGTCGCCTGCGCGGCCGCGATCAGCCGCGCATCGTCCGCAGCCAGGCCGTTGGCCCGTGCCAGCAATCGCAGCGTCGCCGCCGCGTCCGCCGAGCCGCCGCCGATACCGGCCGCCGCCGGCAGATGCTTGTCGAGAACGAAAGCGCCCGCGCGCAGACCGGCGACGCGCTCGCGCAAAAGCCGCTCGGCCTTCGCCACCAAATTATCTGCGAGGTCGCCGCAATCGGCGGCGCGCGGCCCTGTAACGGCGAGCGAGAAACGGTCCGCAGCTTCCAGCGTCAGGCCGTCGGCGCAATCGGCGAAGGCGACGAGGCTTTCCAGGTCATGATAGCCGTCCACGCGTCGGCCCAGCACGTGAAGCGTCAGATTGACCTTCGCGCGCGCGCAATCTTCCAGCACGGTTGTCGCAGATGCCCCACAGGTCCGTCCGCTCAGCCGCCCTTGTCGTCTTCTTGACGTCGCGTTACCGCCGCCGTCGGCTCCTTCACCTCGGGCAGGCCGTCGCGGATCTTGGCCTCGATCTCGCAATTCCTCCGGCTCGGGCTTGAGGTCCTTGGCGTGCTGCCACTGGAAGCGCGCCTCCAGCGTGCGGCCGACCTTCCAATAGGCGTCGCCGAGATGATCGTTGATGGTCGGGTCCTCGGGGCGCAGGTCGATCGCGCGTTCCAGATGTTTCACCGCCTCCTCGTAGTTGCCGATGCGGTAATAGGCCCAGCCGAGCGAGTCGACGATATAGCCGTCATCCGGGCGTTGATCGACGGCGCGGCGGATCATCTTCATCCCCTCGTCGAGATTGACGCCCTGGTCGATCCAGGAATAGCCGAGATAGTTCAGCACATGCGCCTGCTCGGGCTTCAGCTCCAGCGCCTTCTTCAGGTCCGCTTCCGATTTCGGCCATTGCTTGGACCGCTCGTAACAGATGCCGCGGAAATAATAGAGCACCCAGTTCGCATCGGTGATTGCCGGCAAGGCGTCGATGCCGAGCGAATAGGTGTCGGCGCATTCGGCGAACTTCTTCTTGCCGCGCTCGATATTGCCGAGCGCCATGATCGATTCGATATCCTTCGGATTCTCCGCGATCAGGTCCTTCAGCACCTTGATCCCTTCCTCGGAGCGATCGACGGCGTCGAGATTGGTCGCCAGTTGAATCTGCGCATTGCGCTTCAAGAGCGAATTGGCCGGCACATGCTCGTACACCTTGATGGCAAGTTGCGGCCGCTTGATCGACTCGTAGAGATCGCCAAGCGACAGCATCGCCAGCCCATGCGTCGGATCGAGGTAGAGCGCGAGTTGCAGATAGACCAGCGCCAGATCTTCCGCGCCGCGCCGCGTCAGCGACGCGCCGATACCGTAAAGGGCTTCCGCCGCGCCCTGCTGCGGCGAGGTGACCAGCATCGGCATCTTCTTGCCAGCCTTGGTCTCGCGAAGCCCTTCCAAAACCAGCGGATGGCGCGGCAGCTTCTTGTCGAACGCCTCGTAGAGTTCGGCCGCCGCCTCGCCGCTCTTGTTGCGCGAGAGCCACCGGGCATAGCTGTCGACAACGCGCAGCGCCGAATCGTCGAGCTTGTAGGCGCGCTCAAGCCGCACGCCCGCTTCCTTCGGCCGGTTAGCGAGGTCGTACATCAGGCCGAGATGGAGGTCCTTGAAGATCGGATACCATTCCGGGCCGGTCAGCTTGTCGATGCTGGCGGCGGCGCTCTTGACGTCGCCGGCACCCGTCGCCGCCCAGCCGGACAGCAGCGCCGCGACGAGATCGGTGATCGGTCCGCGCACCGATTGATTGACGTTCTGCTGGGCCGCCGCATATTGCTTGTGCTTCAGCGCCCGGACGCCGAGCACGAGCCGCGCTACCCGGTTTGACTTGTCGACCTGGATGATCCGTTCGGCCAGCTTGACGGCCTCGTCGATCTCGCCGCCGGCCAGCGTCGAGATGAAGGCGCGGTCGAGCAGTTCGGCATTTTTCGGATCGGCCCGCAGCGCCGCCAGATAGAACGAGGCGGCCGCGACGGCGTCGCGTTCGACGCTCGCTTGCCGCGCCGCGAGATAATCGCCCGCGATGCTCGTCCGATCCTTCCGGTCGACCGGCGTCATCTCCACCGGGCCGGAGCGGACGGCCTCGACCTTCTTTTTCTCCGGCTTTTGCTGCGCGACCGCCGCACCCGGCAAGACGACACCCGGCAAGGCGACCGCGAGAGCCAGCGAACCCAGAAGGGCGGCGCGACGGAAAAGGAATGACATCAAGTTGAGCCCTGGTTGCGGCAATCCGGCTGTCAGGCACGCCGAGCGGTGCGGACAATGGCCTTTTCAGACCGTCCGCACAAGATTCGAGGTGCCCGAGCCGTTTATACACTATCCGAAGCAGACAATGTGTGGCGGCTTCGTGGCCGGAACACCGCACCCACGCAATCGTGCTTCGGAAGACGCCCCTCACATCGCCTGATAGTTCGGACCTCCGCCGCCCTCCGGCGGAACCCAGGTGATGTTGCCGTTGGGGTCCTTGATGTCGCAGGTTTTGCAGTGGACGCAGTTCTGTGCGTTGATGACGAACTTCTTGTCACCGCCCTCCTCGACCCATTCGTACACCCCCGCCGGGCAGTAGCGATTCGAGGGGCCCGCGAAAACCTCCAGTTCCGACCGCTTTTGCAGGTCGAGATCGGCGACCTTCAGGTGGATCGGCTGGTCTTCCTCATGGTTGGTGTTCGACAGGAACACCGAGGAGAGCCGGTCGAAGGTCAGCTTGCCGTCAAATTTCGGAGCCTGGATCGGCTGCGAATCCTTCGCCGGCGTGAGCGTCTCGCGATCCAGCTTGCCGTGGCCGAGCGTGCCGAACAAAGAGAAGCCGAACAGCGTGTTCGTCCACATGTCAAGGCCGCCGAGGCCGACACCCAGCACGGTGCCGAATTTGGACCAGAGCGGCTTGACGTTGCGGACCTTGAACAGGTCCCTGCCGACGGCCGAATCGCGCCAGCCGTTCTCGTACTCGACGACCTCGTCATTGGCGCGGCCGGCGGCGATCGCCGCCGCCACATGCTCGGCGCCCTGCATGCCGGTGCCCATCGCATTGTGGACGCCCTTGATGCGCGGCACGTTGACGAAGCCGCCGGCGCAGCCGATCAGCGCGCCGCCCTTGAAGGTCAGGCGCGGCACCGACTGGTAGCCGCCTTCGGTGATCGCGCGAGAGCCGTAAGCGAGGCGCTTGGCGCCCTCGAACACCGGCGCGACCTTCGGGTGCGTCTTGAAGCGCTGGAACTCCTCGAACGGCGACAGATACGGGTCGGTGTAGTTCAGGTGAACGACGAAGCCGACCGCGATCAGATTGTCGTCGTAGTGATAAAGGAACGATCCGCCGCCGGTGGACATGCCGAGCGGCCAGCCGAAGGAGTGCTGGATCAGGCCCTTTTTATGCTTGGCCGGATCGATCTCCCAGACCTCTTTCAGGCCGATGCCGAATTTCGGCGGCTCCGAATTCTTGTCGAGATCGAATTTGCGGATGAGCTGCTTGGTCAGGCTGCCGCGCGCGCCTTCGGCAAACAAGGTGTACTTGCCCAGCAACTCCATCCCGCGTGCATAAGAATCCTTCGGCTTGCCGTCTCGGCCGATGCCCATGTCGCCGGTGGCGATGCCGCGCACCTCACCGTCGTCACCATAAATCACCTCGGCGGCGGCGAAGCCCGGATAGATTTCGACGCCCAGCGCTTCCGCCTTGGTCGCGAGCCAGCGGCACACCATGCCGAGCGAGCCGATGTAGCAGTGATGATTATTCATCAGCGGCGGCATCAGGAAGTTCGGCAGCCGGATCGCGCCGGCCTTGGTCGTCCAGTAGAAATGGTCGTCCTTGACCTGTGTCGTCAGCGGACAGTCGGGGTCCTCGCGCCAGTCCGGGATGAGCTTGTCGAGCGAGACCGGATCGATCACCGCGCCCGAAAGAATATGCGCGCCGACCTCGGAGCCCTTCTCGACGATGACGACGGACAGGTCCGGGTTGATCTGTTTCAGGCGGATCGCCGCGGCAAGACCGGACGGTCCCGCGCCGACCACCACGACGTCGAACTCCATGGATTCACGGGGCGGCAACTCTTCGGTGCTCATCGTTTCCTCGAACAGTTCTAAGCAAACTTTGTTCTTGACGATTTTCACCGCAATCACAACCGCTGAAATGCGGGAGAGCTATACCGCATCGCAACAAGGAATTTCGCGGACCGGAATTCAGGCTTTCGGCCTCCTCCGCGACCAGAGCAGCGCCAGCGGCCCGAAGGCGATGCCGAGCGCGAGCAGGCCGAAACCCGCGACCCAGCCGGTCGCACTCACCGGCCCGCCGGCCGCGTCGATGGCGACCCCGACGCCCCACGCGCCGAGCGCCGACAGGCCGAATCCCACGGTCGAATGCAGCGCCATCGTCGCGCCGCGGAAATTCGGGTCGGCGGACAACGTCATGCCGGAGGTCAGCGCGCCGGAATCGGCGTTGACCGTGAAGGCGTAGATCAGGATCAGGCCCAGCAGCAGCCAGGCGGACTGGCCGGCGAACAGGGCGATGAGCACCGCCACCAGCGCCGATCCCGCCATCACCAGTCCGATCGCACGATGCCGGCCGAAGCGAATAGCCAACTCGTTTCCGAGGATGCTCGACGGCATCGCCAGAATCGTGAAGGCGACACTGACGGCGATCGGCCCCGGCAGGCCGCTGCCGGCATTTTTGGCGGCGACGAAGGTCCAGAAGCCGACGATCCAGGTGCGGATGCCGTAGAGTTCGAAGCAGTGCGCGCCGTAGCCGAAAATGTAGCCGAGCGCGGTCCGGTTGCGGAACACCGGTCCGAAATCCAGAAGCTTCGCGCTCACTGGCGCCGGTCTGTGCGGCGGCATCAGCAGACAGGTGACAATCATCGCGACCGGGCCGATTCCGGTGATGAAGAACGCCGCCTGCCAGCCGAAGGCGTCGGCGGCGAGCTGCGCGACCAGAAACGACAGGCCGACGCCAAAGGAGAAACTGGAGGTGTAGAGTGTGACCGCGCGAGAACTGTCGCCCGGCGGCAGGCGGTCGGTCAGCGCCTTCAGCCCCGGCATGTAGGCCCCGGCGAAGCCGATGCCGGCCAGCGCCGAGATCCCCATCGCCGACCACGGCCCGTCGGCAAACAGCCCGAATGCGATCGTCGCAAGCCCGCTCAGAAAAGAACCGCACAGAAGGATGAGCCGCGCGTCGATGCGGTCCGTCAGCGTGGTGAGGATCGGAACGGCGAGCATGTAGCCGGCCGCATAGCCGCTCGCCATCAGCCCGGCCTGCCCGGCCGACAGATGCCAGCTACAACGGCATCAGCCGCCAGCCATGATCGCCGGCACGACCAATACGCGGCAGCAGATTGCCCACCTGGCCGATGCACATCGCCGCGATCAGCGATCGTCCTGAAAGCACCGCGTCTCCCCCTGTTCCGCTGGCGGAGTTTAGCCGGATGCGGCGGCGGCGCCATCCACAACGAGCGGCTTGCCGCCGCGGCGCGCAATCCCCATAAACCAACCATGGCGACCGACCATCCCCCGACCGCGCGCGAATTGCTGAGCTTCTATCTGGAGGCCGGAGTCGATTGCGCGATCGGCGAGGAGCCGGTCAACCGGCTGGCCGACGATACGCCGCCGCCGCGCGAGGAAGCGTCGCCGGCGGAGCCTTTGCGGGAACCACAGCGTGCCGAACGTCCGCTACCGCCGCTCGCGAGGCCCGCTTCTGCCACCGCCATCGCGCCGCCGCCCGAAGCCGCGACGAAATCGGCGCGCGAGGCGGCCGTGACCGCAAGATCGCTGGAGGAGCTGCGCGAGCTTCTGGAAAAATTCGACGGCTGCGCGCTGAAACAAACCGCCTCAAGGTTGGTGTTCGCGGACGGCAATCCGCAGGCGCGGCTGATGTTCGTCGGCGAAGCGCCGGGCCGCGACGAGGACCGCGCCGGGCTGCCTTTCGTCGGCCGCTCCGGGCAATTGCTCGACAGGATGATCGCGGCGATCGGCCTCGACCGCACGCAGGTCTACATCGCCAACATCATTCCGTGGCGGCCGCCGGGCAATCGCACGCCAACGCCGCAGGAAACGCAAATCTGTCTGCCCTTCATCCGCCGGCAGATCGAACTGGTGAATCCGGACGTTCTCGTCTGCCTCGGCAATCCCTCCAGCCAGGGCATT
Organism: Xanthobacteraceae bacterium; assembly: GCA_041397365.1. Classification (GTDB taxonomy): domain Bacteria; phylum Pseudomonadota; class Alphaproteobacteria; order Rhizobiales; family Xanthobacteraceae; genus P52-10. The sequence goes on from JAWKWT010000002.1 coordinate 185,235, forward strand.
CTCGAAACGCGCGAAGGCATCATGAAAACGCGCGGGCGCTGGCGCGACTACGACACCGGCACGCGCACCATCAAGGCGATGGCGACCTTCCACCCGGCCTATCTGCTGCGCTCGCCCGCCTACAAGCGCCTCGCCTGGCAGGATTTTCGCGAAATCCGCCGGGCGCTGGCCAATTCATCCGGCTAGCTTAAAAAAACCGGCGTCGTCTCTGCTTTCGCAGGGACGACAAGGAGAAAATCGGAGCCAATGCCGACAGGCGGCGCGGTCGTTAAAACCGCGTCGCCTGCCTGATTTTATTGTTTCGGAATATTCAGGCTTTCCAGAACGGCACGCATCGAGGCCGCTTCCTTCTTGTAGAGCGCCTGCGATTCCTCATAACCGAGCGGCAGTTCGATCGGAAAATTGGCAAGGGCTGCTTGCGTCTTCTGATCCTTGCCGGCCGCGACCATCAGATCGGACAGCTTCTTGACGATCTCCATGGGCGTGCCGGCCGGGGCGGCGAGCAGGCCGCTGAAACCGCCGAGCTGGAAGAACGTCGACGTTGCGCCCTGCTGCGGCAAGGTCTTCAGATCCGGCAAAATCCGGATCGGCCGGCTGGTGGAGGAAATGGCATGCGCCTTCTTCGCCTGAAGCACCGGCAGCCCCGCCGGATAGGAGCCGATCGCGCCGTCGATCGACTGACTCATCACGTCGGCCCACATCGGCGCCTCGCCGCGATAATGCACCGGCTCGATTGTGAGGCCGAATAGCTTGTTGAGCTCGATGATCGTGATATGCGCCGAGGAATAAGCGCCATAGGTGCCGATGCTTACCTTGCCGGCCTTCTTGGCATAGGCGACGAACTCCTCGAGATTCTTTGCTGGTATTTTTTCGTTGAGCGCGAGCAGGATACCCTGGCTCTCGATCGCGGAGATGATAACGAAATCCTTGTCGGGATCGTATGGCAGCTCCTTGAACAGCACGAGATTATGGATGAGCGACGAGCCGATCGTCATCATCAGCGTATAGCCATCCGGCGCGGCGCGCTTCACTTCGCCGACGCCGAGCATCCCGCTCGCGCCGCCCTTGTTGTCGACGATGAAGGACTGGCCCAGCTGCTTGCCGAGATAATCCGAATAGACCCGCGCGATCTGGTCGGTCTGACCGCCAACCGGATACGGCACGATCACCTTGACCGGCTTGTTCGGCCAGTTCGATTGCGCCATCGTCTGGCTGCCGAGCGCCGGCAGCACCGCCGCCGAGAGTCCTGCGGCCAGCATCTGGCGGCGGCTAAATTTCCAATCCATTTCGTTCTCTCCTGAAACATCCACTCTTGGATTTAGAACAAACACTCTTTGCGGCGACGCGCAGCGGCTATTGCTTCGGAATGCCCATCCCTTCCAGGAAGGTGCGCATCGCCGTCGCATTCTTCTTGTAATCGGCCTGCGTCGCCTCGAGACTCAACGGCAGTTCGATCGGAAAATTGGCGAGAGCTGCTTGCGTTTTCTGATCCTTGCCGGCCGCCACCATCAGGTCGGAGAGCTTCTGGATGATTTCCTTCGGCGTTCCGGCAGGCGCCGCCAGAATGCCGCTATAGACGTCGATCTCGAAGAATTTCGAGGTCGCGCCCTGCTCCTTCAGCGTCTTCACGTCCGGCAGGATCTTGATGGGCCGGCCGCTCGCGCCGATGACCCTGCCGCGCTTGCCCTGTACGACCGGCATCGCCGCCAGATAGGAGCCTAGCCCGCCGTCGATCGATTGGTTCAGCACATCGGCCCACATCGGCGCTTCGCCGCGATAATGCACCGGCTCGATTGCGAGACCGTACTGCTTGTTCAGTTCGAGAATCGCGATATGCGCCGCCGAATTCGCGCCATAGGTGCCGAGGCTGACCTTGCCGCCCTTCTTGGCGTAGGCGACGAACTCCGCCAGATTCTTCGCCGGCACCTTGTCGGCGACGACCAGCGCCACGCCCTGAGCGGCGATCGAGGAAATCAACGTAAAATCCTTGTCCGGATCGTAAGGCAGTTCCTTGAACAGCACGACGTTGTTGATGAGCGGCGTGCCGATCGTCAGCAGCAGAGTATAGCCATCCGGCGGCGCGCGCTTGACTTCGGTCAAACCCACGACGCCGCTCGCACCGGATTTATTGTCGACGACCACCGGCTGCCCGAGCTGCTTGCCGATGTAATCCCCATAGGTACGCGCGATCAGGTCAGTCTGGCCGCCGACCGGATACGGCACGATGATCTTGATCGGCTTGTTCGGCCAGTTCGCCTGCGCACGCGCGCGCGCTCCAAGCATCGGCAGCGCCGCCGTCGCAAGACCCGCCGCAAGCAGATGGCGGCGGCTAACGTCCATGGACATTCCCGTTTCTCCCAAATGATCGATTTTGTTTGTTTTGTTTTGTTCGTTGTAGCAGGGCGCGAGCGGCAGGAGGTGAGACAATCTGCCGCTCGACTTTAGTCGGGCCGCCGGATGGCGGTCTTTCAGTTGGACGGCGGCGGCGCGCGCCTCACGCCGCCTGCGGTGATGCCGCCATCGATGACGATTTCGGCGCCGGTGACGTAGCGCGAGGCGTCGGAGGCCAGGAACAGCACGCCATTGGCGATATCCTGCGCCTCGCCGGCAAAGCCGAGCGGCACGCCGGCCTTCGCCAGATCCTCGGCGCGCATCGGCGTGTTGTGGCCGACGCCGGTGGTCGCCTCGCGCGGAATCTTGCCCCAGATCGGCGTGTCGATGATGCCGGGATGAACCGAGTTGACGCGGATGCCGTCATTCGCGCCGGCGCATTCCATGGCGATCGACTTGGCGAACAGCCGCACGCCGCCCTTGGTGGCGCAATAGCCGGCCAGCGTCGGCGAGCCGCGCAGACCCGCCACCGACGACATCATGATGATCGAGCCGCCGCCGGAGCGGCGCATCGCCGGGATGCAGTGCTTCACCGACAGGAAGACGCCGTCGAGATTGATCGCCGTCTGCCGCCGCCAGTCGGCGAGCGTCATCTCCACGATCGTCGGCGTGCCGATGCCGATGCCGGCATTCGACACCATCACGTCGAGCCGCTTGAAGCGCTTCTCGATCTCGGCGACGACCTCGATCCAGCGCGCCTCGTCGGTCACGTCCTGGCGCAGATAGATCGCCTCGCCGCCCGCAGCCGCAATCCGGCCAACGATATCGTTGCCACCGCGATCGTCGATATCGGTCACGACGACCTTTGCGCCCTCGCGCGCCAGCGTCATCGCGCATGCCGCGCCGATGCCCGATCCGCCGCCCGTCACCAGCGCGACCTTGCCGTCAACCTGCCCCATTGGGTTCTCCTCTTTCTGTTTTCAGTTTTCTTGTGTGAACACGATCTGACGCGGCCCGAAGGGCCGCGCGGCGCAAACCAATTCCCACTTTTCGCAGGTCATGCTCTATCGCGCAGGGCTCAGCCGCCGCTCGACGATGCGCGCCATCAGGCTCGCCCCGATCGGGATGATGGCGTCATCGAACACGAATTCCGGATTGTGAACCGGCTTGTCGCAGGCATGCCCGACCCAGCAATATGCGCCGGGGGTGGCGCGCAGCATGTCGGCGAAATCCTCGCTGCCCATCACCGGCTCGACGCGGGTCGACAGGTTTTCCTCGCCGACGATCTCGCGCGCGACGTCGGCATAGGCTTCGGTCTGCTCGGGGTGATTTTCCAGCACGGTGAAAATATCGCGCGAGGAAAATTCGATCTCGACCTCATGGGTCGCGGCGATGCCGGCCGCCATCTCCTGCATGCGCCGCCGCACCAGCGCGCGCGCATCGTCGGAGAAGGCGCGCACCGTTCCCGACACCGTCGCCTCCGCCGGGATCACATTGTAGGCCGAGCCGGAATGAATCTGCGTGACCGACACCACCAGCGGCGTGCGCGGATGATTGTTGCGGCTGACGATGGTCTGCAACGCCTGCGTCAACGCAACCGCCGCAATGATCGGATCGCGCGCCTCGTTCGGCCGCGCGCCATGGCTGCCGCGACCCTTGATGCGGAAGTCGAAGAAATCCGCGCCCGCCATCGCAGCCCCCGGAAACACGGCGACCCGGCCCGCTTTGCGCCCCGGTGCGTTGTGCAGGCCGTAAATCTCGTCGCACGGAAATTTCTGGAACAGCCCGTCCTTCAGCATCGCCCGCGCGCCGCCGAGACCTTCCTCGGCCGGCTGGAATACAAACACCGCGGTGCCGGCGAAGTCGCGCGTCTCCGCAAGATAGCGCGCAGCCCCGAGCAGGATCGTGGTGTGGCCGTCATGGCCGCAGGCGTGCATCACGCCGGGGTTCTTCGAAGCGTAAGCCAGCCCGGTTTCCTCATGGATCGGCAGCGCGTCCATGTCGGCGCGCAGACCGATGCGACGGTTGCTGTCGTGCTTGCCGCGCAATTCGCCGACGACGCCGGTGCCGCCGAGGCCGCGATGCACGGTGATGCCCCAGCTCTCCAAAAGACTGGCGACGATTCCGGAGGTCCGCACCTCCTCGAAGCCTATCTCGGGATGGGCGTGAAGATCGTGCCGGATGGCGACAAGATCGTCCTGATATTGCGCAATTCGCTCGATTACCGGCATCGCCTCACCTGAAAGCAAGATTTTTTCTTGATGTGCCGTCGAGATAGCAATGTATGCTACTCGCCACGGTTCGCAGAGAAGACTCTAGGACCTCTTGCCGGCAACGACAACGAGAACAAGTAGAATTATGGCGGCGACGACAACCACGAATATTATGGCGGACGACAGCCGTGCGCGCGCCAACGTGCTGCGCCTCGCCGCCGCGCAGGCGCTGGCCGGCGCGAATGCGGCCGTCATCTTCGCGACGGGGTCGATCGTCGGCGTCACGCTCGCGCCCTCGCCCGGCCTGGCGACGCTGCCGCTGTCCGTGTTCGTGATCGGGCTCGCCGCCGGCACGCTGCCGACGGGCGCGATCTCGCGCGCCTATGGGCGGCGCCTCGCCTTCATCATCGGCTCGGCCTGCGGAATCATGTGCGGCGCGCTGGCCGCCTTCGCGATCGTCACCGGCTCGTTCCTGCTGTTCTGCGTGGCGACGTTCCTGGGCGGGCTTTACGGCGCGGTCTCGCATTCCTACCGCTTCGCGGCGTCGGACGGAGCCAGCCCCGCATTCCGGCCGAAGGCGATCTCCTGGGTGATGGCCGGCGGCATCTTCGCCGGCGTGCTCGGGCCGCAGCTCGTCGAATGGACGATGGGCTACTGGCCGCAATATCTGTTCGCCGCGAGTTTCGCTGCGCAGGCCGTCATCGCGCTGGTGGCGATGGCGGTGCTGTCGAGCGTGGACGCGCCGCCCCCGCCGCCGGAAGAACTCGCCGCCGGACGGCCGCTGATCGAGATCATCCGCCAGCGACGCTTCATCGCCGCCGCCTTCTGCGGCGTCGTCGCCTACACGATGATGAATCTCGTCATGACTTCCGCGCCGCTGGCGATGAAGATGTGCGGACTGACGGTGAGCGATTCCAATTTCGGCCTGCAATGGCACATCGTCTCGATGTTTGGCCCGAGCTTCTTCACCGGCCTGTTGATCGCGCGCTTCGGCGCGTCGCGAATGGTTGCGGCCGGGCTGCTGCTGGAGGCGCTGGCCGCCATCATCGGCCTGTCGGGCATCACCGCGATGCATTTCTGGGCCTGCCTGATCGTGCTCGGCCTCGGCTGGAATTTCGCGTTCGTCGCCGCGACCGCGCTGGTGGTCGAAACCCACCGGGCGGAGGAACGCAACAAGACCCAGGCATTCAACGACTTCCTGATCTTCGGCATGATGGCCATCGGCTCGCTGTCGTCCGGACAGTTGCTCGCAAGCTATGGCTGGGACGCGGTCAATCTGGTGGTGCTGCCGCTGGTGGCGATGGCGCTTCTGTTCCTCGCCGGCGACAGTTTTTCGCGCCGCCGCGCGGCGGCCGCGTAAACGTTCGTCGTCCGCAAAAAACGGACGACGAAGCCACGATCCTTACCAGCTCGCGGGCAGCGTCTTCAGCCCGCGCAGCACGAAGGTCGGCCGCCATTGCGGGGTCTCGATATCGTCGATCGTCAGGCCCGGCAGCCGCCGCAGCAGCGTCGCGATCGCCACTTCCGCCTCGATCCGCGCAAGCTGCGCACCGAGGCAGAAATGAATGCCACCGCCGAACGAGTGAAGCCGAATGTTCTTGCGCGTGATGTCGAGCTTGTCCGGATTGTCCGGATACGCCGCTGGATCGCGGTTGGCCGATCCGAGCAGGCACAGAACGGCGTCGCCCTTCTTGATCTGCTTGCCGCCGATCTCGCCCATATCCTCCAGCGCGACGCGGCCCGTCGTCTGCACCGACGAATCGTAGCGCAGGAACTCCTCGATCGCGTTCGGCATCAGTTCGGGGTTGCTTTTCAGCAGCGCCAGTTGATCCGGATTGCGGTGAAGCGCCAGCAGGCCGTTGCCGATCAGATTGACGGTGGTCTCGTGGCCCGCGCCGAACAGCAGGATGATGTTGGCGCAGAGTTCGTCGTTGGTCAGCTTGTTGCCGTCCTCCTCCGCCTGCACCAGCTGCGTCGTCAGATCGTCGCCGGGCTGGCGGCGGCGCAGTTCGAACAGGCGAAGGAAATAATCCAGCGAGCGCTGGTGGTTTTCATTGGCCTCGTCGATTTCCGCCCGCGACAGCGGCACCGGATCGAGCAGGCGGCCGCCGGTACGCTCGCGCTGGAAGAAGATCTCGCGATCCTCCTCCGGAATGCCGAGCATGTCGCAGATCACGATCACCGGCAGGCGGAAGGCGTAGTCGGCGATCAGATCCATGCGGCCGTTCTTTTCCACGCGGTCGATCGAATCGTCGACGATCGCCTGAATGCGCGAACGCATGTCCTCGACCCGGCGTGCGGTGAACGCCTTGACCACCAGCCCGCGCAGCCGCGTGTGGTCCGGCGGGTCCTGCGTCAGCATCCAATGGCTCATGCTGCGGAACACCGGCTCGTTCATGATGTCCGGGCCGTGGCGCAGCTTGGTTCGCCCTGCGAAATCCTTGCCGAAGCGCCGGTCACGCAGAATCGATGTCACATCCGCGTTACGGCTGGCGAGATAAGCCTTCAACGGCGTCAGAAACATCGGGTCGGTTTCGCGTAGCCTCGCATAGGCCGGATACGGATCGCGGATGAAATCCGGCGAAAGCGGATTGAACAGCGGCTGGGCTTGCTGTGTGCGAACTGCTTCGTTCATGCGCTTTTTGTGTCCTTGGGTGCCTGGGTGTCCGGCCTGGGTGCCTGATCGGTCTTTTCCAATAATCTAACCCACCCCGCCAAAGGCCGGTACTCGCATTTGATGCACCGCAATGCGACTTGCCGAAGATCGTTGCAGCGACCCTGTTGCGCGGAAAAAAAACCAAGTTCAGTATCGGCAACCGAAGAACGAACAAATCGGAGGAGACCAAGAATGACCGCCGCTCTATCAAGCCGCTTTGCCTGCGCCGCAGCCGCGCTCGCTTTCGTCGCGTTCGCCGGCCAGGCCGGGGCGCAGACTCCGCGCGCCAATGGCGAGACGGTCGGCATTCAGAACTACGCCAGCACGACCGGCAATATGCACGCGATCGTCGCCAAGGAGAAAGGCTTCTGCGAGAAGTACAACTTCAAATGCGAGATCAAGACGATCAACTCGACCTCGCTCGGCCTCCAGGCGCTGGTCGGCAAGACGATCGACTTCACGCAAGGCGGGGCCGATCTGGTCGGCGCGGCCGTCGTCGCCGGCGCGGATGTCGTGATCGTCGGCACCAGCCTGCCGGCGAACGTGCTCTCGGTCAGCGTCCGCACCGACGTGGCGTTGCCGAACCGGAGCAAGGGCTATCCGGCGATGATGCAGGATTTCAAGGGCAAGCGGATCGGCGTCGCAGCGCGCGGAACGTCCAGCGAGAAATATTTCAATGCGATGCTCAAGGATGGCGGGCTGAAGCCGGAGGACGTCACCTACGTCGCCGTCGGCGCGCCGAACACCACCTATACGGCGCTCGCGATCGGCAAGCAGGTCGACGCCGCCGTGATGTACCAGCCGCTCACGCAGCTCTGCCAGTTCAACAAGACCTGCGAGACGGTGATCGACATGACCATCGGCGAAGGGCCGAAGTCGCTCGCCGCGACCATCGGCGCGAATGTCATCTTTGCCGCCCGCAGGGAAATGGTGGAAAGCAATCCGAAACTGATGGAAGCCTTCTATGCGGCGATGACGGACGCCGCGAACTGGTTCTACGATCCGAAGAACTTCGACGAACTCGTGAAGATCTTCACGCCCATCATCTCCTTCGGCGACATGAAGGGCGCGGACGAAATGCGCAGGAGCTGGATCAAGAGCGTGATCCCCGCCTACAGCAAGGACCTGAAGGTGAAGGTCTCCGCGCTCCAGGAGATCATGGATTTCAGCTACGAGAACAAGATCATCGACGTGAAGGTCGACGCCAAGAAGGTGTTGTGGAGCAAGGCTCCCCAAACGCCATAACCGCAACGAGCGAAAGCAATTTCGATGAACATGCCAGTGCAGCCGGCGCAGAAAAGCGCCGGCGCGACGGAGAAGGCTGCGCCCGGCTCCATCGTCTTCGATAAGGTTTCGGTGTTTTTCGAAGCCGCCAATCTCCTTGCAGTGTCCGAATTGTCGCTCAACATCGCGCCGGGCGAATTCGTCTCGATCGTCGGCCCGAGCGGCTGCGGCAAGACCACGCTGCTCAATTTCGCGGCCGGTCTTTTGCCCGCGGGCGCCGGCCGCGGAACGCTTCTGGTCAACGGCAAGCCGCCGGTGACGGGGACGCACGACCTCGCTTACATGCTGGCGCGCGACGCGCTCGCGCCCTGGCGCACCGCGCTCGGCAATGCCGAACTCGGCACCGAGGTCCGCGGCGTTCCGGCCGAGAAACGCCGCGCCCGCGCGCTCGATCTGCTCGAAAAGGTCGGCCTGAAAGGTTTTGAGAATGCCTATCCGAAGGCGCTGTCGCAAGGTATGCGCCAGCGCGTCGCCCTCGCCCGCACCTTCTCGCTCGATTCGCCGATCCTTTTGATGGACGAACCGTTCGGCGCGCTCGACGCACAGACCAAGCTTCAGCTCGAAGACGTATTGCTGTCGCTGTGGCAGCGCGAACAGCGCACGGTGCTGTTCATCACCCACGATCTGTCCGAGGCCGTGTCGATGTCCGATCGCGTCATCGTCATGAGTTCGCGGCCCGGACGCATCATCGCCGACGTGCCGATCACGCTCGGGCGACCGCGCTCAGTGCGCGCGCTGCAAAAGGACGCGCACTATCACGAGCTTTATTCCCAGGTCTGGAGCAAGCTGGAAGAAGGACTCTCGCAATGAACGACAATCTTCGGCTGAGTCCGACGATGATCTGGGTCGCGCGGATCGCCTTTCTCGCGGCGTTCTTCTTTCTCTGGGAGATGGTGGCCGACGCGAAGCTGATCGACCCGATCCTGATCGGCAAGCCGAGCGGAATCGCGCGCTATCTGTGGGAGGAGGTGTTCGTCACGCAGAGCTTGCTGACCGATTTCTACTGGTCGATGGCCGGCACCGTTCTGGCGTTCATTCTCGGCAGCGTCGCCGGCATCCTGGTCGGCATGCTGTTCGTCACCAGCCCCTCCACCGAGGCCGTGTTCGATCCGATCCTCGTGGCGCTGAACGCCATGCCGCGCATTGCGCTGGCGCCGCTGTTCATCATCTGGTTCGGGCTCGGGCTCGGCTCGAAAGTGGCGGTCGGCTTCAGCCTGACCTTCTTCATCGTGCTGACCTCGACGGTCGCGGGCGGCCGCGGCGTCAATCCCGATCACATCACGCTGGCGCGCACGCTCGGCGCAAGCGAGTCGCAGATCTTCCGCAAATTCGTGCTGCCGAGCGCGGTGCCGGTCATCTTCAACGGCCTGCGGCTCGGGCTCGTGTTCGCGCTGCTCGGCGTGATCGGCTCGGAGATCCTCGCCTCCGAACACGGGCTCGGCCAGACGCTGTCGGTCCTCGCCGCCAGCTTCAAGACCAACGGCGTGTTCGGCATCATCTTCCTGCTGTCGATGATCGGCGTGGCGATTTCCTGGGGCATGACCAGCCTGGAGCGGCGACTGCTCAGGTGGCGGTAGTCAAACGAGGGGGCCGGATTGCCCCTGGATAAATCAGCGCGATCCGGGCGGAGATGTCTGCGCCGGCCGGACGATCGCCCAGCCGACCCGCATCAGCGGCTGCCGGCCGTTGATGAGACGCGGAAACGTGCGCGGCACTTCCGGCACGAGGCCGGGAAAGCGTTGCGCGATCTCCGCCGGTGGCGGCCCCGAGGTGTCGGCTGCGCGCCAGACCACGACCCCGCCCGTCTCGTTGAGTTTCTCCACGCTCATCCACGGCGTGCGCTCGGGGGTCGCATCGAGCAGCAGATGCGGCCGGTTGGGCGCCGCGTAGCCGATCAGCATCGCGAGCTGCGGATCGCCGGCGACCGCGCGCAGCTTCTGGCCGGTGCGGCGCTGAAAACTGTCGGCGAAAAATTCGCCCATCGCCCGCGCGGGCAGCATTGTCTGCACCTCCTTGGCGACGATCCAGGGCTGCATCAGCGAGACCGCGATGACGAAGGCCGCGGGCGCGGCGACGATCCAGAACCAGACGGTTCGCAACAGCCGCTGGCGGCGAAGCTGGATCACGTCGCCTGCGGCCAGCACGACCGCGAGACCGGCGGGCAGCAGCACCAGGCCCGCGCCGCCGGCCATCACCGTCGACCCACAGAGCGCCGACGCCAAGCTCAGCACCAGCGCCGGCGCGATCGCAAAGCTGTAGATAAAGCGCCGCCCGAGCGGATCGATGGAGGATCGAAGAATCGTTGGCGCCTGCCCCTGCGTGCGGGCGAAAGTCGGCGTGTTGAGAAGGGCCAGCAGAACGATGCCGCTCACGAACAGCAGCAGTCCCCCGGCCAGTTCCGCCCAGCGCCAGCCCGCGGCCTTCCACCAGGGCGCGGACAAAGCCGCGGACCAGTTCTCCGGCGTCATCGCGCGAAGCTGGCCGAGCGCGCCGGTGCGAACTTCCAGCGCCGCGTAAGGCAGCGCCAGCACCGCGATCACGGCGAACGCGATGACCGGATCGAACGATTTCAGCGCCGCCCTGCCGCGCGCCGTCGCCAGGGCAAAAACACCGAGCAACGCCAGCAGCGGCAGAGCGGCGATGGTCGTCAGGATCAGGAGCCCGGCATGCAGCGAAAAGGCGAACCACGCCTTGTGCTGTCCTTCGCCGACGATCCGCCAGAAATTCAACAACAGCGCCGCCCAGAAGGGCTGCGCCAGGACCTGCGGGCCGAACGCGACATTCGGAAACGAAAACGCGACGATGGTCACACCGAGCAAGGTGGCGATCGCCGCATGCGCCGGGCCGAGAATGGCGCTGCCGAGCCGGAACATCGACCAGAATGCCGCGACGAAGCAGAGCTGTGACAGCACGAATACGCCGAACAGGCTGTTGCCGCCGGCGCGGAACGCGATATCCGCGAGCCAGTAGGCGAGCGGCGGCCCCTGAACGTCGCTCAGGAGATATTCCCGGCCGTAAGCGAGGGTGAGCGCGACGTCGCCGGGCGGGCTCGAATAGAACGCGGTCGGGATGAGAATCCACACCAGCGCCTGCGCGAGCGCCACAACCCAGAAGATAAGCGCGGGCCGCGCGCGGATCAGTTCGACGATGAGCGAGGTGAAGCGCATGCGAGACCGGACAGGGAAAAGCCTGCCCCCGTGTAAAGCGCCGGACAGCTTACGGCAACACGGCCGCAGCGCAGTAGTGAGACAGGTCGCTCAGCCGGCCGGAGCAAATTCCTGCAAAAGCGCCGCCACCGGCGCGAACAGCCGGCGATGATGGGCGGTCGGCCCGAGGCGGCGCAGCGCAGCGAGATGGGCCGGCACGCCGTATCCCATATGGCTGTCGAAGCCATAGCCCGGATGATCGAGCGCAAGCCGGCACATCAGCCGGTCGCGCGAGACCTTTGCGACGATCGAGGCCGCGGCGATCGAAGCGACCTGCGCGTCGCCGCCGATCACCGCCTCGCAATCGCAATCGAGCGGAAGCCGGTCTCGGCCATCGACGAAAACATGCTCAGGCCTGTCCGGCAGCGCACGCACCGCACGCTCCAGCGCCCAGAGCGAGGCCCGCAAGATGTTATCGCGCTCGATGCGCCCCACCGAGGCGATGGTGACGGCGACCTGCGCGGTGGCGCAGATTTCGTCGAACAGCGCCTCGCGCCGCTCGCGCGTAAGTTTCTTGGAATCGTTCAAGCCCTTCGGGATACGCTGCGGATCGAGGATCACCGCCGCAGCCACGACGGGCCCCGCCAGCGGTCCCCGGCCCGCTTCGTCGCACCCGGCCACGAGCCGGCGGCCGTCGTTCAGAAGCGCCCGTTCGCGGCAAAACGTCGGACTGGCAGCGAGCTTCCGCGCCGCCCCCGGCTTCGCAGGTTTCGCGCCGCCTCGAACCTTAGCCGGAGCCTTGTCCTGAGCCTCGCCTGAAGCTTTGTCCGAAGCCTTGTTCCGAATCATGGCGGCATGCTGCCGCCCAACACCTCCTTGCGCAATCACTGCGGCGATTTATCGCCGCTATTCGTCCGGCGCGGCCTCGCCCTCCCAAAAAACCGCACCGATCAGAACAAATCCAATTGCCGGTTTGAGGCCGCCGGCCGGACGAAATGCTCGGTCGTCAGCCGCGCGTGCTTCTTGTTCAGTCCGAGTTTGCCGCAGGCGATCTCGAACCGGCGGCCGATCATCCAAGCCAGCGGCCCGGTTCCCTTCATGCGGACGCCCCACTGCGAATCGTAATCCTTGCCGCCGCGCAGGTCGCGGATCATCGTGAAAACGTGCCGGTAGCGGTCCGGATAATTCGCGATGAGCCATTCCCGGAACAGATCCCGCACCTCCAGCGGCAGCCGCAAGAGAATATAGCTCGCCTCCTTCACGCCGATATGCGCCGCCAGAATCGAGAATCCGCTCCATCTCCATATCGTTCAGCGCCGGAATCAGCGGCGACACCATGACCCTGGTCGGAATGCCGGCATCCGATAATTGCTTCAGCGCCTCCAGCCGTTTCGTCGGCGTCGAGGCGCGCGGCTCCATCGTCCGCGCGAGCTTTGAATCCAAAGTCGTGACCGAGAGCCCGACCTTGACCAGATTGCGCTTCGCCATCCGCGCCAGAATATCGATATCGCGCACGACCAGCGCCGATTTGGTGACGATGCCCACCGGATGCGACACGCGCTCCAGCACCTCCAGAATGCCGCGCATGATCTTCAAGTCGCGCTCGATCGGCTGATACGGATCGGTGTTGGTGCCGATCGCGATCATCCGCGGCTGATAGCCGTCCTGCGCCAGCTCCTTTTCCAGCAGCGCCGGCGCGTCCTGCTTGGCGAACAGGCGGGTTTCGAAATCAAGGCCGGGCGACAGGCCGAGATAGGCGTGCGTCGGCCGCGCGAAACAATAGACGCAGCCATGCTCGCATCCCCGATAGGGATTGATCGAACGGTCGAAGCCGATATCCGGCGACTCGTTGCGCGTAATCACCTTGCGCGCCGTATCGGCGCCCACCACCGTCTTGAACGGCGGCAAATCCTCCATGCTCTGCCAGCCGTCGTCGAAGGCGACGCGCGCCTCGGCCTCGAAGCGGCCGCTGGCGTTCGACTGCGCGCCGCGGCCCCGCCGCCGCTGGCTGTCCACGGCCGTCTCCACCAGAGACGCGAGACCGCCTCGCGCATCCCCTTCGGGCAACGTCGCCGCCATCAGGTTCCGGGTCATGATTGTCAGCGCCACTATGAGAACATAACAAGAACATTAGGTCAGCCGGCGCGGAAGTCAAGAGCCCGGCGACAGGCTTTCCGAAAACCCGTTTCCCCGTTTCGGGATCGTGCTCTAACAATGCGGCCGTAGCCGCACCATGCCGTGTCGCGGCAGCGTGGAGAGCGGATGCTGAGCACCATCATTCTCGCGGAGGCAGAGGAGCGCCGCATCGTCGCGACGCTGGCGTCGCTGGTGCCCGCCTCGGCGGCGGGGCTGGTAAGCGACGTCTGTCTCGTCGCGCGCCCGCCGGCGGAGACGATCGCGCGCGTGGCCGACGTCGCCGGCTGCAACGTCCTGATCGCTGAGGGACCGAACGGCGCGCTGCTGAGGCAAGCGGCGAAAGCGGCCCGCACCGACTGGCTGATGTTTCTGCGCGCCGGCGCGATCCTCGAAGGCGGCTGGATCGACGAGACCGCGCAATTCATGGAAGCCGCCTCGCTCGCGCCGAAAGCGCGCGCGGCGCTGTTTCGCTATGCGCGCTCGCCGCATTCGGACGTGCGGATGCGCGACGCCTTCAAGGCCGCGCGGCGGCTGTTGCTCGGCCCTTCCGCCGATCAGGGCTGCTGATCGCGCGCGCGCATTACGAATCTCTGGGCGGGCACCCGCCGATCGAGCGGGCGGACGCGAAGCTGCTGTCCAGATTGCGGCGGCACGACCGCATCCTGCTGCGCAGCCGGATCGTCGCCGCTTAGCCACGCGGAAAACTTGACTTGCGGACGCGCGGTCTTCGATGATCTTTCCCTCGAGGAGAACGCATGGCCATCGACTACGACACCGAATACAACAACCGCGCGCGCGTAAAAGAACATCCCGAAATTCTCGCGCGCATGGCGGAAGCCTCCGCCGCCTATCGCGAGGAGCGCAAGGCCAACGGGCTCACCGAGTTGCGGTCGAGCTATGGCTGGAGCGGCCGCCAGATGCTCGACATCTTCCTGTCGGAGGAAGGGCGCGACGCGCCGGTGACGCTGTTCATTCACGGCGGCTATTGGCGCGCGCTCCAGCCGTCGGATTTCAGCATCGTCGCGCGCGGGCTGAACGCGCACGGCGTGACGGTGGCGCTGGCCGGCTACGATCTCTGTCCTCAGGTCGGCATCGGCGACATCGTCAACCAGTTGCGGCGCGCCTGCTATTCGCTGTGGCGGCGGTTCGGCAAACGCATCGTCGTCTGCGGGCATTCGGCCGGCGGGCACGCGGCGGCTGCGATGCTCGCCACCGACTGGCCGCGCTATGGCACGCCGGCCGGACTTGTCCCGGCGGGAAGCGCGATCTCGGGCCTGTTCGATCTTCAGCCGCTGATCGCGACATCCATGAATGCGGATTTCAAGCTGGACGCCGCCGAAGCCGGACGGCTGTCGCCGCTGTTCTGGACGCCGCCCGCGGGCATGACGTTCGATGCGATCGTCGGGGCTGAGGAGTCGGGCGAGTATCTGCGCCAGAGCCGGACGCTCGCGGAGGCATGGAGCAAGGCCGGCGTCGCCACGCGCTACGAGGCCGTCGCAGGCGCGAACCATTTCACGGTGATCGAGCCGCTCGCCGACCCGGACAGCGCGATGGTGAAGCGGCTTGCGCAACTCGCACGAGATGCCGGCTGACAACCGTCACGGCATCATACGTCACACCGTCGCGCCTTTCGCCTTCTCGCGCCGCAGATGCTCGTCCAGCCGCGGCATGATCTCGACGAAATTGCACGGCTTCGTCCGGTAGTCGAGTTGGGCCGCAAGAATGCCGTCCCAGCCGTCGCGGCAGGCGCCGGGCGAGCCGGGCAGGCAGAAGATGTAGGTCGCGCCGGCGACGCCGGCGGTCGCGCGGCTCTGGATCGTCGAAGTGCCGATCTTGGCATAGCTCAGCATGTGGAAGGCGATCGAGAAGCCGTCCATGCGCTTCTCGAACAGCGGCTCCAACGCTTCCGGCGTGACGTCGCGGCCGGTAAAGCCGGTGCCGCCGGTGGTGATGATCGCGTCGATGTTGGGATCGGCGATCCAGATTTTCACCTGCGCTTGAATGCGCTCGACATCGTCCGGCACGATGTTGCGCGTCGCCAGCCGGTGCCCCGCCGCCGTCAGCCGCTCCGCCAGCGTCGCGCCGGACTTGTCGTCATCGAGGATGCGGGTGTCGGAGACGGTCAGCACCGCGATGCTGAGCGGAATGAATTGCCTCGAATCCTCGGCCATCGACTGAGACTTTCATCTTGTGTCATGACCGGACATAGCCCGTCGAAGACGGGCGTGAACGCCGTGATGTCCCGGCCAACCACACTGTCCTTCTCTACAGCCGCACGCCAGGCGCGAACGTGTTGCAAGCCTGAACCGTGCCCTGCTGATAGCCGGTCATGAACCAGCGCTTGCGCTGCTCCGCCGAGCCGTGCGTGAACGAATCCGGCACCACGCGGCCCTGCGCCTTGCGCTGCAAGGTGTCGTCGCCGATCGCATTCGCGGTCTGAAGCGCCGCGTCGATGTCGCCCTCTTCGAGGAAGTTCGGCCGCTTCTGCTTCTCCCGGTTGACCCAGACGCCGGAAAGACAATCCGCCTGCAACTCGACCCGCACCTGAAGCGCGTTCGCCTCGGTGCGGCTCACCCTCTGCTGCTCCTGCTGCACGCGCTGGAGAATGCCGAGCACGTTCTGAACGTGGTGGCCCGCTTCATGCGCGATGATGTAAGCCGCCGTGAACTGGCACGCCTTGCCCGAGCAGCCGCGGAAGCGGGTCTCGACCTCGCGGAAGAAATTCGTGTCGAGGAAGATCTGCCGGTCGGGCGGGCAGTAGAACGGCCCCATCGCGCTCTGCGCCATGCCGCAGCGGCCGCCATTGGTGGCGTTGCGGAACAGCACCACGCGCGGGCCGACATATTGGCGACCGGACTCCTTGAAGATTTCCGACCAGCGGTCGTCGATCTCGCCAAGCACGCCGGCGATCATGCTGCCCATTTCGTCCTGCGGCGCGCCGCGCTTCGGGCTCGCGCCCGACGACGGGCGATCCATCTGCACCGATCCGCCCGAGCCGGACAGGATTTCCGCGCCGCTGATGAGGATGCGCGGATCGATTCCACCGCCCAGCCGACCAGGCCGAGCACGAGAATCGTGCCGATGCCGAGTCCGCGGCCGCCGGTCGGAAGGCCGAAGCCGCCACCGCCGCCGCCTCCGAAACCGCCGCCATCGTCGCGGCGGTCGTCGATATTGTCGCTGCGACGAAAGTCATCGTAGCGCATGTCCGGCTCTCCTTACCTCTCGACGCCCGCATTCCGCACGCCGCGAGCGCAGCATCTGGAGATCGCAGGCATCCGTTCAATACCGTGCCGGGCAAAATTGCCTAGCGAGAAAGATCGCGATGACGGTGTTCGATAACCGCATGTTTACCTCGCCACGGCAAGGTGTGCCCAGTCGGTTTGTTAGTCCCGCGTCGCCGGCTGCGTCGCCTGAGTTCAGAGTTTGAGTCATGGGTGTGTCGCGTCGCGGGGCGTCTCTTAAGACGCCCCGCTTCTCTTCCGAGTTCTCGCAAGACTTCCGCATCATTGTGGGAGATTGCGTCGCTGAAATGGCGAAGCTTCCGGCCGCTTCGGTGGACCTGGTGTTCGCCGATCCGCCGTATAATCTTCAGCTCAAGGGCGATCTGAAACGCCCTGACGAATCGCATGTCGATGCGGTCAACAACGACTGGGACAAGTTCTCGTCGTTCGCCGCGTACGACGATTTCACGCGCGCCTGGCTGCTCGCCTGCCGCCGCGTGATGAAGCCGACCGCAACCCTCTGGGTGATCGGCTCCTATCACAACATTTTCCGGGTCGGCGCGATGATGCAGGACCTCGGCTTCTGGCTGCTCAACGACATCGTCTGGCGCAAGTCGAATCCGATGCCGAATTTCCGCGGCCGCCGCTTCACCAACGCGCATGAGACCATGATCTGGGCCGCGCGCGACGAGAACGCGAAGGGTTACACCTTCAACTACGAGGCGCTGAAGGCCGCGAACGAGGACGTTCAGGCGCGCTCGGACTGGCTGATTCCGCTTTGCACCGGCGACGAGCGCCTGAAGGGCAAGGACGGCAAGAAGGTCCATCCGACGCAGAAGCCGGAGGGGCTGCTCGCGCGCGTGCTGCTGTCATCGTCGAAGCCCGGCGATCTCGTGATCGATCCGTTCAACGGCACCGGCACCACCGGCGCGGTGGCGAAGCGTCTTGGCCGCCGCTACATCGGCTTCGAACGCGACAGGACCTATGCGGCGGCGGCCGAGGAACGTATCGCCGTCATCGAACCGTTACCTGAAGCCACGCTCGCTCCGTTTATGACCGCGCGCGATGCCCCGCGCGTAGCCTTCTCCGAACTGATCGAGCGTGGCATGATTTCCCCCGGCGCGAAGCTCGTCGACGCCAAGAAGCGCCATGGCGCGCTGGTCCGCGCCGACGGCGCGATCATGCTCGGCGACAAGGTCGGCTCGATCCACCGCATCGGCGCGGTCGCGCAAGGCTCGGAAGCCTGCAACGGCTGGACCTTCTGGCACGTCGAGACCAACAAGGGCCTTCGCCTGATCGACGAGCTGCGCGCCGAAATCCGCGCCGAGATGGCGCTGGCCTGATCGGCCGGTGGCCGTCGCGACGACCGCCGCAGCAGCGGCGGTTGCGCGTCGATGCGATCCCATGGCAAGACCGTTGCGATTGGGAAAAGCATCATGACCGTTCTCATTGTCGGCGGCGGAATCGGCGGACTGACGTTGGCGCTCAGTCTGCACCAGATCGGCGTGCCGTGCCGCGTGTTCGAAAGCGTGGCTGAACTGAAGCCGCTCGGCGTCGGCATCAACATCCTGCCGCATGCCTGCCGCGAACTGACCGAACTCGGCCTACTGGACAAGCTCGACGCCGCCGGCATCCGCACCAGGGAGCTGGCCTATTTCTCCAAGCACGGCAAGCCGATCTGGTCGGAGCCGCGCGGGCTCGACGCCGGATACAAATGGCCGCAATTCTCGATCCATCGCGGCACGCTGCAACAGATTCTGCTCGATGCGGTGATCGAGCGGCTGGGACCGGACAGCGTGCTCACCAACCACCATTTGACGCATTTCGAGGAGAGCGGCGACGGCGTCCGCGCCTCCTTCATCGATAAGACCACCGGCGATGACGCCGGCGTTTTCGACGGGCGCTTGCTGATCGCCGCCGACGGCATCCATTCGACCGTCCGTGAAAAACTTTATCCGGGCGAAGGTCCGCCGATCTGGAACGGCCGCATCCTCTGGCGCGGGGTTACCGAAGCCGATCCGTTCCTCTCCGGCCGCACGATGATTATGGCCGGGCACCAGCATGTGAAATTCGTCTGCTACCCGATCGCGCAGCGCGAGAACGGCCCTGCCCTCATCAACTGGATCGCCGAGCGCACGCTCGATCCGAATTATCAGTGGCGACGCGAGGATTACAACCGCGCGGCGAAGCTCGACGAGTTTCTGCCGTGGTTCGAGGACTGGCGGTTCGGCTGGCTCGACGTGCCGGGCCTGATCCGCAATTGCCTGCACGCCTACGAATATCCGCTGGTGGATCGCGATCCGCTTCCGCGCTGGACATTCGGGCCCGTGACGCTGATGGGCGACGCCGCGCATCCGATGTATCCGATAGGCTCCAACGGCGCGTCGCAGGCGATCCTCGATGCGCGCACGCTCGCGCGCGAAATTCTCGACAAGGGCGCGACCATCGCCGCGCTGGAGGCTTACGAGGCCGAACGCCGGCCGGCGACGAGCGAGCTTGTGTTGCTGAACCGCCAGAACGGCCCCGAGCAGGTGATGCAGCTTGTCGAGGAGCGCGCGCCGGACGGGTTCGAGGTGGTGACGGATGTGCTGTCGCGGCAGGAGCTGGAAGGCATCGCCGCGAATTACAAGCGCGTCGCCGGCTTCCAGGTGGATGCGCTGAACGCCAAGCCGCCGATCGTGCAAGCGCCAGTCTGACGGGCTGAACGCCAGAGGGTGATTCACTCGCGTCAAATCAGCCTCTGACGTTATCACTTTATTTGAGCATGATCTGGTCCGAAAATCGGTTCCCACTTTTCGGGATCATGCTCTACTTCACCGCCTTCGCGCTCTCGATCAGCCGCGAGGCCGACGTCGCGGTGGCGATCAACGTGCCCGCCTCGTCCATCAGCCTGCCCTCGACGAAGACGATGGTCTTGCCCATCTGCACGACTTTGCCTTCGCAGACGAAACCGCCGACCTTGCCGGGCGCGAGGAAGTTCACGTTCAGCGACACCGTCGGCGTGAACTGTTTGCCGCCGCTGAGGATGAACGCCGCCGGCCCCATCGTGTCGTCGAGCATCGCGGTCAGCATGCCGCCCTGAATGTAGCCCGAGGGATTGCAGAACTCCGGCCGGCCCTCGAAGCCCACCTTGATGAACCCTTCGTCCGGTTTCGCTTCGATCAGCCGCCAGCCGAGCAGTTTAGAACAGGGCGGCATCGTGAGGGTGTCGAATATTTGCATCGTCAATTCTTTCCCGGCCAATCAACCAATTTCCGTCAGCAGCACAGCGCGTCAGTCGCCGAGCCCATGCGCGAGCACCTTGCGCATGACGTTCGGCAGCGCCTCACCGTCCAGCCCGGCGACAGCAACCCAGCGCATCCCGTTTGGCGCGCGGGCGCGCGACGGCACTTGCGCCGTATAGACGACCAGTTCCAGCGGAAAATGCGTGAAAACATGCGTCACCAGCCCGGCCTTGCGATGCCAGCGCGACACTCCCGCAAGTTGCGGCGCCTGCGCCAGCGCCGCCTCATCGTCGTGGCCCGCGATCCAGTCGGAGGTCGGCACCTCGGTCATGCCGCCGAGCAGCCCCTTTTCCGGGCGGGTGCGCACCAGCACCTCGCCGCCGCGCGTGACGACGAACGCCGCGCCGCGCCGGAGCGCGCCGGTCTTCTTCGCGCCTTTGCGCGGGAACGTCTCCTGATCGCCGCGCGCCCGCGCGGCGCAGCCGTCGTCGAGCGGACATAGCGCGCAGGCCGGCTTCTTCGGCGTGCAGATCGTCGCGCCAAGGTCCATCAGCGCCTGCGCAGCGTCGCTCGGCCGCCCCGGTGGCAGCAGCGTCTGCGCCAGCGCCTGAATCTGCGGCTTGGCCTTCGGCAATTCGTCCTCGACCGCGAACAGGCGCGACACGACACGCTCGATATTGCCGTCCACCGGCATCGTCGGACGGTCGAACGCGATCGCGGCGATCGCCGCCGCCGTGTAGGGGCCGATGCCGGGCAGTTTTCGCAAGCCGTCCTCGGAGGCCGGAAACGCGCCGCCATGCTCATGCACCACAGCAACGGCGCAGGCATGCAGGTTTCGCGCGCGCGAATAATAGCCGAGCCCCGCCCACATCCTCAGCACGTCATCGAGCGAGGCGGCACCGAGAGCATTCACGTTCGGCCAGCGCGTCACGAATTTCTCGAAATACGGACCGACCGCCTTCACCGTCGTCTGTTGGAGCATGATTTCGGACAGCCAGACGCGATACGGATCGCTGCGCTCGCCATGCCGCGCGCGCCATGGCAGCACGCGCCGGTTCCGGTCGTACCATGCCAGCAGCCGCGCCGGGCGGTCCGCGGCCTGCTTCGGCCTTCGCTGGCTGGAGGATCGGGTGACGGTCGCCATTCGCGCTCTATTGCACGCCTTTAGCACCTGCGCATCCCCGCCAAGCATGATAAGACGTGCGCATGTCCAGGCCGGGTCCGATCTCCGCAAAACCGCTCGCCGTTATCGTCGGCCGGACGATCGACGACGTCTTCGCCAAACAGGGTTTCGCCTCGCGCGAACTCATCACGCGCTGGCGCGAGATCGCGGGCGCGGAGATCGCCGAGCATTCGCAGCCGCTCAAAATCCAGTGGCCGCGTCCGGTGGCCGACCGGCCGCCCGATCCGGCAACGCTCGTCCTGCGGGTCGAGGGGCCGATGGCGCTGGAAATCCAGCACCAGTCCGGCATCATCCTGGAGCGGGTGAACCGCTTTCTCGGCTGGCAGGCGGTCGGCCGGCTGGCGCTGCGGCAGGCGCCGCTGAGCCGCCCGAAACCGCGCCCCGCCTTGAGGACGCCGGACCCCGCCCGCGTGGCGGAGGTCGCCGAAACGCTGGGCCGCATCGAGGATTCCGGGCTGAAGGACGCGCTGGCGCGTCTCGGGGCCTCGCTGGCGCGCCCCAAAACCAGATGAGATGCGATCAAACGAAATTGAGGCATCGAAGCGTGGATCGGCAACGGCCTGCCATTGCCACAATTCACGTTTCAAGTTAGCGAAATTGTAGTTCCGGCGACTGTCCGCGCCGGTCAGGAGCAAACCTGTGACCCTTACCCGCCGCGAATTCACGCTCGCCCTCTCCGCAACGGCCCTGACCGCCATCGTCGCCGCGCCGAAATTCCGCCTGATCGGCGAGGCGCTCGCTCAGGACGCAAACCCGGCGGAACTGCTGCAACCCGTGCCGCTCGGCGACATCGTGCTGGGACCGGCCAACGCCTCCGTCACCGTCATCGAATATGCCTCGATGAGCTGCGGGCATTGCGCAGAATTCAACAAGACCGTCTATCCGAAGATCAAGTCCGAATATATCGACACCAACAAGATCCGCTTCATCTTCCGCGAGTTCCCGCTCGACATCAAAGCCGCCGCCGGCGCGATGCTGGCGCGCTGCATCGCCAAGGACGATCCGAACAAATATCACGCCGTGGTCGACATCCTGTTCGCGACCCAGACCGACTGGGTGATGAAGGACACCTCCGAGCAGTTGCGGCGCATCTCCAAGCAGGCCGGCATGAACGACGAGACGTTCAACGCCTGCCTCGCCAATCAGAGCATGCTCGACGCCCTCAAAAAGGGGCAGGACATCGCTTTCGAGAAGTTCAAGGTCGATTCGACGCCGACCTTCTTCATCAACGGAACCCGCCTGAAGGGCGGCGCATCGTTCGAGGAATTCAAGAAGCTGATCGACCCGAACCTCAAAAGCTGAGCTTTTGAAAGGCGGAAAGCGGCCGATCAACAGCTATTTTTGATCGCCTTCCGACCTGCTAAACATCTGGAAAAGCTGCACAAGGCGGTTGCAGCACCTTTAGCGTCTGGCCATTGTCCGGCGCGCCTGTCGCAATATGCGACTCACGGCGTCGAGTAAGATTCAGTGTTTCCGAATGCGACGCGCGGATGACGCGCGCCGCTGAAAGACAAGTATTCCATGAAACTGACGCGACTGCGCCTGCACGGCTTCAAATCGTTCGTCGAACCGACCGACTTCCATATCGAGCCGGGCTTGACCGGCGTCGTCGGACCGAACGGGTGCGGCAAGTCGAACCTCGTCGAAGCCTTGCGCTGGGTGATGGGCGAGACCTCGCACAAATCGCTGCGCGCCGCAGACATGGATTCGGTGATCTTCGCGGGCTCGGGCAATCGCCCCTCGCGCAATCACGCCGAAGTCTCGATGTCGATCGACAATCGCGAGCGCACCGCGCCGGCCGCTGTAAACGACGAAGACTATCTGGAGATTTCCCGCCGAATCGAGCGCGAGGCCGGCTCCGCCTATCGCATCAACGGCCGCGAGGTGCGCGCGCGCGACGTGCAGATCATGTTCGCGGACGCCGCCACCGGCGCGCGTTCGCCCGCGCTCGTCCATCAGGGCCGCATCGGCGAGATCATCCAGGCGAAACCCGAGCAGCGCCGCCGTGTGCTGGAAGACGCCGCCGGCGTCGCCGGCCTGCATGCGCGCCGTCACGAAGCCGAATTGCGGCTGAAGGCCGCCGAAACCAATCTCACCCGCGCCGAGGATGTGATCGGCCAACTCTCCGGCCAGATCGACGGGCTGAAGCGGCAGGCGCGGCAGGCGATCCGCTATCGCGACGTCGCGGGCAAGGTCCGCAAGGCCGAGGCGATGCTGTTCCATCTGCGCTGGCTCGCGGCGCATACGGATGTTGCGGATGCGGGCCAGGTGCATGATCTGTCGGTGCGCGAATTGGCCGAGCGCACACGCGAACAGGCCGAGACCGCGCGGCTTCAGGCGCTGCGCGCCGCCGACCTTCCGGGCCTGCGCGAGAACGAGGCCAGCGCCGCCGCCGGCCTTCAGCGTCTCACCAATGCGCGCGAAACGCTCGACCGCGAGGAAGCGCGTGCGCGCGAGCGGATGGGCGAACTCGACCGGCGGCTGTCGCAATTCGCCGCCGACAGCGAGCGCGAGCAGCGGCTGTCATCCGACGCCGATGTGGCGCTGACGCGGCTCGACGCCGAGGATGTGGCCCTACGCGAAGAAATCAAGGCAAAGGTAGAGCTTCGCAGCGGCGCGGATACGCGCGTCACTGAGGCCGAGGCGACGCTGGCCGAAGCGGAGAAGGTGTTCTCCGAACTGACGACGGCGCTGGCCGCATTGACCGCACAGCGCAATTCGCTCGAAGGCAATGTGCGCACGCATCGCAGCCGCGTCGCGCGGCTCGATCAGGAAATCGCCAATGTCGAGGCCGAGACCGCGCGCCTGACGCAGGCCACCGGCGGGCTTGGCGACCTCGCCGCGTTGCAGACCGCGCGCGAAGCCGCACAGCAATCGCTGACGGATGCGGAAGCCGCGACCCGCGCATCCGAGGCGGCGCATGTTTCCGCGCGGGCAACGCTCGAAGCCAGCCGCGCGCCGCTGACGGACGCCGACCGCCGCGTGCAGCGGCTGGAGACGGAAGCCCGCACGATCTCCAAGATCGTCAACGGCGAGACGAAGAATCTGTGGCCGCCGATCATCGACGGCGTGCGCGTCGCAAAGGGTTACGAGAAGGCGTTGGGCGCAGCCCTCGGCGACGATCTCGATGCGCCGGTCGATCCCTCCGCACCAATGCGCTGGTCGGTCGCCGGCGAGGGCCAAGTGGACCCGGCGCTGCCCGAGGGCGCGAATCGCTCGCGGACCATGTCGAAGCGCCGCCCGAATTGCATCGCCGGCTGCGCCAGATCGGCGTGGTCAGCCGCGAGACCGGCGCGGCGCTCGCCGGCCAGTTGAAGACCGGCCAGCGGCTGGTGTCGTCGGAGGGCGATCTGTGGCGCTGGGACGGTTTCGTCGCGGCTGCCCACGCGCCGACCGGCGCGGCCCGCCGCCTCGCCGAGCGGGCGCGTCTCGCCGATATCGAAACCGAGCTGGAAGGCGCGAAGGTCGACGCCGCGGCGCGCCGGCAGGAGCTTGAAACCGCCGAGGTCAATCTCAAGGCCGCCGCCGCAGCCGAAACGGCCGCCCGCGAAGCCTGGCGCAACGCCCAGCGCGAGGCCGACAAGGCGCGCGACCGCCACGCCGACACCGAGCGCGAGATCAACCGCCATGCGGCGCGCCGATCGGCGCTGGCGGAAGCGAGCGCGCGGCTGACCAACGATCGCACCGAAGCCAACACCGCGCTCGAAGCCGCCGTGGCGGCGATGGCGGAATTGCCGGCGAGCGACGAGAACGAGGCAAAGCTTGCGGCCGTGCGCGAGGACATCACCGCGCGGCGGACGCATGCGGCGCAGGTTCGCGCCGAGGCGCAAGCTCTGGCGCGCGAGGCCGAACTGGCCGACCGCCGCCTGCACGCGATCAAGGCCGAGCGGACCGAATGGCAGTCGCGCAAGGACGGCGCGGCCTCGCAGATCGCCACCATCGAGGCGCGCGTGACCGAGGCGCGCACCGAGCGCACCGAACTCGAAGACGCGCCGGCCGTGTTCGCCGCCAAGCGCCGCGCACTGATCTCGGAAATCGAGACGGCGGAGGCCGCGCGCCGCGAGGCCGCCGACAAGCTCGCCGAGGCCGAAAACCAGATGGCCGAAGCCGACCGCGCCGCGCGTGCGTCGCTGGAGGCGCTGTCTTCCGCGCGCGAGGCGACGGCCCGCGCCGAGGAGCGGATGGAGGGCACCAAGCGCCGCTTGCAGGATCTCGAACGCGAGATTCACGACGTGCTGGAGGTCGAGCCGGCAGCGGTCGCGCCGCTCGCGGAAATTCAGTCGGGCGACGAGCTGCCGCCGATGGACAAGGTCGAAGCCGATCTCGACAAGCTGCGGCGGGACCGCGAACGGCTCGGCGCGGTCAACCTTCGCGCCGAGGAAGAACTGCACGAGGTCGAGGCCTCGCACACGACGCTGACCACCGAGCGCGACGATCTGGTCGAGGCGATCAAGCGCCTGCGGCAGGGCATCGGCAGCCTGAACAAGGAAGCGCGCGAGCGGCTCTTGGCCTCGTTCGAGACCGTCAACGGTCACTTCAAGCGGCTGTTCACGGAGCTGTTCGGCGGCGGCGAGGCCGAGCTTCGGCTGATCGAAAGCGACGATCCGCTGGAGGCTGGGCTTGAAATCGTCGCAAAACCACCGGGCAAAAAACCGCAGACGCTGTCGCTTCTGTCGGGCGGCGAACAGGCGCTGACGGCGATGGCGCTGATCTTCGCGGTGTTCCTCACCAACCCGTCGCCGATCTGCGTGCTGGACGAAGTGGACGCGCCGCTCGACGACCACAACGTCGAACGGTTCTGCAACCTGCTCGACGAGATGACGAAGTCGACCGAAACCCGCTTCATCATCATCACGCACAATCCGATCACGATGGCGCGGATGAGCCGGCTGTACGGGGTGACGATGGCAGAGCGCGGCGTCTCGCAACTCGTCTCGGTCGATCTCGAAGGCGCGGTGCAAATCCGGGATTCGGCGGTCGCCTGACAGCGGAAGCCTGATCGCAAGAATGTGGGTGGCGCAAGCGCCAGCTTCATTCGGGCTCCTTCATTCAGGCCCTTTCATTCAAACTGTGGCGGTGAGGTATGGCGTTCGAGCTTCCGCCGGCCCTCGATGCAGCCATCGCCCGCCTGAGCGAGGGTTTGTCGCGCCGCGATCTCACTCTGCGCGCCCGCACGATCTCCGACACCTATCGCGGCGGCGGCACGTCGAAGCCGATCGCCGATATCGCCGACGCGCTGGCCTATGCGCTGGTGCGGATGCCGGCGACCTACGCCGCCGTCTCGGCCGCGCTGGAGGCGCTGCGCGAAGCGCGTCCCGATTTCATGCCGCACGCGCTGCTCGATGTCGGCGCAGGCCCTGGCACGGCGACATGGGCTGTGACGGAAGCGTTCGCATCGATCGACGACTTCGTGCTGCTCGACGCCAATGCGGCGCTGCTCAATCTGGCGACGCGCCTCGCCGAAGGTCACGAGCGGCTGGCGAGAGCCGGGCATCGCAGCGGCGACGCCGCGCGCCTGCTGGCCAACGCCGCGCCCGCCGACCTCGTGCTCGCCAGCTACATGATCGGCGAGATCGGGGAACGCGAACGCGATGCGCTCGCCGATCTGTTGTGGGAGAAAGCCCGCGACACGCTGCTGGTGATCGAACCCGGCACGCCGGCCGGATATCAGCGCATCCTCGATCTGCGCGGCCGCCTGATCGCGCAGGGCGCGCATGTGCTCGCCCCCTGCCCGCACGACAAACCCTGCCCGCTCGCGCCGCCGGACTGGTGTCATTTCGCGCAAAGGCTGTCGCGCTCGCGCGACCACAGGATCGTCAAGGACGCCGAGCTGCCGTTCGAGGACGAGAAGTTTTCCTATGTCGCGCTGTCTCGCCATCCCGCGCCCGCGCGGCACGCGCGAATTCTGGCGCGGCCGCTGCAAACCAAGGTCGCCATCACGGCCAAGCTGTGCACGCAGACGGGCGTCGTCGCGGCCACGATCCCGCGCCGCGACCGAGCGGCGTACGCAGACGCCCGCCGCTGGCGCTGGGGCGATAGCGTCGCGCATGATCCCGAAAAGCTGGCACCGATTATCGGACCAGATCATGCTGAAACAAAATGAACCCGGCCCGTCAGGATCGCTGAAGATAAGCCGCCAGGATTTCGCCGTTCATGGCCCGCTCAGGCTGAACCAAATCCAGTTTGCGAGGACCAATATCGGGGAACTTCATCTCCCGCGCTGCGCGAATATCGTTTACGGTGGCGTCTTCGCCGTCCCATCAGGAGCCAAATTTCATGTCGACCGGCTGGATCGTCCTCGGTGTTCTCGTCGCCATCGCGTTCTGGGTTTTCAGTGTCTACAACCGCCTCGTCGCCATGCGGCAGCGGGTCGACCAGTCATTCGCCGACATCGACGTGCAGTTGAAGCAGCGTCACGATCTGATCCCGAACCTGGTCGAGACGGTGAAAGGCTACGCGACGCATGAAAAGAGCACGCTGGAAGACGTCATCAAGGCGCGCAACCTGGCGCTGACCGCGCAGGGGCCGGCGCAGGTGTCGGCCGCCGAGGGCCAGTTGACCACCGCGCTGCGCGGACTGCTGGCGCTGTCGGAGGCGTATCCGGACCTCAAGGCCAACGCCAATTTCCAGCAGTTGCAGACGGAACTGTCCGACATCGAGAACAAGCTCGCCGCCGCCCGCCGCTTCTTCAACAACGCCGTGCAGGAGTACAACACCGGCATCGAGCAGCTTCCGGCGGCGCTGTTCGCGGGCTCGCTCGGCTTCCGCCGCAAGGAGTTCTTCGATCTCGGCGACGCGCGGCCGCAGCTCGATCAGGCGCCGAACGTAAAGTTCTGATTTCCCCGATCGAAGCGCGGAAGCCATGGCCGCATACGGGCTCTACACCCACATCGCATCGAACAAGACGCGCTCGGTGCTGCTGCTGTTCGGCCTGTTCCTGCTGATCTATGTGATCGTCTTCGCCGGCTCGATCTTTTTTGAGGTGTTTCTCAATCCGGATCGCCCGGTCGACTATTATCTGCGCGCGGCGTGGGCGGATCTCGTCCGCGCCATGCCGGTGGCGACGATCATCGCTCTCGCCTGGATCGTCATCGCCTATTTCTTCAACCAGACCATCATCGATGCGGTCACCGGCGGACACGAGGTGACGCGTAAGGAGCAGCCCCGGCTCTACAACCTGCTCGAAAATCTCTGCATCTCGCGCGGCATTCCGATGCCGAAGCTGAAGATCATGGACACCGACGCGCTGAACGCCTTCGCCAGCGGGCTGAACCAGCGGCAATATTCGGTGACGGTGACGTCCGGCCTGCTCAAGAACCTGAACGATCAGGAACTTGAAGCTGTGCTCGCGCACGAGCTGACGCACATTCGCAACGGCGACGTGCAGATGATGGTGATCGCCGTCATCATCGCCGGCGTCGTCGGCTTCGTCGGCGAAATGTTCTTCCGGATGATGTTCAATTCCGGAACGCGCTCCAGTTCCGGATGGAGCAGCAGCCGCTCCTCCTCGTCTTCCAGCAGTGGCAACAAGAAAGGCGGCGGCGCGGGCATGGCCATCCTGATCGCCGTGGTGCTGATCGCGGTCGCCTGGTTCCTGTCGCTGGTGGTGCGGTTCGCGCTGTCGCGCTCGCGCGAATTTCTCGCCGACGCCGGCTCGGTGGAACTGACCAAGAACCCGGACGCGATGATCTCGGCGCTGCGCAAGATCGAGAACCGGGGCGAACTGAACGGCGCGACCTCCGCCATCATGGAAATGTGCATCGACAATCCGCGCGAAGGTTTCGTGGATCTGTTCGCGACGCATCCGTCGGTCGACGCCCGCGTCCGCGCGCTGGTGACATTCGCCGGCGGCCACGACATCGGGCGGATTGTGCGGCCTGAAGACATGGACGGCGCGATCGCCGGGCCACAGGATACGCCCACAGGCAACGGCCCGGCACCGAGCGGCGAAGAACCGCGCCGCGGCCCGTGGGGCCCGCTGCCCAAACTGCCGTTTCCGCTCGGGCCTCCCCCCGGTCGCTGAGAGATTCGCCTATCGGCCTAACAGCGCGCCGCGCATTTACCATAAGCCGTCCGAGTCGCCGCACCATGCTCTAACACGTTGAATTCCCGAATTTTTCTGCGAAAGTCCGATGCCTGAAGACTTTGCGGACAAAATCCGGCATATGCGTTGTCTCGAAAGCCGGATCAAAGGGGCATCATGGCGAAGCCAGCAGTCATCGTCGTCGGCGCAGACAAGGGCGGCGTCGGCAAGACGACAGTATCGCGGACGGTGCTGGATTATTTCAGCGCCAACAACATCCCGGCGCGCGCCTTCGACACCGAAGCGCCGCGCGGAACGCTGAAGCGTTTCCACCCTTCCATCACCGAGATCGTCGATGTGACCTCCACATCCGATCAGATGAAGATTTTCGACACGCTCAACACGGCCGAGGCCAGCGTCACCGTCATCGACGTGCGCGCAGGTTTGCTGTCGCCGACGCTGGCGTCGCTGCGCGACATCGGCTTTCTCGATGCGGCCCGCTCCGGGCAGATCACCTTCGCGGTGTTCCACATTCTCGGCCCCTCGATCGCCTCGCTGGACGAGATCGCGGAAACGGCGAATTTCATGTCCGGGGCGAAGTATTTCCTGGTGAAGAACTTCATCAACAATACGAGCTTCTTCGAGTGGGATCAGGCGACCTACAATTCGTATTTCCGCAAGATCAAGGACGCCACCGAGATCACGATTCCGAAGCTCAACGAGATGGCCTATGAGCAGGTCGAGGTCGCCTCGGTTCCGTTCCTGAAGTTCGTCGCCAACAAGGGCCCGCGCGACGAGGCGGCGAACTATTCGTTCGTGCTGCGCGGCTATGTCCGCCACTGGCTCGGCAATGTCTGGGGCGAGTTCGATCGTATCAAGCTGACGGACATCGTCGGCAAGGACAAGGGCGACAAGCCGACCAAGACCGAATAGAGCATGATCCCGAAAAGTGGGAACCGGTTTTCGGATCAGATCATGCTCAAACCAAAATGTAAGGGTTGGAGCGATCCAACCTGATGCCTGTGACCCCGGTTTACATCGTCTGTTCGCCTCGACCGCGTGTCGGCAAGACGCTGGTCGCGCGGCTCCTGACCGAATATCTCGCGCTGGAGACCAAGCGCGTGGCAGCCTACGACATCAATCTCAACGAACCGTCGCTGGTCGATTTTCTGCCGCGGCTCACGGAAACGGCGAGCATCGACGACACATTCGGGCAGATGCAACTCATGGACAATCTCATCGTCCATGACGGCGTGCCGAAGGTGATCGATCTCGGCTTCCACGCCTTCGACGGCTTCTTCAAGATGGCCTGGGAAATCGGCTTCGCCAAAGAAGCGGAGCGTCGCGGCGTGCGGCCGGTGATCCTCTTTACCCCGGATCGCGATCGCACCTCGCACCGCGCCTGGTTGATGTTGCAGGAGCGCTTCGCCAACACCGCTCTGGTGCCGATCAACAACGAGCAGATTCTGTTCGGCGAGATTCCGGAATGGATCGCGCGGACAAGGATGCTCAACATCGCGATCCTGCCGCCGTTTCTCAAAACCTATATCGAGCGCGACAATTTCTCGTTCACGAATTTTCTGAAGACGTCAGGCGACCCGAGCAGCGAACTATTTCAGTGGATCAGAAATGGCTACGCCTTGTTTCGCGACCTCGGCGCACGGATCGAACAGCATCGGCTGTAGTTGAACTGCCGGGTTTAATGCCCGTCGAACGCCATCAGCGTTCGCACCGGCACATCCATCTTGCGCAGCTTGTCCGCGCCGCCAAGCTCCGGCAGGTCGATGACGAAGCAGGCGGCGACGACATCCGCGCCCATCTGCCGCAGGGGCTTCACCGCGCCTTCCGCCGTGCCGCCAGTCGCGATCAGATCGTCGACCAGGATCACGCGTTCGCCCTTCTTCACCGCATCCTCATGCATCTCCATCTCGTCGACGCCGTATTCCAGCGAATAGGCGATGCGCACGGTGGTGTGCGGAAGCTTGCCCTTTTTCCGGATCGGAACGAAGCCGGCCGACACCTGATGCGCGACAGCGCCACCAAGGATGAAGCCGCGCGCCTCGATGCCCGCGACCTTGTCGACCTTCGACCCAGCCCAGGGATGCACCAGTTGATCGACCGCGCGGCGGAACGCCCGCGCGTCGCCGAGCAGCGTCGTGATATCGCGGAACATGATCCCCGGCTTCGGATAATCGGGAATCGAGCGGATCGCGGATTTCAGATCGTCTTCGAAATTCATCCCGAGTGTCTCACCAATAATCTTTCATAATTTCACTGACCCAGGCCGGCTCGCGCAGCGCGCCACGCGGCGCGAAGCCGGACATATGCGGCTTGATGTCGAGGACGGGCGTGCCGTCGATCGCGTCAAGCCCGCGCACGCGCACCGTCAGGCCATCGACCGCGACGATCTCGCAAGTCGTCACGCCGATGCGGTTCGGCCGCCCCTTGCCGCGCTGAGCGAAGATGCCGACCTTCGGCCAGTCGGTGCGGCCACGCGGATGGCGCGCGCCGCTGCTGATTTCAGCGTCCGGCACGAGATGAAAGCGATAGACGACCGTGAGGTGGCTGAAATCGGCGAGGCCGGCCGTCGACTCGGGGCCGAACTGCGCGGCGTCGAGCACGATGTCGGCTTCGACCGCGCCCCAATTGTCGTCGACGGGCTCCTTACGACAACCGCGTATAAAACCGATCGGCTTGATATCGTTCATGCGACGGCCCTGCTGGACATCTTCAATTCCTCTGCCCCAGCCGGAAGGCATTCTCGATGATGCGCAGGCCGACATCGCCGCCGAGCGACATCAGTGACTCGGGGTGGAACTGCACACCGCCCACGGGCAGCGATTTGTGCTCCAGCGCCATGACCACGCCGTCCTCGGTGGTGGCGGTGATGTTCAGTACCTCCGGCATCGAATCCCGCGCCACATGCAGCGAGTGATAGCGGCCGATGACGATCTCGTTCGGCAGATTGTTGAGCAGGCTCCCGCCCCGCACCTGCACGCGCGACGGACGGCCATGTGCCGGCTGCGCGAGCTGGTTCAGCGTGCCGCCGAAATATTCGCCGATCGCCTGCACGCCGAGACAGACGCCGAACACCGGCATCTTCTTCGCGAGCGCCGCATCCAGCGTCTTGCTGATCGCAAAATCCTCAGGGCGGCCGGGTCCAGGCGACAGGACCAGCAGGTCGTAATTCTCGCTTTCCAGCTTTTCGAGCGCATGATTGTGCCGCGTGACGCTGACGCTCGCGCCGGCCTGCCGGAAATAATCCGCCAGCATATGCACGAAACTGTCCTCGTGATCGATCAGCAGCACCTTCTTGCCGGAGCCGGTCGCGTCCGGCTGGAAGTCGGAGAGCTTTTTCGGCGGATCGCCGCGCAGCGCCTGAAACAGCGCCGCAGCCTTGATCTGGCATTCCTTGTCTTCCAGCACCGGATCGGAATCGAACAGGCAGGTCGCGCCGACGCGCACTTCGGCGAGGCCGTCCTTCATGCGGATGGTGCGGATCGTCAGGCCGGTGTTGAGGCTGCCGTCGAAACCGACGAAGCCGAACGCGCCGGCATACCAGCGACGCGACGAGCGCTCATTGTCCTCGACGAACTGCATCGCCCAGAGTTTTGGCGCACCGGTAACGGTGACGGCCCATGCGTGGGTGAGAAACGCATCGAGCGCGTCGAAGCCGGGCCGCAGCATGCCCTCGACATGATCGACGGTGTGAAACAGTTTCGAATAAGTCTCGATCTGCCGCCGCGCCAGCACCTTGATCGAGCCGGGCACGCAGATGCGCGCCTTGTCGTTGCGATCGACGTCGGTGCACATGTTCAGCTCGAACTCGTCCTTCTCCGAGTTCAGCAATTCGCGAATCTGCTCGGCGTCGCCGATCGCATCCGCGCCGCGCGCGATCGTGCCGGAGATCGGGCAGGTCTCGATGCGGCGACCGTCCGAGCGCACGAACATTTCCGGCGAGGCCGAGACGAGGAATTCGCCGTCGCCGAGATTGACGAGACCGCCATAGGGCGACGGGTTGATCTTGCACAGGCGCTGAAACACTTCCGCCGGCGAGCGCTCGCAGGGCTCGCCGAACAACTGGCCCGGCACAGCTTCAAACAGATCGCCGCGTGCAAAAGCCTCGCGCGCCTTCTGCACCGTCGCCTGATAGACGCCGGGCGCGTGATCGGCAAAGCCCTGACGGCCGGTGTGAATGTAGAGGCTGTCGGGCGTTTCACGCGAAAGGCCGTTCGTCGATTGGCCCTTCCAGGCGAAGTCGTAGCTGATCGTCACGCCGCGGCCGGTGGCGCGGTCATAGGCCAGCAACTGATCCGGAATATACAGAACGATGTCGCGCTGATCGGCTTCTCGCGCGCGCTTCTGCACCAGATCCTCGACCTGAAACACCAGATCGTAGCCGAACGCGCCGTAGAGCCCGAGCAGCGGCTCCTCGGCATCGGCCATCGCTGCGATCATCGCCCTCACCAGCGACATGATCGAGGCGCGGCGCGTGCGCTGCTCCTCATCCGCCGGCGCCTCGCCGCGGATGATATGCCCCTCAAGCCGCGTCTGCGAACGCGCGGTGATGACGATGTCGGGATCGTTCAAAACGTCGGCGAAGAACGCGACCAGCACGTTTCCGCGCGCGTTCAGAGCATCAATGAGGAAGTTGAAGCCGGTGGCCTCCAGCCGCAGCGGCGGATCGGAGAAGCCGAGGTCGAAGCTCTCGTAGCGGCCCGGCACCGTGGTGCCGGAGGACAGCACCACGCCGCGCCGGCGATCGAGCAGCTCGATCAGTTCATCGAGGCGCGCGCCGCCGGAAAAGCTTTCCGTCGTCCGCGCAACCACGAGCCCGCTGGCGGTGACATGGTCCCGGACGGAGGGTAAGGAAAAAACGGTCCTGTTCATGCGTTCCTCTTAGGAGAGTTACTGGAGGAACGCCACACAGGACACACAAAAAGGCCGCCTTGCGTGGCGGCCCTGACGATCTTTGAAGCACAAGCGTCGGCCACCTTTTCAGGAGGTGGGCCACCACAGGCGAAGCTGGCGGATCGCAGTGCTCATGAGGCCGAAATCACCATGGCCCGGCCTCGCCGTCAAGAGCGCGCGGCGAGGCCGGCCAGCCTGTCCTTGTTTATCCGAGATGCTTCTTGAAGAAGGTGGTGGCACGGTCCCAGGCCAGCTCCGCCGCCTCGCGGTCATGCACTGCCGCGCGCTGTTCGTTGACGAAGGCGTGGTCGGCGTCATAGCGGAAGAACTCGACGCCCTTGCCGGCCGCCTTCGCGGCCTGCTCGAAGGTGTCGACGGCTTGCGGCGTGCACCAGGTGTCCTTGTTGGCGAAATGGCCTTGCAGCGGCACGCGAATATCCGCGGCCTTCGCCACCTGCTCCGGCGGAATACCGTAGAAGGCGACGGCAGCCGCCAGTTCCGGGATCTTGACCGCGCCGATGATCGTCACCGCGCCGCCGAGGCAGAAGCCGGTGAGCCCGACCTTCGCGCCGTTGCGCGACAGGTATTGCACCGCGCCGCGCACAGTCTGCGTCGTCGCATCCATGAAGTCGAGCGAGTTCATCTGCTTCCCGGCCTCGTCGGTATCGTGATACGGCACTACGACGCCGTTATAGAGATCGGGCGCAAGCGCATCGAAGCCGGCCAGCGCGAAGCGGTCGGTCAGCCCCTTGATGTTTTCCGACAGGCCCCACCATTCCTGAATCACGATGACGCCGGGCGCGTTGCCGCGCTGGGCGTTGGCGAGATAGCCGCCGGCTTCCTTGCCGTCGGGGCGAGCGAATGTGATGTGGGTACCCATGCAAAATCTCCTTCAGCAGCCGCTCGGGACGGGAGCGGCGCGGGGACAATGACCGCAAGTGCGGGCCTGCGCAATCGTCTCGCACTTGCGTCAGATTGTCAGCCGCTCGGCGGCAGGGCATCGCTTGCATATTGCGCAGCGAACTCCGGCGTCGGCGGGATCGGCTTGATGACATCGATCATCACGCCGTTCGGATCGGCCGTGATGAAATGGCGCTGTCCGAACGCCTCGTCACGCAGCGGCAGCAGGATCGGCAGGCCCGCTGCCTGGCAGGCATCGTGAATGCCGTCCGGGTCCTCCACCTCGAAATTCAGGATGAAGGACGACACCTTTCCGCGCTGGCCTGGCGGGATGGTTTCATGCTTGCAGTCCAGCACGGCAAGATTGATCGAAGGATCATCTGCCGCTTGCAGATGCACATACCAGTCACTCGTGAACAGCGGCCGGAAGCGAAAGTGCCTCTGATAGAACGCCGCCGTCCCGGCCACGTCGCCGGTCATGATGACGGGATAATAGCTGGTGGCTTTCATCGTCCCTCCTCGCCATGTTTGACTTGTCGGACTTGTCGGACTTGTCGAACTTGCGAATTGTTTGACTTCCGAAACACAAACATACAATCTGCTTGTATCTATACAGAAACATACAGGCTGCATGTATGCAAGACAAAAAACGGCGATCAAACCGGGAGCAAACGGAGGAAACCCGCCTGACGCTGCTGAAGGCAGCCCGCGCGGCCTTCATGGAGCGGGGCTACGGGCCAACATCGACGCCCGAAATCGTCAGCGCAGCGGGCATCACCCGCGGTGCGCTCTACTATCATTTTCCCGACAAGCGTGCGCTGTTCCGCGCCGTGATCGCCCAGGAAATGAGCGATGCCGCCTCCGCGATCGACGTCGCGGCCGCGCGCTCACCCGACGCCGGCTCGGCGCTTGCCGTCGGCATGTCCGCTTATCTCGATGCGATGGCCATTCCTGGCCGGGCGCGCCTGTTGCTGCTGGAAGCACCCGCGGTGCTGGGTCCTTCCGACATGGCAAGGCTGGACGATGAGCGCGGAACGCGGACGCTGCGCGACGGACTGGCCGCTGCGACAGGTCGGGATATGCCGATCCTTGCCGCCCTGCTCTCCGCTGCGTCAGAACGCGCGGCGCTGCTGATCGAGCAAGGCGACGCGGCACGCAACGATGTGGAGCAGGAAATCGTCGCGCTGATCGCGAAAGCGATCAGCGCCGATCGGTCAGTCTGATTCAACGCGAGTTGAACCAGACTCTGGCCGCGATCAGTGCGCCGAGGCCCAGACCTTCTTCTTGGTGAAGTAGAGCAGGCTCGACAGCAGAATCAGGAAGATGAAGACCTGGATGCCGATCCGCTTGCGCGCTTCCATGTGGCTCCGCCGTCCACATCAGGAACGCGGTCACGTCCTTGGAATACTGCTCGACCGTCTGCGGCGTGCCATCCTCATAAGTGACCTGATCGGCGTTGAGCGGCTTCGGCATGCCGATCGCATGACCGGGGAAGTACTTGTTGTAGTTCGAGCCGGCCGGCAGCGGGAAGCCCGCAGGCGCATCCTCGTAACCGGTCAGCAATGCGACAAGATAGTCCGGCCCCTGCTCCTGGAACTGGGTGAAAATGTCGAAGATGAACCAGGGGAAGCCGCGCTCATAGGTGCGCGCCTTCGCGATCAGCGACAGGTCCGGCGGGAAGGCGCCACCATTGGCCGCGCGCGCCGCCTGCTCGTTCGGGAACGGCGACGGGAAACGATCCGCGGCACGACCCGGACGCTCGAACATCTCGCCCGCGTCGTTCGGGCCGTCCTGGATCTTGTATTCGGCGGCGACGGCGCTGGCCTGCGCAGCCGAATAACCCGGCCCGCCGGGCTCGGCGAGATTGCGGAAGGCAACATAGTGCAGGCTGTGGCAGGAGGCGCAGACTTCCTTGTAAACCTTGAAGCCGCGCTGAAGCTGGCCACGGTCGAACTTGCCGAACGGACCCGCGAACGACCACTTCTGGCGCGGCGGCTGCGGCGCGCCGTGATCGTCGGCGGCGCTCGACGGCTGGGCGCTCGCCAGCAGCAGCGCGCCGGCCACGGCGACGACCGCGATCGCCGTCGACACCATCGGCTGCCTGCGCGAGCCGGTCTTCGCCAGCACGTCGTCGGCGATCGAGTTCGGCACCGGCCGCGGCTTCTCGATCCGGTTGAGCAGCGGCAGGATGATGATGAAGTGCGCGAAATAGTAGAACGTCAGGATGCGCGCGACGATGACGTAAGCGCCTTCCGCAGGCTTCGCGCCGAGCCAGCCGAGGATCAGGCAGACCGCGACGAAAATCCAGAAGAACTGCTTGAACAGCGGACGATAACGGCCCGAGCGGGTCTTGGCGTTGTCCAGCCACGGCAGGAAGGCAAGGACCGCAATCGCGCCGAACATCGCCAGCACGCCGCCGAGCTTGTTCGGGATCGCGCGCAGGATCGCGTAGAACGGCAGATAGTACCATTCCGGCACGATGTGCGCGGGGGTCACGCCCGGATTGGCGGGAATGTAGTTGTCGGCGTGACCGAGATAGTTCGGCGTGTAGAACACGAACCAGGCATAGACGAGCATGAAGCAGACCATGCCGAACGCGTCCTTGATGGTCGCGTAAGGCGTGAACGGCACCGTGTCCTTCTCGGTCTTCGGCTCGACGCCGGCCGGATTGCCCTGCCCCGCCACATGCAGCGCCCAGACGTGCAGCACGACCACGCCGAGGATCATGAACGGCAGCAGATAATGCAGCGAGAAGAAGCGGTTCAGCGTCGGATTGTCCACCGAATAGCCGCCCCACAGGAAGGTGACGATCGGATCGCCGATGAGCGGGAAGGCGGAGAACAGATTGGTGATGACGGTGGCGCCCCAGAAGCTCATCTGGCCCCACGGCAGCACGTAGCCCATGAAGCCGGTCGCCATCATCAGCAGATAGATGATGACGCCGAGAATCCACAGCACCTCACGCGGCTCCTTGTAGGAGCCGTAATACATGCCGCGGAAGATGTGGATGTAGACGGCGATGAAGAACATCGACGCGCCGTTGGCGTGCAGATAGCGGATCAGCCAGCCGTAATTCACATCGCGCATGATGTGTTCGATCGAGGAGAAGGCCAGCGTCGCGTGCGGCGTGTAATGCATCACCAAGATGATGCCGGTGACGATCTGGGCGGCGAGCATGAACGACAGGATGCCGCCGAACGTCCACCAGTAGTTCAGGTTTCGCGGCGTCGGGTAGGCCACGAAGGACGAATGCACGAGGCCCATGATGGGCAGACGCCGCTCGAACCATTTCAGGACGGGGTTTTGCGGCTGGAAGGTGGAGGGTCCGCTCATGATGCAACCTTAAGAGAAGAAGATCGTTCGACGTGCGCGAAGGTCGGCGTCAGCCGATTTTGATCTTGGTATCGGAGACGAAAGCGTAAGGCGGGATCGGAAGGTTGGTCGGCGCGGGTCCCTGACGGATACGGCCCGAGGTGTCGAACACCGAACCGTGGCACGGGCAGAACCAGCCGCCATACGGGCCCTGATTGCCGAGCGGGATGCAGCCGAGATGGGTGCAGTTGCCGTAAACGATCAGCCACGGGGCGTGGCCTTCCTTGATGCGGGCCGAGTCGGGTTGCGGATCGCGCAGTTCGGACAGTTGCACGTCCTGCGCCTCCTTGATTTCCTTCTCGGTGCGATGGCGCACGAAAATCGGCTTGCCGCGCCAGAAAACCTTGATCATCGCGCCGTCGGCGATGGGGGCGAGATCGACCTCGATCGGCGCGCCCGCCGCGATCGTCGAAGCATCCGGATTCATCTGCGAAATGAGCGGCCAGACCGCCGCCGCGGCTCCCGCTGCGGCCACCGCGCCGGTTGCGACGTAGAGAAAATCGCGGCGCGTGCCATGCGCCGAAGCCGTCGTCGTCACGATCCCAAACCCTTTCCCCTCTTCGCCGGCGATCCATCCCCGACCGCGCCGCAAATCGAGCGCAAGGGGTGGCCTGCCAGCGCCGCGCCTGCGCGGCCGCAAGTCCAACCAACGGCGTCCGCCAAAAAAGGCGAAACAGTGCCATTCAGAACGGTTCTATTGACACCCTTGCCGCACCAGCGCAAGTGCGCGCTTGCATCGCCCTGACCGGGGACCGCAAATCCTTGCGCAGTGCAGCTTTTCCGTCAGAACATGATCTGGAAAACAGCGTCCGAACCGCCATGCGCATAGCTCTGTTCCAGCCGGACATTCCGCAAAACACCGGCACGATTCTCCGGCTCTGCGCATGCCTGGCGGTCGAGGCCCATATCATCGAGCCCGCCGGCTTCCCGGTTTCCGACCGTCACTTCCGCCGCTCGGGCATGGATTATCTCGATCAGGTGCGAATCATCCGCCATGTGGACTGGGCGGCCTTCGAGGTCTGGCGGCGGGCGGCGGGCGCCAGGCTGCTGCTGCTGACCACCAAGGCCGGACGGTCCTATCTCGACCAGAGCTACCGCCCGGACGACATCCTGCTGCTGGGCCGGGAATCCGCCGGCGTCCCCGACGCGGTGGCCGAGGCCAGCGACGCGCGATTGCTGATTCCGATGCAGCCCGGTTTGCGCTCGCTCAATGTCGCGATGGCCGCCGCCATGGCATTGGGCGAGGCGTTGAGGCAAACGAGATTGCCGCAAGCGACAGGAATCGACCCGAGAATCGAGCCAGGACCCGACCGATGACACTGCCCGCCGATATCGAAGACCGCAAAACCCGTGCGCGCGCATGGTTCGAAAGCCTGCGCGAGGAGATTTGCGCGAGCTTCGAGGCGCTTGAGCGCGAGGCCCCCGCCGCGCTCTATCCTGGCGAGCCGGGCCGCTTCGAGCGAACACCCTGGGACCGCACCGATCACACCGGCAAAAAGGGCGGCGGCGGCGTCATGTCGATGATGCGCGGGCGGCTGTTCGAGAAGGTCGGCGTGCATTGCTCGACCGTGCATGGCGAGTTCGCGCCCGAATTCCGCGCGCAGATGCCGGGAGCGGCGGAGGACCCGCGCTTCTGGGCGTCGGGCATTTCGCTCATTGCTCATATGCGCAGCCCGCACATCCCGGCCGTCCACATGAACACGCGCTTCGTGGTCACCACCAAAGCCTGGTTTGGCGGAGGCGCGGACCTGACGCCGGTGCTGGACCGCCGGCGTTCGCAGGAGGACGCCGACGCGGTCGCATTTCACGCGGCCATGAAGCAGGCCTGCGACGCGCATGCCGCCGTCGCGCCCTACGGCAAATACAAGCAATGGTGCGACGACTATTTCTATCTGCCGCACCGCAAGGAGCCACGCGGCATCGGTGGCATCTTCTACGACCACCATGATTCCGCAGACTGGGAGAAGGATTTCGCCTTCACGCAGGACGTCGGCCGCGCCTTCGCGCAGATTTACCCCGAACTGGTGCGGCGGAACGTCTCGACGCCATGGACGCCGGCCGACCGCGAGGAGCAGTTGATCCGCCGCGGCCGCTATGTCGAGTTCAACCTGCTGCACGATCGCGGCACGATCTTCGGCCTGAAAACCGGCGGCAACATCAATTCGATCCTCTCATCGATGCCGCCCGAGGTGAGGTGGCCTTAACAAAACATGAACGCAGCGGGTCCGGAAGGCGGCAGGTGCAATGCGCCGTCCCTGCTTGGCAGGGGAACCAAACGGCGTTACGGCGGTTGTCAAAATTATGGCAAAGGAGCAGCAATGAAGATTGTCCGTTACCTACTGCCCGCAGCGTTCGTTGCGGTTTTGGGCGCGAGCGGAGCTTCCGCATCCGCATTCCCGGTGCAAAGCACCCCGGCGGCGATCGACGCAGCCAAGATTCAGATTCAGCACGGCGGTCCGCCGCCGGGTGCTCGCAAGGGTCAGACGCAATCGCAGCACATGCATCGCCGCGGTCCGCCGCCTTCTCAGATGCATCGCCGCGGCCCGCCGCCGCATATGCATCGCCCGCCGCCGCCGCGCTACACCCCCGGCCGGCGCTATCATAGCGCACCTCCAGGCTGGCGGCGTTACGGTGCCCGCCCCGGCGACTGGCGGATGCGCGGCTGCGTGATGGTGGGACCGATGTGGTTCTGCCCGTAACGATCGGCCAAGCCGAAATAAATGACGAAGGCCCGGATCGCTCCGGGCCTTTTTCTTTGTTGTGAGGCCTGATCGCCGTCATCGCAGCGCGGTCGCCGGGAAACGCGATCGCATCATCCGTTCACCGTCCGAATGGCCGTCTTAAAATATCGGCCGCACGGCATCGAACGCCACAGACTCCACGGCATTCGTATCTTCGCCCGGCAAAAAGGCCGCCGCCGTGCATCCGCTTTCGTCATTGCGATAAACCGCAATCGTGCTGCCCGGCCCGCCGCCAGTATGGCCCAGCACCTTCTGCCCCACCGGTCCCGTACCGATCATCAGGCCGAGGCCATATCCGGTCGTCTGCCACGGACGCCCCTGAAGAGGTCCACCGAGCGGATGCGCGGCGCACATCGCATCCCGCAGATGGCGCGGCAGCAGATCGGTCGTCAGCAGGCGATCCAGCGTCAGCGCGGCGTGATCCAGCCGTCCGACCAGCAGGCCGTGATAGACCCATCCCGGATGATATGAGCCCGCCGCACCCATCGCGACGGCCGCGAGATCGTCGCGTGTCATCGCGATGCGCGGTCCGTGAATATCGAGCGGATGAAAGATCAGCCGCTGGAGCGCATCGTCCAGCGAAGCGCCGCAGGCGGTCTCAATCATCTGCCGCACGAACAGATAGCCGATGTTCGAATAGTCCCAGCCTTCGCCCGGCGCGAACAGCAGTTCGCCGGCATCCGCCTTGCGAAGCAGGTCCGGTACAGACCACGGCTCCTCGTCATTGTCGACCGCGCGATGATAGGCGGCGAGACCACCATAATTTGCGACGCCGGCGCGGTGCTGGAGCAATTGGCGCAGCGTGAAAGACCGGCCCTGCACTCGGTCATCGAGATGCAGACGCCCGTCGCGCACGAGCGCAAGCGCCGCGGCGGCAAGGACCGTCTTGGTGAAACTCCACCACGGGACGATTTGTTCGCAGCCGTCACGTTGAACGACGCGACCTTGCGCGACGGTCGCGACGGTCACCGTCACCGCAGCGCCGTCGCGATCATGACGAGGCCGCCGAGAATGATGACTGCATCCAGCATCGCGGTGTGGACCTTGATCGGCATCCGCGCCAGCAGCGCCTTCGCCAGAAATCCGCCGGGGAATGCGATCGCCCCGATCAGAAGCCCGAGCGCCAGCACCTGCGGCGTCACCACGCCGACGACGCCGAACACGGATATCTTGACGATGCCGACGACGATCGTGATCGCGGCATCGGTCGCCACCACCGCAGCCCCCTGCAACCCCGCCGCCATCAGCAGCGACAGCAGGATCTCGCCCGATCCGCTGGTACCGCCGACGACGAGGCCGTATCCGGCCGCGCCCGCCAACAGGCCCGCATCACCGAGCGACAGGTCGCGCCGTCGCGCCAGCCAGCGCAGCGGCACGCTCAGGATCAGCATCGAGCCGATAACGATCGACGCACCGACGCCGCTGAGGCGCGTGTAGCCATAAGCGCCGAGAATACAGGTGGCGACCGCGCCTGCAATGACGATCGCGGCGCGGCGGCGGTCGATGGCGCGGA
This sequence comes from Xanthobacteraceae bacterium, assembly GCA_041397365.1. GTDB lineage: Bacteria > Pseudomonadota > Alphaproteobacteria > Rhizobiales > Xanthobacteraceae > P52-10. Next base: position 228,089 of record JAWKWT010000002.1, read on the forward strand.
AGAAGGCGGCGACGCGGCCGGTATTGGTGAACAGCGCCGAGATGGCGATGATCGGCACCACCGGCTCCGCCCCCACCATCGGCACCAGCACCAGCGGCATCAGCGCGCCGGTACCGTAGCCGGCGACGCCGCCGACGACGGAGGCGAACAGCGCGACGGCCGCGACGAGCGCCACCTGCGCCAGCGAGATGTCGGCAAAACCGGAAAGGATATCAGTGAAAAACGGCAACGGCTGGAGGCCCGACGCGGGAAAGATTCGGCGGTCAAGCTAGAGCAGTTTCCGAAATGTGAAAACCGGCTTTCGGAAACGGATCATTCATCCACCCTCGCGGCCCTATCTGCAATGGCCGACAACTCGGACGCCTGCACCGGAAAATCAGCATCGATCCACGCCTGCTCCGCACGCGCAAGCGCCGCGCCGAGGCCGGGACCGGGTTGCAGTCCGCGCGCCATGAAATCCGCTGCCCGAAGAGGAAAGACCGGCACCGCCCAGCGTTGCGGCAGCGCGAGTAGTTCATCCCAATAAGCGTCCTCGCCGCCACTGCGCACCCGCGCGAGCATCACCCGATCACGAAAGCGCTCAGCTCCGAGCTTGTAGAGCCGGATTTTCGCCTGTCGCTCGTCGAGCGCCGTCAGCCGCCACCAGCGATGCGCCATCGAATCGAGCCGGTCATGCTCCGCATTGGCCAGCCGCAGCCGCAGCTTCAGCCGCGCGGCGTCTTCCTTGATCCACACCGCCAGCGCCGCGAGCCGGCGCATCGGATCGGCCGGGAGCGCAAGCCGCTGCTCCAGCGCGACCATCGCGGAAAAATCGGCATACCAAGCGACGCCGCCGAGCAGATCCGTCAGCAATCCTGCGTCGCCCATCTCTTGCAAGGCAACAGCTGCGCCCGGCGCGACCAGCAGCTTCAGCATTTCCGCGCGGATGCGTTCGGCGGACAAGGTCGAAAGCCCCTTCCGTCCGCCGATGCAGGCGCTCAGTCCGGCGGGGTCGATCGGCCCCGAACCGTAGGCCGCGTGGATGCGGAAGAACCGCAGAATGCGAAGATAATCCTCCGCGATCCGCTGTCCGGCGTCGCCGATGAAGCGCACGCGCCGCGCGGCGATGTCGTCGAGCCCGCCGCAATAATCATACACCCTGCCCGCGGCGTCGGCGGACAGCGCGTTGACGGTGAAATCGCGCCGCTCGGCGTCGCGCGCCCAGTCGCGCCCGAACGCCACCTTCGCCTTCCGGCCATAGGTTTCGACGTCCTCGCGCAGCGTCGTCACTTCATAAGGGTGGCTCTCGACGATCAGCGTCACCGTGCCGTGCTCGATGCCGGTCGGCGCGTATTTGACGCCGGCCGCGCGGGCGCGGCGAATCACCTCGTCCGGCAACGCCGTGGTGGCGATGTCGATTTCGCCGACGGGCAATCCCATCAGCGCGTTTCGCACCGCGCCGCCGACGACACGCGCCTGCTCGCCCTCGGTGCCGAGCAGAGCCAGCACGATGGCCGCGCCGCCTCCCGTCAGCCAGTCCGCTCCGACAAGCGCATCGACGGTGCGAACCGCCGGGCCCTCGCTCATTTTTCGACCCCCGGCACCAGTCTGCCGTTTTCGATATGCGCGGGCACGTAAGTCGAGCCCGGCGGCGCGCCGGAGAAGTTCGCCAGGACCAGGAAACTGCCGACGATCAGCAGCAGCGCCAGCGCCGTCAGCCAGCCTATCACCGGCAGCGGCCAGGACGTGCGGGCGAGCACCTGCGCGCGGGTGGCGATCAGGTAGACGGCATAGATCGCGAACGGGATCAGGAAGATGCCGATTTCGGTCAGGACCGGACGGATCATGCGCCGAACATCCGCTGATACAGCACGCGCAGGATGCCGGCCGTCACGCCCCAGACATAGCGATCGCCATAAGGCATTTCGTAGAAGCTGCGGGTGACGTCGCGGAACGCGCTCGTCTTCAGGAAATGATTGGCGGGATTCATCAGGAACGCCAGCGGCACCTCGAAGGCGTCGGCGACCTCACCCTTGTTGATGCGCAGTTCGAACCCGGGTGCGACGCGCGCCACCACCGGCAGGATGCGAAAGCCGAACGGCGTGCCGTAAAGGTCCATGTAGCCGACCGGCTCGACGAATTTGCGGTCGAGGCCGATTTCCTCCTCCGCCTCGCGCAGCGCCGCATCCCTCGGCGAGGCGTCGGTCGCATCGATCTTGCCGCCGGGAAACGCCACCTGCCCGGCATGGTCGTTCAGATGCGTCGCGCGCTGCGTCAGCAGCACCATCGGTTCCTCGCGCTCGACGATCGGCACCAGCACGGCGGCGGGCCGGATCGGCCTTTCGCGGGCGATGATCTGCAACACGCTGCGCATGCCTTCGTCGTCGGTCGGCGGAATGATGTTCGGATCGGTCAGCCCCGGCGGCACGTCGAAGGAAAACAATTCATGCGCACGTTTGAAAAACTCGTCCGACGAAATCGTCACGCGTGCGAGACAATCGCCGCGTTCGGCGCCGCCTCCCTCGTCGCCGCCGCCCGCGGCTTTGGACAGAACATCGCTCAAAAATTGTCCCTCGCCTGTTCGGCGTCCGCCATGGCAAAGAATGTCCCGCCCGAACTGACCCCGAACATGTCGCGGCCGTTGACGGCGCGTTCCTCGCCCAGTTCCACGAGATCGTAATAGATCGGCCGCGTCACCTTGGCCCAGAGATCGCGGCGCACATGCAGATAGGGGATCAGGCCGCCATCGTCGGCCTGCTTGAAGCGCAATTCATGCTCGGCGTCGCATTCGACCCAGTCGTCGACATTGGTGCGGAAATGCAACCGCTGCGCCTCGCCCGCACCGTCGCGCTGCATCTCCACCGCCATGAACGGCGCATCGTCGACGCGAATGCCGACCTTCTCCACCGGCGTCACGAGAAAGTGCTTGTCGCCCTCGCGCTTCAGGATGGTGGAGAACAGGCGGACGAGCGCCGGCCGGCCGATCGGCGTGCCCATGTAGAACCAGGTTCCGTCGCCGGCGATGCGCATGTCGATATCGCCGCAAAAGTCCGGATTCCACAGGTGAACCGGCGGAAGCCCCTTTTTCGCGGCGCTGCGCGCGGCGCTCGCAAGCCCGTCCAGCCCCTGCGAATTGATCTGCCCTTGGTTCGCCATTGTTTACCCTGACGCTCCTGATTTGTCGTGTCCACTCGCGATCCTGCGTCATATCGCCGGATCGTGATTGGCTGACGCTTCCCTGATCCCGATAATGCGGGATTACGGGAATTCAAGGGAATACATCAACTTAGGTTCAGTCTACATAACTCACTGCAACGCTCCTGCGCCAGCCGGTCATGGAGTTGAACTGGACCTTGCAGCGTACGCAACAGACAGACAAGTTCTTGGGACAACAGTTCCTGCCGGTACGGCAACAGGAGATCGGAATGGCCGCTGAAGGTGTCGAGAAACTGGAAGACGTGATCGTCCGGTCGGCCGAGCAGGTATCCGCGAGTATCCGTGCTGCAAGGGACGCGATCGGCACGATCATCTTCGGCCAGGAGCGCGTCGTCGAAAATGCGCTGGTGACGATCCTGTCCGGCGGACATGCGCTCTTGATCGGCGTGCCGGGTCTGGCGAAGACGAAGCTCGTCGAGACGCTCGGCACCACGCTCGGGCTCGACGCCAAGCGCATCCAGTTCACGCCCGACCTGATGCCGTCCGACATTCTCGGCGCGGAAGTGCTCGACGAGAGCGCGGCCGGCAAGCGCTCGTTCCGCTTCATCACCGGACCTGTCTTCGCGCAATTGCTGATGGCCGACGAGATCAACCGCGCCAGCCCGCGCACGCAGTCGGCGCTGTTGCAGGCGATGCAGGAGCAGCATGTGACGATCGCCGGCGTCCGCCACGATCTGCCGGAAGCCGTTCCATGTGCTTGCGACGCAGAATCCGCTGGAACAGGAAGGCACCTACCCGCTGCCCGAGGCGCAGCTCGACCGCTTCCTGATGGAAATCGATGTCGATTATCCGGACCGCGACGCCGAACGGCGCATTCTGTTCGAAACCACGGGCTCCGAAGAAACCCACGCCAAGGCGGCGCTGACGCCCGAGGCGCTGATGACGGCGCAGCGGCTTGTTCGCCGTCTGCCGGTCGGCGATTCTGGTCGTGGAAGCGATCCTGACGCTGGTGCGCTCGGCGCGGCCGGGTCCGGATGGCGGCGACAGCGCAAAGCACATCGCCTGGGGACCGGGGCCGCGCGCCAGCCAAGCGCTGATGCTGGCGGTGCGCGCGCGGGCGCTGCTGGACGGCCGCCTCGCGCCCTCGATCGACGACGTGCTCGATCTGGCCGAACCCGTGCTGAAACACCGCATGGCGCTGACTTTTTCCGCACGCGCGGAAGGCCGCACGGTCGCCGACGTCGTCGGCCAATTGAAATCGCGGATCGGTTGATGGCGGACCAGTGCGGTCGCGACAGCAGGCGAATTCGAGGCGGTCCGGCGGGCCGACGGCGAAAGCCGCTCGATCGCAGCATCGCTGCCGCGCCTCGTGCTGGAAGCGCGGAAGATCGCCAACAACGTGATCCACGGCCTGCATGGCCGCCGCCGCGCCGGCGCCGGCGAAAGCTTCTGGCAGTATCGCCGCTTCACCAGCGGCGAGCCATCGCAGAACATCGACTGGCGGCGCTCGGGCCGCGACGACTATCTTTATGTGCGCGAGCAGGAATGGGAGGCCGCGCATACGGTGTGGATCTGGCCGGACCGTTCCGCATCGATGGCGTTCGCCTCGAAGAAATCCCGCGACAGCAAGCTGGAGCGCGCCCTGATCGTCGCCTTCGCGCTGGCCGAGCTTCTGGTCGAGGGCGGCGAGCGGGTCGGCATTCCGGGCATCATGAATCCGACCGGCAGCCGCAACGTCATCGACAAGATGGCGCAGGCCATTCTTCACGACGGCGTTGCGCGGAAGAAGTCTGCCGCCGGCCTTCGTGCCGTCGTCGCTGTCGGAAATCGTCGTGCTGTCGGATTTCTGGTCGCCGCTCCCCGAAATCCAGGCGACGCTTGCCGGACTGTCCTCGACCGGTGCGCACGGAACGCTGGTGCAGATCGTCGATCCGGCGGAGGAAACCTTCCCCTATTCGGGCCGCATCGATTTCGTCGAGCCGGAAGGTGCAGGCACGATCACCGCCGGCCGCGCGGAAACCTGGGCGGCGGATTACATCGCCCGCGTCGCGCGGCATCGCGACGAAATTCGCGACGAGACGCGCCGGCTCGGCTGGCTGTTTTCCGTGCATGACACGGACCGCTCGGCGGCAGAACTGCTGCTGTTCCTGCATGCCGGCATGACGGTCAACAATGGCGGCCAGATCGGACGGCGCGCACGATCGGCGGCCTGCCCTTCGCTTTTGCCCAGCCGCTGATGCTGATCGGTCTCGTCAGCCTGCCGGTGCTGTGGTGGCTGTTGCGGGTGATGCCGCCCCGCCCGCGCCGCATCGACTTTCCGCCGACGCGGCTGCTGTTCGAGATCGCGCCGAAGGAGGAAACGCCTGCGCGCACGCCATGGTGGCTGACACTGATCCGCCTGCTCGCCGCGGCGCTGGTGATCTTCGCCGCCGCCGGCCCGATCTACAATCCTGTCACCGGCGTTGCGCGTTCCGACGCGCCTTTGGTACTGCTGATCGACGACGGCTGGAGCGCGGCGTCAAGCTGGGACACCCGCATCAAGACCGCCGACGATCTGATCGCCACGGCCGAAACCGACGGGCGCGGCGTGGCGCTAATCCCGATGTCGGAGCCCGCGCGCGATCTGACGCTGATGCCGGCCGGCAACGCGCGCCATCGCCTCGGCAATTGTCGCCGAAGCCTTATGCCGTCGAGCGGGTGGAGATGCTGCCCCTCATCGGCCGCTTCCTGAATGCGACCGGCAACGCGGAAATCATCTGGATTTCCGATGGCGTCGATACCGGACGCGGCGCGGATTTCGTCAAGGGATTGCCCGGCGCGCTCGGCGACCGCGCGCTGACCATTTATGACAGCGGCGCACGGCAAGCGCACGCGCTGGCGGCGGCGGAAAACGCGGCCGCGCGGATGGTGGTGAAGGTGCTGCGCGCCGCGACCGGCGCGCCGGAAGCCGGTATCGTCCGCGCGCTCGACGCCAAGGGCTCGCCGGTTGGCGATGCGCCCTTCGTGTTCAACCTTCGGGCGACAGAGACGGAAGCCGCGTTCGATCTGCCGGTCGAACTGCGCAACGACATCACGCGGCTGGACATCGTCGGCGAGCGGTCTGCCGGCGCTGTGCAACTGCTCGACAAGCGCTGGCGGCGGCGCGCGGTCGGCGTCGTTTCCGGCTCGACCTCGGATCTGGCGCAGCCGCTGCTCGCCTCGACCTTTTACCTGACGCGCGCGCTCGGACCTTTCGCCGATGTGCGGCTCGGCGAACGCGCAGCGCCGGCGACCGCCATCGGCCAGTTCATCGACCAGAAACTGCCGATGATCGTTCTGGCCGATGTCGGCACGCTGACGCCGGACATCCGCGAAAGGCTGAATGCGTGGATCGCGCAGGGCGGCGTGCTGGTTCGCTTCGCCGGCCCCCGCCTCGCCGCCTCCGACGACGATCTCGTGCCGGTGCATCTGCGGCGCGGCGGCCGCAGCCTCGGCGGCGCGCTGACCTGGGAGAAGCCGCAGAACCTCGCCGCCTTCGCGCCCGAAGGTCCGTTCGCCGGCCTTCCCGTGCCGAAGGACGTGACGGTCACGCGGCAGGTCCTGGCCGAGCCGGACGCAAGCCTCACCTCGAAAAGCTGGGCGTCGCTCGGCGACGGCACGCCGCTCGTCACCGGCGAGCAGCGCGGCAAGGGCGTCGTCGCGCTGTTTCATGTCAGCGCCGACACGCGCTGGTCGGACCTGCCGCTCTCGGGTACGTTCGTTGAAATGCTGAGACGTATCGTCGACACCTCCGGCTATACCCAGACCGCGGGCGCAGGCCCCGCAGGCGAAGCGACCACGGAGACGGTCGCGCCGACACGCATTCTCGACGGCTTCGGCGCATTCGGCCCGCCGCCCTCCACCGCAAAACCGCTGAAGGCCGATTATCGCGACCGCGCGACGCCCGACCATCCCGCCGGCCTTTACGGACCCCCGGACGGACCGCTGGCGGTGAACACGCTGGCCGCGGCCGACCGGATCGCGTTGCTGGATACATCTTCGCTGCGGGCGCGGCACGCGGCCTATCAGGCCGCCGAACCGCGCGACCTGCGCGGCTGGCTGCTCTCGGCGGCGCTGGGCCTCTTCCTGCTCGATGCGCTGATCGTCGCATTCCTCGGCGCGGGGCTCGCCGGCCTGCTTCGCGGGCGGCGCGCCGCAACCACCGCATTGGCGCTGGCGCTCGCCGTCTCAACACTGATTGCGACCTGGCCGGCGTTCGCGCAGGGCGCTCCGAACAGCGACGAACGCAACATCAAGATCATGTCGCAGACGCGGCTCGCTTATGTCGTGACCGGCAATGCCGACGTCGACTCGATCGTGCAGGCGGGCTTGTCGGGGCTGACGTTGTTTCTCGCCCAGCGGACCGCGCTCGAAGGCGGCGATCCGGTCGGTATCGATCCGGGCCGCGACGAGCTGTCGTTCTATCCGCTGATCTATTGGCCGGTCATCAGCGGCGCGCCGCGCCCGCCGCAGGCGACGCTGGACAAGATCGACGCCTATATGAAGCAGGGCGGCACGGTGCTGTTTGACACGCGCGACGCGATCGAGGCCCCCGCCTCCGCCGGCGGCGAATCCGAAACGCCCGGCATGCTGACGCTGCGCAACATCATCTCCTCGCTCGATATCCCCGAGCTTGAGCCGGTGCCGCGCGAGCATGTGCTGACCAAGACGTTCTTCCTGCTGCGCGATTTTCCCGGACGCTTCACCAGCGGCCAGACCTGGGTGGAGACGCTGCCGCGCGACAGCGACGAGGAGGACACCGAGGCGCGCCCCGCGCGCGGCGGCGACGGCGTCTCGCCGATCATCATCACCTCGAACGATCTCGCCGGCGCATGGGCGATGCGGCCCGACGGGCAGCCGATGCTGCCGCTCTCGCCGGGCGAGCCGCGCCAGCGCGAATTCGCGTTCCGCGCCGGCGTCAACATCGTCATGTATGTGCTGACCGGCAACTACAAGGCCGATCAGGTGCATGCGCCGGCGCTGATCGAACGGCTGGGGCAGTAAGGGTCCGCCATGCAATACGGCATCGCATTCGCGCCGCTGGTTCCGCCGCTCGTGCTCTGGGCCGGCTTCGTCGCGATCGCGGTCATCGCGGCGATTCTCGCCTTTGCGCGCGCGCGGGGAGCCGCGATCCGCGTCGCCGCGCTGTCGCTGATCCTGCTGGCGCTCGCCAATCCGTCATTCACGCGCGAGGAGCGCGAGCCGCTGTCGTCGGTCGCGGCCGTCGTCATCGACAAGAGCCCGAGCCAGAATTTCGGCAATCGCGCAGATGAGACCGAGCAGGCGCGCGCGGCGCTGATCGACCGGTTGAAGCAGATCAAGGGGCTTGAGGTGCGCGTCGTCGAGGCCGGTCAGGCCGACGGCGAGACCGACGGCACGCGGCTGTTCACGGCCCTATCCTCGGCGCTGTCGGACGTGCCGACCGATCGCGTCGCCGGCGCCTTCCTCATCACCGACGGCCGCGTGCATGACATTCCGGCCAATACCGCCGCGCTCGGCTTCAACGCGCCGCTGCATGCGCTGGTGACGGGCCGCAGCAATGAGCGCGACCGGCGGATCGCTATTCTCGCCGCGCCGCGCTTCGGCATCGTCGGGCAGCCGCAGAGGATCACCTATCGCCTCGACGATCAGGGCGTCAGCGGCGAGCGCGCCAACGTCGTTGTCCGCCGCGACGGCCAGACGATCAACCAGCGCACGGTGTTGAGCGGCCAGACCGTGACGGTCGATATCGATATCCCGCATGCCGGGCCGAACATCGTCGAGATCGAAGCCTCGCCGCTTGCCGACGAACTGACGCCGGTGAACAACCGCGCCGTCGTCTCCATCGACGGCGTGCGCGACAAGTTGCGCGTACTGCTCGTCTCCGGCGAGCCGCATGCCGGCGAGCGCACCTGGCGCAACCTGCTGAAATCCGACGCCAGCATCGATCTCGTCCACTTCACGATCCTGCGGCCGCCGGAGAAGCAGGACGGAACGCCGATCAACGAACTCTCGTTGATCGCCTTTCCGACGCGAGAACTGTTCCTGCAAAAGATCCACGAATTCCAGCTCATCATCTTCGACCGCTATGCGCGGCAGGGCGTGCTGCCGATCAGCTATTTCGAGAACATCGCCCGCTATGTGCGCAATGGCGGCGCGGTGCTGGTCGCGGCCGGACCGGATTACGCGAGCAACACCAGCATCTGGCGGACGCCGCTCGACAACGTGCTTCCGGCCGAGCCGGTCGGCGTCAATGAGCAGGGTTTTCACGCACGTCTCAGCGAGGTGGGGAAACGTCACCCGGTCACGCGCGGCCTTGAGGGCGCGGCCAGCGAGCCGCCGAAATGGAGCCGCTTCTTCCGCCAGATCGACACGCGCAACGTCACCGGATCGGCGGTGATGGACGGCGCGGACGGAAAGCCGCTGCTGGTGCTCTCGCGGCAGGAGGAAGGGCGCGTCGCGCTATTGCTGTCCGACCATATCTGGCTGTGGGCGCGCGGTTACGAAGGCGGCGGACCGCATCTCGATCTCTTGCGGCGGCTGTCGCACTGGCTGATGAAGCAGCCCGACCTCGAAGAGGAAGCGCTGCGCCTGGCGGTGCAGAACCGCGACCTCGTCATCACCCGCCAGACCATGACGGACGAGGTCCCGCCGGTGACGGTGACCTCGCCATCCGGCGTCAAGCGCGAACTCACTCTCACCGCGGCGGAGCCGGGCCTGTGGCGCGCCACCGTGAACGCGGAAGAACTCGGTCTGTGGCAGGCGACCGACGGCAAGCTCATCGCCCTCATCAATGTCGGTCCGACCAATCCGAAGGAGTTTTCGGAAGTCACATCGACGACAGATACGCTGACGCCGCTGACGCAGGCCACCGGCGGCGACGCGCGGCGCATCGCGAGCGGCGGATCGGTCGAACTGCCGCGCATCCTGCCGGTGCGCGCATCGAGCACGTTTCGCGGAGACAATTGGCTCGGCCTCAAAATGCGCGAGGCCAGCGTCGTCAAGGGAATCGGCGTGCTGCCGATCTTCGCCGGCGTGATCGGCCTGCTGCTGCTGCTCGGCGCATTCGCCGCCACCTGGCTGCGCGAGGGACGGTAGAACGCTGCAAGACGTTGGGGCCGCACTCGCGGCCTCCTCCTCTTGCGGACACAGCCCTCCAAGCACCGCGCCTGCAAAATCCCTATTGATGCGCCACGGCATCACCTTCCCCTGAACGACCCGGCCGCTCCATTTCGGGGTTGACTGAAACTGTTATATTATAACATACGTTATAGTATAACATTACAAAGCTTGGGGCCCCTATCATGCAAATCCGTTCGCGCGCGCCGTTTCTGGCAACGATCCTGCCGGGCGCGCTGGCGCTGACTCCGGCGTCCGCATGGTCGCAAGGCGCCAACACATTGCCGGAAATCGTCGTTAGCGCGCCGAGCCCGATCTCCCGTCCACGGCCGGCAGCGGCGGCCCCCGCAGCGACACCCGCTCCTTCACCCGAAGCCCCCGCCGCTCCCGTGCAGGCGGAGCGGGGCGTGCTCCCCATTGTTGCGGATCAGTTCGCCACCGTGACGGTGGTTCCGAACGAGGAGCTTCGGCGCAACGCCGCGACATCGCTCGGCGATCAGCTGATGTGGCGGCCGGGGATCACCGGTTCGAGCTTTGCGCCGGGCGCCGCAAGCCGACCGATCATTCGCGGCCTCGACGTCAATCGCGTCGGCATCGTCGAGAACGGCATCGACAATGGCGGCGTCTCCGACCTCGGCGAGGATCACGCGGTGCCGATCGATCCGTTGTCCACCGACCGGATCGAAGTGGTGCGCGGCCCGGCCGCCTTGCGCTGGGGCTCCGCCTCGATCGGCGGCGTCGTCAGCGCCAGCAACAACCGTATCCCCGAGGCGATTCCCTGCCCGCCGAGCGCGGCGCAAACCTATGGCTACAAGGTCGCGCCGCCGAGCGCCGGTTGCGTCAGCGTCGAGACACGGACCTCGTTCTCGACCGCCGATCGCGGCATCGACGGCGCGCTGCTGCTCGACGCCGGCAAAGACAATTTCGCATTCCATGGCGACGTCTATGGCCGGCGCAGCGGCGACTACGCCATTCCCGGCAATCCCTACCTTGCCGACCCCGACGTCAGCACCGGCGGCCGCCAGCCGAACAGCGGCACGCGCAGCTATGGCGGCGCGATCGGCGGTTCGTATGTTTTCAACGGCGGCTTCATCGGCGCATCGATCACGCACAACGCCCTCCGCTACGGCATTCCGGGCCAGGAGGCGGCCTCGGTGAACGAGCGCATCGACGCCGAACAGACGCAGCTTCGCGTCAAGGGCGAGTATCGGCCGGATGCCAGCGCGATCGAGGCGATCCGCTTCTGGGCCGGCGCGACCGACTACAGGCACAAGGAACTGGGCCTGGAAGATGCGAGCGACCCGACCAGCGATTCGGTGCATCAGATCTTCACCAGCCGCGGCGTCGAAGGCCGCGTCGAGGTGCAGTTCGTGCCGTTCGACGCACGCTTCGCCCAGATCTCGACAGCACTCGGCGTTCAGGGCGGACACACGGAGCTGACCGCCTCCAGCCCGGAAAATCCCGGCGCGCTGTTCAACGGCCTGTTCGATCCGAACCGGAACGATCGCGGCGCGGCTTACATCTTCAACGAGATTCGCTTCACGCCGGCGACCAAGGCGCAGCTCGCCGGCCGCATCGAGCATGTGTCCCTGCATGGCACGATGCCGGATTTCCCGGCGGATTTCGTGCCGGACGGCGCGGCGCAATTCGGCACCGAGCGCAACCGGGCGTTCACACCGATCAGCGGCAGTTTCGGCCTCATCCACCAATTGCCGGGCGATCTCATCGTCAGTGCGACCTTGCAGCATGTCGAACGCGCGCCGAAGCCGGCCGAACTGTTTTCACGCGGCGGACATCATGCCACCGCGACCTTCGACATCGGCAATCCCAATCTGAAGATCGAATCGGCGAACTCGATCGAGCTGGCGCTGCGCCGGACCAAAGGTCCGCTGCGCTTCGAAGCCACGGCCTTCCACACGCGCTTCAACAATTTCACCTATCGGCGCCTGACGGGGCTGTTCTGCGGCGAGGACTTCGATTCCTGCCACTCGCATGACCATCACGATCACGACCACGATCACGACGACCACCCGCATGCGGAAGGCGACGGCGGGCACGGTCACGGCGAGGAATTGCGGCAGGCCGTCTACACGCAGCGCGGCGCGACGTTCACCGGCGGCGAATTCCAGTCGCAGCTCGACATCGCGCCGGTCTTCAACGGCATGTGGGGCATCGAAAGCCAGTTCGACATCGTGCGCGCCACCTTTACAGACGGCACCAATGTGCCCCGCATCCCGCCGGTTCGCGTCGGCGGCGGCCTGTTCTATCGCGACGCCAACTGGTTCGCGCGCGTCAACCTGCTGCACGCCTTCGCGCAGAACCGCATCGCCGCGCAGGAGACGGAGACCGACGGCTACAACCTGCTGCGCGCGGAAATCAGCTACCGCACGCCGCTCGATCCGCTGGTGTACGGGGCGCGCGAGCTGACGGTCGGCGCTTACGGCACCAATCTTCTGAACGAGAAGATTCGCAATTCGGTGTCTTACACCAAGGACGAGGTGCTGCTGCCGGGCGCGAATGTCCGCCTGTTCGCGAACGTCAGATTCTAGGCGGAGAACCAATCCCGAGGTCGCGGAAACACCGTGACCTCGTTCGGCCTCAGGCTGTGGCGCGCGCAAAATCCCAATCGGGGCGGATGCGGCCCGACACGCCGTCGAAAGCGCCGTCGGACAGTTCGGCGATCAGCACCCGCGCCGGATCGACCGGCCCCGGCATCACTGCCCGCCCGCGCGCGATCCGCTTGAAGCCGACGCGGCTGTAATAGGGCTCGTCACCGACCAGCATCACCAGGCGAATGCCCTTCGCCTTCGCCTCCGACAGGCAGCGCTCAAGCAGGATGCGGCCGATGCCATGGCTGCGGAACTCCGGCTCGACGGTGAGCGGCCCCAGCATCAGCGCCTTGGCATCGCCGATGCAGATCGGCAGTTGCCGCACCGAGCCGACCATCAGCGTTCCGATCCGCGCCGTGAACGACAGGTCCAGCCGGTGATCGACATGCTCGCGCAGCCGGTAGGCGGTGAGCGCGAAGCGGCCGGGGCCGAAGGTGCGTTCGTGCAGGCGCTCGATCGGCTGCGCATCCGCAGCCGTCTCCGCCAGAATGGTGATGGACAATTCAGTCATGGGCGATCCGCCGCGCGGCATAGCATCTGTGCCGGTGGCCGTCCACGGGCGACGCGTCACGCCGCGCCATCGAAGGCCCCGGTCGCATCCGGCAGCCAGTCGGCGGAGACGGCTTCCCCTTGCATCACCTCAGTGAGACGGCGCTGCGTGCCCTTGGTGACGCCTGCCGGCAGCGCAGCCATATCGAAGAAGCCGCAATCGGCGATTTCCCGGTTCGGCTTCGGTTGGCCGTGCTGCACGAACTGCCGCACGACATAGACCGCCACATGATCCCGGCGCGAGACATGGCGGTTGAAGAACAGCCCGTGCAGCACCGGCTCCGCCGTCAGCGCGATGTTGCCCTCCTCCTTCAGTTCGCGGCGCAGCGCGTCGAGGGCGGTCTCGCCGGTTTCGACGCCGCCGCCCGGCAGGTGCCATCCCGCGACATAAGTGTGCCGGACCAGAAACACGCGATCATCTTTATCGATCACCACGGCGCGCACGCCGAAGGTGAGTCCGCGCGCAAAACGCCAGTAAAAATGCATGCAGCGGCGCAGCAGCGGCTCCAGCATCTGGCGTGGTCGGGAAGCGGTCATGTCCATCGATCTTGCGGCGGCGATCCGCTTGCGGCTTGCACCGTTCGCCGCTGCTTGTCAAAAGACGGCATGCTTGCGCAATGTGTCGATCCCCTGTGCCGAACCTTGGCGATGGCGGTCCGATCGTGACCGCGTTCACGCTCGCGCATCTGTCGGACCCGCATCTGTCGCCGCTGCCGCGCGCGAGATTGAGCGAGCTTCTGAACAAGCGCGGCCTCGGCTATCTGAACTGGCTGCGCAACCGCCGCAAGCGTCATTCGCGCGCCGTGGTCGATGCGCTGGCCGCCGATGTCCGCGCGCAATCGCCGGATCATATCGCCGTCACCGGCGACCTCGTGAACCTGTCGCTGCCGGACGAGTTTCTGGCTGCCCGCGACTGGCTTGCCACGCTCGGCGGGCCGGACGATGTCAGCGTGGTGCCGGGCAATCACGACGCCTATGTCGCCGCGATGCGCGTACGCTTTCCGGAAGTCCTGGCGGATTACATGCGCGGCGATGCGGCAGCCCCAGGCGCCGCGCCGTTTCCCTATCTGCGCCGGCGCGGGCCGCTCGCGCTGATCGGCGCATCGACAAGCGTTCCGACCGGGCCGCTGATGGCGACGGGACGGCTGGGCGCGCAACAGATCGAAGCGCTCGACGCCTTGCTCGGATCGCCCGCGCTGGGTGATGCGTTTCGCGTGCTGCTGATCCACCACCCGCTGCGCTCACGCAACAGATACAAGCGGATGATCGATTCCGACGCGCTGCTCGCGGTGCTGAAGCGGCGGCGCGTCGATCTCATCCTGCACGGGCACGACCACAAGCATTCGCTGATGTGGTTCGAGAGTGTGGCCGGGCAAATCCCCGCCATCGGCGTGCCGTCGGCGTCGAACGTCATCGACGGGCGGCACGATCCGGCCGCCTACAACATTTTCAGGATCGCGCGCGACGCGAGCCACAACTGGCAATGCGACTGGACCGTTCGCGGATTCCAGGAGGGGCGCGAGGGGATCGGCGAGCTGCGGCGGCAGACGCTGCTCTGATTAAAATTAGACCGAGCGGAACGCCGCCAGCAGGGCCACGGCGAACAGCGCCGCAGCGCCGGCCAGAAATCCGATCACGAACGGCCAGACGCGCGAACGCGGCTGCACCGGCGTCGATGCGTTGATCTCGACCGGAATGGCGATCGCGTGCTCGCGCTCGACGATCCGCCGCGCGACATAGTCTGTGACGGCCTGCACGATTTTGGCAGCGTCGTTGCTCTCCGCGATGACGATCCGCCCGTGCCGCGTATCCTGCACGAAGCGATAGGTCCGCTTGTCGCGCCCCATCACGATATGCGCGACGACGTCGATCCACAGCCGCGGCGGCTCGCCCCGGCTGATGCCGCGGTCGAACAGATCGATCCGGTCGGGAATCTCGGAAAACAGCGGGTCGAGCGCCTCGGCAAGGATTTCGAGCCGCGCCACCTCGGCGTCGCGGAGATCGACCACCACGCCGGTCCGGTCCGCCGCCTCGATCCGCGCCTGCCGCAAGGCGTCCCGCAGCCGCCTCGGACGCGCCGAACCGTGCGTGTCGGCCACACCTGAAGCCCCGCCGTCGCTCATGCAATACTCCGCCTTTACGGATTATTAACCTACCAGCAACCGCACCGGAAACAAGGCGGGGAAAAACCTCTCAACGCACTTTTGGCAATCCGGTTCGGTGTTTTATTACCGGCCCGAACGGGGCCGGCCGGTCGTCCAAAACAGCAAAAGCCCCGCCGGACAGGCCGAGCGGGGCCGAAATTCGTCTCAATGATCCATCGGTAGCCCGCAATCCGTTGTTGCGGGAGGCCGAAGCCCAGATCAGCCGCGTCGGGGTTCCTCGACGATGGAGAAACGCACATTGCCGCGATGGCGGTTTTCCTCGGAAACCTTCTTCCAGGCTTCCTCGGCCTCCTTGCGCGTCGCGAAAGGACCCTGCACCTGCGCCGAACCTTCCACCAGCTTGTGGAAATTCATCGATCCGAACTCTCCGCCGATAACCCAAAAAAGCGAGCCGGTCTGCTGCATCCAAGCCTCCGTTGAGATCAGGTCGCCCGCGTCGCCGGCCGGACAATTCTGGGCCGAGGCAACGTCACGCCGTCGTCGGACATCCGTGACCGTACAAATGCGAACCGTTGGACGGGGTTAAACTCCAAACCGGTCGGTTTGTAAATCGATTTGCCCTCGGACGGCGCGCCCAGGCACGATTCGCGCCGGCACAAGCCTTGACCCGCCGATCCAACCCAAGAACAGTCGGCTGAACTCACGCCGCTCTCGAGAATCAGGCCGGATATGACGCATCGATTTTCTTCGCGGAAGGCGGGACTCATCGCCGCCCTCCTCGCGATCCTTTCAACAGCCCCGGCGCTGGCCCAGAATGTCGGCGCCTGCCGCGCCGGCACGAATTTCGATCGCTGGCTGGCGCAGTTCAAGCAGGACGCGGTCAAGGCCGGCGTCTCGCAGCGGACCATCGCCATGGCCTCGCCGCAGCTCGTGTTCGATCAGGGCACCGTCAATCGCGACCGCGGCCAACGCGTGTTCGGCCAGATCTTCAGTACCTTCTCGAACCGGATGGCGTCGGCCAACCGCGTTCAGGGCGGACAGGCCAAGATCAAGCAACATGCCCGCGCGTTTGCGCGCGCGGAAAAGGAATATGGCGTGCCTCCCGCCGTGATCGCCGCGTTCTGGGGACTGGAAACGGATTTCGGCGCGAATTCCGGCAAACTGCCGATCCTGAAATCGCTGGCGACGCTGGCTTATGATTGCCGCCGCGCCGACCGCTTTCACGGCGAACTCATCGCCGCGCTGAAAATTCTCGATCGCGGCGATCTCTCGCTGGACGAGATGATCGGCTCGTGGGCCGGCGAACTCGGCCAGACTCAATTCCTGCCGAAGCATTATTACGACTACGCGGTCGATTATGACGGCGACGGACGGCGCGACATGATCCGCAGCGCGGCCGACGTGATCGGCTCCACCGCGCATTACATCTCGGCCGGATTGAAATGGCGGCGCGGCGAGCCGTGGTTGCAGGAGGTGCGCGTGCCGCAGAACCTGCCGTGGGAGCAGACCGACCTCTCGATCAAGCACCCGCGCGCGACATGGGCGCAATGGGGCGTGACCTATCCCGACGGGCGGCCGCTGCCGAACGACAACATGCCGGCGTCCGTGCTCCTGCCGATGGGCCGCAACGGTCCGGCGTTCCTGGCTTACGCGAATTTCGCCGCCTACACCGAGTGGAATAACTCGCTGATCTATTCGACCACCGCCGGCTATCTTGCGACGCGCATCGCAGGCGCTGCGCCGATGCGCAAGCCCTCGGCCAACGTTCCGCAATTGTCGTTCAACGAGATCAAGGAGCTTCAGCAATTGCTGACCCGCGCCGGCTTCAATGTCGGCAAGATCGACGGCATTCTCGGCCAGCAGAGCCGCATCGCCATCAAGACGGTGCAGGGCAAATACGGTCTGCCGGCGGATGCATGGCCGACGGCGGACTTGCTGTCGCGTCTGCGCGGCGACCAGCCGCAGGGGACGCGGCGCGCGAAGCAGCCGGCGCGGGCCAACGCCACGCGCAACTGAGACGGAACGCGGCGGCGGCTTTCGCCTGCAACCGCCGTCACTTATGATGCGAGCATCATGAGAGCGTCCCGCCTTTTGTGACACTCGACAATCCGCGCGCTCAACGCCGCATCTTTTTCGGAGGATCCATGTCCACGACCACCCAGGCCCCGCAAAAACTTGACCCGGCCGCATCGATCCATGCTGAGACGCTGGGACAGGCGAAGCGCCGCGGCCGGATGCAGGGGCGGAAAATCATCGTCGTTGGCGCTGGCCAGCGGCAGGTGGTCGACACCGATCCGCCGGTCGGCAACGGCCGCGCGATCGCCCTGCTGTGCGCTCGCGAAGGCGCGCATGTCGCCTGTATCGACAACCGCAAGGAAGCCGCCGATGCCACGGTGGCGCAGATCGCAGCCGAAGGCGGCAAGGCGTTTGCCGAAGTCATGGACGTGACCGACAGCGCCGCGATCGGGCCGATGGTGCGCAAATGCGCCGAGACCATGGGCGGGCTCGACGGGCTGGCGCTGATCGTCGGCATCTCCAACGGGTTGCGGCTCGACAAGCAGACCGAGGAAGCGTGGGACCATGTCTTCGCCGTGAACGTGCGCAGCCATATGCTGTTCGCGCAGCAGGCGCTGGAAGTGATGCAGCCCGGCGGCTCGATCATTCTGATCTCGTCGATGGCGAGTTTTCGCGCCCACGGCTTCAATCCGTCCTATGAGGCGTCGAAGGGCGCGCAGCATGCGCTCGGCCGCGCCATCGCCCGCCAGGGCGAATCGAAAGGCATCCGCTGCAATGTCATCACACCGGGCTTCGTCGATACGCCGATGGGCCGCGACGCCAGCCGCCGCCGCGCCGACCGGGCGCTGACGGTCCCGTTCGGACGGCAGGCCACCGGCTGGGAGGTCGGCTATGCCGGCCTGTTCCTGCTCTCGAACGAATCCTCCTACGTCAACGCGCATGTGCTGGCGGTCGATGGCGGCCACATGATCGGCATCACCCGCGGCTGACGCGGCGATCAACGGGCGTCTCGGCCGATCAAGTCCAGACGCCCTCGCCTGTCCCCGGCCTGCGTATGATCTTTTTTGACGCAGATCAGGTGTGGAACTCACCTATCCCAATAAGGTTGAACCCTTGTAGAGTTGCGGCCGGTTGCAGACGCATGGGTGAAACATAAGTCTGGATAGGATGGGCCGATCGGCTTGATCGGCCGATGCGCGCTATCCGGCGCCCGTCAACGATCGAATGAGGGTTTGCACGCCATGGGCTCTTTCCGTCGCGACACGATCACCAAGCCGATCTTCGCCCTTGCGAAAAAGGCGATGCCGGCGATGTCGGACACCGAGCGCGAGGCGCTGGAAGCCGGTGATGTCTGGTGGGACGCGGACCTGTTCACCGGCAATCCGGACTGGTCGAAACTGCTCGCCGTGCCTCCCGCTCGCCTGACCGCCGACGAACAGGCGTTTCTTGACGGGCCGGTCAACGAGCTGTGCAACATGCTCGACGACTGGAAGATTAGTTGGGAACTGCGCGACCTGCCGCCGGAGGTCTGGGACTTCATCAAGCAGAACCGCTTCTTCGGCATGATTATCCCGAAGCGGTTCGGCGGGCTCGGCTTCTCGCCTTACGCGCATTCGGAAGTGGTGCGGAAAATCTCGACCCGCTCGGCGACGGCGGCCGTCACCGTGATGGTGCCGAACTCGCTCGGCCCCGGCGAATTGCTGATGCAGTTCGGCACCGAGGAGCAACAGGAACACTGGCTGCCGCGGCTGGCGGATGGAAGCGAGATTCCATGTTTCGGACTGACCAGCCCGGAGGCCGGCTCCGACGCCGCCTCGATGATCGACACCGGCATCGTCTGCAAGGGCATGTATGAGGGGCGCGAGGTGCTAGGGCTGAAGCTCAACTGGCACAAGCGCTACATCACCCTCGGCCCGGTCGCCACCGTGCTGGGCCTCGCCTTCAAGGCATACGATCCGGACCATCTGCTTGGGCCGCAGGAAGACCTCGGCATCACCGTCGCGCTCATTCCAACGAATTTGCCGGGCGTGGAAATCGGCCGCCGCCATCTGCCCTCGATGCAGGTCTTCCAGAACGGACCGAATTGGGGCCGCGACGTGTTCATCCCGCTCGATCTGGTGATCGGCGGGCAGGCGCGCATCGGCCAGGGCTGGAAGATGCTGATGAGCGCGCTCGCCGCAGGGCGCGGCATCTCGCTGCCGTCGCTGTCGGCGGCGGCCGCCGCCGATTGCGCCCGCACGACCGGTGCCTACGCCCGCATCCGCGAGCAGTTCGGCATTCCGATCGGCAAGTTCGAAGGCATCGAGGAGCCGCTCGCGCGCATCGCCGGCACGGCCTATCTGATCGACGGCGCGCGCCGCCTCACCTGCGCGGCGCTCAATCAGGGCCACCATCCCGCTGTCATTTCCGGGATCATGAAGCTGCACGCGACCGAGCGGATGCGCGTCGCGGTGAACGACGCCTTCGACATCCATGCCGGCAAGGCCATCATCGACGGCCCGCAGAACTATCTCGGCGCGCTCTATCGCGCGGTGCCGGTCGGCATCACGGTCGAGGGCGCGAACATTCTCACGCGCAACCTGATCGTGTTCGGACAGGGCGCGATCCGCGCGCATCCCTTCATGCTGGAGGAAATGACCGCGATCGCCGATCCGGACGGTCTGGATAAATTCGACCGCACTTTCTGGAAGCATGTCGGCCACAGTTTCAAGACCATGTTCGTCGCATGGGGCCGAAGCTGGAGCGGCGGCCTGTTCGCGCCTGCGCCCGACGCCGGCAAGGCGAAGCCTTACTATCGACAGCTCTCGCGGTTCTCGGCCGCGTTCGCGCTGTCGGCGGACATGGCGCTGCTGACGATGGGCGGCGCGCTGAAGCGGCGCGAGATGCTGTCGGCCCGCTTCGGCGACATTCTCTCAGAGCTTTATCTTTTGTCGGGAGCGCTGAAGCGATGGGAGGACGAAGGCCGCCAGCAGGCCGACCTGCCCGCGCTCGAATGGTGCATGCAGACGGGATTCCGCACCATCCAGACGCGCTTCGCCGAAATCTTCGCGAACCTGCCGAACCGCCCCGTCGCCTGGCTGCTGCGGCTGCTGCTGCAACCGCTCGGCGCGCGCGACATAGGCCCCAGCGACGCCACCATCCACGCTTGCGCGCAGTTGATCCTCGAACCTTCCGCCGCGCGCGAGCGGCTGACCGCGGGGATTTTCCATACCGACGACGATCGCGGGCTGGCGCGGCTGGAGAAGGCGTTCGCGCTCGTCACCGCCGCCGAGAGCATCGAGCGCCACATGCGCGCCGCGCGCGTTAAAGATTGGCGAGAGGCAGTCAGGCGCGGGATCATCACCGAAGCCGAGGGCGAGCGGCTGAGGATCGCGGAGGAAGCTGTTGCAAAAGTCGTCGAGGTGGATGACTTTGCGGCGGAGCAATTGTCCAAGGTCGATCACAAGGGGCTGTCCCGCGACGAATTGTTCGCGCGGGAAGTGCGGGCTGCAAGCTGATGGCGCGTCCTGTCTTTATCGTCGATGGAAGCCGCACCCCGTTCCTGCGGGCGCGAAGCGGTCCGGGGCCGTTCACCCCGGTCGATCTCGCCGTGCAATGCGGCCGCCCGCTGCTGGCGCGCCAGCCCTTCGCGGCGGATGCGTTCGATCAGGTGATCCTCGGCTGCGTCAACGTCATCGCCGACGAGATGAACCCGGCGCGGGTGGCAGCATTGCGGCTCGGCATGGGCGAGGCGATGGTGGCGTTCACCGAGCAGATCAATTGCGGCTCCGGCATGCAATCGATCGACACCGCGTTCCGCTACATCCGCGAGGGCCGCTGCGACATGATCCTCGCCGGCGGCGCGGAGGCGCTGAGCCATGCGCCGCTGGTCTGGCCGCAGCAGGGCGTGCGCTGGTTCGCCGGCCTCGCGACCGCAAAGGGTGCGCTCGCCAAACTGACAGCCGCGCTGAAGCTGCGCCCGTCGTTTCTGAAGCCGATCATCGGCCTGGAGCGCGGCCTGACCGATCCTGTTGTCGAAATGAACATGGGCCAGACGGCCGAACTGGTCGCCTATCTTTTCGGCATCACGCGCGAACAGTGCGACGCCTATGCGGTCGAAAGCCACAAGCGGTTGGCGAATGCGCAGGCGCAAGGCTTTCTCAAGGGCGAGGTCGAGCCGGCCTTCGCCCGCGATGGCAAGTTCTACGATCACGACGACGGCGTGCGGCCGGATTCGTCGATCGACAAGTTGGCGCAGCTCAAGCCCGCCTTCGAGCGGCCCTGGGGCAAGGTGACGGCCGGCAATTCCTCGCAGATCACCGATGGCGCGTCATGGGTGATCGTCGCATCCGAACAGGCGATGAAGCAGCACGGCCTGACGCCGAAGGCTGTCATCCTCGACAGCCAGTGGTCGGCGCTCGATCCCAGCATCATGGGGCTCGGACCTGTGCTGGCCGTCACGGAACTGATGAAGCGCAACGGGATGCGTCTGGACGACATCGACCTGCTCGAACTGAACGAGGCGTTCGCGGCGCAGGTGCTGGGCTGCCTCGCGGCGTGGGAGAGCGACAAATTCTGCCGCGACATTCTCGGCCTGGACGCCGCCGCCGGAACGTTCGACCGGGCAAAGCTCAATGTCGATGGCGGCGCGATCGCGTGCGGCCATCCGGTCGGCGCAAGCGGCAACCGGATCACGCTGCATCTCGTCAATGCGATGAAGCGGCTCGGCAAGAAGCGCGGCATCGCCACGCAATGCGTCGGCGGCGGCCTCGGCGGCGCGATGCTTCTGGAAGCGGTGTGAGGCGGTCATGAAAAGTCGGGTCCTCGCAAGCTTCAAGGATCGGCGGCTCGAACTGGGGCCGCATGGATCCGCCGCCTCCGTGGTCAGCCCGTGGAAGAATTTCCGTCTGGCCAAGGACGGCGCGGGCGTCGCCTGGCTGCTGTTCGATCGCGCCGATTCCAGCGCCAACACGCTGTCGGCCGAAGTTATCGAAGAGCTTGATAACGTACTCGCCGCGATCGAGGCCGACCGGCCGCGCGCGCTGGTGATCCGCTCCGCGAAACCGTCCGGCTTCATCGCCGGCGCGGACGTCAACGCCTTTCGCGGCGCGACCGATCCGGGTCAGGTCGAGGTGGAAATCGCCCGCGCGCACCGCGTCACCGACCGGCTCGAAAATCTCGGCCTGCCGACCATCGCCGTGATTCACGGCTTCTGCCTTGGCGGCGGATTCGAGGTCGCGCTCGCCTGCAAATACCGCATCGCCATCGAGGATGCGCGCTTCGGCTTTCCGGAGGTGATGCTCGGCCTGCATCCGGGCCTCGGCGGCACGGTGCGCTTCACGCAGCTCATCAATCCGCTGGAAGCGATGACGCTGATGCTGACCGGCCGCACCATCGATGCGCGCCGCGCAAAGTCGCTCGGCGCGGTCGATGCCGTCACGCAGGAACGTCACGTGCTGGGCGCGGTGGCCGACGCCGTCAGCGGCAAGCTCGCCCGCCATAAGCCGGGCGTGCTGTCGACCGTGCTGTCGGCCAGGCCGGCGCGGGCATTGCTTGCCTCGCGCATGCGCAAGGAAGCGGCCAAGACGGCGCGGCGCGAGCATTATCCCGCGCCCTACGCGCTGATCGAGCTTTGGGAGGAATATGGCGGCGACCGGAAGGAGATGCTGGCCAAGGAACAGGTTTCGTTCGCGCATCTGATGGTGACGCCGACGGCGCAAAATCTGATCCGCGTGTTCTTCCTGCGGGAGCAGATGAAGGCCCTCGCCGACGGCGACAGCGGTATTCAGCATGTGCACGTGATCGGCGCGGGTGCGATGGGCGGCGACATCGCCGCCTGGTGCGCGCATCGCGGTCTTCGCGCGACGCTCGCCGACATGAAGGCGGAGCCGATCGCGGGCGCGGTCAAGCGCGCCGCCGATCTCTACCGCAAAATCATGCGCAAGCGCATCGACCAGCGCGACGCGCTGGATCGTCTCGTCCCCGACATGGATGGCGAGGGCGTGCGCAACGCCGACCTCGTCATCGAGGCCGTGCCGGAGAAACTGGAGCTGAAGCAGAAGGTCTATGCCGGCATCGAGCCGCGCATGAAGCCCGGTGCAATCCTCGCCACCAACACGTCGAGCATTCCGCTCCAGGATTTGCGAACCACCCTCGCCCGGCCCGAGCGCCTGGTCGGAATCCATTTCTTCAATCCGGTGTCGCGCATGCAACTCGTCGAAGTCGTCAGCCATGACGGCAGCGATGCTGAGGTGCTGGCGGCGACCCGCGCCTTCGTCGGGCAGATCGACCGGCTGCCACTGCCGGTGAAGAGCGCGCCAGGCTTTCTCGTCAATCGCGCGCTGACGCCCTACATGCTCGAAGCGATGCTGATGCTCGACGAGAATATTCCGAAGGAAACGATCGACGAGGCTGCTGAAAAATTCGGCATGCCGATGGGGCCGATCGAACTCGCCGACACCGTCGGCCTCGACATCTGCCTCGCGGTCGGCGACTCGCTGCGCGCAAAACTCGGCGACGCTCTGCCGCCCGCGCCCGAATGGTTGCGCAAAAAGGTCGAGGCGAAGGAACTCGGCCGCAAGACCGGCAAGGGCTTCTACGTCTGGAAGGACGGCAAGGCGCAGAAATCCGCGCCCGGCACAGGCGCGATGCTGACCACGTCCGGCGAGCCGCGCGTAAACGCCTCAAGCACCGAGATGACCGACCGGCTGATCCTGCCGATGATTAATGTCTGCGTCGCCTGCCTGCGCGAAGGCATCGTCGACAATGCGGACGTCGTCGATGGCGCGATGATTTTCGGAACCGGCTTCGCGCCGTTTCGCGGAGGTCCGTTGCAATATGCTCGGACCCGCGGTGCAACAGAAATTGTTGCAGCGCTTCGCGCGTTGAGCGCGAGGTTCGGGGAACGTTTCGAACCCGATCCCGGCTGGAACAACTTCGCGTAACGACGCTTTCGTTCCAAAATTATTTCGCAGCGTGAAACTACCCGCTGCGTTATTGTGCGTGCCTTCTTCGTCGTGCAAATTTTTTGCTGCGCGTTGTCGCAGCCGTCGCGCTCTCGTTGTCAATTCATTTGACAATGCGCGCTTCTGCACGCTCTAGTCGTCGAAACAGAAAATAAAATTTAGCCGCCACCTCGGCGGGAGGAACGCTTGAACAACCTGCTTTCAACGTGCGCGCAAACTTTGTTTTTGCCGGCCGGCAAAGACAACGATGTCGACCTTTGCTCGTTTCGCGATGTGAAGCTGCGGCGCGATCGGATGAGCCGTCGTCTTCGCCGCGACAAACGGTGAGGCGGGCCGATCATGCAAGGATATATTCTTCGCCGCATCCTCGCTTTGATTCCGACGCTGATCTTCGCTTCCTTCATCGTCTTCATCACCGTTCGCCTGATCCCCGGCAACATCATCGACCTGATGCTGTCGCAGAACGATGTGAGCGCATCGAAGCAGACGCGCGAACAGCTCGAATCGCTGCTCGGCCTCGATACGCCGATGTACATCCAGTACTTCAAGTGGATGGGCGCGCTGCTGTTTCAGGGCAGCCTCGGCAATTCGCTCTGGACCAACACGCCGGTGATGGATGAAATCATGCAGCGGCTGCCGGTCACGTTCGAACTCGGCATCATGGCGCTCTTGGTCTCGCTGATCGTCGGCATTCCGATCGGCGTCTATGCGGCGCTGAAGCAGGACTCGACCGGCGATTATATCCTGCGCACGCTCTCGATTCTGGCGCTGGCGATTCCCGGCTTCTGGGTCGGAACGCTGGTGATGGTCTTCCCGTCAATCTGGTGGGGCTGGTCGCCGTCGGTCCGCTATGTCAGCTTTTCGCAGGACCCGTTGGCGCATCTCGGGCAACTGGCGATCCCGGCGCTGATCCTCGGCAAGGCGTTCTCCGCGATCATCATGCGGTTGACGCGCACGATGATGCTTGAGGTTCTGCGCCAGGATTACATCCGCACCGCGCGCGCGAAGGGCCTGTCGGTCGGTACCATCGTCATGCGCCACGCGCTGCGCAACGCACTGATCCCGGTGGTGACGCTGGTTGGCCTGCAGGCGCCGCTGCTGTTCGGCGGCGCGGTCATTCTGGAACAGATTTTCGTCATTCCCGGCATGGGACTGTTGCTGCTGGAGGCCGTCGGCAGCCGCGACTATCCGACGATCACCGGAGTCTTCCTGGTGATCGGCGTGTCGGTCGTGCTGATCAATCTGCTGGTGGACATGAGCTACGGTTTCCTTGATCCGAAGGTGAGGAACCGCTGATGGCCGAGATCACCGCCGAAACCGCAGCGGCCCGCGAAGGCAGCATTCGCCGCCCCAATCCCTATCGCGAATTCTTCAGCCGCCTTTTCCGCGAGAAGCCGCTCGGCGCGATCGGCGCCGTGGTCTGCCTGGTCTTCCTGTTCGCCGGCATCTTCGCCGACGTAATTGCGCCCTACGGCTTCAACCAGATCATGCCGATCAACCGGATGAAGCCGCCGAGCTGGCAATTCTGGTTCGGCACCGACAATCTCGGCCGCGACATCTTCTCGCGCATTCTTTACGGAGCACGGCTGTCGGTCATCATCGGCCTGTCCGCGGCGCTGCTCGCCACCATCATCTCCGTGGCGCTCGGCATCATCACCGGCTATCTCGGCGGCAAGGTGGACATGCTGATCCAGCGCTTCGTCGATGCGTGGATGAGCTTCCCCGATATCGTCATCCTCATCGTCGTGGTCGCGGTCGTCGGCCCCGGAATGCCGCAGGTGATCGGCATTCTCGGCTGCCTTTACGGCATCGCCGGCTCGCGCATCATCCGCAGCGCCGTGTTGCAGGTTCGCGAGCAAAGCTACATCCACGCGGCGCAGTCGATCGGCGGCGGCACGCCACGCATTCTCTGGCGGCATGTCCTGCCGAACGTGATGCCGCCGGTGATCGTGCTGTTCACCACCCGCGTCGGCGCGGTCATTCTCGCGGAAGCGGCGCTGTCGTTCCTCGGCCTCGGCGTGCCGCCGCCGGCGCCGACCTGGGGCGGAATGCTCACCGGCAGCGCGCGCAACTACATGTATCTCGCGCCGTGGATGGCTCTCGCGCCGGGCATCTGCCTGACGCTCGTCGTCTTCAGCATCAACATGTTCGGCGACGCGCTACGCGATTTGCTCGATCCGCGCATGCGCGGCCATCGCTAAGCTTCACGAATTGGTAAAGGAGAGGAAGATGAATGTGAATCGATTGCGCGGGTTGGCCGGCGCAAGTGCATTGAGTCTCGCTCTGGCCTCCGGGGTGGCCTTTGCGCAGACCAAGATGGAAACGCCGAAATATGGCGGCACGCTGGAGATTTCGACCGTTTATGCGACGATCTCGGCGCTCTCGTTCGACAGCTACGACTGGCCCTGGAAGCACAATCACGACACCGGCGCCGTTTATGAGCAGCTGTTCGCCACCGACCTGTCAAAGGCGAAGTCGCGCGGCGGAAAAGCGAGCTTCACCGCCGACGCCTATATCCCGACCGACCTGATCCGCGGCGAACTCGCCGAGAAATGGGAATGGAAGCAGAATCCGCTGCAGCTCGTCATCAATCTGCGCAAGGGTGTGATGTTCCCCGAAAAGCCGGGCGTGATGAAGGCGCGCGAGCTGGTCGCCGATGATGTCGTCTATGCCTTCAAGCGCATGTCGACCAGCCCGAAAGCGACGGGAGG
Organism: Xanthobacteraceae bacterium; assembly: GCA_041397365.1. Lineage (GTDB taxonomy): Bacteria > Pseudomonadota > Alphaproteobacteria > Rhizobiales > Xanthobacteraceae > P52-10. The sequence goes on from JAWKWT010000002.1 coordinate 255,274, forward strand.
TTATTTCGACTACGTAAAGGACGTGAAGGCCGCGGACACACACACCGTCGTCTTCGATATGAAGGAGTTCAACGCCGAGTGGGACTACCGCTTCGGCTACGGTTACTATTCTGGCATCATCCCGAAGGAGGTCGTCGAGGCGCCGAACGGCGGGGCCTCCAACTGGAAAAACATCAACGGCACCGGGCCGTTCAAGCTCACCGATTACGTTCAGGGCAACTCGAACGTCTATGAGAAGAACCCGGACTATTGGGACAAGGAGACGGTCGACGGCAAAGAGCTGAAGCTGCCTTACGTCGACAAGGTCGTCTACCGGATCATCAAGGATGAAGCGACGCGCGTGACGGCGCTGCGCACCGGCAAGCTGGACGTGATGGAGCTGGTTCGCTGGCAGGACGTCGAGACGCTGAAGAAAAGCACGCCAAACCTGAAATGGAACAAGTGGCTCGCGACCAGCGGCACCTTCCTGTCGATGCGCGTGGACCAGAAGCCGTTCGACGACATCCGCGTCCGCCGCGCGATGAACTTCGCCATCAACAAGCAGGAGATCATCAAGGCGTATTACAACGACAACGCGGAGCTGTTCGCCTATCCGCAGCATCCGGAATACGGCCCCTACTTCCAGCCGCTGAACGAGCAGCCGGCCTCGGTGCAGGAACTGTTCAAATTCGATCCGGCCAAGGCCAAGAAGCTTTTGGCAGAGGCCGGCTATCCGAACGGCTTCACCTTCAAGACCCAGGTCTGTTCGTGCAATGCCGACCATATGGATCTGCTGCCGCTGATTTCAGCCTATCTCGAACAGGTCGGCGTGAAGATGGAAATCCAGCCGATGGAATATGCGGCGTTCCTGTCGGCGATGACCACACAGACCAACACCGCCGGCTATTTCATGAACAACGGTCACACCAATCCGACAACGACGATCCGCAAGAGCTTCGTCCCGAAACAGGTGTGGAACCCGTCGCAGTGGAACGATCCGAAACTGACCGCGCGGATGGAGGCCGTCTACAAGGAGCCCGACGAGACCAAGCGCATCGCCGAGCTGCGGGCGATGACGACGGAGATGCTCGACAACGCGCCTTATATCTGGCTGCCGACTCCTTACGTCTATACGGCCTGGTGGCCGTGGGTGAAGGGTTATGAAGGCGAGCTGCGCGCCGGCGCGGTGCGTCCGGGACCGATCTACGCCCGCATGTGGATCGATCAGGATCTGAAGAAGAAGATGGGTTACTGAGCCTTAGCCAACGATGGAACGCGGCGGCGTTGCAGCGCCGTCGCAGTTTGGAGTGGACGTTCAGTGGGCAATGCACTTCTTCAGGTTCGCAACCTGACAACAAAATTCGGCAGCGGTCCGGGTGCCGTGACGGCCGTCAACGACGTGTCGTTCGAGGTGAACGCCGGCGAAACGCTGGCGATCGTCGGCGAGAGCGGCTCGGGCAAAAGCGTAACGGCGCTGTCGATCCTGCGGCTGATCCCGGAGCCTCCGGGACAGATCACCGGCGGCGAGATCATCTTCGACGGCACGGATCTCACGAAACTCTCCGAGAAGGAGATGCGGGCGATCCGCGGCAATCGGATCGCAATGATCTTTCAGGAGCCGATGACCTCGCTCAATCCGTCACTGACGATAGGATTGCAGATCGCCGAGCCGATCAACCTGCACAAGCGGCTGCCGTGGAACCAGGCTTACGACAAGGCCAAGGAATTGCTTGACCGGGTGCGGATGCCGGATGCGCGCGCGCGGCTCTCGACGCATCCGCATCAATTCTCGGGCGGCATGCGCCAGCGCATCATGATCGCGATGGCGCTGGCCTGCCAGCCGAAGCTGATTATCGCCGACGAGCCGACGACGGCGCTGGACGTCACCGTCCAGGCGCAGATCCTGGAGCTTCTGAAGGAACTGACCCGCGAGACCGGCTCGGCGCTGATCCTCATCACGCACGATCTCGGCGTGGTCGCCCGCTACGCGGACCGCGTCTGCGTGATGTATGGCGGCAAGGTGATCGAGACGGCGAGCGCGCTCGACCTCTATGCGCGGCCGATGCATCCCTATACGCGCGGGCTGATGGCGTCGATCCCGCGGCTCGACCAGCCGGCCGGCTTGCGCCTCGTCCCGATCAAGGGCCAGCCGCCGAATCTGGCGCAGCTCCCACAAGGCTGCGCCTTCAATCCGCGCTGCAACGAAGTCGCCGACCGCTGCCGGCGCGATGTTCCCGGTTTGATGAAAGCCGACGACAAGCACCTGCACGCCTGCTGGATGGCCCCTCATGTCTGATGCAATGGTTCAGGAAAAGCCGGCCGGCGGCGCTGCTGCGTCGAACGTCATTCTCGACGTGCAGGACCTGAAGATTCACTTCCCCATTCGCGGCGGCTTTCTCGATCGCGAGATAGGTTCGGTGAAGGCCGTCGACGGCGTGTCGTTTCAGGTGCATGAAGGCGAGACGCTCGGTCTCGTTGGCGAAAGCGGCTGCGGAAAATCGACGACCGGGCTCGCGGTGCTGCGAATGCTGCCGATCACCTCGGGCAAGATCGTCTTCGAGGGCGTCGACATCACCAATCACACGCCGAGCCAGATGCGGCCGATCCGCCGCCGCATCCAGATGGTCTATCAGGACCCGTTCGGCTCGCTCGATCCGCGCATGACGGTGGCCGAGATCGTCGGCGAGCCGCTCGAAATTCACAATCTGCACGGCAACAAGAACGAGCGCCGTGCGCGCGTGATGGAATTGATGGAGATGGTGGGATTGCGGCACGACATGATCGACCGCTATCCGCACCAGTTCTCCGGCGGCCAGCGCCAGCGCATCAGCATCGCCCGCGCTCTCGCGGTCGAGCCGCGGCTACTGATCTGCGACGAGCCGGTCTCCGCGCTCGACGTGTCGATCCAGGCGCAGGTGGTCAATCTGTTTCAGGAGTTGCAGGAGAAACTCGGCATTTCCAGCATCTTCGTCGCGCACGATCTGGCGGTGGTGCGGCATGTGAGCCAGCGCATTGCGGTGATGTATCTCGGCACGATCGTCGATTTCCTCGCGCGACGAACTCTACGCCAATCCGAAGCACCCCTACACGAAGGCGCTGATGGCCGCGATCCCGGTCGCCAATCCGGTGGTGGAAGCGAGCCGTGTGCACCAGATCATCACCGGCGAGGTGCCGAGCGCGCAGCGTCCGCCGCCGGGCTGCCGGTTTCATCCGCGCTGTCCGATGGCAATGCCGATCTGCAAGGAGGAATTTCCGCAGCTGCGCCCCGAAGGAGACAGCATCGTCGCGTGTCACCTCTATTCGTGAGGCGGCGCGCGGCGAATCCAAGCCCGTTTCGACGCAGAGTGAGACGCACAGCGAAACGGAGTTTTCGCCTCCCTACGCTTGTCGTTCTTTCATGCGTAAGAACGATCAATCCGATCGCAAAAGACCGATCTCGCTGCGGGATTATATCCCGCACTCTGCATTGTCATCCCTGCGTCATCAGCAGCGTCTAATCCAACCGCGACACAAAGGCGCGTCTCGTTCTGAAACTTTTTCGGACGTTGGACGTTACGCCGCTGTCGTTAGCAGAGATCAGGTGCCCGGTTCGAAAATGTCCGACTCCTACATCATCGAAGTGAAATCCCGCCCCGCTGGCATCGTCGTCCGAGACAAGGATGGCTTCCGCTTCTTCTCCGCATCATCCGATTTCAGCCGCCTCGAAGGCCGCTTGTTCCGCTCGGCGCGGGATGCTGAACGCGAATCGATCGTGCATGCGTCATCGCGGAGCCGCGAACTGCCGGTTTCCTGACAAACACTCGGATTCCTGAGAAACACCCGGAATTTTTGCGATACATTTGGCTTGGGCTAATCCGGCCGCGGCATGTCGAACATCGTCGCCGGCGAAATCTCAAAATAATCGCCCTTGCGGCCGCCGCGCGAGATCGGATGCGCCATCGCCGTCATATAGACGCCGTCCTTGATGAGGCTCTTGTCGATGTGAACAGCCACGACCTCGCCAAGAACCATCCAGTTCTCGACCTTCCTCCCCTCTTTCGTCTCAAGCTGCATGATCTTGATGAGCTTCAATTCCATTGAAGCGCGGGCCTCGCCCACGCGCGGCACCTTGACGAGGCGGGACGGCATCGGCGTCAGACCGGACGTCTCGAACTCGCTGACATCCGGCGGCACGCCGGCGGACGTGATGTTCATCGCCTCCGCCAGCGGCATGGTGCAGAGGTTCCAGGTGAACTCGCCGGTCTCCTCGATATTGCGGACGGTGTCTTTCCATCCTGTCGAGGAAAAGCCGAGGATCGGCGGCTTGTAGTTGAAGGCATTGAAGAAGCTGTAGGGCGCGAGGTTGATGTTGCCCTTCGCACCGCGCGTCGCGATCCAGCCGATCGGCCGCGGCGCGATCAGCGCATTGAACGGATCATGCTTCAGCCCGTGGCCGCTCGCCGGCTCGTAGAAATGCATGTCGGTGACCACGGTCGAAACGGCGACGTCCATCGCGCTGATCCTTCGTTGAGTGCGGCAGATCACGCAAGCCTAGCATCATCGGCGTCATAATGGGAGCGGCCGATCTACAGTCAGCGAAGGCCGCCGGGAAAGGCAGGAGAGAACGGGACCGGAATATTGTGCGGCGCGAACACCATGATTTGGTCGCGGGAACGCCGATTTGTCCCGACAAGGTGAACTAAAGCGACACTCGCACGTCGTATCTGGATGCAACGCAAGCCAAAGGTGATCTCATGACGACCATTCTTCTGATCGGTCTTGTCCCCTTCGCAGCGCTGGCCGGCTGCCTTGCCTATATCATCGTCTCTCTGAAGCGGAATGCGCCGTTGCTGGCGTCGCGCGTCGGCCGCCGCCAGTTCATGCTGTTCCATGCGAGGCGTTCATCGTCGCGACCGCGTCGCGCCCTCGCCCACACGATGGCGCCGCGGCTTCGCCCCGTCTATATCCGCATCGGTCGCTAGAGTACGTTCAGCGCCAGGCAAATACGGGCTGCTCGTACGTGGCGACGCGGGTCAATCGTCCCGCCAGCATCTCGCGGAACTGATAGATCAACGCCGCCGTCGGCGCGTTGATGAAGTTCCCATTGATGAACACCCGCACGAGCGGGCGATCGCTCTCCGGGATCATGGGGAAGCTGACGACATCCTCCGGCGCGATGTCGCGCAACGGGATCCGGTGAACGGAAGCGACCTCGTCCGGATTCGGCAGTACGCGCACGCCCGTTCCGGCCCACAGCACGACGGGCGTGATGAGATAACCAGAGCGCGTCGGATAATCGTCGAGCAGGCCAAGCACCGACTCCTGCCCCAGACGCACGCCGAGTTCTTCGTCCAGCTCGCGCAATGCGGCTTCGGCGACCGTCTCGCCTTCGTCGCAGCGCCCGCCCGGCAGCGCCCACTGTCCCCCATGCGCGCGCAGCCTGCTGGTCCGCTTGGTGAGCAGGAAGGCAGCCTCGCCCGGCGCGGATTCCGCCTCGACCAGCGTGATCGCCACGGCGGCGCGCTTGAGATGCCGTCCGCTGTCATCCTCCGGCAGGCGCTCGAAGCCGGCGCACAGTCCCGCGACGCGCTGACGGCAGCTATCATCGAACACGAACGTCATGGGATTTGACTTAACCCGCGGGCGGTCGGCAGGCAACGTATTTGCCCCGATTTCGCCGTCATATGCGCATGCGCAGGCCAAATCCGGCTGCTGAATTCCGCTCGGGTGGAACCGACAGACGAACAGGATTTGGGCGAGATGAATCAGATCACTCTCAACAGGGGCACGATGGATCTCCAACATCTTTCGACGCATGGGCTTCTGATGCTCTATCAGGCCGTCAAGCTCGCACTCGACGAGGACGATGAGCATCCGGATGATCGCCTGTTCCAGGTGCGCGAGAATGCGGACTGGCGCGAATGGTCGAACCAGATCGCGAACGAGCTCGATTATCGCGGCGCAAGCTTTGCCCGCATTGTCTGGTAACTCTGCGAAGATATCGACGCCGGCCGCTTGGCGCGAACCGGCGCCGCTCTTTCAGCGATAGTTCGGCGAGGACCGCATCGGCAACGAACCGCCGCTCGGGCGCGAGCCCATCGAAGGCCGATCATACCCGCCGGTCGGGCAGCCATAACCGCCCCCACCCATCGGCGGACGACCGTAACCTCCGCCCATCGGCGGGCGGCCGATGCCGCCACCGATCATCGGACCCGACGGAACATAAATCACGGGCGGCGGCGGTGGCGGAGCACTTCGGTAAATCACGACATCATCGTCCGTCGGCGGGCGCCCGCGGCGCGGCGGCGGTGACGATGGCCGTCGCGACGGCGGCGCGGCGGCGCGCTTGGGGAGGACGTTTGGGTTCGGCCTTGGGCTTCACCGGCAGCGCGGTCGTGCACGGACAGGTGGCCGGCGCACTCGCGACATTGGTCGGAACCGGCACCGGCGTCGCATTCGCTGGCGCGGATGCGGCGGCGACCGGCAGCACGGCCGCATTCGCCGCCAGCGAGCGGTTGCGCACCTGCCTCAAGCTTGCGCGCGGTCGCAGCAAGATCGCCGCCCGGATAGCTCGCAACGAACGCGGCGTAGGACGCAGCCGTGTTCAGAACGAGTGCGGTGTTCCAGGCGAGCATCTCCTTGCGCCGCTCCAGCAGCAGGCGCGTCCGCACGACGAACGGCGACTGCGAGAAGATTTCCGCGAACGCCTCATAGGCTTCGATCGTGTCGTCCGCGATCACGAGCTGATAGGCGGCCTGCGGCTCCTTGCCCTTCAACTCACCCCGCCAGAAGTCCAGCGAACGCGGCGAGGATGCCGGTCTGCCGCCGGTCGCAGCCGCCGCCTGAGCGGCCGGCCCGGTCTGGCCGTCGGCGTTGAAGAAACGGAAATCCTGCGTCAGCGACGAACTCTCCCACGGCACCTGACGCCCCTGCGTCGCATCGTTCACGGACACACGCACGCGCTTGAACGCCTCCTCGATCGGCAGGCCGGGCGTGCGCGCCACATTCAGCAGCGCGGTCGTATAAGGGCTGTTCGCGCCGCTGCCGTCCTCGGCTTCCGAGCCCGGCGACGTGGAATAAGAAATGAACGTGCCCGACGCGCCGGACTTGGTGTCGACCATCGCCAGCCCGCGCCCGGTGGTGCTGCTGATCGTCGGGAACGGATTGTTGCGGCAGGCGTCGAGCATGACGATGCGCATCTTGTTCGGCACCGAATTCAGCGTGTTCAGAAGATCGTTCAGCCGCACCGCCTGCAACGGGATGTCCGCCTCGCGCTTCGGATCGACGTCCACCGGCACGAGAAAGTTTTCGCCGTCCACCTGGATGCCGTGGCCAGCATAAAACACCAGCGCCACCGTATCCGGCCCCTTCTCGGTCAGCTTGCCCGCGAATTCGCCGATCGTCTTGCGCAGGTCGTCCTGCGAAAGGTCGGGCGTGGTCATCACCTCGAAGCCGGCCGCGCCGAGCATCTCCGACATGCGCTTCGCATCATTCTCGGCGTTCGGCAGCGGCGACACCGCGCGATAGGCCGAATTGCCGATGACGAGCGCCAGCCGGCTTTCGGCGAGCGCGGGATTGCAGGCAATGAGCGCAAGCAGGCTCGCCGCAGCGGCCGCAGCCGAGAAATGTCGCAGCATCACGATCCCTCCGATCAGACAGATAATTCAGAGTTTCGGCAGGCAGCCGCCACTGTCAATCCATCGCCACCGAGAGCAGCGTGACGATCAGCGACACCACTCCGCCGAATCCAAGAAACAGAAAGCGGTTGGCCGCCATTTCGAAACCGATCACCGTGCGCATGACACCTCCGGCTGCATTGACCCGCCGCGACTGTATCCGGCCGTTGATCTCTGCGAATGTGATCTTTCTCACAGTTCGGACGGCACGCTGAACGCTTGCGGATACGCCATCAAATATGGTCGGCCCATGCCGGAATGCGGTTCATGAGAAACGCAAGGGCCGTGCGCGGATTCCGCACACGGCCCTGTCTAGCAAATGCGCGGCGAGCAATCAGACGTTGCTCTCGGTGATCGCCGCATTCACCATCGTGCGCAGTTCGCGCCGGATCGGATAAGCGCCCGACGGCAGCACCTGGGTCATGAACACCACGATCAGGTCCTCGACCGGATCGATCCAGAATGAGGTGGTGGCGGCGCCGCCCCACCAATATTCGCCGGCGGTGCCGGGAACGAGCCCGAGCGGCGGGTCCACGGTGACGGCGAAGCCGAGACCGAAACCCATGCCGTCATAGACCGACTCCGCGAACAGCGAGCGCGACATGTCGGGAAGATATTTGCCGCCCGGCAGATGGTTGGCGGTCATCAGTTGCAGCGTCTTCGGGCTGAGCAGCCGGACGCCGCCAAGCTCGCCGCCATGGATCAGCGCACGGCAGAAGGTGAGATAATCCGACGCCGTGCTGGCGAGGCCGCCGCCGCCGGAAATGAACGAAGGCGGCGCGAGATAGCTGGAGGTGGTCGGATCATCCTGCAACAGGATGCCGCCCTTGCCGTTCGCCGAATAGCACGCCGCAAAACGTCCGGCGGAGGCCGAGGCGACATGGAAGGCGGTGTCCTTCATGCCGAGCGGATCGAAAATCCGTTCCTTCAGGAATTGCTCGAACGGCTTGCCGCTGATCTTGCCGACGAGATAGCCGAGCACGTCGGTCGCCACCGAATAGTTCCACGCCTCGCCGGGCGAGAACTCCAGCGGCAGTTTCGACAATCCCTCGATCATCGAATCCAGCGTCCCCGCGGTCGCGATCTCGCCGATCTTCATATGCCGATAGGCGGCGTCGACGCTGGTGCGGTTCTGGAAGCCGTAGGTCAGGCCCGACGTGTGCCGCAAAAGATCGACGATCTGCATCGGCCGCGCCACCGGCCGGGTGATGAATTGCGGCACCGCGCTGGGCTTCATGCCGAGCGTCGGAATGCCGCCGACATAGACGCCGAGATTCTTCCACTCGGGGATATATTTGTGGACCGGCTCGTCGAGCGCGACGCGCCCCTCCTCGACCAGCATCATGAAGGCGACCGAGGTGATCGGTTTCGACATCGAATAGATGCGAAAGATCGTGTCGTCCTTGATCGGGGTCTTGCGCTCGACATCGGCAAAGCCCTGCACGGCCGAATGCACCACCTTGCCGCGGCGATAGACCAGCGTCTGCGTGCCCGGAAAACGCCCGCTGTCGATGTAATTGCGCTTCAGATGGTCTTCGAGCCGCGCCAGCCGGGCGGACGACATGCCGACCGATTCCGGCGAGGCCGTCGAGACTTCAAGGCTTGGAGTGGCGGCGCGATTGAGGGCCTGGACGGACATTGACGTTGCTCCCGCATATGCTTTTCAGGTTCGAGGCCGGGACCGGATCGGTCGGAGGACAGTCCCGCAAGATGGTGATCAAAGCCGGCAAACGGTCAACCCTTGTTTCGATGACAGCCGCCTGACGCCGGCGCTTGTGCAGCGCAAAAACACTTCTCTCTTCGGCTTTTCTTCGGCTTTGATTCAAAGCCTTCGTTTCGCAAATTCACCGAGCCATTGCCGCAAACCCGCCCCCGTGAAGCCAAAATCGGCTGACCTCATGAGCCGCTACGTCGTCGTGCGGGGGACAACCGCTTGCACCATGCAATTAGGGAAAGCCGATGAACGCCATACCATCCGAGAAACCAGAAATTTCCGAGACGCCTGACAACGACCCGAACCTCGCGGCCGTGAACGACGTCGAGGCCGGCATCCGCGACTTCGTCCGCAGCGACGTCGCCTATCTGCGCAGGCCGGGCCAGAGCGCGCCGCTCGTCGATACCGCCGACAGCGATGCGGCGGTCAAGAACGTCAACTCGCTGATCCAGCGCGTCGCCGGAACGTCGCTCGGCGAGATCGAGCGCCTCATTACCGAACTGGAAACGCTGCGCGATCTGCTGCATGTCGAGGGCCAGCGCGTCCAGCGCGAGATCGCCGGTTACGCGCATCTCAGCCACGCGGCGATGAAATCCACGCGGATCATCGCGGAAAATCTTCAGCAATGGAAAAGCTCGACGGAAACGATCCGCAAGGGCTGAGGTTCTTCAGCACGCGCATCAACACATAGAGCGCCGCCGTGTCCGGTTCGGATGCGGCGGCGTTGTCATGTCAGAAAATGTTGCAGCAGTTCGGCCCACGCCGAAGATCGGCGGCCGAGAAATGTCGCAATCGATCAGCGCGCAGGCGAAGCGATCGAGCCCGTGGTTTCCACAGCGTCCGCTTCCATCGAGAACTGGCCGTCCGCGTGGCCCTTGACCACGAAGGCCGTGGTCAGCATCACCGACAGCGTCACGCTCGCGAAAAGCAGACCCAGAAATTTCAACCCGTTACGATCAGCCATTGTCGTCCCCAGCACGACTTTCGTCGCCACAGACCTAATAAAGTTCAAATCTAGAAGCTAAAGTTTAACGAATTGCTCTGAACGAATGGCGGGCGGGAATCATTTCGGCGGGAAATTAGGAGCGCCTTGGCAAAAACACCGAATTTTCGAACGACAGCACCAGTTCGCCGCGCTGGTTGAACGCCTCGGTCTTGCCGAAGGCGATGCCCCAGCCCGGCCGCGAGGCCAGCGGCCGCGTCGATGTCGCCTCAAAGAAATAGGTGATCGTGTCGCCGGCCAGAACCGGCCGGGGCCAGCGGAGATTCGTAAATCCCGGCGACGGACCGCTCGGCGCGACCGTCTCGCCGCGCGCCTTCCGCTCGCGCACGTCGCGGGTGATATCGGCAACCAGCAGCTTCATATAGACGGCGGTGGTATGCCAGCCCGACGCCGCAAGCCCGCCGAACAGCGATTTGCGCGCTGCTTCCTCGTCGAGATGAAACGGCTGCGGATCGAATTTTCGGGCGAACGCCTTAATCGCCTCGGCGGTGAAGGTGAAGGAGCCGAGGCAGCGCCGCTTGCCGATCTCCGTGTCCTCAAGATAGCTCACCGATCGGCTCCCTGCGCCGCAGGCGGCGTTCTGCGCTGGAACAATGCGTTGGTCACCAGCATCATCAGCCGCGTCCCCGAAGCGTTGAACAGTTCGCTCCGAATCTTGACGATGCCGCTGTCCGGCCGGCTTTTCGAGGGCCGCGCTTCCTCGACATAGACCTCGAGCGTCAGGTCGTCGCCGGGCCGCAGCGGCGCCAGCCATTTCGCCTCGTCGACGCCGAGGCCGCCGAGCGAAGCGGCTCTGCTCAGGATGCCGTCCACCTGCATGCGCATCGCCAGCGCGCACATGTGCCAGCCGGAGCCCGACAGGCCGCCTGCGAGCGAGGACTTCGCCGCCTCCTCGTCCAGATGCATCGGCTGCGGATCGAACTCTGACGCAAAGGCGATGATGTCGTCGCGCGAGACATGCAACGGCCCGAACTTGCCGAAATGGCCGGGCTTGAAATCCTCGAACATCAGGGTCATGGGAACTCGTTAACCAGCGCCGGGGAAGACGGGCCGGTACGGCGCGTCATCCGATTGTCGCCGCTATTATAAGCGACCAGTGTCGGCGGAACCAGATTCGGGGCGCATTCGCAGACCGGTTATTCCGCCCTCGCAGGGCGGCAGGCCGGTGATGCGAAGCAAGGAGGGCATATGTTCGATTTTCAGGATCTCTTTCAGTGGGATCGCTTCATCACGCCGACCATCATCAAGATTTTCTACTGGCTGGCGATCGTGCTGTCGGTGCTCTACGGCCTGTCGGGAATCTTCACCGGCCTGGCGGCGATGGCGATCAACCCGTTCGGCGGCGTCATCATCGTGCTGGCGAGCCTCGCCGGCATTCTTGTCGGAATCATTTTCGCGCGGATCGCGGCGGAATTCATCCTGATCGTCTTCCGCATCAACGAACATCTCGGCGCGATTCGCGATCAGGGCGACCGCCGCTAAACTCCGGACAAGAATTACCAGCCCCGGCGCACGGGAACGGAGGCATGCGGTGCGGATCAGCAACGTCGCGACGTTCCACGTCTCGGTGCCTTACACCTACCATCGTCCGGCCGGCAGCACCGCCGAGGCGCGCTGGCCGACCATCGATTGCATGCTGCTGCGCATCGACACCGACGACGGGCGCGAAGGCTGGGGCGAGGCGTTCGGCTTCATGTCCTGCGCGGTCACCAAATGCGCGGTCGATACGTTGATCGCGCCGCTCTGCATTGGCCGCGATCCGCGCGACATCGGCGGCCTGATGGACGATCTGGCGCGCAAGATGCAGAATTACGGCCGCACCGGTGCGGTCGCCTACGGTCTCTCCGGCATCGACATCGCGCTCTGGGATCTCGCGGGCAAGATCGCCGGCCAGCCGATCCATCGGCTGCTGGGCGAACGCACGGTGGAGGACCTGCCCGCCTATGCGAGCCTGCTGCGCTACGGCCAGCCCGACCTGGTCGGAAAAGTTTCGCGCATGGCGATCGATCAGGGCTTTTCGCATATCAAGCTGCATGAGATCGACGTCGCCGGCGTCGCCGCGGCGCGCAAAGCCGTCGGGCCCAATGCCGACATCATGCTGGACATGAACTGCCCGTGGTCGTGCGACGAAGCGCTGAACATGGCGGAAGCATTCAGGCCCTACAATCTGTTCTGGATGGAAGAGCCGATCTGGCCGCCCGACGATTTCAGCGCGATGGCCGCTTTTGCGGCGAAATCGCCGAGCCCGCTCGCCGCCGGCGAGAACGCCGGATCGCTGGAGGAATTCCAGCGGCTGATCGACATCGGCAAGGTGGCGTTCGTGCAGCCGAGCGTCACGAAGGTCGGCGGCATCACACAGATGATCCGCATCATCGAGCTGGCGCGAGAACGCGGCGTCACCGTCGCGCCGCACTCGCCCTATTTCGGCCCCGGCCTCGCGGCGACAGTTCACATCATCGCGGCGCTGCTGCTGGAAAGCCTGGTAGAGTGGTATTTCTGCGATCTCGCAGCGCGGCCCTTCGGCGGCGAGATCGATGCCCGTCAGAGCGGCCGCGTGATCGTCCCGCAATCGCCGGGGCTCGGAGTCGGCCGGACCTTGAAGCGATCAAGCGGTTTGAGGTCAAACGGCCCGGTTGAGCGCGGCTCGTCTCACGTCGCGAAGCGAAATGCAGCACGTCGCCATCGGCGACCACATAATCCTTGCCTTCCAGCCGCAGCCGCCGGCGTCACGCGCGCCGGCTTCGCCGCCGAACTTGACGTAGTCGTCAGGAAATCGTCTCGCTGCGGATAAACCGCGCTCGAAATCGGTGTGGATGACGCCCGCGGCCTGCGGCGCCTTGGTGCCGCGATCGATGGTCCACGCCCGCGCCTCCTTCGGGCCGATGGTGAAATAGGTGATGAGGTGCAGCAGCTCGTAGCCGGCGCGGATCAGCCGGTCGAGGCCCGCTTCCTCCAGCCCCAGCGTTTCGAGGAAATCGGCGCGCTCGGCGCGCGACAGCGTGGCGATCTCCGACTCGATCTTGGCCGAAATCACCACCGACACCGCGCCTTCCGCCTTCGCCCGCTCCTCGACCTTCTTCGAGAACGCATTGCCCTCCTGGGCCGCGCCCTCCTCGACATTGCAGACATAGACCACGGGCTTGGAGGTCATCAGGCCGAGCATGCGGAAGTTGCGCTCTTCTTCCACCTTGCGCTCGGTCATCCGCGCCGGCTTGCCCTCGCGCAGCAGCGCCAGCGAGCGGTTGACGAGGTCGAGCAGCTCCTTCGCTTCCTTGTCGTTGCCGCGCGCCTTGCGGGTGAGATTGTCGACGCGCTTTTCCAGACTGTCGAGATCGGCGAGCATCAATTCGGTTTCGATCGTTTCGATATCGGCGATCGGATCGACCTTCCCCTCGACATGGGTGATGTCGGAATCCTCGAAGCAGCGCACCACATGCGCGATCGCATCGACCTCGCGGATGTTGGCAAGAAACTGGTTGCCGAGCCCCTCGCCTTTCGACGCGCCGCGCACGAGGCCGGCGATATCGACGAAGGTCAGACGCGTCGGGATGATTTGCGCGGACTTGGCCAGTTCCGCCAGCTTCTCAAGCCGAGGATCGGGCACCGCGACCTCGCCGACATTCGGCTCGATCGTGCAGAACGGATAGTTCGCCGCCTGCGCCGCCGCCGTTTCCGTCAGCGCGTTGAAGAGCGTCGATTTGCCGACATTCGGCAAACCCACGATGCCGCATTTGAATCCCATGATCCGCTTCCGATTGCTTGAGATAGCGCGTCGTTATTGTTTCGCGACGCCATCGTCCTTCGCACCAAAACCCTTGGCCTGCATCGCCAGATGCACGCGGTTTGCGAATGTCGAATCGCGTCCCGTCACCAGCAGGCCGGCGGCCTCCGCGACAGCCTCGCAAAGCGCCTCCACCCAGGGCCGGTCAGCCTTGGCGAAATCGCTCAGCACATGCTGATGCACCAGTTCCTTGAGGCCGGGATGACCGATCCCGAGCCGGACCCGGCGATAGTCGTTGCCGATATGCGCCGAGATCGAGCGCAGGCCGTTGTGGCCGGCGATGCCGCCGCCGATCTTCACGCGCATTTTCGTGGGCGGCAGTTCGAGTTCGTCGTGAAACACCGAGATGTCGCCCGGCGCGATCTTGAAGAAGTTCGCCGCCTCCTGAACGGAGTTGCCGGAGTCGTTCATGTAGGTCATGGGCTTCAGCAGGATGACGCGCTCGCGCTCAATCGTGCCCTCCGCCGTCTCGCCCTGAAAGCGACGGCGCCATGGCGCGAAGCCATGACGCCGTGCAATTTCGTCGACGGCCATGAACCCGATGTTGTGCCGGTTGCCGGCGTATTTCGCGCCGGGATTGCCGAGCCCAACGAAGAGGCGCATGACGCAGACCTCCGCGAAGAATTACTTCTTCGCGCCTCCGGCCGGAGCCTTCGCCGCAGCCGCGGCGGGAGCCGCCGCAGCGCCAGCAGCCGGAGCCGCCGCAGCGCCTTCGCTCGCCGCCTTCTGCTCCTCGGCATAGCCGGACGGCGGAACGATCGTGACCAGCGTCGCTTCCGTGCGCGAGATCGGCGCCACGCCCTTCGGCAAAGCGATGTCCGACAGATGCAAGGAGTGATTGATCTCGAGCGCCGACACATCGACCTCGATGAACTGCGGAATGCTATCCGCCGACGCCTCGAGCTCGATCGTGTGCGTCACGATGTTGATGGTGCCGCCGCGCTTCACGCCCGGCGAAACTTCGGCGCCCTTCACATGCAGCGGAACGCTGACGCGGATGGTCGCGCCTTCGCCGAGCCGCAGGAAATCGACATGCAGCGGGAAATCCTTGACCGGGTCGAGGTGGTAGTCGCGCGGAATGACGCGATGCTTCTTGCCGTCAAGCTCGATGTTGAAAATGGTGGTGAGGAAGTGGCCGGCGAAAATGCGCAGACGCAGTTCGCGGTCATCGACCGAGATCGGCAGGGGAGCCTGATTGTCACCGTAAATCACGGCCGGAACACGGCCGGCGCGACGCTCTGCCCGGGCGGCCCCCTTGCCGCTCTTCGGACGCGCGGTCGCCTTCAATTCCTTGATGGTCGCCATTGCATGAAGTCCTTTTTCGAATGGAAAAGGCCGCCAAAGCGGCCCGTTTGTCGTCCGTGGCAAGCCTCCAGGGGTGCGGGGGCCACGAACGCTGCGGCTTATAGCGGCTCAGGTCCGGATTGACAAGGAAGGGCGCAAATCGCGCCGGGTGGCGGCTTCGACGAAAAACCGCTGTCCTGGCAACAGGTTAGCTAAATTTACGATTCCAGATAGCGGCGCTCCAATTGAGCCCGGTCGCGCGCGCTGAGCCCCAGCCCGTCCGCGAAATAGGCGTCCATGCTGCCATAATCCGATTTCACCGTGTCCAGCGCGGCGCTCAGGAACGACGCATGCACCGACCCCATCACGTCGCGGACCTCCTGCGGTAGCTCGGAGCTGGCACCGGTTTCGGCGCGCCGGTAATAGCGGTTGGTGAGCATGAAATCCTCGGCGATCACGTCTTCGTCGACGCCGAGCGAACTCAGGATCAGCGCGGCCGCGTAGCCGGTGCGATCCTTCCCCGCCGTGCAGTGGAACACCAGCGGCGCGGTGTCGTCGAGCAGATGCGTGAACAGCGTTTTATAGACCGGCGTCGCGCGACGAACGAAACCGCGATACGCCTCGCACATCAGCTCGATGGTTTCCTCGGTCCCGACCTTCTGGCCGGTCGCCAGCCGCTCGTGCAGCAAAGCGAGCGTGGTCGGCTCGATCGGCAGCGAATGCACCGTGATCCCGTCATGTCGGCAGGCCGCGGCGGCGCGTTCGTTCTTGCCACGAAAATCGAAGGCGCTTTTCAGCCCGAGCTGGCGCAATACCGCGATGTCGTCGTCGGTCAAATCGCCGAGATGATTTGAGCGGAAAAGATGCCCCCAGCGCGTCTGCCGGCCACCCTTGCCGATATAGCCGCCGAGATCGCGAAAATTGCTGGCGCCGGAAAGATTAAGGTGTCGGGATGCGTCTGGCATGATTCACCGTCTGGCTGATGTGTGCGATCCGTCGACGCTATCATCCCTCAAGGACGATCGCATGAACATGGCGTCCGTAATCAGGCTCCTTGCGGTGGGTGGTCCGCCGATAGCTGTAGAAATTGTCCTCGTCCGCGTAAGTACAGAGATCGACATCGTCGACCATCGCCACGCCCGCTCTATCCAGCCGCTCGCGGATATAAGCAGGTAGATCGAACATCGCATGCCCATGGCGCGAGGCTGAAGCGAAGAAACGCGCATTGTCCGGGTCCGCCTCCTCAAAGCGCGCGACGAACTCCATGCCGACTTCGTAATTGCGTTGCCGCAGCATCGGCCCGATGCCGACCACGATGTTCCCGCGCGACGCACCCACCTGCTCCATCGCCGCGATCGTCGATTCCAGCACGCCACCGAGCGCGCCCTTCCAGCCGGCATGGGCTGCGCCGATCACCTGCGCGCTCGGATCGACCATCAGCACCGGCCCGCAATCCGCCGTCGTCACGCCGAGGGCGATGCCCGGCCGGTTCGTCACCATCGCGTCGGCCTTCGGCCGCTGCGCGATGTCCCAAGCCTGATCGACCACCACGACATCGGGCGAATGGATCTGGTGCAGCGTCAGCAGCCGTTCCGGCGCGACCGCCAGCGCGTTCGCCATCCGGCGTCGGTTTTCCTGCACATGGGCGGGGTCGTCCTGCGAGCCGAAACCGCCATTGAGGCCGGCATAGATGCCCGACGAAACGCCGCCGGCGCGCGTGAAGAAAGCATGGCGGATCCCCGGCACGCTCGATAGCAACAGGGATTCGAGCGTCATGATCCGCCTCCCGCCATGGTTTCCGCCTCAGGCTCGATATCGGTGAGTCCGGGAAGCGACGTGATGCCGGAATGCGATATGCCCAGGACCTTGAACAGCGCGCCCATTTCGCCGCGGCCCGTTCCCGTCAGCCGCCGCAGCGCGCCGGCGATGTCGGTCGCCATCTGCGAGGTGGCCTTGCCCATCAGCGTGGACGCGCGCGTCTCGATCCCGAGGCGCTTGAGAAACGTGCCCTGCTCCACCGGTCCGTGCGTCCGCGCATTCGCATCCTCCGCGCCGAGCGCCAGCGCCTGAAAGTCGACATGCGCGGTCAGATCGGCCTGGCCGGGATTGCGCAGCGGATCGGCGAAACTGTGGCGCGAAATCGCCTGGAACGTATCGCCGGCGTCGCTGCGGACATGGCCGTAATCGACAATCAGCGCCGCGCCGCGATGGTCCTGCACCCGCCGCGCCAGCCGCATGATCTCCTGCGTCGGCCGCCATTCGAAGATCGCGCCGACCGGAGCCATCCGCACCAGCGGCGGCAGCAGCACGTCGAAGCGATGCAGCGGCTCTGGCGCTGCCCCGAACACAAGCTGATCGTGCTCGTTCAGCATGATGACGCGCTCGTGCCAGCCATGCTGCTGGCGGATCGCCTGATGCACCGGCAGCGCGTCGAAATATTCGTTGGCGAGAATGATGGGCGGGCCGTCGGGCAGATCGGCGATGCTGTCGTGCCAGGTGACGCCGGAGCGGAAACCGTGCAGCGCCTCCTTCTGCTTGGCGATCAGCGCCGGATTGATCTCGACGAGATGGACCGAGACGGCCTGATAGAAACTCGGCAGCACGCGGATCGCGCGCAGCATGTCGGCCATCATGGTGCCGCGGCCGGGACCGAGTTCGATCAGCCGGACCGGGTTCGGCATGCCCATCGATTTCCAGACGGCCGCCGCCCACAGTCCCAGCAACTCGCCGAACATCTGGCTGACTTCCGGCGCGGTCGTGAAATCGCCCTCGCGGCCGAGCGGGTCGCGCGTCATGTAGTAGCCGAATTGCGGGTGGCTGAGGCAAAGCTCCATATAGCGCGAGACCGGCATCGGGCCGGCGGAGCGGATCAGCCTTCGAATCTCCGCGCTGGCGGTCGAATAATCGCTCACGGAAAAACCTTCGACAAAACCTCAGAGTCTGAGCCGTTCGGGTCGAATCACTTCAATCCCTGACATTCTTGTTTGAGCATGATCTGGTCCGAAAACCGGTCCCCCACTTTTCGGGATCATGCTCTATGCGGGCCGCGCGCGGAATCGCGAACGGGCCGCGTCAACGCCCATAGCACAAACCCGATGCCGGCGGCGATCAGCGGCACCGACAGCAGCATCCCCATGGTCAGCCCGCCCCACAGGAAGCCGAGCTGCGGGTCCGGCTCGCGGAAGAACTCGCTGAAGATGCGGGCCAGCCCGTAGAGGATGGCGAACCATCCGATGATGAGCCCCGGCCGGCGCAGCGCGCCGCGGCGGATCATCAGTCCCAGAATCACGAACAGAACCAGCCCTTCCAGCACCGCCTCATAGAGCTGGCTCGGATGGCGCGGCAGTGGCCCGCCGGTCGGAAACACCACGGCCCAGGCGACGTCCGTGGTGCGGCCCCAGAGTTCGCCATTGATGAAATTGGCGATCCGCCCGAGAAACAGCCCGATCGTGCCGACGGCGCAAGTGATGTCGCCGAGCGAGAGCACCGGCACCTTGTTGCGCCAGCCGAACAGCAGCACGGCGGCGACGCAGCCGAGAAACCCGCCATGGAACGACATGCCGCCGTTCCAGAGCTGAAATATTTCGAGCGGATGCTGGAGGAAATAAGGAAGGTTGTAGAACAGCACGTAGCCGGTGCGGCCGCCGAGAATGATGCCGAGCGTCACCCAGAGGACGTAATCGTCGAACTGGACGGCGGTGATCGGCGCAGGCCCGCCCCACAGCCGCTCGTTGCGCAGCAGCGCGCGCGCATAGACCCAGCCGAGCGCGATGCCGGCGATATAGGCCAGCGCATACCAGCGGATGGCGAACGGGCCGATCGCGAAAATGACAGGATCGAAATGGGGAAACTGAAGGGCGAGGAACATTCCGACTCAGATGGCTTGAGCTTGGGAGTTGACCTTACGCCATCCGCCGCCGCCGCGTCCCGCCCCTTCGCAAATCGTCAGGCCGTCAGCCGGTCACGCGCATGTCACGATCGGGCGATCGGTCTCTCGCCCTACCCCAGCTTCCGCCGGTACAGCGACAGCAGGCGCTCCCAATGTTTCTCGGCCGCCGCCTTGTCGTAGATCGTGCGCTGCGGGAAGGCGAAACCGTGATGCACGCCCGGATAGACTTCCAGTTCGGCGTTGATGTTCTTGTCGCGGATGGTCGCCTGCAACTCGGCGATCATTTCCTGCGGCACGTAGGAATCGTGCTCGGCGCAGCCGATGTAGATTTCACCGCTCACCTTTTGCGCGGAGAGGTGCGGCGAATGCGGCTCGTCCGTAATCAGGCGGGTGCCGTAGATCGACGCGGCGGCGACGATCCGGTCCGGCCAGCGCGCGGCGGCGTTGATGGCATATTGCCCGCTCATGCAATAGCCGACCGCGCCCATCGGCCCCTTGCTGGCCGCGCTCTGCCCGTCGATGAATTTCAGCAGCGCTTCGGTATCGTCCATCACCAGTGGGATGGTCAGATTGTTCATGTGCTGAAACATCTTCTTGCGTTCCGGCGCGTCCGGATCCGCCGGCAGCGTCCCGAGCTCCATCACGCCGTCGCGGTAGTACATGTTCGGCAGCACCACATAATATCCGGATGTCGCCAGCCGCCGCGCCATGTCGCGCAACTCCTCGCGGATCGCAGGCGCGTCCATGTAGAACAGGATTACCGGGAACGGTCCGCCGCGATCCGGATGCACGATGAAGGTGGTGGTCTTGCCGTCTTTCGTCGGAATATCGACGGTCTGCTCGATCATCGGTCTGTTCTCCTGCCCTTTGACCCAAGGTCGCAAGGATTTTCCGGCAAGACAAGCGCGGGCGCCGCCACCTGCACTTGAATAAGGCGTGGCGGATCGCCATTGTCCGGGGAACATTCTTTTCCACGGCAGGAGAGCGGTCCCCGATGACCCAGACCAGCAACCGGTTTCTCGACGAGATCGCCCGACTTGTGAACGACGCCACCGGCGCGGCGCAGGGCGTGAAACGCGAGATCGACACGGTCATCAAGCATCAGGCCGAGAAATTCCTGAACGACATGGACCTCGTCAAGCGCGAGGAATTCGAGGCGGTCAAGGAGATGGCGCGGCTGGCGCGCGAGGAAAACGAGGCCTTGAAGGCGCGGATCGACGCGCTGGAGGCCCGTATGAACGCATCGGCTCCCGGCCCGGCCTGATTGGCCCCTTTGTCTCGATCCACACGCCCGCCGCGGCCAAGGTTCGGCCCTAGACCTTAACGGCCGTTAACGCTATCGATGGTCGCTGCACCCGGCGCAAACATGCCGCCGGGCGACGGGGATCGATGGCGGGACTTGCGCATATCTTCGGGACGAACCGGGCATGGCTGCGCCGCGCGGCCGTCGCGCTCGCCTTGCTGGGCGTCGGCCTGACGGTCAGCGGCTGCGTCACCGACGCGCGGATGGACGCGATGGCGCAGGCCGGCGGCGGCGCGACGCTCACTTTCGACTCCATCGACGGACCGCCGCCGCAGGTCTTCCAGCAGTTCGTCGAGGCCCTCAACGCCGAAGCGCAGGGGCGCGCGCTGCCGATCGCCTCGCGCGAGGGAGCGGCGACCTATCGTGTCCGCGCCTATCTGGCGGCGCAGACCGTCCGCGGGCGGACCTCGATCGCCTGGGTATTCGACGTCTATGACGCCAGCCAGCAACGCACGCTGCGTCTCGCCGGCGACGAGCCCGCCGGCCGAGCCGGACGCGACGCCTGGACCGGCGCCGACCCGCAGATGCTGCGGCGGATCGCGCAAAACGGCATCGGCGGCGTCGCCGCATTGATGAATGGCGGCGCGCCCGTGCCATCGCCATCGCCTGCGCCGGCCTCCTCGCAGGGCCCCGCCGTCGCGCAGTCGCGCGATCCCGCCTCGCTTGATCCGACCTCCGCCGAGCCGGCCCCCGGCCAGGCCACGCTGGCGTTCCGCGCCGAGTAACCATTTATCCAGTAAACGGCCTGATTTTACGCCGGAAAATCGCCTGCGGCATATTGCCAGCCGCGCCCCGCCCTTGTTATCACGCGGGCGAAATCGGCGATTGCCGAGGCCTCGGCTTGTTCCACGAACAATCAGGACGGTTGTCATGCTGAACAACGCTTCCACCGGTTTGCAGGACAAAAAGACGATGGCCGCGAAGAACGGCACCATGAAGATCGTGGCGGGCAATTCGAATCCGTCGCTCGCCAACGCGATCGCCGAACATCTGAAGATGCCGCTGGCGAAAGCCTCGGTCCGGCGCTTCGCGGATATGGAAATCTTCGTCGAGATTCAGGAGAACGTGCGCGGCTCGGACGTCTACATCATCCAGTCGACCTCGTATCCGACCAACGATCACCTGATGGAGCTTCTGATCGTCACCGACGCGCTGCGCCGCGCCTCGGCGCGCCGGATCACCGCCGTCATCCCCTATTTCGGCTATGCAAGGCAGGACCGAAAGGTCGGCTCGCGCTCGCCGATCTCGGCCAAGCTCGTCGCCAACCTCATCACCCATGCAGGTGCCGACCGCGTGCTGACGCTGGACCTGCATGCGGGACAGATTCAAGGCTTCTTCGATATTCCGACTGACAATCTCTACGCCTCGCCCGTATTGGTGCGCGACATCAAGGAGCGGTTCGACCTCGCCAATCTGATGGTGGTGTCGCCCGACGTCGGCGGCGTCGCGCGCGCGCGGGGGCTTGCGAAACGCATCAATGCACCGCTGGCGATCATCGACAAACGGCGCGAGCGCGCCGGCGAATCCGAAGTGATGAACGTAATCGGCGACGTTGCCGGCCACACCTGCATCCTGATCGACGACATCGTCGATTCCGGCGGCACGCTCGTCAACGCCGCCGACGCGCTGCTCGCGAACGGCGCGAAGGATGTCTACGCCTACATCACGCATGGCGTGCTGTCCGGCGGCGCGGTCGCGCGGATCGGCTCGTCGAAGCTGAAGGAACTGGTCATTACCGATTCGATCCAGCCGACGGAAGCGGTGCGCGCCACCGCCAATATCAGGGTTCTGTCGATCGCCGACCTGATTGGCGAGGCGATCAACCGCACCGCATCGGAAGAGTCGGTGTCGAGTTTGTTCGACTGATTTTGACGCGCAGCCTTCAGCGGGAAAAAGGCCGGCTCGCGCCGGCCTTTTGATATTTTACGCCGCGTCCGCCAGCAGCGACAGCCTGCCCATATTGTCGAGCGTCGCCCGGCAGGCTTGCGCGACCTCGACGCCCTTCACCGCCAGATGCCGGTGGAAGAACTCGACATGCGTCGCGTGCTCATGGAAATGCTGCGGCGTCAGCACGGCCGACAGCACCGGCACTTCCGTATCCAACTGCACCCGCATCAAGGCGTCGATCACGGCGGCGGCGACGAATTCGTGCCGATAGATGCCGCCATCGACCACGAAGCCGGCGGCGACGATCGCCGCATAGCGCGTCGTCTTCGCTAGCAATTGAGCTTGCAGCGGGATCTCGAAAGCGCCCGGCACTTCGAACAGATCGATCTGCGCGGCGCCGGTCGCGTCCATCTCCTTCAGGAACGCATCGCGGCACTGGTCGACGATGTCG
Source organism: Xanthobacteraceae bacterium (assembly GCA_041397365.1). Classification (GTDB taxonomy): domain Bacteria; phylum Pseudomonadota; class Alphaproteobacteria; order Rhizobiales; family Xanthobacteraceae; genus P52-10. Next base: position 278,220 of record JAWKWT010000002.1, read on the forward strand.
CGATGCCAACATGACTGGATGAAGGCGACGTGCGGCGGCCCGCCGGGTGCGGTCGCGGATTTGGGGGAATCGGATTTCATGTGATGTCCTCAAGTTGCGGTCCGGCATGGAGCGCGGGCGCGCGCATTCCCGATGCGCCGAGAGCCCGTCACCTGTCGTCCGAACGGTTGATGGTGAGTGGCGGAGTTTCACCGGCCTTGCTGGCCCCGGCGGCGCTTTCGTCCGGCGGGCGCTCGCGGCCGCGACAGAGGATGTCGCCGCCGCCCGGCGGACTGCTGCCGCCGCGCCGTCATCATCAACGGCGCAGGCATTCTGGGTCCGCTTCCACGCCCTGGCAAGTGCCCGCCCCCGCGCTCCGCGCATGGCCGCATTTTCAGACCAGGATCCGCGAACAAACCCGGCCGGACTCGCACGAGGCGAGTCCGATTCCGTTTTGTTCTCATCTCCTGCCCGTCCCATGTTCGTTATCTGTGGATGCGCGGACACAATTCGCCGTTTGTTTGTGGACGAGAGTCCTGCGCGGTTGCGCGGATTCCGCAAATCACATCACTTGATGTTCGCAGGCTTCGGTCGACACGGTCGTTGACGCAGGAGCCACGGCGCGGAGCCGTACCCGGCGGAGCAACCTTCGCCAGCTTGCAGCGTGCGTACCCATTACATCGCCAACACGAGGTCGACTCGGCATGTCCCTGATCGAATTCTTTTCCGATTCCATCCCCAACCCCTTGCAGGTGGTCGAGGATGTGGCGTCGGTCAATTCATGGGCCTTCGAGCGATCGGGCGACGACGAGATCACGATCCTCGTCAAGGGCCGATGGACGGATTATCAGGTGTGCTTCACATGGATGCGCGACATCGAGGCGCTGCATCTGGCCTGCACCTTCGACATGAAGATTCCGGAAGCGCGCAAGGCCGAGGTGCAGAGGCTGATCGCGATGATTAACGAGCAGCTCTGGATCGGACATTTCGACGTGTGGATGCAATCCGGCCTCATCATGTTCCGCCAGGCGCTGCCGCTGAATGGCGGGCTGACGGCGACCAATCTGCAATGCGAGGCGATGCTCGCCGCCGGCGTCGAGGCCAGCGAACGTTATTTCCCGGCGATCCAGTTCGCCGTCTGGGCCGGCAAGAGCGCCCGCGAGGCGATGGACGCGGCGATGTTCGACACCGAAGGCGAAGCCTAGAGTCTGATCCGACTCTCTTTTCAGACTCATGCTCTAAGGCTGTGCATTGATCTGGCGCAGCACCTCGGCGACATTGCCCGATAAATTGCCTCCGACATTCACGACAGGGCATGACATGACGATAAGCATTCCGCAGGCGCTGGATCTGCTCGAGGGCACGATCCTTTTGGCCGGGGCCGGCAAGATGGGCGGCGCGATGCTGAACGGTTGGCTCAATGCCGGCGTGCCGCTCAGCCGCATCGCCGTGATCGAGCCGCATCTGTCCGACGAATTGCGCCAGCTCGTCTCGCTCGATCTGAGCGTCAATCCGTCCGTCGAAGAAGCGGGAGAAATTGCGGCTGTGGTGCTGGCGGTGAAACCGCAGACCTTCGCGGACGCAGCACCTCGACTGAAGGAATTCTGTACGCCGCAGACGCTGGTTACATCGATTATGGCCGGAGCAACGCTCGCGCGCGTCGAGAGCGGCTGCGGCGGCGCGGTGGTCCGCGCAATGCCGAACACGCCGGCCTCGATCGGGCGCGGCATGACGGTGGCGATCGCCTCCGGAAAAGTCAGCACCATACAGCGCGCGTTTGCCGACGCTCTGCTGAGCACGAGCGGCGACGTCGAATGGATCGAGGACGAGACGTTGATGGACGCCGTGACCGCCGTGTCCGGCTCCGGTCCGGCCTATGTGTTCCTGCTGGCGGAGGAGCTGGCTCGCGCCGGCGTCGCCGCCGGGCTGCCCGCGGATTTCGCCGCCAAGATCGCGCGCGCGACCGTCTCCGGCTCCGGCGAATTGCTGCGGCAGTCGAGCCTCGACGCCGCGACCCTGCGCAAGAACGTCACCTCGCCGGGCGGGACGACCGCGGCCGCCCTCGATGTGCTGATGGCCGAAGGCGTCATGCAGCGGCTGATGACCGAGGCCGTCGCCGCCGCGACCAAGCGGTCGAAGGAACTGGCGAGCTAGACTTCGACCACGCTATCCCTACACCGGCACGCGCACTGTCGCGCGAAGGCCCCCCATTGGGCTGTCGCCGAGAAAAATATCGCCGCCATGCGAGCGGGCGATGTCGCGGGCGATCGCCAGCCCCAATCCGCTGCCGCCTTCGTCGACATTGCGCGCCGCATCCAGCCGCAGGAACGGCTTGAACACCTCCTCGCGCATGCTTTGCGGAATGCCGGGACCGTCATCGTCGATCGTCACCGTCAGCCAGCGATGGTCGCGATGGCCGGTGATGGCGATCGAATCCGCGTAGCGCGCGGCGTTCGACACGAGATTGGCGAGGCAGCGCTTGAACGCAGCCGGCTTGACGATCACCACCGGCTGGCCGGTGAACGCCGCCGTCACCTGATGGTTCTGCCGTTCCGCCTCCTGCTGCAACTCCTTCAGCAGCGAGGCGATGTGGGTCGGCGCATCCTGCTCGCCGCCGTCGCCGCGCGCGAAGGCGAGATAGCCTTCCAGCATCCCGTTCATCTCGTCGACGTCTTTCTTCATCGCCTCGACCTCGGGCGTGTCGCCGATCAAAGCGAGTTCGAGCTTGAAGCGGGTGAGAATGGTGCGCAGGTCATGCGAGACGCCGGCCAGCATCGCCGTGCGCTGCTCCAGCGTGCGCTCGATGCGGGTTTTCATTTCGATGAAGGAATGAGCCGCCTGCCGCACCTCGCGCGCGCCGCGTGGGCGGAAGTCCGGCACCTCGCGTCCCTTGCCGAACCGTTCAGCCGCGTCGGCAAGCCGCAGAATCGGGCGGATCTGGTTGCGCAGGAACAGCACGGCGACCGCCAGCAGCACCAGCGACGTGCCCACCATCCAGAACAGGAAAATCTCCGAATTGGAGGCATAGGCCGCGTTGCGTCGGGCGAACACTCGCATCACCGAATCGTCGAGCGAGATACGGATTTCCACCAGCGAGGACCGTCCGACCGTATCGATCCAGAACGGAAGGCCGATCCGCCGGCTGAGCTGCACCGACAGCGTCTGGTCCAGCAGCGAGAAGAACGGTTTCGGGCCGGGCGGCGGCAGATCGCTCGCCGGGAGAAAATCGACCACCAGGCCGAGCCGGTTCTGGGCGATGTTCTTCAGCTTGGCATGATCCTTGTCCTGCGGATACATCTTGTAGACGTCAATCAGCGCGGCGATGTCCTGCACCACCGCCGCCGACAGCCGCTGCGTCACCGTGTTCCAGTGCCGCTCCATGAACACGAAGGCGATCACCGATTGCAGCACCACCATCGGCACGATGATGATGAGCAGCGCGCGGGCATAAAGCCCCTTCGGCGTCCAATGCTTGAAGGCATTGCCAAGCCAGTGATTGGCGAGGACGACGCGCCGGGAGGCGGAGCGGATCAGCGTCAGTCCGGTGTCGATCGTGCTCACGGCGAAAGCCTCATCCGGTCAGAGCGAGGCGACGAGGCGATAGCCGATGCCGCGCACGGCCTGAATGAAAAGCGGATTGGTCGGATCGCGCTCGATCTTCCGGCGCAGCCGGTTGACCTGAACGTCCACCGCCCGCTCGTTCACGGAGCCTGCCGCCGCCAGCGCCAGCCGCGGCACGGTTTCGCCGGCGGAATTGCCGAGAATGCGCAGCATCTCGCGCTCGCGGTCGGTCAGGCGGATCACGATGTCCCCCTGCCGCAACTCGCCGCGCTCGAAATGGAAGACGTAGGGGCCGAAGCTCACAGAGTCGGCGGCCGGAGTCCGCTCCGGCGCAGCGCGCTTGAGAATATTGCCGATGCGCAGCACCAGTTCGCGCGGCTCGAAGGGCTTTGCGACATAGTCGTCCGCCCCGATCTGCAAGCCCTCGATGCGGCTTTCGGCCTCCGAGCGCGCCGTCAGCATGATGATCGGCACGTTGGATGATTTGCGAATGCTGCGCGCGAGGTCGAAACCGCTTTCGCCCGGCATCATCACATCGAGGATCAGCAGATCGAAATGCAGCCCGGCCAGCTTGCCGCGTGCATCCTGCGCGCTCATCGCGGCCGTGACGCGGTAGCCTTCGTTGACGAGAAAGCGTGCGAGTGAATCGCGGATGCGCCGATCGTCCTCAACGATCATCAGATGCGGTGCGTCGTCGGCGAGTTCCGCCGGCGCAGGTTTCGCGATCGCCGTCTCCGTCACTTCGCCTCCTTCCTGCCGGCGTGCTTCAGATCGAGAACCGTCTGCAACACCTTGTCCGGATTGTCGGCGTCGATCATCGCCCGCAGGAAATTCCGGATGGTGTCCACGCCGGCCGCATCCAAATCCCCGATCGCGGCGTTAATGCGGTCCGTCTGCAAGCCGGCCAGTTTCGTCACCAGCGCCTTGCCCTTCTCGGTCGCGAACAACAACCGCTGCCGCTTGTCGTTCGGACCGGCGCGCTGGACGATGTAATCCTCGTCGATCAACTGCTTCAACACACGCCCGAGCGACTGCTTGGTGATGCGCAGCACGTCCAGCAGGTCGGCGACCGTCAGCCCCGGATAGCGCTGCACGAAATGCATCACCCGGTGATGGGCGCGGCCGAAGCCGAACTCCTCCAGCACGGCGTCCGCGTCGCCGACGAAGTCGCGATAGGCGTAGAACAGCAATTCGATGATATCCCATCGCCGCGCGTCCTCGCGGACGGCGGAATCGGCGGATTGCGGTTTATCGTTCAGCGGAGAGTGCAATTTTATGTCAGCCTTGTTGACATAATTTCGGTCAAGTGTTACAAAAAACCAGATCAAGACGAAATTTTCGTTCGCAGACCGCCTTCCCTCCACGGAGAGTTGTGGTCGGATGAAGGAAAATCCTCGGCAAGATCACCGCTCGCGATTGTCGGTCGGCATTTCGCGAAACATACTGGATTCAACATCAGAGGCAAAATCGGACCGGCCCGCGCAGGCAGGGCCGAACCGGATCGGGAGACGGACCATGGGCGTTTCATTCGACAGGATCGATGGCTCGGTCTGGCTGAATTTCGACATTCAGCCGGCGGCAAATCCGACGCCCGAGAAGGATCGGGTGGCGAAGCTCGCCGACCCCGGTTTCGGCAAGGTCTTCACAGACCACATGGCGATCGTCCGCTACAATCCCGAGAAGGGCTGGCACAACGCCCGCATCGAGGCGCGCGCGAATTTTCCGCTCGATCCGGCGACCGCGGTGCTGCATTACGCGCAGGAAATTTTCGAGGGGCTGAAAGCCTACAGACGCGACGACGGCGGCGTGAACCTGTTCCGCCCCGACGCCAACGCGCGCCGCTTCCGCGACTCGGCGGACCGGATGGCGATGGCTCCCGTGCCGGAGCCGGTGTTCGTCGAGGCGATCGAACAGCTCGTGCGCATCGACCGCGACTGGATTCCGGGCGGCGACGGCAGCCTCTATCTGCGGCCCTTCATGATCGCCACCGAAGTCTTTCTCGGTGTGAAGCCGTCGGCCGAATACATCTTCGCCGTGATCGCCTCGCCGGTCGGCTCGTATTTCAAGGGCGGCCCCGCGCCGGTCTCGATCTGGGTCTCGGAGAATTGTACACGCGCAGCGATCGGCGGCACCGGCGCGGTCAACTGCGGCGGCAATTACGCGGCGAGCCTGCGCGCGCAGGCCGAAGCGATCGAGCGCGGCTGCGATCAGGTGGTCTTCCTCGATGCGGTCGAGCGCCGCTATGTCGAGGAACTCGGCGGCATGAACATCTTCTTCGTGTTCGACGACGGCTCGCTCATCACCCCGCCGCTCGGCACGATCCTGCCCGGCATCACCCGCGATTCGATCATCGCGATGGCGAAGGCGGCCGGCATGCCGGTGCGCGAGGAGCTTTACACCTTCGAGCAATGGCGCGCGGACGCCGCCAGCGGCAAGCTGAAGGAAGCTTTCGCCTGCGGCACGGCGGCGGTGATCTCGCCGATCGGCAAGGTCTGCTCGGCGAGCGGCGACTTCACCATCAATGGCGGCGCGGCCGGCAAGGTGGCGATGGGGCTGCGCAAACAACTGGTCGATATCCAGTACGGCCACGCGGCCGATACGCACAACTGGATTCGCAAGGTGCTTTGATCGGCACTTGTTTAGGACAGCGCCGTGACCAGCTGGGCGATCTATGCCGCCGCGGCGCTGCTCGAGATCGGCGGCTGCTTCGCCTTCTGGGCGTGGCTGCGGCTGGATCGCTCGGTCCTCTGGATCATTCCGGGCGTCGTCGCGCTGGTGCTGTTCGCGCTGTGCCTGACGCGAATCGATGCGGCCGCCGCCGGCCGCGCCTACGCCGCCTATGGCGGCATCTATATAGCCGCTTCACTAATGTGGCTGTGGCTCGCCGAAGGCGTCCGGCCGGACCGCTGGGATATCACCGGCGCGGCGTTCTGCCTGGTCGGTGCGGCGATCATCCTGCACGCCCCGCGCGGATAAATTTCCCGAGATCGTCCGCTTCGAGCCAGAACACCTCGCCTTCCGAATCCTCCGTATCGAGCCAGAGGAATGGCAGGTTCAGATAGGCAGCTTCCAGCGCCGGACGGCAGCGGCCGACCTCGCAGAGCAGCCCGCCATCGGCCGCAAGATGCGCAGCGGCGGCGTCGAGAATTTTCCGGACCAGATCGATGCCGTCCTCGCCGCCGTCGAACGCCATCGCCGGCTCATGCGTGCATTCCGCCGGCAGGCCGGCCATCCCTTCCGCATCCACATAGGGCGGATTGGTGATGATGAGATCGTAGCGTTCGCCGCCAACGGCTTCGAACAGGTCGCCGCGCAAAAGGCGAATGCGATCATCGAGGCCATGCTCGGCGACGTTGCGCCGCGCCACCTCCAGCGCATCCGCCGACAGATCGACGGCATCGACCGTCGCATCCGGAAACGCAAGCGCCGCCAGCACCGCGAGGCACCCCGAGCCAGTGCAAAGATCGAGCACGCGGCGGACGCGCGAGGGGTCCGCCAGTTGCAGCGGACTGTCGTCGCCGAAATGCTCCATCAGGATTTCGCCGATGAAGGAGCGCGGCACGATGGTCCGCTCGTCGACGTAAAAAGGCACGCCCAGCATATACATGCGGTTGACCAGATAGGCGGCGGGCTTGCGGGTCGCGATCCGCTGCGCGACGAGATGGAGAATTTTGGCGGCGTCCGCCTCGGTCACGCGGCGACGCGCGGACGCCTCCACATCGTCCGGATGCAGGCCCAGCGTCTCTCCGACGAGAAACGCCGCTTCCGCCACCGGGTCGGTGGTGCCATGCGCGAACACGACGCCGGCATCCTCCAGCCGCCTTGCGGCAAGGCGCACATAGTCGCCGACGCTGACCGGCGCCTTCGATTTTGAAGCAGCTTTGGGTTTTGAAACGGCTTTGGCCATCACCGCTCCGTCCAACGCGCGGCTGCGGCGTCATCTTCGCCGCGCGCCTCGACCCAGGCAGCGCCGCCCGCCCGTTCCTCCCGCTTCCAGAATGGAGCCGAGGTTTTCAGATAGTCCATGAGGAACTGCGCCGCCTCGAACGCCGCCGCCCGATGCTGCGATACAGTCAGCACCATCATGATGTTCTCGCCTGGCGTCAGTCGGCCGAAGCGATGAATGATCGTGACGCCCGCCAGCGGCCAGCGCGCGATCGCTTCATCGGCGTGGCGTCGGATTTCCTCCTCCGCCATGCCGGGATAATGCTCCAGTGTCATCGCCGAAATCGCCGTCTCGCCCTCGCCGCCGCGGCAGACGCCGACGAACGACACCACCGCGCCGATATCGGTCCGCCCGCGCGTCAGCGCCGCGGTCTCTGCCGCGACGTCGAAATCGCCCTCTTGAAGACGGATGGTGACGGGAACGCTCATGAGCCGATCATCCAGGCTGGTTGTCTTGCGCTTGTCAGCCGCCGGTCATGGGTGGAAAGAATGCGATCTCCTTCGCGCCGCCGATGGCCGTGTCCGGCTTGACGTGACGCTTGTCGATCGCGGCACGGATCACTTTCGCCTGCTCGAACGCATGGGCATATTCCTCGCCGCGCGACGACAGCCATTGCATCAGGTCCGACACGGTGACGACCGAGGCCGGCGGCTCAAGAGTCTCTTCCGCCTTGCCGACCCGTTCGCGTACCCAGGCGAAATAGAGTATCCGCAATCGCTACTCCGACATGATGTGATGGACGCCGGCGCGGAAATAGTCCCAGCCGGTGTAGAGCGTGACCAGCGCCGAAATCCACAACAGCGTGATGCCGATCTGCGAGGTCCAGGGCAGCACCATGTCGCCCGCCTCGCCGGCGATCAGGAAGCCGATCGCCACCAGTTGCACGGTCGTCTTCCACTTCGCCAATTTGGTGACGGGAACGCTGACGCGCAACGCCGCAAGATACTCGCGCAGACCCGACACCAGGATTTCGCGGCAGAGGATGATGATCGCCGCCCATAGTGTCCAGCCGCGCACGGTTTCGTCGACCGCGAGCATCAGCAGGCAGGAGGCCACCAGCAGCTTGTCGGCGATCGGGTCGAGCATGCGCCCGAACGCGGATTGCTGGCCGAGCGTGCGGGCGTAATATCCATCCAGAAAATCGGTGACGCCGGCGGCGATGAAAATCGCCAGCGCCAGCCAGCGCAGCCACATCGGCCCGCCCAGCACCGATTGGCCGAACAGGCAGCCGGCCACGACCGGAACCGCCGCGATCCGCGAATAGGTCAGAAGATTTGGCAGCGCGAAGGTCTGGTCGCCCGGCGCGCGCCTCACCGTGTCGTTCATGCGCCCTACCAATACATTCCCGCCGCCGGGGTCAACGTTCAACACGTCCCGCACCCTCAATTTCATGAAATGACCGACTGGAATACCTCGTCCTGATCCCACCTAATGGGCGGCGGAATGGAAGAATTCGTAGATTTTCCTGGCGCTTTCGGCGCTGATTCCCGGAACCTTGGCAAGATCGGCGACGGAGGCCCGCTCGATCTCCTTCAGCGTTCCGAAATGATGCAGCAGCGCCCGCTTGCGCGAGGGGCCGATGCCGGCGATTTCCTGCAATCCCGCCTCCCGCAGGCCCTTCTGCCGCAATTTCCGGTGGGAGCCGATGACGAACCGATGCGCCTCGTCGCGCATGCGCTGGATGAAATACAGCACCGGGTCACGCGGCTCCAGCTTCAGCGGCGGCCGGTCCGGAAAGAAGATCGTCTCCTTGCCGGCGTCGCGCTCCGGTCCCTTGGCGACGGCGATCAGCGACACATTGTTCACGCCGAGTTCGTCGAGAATGCCGCGCGCGGCGTTGAGCTGTCCGAGGCCGCCGTCGATCACCACCAGGTCCGGCCATTGGGGCGTGTCTTCCTGGGATGACGCCGCCTGCCCGTCCGCGCCGCTGTCCGGCTCCGCCGGCGGCGCTGGCGCGTCGGTCAAAAGCCGCTTGAAGCGCCGCTCCAGCACCTCGCGCATCATGCCGTAATCGTCGCCGGGAGTGAGCGCCTCGGAGCGGATGTTGAATTTGCGATACTGGTTCTTGATGAAACCGTCCGCGCCCGCGACGATCATCGCGCCGACCGCGTTGGTGCCCTGGATATGGCTGTTGTCATAGACTTCGATGCGTTGCGGCGTGCGCGGCAGGCCGAGCGTCGCCGCAAGCCCCTGAAGCAATCGCATCTGCGAGGACGAGTCGGCGAGCTTCCGCCCCAGCGCCTCGCGCGCATTGGCGAGCGCGTGATTGACGAGATCGCGCTTCTCGCCACGCTGGGGAACGTTGACCTCGACTTTTACGCCGGCCTTCACGCCGAGCGCCTGCGCCAGCAGATCGCGTTCGTCGATGTCGTGCGACAGCAGCACCAGGCGCGGCGGTGGCTTGTCTTCATAAAATTGCGCCAGAAATGGCCCGAGCACTTCGCTGGCGGAGAAGCTGCGGTCGGCACGCGGAAAGTATGCGCGATTTCCCCAGTTCTGGCCGGTGCGGAAGAAGAATACTTCCACGCAGGAATAGCCACCCTCCTGATGGATGGCGAACACATCCGCCTCCTCCAGCGTCCGCGGATTGATGCCCTGCTGCGCCTGCACCGCGGACAGCGCGGCGAGCCGGTCGCGATAGAGCGCGGCGCGCTCAAATTCGAGATCGGCCGAGGCCTGCTCCATGTCGCGGGCAAGCTGTTCCTTCACCGCACGGCTGCGGCCGGACAGAAAATCCTTAGCCTCGCCCACCAGCTCCGAATAGCCGGCGAAATCGATCTCGCGCGTGCAGGGGCCGGCGCATCGCTTGATCTGATAGAGCAGACACGGCCGCGTGCGGCTCTCGAAAAACGCATCGGTGCAGGAGCGGATCAGGAACGCGCGTTGCAGCGCGGTGATCGTCCGCCCCACCGCGCCGGCGGAAGCGAACGGACCGAAATAGCTGCCGGGCTTCGACTGCGCGCCGCGATGCTTGAGGATCTGCGGCGCCCAGTGGTCGCCAGTCAGAAGGATATAGGGAAACGATTTGTCGTCGCGCAATTGCACGTTGAAGCGCGGCCGAAGCTGCTTGATGAGGTTCGCTTCCAGCAGCAGCGCCTCGGTTTCGGTCGCGGTCGAGATGATCTCGACGCTTGCGGTCGCCGCGATCATCCGCGCGATGCGGAGTGCGTTGCCGGTGGGCCGCGCATAGGAGGCAAGGCGCTTCTTCACGCTCTTGGCCTTGCCGACATACAGCACGTCGCCGGCCGCGTTCAGCATGCGGTAGACGCCGGCGGAGGCCGGGGCGAGCCGCACCGCGCGCGCAATCGCCGAACGGCCGATCGCCAGCGTTCCCTGCGGCGCGGTTTCGGCGTCGTCGGCAGGCTCGGGCAGGCGCGCCTCGTCTTCGTCCTCGACCGCGGGCGTCGCCGGATCGATATCGACGGCGGGCTCTGCGTCGTCTGCCGTCACCGGCCTATCGGTATCCTCGTTCATCTCTCATAAACTATGTGCCTGCGGACGCCGAGGCCAGACGCGGACGCAGCCTGTCCGCAAACAATTTGCCGCTGCGCAACATGCGTTTCACGCTCCTGTCGCAAACTGCATGACAACGCTTTGTTAACGATGAGGCCGCGCATTTCCGTCAGCTTAAGGCCCGCTTAACCGACAACTCTCAATAAATTTTATCCATGCCGGAAAGGAAGCCGAAACCATCGCGATTTCGGCGCAACCTTTGAAGCGGACCTGCGTCGAAGCGAAGGACGCTGGTTCGAGATCGAGAGAAGTCAGATGCGTATCAAGCTGTTCGCCGCCGCCACCCTCGCCGTCGCGGCAAGCATGTCCGCCGCAATGGCTGCGGATTTGCCCGGCTATGGCCGCGCGCCCTACACCGTGCAGCAGCCGCTCAACATGTATAGCTGGGCCGGCCCCTATGTCGGCGGCAATCTCGGCTATCAGTGGGGCGACCTGAATGGCGGGCCGTTGAAGCCCTCCGGCGTGAACGGCGGCATTCAGGGCGGCTACAACTGGCAGTTCGGCCAGTTCGTCATCGGCGCGGAGGCTGACATTCAGGCGAGCGGATCGAGCCACAAATTCGCGGCCTGGAAATTCTCCAATCCGTGGTTCGGCACGCTGCGCGGCCGCGCGGGTTTCGCGATGAACAACATCCTGATCTACGGCACCGGCGGTCTCGCGTTCGGCGGCTTGCGCGCGGAAGTGCTCAACCTGTCGGAAACGCAGTGGGCCACCGGCTGGACGATCGGCGCGGGCGCGGAGATCGGCATCACGCAGAACTGGAGCGCCAAGGTCGAGTATCTCTATGTCGACCTGAGCGACAAGCAGTTCGCCTTGACCGGCCTGCCGAGCAGCTACCAGTTCAACGTCGTGCGGCTGGGCGTGAACTACAAATTCTGACGGTTTCGGCCGAGGGAGATCGGGACCCGCGCCCGGCTCCCTCGCGCACCGTGCTTTCGCAAGCGCCGGTGCCTTCAGGCACGATCCGCTTCAGTCCGTCAGAACCAGGTTCACCGCCTTCGGACCCTTGCCCTTCTTGTCAGGCTCGACTTCGAACGTGATCCGCTGCCCCTCGTTCAGCGCCTTGAGGCCAGCGCGCTCGACCGCCGTGATGTGAACGAAGACATCGCGGCCGCCATCGTCCGGCTTGATGAAGCCGTATCCTCGCTCGCCGTTGAAGAATTTCACCATCCCCGTCATTGCCATCGGGAATCCTCCCCGCATGCTCTTGCCCGAGACGCCGCCCGCGCCTCGGCACGACCGGACATTCACTTGCGGAAAGCATCGGCAATCGAGCGCTTCGCCGGTCCATCCCCCAGCGAGAATTGCTCAAGGCCCTCTGTCACTCCGCCGCGATCATTTGCGAAAGCGGAACGTAAAAGCCAGCCACAGGTCAAAAGCATAACCCGGTTCCATGCATCGAGCCATGGGGGATATGATATTTTTGTGGGGCTGGAACATGATCCCGAAAAATGGGAATCGGTTTTCGGAAAAAATCATGCTCAAACAAAAAAGATGAACCGGACGGCGGAGACGGCCGCTCACGCCGCCGGCCGGTCGATCGTAAAGCGGCCGTCGCCCTCGCGGCCGAGCCGCCTTGCGAGCAGCGGCATGATCGCGCGCAGCTCCTGTTCGAGCGTCCAGGGCGGGTTGGCGATCATCAGCCCGGCCGAAACGAGCCCGGCTGCGGAGCGCATCTCAGGCACGGTTCGGAACACGACCCGCAGGCATTTTTCGCTCAGATTGGCGCTGGCGCGTCCCTTTGCCGGCGCTGCGTATTGGCGAGCGATCGAGCGGGCGACGGCCTGCGCAAACCGCCCCGCGGCCTGGACATCCTTGACCGGATACCAGAGCGCGAAAATGCCGGTCGGCCATTTCGCGAAGGCAGCATCGAAGGCCGACGCCATCCGCTCGAATTCGTTCGCCTGCTCGAACGGCGGGTCGATCAGCACCAGCCCGCGCCGTTCGTTGGGCGGCACGTAAGCGGTCAGCGCGGTCCAGCCGTCGATCGCGACCACGCGCGCCTGCGCATCGCGCCGCAGATGAGCGAGCAATTGACGCGACGCGCCAGGCTCCAGCTCGCAGGCCGTCATGCGATCCTGCGGCCGCAAGAGCGCCCGCGCGATCAGCGGCGAACCGGGATAGGCGGCGAGCTTGTCGCCGCCCTGGTTGTAGGAGCGAACGATATCCAGATACGGCCGCAGCAATTCGCCGGCCGGCATTCGCCCGGCCTCGCCTCCTGCCTCGCCTTCGGCGTCGTCGCTCCCGGCGTCATCCAGAAGCCGCCCGATGCCGTCGCGCCATTCGCCGCCGCGCCGCGCCTCCTCGCCCGACAGGTCGTAGAGGCCCGCGCCGGCATGCGTGTCGATCACACGGAACGCCGCCGGCTTCTCCTGAAGATGCAGCATGATACGCGTCAGCACCGCGTGCTTGACGACGTCGGCGAAATTGCCGGCATGAAAGGCGTGGCGATAGTTCATCCGGCCCGGCCCCGACTGTTTCCGCACACCGTCATCAGCACACGTTCATCGGCACGCACCCGACAGGCACGGCCGCGCGCTACCCGCCGCGCACGGGCGGCATCACCACCTTGTCGCGGCGGCACGAGCGGCGATCCACCTCCTCGCAGGAGCGGAACTGGAGATCCTTGCTGACGCAGATGCGAACCTCGCTGAGGCGGCGGGTGTCGCAGACGACGGCGATGGCCGACTGGCTCATGCCGGGATTGGCCTTCACGAACGCGTCCTCGACATCGGCCGGCGTCACCATCTTGTGCGCGGTGAGGTCGATGAACTGCTCCGGAATCTTGATCGCCGCGCGCGCCTTTCGGATCGTCTCGAAATAGGCACGCGGTTGCAGGCCGGAGCAGGTGCCGTGCTTGTCCCACTGGCTGTAGACGAGACCCGGCGCGGGCATCAGGTCCAGCATCGCCGACACGATCCTGCGATCCAGCCGCGGCGCCGGCTGCTGGCAATAATTCGGCGAGCCGCGATCATATTGCGGCCAAAGCCCATGCACCACGAACGAATAGGGCCGGCCGCCGCACTGGATCTGCTGGCTGCGGCCGAGGCCGCCGCGCTCCCGCGCCGCCTCGCAGAAGGAAGGCGACCATGACAGCGACAGCACGTAGAAATCGAACTCGCCCGGCGCGTTCTGCCGCCGATCCTGCTGGGCATCAGCAGTTGTGGATAACGCCAGCAGGCAGGCGACGGCGAGGAGCCGGAACGCATCCATCGGAGCGAAAATCCTCATACGCGATCCCCCGATCCCACTCAACCCGCGAGGGACCCTTAAATCAAGAACGGGAACATTTCAAGAACAAAACGAATGGCGCCTCAGGGCCGCGCCATCCGGCAGGCCGGATTGTAGGCCCAGTTGCGATCGAGCCCGCGCACGCAGAACTCGACGCTGTCGCCGATGCCAGCGAAGCCGGCGTCCTCGACCACCACGAAATTGATGTCGCGGATCGATCCGTCATTGATCGTCACCTTGCCGGTGCAATAGCGGCGCGGCATGCCCTCGAACTTCCACGGCCGCAGCGCGATCTCGCGAACATTGAGAAAGCCGGTGATCTGCAGATCAGAGTTCCAGAACTTGCTTTCCTTCTCGGCGAAGCGCGAGGCGACCGTGCCCTGCATCGCCACGCAGGGCGCCGGATGGCCGTCATAGCGGGGGCCTTCAAGCCAGAAATTCTTCTCGATCAGGCTCGCCGAAACGGCCGGAACCGAAGCCATCAGAACCGCTGCGAATGCGCCGGCGAGGACCGGAGCCAGCTTGCGTCCGAGGTTGAAAAATGAAAATCCGCGCGCCATTGGAAGCCGAAACCTGTCTGTGACCGATGCTGGCGGACGGTGCCGCGAAGGCGTGGACGGGTCAAGTGCAACCGGGCAACACCCCACAGCCGCAAGACCCCTCCGCGCGATACTTCCTTTGCAGCGGTGGGCGCGGGCTTTAGAGTGTTTTGGAGATTCTTGCCGGAGATGATGATGTTCGTTCGCCCCGCCGCCCTCATCGCATGCGCGCTCGCGTGCCTCGCCTGGTCGTCCGCGCCGAGCCGGGCGCTCGACGTTCCGCCATTCACCGGCAACGACACCGGCGGCATCATCGCCTGGGCGTATGCGGCCACCGTCGATGCGCGCGTGCTGGCGAACAACCATTGCGCCAGCTACGGCAAGCTGATGCGTCCGCTGTCGGCGCAGCGCAACTATGGCGGCTACATTTCGTTCGCCTGCGTCTGGCCGCGGCGCGGTCAGCGGGTCGTGGTGCTTGAGCCCGGCGCGCCGCGTCACCTCGCAAGAACGCGCACGGCGCGGCAGACGCGCTATGACGGCCTCTGACGCCGTGTCACCATTCTTGGTGTCGTCATTCTGACATCCAATCTTCATCGCGCCGGCCTTGCATGAGACCCGGCGAAGGCATCTAATCCGAACGATCTCGCGAAGCCGTTCCGGCCGGGGAGTCGTTCGATGAAGCGCGCTTTTCTTTGTGTGGCGATCGCCTGCGCCGCAGCCGTCAGCGGACCGGCCACGGCAATCAGCGCCGAGCTGCCGGCGCGCAAGGCCGGCGCATGGGACATCAGCATCAAGCTCACCGGCGGCATGATGCCGACGGCGAAGATGCGCCATTGCACCAACGAACGCGACGACGGCAATATGAGCGTCATGTTCAATCCGCTGTCGCCAAGCCCCTGCCCGACGCGCGACATTCAGAAGCACAGCGACCGCTACACGATCGACGCCGTCTGCCGCGACGACGGCAAATCGATCACGCTGCATGCCGACATCCGGGGAAATTTCGACACCCGTTACACGGTGGTGACGGAAACCAAGGTCCAGGACAGCGAAGACAGCACGCCCTACGTCTCCAACCTGACGCTGGAGGGGACCTATCTCGGTGCATGCCGCGCCGACGAAAAGCCCGGCGATGTCACCATGGCGGGCGGCCTGAAGATCAACGTCAACAACATGGAAGCGTTTCGCAAGTCGCTGAAGCGATAACGGGCAATGCGCAACACCATAGCCGTCCTCGTCATGCTGAAAGCGTGACGGCGGCAGATGCTTCGCGGCTCCGCCGCACGGCGATGGAGCTGACCAACGCGCCAAACGAAACAGGCGCCCTTTCGGACGCCTGTCGATCGCTGAGCAATCCAAGAACGCTTAAGCCTGCGGCTGCGGGGCGATGTCCCCGCCCGGCTCCGGCCGCGGCCGGTTCTTGGTCGAGGGCACGGCCGAGGAACGCGACCCCGTCGGCTCGATGACCGATTCGCGGTTCGGCTTCTTGCCGTTCAACAGGTCGGTGATCTCGTCGCCCGACAGCGTCTCGAATTCCAGCAGGCCCTTGGCAAGGGCTTCGAGATCGGCGCGCTTCTCGGTCAGGATGCGCGTCGCCTCATTGTAGCCCTCCTCCACCAGCCGCTTCACTTCGGCGTCGATTTTCTGGGCGGTGGCTTCGGACACGTTCTGCTGGCGATTGACCTGCATGCCGAGGAACACCTCGTCATTGTTCTCGCCATAGGCGACCGTTCCGAGTTCCTCCGACAGGCCCCAGCGCGTGACCATCATGCGCGCCAGCCGCGTCGCCTGATCGATGTCGGACGACGCGCCGGACGTCACCTTCTGGCGGCCGAAGATCAGCTCTTCCGCCACGCGGCCGCCCATCATGATGGCAAGCCGCGAGGTCATCTGCTCAAGCGACATCGACAGCTTGTCGCGCTCAGGCAGTTGCATCACCATTCCGAGCGCGCGTCCGCGCGGAATGATCGTCGCCTTGTGGATCGGATCGGTCGCGATCACGTTCAGCCCGACGATGGCGTGGCCGCCCTCGTGATAGGCCGTCAGCATCTTTTCTTCCTCGGTCATCACGAGCGATTTGCGCTCGGCGCCCATCATCACCTTGTCCTTGGCGTCCTCGAACTCGGTCTGCGTCACCATCCGCTTGTTGCGGCGGGCGGCCATCAGTGCGGCTTCGTTGACGAGGTTCATCAGGTCCGCGCCGGAGAAGCCGGGCGTTCCGCGCGCGATCGTCTTCAGGTTGATATCGGGCGCAAGCGGCACCTTGCGGACGTGAACCTTGAGGATCTGCTCGCGACCGACGACATCCGGATTCGGCACCACCACCTGGCGGTCGAAACGGCCGGGACGCAGCAAGGCCGGGTCCAGCACGTCCGGACGGTTGGTCGCGGCAATCGGGATGATGCCTTCGTGGCCTCGAACCCGTCCATCTCGACCAGCAACTGGTTCAGCGTCTGCTCGCGCTCGTCATTGCCGCCGCCGAGCCCGGCGCCACGATGACGGCCGACCGCGTCGATTTCGTCGATAAAGATGATGCAGGGCGCGTTCTTCTTCGCCTGTTCGAACATGTCGCGGACGCAGCTCGCGCCGACGCCGACGAACATCTCGACGAAGTCGGAGCCCGAAATGGTGAAGAACGGCACATTCGCCTCGCCCGCAACAGCGCGCGATCAGCGTCTTGCCGGTGCCCGGCGGGCCGACCAGCAGCACGCCGCGCGGAATGCGTCCGCCGAGCCGCTGGAATTTTTCCGGATCGCGCAGGAATTCGACGATCTCCTGCAAATCCTGCTTGGCTTCGTCGACGCCGGCGACATCCTCGAAGGTCACGCGGCCATGCGCCTCGGTCAGCATTTTCGCACGCGACTTGCCGAAGCCCATCGCCTTGCCGGCGCCGCCCTGCATCTGCCGCGACAGAAACACCCAGACACCGATCAGCGCGATGAACGGCAGCCATGAGACGAGCAGCGACACGAACCACGGCACGTTGTCGCCCTGCGGCTTGGCCGTGATCGTGACCTTGCCGTCATAAAGGCGCTTGACCAGCGTCGGGTCGTTCGGCGCGTAGGTCTGGAAGCTGCCGCCGGAGGCATAGGTGCCGTGAATCTCCGGCCCCTGGATCACGACATCGCGGACCTTGCCGGCGTCGATATCCGACAGGAGCTGCGAGAACGGAATGTCCTGGAGGCCGCGCGCTGGCCCGGATTGAAACAGCGTAAACAACGCCAACAGCAGCAGGACAATAATGACCCACAGGGCGAAATTGCGCAGATTGGCGTTCATCGGGCGTCTTCATAAACCGCACTGGCGGCGGCTTGTCCTCGAGGCGTTCGGATGGCAGTCGCTGATTGGTCGTTAACTTAGGTAGCGGCCGATCCCCTGCCAAGGGAACTCGCTTACCTTTAGCAGATTCCGGAGATATTTAAGCCGGCCGCGCGGCAAAAAACCGCCCTCAGGCGGAGGTTGGATTGGAGTCCCGGGAACCGCGCGACGGCGCGGCGCGGCTCCGGCCGCGACAAAGCCTTGCTCGACGCCGATCATGGCTCCCGCCAGCGTGCGCTTGAAGGGAAGCGATCCCGCCGCGGCCAGATGCCTCGAAAGGTCCGAGGCCAGGTTTTCGATCTTGGCGAATTCGGCCGGTCCTTCATGTCCCCAGCGCGCGACAATTCGTTGCAGCAGCCGCACGCGGATTTCCGCCGGCAGCGAGAGAAAGTCGGCTCCCTGCATCAGATCGCGCTCCTTGCGCAAATCACGTTGCAGCAGCACCGCGAAGGCGCGATCCGCCACCCCGTCGAGCGCATCGTTGGCGCGGGCGACGCGCGCGACCAGACGTGCGATCGTGCGCGCATCCATGCCTTCGCTCGCAAGTTGCGGCATCAACTGACGCCAGCGCGGCCGCGCATAGGCCGGATCGCGGTTGGTCGGATCGTCGGCGAAATCGACGCCCGCCTTGCGCAAGGTCGCGATCAGCCGCGCTTTCGGCACGTCCAGCAGCGGGCGCGCCAGCACGATGTTTTCACGCGCCGAAGCGGAGGCCATCGCTGCCAGTCCGGCTAGGCCACTGCCGCGGGAGAGCCGCATCAGGAACGTTTCGGCCTGATCGTCCTGCGTGTGCGCGGTGAGGATGTGGCTGGCGCGCGCCTTGCGGGCCGCCTTGACGAGAAGCGCATAGCGGGCCTCGCGCGCCGCGGCCGCGACGCCGGTGGCCGGCTTCGGTCCGCTCCAGCGCATGGTGATGTGCGGGATGTCGAGAGACGCCGCGAGCGCCTTGACCGCGCGCGCCTCGCGGCCGCTTTCCGCGCGCAGGCCGTGATCGACCGTGACGGCGAGAAGCTGCGGGCCGCGCTTCAGGCTGGTGCGCCATCGCGCGGCGAGCCACAGCAAGGCGGTCGAGTCCGGGCCTCCCGACACCGCGACCACCAGCGAACGCGCATCGTTCAGACCGGTGAACAGATCACGAGCCTCCGCAGACGAAACGACCGCGTCCGCCGCGCGCCGATGCGATGACGGTGCCTTCCTGCTCACGATGCGACGATGCCCATGCCGAATGTTAGCCGATTGCCGTCGGGATCGTCGACGTCGAATCCGAGCACCGCGCAATTCCGCCGAAGGTTGGCTGGGATGATATATCCATAGACCCTTCCACTCGATAGTTTCACGAAGCACGGTATGGAGTTGTATAGATGTATTGTGCGGGGGTTACGCTAGTACTGCCAACCAGTAGTGACGATCTTTTCGATGTTTGGGAGATTGAAACTATACTTCGATCTTCCACTCCCAAAAAGGCGTCGGAGGAAGCAATCGGACTTTCAAAATCCTTGGAGGATTGGAAGACACTCGGCTATCTCAATCAGCCGGTTCTCTACGGCGTACGATATATCCATACGCATCAGGCGTTACCTCCAGTGGTGGAAGGAGGTTTAGCTTGCACTAGAATTCCGGTGAAAATCGGAACAATCAATAGGCAAGAGTTACAAATGCTAACTTCATACGACGAAGTGTTTGTTTCTTACGGATTAATGCTTGTCGAAAAAGTCTAACATGGCCGGGCTTGTCCCGGCCATCCACGTCTTTCTTCGTCGAGATTCGAAAGACGTTGATGCCCAGTATGACGGCCAGCCAACGCGGCGATTCTATATTTTCAGTCCATCGGACCTTACGCGCAAGACCTGTCTTCGGCCCTAGCACCCGTTGCGCTTCTGCTCGCGCTCGACGCCCTGCTTCACGCCGCCGGAGGCGCGCGGATATTTGCGCGTGACTTCGCCGAAGGCGGCGCAGGCCGCTTCCTTTTCCTTCAGCGCGGCGAGCGACTGGCCGAGACGCAGCAGCGCGTCCGGCGCGCGCGTGGCGGTGTCGAACTTGGTCGTCACGGTCAGGAACGATTCCGCCGCGTCACGATAGCGCTGCCGCTGGAACAGGCTCTCGCCCACCCAGTATTGAGCGTCGGCCACCATCCGGTCGTTCGGATACTTCTTCAGGAAGCCGCGCAGCGTCTCCTCCGCCAGCGCATAATCCTTGCGCTGGATATAGCCATAGCCGAGATCGAACTCGCCGCGCGGCGTCTGCCCCGGCGCCGCGGTGGCGACCATCTGCTCGCTTTCACGCGGCGGCATGGCTTGAGACGGACCGGCCCCGCGCTGATTCATGTTGCCGAGATCGAGCGGCTCGCCCGCGGCGCGTCCGCCCGGCGCTCCGACATCCGGCCGCTCCGGCGCGCTCGGCTGGCCAACGATGCTGCCGAGCGGGCGCGGCACGCCGGGCGCACCCGGATTGGCGTTCGGGTCGAAGGCGTCGCCGCGCCGGCCGCCTTGCGGCGCCATCGGCTGCTGCTGCGTCGGCGGCTGTTGCTGATAGACCGGCGGCTGATAGCCCGGCTGCTGTTGCGGATAAGCCTGCTGCTGCGGGTATCCTTGCTGCGGATAGCCGCCCTGCTGTTGCTGATAGGCCGGCTCCGGCGCGCGCTGCGGCGCCATCGCAGCGCCCGGCCCAGGAACGGGCCGACCGGCCGGCGCAGCCGCCTGACCACCGCCCTGCGCACGCAGTTGTTCTTCGAGCTGCCGAACGCGGTACTGAAGCTCCTCGTTCTCGCCGGTCAGTTGCCGCAGCCGGTTTTCGAGTTGCTCGACGCGCAACTCCGCATCGCCTTCGTTCGAGCGCGAGTATTGCGCGAACACAGGCTGCGCGAACACAGGCGTGGACAGAGCGACCACCATGGCGGTCGTCACGAGTTTCAATCGAAGGTTCATGGCTGCACGAGTTTGGGCTGCGGACACTGGCATCCGGAGGTTCCAATCATGGCGAGGACTACGCCAAAAATGTGATCCAGGCAAAAGCCGATTGTCGCATTGCGCCGGGCTTCACACGACAAGGCGAGCTTCGCATAACAAGCCGCGCTTCACACAACAAAACGGCGCCGGAAGGCGCCGCTCGTCGTTTCTGCTCCGTCATCCGCCACGGCGCGGATCAGGAACTCGCATTCAGCACCGTCACGGCGCGGCGGTTCTGCGACCAGCAGGAGATATCGTTACACACCGCCACCGGCCGCTCCTTGCCGTAGGAGATCGTCCGCATGCGGCTCGGATCGATCCCGCGCGAGGCGAGATAGGCGCGGACCGACTGGGCGCGGCGCGCGCCGAGCGCGATGTTGTATTCGCGGGTGCCGCGCTCGTCGGCGTGACCTTCGATCGTGAAGCTGTAGCGGTTGTACTGCTGCAACCACTGAACCTGCTTGTCGAGCGTCGCCATCGCCTGCGGCGTCAGATCGGTCTGGTCGCTTTCGAAGAACACGCGGTCGCCGACATTGACGACAAAATCCTGCTGGCTGCCCGGACTTGCCGCGCTGGCCATCGCGCCATCGGTACCGCCGCCAAGGGGGTTCGTGCTGGCGCACGCCGCCATCGACAGACCGACGACCAGGACGGCCGCCAGCTTCAAACCCTGGAGGATACGCTTAGGACTATTCATTCCGGAGCCTCCGCGCTCACGTTTTAGAAACCGTACACCCGGTCTACAGGGCGATGGTTAAGCGAACGTTCCGTCAACCTTGATGAGGGGTTGCGCGAACGGCTCAAATACGGGGAATCGATCTAAAGCGCCCGTTATGGTTAATGACCGCTAAATGTGGCGCGACGGTGGAACGCGGGTGGTATTTCCCCTCCAGCTCGGTTCTGGCCATGGCTATCCGAAAGTCTAAGACGGAGCGGAACGCGAATTTCGGGATCACCCGGCCCGTTACGGGACCAGCGCCGCCAGCCCGCAAGGCGAGACGTCTTCCGCACTGCCCGCGTGGCCCGGCAGCCCGAACAGCTTTCGCTGCTCCGTGTCGGTGGACCGGAAATACGGATAGCGCTGGAAAATCCGATCGCGGACCGACGGATAATGCGCCGCCATCAGGCAGACCGGCTTTATCAGGCCCGGAAATATCCGCGGCGGCGCCAGCGTCTTTTGCAGGAAGACCCGCCGGTAAAACGCCTGATGTTCCGCGCGCACGGTCGCGAGCCCGAGATCGGCATGGAAATACCCGCAGGCGACGTAGCCGAGCCGCACCGTGAAGTATGGCAGTTCCGGGAATCCCTTCTGGCGGAGGGGATCGGCGACGAACCGGGTCGGATCGACGATCACCTGGCCATGGGCGATATGTTGTTCCAGAACATCGGGAAAAACATTGACCGAGGGCGACAGCGGATGTTTCGCGGATGCGACGCTGACGCGGATCGAACTGGCGAGCATGCCATCGAAATACAAGCCGAAGATCCAGGTGTTCGGCGCGTCGTCGAAGGCGTCATAGGTCAGCCGCGACGGGTTCGGCTCGATCGCGCCTTCCTGAAGATAGGCCCGATATCGCAGGCGGTAGACGGCCTCGCGATCCTCCGCGGATTGGGCCAGTCGGTACTCGACCCGACTGAAAATGTCGGCACTGCGCTCCGTAGTTGCGGCTGCAATTGTCGTGGACGACTCCATTCCCAGCACCCCGCCCTCGCCCGCAAAACGTTAATGCCACCTTATTACTTATAATGACGTCAAGTGTAACGGAAATTTAACGTTAACCGAAATTGCGCGGAAGGCGAAAACGCACGGACGTGCAACCGATGCGGCTACTGCACCGGCGTCAACGCCAAGCTGCTCCGCGTCAATGCTGGCCGGCGGAACGGACGGCGCGGCCAGAAGCGTCAGGCGCGGCGCGCTGACCGTGCGAGGCGGCGAGCAATTGCCGGATCTGGCCGGCGGCCACCGGGCGGCTGAACAGATAGCCCTGCGCCTCGGTCACGGTGCCGTCGGCGGCGACAATCTCAAGCTGTTCGTTGGTCTCGATGCCCTCCACGACCACCGACATGCCGAGATCGGCGCTGAGGCGCGCCACGCCGCGCAGCAGCATCAGCGGCTTGTCCTCGCGAATGCCCTCAAGGAACGAGCGATCGATCTTCACCTTGTCCAGCGGGAAACTGTGCAGGTAGCTCAGGCTCGAATAGCCGGTTCCGAAATCGTCGAGCGCGATCCGGATGCCCTCCTCCTGCAATTCGCCAAGCGCGCGGCGGGTCCATTCGGTGTTGCGCATCAGCGAGGATTCGGTGATTTCGACCTCCAGCCTGTTTGGTTCCAGGCCGGAGACTTGCAGGGCGAAGCGGATGTCGTCGAGCACGGCCGCCTGGTGGAACTGAAGCGGCGACAGATTGACCGCGACGCGCACCTGCTTCGGCCACTTCGCGCATTCGATGCAGGCTTCGCGAAGAATCCAGCGGCCGAGATCGACGATCAGCCCCATCTCCTCGGCGACCGGAATGACGTCGGCCGGCGACACCAGGCCCCGTACCGGATGCCGCCAGCGTAACAGCGCCTCGCAGGTCGAAATCCGTCCGGATTTGAGGTTCACCAACGGCTGGAAGAACAGCTCGAACTCCTCGTTGACGAGCGCCTGCCGCAGATCGATTTCCAGCGTCCGCCGCCGCTCGATCGCTTCCGCCATCTCGTGCTGGAAGAAGCAGAACTGTCCGCGCCCGTCCGTCTTCGACTGGTAGAGCGCCATATCCGCGTTTTTCAGAAGGTGGTCGGCATCGACACCGGGCTCCGTAACGGCGATACCGATGCTCGCGCCGATTTCCACCAGATGACGATTGATCTGGTAGCGCTCGCTGAGACGCTCGACGATGCGCCGCGCCAATTCCGCCGAATCCTCGCGCGAGGCGATGTTGCGCTGGAACACCACGAACTCGTCGCCGCCGAAACGCGCGACGAAATCGTTTTCGCCGAGCAGGCCGCGCAGGCGGTCCGCCACCTCGCACAACAAGCGGTCGCCGCATGGGTGGCCGAGCGTGTCATTCACCTGCTTGAACTGATCGAGATCTATGAACAGCAGCGCCGAAACCTGACCGCTTTCGGATGTCAGCTCGCGATCGATCTCATCGCGGAAGGTCTGGCGGTTGGGCAGCCCCGTCAGCGCGTCGAACCGGGCCAGATGAATGATCCGGGCTTCCGCGTTCCGCTGTTCGGTCACGTCCTCGACCAGCACCACCGTGCCGCCGCCGGCCATCGGCTGGAACGTCCACTGCAAGGCGCGTTCGTTGCCGTCGCAGGTATCCAGTGTCGTGATCTCGGCGTCCTGCCGCCGTTCGATTTCCCGGATCACCGATTCGGCGTTGACGTCCTGCACGCTCCCCGCCGCCACACAGGCCGAGATGATCTCGTGGATGGTGGTGCCGCTGCGCAACCGCGCCTCGCGCAGCTTCATCATCTGGCCGAAGCGGCTGTTGATGACGGCGAGCCGCCCCTCGGGCGTGAACATGCACAGACCGTAAGGCATGTTGTTCAGCGCGGCGTCGAACTGATTGGCCAAAGCCGCCTCGCGCTCATGCGCGAACATCGCCTTCACATAGGTCTGTTCGAGCGCGATATTGATGTGCTTGAGGCCGATGAAGAAAAGCACCTGCAACAGCGCCAGACCGACATAATAGGGATCGCCGCGCAGGATCATCGCGACGGCCATCGGCCCGCACGCAAACAGCAACTGCAATTGGGCGATGCGCGGACGGCCGTAATTGCGGCCCACGCTCGCCGCGATGTATCCGATCGTCACAGTCGTGCAGAGCAGATGTGCGACCAAATCATCCGTGCCGAGCAGCGCGACCGTGCACCACAGGCCAAGGGCCGCGGCATAAAGCACTGCGCCCCATTTGTAGCGCCGCTCCCATATGACAGCCTCCGCCGGCGTCAGCACCGAGGTCCGCCGCTCGTACTGGCGCATCTGCACGGCGCGCCAGGTTCCGAGAAGGATCAGCAGCAGCGCGCACGGCCACAGCCAGAACTGGCCGATCTTGGTCGCGGTCAGACGACCGCGATCGCGCCGCTGACGGCCGTGGCGAACACCGGCGCGAAATTCTGGAACAGCGAATCCACCAGCGCGACGTAGATCGTCGGCGACAGATGCGCATTGTTGTTCTGACTCGCAGATTCGGAAAGGCATTCACCCGCCTCGTACAAATACTCGACGGTATTGCTACACCCCGCAGGTGAACTATTTCTGAGCTAACATCGTTAGCGATCGGTTGGCGGGATTGGTTATTGCGCCTCATCTCGCGGTTCGACATGCCGGTCTGACGTGAAGGCGGCCGCCCGCGCGCGCCGATTTAACCACGCGTTAGATTTTATCTTAAGAAAGCGTTAACCACCCTTCCTCACAGGGCGGTATCGCGGTATTTTAGGTAGAATTCTGCAATCCGTCTTCATTCGAGGTTCACCATGACCGAGACTGCAACGCACGCCGCCACCACCGTCGCCCGTTCGGCGAAACTCGGCGATGCCTGCGTCCGGGACATCCCCGGCTGCTGACCAAGCAGGAAATCAGTGCCCTGTCGAAGATCGACAGCGTCAAATTCACCGGCGCGGTGCTGCTGGAATTCTCGCTGATCGCGGCGGCGATCGTCGTCAGCGAGACGTGGTGGAACCCGTTCGTCTATGTGCTGGCGGTCATCGTCATCGGCTCCCGCATCAATGGCCTCGGCGGGCTGATGCACGATGCCGCGCACTACCGCGCCTATACCAACCGCTCCGTCAACGATTTCGTCGGCGAGATCATTGCGCTGCCGACCTCGACCTCGATGGCCGGCTATCGCAACAGCCATTTCGCCCATCATCGCGAGCTGAACAGCGAGCGGGACCCGGACTGGACGCGCAATGTCGGCCTGGAGGAATTCGAGTTCCCGACGCGGCCCAGCACCTTCCTCAAATACGTCATGCAGTACCTCTCCGGCCTGAAGCTGAAGAGCGCGCTCGGCGGATTCCACAAGAACAAGGAGACGCGTGACATCCCTGCCGCCGTCAACCGGGCGCGCTTGGTGTTCTTCGCCTCGATCCTGTTCGCCGCCATCGTCTTCGGCTTCTGGAAGCAGTTGCTGCTCTACTGGATCGTGCCGCTGGCGACCGTCTTTCTCGCGATCCGCTACATCCGCAACGTCGCCGAACATTACGCGGTGGAGCACGAGCATGTGCTCAACGAAAGCCGTACGGTGATCGCGCCGTTCTGGGAACTGTGGCTGATCGCGCCCTGGGGCCTGAACTATCACCTCGAACACCATTTGTTTCCGGGCGTGCCATGCTTCCGTCTCGCCGAACTGCACCGGATTTTGATGACGCGCGAGCCGTATCCGCAGATCGCCCACATCACCCACGGCTATTTCAGCGGATTGCTGCGCGATTGCGCCGAGGAGCACGATGTCGAGGCCGAGCGGCTCGCCGCGCTGAAGTCCTGAAGCTTGCCCTCTTCGCCGGTCGGTGGCACAGCGGATGTCGAAAAGACATCCGCTGTTTTTTGCGCTGTTTTTGCGTGAGCGCACGCAAAGGCATCAACCAGCGAACACAAACCGATCAGGGAGCCATCCGCCATGCCCAAGAGCATCGAAATCCATCTGGTTCAGCGTCCGGACGGCATGCCGCGCGAAACCGATTTCGCGATGGTCGAGCGCGACATTCCCGACGCGCGTGACGGCGAAATCCGCATCGAAAACCTTTACATGTCGGTGGATCCGGCGATGCGGCCTCGCCTGTCGAACGCCCAGGCGCTGAACGAGGCGATCGGCGGGCCCGCGACCGGCCGCGTCACCCAATCGAAGAATCCCGCCTTCAAGGAAGGCGATATCGTCCAGCACAGGCAATCGTTCCGCCAGCATCTGATCTCCGACGGCAAGGGCGTGACGAAGCTCACCGTCGATCCGGCGATCCCCCTCACCGCCTATATGCATGTGCTCGGCAACGGCGGCTTCGTCGCCTATGGCGGCCTGCTTGAGATCGGCAAGCTGAAGGACGGCGAGCAGGTGTTCGTGTCCACCGCCGCAGGCTCCGTCGGCTCGATCGTCGCCCAGATCGCCAAGATCAAGGGCTGCCGTGTCATCGGCTCGACCGGCTCCGACGACAAGGCCGCCTGGCTGACATCGCTCGGTCTCGATGTCGTCATCAACTACAAGAAGGAGCCGATCCGCGACGCGCTGAAGCGCGCGGCGACGAAGGGCTCGACGTCTATTTCGACAATGTCGGCGGCGACCATCTGAACGCCGCGCTGCCGCGGATGAATCTGCTCGGCCGCATCCCGGTATGCGGCATGGTGTCGGCCTACAACAATCCCGGCGCGCTGTCGGCCCCGATCAATACGCTGTCGAACATCATCTACGGCCGCGTGATGATCCGTGGCTTCACCGCGGACGACTTCCCGCATCTGAAGCCGAAATTCAACGAGGAGATGACGGCCTGGGTGAAGAGCGGCAAGATCAAGTATCAGGAAACGATCATCGACGGCATTCAGAACGCGCCGCGCGCGCTGATCGGCCTCCTGAACGGCGAAAACACCGGCAAGATGCTGGTGAAGCTGGCCGACTGAACGCGGACCGCCGGTCATTGCATCTGAAAAGGGCGGCGCGATTTTCCGCCCGTACAAACAAAACGGCCGGGTCGTCCCCGGCCGTTTCCAATTCAAGACAGTTTCACATCACGACAACAACGGCGACCATGCGGGGTCGGAGGCGAAGCTCGGCGTCGGCAGCCGCAATTCGTTGCGGCCCGACACGTCGATCGTATAGAGCGACGGCCCGCCACCCTGATCGCGGAAGAACATCAGCACGCGGCCGTTCGGCGCGAAGGTCGGCCCTTCATTGTGGTAGCCCGAGGTCAGAAGCCGCTCGCCGGAACCGTCCGGCTTCATGATGCCGATCGAGAAGCTGCCGCCGCCCTGCTTGGTGAAGGCGATGAAGTCGCCGCGCGGCGACCAGACCGGCGTCGAGTAATTGCCCTCGCCGAAGGAGATGCGCTTGGCGCCGCCGCCATTCGCGCCCATCACATAGATCTGCTGCTTGCCGCCGCGATCGGATTCGAAACAGATGTTCGCGCCGTCCGGCGAATAGCAGGGCGAGGTGTCGATCGCCGGCGTATCGGTCAGCCGCGTGGTCGATTTCGAGCGCAGGTCCATCACGAACAGATTGGCGTTGCCGCCCTGTTGCAGGCTCATGATGACGCGCTGGCCATCCGGCGAAAAGCGCGGCGCAAACGTCATGCCGGGGAAGTTGCCGACAACCTCGCGCTGGCCGGTTTCGATGTTGTAAAGCAGCACGCGCGGATCGCCCTGGCCGAACGCCATATAGGTGATCTCCTGCGTCGACGGCGAGAAGCGGGGCGTCAGCACGAGATCCGCGCCGCGCGTCAGATAGCGTACATTCGCGCCGTCCTGATCCATGATCGCCAGCCGTTTGACGCGGCGGTCTTTCGGACCGCTTTCGTCGACGAACACGATGCGGCTGTCGAAATATCCCTTCTCGCCGGTCAGCCGCTCATAGACCTGATCGGAAATGATGTGGGCGATGCGCCGCCAGAATTCCGCCGAGGTGAAATATTGATGGCCGGTGAGCTGCTGGCCGGAGAAAATATCCCACAGCCGGAATTCGGCCTTCAGCCGGCCGTCCGGCTGGCGCGTGACGCGGCCCGTCACCAGCGCCTGCGCATTGATCTGACGCCAGCTCTGGAACTGCGGCGGCACGTCGATATTGGTGATGCGCTCGATATAGGCGGCCGGATCGATCGGCGCGAACAGCCCGCTGCGGCGCAGATTGTTGGTGATGACCTGCGTCACACCCGCGGCCGTCTCTCCGTCCACCGAGGAGCCGGCGACGAAGGTCGGGATCGCGATCGGGATCGGCTGGATGTTGCCGCTGTCGACCTGAAGCCGCGTCTGCGCGCGCAGCGCACGCGGCGCGACGCCGAACGCGGCGAGGCTCGCGCCCATGATGAGGCCCTGCCGGCGCGTGAAAAGTCTGCGCCCTTGGTCTGAAAAATCGCGGCTCATTTTGCAATCGATCCCTGGTGTCCTGAAGTCGAATCGCTTCAACCCCTGACAGTCTTGTTTGAGCATGATCCCGTTGCGAAAATCCGTTCCAACTTTTCGCAGATCATGCTCTAGCGAAACAAATCTCTCGAACTGAACGTGATGTCGAGCCGGTCCCAGCCGCCGGCATATTCCTGCGGCGGCAGGAACGAATAGGGCTGGCACTGCTGGATGGCGCGGATCGCGCTCTCGGCGATCGCGGGGCCTGCGGCGTTGCGCGGCCCTTCGAGCAGCCGCGGCATGCCGGCGACGGAGCCGTCCTTGCGCAGCTCGAAATAGACGCGGATCTCGATGTTCTCGGCGTCGCGCACGCCGGCCGGCACGTTCCAGCATTGCTTGATGCGGGCCTGCAACGCGCCGACCCAGCTCATCGTCAGCCGCTGCGCCTGCCCGGTCGATGTGCCGAACGAGGAGGTGTTGTTGATCGTGTCGCCGGCCGTCGCGTGACGCGACGGATCGCGCTTGTCGAGCAGGGCCGCGATCTTCGACTGGTCGAAGGTGCGCTCCTTCTTCGGCTTCTCGTCCTTCTTCGGCTTCTCTTCCTTTTTCGGCTCGACCTTGGCTTCCTTCTTCTCGACCGGCTTCTTGGCCAGATCCTTCTTCAGCGCCTCGGCGATCTGATCGACCGGCGGCTTCGGATCGGGCTTCTTCTCGACCGGCTTTTGCGGCTCTGGCTTCTTTTCCGGTGGCTTCGGCGGCTCGGGCTTTTTCTCCGGCGGCTTCGGCGGCTCCGGCGGCTTCTCGGAGGTCGCCGCGACTTCCTTCTTGTCGATCTTGCCGACGGTTTCTTCCACCGGCTTCGGCTCGGCCACCTTCTCGACCAGCGGCTTGGGGTTTTCCTTCTGCCCGGTCTTGACGCCCTTGGTGATCTGCGAAAGCTGCTCGGAGGAAATGATATCGACCGGCAGCGCCTCCTGCGGCGTCGCGTCGAGGGAGCGCGTCGAAAACGACACGAGTCCCCATCCCATCACTCCGACATGCAAGGCAAGTGATGCGGCCAGCGACTTGTCGATCTCGTATCCGGCGATCTTCAAGCGGTCAGGTCCCCTGCTCCATTTCCGTCACCAGCGCGACACGCTTGAAGCCGGCGGCGGAGAGACGGCCCATCACCTTCATGATGGTTTCCCAATTGGCTTTCTTGTCGCCGCGGACGAAAATCCGCTCGTCGAGACCGCCGCGCGCTTCGGCAACGGCCTTCAGCTTGGCGACCAGTTCGTCCGGCTGAATCTCGGTGTTCTCGCCGAGAAACACCTTGCCGTCGCTCTTGACGGACAGCGTGAGCGGCTCCTTGTCGATGTCGAGCGTCTTGGCCTGCGTCTGCGGCAGGTCGATCGGCACGCCGACCGTCAGCATCGGGGCTGCCACCATGAAGATGATCAGCAACACCAGCATGACGTCGACCATCGGCGTGACGTTGATCTCGGCCATCACCGCCGCCCGGCGGCGGCCGCGACGCCGGCCGCCACCGCCGGCGGATGCTCCTGCTGCGCTCATTCCCATGATGCGCTCAAACTCCTCTTGCGATCCCGCGCGCGGTCCCCATCAGGCCCGCTCGTCGATCTGACGCGACAGGATCGCGGAAAACTCATCGGCAAAACCTTCAAGGCGTTGCGCCTGCCGGTTCACCTCGGACGTGAACTTATTGTAGAAAATCGTGGCAGGAATTGCGGCGATCAGGCCGATCGCCGTGGCGAAAAGCGCCTCCGCGATGCCGGGCGCGACCACGGCCAGCGAGGTGTTCTTCGACGCCGCGATCGCCTGGAAGCTGCTCATGATGCCCCAGACGGTTCCAAACAGGCCGACGAACGGCCCGGCCGACCCGACCGTGGCGAGCACCAGCAGCCGCCGCTCCAGCCGGTCGACTTCGCGCGCGATCGACACGTCCATCACCTTGTCGATGCGCATCTGAAGGCCGGCGAAGGAGCGCGACTGGCTTTCGAACGAGCGTTTCCATTCGCGCATCGCCGCCACGAACAGCGCCGCCATCGATTGCGTCGGCTTGGACGAGAGCGAGCGGTAAAGCTCCTCGATCGACTGGCCGGACCAGAACGCCTGCTCGAAGCGGTCCATCGCGCGTTTGGCGCGCGCATACATGAACATCTTGTCGATCGCGATCGCCCACACCCAGACCGAACAGACGATCAGGCCGAGCATCACAGCTTTCACGACCCAATGCGCCTGCCAGAACAGGGAGATCAGGGAAACATCCGCAACAACGGCAGGCGCGAGTTCGGTCGGATTCATCGGTCGTGTCTCTTTCGGGCGCGTAGGGTCCCGTGATCGAATGACGCAGGCAACGAACGCGGCGGCGGAGTCACCGATCGCCGGGCCGGATTCATGTCGCGTGGGAGGCCCATCCAAGGCCGCGCCATGCATCCCCGCTCATGGTGTCAAAACGAGGGCTGACCCCGCGCCGCACAACTTCAACCAAACGCTAAGGTTGGTTAAGGGACGGTTACCGCGGGACGTGCAGGCGCGGAAAAGCGCAGCCGGGTCAATCGGTCACGGCCGATGGAACCGGTTCTCGGACGCTTCGGCGGGGGATTTTCGGGCGTTTGCGCGAATCGCCTCGGTACAGCGCGGGAACTGCCGGCTGGCCGGTTCCGCGCCGAACGGTTCAGTGGGCGATGAACAGCGGCAGCTTGGCGTCTGCGAGCACCTTTCGCGAAACACTGCCCTGCAACCACTGCCGCAGGCCCCCTTCCGCCTGCGCGCCCATCACCAGCAGGTCGGCGTTGACACGCCCCACCTCGGTCGTGATCGCCTTGGCGGTGCCGAGATGATCGCTGGTCACGCGCATCAGTTCGGCCGAAATGCCATTATGGGCGAGTTTCGCCAGAAGTCCGTCGCCCGGATGATATTGCTCGCCGGCGCGACGCAGCGGCGGATCGACCAGCAGCACCGACACCTTCTTGGCGATCTCCAGCAGCGGCATCGCCCGCACGACGGCTCTTGAAGCCGCCCGGCTTCCGTCCCAGGCGATCACGATATGGTTGAATATTGGCTGGGACGTGGCGCCATGCGGCAGGCACAGAATGCCGCAACCGCCATTGACCAGCGCCTGATCGATCACCGCCTTCATCAGTTCGGCCTTGGTCGAATCGGTCGGAATGGTCGTGATGAAAATATCGCTGAGGCGCGCGAACTCGACGACGGATTCGCCGAGATAGGCCATCACTTCATTGATGAGAACGACGCTCACCGGCTGCGGCAGCGCGGCGAACCGCTCCAGCGCCTTGTCCCTCAGCTCCTCGCCTTTCGCGAGCGATTCCTTGCGCAACTCGTCGTCGATCGGGACCATCTGGATCGCGGGATCGGTCACGACGATCTGCGCCGGCGAAATCTCGTTCGTGACGACGACCCGGACGAAGCCGCCGAAATGCCTGGCGAAATTCTCGGCGCAGGCGAATCGCTTTTCGTCATAGGCGCCGCCGGTCGACACCACGAGAACGTCTTTCATTCGTTGCTCCCCAAGGCACCCGAACCCCACGCGGCGATGGTGCATCAGGCCGATCCGTTCCACAAGGCGACACCTGCCCCTGCGGCTATATTTCCTCCACGAAAGAAACCGCCCGCCGGCGCGGACTGCGCAGACGGGCGGCGAACGATAAGTCCTGGAACGGGAGGACGGTCGGGCCTTACGGCGTGTGATCGACCGTCGGCGGCGTCGGGCGCGAGCGGCGCTCGGCCATGAACTGGTCGAACTCGGCCTTGTCCTTGGCGTGGCGCAGCCGGTCAAGGAAATCCTTGAACTCGTTCTGCTCGTCCTCCAGGCGCTTCAGCGTCTCGGAGCGATACTCGTCGAAGGCGCGGTTGCCGCTGGACGGTGCGCCGTAACGCCCGTCCATGCGCGAGCGCATCCGCTCCATCTTGTACTGCATCTTTTCCATCTTGTTCTGCCAACGGCCGGAGCATCCGTACATTCTGCGTCCCCATATGATGTAGGCAAGGATGGCGAGCCCGACGGGCCACCACAAAATGAAGCCAAGGATCATCAGGGCGATCCAGCCCGGATGCGATGGCGTCTCAAGAAAACTGCGACCCTCGGACCAGTTCGGTCGGCCCCAGCGGTCGCTGTCTGCGGTGTTGGACATCGATCCTCTCCCGTATGTGGCGTGAGCCACTGTGAATGTAAATAACATTTACATAAATAGCGGAGGCGGATCGGAAGTCAAGCGCAACCGGTCAACAAATCCGTGAGGAATGTTTCGTGATCTGTTTCATTTGGGGGCTTCGCAGCGTTGCCGTCATTTCGCGGAACCGCCGGTCGGAAATCCCAACCCGCGCAGATAGATCAGCACACCGGCTTCCAGCAGGTCGTCGGGCGTCATCGGCAGCTTGCGCCGCGCGCCGTCGCCGCGCGCGAACAGCGAGGCGATGCCGTGCGACATCGACCAGATATGCAGCGCCATCATCATTGCCGGCGGGCGCGACACGCCCGGCGGTGTCAGCGCCGCGAGCCGTTCAGCGGCGCCGCGAATAACCATGAAGGCGCGCTCGCCGGCGGCGTTGAGCGCGGGATAATCGTCGACGGGCAGCCCGGATTCGAACATCGCCGAATAGGAGGCCGGCTCGTCGCGCGCGAATTGCAGATAGGCGCGGCCGAGCCGCTCGAATGCCGTCGGCGTATCGGGCCGGCCGTCGTCCCACGCCGCGTTCAGCGCAGCCTCGAACTGGTTGAAGCCGCGCTCGGCGATGCTTGCGAGCAATTCGTCGCGATCGCGGAAATGCCGGTACGGCGCGGCGGGGCTGACGCCGGCCGAACGCGCGGCCTCGGCGAAGGTGAAGCCGCCCGGCCCCTTCTGCGCGATCAGGTCGAGCGCCGCCTGGAGCAGCGCCTCCTTCAGATTGCCGTGATGATAGCCTCGGTCGCTGCGACCCCGGTCCTTGCGCCAGTTCATGTGAAGGGTGCTAACATGAAGACGGTTGATCCGTCACCGGAATTTCTCGCCGCCGCCCCCCTCGCCCGTCGCCATCGCCAGCCGCAAGGGTTTCGGGATCGGCCGCGCCCGGCCGTCGCTGACGAACGCCACCCGCACTTTCGCGGTCACCAGCAGGTCGTCGCCGCGGCGAACCTCCTGCGCCAGCAGCACCGACGCGCCCTTCACCTCCTCCGGCACCGTGACGACATCGAGAATGTCGTCCATGCGCGCGGGTTTCAGAAAATCGAGCTGCATCGCGCGGACAACGAAGGCAAAACCCGGCGATTCGCTCACAGCTTCGGCAAACAACGCGCGCTGGTCAGCGCCGAGCAGGCGCAGATAGTTGGTGCGGCCGCGCTCCATGAAGCGCAGATAATTCGCGTGATAGACGATGCCGGAAAAATCCGTGTCCTCGTAATAGACGCGCACCCGCATTGCGTGCCGTCCGGACGCAATGACGCCGTCGAGATCCGGATGCGATGTCACGATCAGCCTTCTCCGTACGGACGAGGTTTCGGGCGACCTTTCGCATGATTGCGACACGCGCCGCAACCATGCCGGGCCCGGTGCCGCGGGATCACAAAAATCCCGAAAAGGCCCTGAAAAATGTCGCATCAGAGCGATGATCCGTGCAAAAGACGCAAGCCTGCCAACCGATGACAGTCGAGAGATGACGCTTCCTAGCCCGCATCGTTTTTCCGTCGCGCCGATGATGGACTGGACCGACCGGCATTGCCGCGCGTTCCATCGCGTGCTGTCGCGGCACGCACGGCTCTATACGGAGATGGTCACGACTGCTGCGATCCTGCACGGCGACCGCACGCGGCTGCTCGGCTACGACGCGAGCGAGCATCCGCTCGCGCTGCAACTCGGCGGCTCGTCGCCGGCCGACCTCGCAAGCTGCGCGGCGATCGGCGAGGAGTTCGGTTACGACGAGATCAACATGAATGTGGGCTGCCCGTCGGACCGCGTGCGCGACGGACGCTTCGGCGCATGCCTGATGGCGGAACCGCAGCTGGTCGCGAGCTGCGTCGCGGCGATGAAGAAGGCGGTGCGCGTGCCGGTGACGGTGAAGTGCCGCATCGGCATCGACGAACAGGAGCCGGAAACGGCCCTGTTCACGATGGCGATGGCGTGCGTCGATGCCGGCGCGGACGCGCTGATCGTGCATGCGCGCAAAGCGTGGCTCAAGGGGCTCTCGCCGAAAGAGAACCGCGAAATTCCGCCGCTCGATTATCCGCTGGTCTATCGTCTGAAGGCGGCGATGCCGCATGTGCCGATCGCCATCAATGGCGGCGTCCGCAGCCTCGACGAGGTCAAGGCCCATCTTGGGCATGTCGACGGCGTGATGCTCGGACGCGCCGCCTATCAGGAGCCGTGGCGGTTGCTTTCAGTCGATGCGGAACTGTTCGGCGGCGCTCCGGCGATCTCGATGAAAGAGGCGATCGAACTGTTCATGCCTTACGTCGAACGCGAGCTTGAGCGCGGGACGCGGCTGCATGCGATCACCCGCCATCTCGTCGGCACGTTTCACGGCGTGCCGGGCGCGCGCGCCTTCCGCCGTTATCTCGCAGAGAACGCGACGAAGGACGGTGCGAACGCACAGACCTTGCGGGTCGCCGTGACGCTGATCGGCGAACGAACGCCGCTCGCGGCGTGAGGCCGTTCGAGCTGACTATTCCGTGAGCACCGTCTCGATCGCCTTGATCGCCTGGTGAACCATGGCGATTTCCTGAATTTGCTGGCTCGTGATGCCGCGACGCTTTTCCAGCGCGAGCACCAGTTCGCGGCGGCGCTCGCGCAGGTAAACCAGCGGTAAACGGTGATCGGCGACACACGCACCGAACTGGGATTCGGTATCGATGGGATTGAAGCCTTGCATGGAGTAATCCTCTTGTGGACCCAACCATACCGGCCGACTTTTAAGTCCCGACAGACAACATCCGTCGAATTTTACCGACCCGCGTCTTTTTTATGAGTAAGACCGCGCGCCCCTCAATGCAGTCTTAATCCCTCAATGCAGTCTTGGACGCTTCAGGAAAGCGGCGCGGTCGGCCGAGGCCAACACCAGGTCGAAGGTCTTTCCGTCGCGATACAGCGTCAGGGGAACTTCGACGCCGGCCGGTCCCAGCGCCCATAATTTGCGATAGAATTCCGCCTGGCTGGCGATCCTCTCGCCCTTCACCGCGACGATCACGTCGCCGGAATTGAGCGCGCCGCGCGCGGCGGGTCCTTTCGGCGAAATTCCGACGATCACCACCCTTCCCTCGATCTCTGTGCTGAAGATTCCGAGCCACGGACGCGGCGGCTTGTTGACGCGGCCGAGCGTGCGCAGATCGTCGAGGATCGGCTTCAACAGATCGATCGGCACGACCATGTTCAGGTTCTCGGTCTTGCCCTTTTGCGCGCGTTCGAGTTGCAGCGAGCCGATGCCGATCAGGTCGCCCTGCTCCGAGATCAGTCCCGCGCCGCCCCAGTTCGGATGCGCAGGAAAGGTAAAGAGCGCCTGCTCCAGCGCATATTCCCAATAGCCGGCGAATTCCTGCCGATCGCTGATGCGCGCGGCGACCGAATGCGTGACGCCGCCGGCCCCCGCGAGGATGACGCGGTCGCCGACCTGCGCCGAACCCGAATCGCCAAGCGGCAGCGGATCGCGGTCGATGGCCCCAAGCGCCTGCACGAGGCCGAAGCCACTCTCCTGGTCGAAACCCAGCGCGTGGCCTTGCACCACCTGCCGGCCGCCGAGATGCAACCATACGGTTTCGGCCTCCGTAATCAGATAGCCGATGGTCAGCACCAGCCCATCGCCGATCAGCACGCCGTTGCCCGCGCGCTCGGTGCCGAGCGAATCGGCGGAGAAGGCGTCGGCGGGAACGATCGAATGGATGCCAACCACCGCCGACAGCGCGTGTTCCAGATCGAATTCGTAATCGTCGGCGCGCGGCTGCACGGCTGGCGGCACGCGCCATTCTGGCATCGAGCTCATGCGGCGGGGTCTCCTGTTCGTCGCCCTCACCCTACCATATGTCGGGCGAGGCGCGGAGGTTGCACCTTGCCGAATTTTCCGATGGCTGTCGCCGCGCGAATGGTCCAACTTCGCCATCGAACGCCATCCGCGCCAATGAAAAGGAGATTTCGTGAGCATCGGACTGATCGGCCTGCTCGATGACATCGCGGCGCTGGCGAAGGTCGCGGCGGCCTCGCTCGACGACGTGGCGGGACAGGCGGCCAAGGCCGGCACCAAGGCCGCCGGCGTCGTCATCGACGATGCAGCCGTCACGCCGCGCTATGTCGTCGGCTTCGCGGCGGCGCGGGAATTGCCGATCGTCGCCAGGATCGCCGCTGGCTCGCTGCGGAACAAGCTCCTGATCCTGCTGCCGGCCGCATTGGCGCTGAACGCCTTCCTGCCCGCCGCCATCACGCCGCTGCTGATGCTGGGCGGTCTTTATCTCTGCTATGAGGGCGCCGAGAAGATCTATGAAGCGATCGTGCCCCATCATGCCCATGCGCATGAAACGTCGCTCGGCTCGGCGGCGCTGGACCCGCAATCGGTCGAGGAGCAGCGGATCGCGAGCGCGATCAAGACCGACTTCATCCTGTCGGCCGAAATCATGGCGATCACCCTCGCCAGCCTGCCCGCGGGCAGTTTCTGGATGCAGGCGACCGTGCTGGCGCTGGTCGGAGTGGGCATCACGATCGGCGTCTACGGCGTGGTGGCGTTGATCGTGAAGGCCGACGACGCCGGTGTCGCGCTCGCAGGCACCGCTGGCCGATCGATCGTCGCCGGCGCTCTGCGGGCGTCCGGTCGCGCGCTCGTCTTCGGCGTTCCCTACTTCCTCACCGCGCTCAGCCTGATCGGAACAGCCGCGATGGTCTGGGTCGGCGGCGGTATTTTCGTCCACGGGCTTGAGACATACGGCCTGCATCAGCCGGCGCAGCTTCTGCACGAAGCTGCCGAAGCCGTCGCAGCCGCGATGCCGGCCGGCGGATCAGCCGCTGGGTGGATCGTGACCGCTGCCGGTTCCGGCCTGATCGGCCTGTTGCTTGGCGCGCTGCTCATTCCGGTCGTCGGACACATCCTCGCGCCGGCGTGGCGCATGCTCAAACGGGCGCTGCCGAGACGAACGGAGGCAGCCGGAAATTGACTTCAATTCGAAGCGAGCGCGTGTTTGGATGCCGGCGCATTCTCATGAACCGAACACAAGCATGCTTGCGCGCCTCCGCTTTCCCCTCATCCTCCTGCTGCTCGCCGCAGCCGTGTGCGCGATCACCTATGAGACGCAGCGCGTCTGGCGTGAGAACGGCCTGCGTTCGCTGCAAACGCTGAACGAGCCGCGCATCCAGCTTCTCGCCACCGCCGTGCGCGCCGAGATCAACCGCCAGGATCACCTGCCGGTGGTGCTGTCGTTCGACCACGACGTGCAGGAAGCGCTGACGCAGCCGGACAATGCCGACTTGCAGAGGCGGCTCAACGAGCGGCTGAAGCGCGTCAGCCGCGAGGCCGATACCCGCGCGCTGTTCATCATCGATCCGAAAGGAAAGGTGTTCGCCTCGGACGACGCCGACGTGCCCGGCGGACAATTCGGGCGCGATCTGAGCAGGCGCGCCTATTTCCGGAACGCGCTTGCCGCCGAGCAAACCGCCGTGCTCGTCACCGACCCCGCCGGCGGTCCTGTGAGATATTACGTCGCGCACACGATCCGTGACGACGGACGGCTGCTCGGGGTTGCCGTCGTCCGCATCGAGTTCGACAAGATCGAGCAGGACTGGGCGAACGCGGGCGAGCGGGTGCTGGTGACCGACCGGAACGGCTTCGTCCTGCTGTCGAGCGACGCCTCACTGAACGATATGCGGTTCCCGTCCGGAACGGACGGTCTCGCATCGGCGCAAGACGACGACCCCGCGCGGACCGTCGAGGTGCTGGAGCAGCGCGGCAAGGCCCAGATCGTCCGCATCACTTCCGCCAACGGACCCAAAACCTATTTCTACCAGTCGATCGCGCTGCCGGAATATGGCTGGACCGCGCATCGCCTCGCCGGTCTGGATTCGATCGAGTCCGATGCTCGCGACGGTGCGATCATCGGCGCGACGCTCTCGATCCTGGCGATGTCGGGGCTTCTCTACATCCGCCAACGGCAGCGCGCGCTGGTCGCCGCGCGGCGCGCTGGCGCGGAACTCGCCACAGAAGTCGCCGAACGGACCCGGGAATTGCGCGTCGCCAACGAATCCCTGCGGCTGGAGGTCGACGAGCGGCGGCGCACCGAAGCGCAGTTGCGCGAGACGCAGAACTCGCTGGTTCAGGCCGGCAAGCTGGCCGCGCTCGGCCAGATGTCCGCTGCGATCGCCCACGAGATCAACCAGCCGCTCGCCGCGATCCGCACCTTCATCTCCAGCACCAAGATCTATCTCACACGCGGCGATTCCGAACATGCGTCGTCGAATCTGGATCTCATCAACGGCCTTGCGGAGCGCATGGCCAACATCACCTCGCATTTGAAGACCTTCGCCCGCAGCGGCGAGAAGAAAGGCAGCGAGGTCATCGACATCGACGCCGCGATCCGCGGATCGATGCTGCTGATCCGCGGCCAGATCGAGCTGGCCGGCGTGGCGTTCACCTCCGACACGATCGAAAATGTGTTCGTCCGCGGCCATTCCGCGCAACTCGAACAGGTGATCGTCAACCTGTTGCAGAACGCGATCCATGCGCTGGAGAATGTCAACAACCCGACCATTCGCCTGAAAGTCGACGCCACGCGCGATCAGGTCCGCATCGCCATTGTTGACAATGGCGGCGGCATCCCCGACGAGCATCGCGACCGGATTTTCGATCCGTTCTTCACCACCAAGGCGATCGGCAAGGGGCTCGGCCTCGGCCTGTCGATCTCCTACGGCATCGTTCGCGATCTGGGCGGACAGATTCACGTGTCCAATCCGCCGGAAGGAGGCGCCGAGATCGTGGTCGAGTTGCCGAGACACCACCCGGAGAGTTCGTTCGAACATGTCTGACCGCAAGCGCCTTCTGCTCGTCGACGACGAAGCCCCGATGCGGCAGGCGATCGCGCAATGGCTCGATCTGGCGGGCTTCGACGTCGATGCACATGGCAGCGCCGAAGCGGCGATCAACGCGGTGCGCTCCGATTATGAAGGCATTATCATCACCGACCTGCGGATGGCGGGCCTCAGCGGCATGGATCTGCTGCGCCATGTCCAGCAAATCGACCCCGATCTGCCGGTGGTGATGATTACCGGCCATGGCGACATCCAGAGCGCGGTGGAAGCGCTGCAACTCGGCGCCTACGACTTCATCGAAAAGCCGTTCGAGCCGGAGCGACTGCTCGACGTGGTTCGCCGCGCCCACGAAAAACGCCGCCTGGTGCTGGAAAACCGCCGGCTGCGGATGATTGCGTCCGAACCGCAACTGGCCTCGCGCATCATCGGCTCCTCGCGCGCCGCCGAAACCATCCGCCGCCAGGTCGCCGAACTCGCGGGCGTGGATGTCAGCGTCATCATCTATGGCGAGACCGGGACCGGCAAGGACCTAGTCGCGCGCTGTCTGCACGATTTCGGCCCGCGCAAGGCCGGTCATTACGTGCCGATCAATTGCGCCGCGATCCCGGAGACGATGGCGGAGAGCGAATTCTTCGGCCACGACGCCGGAGCGTTCACGGGCGCTGTGAAATCGCGGCAAGGCAAGATCGAACATGCCGACGGCGGAACCCTGTTCCTCGACGAAATCGACAGTATGCCGGCGGCGA
Organism: Xanthobacteraceae bacterium; assembly: GCA_041397365.1. Lineage (GTDB taxonomy): Bacteria > Pseudomonadota > Alphaproteobacteria > Rhizobiales > Xanthobacteraceae > P52-10. The sequence continues at coordinate 319,019 of JAWKWT010000002.1, forward strand.
TTCAGGGCAAGCTCTTGCGCGTGTTGCAGGACAAGCAGTTCGAGCGGCTGGGCGCGAACCGCAGCATCGCCGTCGATTTCCGCCCCATCGCCGCCAGCAAGCTCGACCTGAAAAACCAGCCGGGCTTCCGCTCAGACCTTTACTACCGGCTGAGCGTGGCGGAACTGACCATTCCGCCGCTGCGGCAGCGCAAGGACGATATTTTGCTGCTGTTCGATTTCTTCGCGGGACAGGCGGCGCGGGCCAACGGGCGCGAGCCGCGGCCCTTGAACGTCGCCACCTCCAACCGGCTGATGACGCATGACTGGCCGGGCAATATCCGCGAATTGCGCAACGCGGCCGAACGCTACGCCCTCGGCATCGAAAGCATGCAACAGAGCGACGCCGCGACCTCCGGCTCCGCGCCGACCCTGGCCGAGCAGGTCGACAGTTTCGAGCGCGCGGCGATCGAGCAGTCGCTGATCGAGGCCGGCGGACGGCTCCATATCGTCATGGAGAAGCTCGGCCTGCCGCGCCGCACGCTGACCGACAAGATGACCAAATACGGGCTTGACCGGAAGCGCTACACCGAGACCGATGGGCAGAAATCCGCCCCCGGCCAATGATTGGTCGGCGGGAAACCGCACATTGGGGATAAGCCAGCGGTTAGGCGGACCTCTAAATTGTTGAAATTACTAAAATATTCTTAATCCCGGAGGTCGCACGGAATGGCACGCAGCTTGCGATGGAGGCCGCAGTTGAGGCGGCGCTGTATGGCTCCGGCCAACATGTTTTGGCTGTCACTATTCGCGTGCCTCGACCAACGATGTTGAACAATAACCGGAACGCCAAGTTCGGCCGATCGCCAGAAGCGGGACGCGTGCAATCGCGATCGCGTCGGGCGGCTTTGGCTATGTCGCTGTGGATCACCATGCACGCACTGACCTCCTGTGCTGTCGGGCCGGATTTCCGCACGCCTCTGGCGCCGGAATCGCGCGGCTACACGCCGGGTCAGTCGCTCAAGGCGACGCGGGATGTTCCGGGCCTCTGGTGGGAGCGCTTCCGCTCGCCGGGGCTGAACAGCCTGATCGACGCCGGTCTCGCCCATAACAGCGACCTTGAGGCGGCCGAAGCCGCCGTGCGCGTCGCGCAGGCGAATGCCCTCGCCCAGCGCGCGGCCTTGTTCCCGTCGATCTCGGCAGGTTTCGATGTGAGCCGGCAGCGGGTGCCGATCGCGACGCTGAACACGGACGCCGCGAGCGGGGCCAGCATCTACAGCCTTCACACCGCGCAGGTGACGGTGGCGTTCGTGCCGGACCTGTTCGGCGGGACGCGGCGGCAGATCGAATCGGCGGAAGCCTTGGCCGAAGCACAGGCGTTCCAGCGTGAGGGCGTGCTGCTGACGCTGTCCTCGAACATCGCGCTCGCCACGATCCAGGAAGCCTCGCTGCGCGGCCAGATCGCGGCCACGCGGCGGATCATCGACCTGCAAACCCGGTCGCTGAACCTGCTCAAGCTGCAAAACGAGCGCGGACAGATCGCGCTGCCGGATGTCGTCGCGCAGGAAACCGCGCTGGCGCAGGCGCGGCTGCTGCTGCCGTCGCTGGAACGGCAACTCGGGCAGCAACGCAATCTGCTGGCTTATCTGACGGGCCGGCTTCCCGGCGACGGCGTGCCCGAAACCTTCCGCCTGTCGTCGTTCCGTTTGCCGCGGCCGCTGCCGATGAGCCTGCCGGCGGACCTCGTTCGCCAGCGCCCCGACGTGCGCGCGGCGGAAGCCAATCTGAAAGCCGCCAATGCGCAGATCGGCGCAGCCATCGCCGCGCGGCTGCCGCAGATCGCCATCGGCGGCAATGCCGGCAGCAGCGCCACCGCGATCGCCAGTCTGTTCTCGCCGCAGACGCTGCTCTGGAGCGTTGCAGGAAGCGCCGCGCAGGCGGTGTTCGACGCCGGCGCGCGCGAATACAAGCAGCGCGCCGCGGAAGCCGCGACCGATCAGGCGATCGCGCTCTATCGCAGCGCGGTGCTCGCGGCCTGTCAGAATGTCGCCGACGTCATCCGCGCGCTGCAAAGCGACGAGCGCGCGCTGGCCGCCGCGATCGCCGCGGAGCGATCGGCCTCGCAAAGCATCGAACTCGCGCGCGCGCAGATCGAACGCGGACAGGTGACCATTTCGGTGCTGCTGACCGCGCAGCAGGCTTATCTCCAGGCGTCGCTCGCGCGCGTGCAGGCCGAGGCCGCGCGCCTCGCCGACACCGTCGCTTTGTTCCAGGCGCTGGGCGGCGGCTGGTGGAACCGGACTCCTCCGGTGATCGAAGCCGCACTCACGCCTGCCGCTCCCGTTTCAACCACCGCCGCCGCGTCTCAAAATTGAGTTGGTAAGAAGCATGACGAACCGCACGACCAGCCTCAGAACGACAGCTTCGCTTGCAGCTCTCGCCCTGTTCCTTTGCGGCACGGCCCCCCTGCCAGCCATGGCCGTGGAAAATCCGGTCGGGAAAAGCGAGCAGGTTAAGATCACGCAGGATCAGCTGCGTCAGATCGACGTCACGACGACCACGCTCAAGACCTTCGCCCCGATGCGCACTGCGATCGGCCAGATCGCCTTCAACGAAGACGCGAGCACGGCCGTGCTGACGCCGTTCTCCGGCCGCGTCACGCGCCTGCTCAAGAAGGTCGGCGAGGACGTGACGCGAGGCGAGCCTTTGTTCGAGATCGACAGCCCGGAAGTCGTGCAGGCGCAGACCGATTTCATCGGCGCGTTGCAGGCGGTCGAGAAAGCGAAATCGCAACTGCGGCTGACCAAGAGCGCGCTCGACCGGCAGCTCTCGCTGATGGCCGGCAAGGCAACCTCGCAGCGCGACGTCGATCAGGCCACCAACGATCACGCCGCCTCCGAAGCGGACAACGCCACCGCGCAAGGCGCGCTGACGGCGGCCCGCAACCGGCTGCGCGTCATCATCGGCCGCGACGGGCAGGAAATCGAGCGGCTAGAGCGCGAGCGCATCGTCAATCCGCTGATTACGATCAACGCGCCGATCGACGGCACCGTGATCGCGCGCAAGATCGGCCCCGGCCAGTTCGTCCGCTCGGACGGAACGGAACTGCTCTATTCGATTTCGGACCTGTCGGTGATGTGGCTCAAAGCCTATGTGCCGGAAAGCGAGATCGCCTCCGTGCAGGTCGGCCAGTCGCTGGAAGTGAAGGTGTCCGCGCTTCCCAACAGGACGTTCCGCGCGCGCGTGAGCGGCATCGGCGCCTCGTCTGACCAACAGACGCGCCGCGTCGTCGTCCGCTCGGAGATCGACAACCCGGACCGGCTGCTGAAAGCTGACATGTTCGCCACGTTCCGCATCGGCGCTGACGACGGCGCCGCCAAGCCTTGCGTGCCGCTTGCCTCCGTCATCCGTAACGGTGATGCGGCCAGCGTCTGGATCGAGAAGGAGCCTCGCGTATTTGAGCGCCGCTCGGTGCGCATCGGCAGCGAGTTCGACGGCTTCGTGCAGATCATCGCCGGTCTCAACCCCGGCGACCGCGTGGTCGGCCGGGGTGCGATCTTCGTCGACAACGAGCTGAAATAGTTGCACCCCCGACATGTTGCGTGGACTGATCGGATTTTGTCTCGCCCGGCGAACGCTGGTGCTGATCGCCTTCCTTGCCTTCGTCGGCGCCGGAGCGTTCGCGTTCCGAACGCTTAATATCGAAGCCTATCCCGATCCGGCGCCGCCGATCATCGAGGTCATCGCGCAATGGCCCGGCCAATCACCTGAGGAGGTCGAGCGCTACGTCACGATTCCGATCGAGATCGCGCTTTCCAGCACACCCGGCCTGAAATTCACGCGCTCCAACACGGTCTTTGCGCTCGGCTTCATCCGCCTGCAATTCGAATACGGGCAGGACTACAATTTCGTTCGCCAGCAGTCGATCAACCGGCTGAAGGATGTGCAGCTTCCGCCGGGCGTTCAGCCGGTGATCTCGCCGGCCGGCGGCATCAGCGAAATCTACCGCTATCAGCTCACCGGCCCGCCCGGCATGAGCATCATGGAGTTGAAGACGCTCCAGGACTGGGTCGTCGAGCGGCGGCTTCGCATCGTGCCCGGCGTCGCCGACGTCGCGGTGCTCGGCGGCAACACCAAGGAATATCAGGTCGAGGTCGATCTGAACCGGATGATGTCCTACGGCCTGACGCTGCCGCAGATCATCTCGGCGATTTCCGCGAGCAACGCCAATGTCGGCGGCCGGACGATTTCTATCGGTGAGCAATCCGCCAATGTCCGCGGCATCGGCGTCATCACCTCGCTCGACGATATCGGCAACATCGTCCTCAGCCAGCAGGGCGGCGTACCGGTGCTGCTGTCGAGCGTGGCCAATATCCAGGTGGGATTCAGACCCCGTATCGGCATGTCCGGCCGCGACGGCGTGACCGACACGATCACCGGCATCGTGCTCATGCAAAAGCTCGAACGCACGATGGACGTGGTGAAGCGCGTCCGCGCCGCCGTCGAACAGATCAACACCGACGGTACCCTGCCGAAAGGCGTGAAGATCGAGGCGTATTACGATCGCGGCGACCTCGTCGCCATCACCATCGAAACGGTGCTGCACAATCTGGCGTTCGGCATCGCGCTGATATTCCTGATCCAGTGGCTATTTCTCGGCAATCTGCGCTGCGCGATCATCGTAGCCGCGACGATTCCAGTGGCGCTGTTCCTTGCGGTGATGATTACGATCGCCCGCGGCGAGTCGGCGAACCTTTTGTCCGTGGGCGCGATCGATCTCGGTATCATCGTCGATGCGACCGTCATCATGGTCGAGAACATCTTCCGCCATCTGGCGCATTACGATCCGCACGAAAACAACAGTCGCGTCCAGCGAACGGCGGATCGCCTGCACCATATCCTGACGGCCGCGATCGAGGTCGACAAGGCGATCTTCTTCTCGGTGCTCATTACGATCGCGGCCTTCCTGCCGCTGTTCACGATGCAGGGCGTCGAAGGCCAGATCTTCGGGCCGATGGCACGTACCTACGCCTACGCCTTGACGGGCGCGGTGATCGCGACCTTCACCGTGACTCCTGTCATGGCCGCGTTGCTGCTGCCGGAGAAGGTGGCCGAGGTCGAGACCTTCGTCGTGCGCAGGCTGCGTACGGGCTATCAGCGTCTGCTGCCGCTCGCCGTCGCCAAATATCGCGTTTCGGCCGTCATCGCGCTCTGCTTCCTGCTCCTGTCGGTCGGCGTCGCGACGCGGCTCGGCACCGAATTCCTGCCGAAGCTGGAGGAAGGCAATCTCTGGATTCGCGCGGTGATGCCGCCGACGATCGCGCTCGAGGCCGGCAAGGATACCGTCGCGCGCATCCGCGACGTCATCCGCAGCTATCCGCCGGTGCGCACCGTGATCTCCGAACAGGGACGCGGCGAGGAAGGCACCGATCCGGACGGCGCGTTCCTGGCTGAATTCTTCGTGCCGCTGAAGCCGTTCAACGAATGGCCGGCCGGGCTGAACAAGGAAAAGCTCGTCAAGGAGATGAGCGAAAGGCTGAACCGAGAATTCGTCGGCATCGATTTCAACTTCTCGCAATATATCCAGGACAATATCGAGGAAGCTGTTTCGGGCGTCAAAGGCGAGAACTCGATCAAGATTTTCGGGCGAGATCTGGCTGAACTGGAAAGGATGTCCAGCGCCGTCAAGACCGAGATCGGCAAGGTGCCGGGCGTGCGGGACCCCGCCGCGTTCAATCTGCTGGGCCAGCCGAACCTCGTCATTCAGATCAACCGCGAGGTTGCGGCGCGCTACGGCTTCTCCGTCGCCGACATCAACGCCGTTGTGCAGGCGGCGATCGGCGGCCAGGAAGTGTCCCGCGTCTATGAGGGTGAGATGAATTTCGGCCTCACCGTCCGTCTCGCGCCGGAATTCCGCCAGAGCATCGATGCCATCCGCGCGATTCCGGTGGCGCTGCCGAGCAACGACAGCAAATCGCTGCCGGCCTATGTCGCGCTCGGCGAACTCGGCGAGGTAAAGCTGGAGCCCGGCGCGGCCTACATCTATCGCGAGAACAGCAAGCGCTTCATTCCGCTGAAATACAGCGTGCGCGACCGCGACCTCGGCTCGACGGTCGCCGAAGCGCAGGCGAGCGTCAGCAAGAACGTGGCGGTGCCGCAGGGCTACAGCCTCGAATGGTCCGGCGAGTTCGGCGCCTTGCAGGAAGCCAAGCAGCGGCTGATGGTGATCGTGCCGCTCAGCCTGCTGCTGATCCTGATGCTGCTCTACAGCCTCTTCAACACGCTCCGCGACAGCCTGTTGGCGCTGAGCGGCATTCCCTTCGCAGTCGCCGGCGGCATCTGGGGACTCTATATCGGCGGACTGAACTTCTCCGTCTCAGCGGCGGTGGGGTTCATCTCGCTGTTCGGCGTGTCGGCGATGGACGGTATCCTGCTGGTCTCCTATATCCGCAAGAACCTCGAAGAAGCCGGCATGGACCGCGACGAGGCGATCATCAATGCCGGCGAAACGCGCATGCGCCAGATCTTCATGACAGGCCTGTCGGCCTGCATCGGCCTCGTGCCGGCCGCGATCTCCACCGGCATCGGCTCGCAGGTGCAGCAGCCGCTCGCCTGCGTCATCGTCGGTGGCATGCTGCTGTCGCCCTTCTGTAGCCTCATGGTAATCCCGGTGCTGTCGCGCATGTTCATGCCGGCGACGCCCCGCTCGCTCCCCAGCGAAGAGACGGCGGTGCATCCCGCTTGAGGGCGCGGCGTCGAGCAGCGCCTTTCGAACGGTGGCAGGTGGCGGACAGCATCGCTATATGATGCACTATCCGGCGCTGCCGTTCGCGATCGAGATCGCAGCGCCTTCATTGATCCGCATCGAGGAACATCCGTGGCCGAACCGCTCGTCGTCGAAATTCCGCATCGCCTCGGCAAGGAGGAAGCCGCGCGGCGGCTGAAGGCCGGATTCGGCACGGTGCGCGCGCAGCAGGCGCAGTTATTGACCGTGCATGAGGAAATCTGGTCCGAGGACCGGCTGTCGTTCCGGGTGGAGGCACTCAAGCAGGTCGCGGCCGGCACGGTCGACATCCGCGAAAACAATGTGCGGGTCGAGGTGCAACTGCCCTGGCTGCTGGCGGGCCTCGCCAAGGGCATTCAGGGCAAGATTCAGCAAACCGCGACGCTGATGCTGGAAAAGAAATAGCCGCGCCGCGACGTCTTTCGTTTGAGCATGATCTATCCCGACAACCGGTTACCGTCCCCCGATCAGGTCGAGGGCAGGTTTTTCGGGACCATTCTCTACCTCCCGTTCAGCATGTCTTCCGCGACGCGCCGATGGGTGCGATCGGTGCGCGCCTGCGATTGCTCGCGAGCGACATCCCGATTTTTCATGCAGGCGGCGTAGTCATTGGAGCCCGGCGCGCCGCGGCTGCTGCACAGCGCCTCATCGTCGGCAGCGGCGGAGGCCGTCGGCGACGGCGCGGTCTGGAAGCAGCCGGCCAGCATCAAGGCTGCGGCGAGGAGAACGAGGCAGCGGGGAAGCATGAATAAAGGACCTGATGGGTGGAACGGCCTTCCTTCAGACGCCCATGTGGCGGATCGATGGCGCGGCGGGCACAGGATTTGTTCATATTGAATCACTTCCCCCACCGCTCGTGTTTGAGCATGATCTTATCCGAAAACCGGTTCCTACTTTTCGGGATCATGCTCCAGACCCGGTTTGAAATTTGACGAGCGATAAAATACAAACGCTACGCCGATTTCACAGACAGGGATGCCGGGGCGATGGATTTCGAAACGCTGGTCAACACCCGCCGCAGCGTGCGCGGCTTCAAGAAGGAACCGGTACCGCGCGCCGTGATCGAGGAGATCCTGGCGGTCGCCAAGCGCGCGCCCTCCTCCATGAACACCCAGCCCTGGCATGTGCATGTGCTGACCGGCGAGCCGCTGGAGCAATTGCGCCAGCGCAACATGACCGAAATGGCCGCCGGCGCGAAGGTCAACCGCGAGATCGTCACGCATGGCGAATATGAAGGCATCCACCGCAAGCGGCAGGTGGACGTCGCCAAGAAGCTGTTCGCGGTGATGGGCATCGCGCGCGACGACAAGCCGATGCGGCAGGATTGGGTGCTGCGCGGCTTCCGCCAGTTCGACGCGCCGGTGTCGCTGGTGTTGACCTATGACCGGGTGCTCGACCCCGGCGCGGTCTGCCATTTCGACATGGGCGCACTCTGCTACGGGATCGTGCTCGCCGCCTGGGATCGCGGACTTGGCACCGTCATCAACGGCCAGGGCATCATGCGCTCAGACATCGTGCGCGAAATCGCCGACATTCCGCCCGAGGAAGTCATCATGACCTGTGTCGCAATGGGCTATCCGAACGACGAATTCCCGGCGAACGGCGTCCGCTCCGACCGCGAGGAGAACAGCGACTTCGTCAAATATGTGGGGTTCGGGGCGTAGGAGCACGCCCCCAGTTTGTCTTGCGGCGCATTTTCAGAGTCTGGTTCAACTCGCGTTGAAGCAGACTCCTGGCATATCTTTTTGTTTGAGCACGATCCCGAAAACCGGCTTCCACTTTTCGGGATCATGCTTTACCCCACGCCCCGTTCCTTCAGCGCGTCGCCGATCTCGCCCAGCACCGCCGGATCATCGATCGTCGCGGGCGTCGACCACTGATCGCCGTCGGCGATCTTCTTCATCGTCCCGCGCAGGATTTTTCCGGACCGCGTCTTCGGCAGCCGGCCGACCGTGATCGCAAGCTTGAACGCCGCGACCGGGCCGATCCGGTCGCGCACGAGCTGCACCACCTCGCGCTCGATCTCGGACGGCGAGCGCGTCACACCGGCTTTCAGCACGATGAAGCCGCACGGCACCTCGCCCTTCAGGGCGTCCTTGATGCCGAGCACCGCGCATTCTGCGACGTCGGGATGCGCGGCCAGCACCTCTTCCATGCCGCCGGTGGAGAGGCGATGGCCGGCGACGTTGATGATGTCGTCGGTGCGGCCCATGACGAAGACGTAGCCGTCCTCGTCCTTGTAGCCGGCGTCGGAGGTCTTGTAGTAGCCGGGGAATTCGCTGAAATACGATTCCTTGCAGCGTTCGTCATTGTTCCAGAGCGTCGGCAGGCAGCCCGGCGGCAGCGGCAGCTTGATGACGATCGAGCCCATCGTGTTCGGCGCAACGGGACGCGCCGCTTCGTCAACGATATCGACCTGATAGCCCGGCATCGGCACCGTCGGCGAGCCGTGCTTCACCGACAACTGCCCGAGCCCGACCGGATTGCCGGCGATGCACCAGCCGGTTTCGGTCTGCCACCAGTGATCGATCACCGGCACCTTGAGCTGCTGCTCGGCCCACTCCACCGTCGGCGGATCGGCGCGCTCGCCGGCCAGGAACAGCGTGCGGAATTTCGACAGGTCGTATTTGCGGATGAATGCGCCGTCCGGGTCTTCCTTCTTGATCGCGCGGAACGCGGTCGGCGCGGTGAACATCGCCACCACGCCATGTTGCTCGATCCCGCGCCAGAACGCGCCGGCGTCGGGCGTTCCGACCGGCTTGCCCTCATACATGATCGAGGTCGCGCCATGGATCAGCGGGCCGTAGACGATGTAGCTGTGGCCGACCACCCAGCCGATGTCGGAGCCGCACCACCACACCTCGCCGGGCTTGACGCCATAGAGATTGAACATCGACCATTTCAGCGCGACGAGATGCCCGCCATTGTCGCGCACCACGCCTTTCGGAATGCCGGTCGTGCCCGAGGTGTAGAGGATGTAGAGCGGATCGGTCGCCGCGACCGGCACGCAGTCGGCGCTTTTCTTCGCGGCGATGGCGTCGCTGCGCAATTTCGCCCAGTCGTGGTCGCGGCCGGCCTTCAGTTCGCACACCTCCTGCGGCCGTTGCAGGATGATATTGGCCACGGGCTTCGCTTTCGCCAGCTCGATCGCTTCGTCGAGCAGCGGCTTGTACTTGACGATGCGGCCCGGCTCGATGCCGCAGCTCGCCGACAGAATGAGTTTCGGCTGCGCGTCGTCGATGCGCGTCGCCAGCTCCTTCGCGGCGAAGCCGCCGAACACCACCGAATGCACCGCGCCGATGCGCGCGCAGGCGAGCATGCCGATCACCGCTTCCGGCACCAATGGCATGTAGACGATGACGCGGTCGCCCTTCGTCACGCCGAAATCCTGCAAGATCGCGGCGAGCGTCTTCACCTCGTCCAGCATCTGCGCATAAGTGAGCTTGGTGATGCTGCCGGTCAGCGGCGAATCGTGAATCAGCGCCACCTGATCGGCGCGCCCGCCGGCGACGTGACGGTCCAGCGCGTTGTAGCAGGTGTTGACGACGCCATCGGTGAACCAGTGGCCGTAAAGACCCTGCGTCGGATCGAAGATCTTCGTCGGCGGCTTGATCCAGTCGATCTCCTTGGCGGCTTCGGCCCAAAATCCCTCCGGATCGCGTTGCGCGAAGGCGTATACGTCGTGGTAGCGGCTTGGCGACTGGATGTTCATTGGCTTTTCTCCCGCAGGCGACGGTATTGCATCACGTCGGCCCTCGCGTCCTGATTATCGGCTGCGGACAAGCGATACAACAGCCTCGAAACACCAAGGCGGTGGCAGCGGTCCTGCCGGCCTTCGGCTCTTCTCATTCCGGCGCCCCAGTCCGATATTTTAGCCGCGCAGCGTACACATCCCTGCGATAAAGTGTTCAGGCCTGTCATGCACCGGATTGAAAAAAGATGTAATCGATTGATTTTCAATGGGAAAATCCGTGCAAGACAATTGCTTGGATTTCTTCGCTCCGGCGCGCCACGGCCGCCGTTTTCGTATATTCTGACCTGAGAAAGGCGGTCGCAAAAACCCCCATGTTAATCATCGAACTCGGGATCATCACGGTCCTGATTGTCATCAACGGCCTGCTCGCGATGTCCGAGTTGGCGATCGTGTCCTCCCGGCCGGCCCGGCTTGCGGCACTTGTCGAGAAAGGTGTGAGCGGCTCACGTCGCGCCCTTGCGCTCGCGTCCGACCCCGGCAAATTCCTCTCCACGGTTCAGATCGGCATCACGCTGGTCGGCGTGCTGTCCGGCGCGGTTTCCGGCGCGACCCTCGGCCAGCGGCTGACGGGCTGGCTGCTTGAGATCGGCATGCCGAAGGGCGGGGCCGATATCGCCGGCGTCGGCATCGTCGTGACGCTCATCACCTATGCGTCCCTGATCGTCGGCGAACTGGTGCCGAAGCAGATCGCGCTGCGCAATCCTGAGGTCATCGCGCTCAAGGTAGCGCCGGCGATGACAGTGCTGGCCAAGCTGTCGCTGCCGCTGGTGTTCCTGCTCGACGTGTCTGGCCGGGATTCTCTGGCTGCTCGGTCATCGCGGCAAGAAGGAAGACAAGATCACCGAGGATGAAATCCGCACGCTGATCGTCGAGGCGGAGAATGCCGGCGTGCTCGAGCCGGGCGAGAAAGAGATGATCGCGGGCGTGATGCGGCTCGGCGACCGGCCCGTGGGCGCGGTGATGACGCCGCGCCGCGAGGTCGACATGATCGATCTTTCGGACGATCCGACTGACATCCGCCAGATTTTCACCGAAAGCCCGCATTCGCGGCTGCCGGCCTATGATGACGACCGCGATCATCCGATCGGCATCATTCAGGCCAAGGACCTGCTCAACGCCTATATGTCAGGCGACGCGCCCGACATCCGCAGCCTCGTGCGCGAGGCGCCGGTCATTCCGGAATCGGCGGATGCGCGCGACGTGGTCGCGATCCTGAAGGACTCGCCGGTGCATATGGGCCTCGTCTATGACGAGTACGGCGCGTTCCAGGGCGTCGTCACCAGCGCCGACATTCTCGAATCGATCGTCGGCGGCTTCAAGACCGAGGAAGGCCCGGCCGAGCCCGCCGCCGTGCGGCGCGACGACGGCTCCTATCTGATCTCGGGTTGGATGCCGGTCGACGAGTTCGTGAACCTGTTGTCGATTAATCCGGACATCGCTCCTATCCGTCATAGACCGTGCTCAGGATTTCGGCTCGCTGCCGGATGTCGGCGCGAGCTTCACCCGCGACGGCTGGCGGTTCGAGGTCATCGACATGGACGGACGGCGCATCGACAAGATCCTTGCGAGAGCCGGCTGGAAGCCCAATCGAAAGCCGAGACGTTGCAGCAGCGGGAAGCGAGCCTGCGCGACAACGGACACAAGCGCAGCGTGCAGGCGCGCTAATAACGACGGGAGCGCCGCCATGGAGATCAAGCGTCGGATCGCAGCCCTCGGAGCAGGGACCGGGTCTATTTCACCGGCACGAGGTGCGGATCGATCCCTTGTTTCAGGCCCCCTCGCCTGCGCGCGCGGCCAAGCGCGACCGTCACTTTCGAGCCGGGCGCGCGCACCGCGTGGCACACCCATCCGCTCGGCCAGACCCTGATCGTCACCGCCGGATGCGGGCGCGTCCAGCGCGAGGGCGGGCCGATCGAGGAGGTACGGCCGGGCGACGTCATCTGGTTTCCGCCGGGCGAAAAGCACTGGCACGGCGCGGGTCCGACGACCGCGATGACCCACATCGCCATCCAGGAAGCGCAGGACGGCAAGACCGTGGAATGGATGGAGAAGGTCAGCGACGATCAATATGGCGGCAAGGCCACGTAAGCTCCGCCGTTTTTCGGATTCCTGACCTGCGTATCGCGGCGACACCGATCGACGATCTCTGCTATCCTTCGCCTGCAAACGCAAAGGCACGGACAACGCGCCAGCAACACGCAGGAGGATACGCATGGCCTATCAGACCATCGAGGTTCGCAAGCTCACGCCATCGATCGGCGCCGAAATCCACGGCATCGACCTGTCGCAACCGCTCGGCAACCAGCAGTTCCAGGAAGTACACGACGCGCTGATGGAAAATCTTGTCGTCTTCTTCCGCGACCAGACGATGACGATCGACCAGCACAAGGATTTCGGCAAACGCTTCGGCAAACTCCATTTCCATCCAAACGCCGCGAAGCTGATCCCGGAGCATCCGGAAATCCTCGTCGTGAAGGCCGACGAAAAAAGCAAGCATGTGGCCGGCGAGGAATGGCACTCCGACGTGTCCTGCGATCTCGAACCGCCGATGGGCTCGATCCTCTACATGCACGAACCGGCATCCAATGGCGGCGGCGACACAATGTTTGCCAACATGTATGCGGCTTACGAAGCGTTGTCGGAGCCGATGAAAAAATTTCTCGATGGCCTCACCGCGATCCATGACAGTTCGAAGTCGCAGAACCATCGCCGCCGCTCCGGCGCGAGCGACCAGGAGTTTCCGCAGGCCGAGCACCCGGTGATCCGCACCCATCCGGTAACGCAGCGCAAGCTGCTGTTCGTCAATCGCGTTTTCACGACGAAGGTGACACAGCTCAAGCGCGCCGAAAGCGACGCCCTGCTGGAAATGCTGTTCCGTCACGTCGAGACGCCGGAATTCCATTGCCGCTTCAAATGGCAGAAGCACTCGGTCGCGTTCTGGGACAACCGGAGCTGCCAGCATCAGGCGATGTTCGACTACTGGCCGAACCGTCGCTACGCGCATCGCGTCACGGTCTGCGGCGACAAGCCTTACTGATCGACGGGGCACTTCGAGTACGATTCAACTGCATTGAATCGTACTCGTCGTTTGTCTTTTGTTTGAGCATGATCTTGTCCGAAAACCGGTTCCCGCTTTTCGGGATCATGCTCTAGAAACTCGCCGCCAGATCGCGCGCGCCGGGCTGGCGGGAAGCCGCGTCCATGCGCGTGTCGGTGATCGCCAGAAGCTGCGCCACCGTATTGTGCCGTCGCACCACGGCGTTGCGCTCATAGCCGCGCCGCTGGAAGAAATTCGAGGTCGGCACCTGCGCCCGCATCGCCTGCGGCATGGTGATGACATCGAAGCCGCTGCCGTCACCCATCAGATTGAGCATCTGCAATTCGGCCGCCGTCAGCCGGCCGCGATAGCCGCGCTGGCGCGCATAGCGCACCGATGCGCTGAGCTTGCGCGCCTGCAACAGCGGCCCGACATCGCTGTCGAGCAAGAGCGTCTGCACGCCCCAGCCCTGCCGCGTCTCGCCGAGCTTGTCGAGATGATGCCATTTGTTCGGCACGGTGCGGCTGAACGCGATCATCCGACGCAGCGCCGCCGCCTTCCGCTGTCGCGCGCCGGATGCCGGCAGTCGAGTGACCGCGCGCAAAAACTCATCGCCCTGATCCGCCAGCAGATGCAGCGTATAGGTGATGAGCAACTGGTTGTAGCCGATCGCAGGCGACAACGGTTTCGCGCCGGGCTTCGCGTTCAGAAGGCCGGATTGCACATCATAGGTGCCGAGCCCTCCGGTCTCGAAGGCGTAGACACGCACGGCGAGATCGACGTCGATGCCTTCGGCCGCGAGCGCGCGGGCATAAGCGCGCTTGAAATCCAGTTCGCTGGCCGGGCGGTCGGGCGCGAACTGAAAATAGGTCCGCGCGGAGGCGAGCATTTCGGGAATCGTCGGCACATACTTGCGATCGTGCCGTGGCGGCGGCGGCCGCTTGTCCGGCGTTGACGGATCGACCGGACGTGGCGGGCCGGCATAGACCGGCGGCTGCGCCAGCACATAGTCTTCGAGCGAGACCGCCTCGCCGCGACCGCGCTTGGCGAGGCGCAGACGCCGCTTGTCGGTGACAAGCGCCCAATAGGCGGTCGCTTCCGCATCGTACGCCTGCCACGCCGCATTGTAGGCCTGAAGCCTGCGGCGATAATCGGCTCCCGCCTCGGCGGAGGATTGCGGTTGCGCCTGCGCTGTCGTCAGTAACAGCGGCAACAGCAAGGTCAGCGCCAGAGCGCGAAAGAAATTCGGCATCAAGTCCCGTTCATCGATCAGCGAATACAGCACGCGGCGCGCGCATCACTGCCCCTTCGCGCCGCTGGCCTTTACCGTCTTGGACCATTTCGTCTCGTCCTTGTCGATGAAGGCGGCGTATTCCTCCGGCGTCGAGGGCGTAACCTCGGTGCCGTCATTGGTGAGGCGCTTCTTGACATCGTCGGAGGCGAGCGCCGAGCGTAGCGCCGAATTCAGCTTGTCGACGACCGGACGCGGCATGCCGGCAGGCCCCGCAAGACCGTAATAGAGCGACGCATCGAAGCCCGTGAGGCCGGCTTCGGCGATCGTCGGCACGTCCGGCATCAGGCTGGAACGCGCGGTGCTGGTCACGGCGAGCGCGCGCAGCGTGCCATTCCCGACCGGCCCGTGCGTGGCCGGCAGCGGCGCGAACGCCATCGGGATATGCCCGCCGATCAGGTCGGTCAGCGCCGGCCCTGTGCCCTTGTAGGGAATGTGGGTGATCTTCACGCCGGCGGCGGTCGCGAAATATTCGCCGCAGATATGGCTGGCGGTGCCGACGCCGGCCGAACCGAAATTGACCTTGCCGGGATTGGCCTTGGTGTAGGCGATCAGTTCGGCAAGATTTTTCGCCGGAAACGGGGATGCACGACCAGCGAGTTCGGCGCATTGCCGATCAGGCCGATCGGGGTGAAATCCTTGCGCGGATCGTAGCCGGCATGCGGGTAAAGCGAGGGCCGATCGCCAGCGTGCCGGTATAGCCGAGCACCAGCGTGTAGCCGTCCGGGGTCGAGCTGGCGACGGCCTTGGTGCCGATCGTGCCGCCCGCGCCGGGCCGGTTGTCGACCACGATCTTCTGGCCGAGAATCTCGCCCATCTTGTCGGCGATGGCGCGCGCGACGATGGAGGTGCTGCCGCCGGGGGCGAACGGCACGACCAGCGTGATCGAGCGGTCCGGATATTGTGCATATGTGGGCTGAGCCAGGCTCAATACAGCCATGACAGCCAGCAGCAGCAGTTTGCCTGATTTGGACATCGGAGCAGTTCTCTCCCATGAGATTTCGTCGCCATGGTGGACGAACCGCCTCGCCAAGGCAACAACCCGCGCGGCCGGCCCCGCTCCCTCCCGGTAAGCTTGACGCTTTAGGTTAAGATACGGATTCTTTTGACGATTCCGCTGCCAACGCGGACAAATGAGCACCGGATCGAGACCCCATATCTTGTTCAAGCGTTGTGGGGCGATTTCAATGATCCGGCGTTAGGGGCCGCCGGCGGCATATTGCGCTTGGCGGCCTTCTCACAACAGGGAGGCAAATATGCAAATCGTCGGACGAACCGGGAACTTTTACGTTTGGGCCCGTTTGACACAATGTCTTGATGTTGCCTAAATTCAGGTCAATCCACCTGACATAAATTTCGGACGCGGCCCGAAGATCGGCGCGCCTTTCCGACTGACCAGAATTATGCAAGCGCGCGACCAGCGCCTCTTGGAAGGAATTGTCTCTTGATGAAGCTTTTGCAAAGCCCCCGTATGCTGGGCCTGGCTGGACTTCTCGCGGTGATCGGCGTTTCGATGACCCCTGCCGCGGCGTCGTTCGACGGCACCTGGACGGTGAACATCGTCACCACGCGCGGCATCTGCGAAGGCGGCTCTGGCCTGCCGATTCTCATCAGCGCCGGCAAGATCGCCTCCGCCACCACCGAGGTCGGCGTCACCGGCTGCGTCGCCGAACATGGCGGCATCACCGTGACCGTCATTCAGGGCATCAAGCGCGCGTTCGGTTCGGGCAAGCTCGCCGACACCTCCGGCTCCGGCACCTGGCGCGGCGGTCCCTGCTCCGGCACCTGGACCGCGACGCGTATCTGATTGGACGCCGGCATCGCCGGAAAGTTCAAGGCAAAATTCAAAAGGCCCGAAATTCAAAAGCGCCGGTCTCCCGGCGCTTTTTCTTTTGATCGAACACAAAGACGCGGGCGACAGGTCAGCCCTGATGGATCGGATCGATCCACGGCACGTTTTCCGGCTTCTCCACCGGCTCGATATCCAGATTGATCGCGACCGCCTCGCCGTCGCTGCGCACCAGCACGCATTCGAGCACCTCGTCCGGCGATGCATTGATCTCCTGATGCGGCACGTAAGGCGGCACGAAGATGAAGTCGCCGGGACCTGCTTCGGCGGTGAATTGCAGCCGGTCGCCCCAGCGCATGCGCGCCTTGCCCTTCACCACATAGATCACGCTTTCGAGGTGGCCGTGATGATGCGCGCCGGTCTTGGCGTTGGCATGAATGGTCACGGTGCCGGCCCACAATTTCTGCGCGCCGACGCGGGCGAAATTGATCGCCGCCTTGCGGTCCATGCCTTTGGTGGAGGGCACGTTCGAATCGAGCTGACTGCCGGGAATCACGCGCACGCCATCGTTCTTCCAGCGATCCGGATCATGGGTGTGATCGTCATCGTGGTGGTGCGGATGGTCGTGATCGTGGTGGTGATGGTGGTGGTGCGAACCGCTCATAGTGACTTTCGTTCGTGTTGGAAGTTTCGGCCGGAAACTATGGTGATGCGGGCGCGACCGCAAGGGGACGCAAACTCATGCTTTAGTTCGCCGCGAGCAGGACTGCCAACCCGAAGCCCGTCAGGTGATGCAGCGCCTGATCGATCCCGATCAGCCACCAGAACCACTGGTGATCGGCGGTGATCCGAAACGCCGCCACACAAAACCCCTTGGCACGGTCGATGACGAGATGCAGCGCGAAGTCGACCAGCCCGAGCCACCAGAAACGCGGCGCGAGCACCAGCAGCAGCCCGACCGACAGCGCGCCGTGGACGGCACAATGGGCGAGCAGTGGCAGCGCCCATCCGGTTTTGGCGTCCTTGCCCGTCGCCATCCACGATGTCTGAAGAAGAAAATCGCCGATGACGTGCTTGATGGCGAACACGACCATCCAGAAGGTCACCGCGCCGATGGCGACGGAGGCGGACAAGGCCGGCAGCGTCATGGGGCGCCCTCAACGCGCGGAAGACGCGGCAGGCTCGCTCCGCCCCGCGCGCAGTTCGGCCAGATGCTTGCGAAACAGTTCACCGCTCGGGTCCTGCATCAGAGTTTCCTGCGCGCGCCGCAACACCTGGGAAAGGTGCGGCATCGCCACCTCGCCGTCAAACACCGGTTTGGCGAGGCTGTTGATGAGAAAGTGCCAGTTCGCAAGCGCCAGCCGGTAGCCTGCGCCGTGCCCGGTGATGAGGGCGGCGGAGCGAACAACCTCCGTCACCGCCTCTGGCTGGCGGCTTAGCGCACGGTCGATCATGTGCAGCCAGCGCTCGACGGCGGCGCTCTCCCGCCGCATCCGCAGCGACATCGGCCGGATGCGGCGGAACAGCGCAAATACCCAAAGCGTCCGCCGGCCGCGCGGCTTCGTCACGCGGATGCGCATGCGGCCGCGCAGCAGCCGAAGCCGCGTCAGGGCGTTGGCGATGATCCGCGCCTGATCGTTCGGAAACATCGCGACGATCTCTTGCATCTCGGGCCGATAGCGATCGTCGGGAAAAATCGGCGGCGGCGCGTGCCGCGCGCGGCCAAGCACGAGTTGGGCGATCCGCGGCGGATCGTTCAGCGCCATCCGCTGCGCCAGCAGATCGGCGATTTCGCCGAACAGCGCCTGGGGGACATCGAACCGGTTGAAGAAACGACCGAGCCGGTCAAGGTAGAGCAGCGCATAATCGGTGTTCTGAAACTCGACCAGCATCGTCACATGCGCGCCGACGATGTGCCCAAGATCTTCCGGCAAGCCTTCCGGCAGCGGCGGAATGTGCTGGTCGTCGTCGCCGAGCAGATAATTGCCCAGCATGCGGATGGGTCGAAGCACTCCCATGCGGATCAGCCGGCCTCGCCTTGCGTTTGGGTTTTTGCCTGCGCTGGCATCTGGCCCTGCGCCTGCGCTGCCGTCAGTTCACCGATCCGCGCTTCCATGCGTCCGAGATTCTCGAACAGCCGCGCACTGACCAGCCGCAGGAAATAGAAGCCGAAAGCCGGGTTCTGCACATACAGTTCCTCCACCTGCCGGTAGGACACCGCAAGAATCAGGCCGCCCTCAATGCACTCCAGCGTGCCGGTGCGCTTGTTGGACGGCGACAGCATGCCGAATTCGCCGACCAGCGTTCCGTGCGGAAGCTCGATCCCCATTTCCACCAGCCGGAAGCGGCCGCTGACGATGTAGAACATCTCCTCGGCCTTCTCGTCCTTGTAGAACACCACTTCGCCGGTCGCACACGGGCGCTCGGTCATGAACGGTTTCAGCCAGGCCATCGACAGGTCGCTGTGCACGGACTTCTTCACGTCGCGCACGAGTTGCAGCATCTGATGCAGCCGGTACGCATTGAGCGGCAGCAGCACCATATGCAGGGCCATCGTGGGATAGTGGCCGGTGACGAAGGAAAAGACGATCAGCAGCAGATTGGTGATGATCCCGAAAATCCGCAGCGGGATCATCGTCGTCATCGTGTAGGTCGCAATCAGGAAGAACGACGAGAAAATCCCGCCAGCATTCGCTGCAACCTGGGTCATATCCATGACGATTCGATCCGATGGAGCTTGAAAAGGGCCGACAGAGTAGAACAGGACACGCGGAAGTACTTAGCGGTTTTCCTCCGCATACGTCCCAATCTATTGGAATCGATAGATGAAATCGATCACGCGCGGAACGCCGGATCGATGCGATCCGGCACGGGCCCAGCCGGGCGGATCGCCGCGACGCAGCCGCAGGCTTACGCGCCCATGATCGGGCCGGCTTTCACGCGACCTGACACGAGGCTCACGTATCAGGCGTTTAGACGCAGGTCCCTTGCCCGCGGTTCATTTCGGAGATGTGGCGGCCTGCGGCACCAGTTCACGAATCTGCTCTTCCGAATAGCCGATCTCGGCGAGGATTTCCGCGCCATGCTCGCCGAGCCGGGGCGCCTGACGCACGGGCTTCGGCACCGATTTCGACCACCGGGTCGGCACGGCCATGGTGCGGATCTTGCCTTCCGTCGGATGATCGACATCCTCGAAGAACCCGGTCGCGACAAGGTGCGGGTCCTCCTGCACCGACTCCACCGAATGCAGCGGCAGCGACGGAACATCGATCTCTTCCAAGAGAACCAGCCACTCCGCCGTGGTCTTCGTCGCGATGGTCTCGGCGAATATGTCGTAAAGCTCGCCGACATGTTTGGCGATGGCCTCACGATTGGCGTAGCGCGGCGACGATTTCAGCTCCGGCTTGCCGGCCAGATCGAAGAAGCGCTTCCATTGCGCTTCATTGTAGGGACTTGCGCAAATATAGCCGTCCAGCGTCTTGTAAGGCCGGCGCTCGAACAGCCTGACATAGCCCGCATCGCCGATCGGCGGCCGGAAACTGTGGCCGTTCAGATGCGGCGTCATCACGAATTGCGTCATCGCCTCGAACATCGGCACTTCGATCGCCTGACCGATGCCGGTGCGCTCGCGATGGAGCAGCGCCGCGAGCACGGAATAGACCCCGACAAGGCCGACGGCCTGATCTGCGATCCAGACCGGCGTGTAGCGCGGCTCGCCGCCGAGGCGCGACTCGAGGCTCGCCAGCCCGCTCGCCCCCTGGATCAGATCGTCGAACACGGCGCGGCCGGCATAAGGCCCGTCCTGTCGCGCGCCCACCAGCGCGCAGTAAACGATCCGCGGATTGACCTTGGCGACATCCTCATAGCCGAGGCCGAGACGTGCCATGCCCTTCGGGCGCACATTCGTAATGAGAACATCGGCCGTCTCCGCCAGTCGCAGCACGGCTTCCCGGCCCTTCGGGGTTTTCAGGTCGAGGGCGATGCTGCGCTTGTTGCGATTGAGCTGAAGGAACAGCGAGCCCATCCCGTCGGAGCGCCCCGGCGCGTTGTGCCTGATCCCGTCGCCGCGCGGCGGCGCTTCGACCTTGATGACATCGGCGCCGAGGTCGCCCATCGTCTGGGTCGCATAGGGACCCATCCCGATCGTGGTGAGATCGAGAATGCGATATCCTTGCAGCGGTCCGCCCTGCGATTGTCCGGACGCTTCTTTATCGGCTGGCTGATTCATATCTGTTCTCGATCTTCTTCTTAACAAGCTTCACCGTCGTACATTACATCATCCGTGCAGGTTGCGTTACTTGCCGGTCCATTTCGGCGCACGCTTTTCCCGGAACGCCCCCAGCCCTTCGGCGGAATCCTGCGTCAGCGCCAGCGTGCTCAGCTGCAACGCCATGTAGTCGAGCGCCTGATTGACATTCATGTCGACGATCGCCGCCATCGCGTGCCGGCCCCGGCGAACGGCGGTCGGCGATTTGTTGCAAATCCGCTCAAGCAGCCAATCGACCTTCGCGTCAAGCTCCGCCGGCGGAACGACGTAATTCACCAGATCCATCTGGAGCGCTTCCTCCGCGGTGATCGGCTCGCCGGTCAGCGCCATCTCCATCAGCTTGCGCCGCGGGATCAGATGCTGGATGACCGCGCCAACCTGCATCGGAAACATTCCGATCTTCACCTCGGGAAGGCCGAAGGTGGCCGACGAACTCGCCACCGCCATGTCGCACATCGACAGGATGCCCATGCCGCCGGCGAGGCAATGGCCGTTGACGCGGGCGATCAGCGGCAGATGCCCGGTCGCGGCCGTGCGCAGCAGGTCGACGAACGGGGCCTTGGTCGACGAGTAATCGTATTTGAACGATCCGGACGATCCGCCCTTCAGGTTTCCGCCGGCCGAAAAGGCGCGATCGCCCGCTCCGGTAATCAGCACGGCGCGGATGTCCGCATCCGCCAGGGCCCGTTTCAAACCTTCATGGATGCCGGCGAGCACATCGGGCCCCAATGGGTTGCGCGCTTCCGCGCGATTGATCGTCAACCGCGCCACGTTGTTCTTCATGACGCTGTAGAGAACCGGGTCTTGCTCGCTCATTTGTTTTCTCTCGGCTTGGAAGCAGAAGGACGGCGGCGTCGTGCGGCCGGCGAAACGTTAGGCGCTAGTTCGGGAAACTCACGGTGACTTTGCGTTCCTGCAAAAACAGATCGCCGCGATAGCTGTTATAGGCGGCGTAGACGACGCGGCCCTTGTCGCTCAGCATGATGCGGACAACCCGCGCGATCGGATCGGCGAGCTGGCACTTCAGGTAGCGCGCCTCGTCCATGTCGGCGGGATGAATGGTCAGCCGCTCATGCGAGGTCGTGACCTTGACGCCGCTCTGTCGCATCAGCCAGGCGAGCTTCTGTTGTCCTTCCGCACCGGCGGGAAAGCGGTCGAACACGTCCTGATCGACGAACACTTCGAAATAGCCGTAAGGCACGCCGGCCATGAAATGCACCTTCTTGACGCGCGTATAGGCGCGCGCGGTCGTGCCGTCGAATTTCATTTCGTCGGGAAGGCTGAACGCGCTGGAGCATTCGAGGATTTCGATCGAATGATCCGGCGGCGCGGGCGATGTCGCCTGAAGGATGTCCGCGCTGACATTCGCGCCCAGCGGTCCTTCGTAAACGACGAAGGTGCCGCGCCCGCGCTGGCTGGAGACGAGATTTTCATTCACGAGCAGATGGATCGCCTGACGCGCGGTGGCGCGCGCGACGCCGAATTCCTCGCTCAGCGAATCGATGGTCGGGACCTGCGTGCCGGACGGCCATTCGCGCCGGAGAATCCGCGATTTCAAAATGCTGGCGATCCCAAGATAGAGCGACCCCGCGCCAAGAACCTTGCTATCGGTCATTCCGGCATGACTCATAAATTTGATATTATGAAAGTACGGTTATATAGACTATTGATTGTTGTCAATCTCGCGCTACGGACGCTTCTCCAGGGATTTCCAAGGAAGCCGCCAGGCGAACGCACAAGGAAAACCATGCGGACCAACAGCTACAAGCGGATCATGCTGCCGGAATACGCCGCGTCTCAGGAAGACGCCGTGAACCGGGTTCTGCAATTGGTGGAGATGGACGAGCCTGATCCGTCCTCGCTCGGGCCGCACGACGTCATCGTCGCCGTCAAGAGCGCATCCATCAGCTTCGTCGATCTCTTGATGATGAGCGGCCAGTATCAACACATGGTGCCCCTGCCCTGCACGCCCGGAATGGAATATGCGGGCGTCGTCACAGCTGTGGGCAAGGAAGTCGACGCGCAACGGCTGAAGGTCGGCGATGCCGTCTACAGCGACATCATGCTCACCGGCCCTCGCAGCAAGGGCGCGTATCAGGCGAATGGCGGCTGGGCCTCGTTCGCCATCGCTCCCGACTATGCGCTTCAGCGCGTCCCCGCCAGCTTCTCGTTCGACCAGGCCTGCAACTTTCTCTATGGCTACGAGACCGCCCATTATGCGCTCACGACGCGCGGAAAAATCCAGCGGGGCGAAACCGTGCTCATCAACGGCGCGTCCGGCGCGACCGGAATGGCCGGCGTGCAGGTGGCGAAAATTCTCGGCGCGCAGGTGATCGCCACGGGACGCTCGCGCGGCAAGCTGGAGCTGGTGAAAGCGTTCGGCGCGGATCACGTCATCGACACGTCGGACCCGGACAACCCCAATGCTGTCCGCCGGTTTCGCGACGAGGTGAAAGCGCTGACCGGCGGCGAAGGCGCGCATATGGTCTACGACACGGTCGGCGGCGCGCTGTCGGAGGAATGCATGCGCTCGCTGCGTTTCGCCGGGCGTCATGTCATCGTCGGCTGGGCCGGCAACACCAATGTTGCGAAGGGCCGGCCAGCGCGGCTCCGACAACGCCGACCGGCTGCCGACCAACATCATCCAGATGAAGGGTCTTTATGTGATGGGCTCGCCGATGGCGATCCACGCGCAGCGCGACATGTCCACGCGCCTGGAGCGCATGAAGGATATCAACGCCTGGGCGGCGAGGGGCGCATCACGCACGTGTCACACACGTCGCCGCTCGACAATTTCGCGAGGCGATGCGTGCCGAACTGCAAGGGACGGTGACGGGCGGTTGCGTCCTGAACCCTTGAGCGGATATCGATCGCAAGAAACCGGACAGATCAACCAAGGAGATTGTAATGAGCTTGCTGCCGAAGTCGGTCATCATCAAGGATGACACCATGCGCGAGGGGTTGCAGATCGAGAGCGCCTCGATCCCGGTCGAGGCCAAGCTGCGCCTGCTGGACGCGCTCGGCGAAACCGGCGCGAAAGTCATTTCCATCGGCTCGTTCGCGCATCCGAAATGGACGCCATCGATGGCCTGCATCGACGAGATCGCCTCGCGCTTCGAGCCGAAACCGGGAGTGATCTACACCGCGGCCGTGTTCAACAAGCACGGCTACGACCGCGCCGACAGCTATTATCCGAAGCTCGACGTCCGCCGCAATCGCGGCCAGTACGGCACCCATGTGGAGCTGTGCGACAGCTTCGCCCGCCGCAACTACAATCGCAGCCAGGCGCAGCAGATCGCCGCCATCGACGATACGATCGCCGCCGCCCGCGCCGCCGGCATCCAGAGCGCCTCGGTCTCGATCGGCAATCCGTTCGGCTCCAACTTCGAAGGCGCGTTCACGCATCAGCAGCGGATGGCGTTGCTGCAACTGATGATCGACAAATGGCACAATGCGGGCATCAAGGTCACGCGCGTCGCGCTGCTTGAAGCGATGGGCTGGAACCTGCCGCATCTGGTTCGCGAAACGCTGCTGGCGATCCGCGAGCGCTGGCCGGACGTCACCGATTTCCACCTGCACCTGCACAATCAGCGCGGCGCGACCATCGCCAGCTATTATGAAGGCTTGCAGCTCGGCGTGCGCGAGTTCGACACCTCGCTGGGCGGCATGGGCGGATGTCCCTATTGCGGCAACGGCCGCGCGGCGGGGCATGTGCCGACGGAGGACTTCGTCGATCTGTGCCACGAGATGGGAATCGAGACCGGCTACAATCTCGACAAGCTGATCGAGGCGGTTGCGATCGCGGAAGAAGTCGTCGGCCACCCGCTCTGGGGCCATGTCTCGAAATCCGGACCGCGGCCGCGGGGAGACAAGCTCTACCCGCGCGACATGCCATTCGTCGAAACGCTGAACGAGGCCGCCCATTTCCGCAAAGGGCCGCAGGTCTATGAAGGCCAGATCGCGCCGTGGAAAGGCAAGGACGCGCTGCTCCAGGGTTGATCGTATAAAACCGATCGTGCCGCATGCGCTATCGGGCGCATGCGGTGACCGCGTTGAAACAGAGTTCTGAAACTAAAATGGCTTTGGGTCGGATCGATCCAAAGCCACTTTCGCAATCGATAGCGTGATCGCTACTGCGGTATCACTCCCGCTTCAGTCCAGTCGTCTCGATCAGCTTCCTGTTGCGCTCGATCTTCGAATTGACGAACTCCTGCACCCATTTCACGTCACCGGGCATCACCTTGAGACCGAGATTTTCGAGCTTCTCCTTGGTCGCCGGATTAGCAGCGGCCTCATTCACCGCTTTGTTCAACCGGGCGATAATCTCCGGCGGCGTGCCGCGCGCCGACACCAGAACGTTCCAGGTGTTCATTTCATAGTCCTTGAAGCCGGTCTGCTCCGCCACCGTCGTCAGATCCGGCAGAAGCTTGAGCCGCCCAGGCCCGCCCGCGGCCAGCCCCTTCAACTTGCCGCTCGCCAGGAACGACGTGGCCGACGCGGCGGACACCGCCGCGATCGCAACGTCGCCGCTCAGCACCGCCGTGATCGCCGGCGTGTCGCCCTGGAACGGCACATGGATCATCTTCACCTTGGCGAGTTGCGAAAGGTTCTCCATATCGAGGTGCACCGGCCCGGCGACACCGGAGGTCCCGAAGCTCACCGTGTCCGGATGCGCCTTCGCGTCATCCAGAACCTCCTTCATCGACTTGTATTTCGAATTCGGCAAAGCGACGAACACGGCATCGACGATGCTCAGACCCGCGACGATATCGAGGTCCCGTAGCGGCTGATACGGAGTTTTGGAATCGATGAGCGGCACGATCGCGGTCGGACCCACGCCGCTGACGCCGAGCGTGTAGCCGTCAGCCTTGGCCTTCGCGACGACATCGATGCCGATCGTGCCGGCCGCGCCTGGCCTGTTCTCGACGACAATATTCTGCCCGAGCGAACGTTGCAGCGCCTCGCCGTAGATGCGCCCGGTCAGGTCGGTCGATCCGCCTGTGGCGTAAGGAACGAGAAGGCGGATCGGCTTGTTCGGATAGTCCTGCGCCTGCGCAACGACACCACCGGCCAGCATCCACGCGGCCGCCAGACCCAATCGAATGAAATGTTTCTGCACTTTTTCCTCCCCAGACGCTCACGCTCCAACATCGCTCGGCGTGCCATTTGGTTTGGCGACACCGCTAGACGGCGGCGCCTTATTTGTGAATTATAATCTTCCTATCACAATAATTCTCAAAAGCTATCATGGGTCATGAACCTCCGATCCCTGCAATGTTTCGTGGCGCTGGCCGAAGAACTGAATTTCAGCCGCGCGGCGCGCCGGCTGAACATGTCGCAACCGCCGCTCACCCAGCACATCAAGAAGCTGGAACGGGAGCTGAACGCGCAATTGTTTCATCGAACCAAGCGAACGGTCCGCATCTCCGACGTGGGAGCCTCGCTGCTCGACACCGCGCGCTCGCTGGTCGCCCAGGCCGAGGGCCTGCCGCAGCTCGCGCGGCGTGCCGAGATCGACGGCTGCGGATATCTTCGCGCCGGCTTTGTCGCGTCCGCGATCTTCACCGAGGTCCGGCAGATGTACACGAAGCTGTCGTCCGACATGTCCGGCATCGTCACCATGTGGTACGAGCTGAACTCTGCGGAGCAGATCGAGGCGCTTCGCAACGAGGCGCTGGACCTCGCCTTCGTCTATCTGCCGGTCGATTGCGACGAACTGGAAGTCCGCCCTCTCGTTCGCGACCCGCTCGTGATCGCCGTTCCCGAACATCATCGCTTCGCGAAGCGCAGCAAGGTCACGTTGAGCGCGCTGCGCAACGACCGCTTCGTGTTGCAGGCCCGGCATCTGTCGCCGGGACTCTACGATCGAATCCTCTCAGCCTGTCACGCAGCGGGGATCAGTCCGGCCGTCCCGCATCAGCCGCGGCACATGCTTTCGATTCTGAGCCTTGTCTCAATGGGAGCCGGCGTGACATTCCTTCCACGTTCGCTTGCCGGCGCGAGCTTTCCGGGAGTGACCTTTCTCGACATTTCCGGTGATACGCCGTCGATCGAAATCGCGGTCGCGTGGAATCCCGCCAACAGGTCCGCAACCTTGAGCAAGGCGCTCGAGCGGCTTCTTTTGGCGTAGGACCAGATGCCGCCGCAAACGGGCAATTCGTGACACTCGCCGGCTCCGTCGCCGCCAGGCGTCACGGATTCTCCAGGCTGAACATTTTCGTATGATCGTCATAGGAGAATATTTCGGCGTACCGACCCCAGTCGGTGGCCGCGCGCAGCGTCCGGTTGGCCGCATCCGGAGTCATGTGGTCCTCCAGCTCATCGGAGAAGCGGCTCCACGGCGCATTGTGACTCGGGCGCTCGTCGAGGATACGACGGATATGCGCGGCCAGCGCGACATAATTCGACAGATGCTTCGCGAACAGGCGCTTGCGTTCATCATTGTCCGCTTCTGCGAATAGCCTGCCCTCGGCCGTGAGCTTGATGTCGCCTCCCTCGACCTCGGCAAATCGCAGCATCTGAAGAGTCTCGGCGACCGGAAACAGATCGTCGATCTCCATATGCAGCGAGGCGGCAATGACCGGCAGGTCGGCTTCTCCATCATACGGAGACGCTGCGATGGTTTCGATCAGACCCGCCAGCAAATTCGACGACACCCGCGGCAGGATCGTTCCGATGCCTGCGCCGTGCGGACCCTCGCGGCGCACGCCGGCGGGTTCGGGTGCTGGTCTGGCCGTCATCTCAACATAAATGCTTTCGACAAGCGCGCGGAAATCCGGATCGAGACGCGCGCGCGGTTGCGGCAGATCGACCTTGATGTCCTTGAGGATGCGGCCCGGATTGCTGCCGAACACCAGAATCCGATCGCACATCAGGACCGCTTCCTCGATGTTGTGGGTGACGAGGATCACGCCTTTGATGGGAAGCTGGCCTTCCGACCACAATTCGAGAAAATCCGTGCGCAACGTCTCGGCCGTCAGCACGTCGAGCGCGGAGAACGGCTCGTCCATCAAAAGAATATTGGGATGGACCACCAGCGCGCGGGCGAATCCGACCCGCTGACGCATGCCGCCCGACAATTCGCGCGGATAGGCGGACTCGAAGCCGTCGAGGCCGATCAGGTCGATCGCGTCGATCGCGCGGCGGCGGATTTCGTCGGGCGGCAGCCCAAGCGCCTCAAGCCCGAGCTGGACGTTTTCCAGCACGGTCAGCCATGGGAACAAGGCAAAGCTCTGAAACACCATGGCGATGCCGGGCGGCGGCTCCGTCACCGTCCGCCCGAGATAGCTGATCGAGCCGGCGACAGGAGACGAAAGCCCGGCGATCAATCGCAGC
Source organism: Xanthobacteraceae bacterium (assembly GCA_041397365.1). GTDB lineage: Bacteria > Pseudomonadota > Alphaproteobacteria > Rhizobiales > Xanthobacteraceae > P52-10. The sequence goes on from JAWKWT010000002.1 coordinate 347,254, forward strand.
AGCGTCGACTTGCCGGAGCCGGATCGCCCGAGCAGGCCGACGATCTCGCCCTCGCGCAAGGTCAGGTCGATGCCGTCGAGCACGAGCAGCTCGCCACCATCGGGCTTGCGGAACGATTTGCGAATCCCCGAGAGGTTCAACAAAGGCGCGTCGTCCATGTGGCCGTTCCTTTTCTGAGCATGATCTGGTCCGAAAACCGGTTCCCACTTTTCGGGATCATGCTCTAACCAAGTCGAAACTTGCGTTCGGCGAACGCATAGAGCGGACGCCAGAAGACGCGATTGATGATGACGACGAACGCGCTCATCACCGCGATGCCGAGCACGATGCGGTGGAAGTCGCCGGCTTCCGTCGCCTCCGCGATATAGGCGCCGAGCCCGTGCGCCTTGAGTGTCGTATCGCCCCAGCTTGCGACCTCCGCGACGATGCTGGCGTTCCACGATCCGCCCGAAGCGGTGATCGCACCCGTCATGTAGAACGGAAACACCGCCGGCAGCGCGATCCGCCGCCACCAGAGCCAGCCGCGCACGCGAAGATTGACGCCGATGTCGCGCATCTCGCTCGGGATCGTCGATGCGCCGGCGACGACGTTGAACAGGATGTACCATTGCGTGCCGAGGATCATCAGCGGGCTCAGCCAGATATCCGGATCGAGCCGCAGCACCACGATCGCGGAGACGGCGAGCGGAAACAGGAGATTGGCGGGGAACGCCGCCATGAACTGATCGACCGGCTGGGCGATCCGCGCCGCCCATGGCCGCAACCCGATCCAGACCCCGACCGGGACCCATACCAGGCTTGCGAGCGCGATCAGCACGAACACGCGCACGGCGGTGGCAAGGCCGAGCAGGACGGCCGTCCCCACTTCCGCCAATGTGATGCTGGCCAGCACGAATGTCGCGATCTTCCATGAAGCGACGAGGACGAGCCCGACAAGCGCCGCGTTCCAAAGCCGTTCCGACCAGACATTTTCGCGCGCGTCATCCGGCACGATGGCCGCGGGTCGAGACGACATCGGCAACGGCCGATAGCTCCACCGCCATGCGGCCGCCAGCGGGCGAACGGCCCACGCCACCAGCCGCGATCGGCGCAGCATGGTCAGCACCCAGGAGCGCGGCGGGGCGACGCCGGTTTCCTGCTCGAAGCGGAAGCGGTCGGCCCAGGCCACCAGCGGACGGAACAGAAGCTGGTCGTAGATAAGGATCACGATCAGCATGGCGACAATCGCCCAGCCGATCGCGCCGAGGTCGCGCCGCTCGATCGCCAGCGCGATATAGGAGCCGATGCCGGGCAGCGTCACGGTGGTGTTGCCGACGGTGATCGCTTCGGAGGCGACGACGAAGAACCAGCCGCCCGACATCGACATCATCATGTTCCAGATCAGCGGCGGCGCGGCGAACGCTGCTTCCAGCTTCCAGAAGCGCATCCAGGGGCTCAGACGGAACGAGCGCGACGCCTCGACAAGCTCCCGCGGCACGGTGCGCAGCGACTGGTAGAAGCTGAACGCCATGTTCCACGCCTGGCTGGTGAAGATGGCGAAGACGGCGGCGAATTCCGCGCCCAGCACCCGTCCCGGCGCGAGCGACATGAAGAAGACGACGGTGATCGAGATGAAGCCGAGGATCGGCACCGACTGCAAGATATCCAGCAGCGGAATCAGCACCTGCTCCGCGCGGCGGCTCTTGGCGGCCCAGGTCGCATAGGTAAAGGTGAAGAGAAGCGACAGCGCCATCGCCGCCAGCATCCGGAGCGAGGTGCGCAGCGCGTATTCCGGCAAGGCGGACGGTGATAGATCGATCACGACCGCGCCCGGCTCGGGCAAGGGTTGCAGCAGCCCCCGGCTCGCCTGCGCGAGCAGCACCATGCCGCCCAGCACCAAAAGCGCGGCGACGAGGTCCCAGACGATCGGAGCGTTGCGACGCCGGTTGTTCTTGTTGGGGATGGAGGCCGATGTCGTCATCGCGCCCCGGCCGCCGACTCTGAATAATTCGAGACGCGCCGAAGCCAAAAGGCCGGCGACAGTTCGACAAAATCACCGCATGGCGGATTGGCGAAAACTGACATCATGCCCGCTCCTGTCCCGGATATGACAGGAACCGCCGGGCAGATCATGACCTACCGCGTTGCGTCCCGCCTGCTGGAAGGTCTACTGCCGTCGTTCATCATTCATCCCTGGGCGTGCGTATGGCCTGATGAAACGCCCCGCCCCCGTGTCGCCACGCGATAGCACTGTCATTTAGCCGAGTCACGTACGACATCCGTTCAATCCGGGCGGAAAGGATTTTATGCCGCCGGCGCGAAGCGCCGCCAGTTCGCCGCTTGCGTCTCCTCGCCGGCGTCCTCCTGTTCCGGACAATTCAGCCGCAGATGGCGATCACCGAACGGCGCATCGACAAAGGCGCAGTGATGCGGCGCAGACGCGCCCTCATGCACATTCGGGCGGAAATAACGGCAGGTCACGCACATCTTCTGCGGAGCGATGTCGCCGTTCTGCTGCATCGCCCGGATGATCTTGACCAGCATGCGCAGAAACGCGGCCTGTTCGGCAGGGTCCAGCGTTTCCACCGCACCGGTCAGAAACGCCGGCCAGTCGCGCGTCGCATCCGCCAACGCCTCGCCTGTCGGCGTGAGGCGCAGGCTGATCGAACGCGGCTTCGCACCTGGCGCTTTCAGCACGAGGCCCTTGGCGACCAGCGTGTTCATCGCATCGCTCGCCGTCGGCGCGGAAACGCCGAGCCTGCCCGCGACGATGCCGAGCGGCAGACCTTCGGGCGCGTCGCGGAGCAGTCCCAGCGCGTGGCCCTGCGTCGGCGTGACGCCGGCCGGGCCCGCGCCCTTCCAGGCGCGGCTTCGCAGCACATGGCCGATCCGGACAAGGCCGGCGGTCACGCGCCGGGCGATCGGCTCGCTGATCGTATCGAAGATCAAGCGCCGCCCTCCCGCGTGCCGGCCGCGCCAGGCCAATAATGGGAGTCGGGGAACGGCCGCGGCCCGAACACTGCCTGCCCGACCCGCACGATCGTCGCGCCCTCCTCGATCGCCCATTCGTAATCGCCCGACATGCCCATCGAAAGCTCCGCCAGCGCATCGCCTTGCAGCGCTTCGGCCCGCGCACGATCGCGAACGTCCCGCAGCACGCGGAAGCAGCGGCGCACTTCGGCTTCATCGGGCGTGAAGGTCGCGAGCGTCATGAAACCTTTCGGCCTCAACGCGGTGAACGCCGGCAGCTCTTTCAGGAACGCCGCCACCGCATCCGGCGTAAGGCCGTATTTGCTGGCCTCGCCCGAGGTGTTGACCTGCACCAGCACGTCGAGGCCGCGCCCGACCGCCTGAAGGCGGCGATCGAGGGTCGCGGCAAGCGAAAGGCGATCGAGCGACTGAAGTTCGTCGGCGAACTCCAGAACCTCCTTCACCTTGTTGCTTTGCAGATGGCCGATCATGCTCCAGCGGACCGGAGCGCCGGCGAGCGCAGCAGCCTTGCGTCGCCCCTCTTGCACTTTGTTCTCGCCGAGATCGCGCTGGCCCGCATCGATCGCCTCGCGGACCCGCTCCGGCGGGTTCGTCTTGGTCACGAGCACGAGGCGGACATCGCTCGCCGCGCGGCCCGCGCGGCCCGCAGCGGAACGAATTTTAGCCCGCACCTGATCGAGCTTATCCGCAATCCCAGACATCGCTTCCCTTCCGCCGGGGCCGTCGCACAACTTCGTCGCTTGACTCTATATTAGGACTCCTAAATATTGAAGCCGTTTCAGCACCGAACCTTCAGAAGGGAAACCGCCCGGCGCCCGGCCACGGAAAGCCGCAAAGGATCTCCGCCATGCACCCTCATGCCGCGCCGCCGCTGGTGACGACCGATTGGCTCAACAGTCCAAAGCCGCTCGACATCCCCGATTTCGCGGGCCGCGTTCTTGTCATCCACGCTTTCCAGATGCTGTGTCCGGGCTGTGTCGCGCAGGGGTTGCCGCAGGCGCAGCGCATCGCGCAGACTTTTCCGGACGACAAACTCGCGGTGATCGGCCTGCACACGGTGTTCGAACATCGCGAAGCGCAGGGCACGCGCGCGGCGCTGGCGGCGTTCGCGCACGAATACCGGCTCGGCTTTCCGATCGGCATCGATCGCCAGGACGAGCGCATTCCGGCGACGATGCGCGCCTATGAGATGCAAGGGACGCCGACGCTCGTCATCGTCGATCGCAGCGGTCTTCGGCGCTTCCAACATTTCGGCCATGTCGAAGACCTGACGCTAGGCAGCATTCTCGGCACGCTGCTGGGCGAGCCGTTCGGCGGCGCTCGCGCGAGTGAGGTCTCCGCCGAGGGTTGCGGCAATACAGGCTGCGCGATCCGGCAGGCGTAAGCGGCAGGCAGGAAGCGTCCCGTTGCCGCGCAGTGCTCACCACGTCGCGTCGAGCACCTCGCGCAGGAAATCCCGCTCCTTAACGAATTCCCGCTTCGGATCCGCGTTGAAATTCTTGAGCGACGCCTCAAGGATTTTCTCCGCGCTGGAGCGCGGGATGTCGAGTTCAGTCAAATTCGCCGGCAGGTCGATCGAGGCGAAAATCTTTTCGAGTTCGTCGGCGGCGCGGAATGGCGCTTCGGCCACCGGGTTCTTATCGGACCAGACGCCGAGCGCCCGCGCGATGCTGCACATCGCCTCCGGGTCCCGATTACCGAGCTTGCGCATGACGACCGGCGTCATTGCGCAATGCGCGGCTCCTTGCGAAACATGCTCGTGAAGATGAAAGAGCGACGCCGCAAACGCATAGACGACGCGGCTCACCCAGTGCCGCACCGGCGTCGCGCCATCATCGATTTCCCGGTTCTGCAAAAAGGACGCGACGCACAGATCGCTTCGCGCGGCGACATCCCTTGGGTCTTTCAGGCGCGGCAAAGCTTTGCTGACGATCTCGAAGACCTGCCGCCGTGTGTGGTCCGCGAGCGGCGTCGCGCGCGTGTAGCCCATGTTCATGACGGCGCGCCAATAGATCGTGCCGCAGCTCGAATGCAGCATCGAGACGGGCGCGGTCAAAAGCGCGTCATTGTCCCAGAACAACGCCACCGGGCGGGTTTTCGGATCGAAGAACTCCATGCGGCCGCCATTGGCGGTCTTGACCGGCGAGCCCGCGCGATTCTGAGCCGACGAGCCCGCCGTAATGATGTTGATGATCGGCAGTTTGGGAGCCATCAGCTTCGGACTGATCGCCGGCATCCCCGGTGGGTATTGCGTGACCAGCTTCTCGATCGGCTCCTTCTCCGCGAGCAGGATCGCCGTCACCCGCGCACCCTGGATGACGCTGCCCGCGCCGACCGCGATCAGAAGGTCCGCGCCGACGTCGCGCGCCTTGTCGCGCGCGGCGACGACGTCCTCGATCGGCGTATCCTTGCCGATCTCGTCGAAAATGCCGGCGCACCGCTCGCCAAGCAGGGTCCGCACCCGCTTCACGAGGTCCGTTTTCCGCGACACCGAACGCCCGGAGATAACGAACACCCGCTTCGCGCCATGCCTCGCCACCTCGGCCGGCAGGCTCTCCAGCGCATCCTGCCCGCTATAGACACGAACCGGATAGCTGACGAGGCGAAAGTCGTAAGAGTAATCGACTGAGGTGTTCATTTCTTCTGCTTGCCCTCTCCTTGCGGCAGACACCTGTCGCAAGATCATTGCGCGAGGTCACGACAAGGCAGGTTGATATCCCCGGCGCTTGCAAGGCGCAATGGCCCGGCCCAAAGCTCGCCGCTCGCAGCAGCGACCGGCCGGGCAGCCGCATCGAAGGTCATTGAACCTTGATGTTCGCCTCCTTGATGATCTTTGCGTATTTTTCCGTGTCGGATTCAACCAGCGCCTGAAGCTTGGCGGGGGTCGTCGGCTCCATCACCTGCGTCATCTGGCTTTCGAGCGCGGTGCGAACGGCCGGGTCCTTCAGGGCCTCGTTGACGCCACTAACGATTTTTTCGACGATGTCGGCCGGCGTATCCTTCGGCGCACACAAGCCGTACCACGCCACGACATTCGTCTCCGGATAGCCGACTTCGGACATCGTCGGCACATCGGGAAGCTGAGGCAGCCGATTTTGCGCCACCACGCCCAGCGCCTTCAATTTCCCCGACTGGATATATTGAACGACGAGACTCGGCGATGCGAGTGCGAACTGCACGCGGCCCGCCACCAGATCGAGAAGCGCCGGCGGCTGCCCGCGATACTGGATTTCCTCCATCTTCAGCTTGGTGGCGTTGAGGAAGATCGCCGTGTTCAGATGTCCGGAGGAACCCGTGCCGCCATTCGCCACGTTCAGCTTTCCGGGATTGGCGCGGACATAGTCGACGAACTCCTTCACCGTGCTCGCCGGCACGCTTGGGTGGACGACCAGCACCCACGGCACCCAGACCATTCCTCCGATCGGGACGAAGTTCTTTTCGCTGAACGTCACGCCGTCCTGTATTCGGGAATTGGCGATGATGGCGGGGCCGTAGAAGCTCCAGGTGTAGCCGTCCGGCTTGGCGCGCATCACCTGATCCCAGGCGATGTTGCCATTCGCGCCCGGCTTCGGCTCGATGACGATGGGATGCTTCCAGATCGTGGCCAGCTTGTTCGTGACCACGCGCGTGATGTTGTCGACGATCCCCCCCGCCGGATAGGGCAGGACAATCTGAATTGCCTTGTTCGGGAATTCGGATTGCGCCTGAGCTCCGGACAGCGCGCCCACGGCCGCAAGCATCATGAGTCCAATGATGAACCGGCGCATCAAGCCCTCCCCTTTGAATTTGTTCTAGCTTTCTTTGAAAGCGGGAGTGTAGCCGACACGAGAGAAACTGCAACTCGTGCCGACCTCACACATCAACGCCGCCTGCCCAGCCGCCCGGAGAAAGCGCCGATGCCGCCCGGATGAGGCCGGCGTGCGGATCGTCGATTCAACCACGCAACTCATCGCGCATCGCGGCGACCCACGATTTCGGATTCCGCTCTGAAATCGTGCTTTGGCATCGGCCGAAGCAAAGCGTTCGATCAACTGGGCGTCGTTGGCGACCTGGCCGGTGAAGCTGGCCGGCGTCTGCAACGCCAGGAGGATCGCGGCCTCGACATAAGACTCTTCCGTCGGCAAATCGTCGCTTGCGCCGGTGCGGCGACCTTCGGCGCGCCCGAACAGCCGGCCGGGCGTATCGATGGATGTGACCGGCTTGAGCGCGTTGACGGCGATGTTCTGGTCTCTCAGTTCATTGGCGAGACTGCGCGTCATCGCTTCCACCGCGAGCTTGGTCGCCGCGTAGTGAGAGTTCGCGCGTTCGGCGGCCACCGACGAGACGGTGATGATGTTGCCGGACTTCTGCGCCTGCATCGCCGGCAGCACGGCGCGGATGCAACGGATCGTCCCATGCACGTTGATGTTGAATTCAAGCTCCAGAGATTTGATCTTCAGGGTCGAGACGCCGCCCGTGGGCTGCACGCCGGCATTGGTCATCAGGATGTCGATGCGGCCGTATCTCGAAAGAGCCGTTTCGACCATCTGCTCGACCGACTCCATGCTGACGACGTTGCACGGCACCGCGATCGCGTCGCCGCCGGTTTGCTGGATGGTCGCAACGGTTTCGTGAATGGAGCCCGGCAGGCGCGGATCGGCGACAGCCTCGGTTCGCGCGGCGACAACAACCTTCGCGCCTTCACGGGCGAACCCAAGCGCGCAGTACTGGCCAAGGCCACGGCTCGCGCCGGTGATGATCGCAACCCTGCCAGCAAGACGTCCCGCCATGATCCTTCTCCAGTCTGACTTGCTTCACAGAAAGCGACCATAAATTTCAATGCGTGGCGTAGCGCTTGAGCTCGAATCTCGCCAGCTGATTGCGATGAACTTCATCCGGACCGTCCGCCAGCCGCAGCAGCCGCGCCGTCGCGTAAGCCATGGACAAGCCGAAATCGTTGCTGGTGCCACCGCCGCCATGCGCCTGGATGGCCCAGTCGATCACCTTGCACGCCATCCGCGGCACGGCGACTTAATCATGGCGATCTCCGCCCTGGCCACCTTGTTGCCGACCTTGTCCATGGCGTCGGCCGCATTCAGCGTGAGCAGGCGCGCCTGCTCGATCATGATCCGGGACTCCGCGATCCTCTCCTGCGTCACCGTCTGCTCGGACACTTTCCGGCCGAACGCCACGCGGCTTTCGGTTCGCCTGCACATTTTTTCGAGGGAGCGCTCAGCAAGACCGATCAGGCGCATGCAATGATGGATGCGGCCCGGGCCGAGCCGCCCTTGCGCGATCTCGAAGCCTCGCCCCTCGCCGAGAAGCATGTTGCTCGCAGGAACCCGAACGTCGGTAAAACGACCTCGGATGCCCGGTCGGGCACGCCATAGAAGCCGAACACGGGAATCGGACGCAGAACTTTCACGCCCGGCGTGTCCATCGGGACGAGAATCATCGATTGCTGCCGGTAGCGGTCGGGATTCGACGGGTCCGTCTTGCCCATGAAGATGCAGATCTTGCAACGCGGATCGGTCGCGTTCGTGGTGTACCATTTGCGGCCGTTGATGACGTAGTGATCGCCGTCGCGCACGATCAGGCTCTCGATATTCGTTGCGTCGCTCGATGCAACGGCAGGCTCGGTCATGGCGAAGCATGAGCGAATTTCACCTTCGAGCAGCGGCTTCAGCCATTCCTGCTGCTGCGCCCTCGTTCCGTATCTGGCCAACACCTCCATATTGCCGGTGTCGGGAGCCGAGCAGTTGAAAACCTCGGGAGCGAGATGCGAGCGCCCCATGATCTCGCAAAGCGGCGCATATTCAAGGTTCGTCAGACCCGCCCCATAGTCGCTTTCAGGCAAAAACAGATTCCAGAGCCCCTCCGCCTTCGCTTCTGCCTTCAACTCCTCGACGATCGGATAAACCTTCCAAGGCCCCAGTTCTTCAGCCTGACGATAGAACAGGGCTTCGTTGGGATAGATGTAGCGATCCATGAACGCGATGAGCAACGCTTTGAGCGACTTGACCCTGTCGGTTTCCGGATAAATCATACTAATTCCTCTCCACATCGTGGGATGATTTGAAGCCAGCGCCGCGGCCGCGCTTGCGTCGTCGTAAAGCGATGCCGATAAAGCGTCTCTATCGGTTACGGCAAACAGACCCGCTCTTTTGGGCGTCGCACTGCATCACGTATCGGCCGGCAACAGCAGGTCGGCCAGACGCCCGCGATGGTACGCCGCGTCTCCGAATGCGAATTGCAGCCAGAGCGCGCGGCGCAGATAGAGCTGGGCATCGCAATCATAGGTGAAGCCGAACCCGCCATGGAATTGCACGGCGCGATCGCCCGCGAACACGAAGGTCTCCGCGCTCTCGACTTTCGCCATCGCAAGCGCGACCTCGGCGTCTTCATTCGCCGCCAGAAGCGACGCCGCATGATAAATATGCGAGCGCGACCGTTCGAGGCCGATCAAGATCTCCGAACAGGTGTGCTTGAGCGACTGATAGCTGCCGATCTTCCTTCCGAAAGTCGACCGCGTTGTCAGATATTCGACGATGACATCGAGCGCGCCGGCGATGCCGCCGGCTGCTTCCGCCGAACCCAACATCAGGAACGTGTCGCGGATTGCGTTCAGCGCGGCTCTCGCCGAGGTCCCGGTCATCATCGCGGATGACGGGACGATAAGGCCTTCGAGATCGAGCCGATAGGCGCGGCGTGTTTCATCGATGATGACTTCCCGCTTGCAGCGGTCTCGCGGAAGGTCGCCTCGCTTCACCACGGCGAGAGCGGGCTCGCCTGAAAGATTGACCGAAACAAGGATGAAGTCGGCCGCGGCCGCATCGCAAACCAGCGTCTTGCCGCCCGTCAGCCGCACCTTGTCGCCGTCCGCGGTTGCGCCTGCCGTGATCCGCGTCAAATCCCAATCGCCCTCATCTTCAAAGAGGGCTACGGCTCCAATCGCGCCACGACATATTTGCGGCAGCAGTTCTCTCTTGAGTTGCTCCGAGCCACCCGCCAGCACGCCTTGCGCAAACATCTGCGTGGAGATGAACGGCGAGCCCGCAAGATGGCGACTCATGGGCTCGACCACGGTCACGACCTCGGCGAGCGAAAGGCCGCTCCCGCCGAATTGTTCGGGAACGGCAATGCCAAGCCAGCCGAGTTCGGCCATCTCATCCCACAACGCCCGATCGAACCCCAATTCCGACGGGATTTGCCGGCGCGTCTCGCTCATCGAGGCCTTTTCGCGCGCGAAGCTGGTCGCGACCTCCAGCAAAGTCGCCTGCTCATCACTCAACGTCATTGTATTGCCTAGCGTCATCGCATCAATCCTTCGGAAGGCCAAGCACGCGCTCGCCGATGATGTTGGCCTGGATCTGGCTCGTGCCGCCGCCGATCGTCGAGGAGAACGCGTTGAGATAAGCGCGCTGCCATTTGCCGCCGTCGACGACGGAGGCATCTCCGACAAATCGGGCAGCATTCGCGCCTTGCAATGACAGCGCGAACTGAAGCAATCGCCGCCGGTGTTCGCTGACCCGAAGCTTGGCCGAAAGCCCGATTGCATTTGGGCGCTCGGCGCAGAGAGCGGTGATATCGCGTCGCCTGGCGGTGAGGCGATCGCCTTGATCCTCGATCATGAACCGGACGATCTGATCGCGGATCGCGGGATCGTCGAGCGCCGGTCGTCCGCCACGGCGCGACCTGCGCGCCAGCTCGACGACATCGTCGACGGTCAGCGCCATCCTGCTGATGCCGCCCGCCTGACCGCCGGTAACGCCGCGCTCGAACGTCAGCGTCATCATCGCGATCTTCCACCCCTCGCCTTCCTTGCCCATCAGGCATTCGGCCGGAACGCGCGCGTCGGTGAAGAAGGTTTGCGTGAAGCCGTATTCGCCCGTCAGCTTCTTGATCGGCCGCGGCTCGATCCCCGCCGTCTGCATGGGGATAAGAAAAAACGATAGTCCCTCATAGCGCGGCTTTTGCGGATTGGTTCGCGCCAGCAGGATCATGTACTTGGCATAGCTGCCGAGGCTGGTCCAAATCTTCGAGCCGTTCAACAGATAGCTATCGCCGTCACGCTTCGCACTCAGCTGACTATTGGCGAGATCGGAGCCTTGATCCGGCTCGGAGAAGCCCTGGCACCAGATATCCTCGGCGTTGAGGATGCCCTTTATGTGACGCCGCTTCGCTTCATCCGTCCCGATCGCCAGGATCAGCGGACCGGCCCAGTTTAGACCGATCGTGTTCACCACGAACGGCACCTTCTGCCGCGCCATCTCCGCGGTGACGATGTCCTGATAGGCTTGAGGCATACCGCCGCCGCCACATTCCTTCGGCCACGCCATGCCAAGATATCCCGCCTCGTAAATCTTGCGCTGCCAGTCACGCAGGAATTCGAACTGCTCGTCCGAGCCGACCTCCATGAAGGATTCGGGCAGTAGGAATTTTGGCTCCGCGGGTCGATTGTTTGCGAACCAGGCGGCCACCTCGCGTCGAAACTCAGCCAGATCCTTTGTCATTGTCATGTCCGCGTTGTTGGGTTGACCGCTGTTCTTGTGCAGCAATTCCTGGGCATATGAGCCGCATGTGATGTTCGGTCAAAAGCGACCGGATCGGCATGATGACGTCTTCTAGCTGCCCTCGGTGTTGTTTCCATCGCCAGCATTGGCTCGAAGCTTGAGCTAGCTTACGCCTCAATGCAAGGCCATGCTGATCGTCGGGCTTCATCAATCATCGGACTCAATACCGCCATGCGAACCTGACGCATATCGAGGTGACAGCGCAGTCGGAAAGGCCTAGAATTTCATTTAGTGAAATTTGTGAGGTAGCATATGCAGACCGTTTCCTCTCGAATGCAGACGCGGCTCACGGGTCGATTTGTCCGCGAAACGGATGGAAGCAGCACACTCCTGCGTGGCCTCCACATCCTTCGTGCATTTCGGATCGAAAAGCCTCTTCTCACCAACGCTGAAATCGCCAAATGCACTGGCATTCCCCGACCAACCGTCAGTCGCCTGACGACGTCGCTCGTGGAAGCCGGCTTTCTCGGTTACGTCGTCTCGGAGAGAGCCTATCGATTGGAGCCAGTCGTACTAAGCCTGGCGATGGTCTATCAAACTCATACGCACAAGCTGAAAACGGCGCGCCCCTTGATGGACACTATCGCGCGCCGCGAGCAGGTCAATGTCGGCCTGGCCATCCGCGATCAACATGAAATGGTCTACCTCGACTCGCTCCGCTTCAGCCGCACCAATCGATACAAACGCATATCACCGGGCACCCGCGTTCCAATCGTGTCCACCTCACTCGGCCGCGCCTTTCTTTATGGAATGCCCGAGTCCGAGCGCAACGAGCTTCTTCGCGATCTGCTGAAGCGAACTCCTGTTCCCGCGTCACAGGTCCGCCGAGAACTCGACGACACATTCCAGCATATCGAGCGTCATGGATGGTGTTCCGCCTCCTTCAAGCCTGGCATGCTCTCGATCGCGGCGCCGCTGATCGCAGGATGGCTCGCCGTTGTCGATCAACATCAGTTTTCCATGGGAGCAAGGAGATTCATGGAAGATCGTTCATCGATATTCAGCGACATTGATCGACCTCGCCAGTCGCGTGAAAACGACCTGGTGGCAGAAGCAATAGACCAGAACGCGCGCCAACAAGTCCGATAGACATGCCTGGAGAGCGCGGCTTCTTCTGCGCCATCATTTTCGCATCGAATCCGATAGCGATCGCTAGCTTCGCACCAGTTCCTTGGCCGGATTGCCGACGACGGTCACACCCTTGGCAACGTTACGAAGGATCACCGCGCCGGCCCCCACCGTCGCACCGGCACCGACCGTCACGCCGCCGACGATCACTGCACCGAGACCGACGAAGACATCATCCTCGATCGTGACATTGCCGGCGGTGTGAACTCCGGGCGAAACAGAAACGTTGTCGCCGACGATACTGTCATGATCGATCGAACAGGATGTGTTCAGGATGCAGAAGCGGCCGATGCGGGCATCCTGTTGCACGACGACGCCGGCGGAGACGATCGTTCCTTCGCCAATCGTCGCTGTGGCGGAAATCGTCGCCGCAGGATGGACGATGACGGGCAGGCTCGCCTTCCGCGCAAGCAGCTTCTGGCAGATGGCTTGCCGCATCGGACCACGAACCGCGACAGCCAGATCGTGGCTTGCAAGAAATCCTGGATCATCCAGCAGCCGCTCGTCCCCCAAACACTCCCTTGGATGCATCAGCGGTTCTGCGTTCTCGCCGATGTCCAGAAAGCCTTTCAGCTTACGACCTTGCGCTTCGACGGCTTCGATGATGTTGCGCGGCAGGGAGCCCGGTCCGCCGCCCACCACAACCAACGGTTTCATATTTGCATTTCCAATCCGGATTTCACACGAGGCACAACCAATGACGTCCGAGGTCAGTTTTCCGCGCTGATATGCTCTCGATACTTGCGCGGACTCACGCCCATCTCCTGTTTGAACATATAGATGAACGCGGATGTCGAACTATAGCCCAGCTCGAACGCAATCTGCGTCATGCTTCGTCCATCGCTCAGGAGCTCCACCGACCTGAAAAGACGCAGCTTGCGCTTCCACTCCCGCAACGTCATGCCGAGATGAGCTTCGAAGGCGCGGGTGAGCGTCCGTGTCGACGTGCCCAGCCGCAGCGCCCAATCTTTCAGGCTGATATCGATTGCGGGATTTGCATAAAGATGATCGCAAATCTCAAGGATCGTCGGGTCGCTCGGCCAGACAAGCGAAAGCTCGACGCGGCTTGCCCGTTCGAGCTGATCCATAAGAAGCCGCACCACCCGCCCGGCATAGGCGCGGTCCTCCGCCGGCCTGTCGACACCGGCTTCGATAATCAAAGCACGCATGAGAGGCGTCACGTTCACGACGCCGACCTCGCGCAAGGAAGCGGGTCGAAATCGTTTCGCGATCCAAAGGCTTCTGAACTCGGCACCAAGCAGCGATCCGACTTGATGCATTGTGCCGACCGGAAGCCACACGGCCTGGTCCGGCGAGATGACGACCGAACGATTGTCCGTCGTGACGGCGAGCGCCCCCGAAATCGCGTAGACGAGCTGGTGCCAGTCATGCCGGTGCTCGGGAAAATAGTGACGGGGAGCGAGCGTATCCTTTCGCACCAGCAAGCGATCCGGCCCGGCCAGTGTCGAGAGGGCCAGAGGCGTCCACGATTGCCGCGCGGTCGGTCTCGATTGGCGTTTCATATCTATATTTTGGCATTTTATCGAAAGATAAACCAGTACGGTCCGCGTAGGATGCCGGAAAGTCAGGACGCTTCATGCTCGACCGCACCACGACGACCTCCGCCCTTCCTGCGCCGCCTGCGGAACGCATGACAGCCGCGGAGCGGCGCAATCTCATCCTGCTCACCTGCTGTCAGGCGGTCGGCCAGGCGTGCAACACGATGATGTTTGCCGCCACGGGCCTTTCGGTCATCACCTTCTACCATCGTCACGATCTCGCGAACCTGCCGGTGACGATGCAACATATCGGCGTGATGCTGTGGGTGTTCCCCGCCGCCCTTCTGATGCAGCGCGTGGGCCGCAGCATCGGTTTCCGGGTCGGCTCGCTGTTCGGGATGCTCGGCGGAAGCGTCGTCGCGCTCGGGCTTTACGTCGGCAGTCTTTTCATCATGTGCCTCGGCGGCGTGATCCTGGGATACGCCGTCAGCTGCTTGCAGATGTACAGGTTCGCCGCCGCAGAGCTTGTCTCGCCGCGCTTTCGGGCGCAGGCGATTTCATGGGTGACGGCGGGCGGCGTCGCAGCCGCGATCATCGGACCGACGGCGGTCCGCTGGAGCCACGATCTCCTGATGCCGCTATATGTCGGCACATTTGCGACGCTTGTCGCGTTTCATGTCGTGGTTTTCACGATCATGTCGTTCATCACGTTTCCGGATGTGAAGAATGACGCGCCGTCCGAGGCGGCTGCCGTCACCGATGCGCGCCCGCTTCTTGAAATCGCCTCGCAGCCGAAATTCATGGCGTCGGCGCTGAGCGGCATGATCGCGTTCGGAACCATGTCCTTCATCATGAGCGCATCGCCGCTTGCGATCGTCGGATGCGGATTGCCTCACGCCGAGGCGCATTGGGTGATCCTCCTCCATGTGCTCGGAATGTTTGTGCCCTCGTTCTTCACCGGCAATCTCATCAACAGATTCGGCGTCACCAACGTCATGGCCGTCGGGGTCGCGCTGATGCTCTTCGGCGTAGGTGTTGCATTGAGCGGGCTGTCGGAATGGCATTTCCGCGTGGCGCTGACCGCCAATGGGATCGGCTGGAATTTCCTGTTCATCGGCGCGACGACGCTGCTGACGAGCTGCTATCGTCCCAGCGAGCGGGGAAAGACACAGGCGTTGAACGATTTCCTCGTGTTCGGAACCACGGCTACGTCGAGCTTCATGGCAGGATATCTCCAGGAGCACTGGGGCTGGTTTCCGCTCAACACATTCTCGATCGCGTTGCTCGCCATCGCCGTCTTCGCCGTATTCTGGCTGCGCATGCAGGACCGGCGGTCCGCCGAACTCGCCTGACGCACGATCGTTTCGCAACGCCGTCCGATCATCATACTCTGTGAGAGACGTTTTTGACGACCGTGTAGGACTCCAGTCCTTCAACGCCGCCCTCGCGTCCGTAACCGCTGTCTTTCACGCCTCCGAACGGCACTTCGGCAATCGAGGCAACGAAATGATTGATGGCGACGTTGCCGACGTCGATCTCGGTTGAGATGCGGTCGGCATTTGCCGCCGAATGCGTGAAAGCGTAGGCGGCAAGTCCATATGGCAGGCTGTTCGCCTTCTGGATCGCTTCATCGAGATCGCGCACCGGATTAATCAGCGCCAGCGGGCCGAATGGCTCGTCCCGCATCGCCAGCGCCTCGTCCGGCACATCCGATAGAACCGTCAGCGGATAATAATGTCCCCGATTGCCCGCTCGGGTGCCGCCCGCGAGCACGTTGGCTCCCTTGCTTCTTGCATCGGCAACGAGCGTCTCCATCGCGGTCAAGCGCCGATCGTTCGCCAGAGGCCCGATCCGGGTGGATGCGTCCAGGCCGTTGCCGAGCTTCAGCGACGCCGACTTTTCGGCAAACGACTCGGCGAAGCGCTTGTAGATATTTTCCTGAACGAAGAACCTCGTCGGCGCGACGCAGACCTGTCCCGCATTGCGCGATTTGGCAACGGCGGAGATCGCACCCGTCGCAACGGGATCGACATCGCCGCAAACGATCACCGGCCCATGACCACCAAGCTCCATGATCGACGGTTTCATCGACCGGCCCGCCATTGCAGCAAGATTCTTTCCGACAATGGTGGAGCCGGTAAACGTCACCATGCGAATGGCCGGGTGCGGAATGAGATATCCGGAAACCTCCGACGGCACGCCGAACACCAGATTAAGCACGCCGGGCGGCAGACCGGCATCGTGAAACGCGCGCACCAGCTCGACGCTCGTTCCCGGTGTTTCCTCCGACGCCTTGAGGATGATCGAGCAGCCGACTGAAAGAGCGCCGGCGACTTTGCGCACGGGCGAACTCATCGGAAAATTCCACGGCGTGAACGCGGCGACCGGGCCGATCGGCTGGCGCAGAACCGAATGGCGCATCCCCGCTTCGCTCGGAATGATTCGGCCATAGACGCGGCGGCCTTCGTTGGCATCCCAGTCGATGATGTCGCAGGCGCGAAGCACTTCCAGTCGCGACTGATCGAGCGGTTTCCCCTGCTCGAGCGTCATGGTCGTCGCGATGCTCTCGGCGCGATCGCGGATCAGTCCGGATGCTTTCAGGATGATGTTGGCGCGCTCCACCGGCGAGGTCCGCCGCCAGAGACGAAAACCTCGCTCCGCCGAGCTCAGGGCGTCATCGAGATCGCCGGTCGTCGCATGCGGAACGGTCGCAATCACTGATTCATCGGCCGGATTCAGCACCGGCTGTCCCTCGGCCACCTTCCAATGACCGTCGATATACATCTTCAATTCGGGATAGCTCATGGCATGTCTCAACGTCGTGTCATTGGCGGACCAGAGGGCTGCGGATCATTGGCGATGATCCGCCCCTGGGAGATGGGATCGGGAAAGAACTCGTGACGGCGTCAGTTCACCGTGGCCCCGGACTTCTCGACCAGTTTCCGGAATTTTTCGATTTCGCCCTTGTAGAAACCGCGAAGCTTGTCCTTCGAGATCCCGGTCATGATGATCGCGCCGCCATCCTGAAAATACTTCACGATCTCGGGGTCCTTCATGACGGCAGCTACTGCGTCCGCCATGCGGTCCACGATCGGCTGAGGCGTCTTTGCGGGGAACGCGATCGTCGCCCAAGAACTGATGACGATGTCGGGGAATCCGAGTTCTGTGGTCGTCGGCACATTTGGAAGGCTCGGCAGCCGCTCGGCGCTCGTCACGGCAAGCGGCAGCAAAGCGCCGGACTCGAGCTGGTTCTTGACGGGTATCAGATTGTCGAACATGACGTCGATCGCTCCCGACAGAACGTCGGACATTGCCGGCGCGGCTCCCTTGTAGGGTACGTGCTGCATGCGGATGCCGGTCGAAATCGAGATCAGTTCGCCTGCCAGATGGTGCGCCGTTCCGATGCCGGGGGAGGAAAAATTCAGCTTGCCGGGGTTCTTTTTCGCATAGTCGATGAATTCCTTGAACGTCTTGTACGGCTTCGACGGGTTCGTCGCGATGATGAGCGGCGACATCGTGATGCCATGCACGGGCTCGAACGACGTCAAGGGATCATAGGAGAGCTTCTTGTGCAGCGAGACGTTGACCGCCATCGGCGCGGCGGCTCCATACACGAAGGTGTAGCCGTCCGGCTTCGCATTTGCGACCGCCTCCGCGCCGACGATCCCGCCTGCGCCGGGCTTGTTCTCGATGACCACCGTCTGGCCGAGGTTCTCGGAGAGCTTCTTTGCGATCATTCGCGCACCGATATCGGCCAGCCCTCCCGGCGGGAACGGTACGACCCAGGTGATCGGCCTGTTCGGATAGGTCTCGGCCCGAACGGTCGGAATGGCAGCGCCAAGGATGGCGATCGACAGGCCCAGGGCAGCCGTCAGCGATGCAATGTTCATGATTGCGATACTCCGGTCTTGATTTGAAAGAATGAAAGCCAGATCGGCAGACGGCGGTCAGCCCTTGCCGTAGGCTGAATCTGCCGCGAAGGCGCCGCTCTCGACGATCACGTCATGGATGGTGCCCGTATAGCGGAACGCGCCATGACGGTCCTTCAGGTCCCAGCTCACCGGGCCGCGACGATCGAGCCCGATGTCCATGCCCTCGTGAAAGCCTGACATCATCGTCGGGCTGAGATTGGTCCAGTCAGTGACGCCGCCGTCATCGACCAACAAACGACCGCGACCACGCCGGGCGCCGAGCGCTTCATATTCGAGGATTGCGATTCTTTCGCCGGGTGCAATGTGAGGTCCTTCCAGCGCGCTGTGCTCCCCAAACCCGTTGTAGAAGAGGCGCAGGCGATCGTCCTCGACATACAGCACCAGCCCGCCGGAGACATCGCCGATGGCGACCAGCACGCCGCTATCGCCCTTCGCGCAGCGCAGATTGACGGAAATCCGATACGAGCGATCGGCAATCAGCGGCTGAATCACGCCGCGGTGAATCGATTGCGTGTTCGGCAGGAAGCGTCGCCGTCCGGATGCCGCCGGCCGCTGATGCGGCGCCAATTCGCTCAGCGTCTGGAACGGCGTGCGGCTGTCGAGCGGGTAAACCATGTTTGCCCACGCGGCCTTGTCGAAAGCCTGAACCAGCTCCTTCAGCTTGGCGGGATGTTGCAGGGCCAGATTGGCGCTTTCAGAAAAGTCGTCGCCCTGGAAATGCAGTGTCCAATTGTCGAAGTCGATCGGATGCCCCTTCTTCTGCAACGAGATCGCGATCCAGCCGTCATCGTAATAGGCGCGGTTCGCCCAGCATTCGTAATACTGGGTGGTTCGCGGAGACGGGACGCCGGCATCCGCCAAGATCGGCGCGATGCTCTTTCCATGCATGTCGGGAACCGGCTTGCCATGGATCTCGGTGAGCGGAGAAACGCCGGTCATTTCCAGCAATGTCGGCATCACATCCGTGACGTGCGCGAACTGACTGCGAACGACGCCGGTATCCTTCAGCTTGTTGGGCCATGAAATGATGAAGCTCACGCGCCTGCCGCCGCCGCCCGTGTAGGTCTTGTACGAAGGAAACGGCGTGTTCGAAACCTGTCCCCACCCCGAAGGATAGAGCGACGTCGCGCGGGACGTGCCGACGATATCGGCGCGCGTGACATCGACGTCGACCGCAAGCGGGGTGAGACCACCCGAACGGCGATTGAAATTGACCATGCCGGACGGACCGGCCGAACTCGACCCGCCATTGTCGGAGGACAGGACGAAGATGGTGTTGTCCAGTTCACCCATCTTCTCGAGATGCGCCACCAGCCGGCCGATATTCTGATCGGCGCAATCGAGAACGGCTGCATATGCCTCCATATGCCGCGCGAACAACTGCTTCTGATCGTCCGGAAGGTCGTCCCACGCCGGCACCTCCGGATCGCGGTCCGACAGCACCGTGTCGGCGGGGATGATGCCAAGCTCTTTCTGACGCGCGAACCGGGCAGCCCGCATCCGGTCCCAACCCTCGTCGTAGCGCCCTCGGTACTTCGCAAGATCCTCGTCTTTCGCCTGCAACGGCGAATGCACGGCATTGTTGGCAACGTACAGGAAGAACGGCTGATCCTGATCCTGATTCCGAATATCGGAGATGAAACCGATCGCCTTGTCCATCCAGTCGTCGGTCGCGTAATATCCCTCCGGATAGCTGTCGATCGGCGCGACGATGTTGTTGTAGAGAATCCGCGCCGGGAAGAAGTACCCCGTCTCTGACTCAAGAAATCCATAGAACCGGTCGAAGCCGCGATAGGTCGGCCATGACGTGTTTGGCGTAATGCTGTTCGGCGAGTTATGCCACTTGCCGACCGCAACCGTCGCGTAACCGGCCGCACGGAATGTCTCCGCCATTGTCGGCGTATCGAGCGGCATCTCTCCCGAATAGCCCGGAAATCCGGGATTGTTCGTCGCAAGCCAGCCCGTCGAGACCGAGTGAGCATTCCGGCCGGTGAGCAGCGCAGCGCGCGCGGGCGAGCAGATCGGGTGAGACGTATAGTTGTTGAACCGAATGCCGCGCTGGGCGAGCGCATCCGCATTCGGCGTCGCGATCTCCGAGCCGTAGCAGCCGAGATCCGACCACCCCATATCGTCCATGAAGATGACGACGACGTTCGGACTTCCCTTCGCGGCCTTCGCCGGCACATTCCAGTGCGGTACGGATTCTTCGCGCGTACGACCGATCTTTCCGGGAAATCCGGGATAAGTTTCTGGATTGGTTGTCATCTGCCCACCCACTGAAAGCTTTCCGAAAAACCTTCGGAAGCCAGACCATTGCACTCGCGCAAAAGCCTTGCGACCACGAGAACTGTTCGGTTTTCAGTATGGCGAGGCGGCCGCAAGCCGTCATTCGAACAATCACAAAATTCCGCCTGATGGAATTTGCGGCAACGGCGCAAGCATGTTCACGCGCCGATTCACCCAGGCTGCTATTTGACCCGTCTTGAATAATTTGACCGTTCGAGGTCCCTGGACACGTCACTGGCAAGCTTCTTCAACGGCTCAAGATAATGCTTGACCACATCAGCGGAGTTGATCGCCGATCGGTAGTAACGCATCGACACCGTGGCGACGATGTTTCCGTCATAAAGAATCGGTGCGGCGAGGCCGCCGACACGATCCCTGAGCACGACCGAACGAAGCGCATAGCCCTGCCCCCGCACAGTGCGGACCATTGTGCGCAGAGCTTCCACGTCCTGCGCTTGCGCGTTTTCCGGATGCGATGGATTCCGAAGCGTTTCGATGATCAGCTTGCGTTCAGTATTGGAGCAGAACGCCAGATAGACGTGGCCATGCGCTGTCGTCAGCATCGGCATCCTGGTGCCGAGACTCGGAATGTTGGTCGATATCGGACTTTGCGCGGAGGTGCTGTATCGCAGGCGCAGCGCACCCCGGTGAAACGTCGCGATCCCGACCGGCCATTTGTATGTCGATGTAAAGAAGTCCAGATGTTCCCGTGCAGCCAGAACCGCCCGGTCCGTATATGTGAAGCCGATGGAAAGGCGCAGCACCCTCTCCGTCAACGCATATCCCACGCTCCGCGAGACCTGCCGCACATATCCCGACTGTTTCAGCGTTTGCAGCAGCCTGACGATGGTCGGCTTCGGAAGGCCGGTCATCTTTTGCAGGCTTGCGAGATCGGCGCTTCCTCGCGCACTGACAGCTTCAAGCAGTTGCAGGGTGCGCGCCGCCGCACGGACCGTGTTGCCCGCTTTCGTCTTTGAAGACCTCGCCTCTTTCATCTGCAAAACACGCTTCTACAAAGCGGCCGGCTGATTCCAGGCATCGCCATTATCCGGCCAATCTTCTGTTTCGCTTCGACGCCCTCAGCGCCGAACCTCGTAGTAGAGATTTCCCGGATCGCGGAAATCATGCATCGTGAACCGAGTGAACCCTGCTTGACGGCTCATCCGCTCGGCAACTTCCGGATTGAAACCCAGCGTTCCAAGTCCAGCACCACCCGGCTCGGACATGGCCGACGCCATGCAGGAGAACAGCGAAAATCCGTACATCATCGCCAGCATCGGATTGCGAAGATTGTCCTCGAATCTCGACTTCGAACGGATGTCCTTGATAAACCAGGTGCCATCGTCCCGCAGCCTCCGGTAGATTTCGTCGATGGCCTTCTGCGGCTGGGTCATATCATGAATGCAGTCGAACGTAACGATCAGATCGTAGCGTTCATCGGTCGGAAATTTTTCGGCCGGCGCGACGAAGGCATAAACGTTGTCGAGACCATATTCGGCGGCGCGCCGCTCGATATGCGCGACCGAATGTTTGCTCGGGTCGATGGCGTGAAAGGTCGAATTCGGGAAGGCCTTCGCCATGGCGAGAACAAGCGCCCCATCGCCACTGCCGACATCCGCCATCAATGCGCCGCGCGCAAGTTTCTCCTGCACGCCGTCCAGCGCCGGAAGCATCTTCGGTATGACCTGCTTCTCGGCCGACTTTCGATGCCGCTCCTCGCTTTTTGTAACCCCCTCCATACCTTCCGACTCGTAGGTTTTGCCGATGCCCGTGCGAAAGGACTCGATCAAACCTTCAATCTGCTTTGGCGAATACCCCCCGGCGAAGCTGTCCGCCGCAAAAGCGCGGGACGATTTGTCGGCCAACAGGTCATTGGCCTCGGCGGGAAGCCGGAAGCTGTCATTCCCGCAATAGATCAGCACGCGCGGCCGCTTGAAGTCGCATCCACTCAAGAAGCCAACGCGGATGCAGGCCGGTCTTCGCCGCAAGAGCATCCGCCGTCAAGGCTCCCGCATCGGCCATCGCGGCGAACAGGCCTAGTCTATGTCCAACATGGATCATGGCCGCAACAGTTTCCGCCTGCCGGTACTGCCAGATCATGCCCGCGTAATCCCTGGCGGAATTGCTGCGCGAGTCAGAAGTCGGAGGAGCTTCTGCATTCTCGGTCATTTCATTGGTCCGTTCATTTCATGCTGAAGGCAGCAAAGCACTTTTTGCCGGACGATCATACTAAATCGCTGGACGCAGGGTATACCTCCATCATCGCACAGGACCTGGCGGCGGAGCCGATCGTTCGAAAGATAGATCTATCGCGATATCAGATTGTCGTGTTCGCGCGCATAACGCCTCGGCGGGAGAGATCAAGGCCATCGCCGAAGCCCGCCCCTAGTCCCAGCTCAGCGCGCCGCCGTTCTGATATTCAATCACGCGCGTCTCGAAGAAGTTTTTCTCCTTCTTCAGATCCATCGCTTCGCTCATCCATGGGAACGGATTGTCGGCTACGTCGAACACCGGCGCGAGACCGATCTGCGCGCAGCGCCGGTTGGCGATGAAGTGCATATACTGCTCGCACAGCGCCGCATTCAGGCCAAGGAATCCGCGCGGCATCGTGTCCCGCCCATAGGCCGCCTCCAGTTCGGCCGCAGCGCGCAGCATGGTGCGCACCTCCTCCTGGAACTCCGGCGTCCACAGATGCGGATTCTCGATCTTGATCTGGTTAACGACGTCAATGCCGAAGTTCAGATGGATGCTCTCGTCGCGCAGGATGTACTGATACTGCTCTGCGATTCCCACCATCTTGTTGCGGCGGCCGAGGGAGAGGATCTGCGCGAAGCCCGTGTAGAACCACATTCCTTCGAACACGACATAGAACGCGATCAGGTCGCGCAGGAAGACGCGATCCTTGTCCGGCGTTCCGGTCGAGAAGCTCGGATCTTCAAGACTCTGCGTGTGTTTCAGTGCCCACGCCGCCTTGTCTGTGATCGAGGGCACCTCGCGATACATGTTGAACAGTTCGCCCTCGTCCAGGCCAAGGCTTTCGACGATGTACTGGAAGGTGTGCGTGTGAACCGCTTCCTCGAACGACTGCCGCAGCAGGTATTGCCGGCATTCGGGATTGGTCAGGTGCCGATAGATCGCCAGCACGATGTTGTTCGCCACCAGCGATTCGGAGGCCGCGAAGAATCCGAGATTGCGCTTGATGGCGTGGCGTTCGTCCTCGATCAGGCCGTCGCGCGACTTCCAAAGCGCGATGTCCGCCTGCATCGACACCTCGGTCGGCATCCAGTGATTGTTGCAGCCGGCGAGATATTTCTCCCACGCCCATTTGTATTTGAGCGGCAGGAGTTGATTGACGTCGGCGCGGCAATTTATCATCCGCTTCTCATCGACGGAGACGCGGCCACCGGCACGATCGATCGCGCCGAGGCCGGTCTGAGCCGGCGACGGCACCGGCTTGAGTTGACCGGCCGCGCGCGCGGCAACGATGGCGGACGAAGCTTTTGCTTTGGCGGGTTCGGTATCGGACCAATCGAGCATGGTTCTTGTCTTTCTGACTTGATTACTGGCACGCTTCGCAGTCGGGATTATCGATCGAGCACGCCTGAACGCCGGCCAGATCGGGCGCCGCCGACAGCAACGCCGCCATCGGCATAGCACCGCTCGCGACCGCGTTGAGCTTGCCGTCGGTGCCTTTCAGCGTTGACTTCTCGACATGTGTGGCGCTGCGCGAACGCAGATAGTAGGTGGTCTTCAACCCGCTCCGCCACGCCAGCCGATAGAGCGCGTCGAGCTTCTTGCCCGACGGATTCGCGATGTAGAGGTTCAGCGATTGCGACTGGTCGATCCATTTCTGGCGACGCGCGGCCGCCTCGATCAGCCACGCGCTGTCGATTTCGAACGCCGTCGCGTACAGCGCCTTCAGGTCGTCCGGAACGCGATCGATCTGGCCGACGCTGCCGTCGAAATATTTCAGGTCCGACACCATCACCTCGTCCCACAGCCCGCGCGCCTTCAAATCGCGCACGAGGAAATCGTTCACGACCGTGAAGTCGCCGGACATGTTCGATTTGACATAAAGGTTCTGGTAGTTCGGCTCGATCGATTGCGCGACGCCGCAGATGTTGGAGATCGTCGCTGTCGGCGCGATCGCCATCACATTGGAGTTGCGCATTCCTATGGTGCGCACGCGCTCGCGCAGCGAGGCCCAGTCCAGTGTAGCGGCCTGGTCGAGATCGACACCTCGCGCCTCGGCGAGCATCGCAACCGAATCGATCGGGAGAATTCCCTTCGACCACAGCGAGCCCTCGAAACTCGGATAGCGACCGCGCTCGGCCGCAAGCTCCACCGAAGCGGCGATGGCATGATAGCTGATCGCCTCCATGCTGGTGTCGGCGAAGACGACGGCCGCATCCGAGGCCATCGCGATCCGCTGCACATGCAGCGCTTCCTGAAAGCCCATCAGCCCCAGTCCGATCGGGCGATGACGCATGTTCGAACGGCGCGCCTCGGGGATGGTGTAGAAATTGATGTCGATGACATTGTCGAGCATCCGCAAGGCGACCGTCACCGTCTGCTTCAGCTTGGCATGGTCGACGCCGTCCACAGCGACATGGTTCAGGAGGTTGACAGAGCCGAGATTGCAGACGGCGACCTCATCCGCCGAGGTGTTCAGCGTGATCTCGGTGCAGAGATTCGACGAATGCACGATGCCGACATGGCGCTGCGGCGAGCGCAGATTGCAGGCGTCCTTGAACGTGATCCAGGGATGGCCGGTCTCGAACAGCATGGTCAGCATCTTGCGCCACAGGTCGATCGCGCGGACCTGCCTGAACACGCGCATGTCTCCCCGCGCGGCCTTCGCCTCGTAGTTTTCATAAGCGGCCTTGAACGCCGGCCCGTAAAGGTCGTGCAGATCCGGCGTTTCGTCGGGAGAAAACAGCGTCCACGCGCCGTCCTGCTCCACGCGCTGCATGAACAGGTCGGGCACCCAGTTGGCGGTGTTCATGTCATGCGTGCGGCGGCGGTCATCGCCGGTGTTCTTCCGCAGATCGAGAAACTCCTCGATATCGATGTGCCAGGTCTCCAGATAGGCGCAGACCGCGCCCTTGCGCTTGCCGCCCTGATTGACGGCGATGGCGGTATCGTTCGCCACCTTCAGGAACGGCACCACGCCCTGGCTCTCTCCATTGGTGCCCTTGATATGCGCGCCAAGGCCGCGCACCGGTGTCCAGTCATTGCCGAGGCCGCCGGAATATTTTGCCAGCAGCGCGTTGTCCTTGATCGACTTGAAGATGCCGTCGAGATCGTCTGCGACCGTCGTCAGGAAGCACGAGGACAGTTGCGGACGCTGCGTGCCGGCATTGAACAGGGTCGGCGTCGACGCCATGAAATCGAACGAGGACAGGAGATTGTAGAATTCGATCGCCTTGGCCTCGCGATCGATTTCGCGCATCGCCAGTCCCATCGCCACGCGCATGAAGAACGCCTGCGGCATCTCGATGCGGCTGCCGCCGGCGTGAAGGAAATAGCGGTCGTACAGCGTCTGCAAACCGAGGAACTGGAACTGAAGGTCGCGTTCCGGCTTCAGCGCCGCGCTGATGCGGGCGAGATCGAAGCGGCCGAGTTCGGCGTCGAGCAGATCAGCGTCAATACCGGTCTTGATATAGGCCGGGAAATAGTCGCGGTAGCGATGCACCATCTCGGCCTGCGAGGCCGAAACCGGCGTCCGATGCACGAAAGTCAGCACCTCGCGGCGCAGTTTGTCGAGCAGCAGCCGCGCGCTGACATAGGTGTAGTTCGGCTCCTGCTCGACCAGCGTGCGCGCCGCCATGACGAGAGCGAGAGAGACTTCGTCCTCGCTGATGCCGTCATAGATATTGCGATCGACCTCGGCCAGAACCGGCTGCGCCAAGACGCCGTCCAGTCCCGCGCAGGCTTCGTCCACGATCAGCGCGATGCGGGCCCGGTCGAGTTCGGCGCGCGAGCCGTCAGCGCGCGTGACGTGCAGCACCGGCGCGCGGGCCGCGGCCTGCTGCGCAACGTTTTTCTCGGCGCGTTCCCGCGCACGCTCGCTGCGATAAAGCACATAGGCGCGCGCCACCTTGTGGTGCTCGCTGCGCATCAGCGCGAGTTCGACCTGATCCTGTACGTCCTCGATATGGAACGTCCGGCCTTCGCCGAGACGACGGGTGAGCGCGGTCACGACTTCGGATGTAAGCTGCTCGACGGTTTCGTGCACGCGCCGCGAGGCGGCCGCGTGATGTCCCTCCACAGCGAGGAATGCTTTCGTCATCGCGACAGCGATCTTCGACGGATCGAACGGCGACACCGTGCCGTTGCGCTTGATGATCTGCATGCCGGGCTCGCCGGCCGCGCTCATGTTCGTGTCTGAAGGACGAAGGATCGGCGGAGCGTTCGCTTCCGCGTTGAGCAGGTTCAAAGACATCGGTCGGCCCCGTGATGCACATTGCTGGTGAACGGGGCAAGGACGTGCGCTGCAAAGCCACGGCATGAGACGGCCGCGCGCGAGCAAGCGACCGCCGGACACCCCGCCCGTGGACGTTCTGGTGTCGCGGCAGGTCTCCTGGCTTGCAGGTCATCGCGGCGTCCTGTCTTCCCGATGCTCATCGCATCAGTGACGTTCAGGCGGACGCTACTCGCTGCTGACAGTTGCGGGGGCAGCGCCGGATTTCCGCATCGGATGCGGCTCACCGGCTTCCCTCTTAGCCGCTAGGTTTTGATGCCGAGCGGACCGTGACCCATACATCTGGTGTGAATTGGCCGATTCTGTCAAGGGACCAGAGCCGATGGACGATGGGGATAGCGTGGATGAAAAGTAACGTGCCTCGATCCAGGAGCTGCCGCTGATTGGATCAAATGGAGTCCTGATCTCCTCTCCGTCATGCCCGCGCTTGTCGCGGGCATCCACGTCTTGAAGGCACCTGCGCGGAGAAAGACGTGGATGGCCGGGATAAACCCGGCCATGACGACGTAAATACCTAGTGCCTTGCGGCGGCCCGCAATTCCTGCGCGGCATGGACCATGTTGACCAGCGCCGGCCGCACCTCGTCCCATTTACTGGTCTTCAGGCCGCAGTCTGGATTGATCCACAATTGCCGATCGCTCAGCCGCTGGCGTGCGAGCTGGAGAAGCTCCGTCATCTCGCCGACCTCCGGCACGCGCGGCGAATGGATGTCGTAGACGCCCGGCCCGATCTCGTTCGGATATTTGAAGGTTTTGAACGCGTCCAGCAGTTCCATCTTCGAGCGCGACGTTTCGATCGAGATAGCATCGGCATCCATCGCCGCGATCGACTCGATGATGTCATTGAACTCCGAATAGCACATATGGGTGCGGATCTGCGTTTGGTCCTGAACGCCGGAGGCGCAGATGCGGAAGCTTTCCACGGCCCAGTCCAGATAGGTATTCCATTCAGATCGTCGCAGCGGGAGCCCTTCTCGCAAAGCGGCCTCGTCGATCTGGATCATCTTCGCGCCGGCCTTTTCCAGATCAGTAACCTCGTCGCGGATCGCCAGCGCGATCTGCTTGCACGCCAGGCTGCGGGAATGTCATCGCGCACGAACGACCAGTTCAGAATCGTCACCGGCCCGAGCAGAACCGGGCGTGTCATGTAGCCGAGGCTCTTGGCCTCCTCGAAATGCTAGATCGGCTTGCGCGATGCGAGCGAAAAGCGTTGATCCTTCGTGAACTCCGGCACCATGTAGTGATAGTTGGCGTCGAACCACTTGGTCATTTCCTGCGCGGGCGCGCCGTAAACTGCATGCTGGACATGCCCATGCGCGCAGGCTGCGTCGTTACCCGACGATCCGCGCGCCATCGCGAAATACGTCGCGAGCGGCGCGAGCCCCTCTGTCCGGTCATAGACCGCAGAAATGGCTCCGACCATCACGCTGGTATCCAGCACATGATCGTAAAACGAGAAATCATTCGACGGAATGACGGTCGCCCCGAGCGCCTTCTGACGCGCCCAGTTCGCCGCGCGCAATGCGGCGGCGGTTTCCAGAAGCGCGTTCTCGTCAAGCTTTCCCGACCAGAACTTTTCGAGCGCGAATTTCAATTCACGGCGAGGCCCGATGCGAGGCACGCCAAGCGTAGCGACTGCGAGAGGTCAATGACATGCCCTATTCCTTCGAGTTTGTGCGGAGGGATTCAGGGCGCAAAGCCGAATCGTCGCGAGCGACGCGCAGCCGGCGACCAACGAGACACCCCCGCCCGCGGACGAATATGTTGTCGCGGCAGGTCTCCCTGGCTCACGGCTCATCGCCGTCACCTCAACCTTCCCGAAGACCGATCTTCATTGGCAATTGCGGGTGTCGGCTCGCCGTCTACAGTTGCGGGGGCAGCGCCGGTATTGCAGGGCTCTTATGAAGAACCGCTGCGGACCGACTTCCTCTTAGCTCCGGGTCAGAACGTCCACCCGAAGAACCACGACGCCGCGCATTATCGCGGTGATGTTCGGCGCGTCAATGTCGAAGCGCCTTCGAGACGAAAATGAATTGCCCATCCTTTCCAGCCACGAATGCATTGGGCCACTCCGGAAATCCGCCAGCGTCGCATGAATTGCAACACGTCATTGGCACCAACCAACGCAAATCCTCGATCGGAGAAAGTATGCCGCTATTCCAGTCGATCTCTCCGAGCCAACACAAGCTCCTAAGAGCCAACCTGCCGGCTGATACTCATGAGGAATTACCGCTTGGCAGAGCGAGTCGATCATCCGTCGACCCATTCATAAATGCGGGGACGACATTGCATATGAAAACTCGACCAAGGAATGCAGGCCAGAGCCGATCAACCGATCATGCAAAGATCGGTCAGCGGCCGCAATCGACCGCTGACCGTCCAATATCGAGATCGCTGCCCGGACTATTTCTCGACCGTCACTTGCGTTAGCTCCTGAAACCAGCTTTGCACGGGGACGAATCCTTTCACCTTCTTGGACATCGCCCGTGGATTCAGATCGTGGACGATGAAGAGCCATGCCGCATCGTTGACAAGCTCCGCGTGAGCTTCGCCGATCAGCCTGTCGCGCTCCGCCGCGTCGAAGGCGGTGAAAGCGGCATCCAGGGCTTTGTCCGCGGCCGGATTGCTATAATTGCCCCAATTCGATCCGTTCGGCGGCATCGCGCCGGAATGGAAGAAGCGATAGACAAGCGTTGGATCGCCAAACGGCAGGCTGACATTGACCGCATGATCGCCTTTCGACATCGCTGACGTCGGCGGGTTGCGGAATGCGACGAGCATCGTCCCCCAATCGACCACATCGAATTCGATATCGAAACCGGCTTCCTTCAGGTTCTGTTGCAGGAACTCGTTCATGGGAATGGGCATCATCTGCCCCGATCCCGAGGTCGAGATCATCACCTTCGCCTTGATCGGCTTGTCCGGCCCGTAGCCGGCTTCCTTGAGCAAGGCCTTCGCCTTCTCCGGATCGTATTTGAATACGACCTCCGGCTTTCCGAAGGATGGATGCGTTTTATCGTAGAAGCCGATGGCGGGCTTCGCGGTGCCGTTCAGGAGTTGCACCAGACCATCGCGGTCGATCGCATAATTGATCGCAAGCCGAACGCGCTTGTCCTTGAACGGCGAGTCGCCGGCCTGACTCAGCACCCATGGCCAGACATGCGGATACTCCTTCAGGCTGATCTGGAATCCTGCCGACTTCAGTGACGGAATGGCGTCCGGCGGAGGAACCTCGATCCAGTCAACCTGCCCCGATCGTAACGCCGCCAGCCGCGTGGTCGCTTCAGGCATCGGGATCAGGACAAGCTTCTCCAGCTTCGGGATGCGCGCCTTATCCCAATAGTTTTCGTTTCTGGCGAGTTCGATCGACACGCGCTGCGTCACCTTCGTAACCTTGAAGGGCCGGTCCCCGCGGGCTCCCGGCCAAAGGCCTGCCAATTGTTGCCGAGCTTGGCGAACTGCGCCGGCGAGGCAAACAGTACGCGGGTGATGAGATAGGGGAACGGGCTGAACGGACGCTTCGTCGTGATCAGTATCCGGTCCTCGTCGAGCTTCTCGTATGTGTCGAGCATCGGCAACGAGACCTTGACGATCGCCGCCTGCGCGCTGTCGTAGTTGGGGGCCTTCTCGTTGAAGAATTCGATCGAAGTTCCAGATCACCGCATCGGCGTTGAAATCAGAGCCGTCGTGGAATTTCACACCCTTGCGAAGCGTGAACACCCAGCGACGCGGATCGTCCTTGTTCGCTTCCCACGACGTCGCGAGCCCCGGCGTCAGATCGGCAAGCTGCTGGGGCTTGCTGAAGTCCCAATTCACCAACGCATCGTAAATCGGATAGCCGGTAAAGCGATAACCTTCGCTGCCATTGTCGATTCCGCCGACCGTCGGAATGTCCGACGCCGTCATGGCAATTCGCAACGTCTGGGAGTGGGCTGCCGTTCCCAGCGTCGCGGCGAGCAACGCCGCCGCTCCCAGAATACGCGCGGGCCTGATCATCAACATGTGGTCCTCTCAGTTTGTTAGGGTTCGTACGTCTGGTTCAGCGCGAATGCACCGCACCGTGCGGCCCACGCCGAGTTCGACATTCGGCGCGTCCTGCTTGTGGCATCTCTCGATCGCAAAATCGCAGCGCTGAGCGAAGGCGCATCCGGTCGGCAACGTCGCAAGATTGGGAGGCTGACCACGGATCATCTCGAGCGGCTTGCCGCGCATGCCGCCATGAACAGTCGAAGACAGCAACCCGGAGGTATAGGGATGGCGGCGCTCCGCGAGCACCTCGGTAACGGAACCCGTCTCGACGAGACGGCCCGCATACATCACGCTGATCCTGTCGGATATTTCCGCCGCGACGCCGACATCATGCGTGACGAAAACGACCGCCATGCCAAGCTCAGCCTGTAACTGGCGGAGTAACAGCAGGATCTGGATCTGAACGGTGACGTCCAGAGCCGTGGTCGGTTCGTCGGCGAGCAGCACCGATGGGCGACATGCCAGCGCCATCGCGATCATCGCGCGCTGACGCATGCCGCCTGACATTTCGTGCGGATAGTTCTTCAGGCGGCGAGCGGCCGATGGAATCGACACCATCTCCAACAGTTCGAGGGCCCGCTTCGTCGCACTGCGCTTGTCGATGCCTTCATGCGTCATGATGATTTCGGCAATCTGGTCACCGATCGTAAAGACCGGATCGAGCGCGGTCATCGGTTCCTGGAAGACCATTGAGACGACCGGACCGCGAATGGCGGCACGTTCGTCGCGAGTCATCGAGGCAACGTCACGCCCCATCACCGACACCTTGCCGGTCATGCGTGCGTAGTCCGGCATCAACCCCATCAGTGCGCGCAAGGTAACGCTCTTTCCTGATCCGGACTCGCCCAAGATCGTCATGATCTCGCCGCGCGCGAGCGTGAGACTGACGCCGTTCACCGCCTTGACGGTCCGCTCGCGGCGGACAAACTCGACCGTGAGATCCTCAAGCTGCACTGCGGGCGCTTCGACCTGCGCTGCGGCCGCAGCAGACGTCGAAGAAGATGTGTTTGGCTGCACCATCACACGCCCTCCGAGATTGCTTGTGTGTGTCCCGATCCCGGCCGGAACATGTGGCACGCCACCTGATAGCGCGGCGGCGAATCCGGCGTCGCAGCGAGGACCGGCTCGACGGATGCGCAAACGCCCTCGGCCAGACTGCAACGCGTTCGGAAACGGCAGCCCGATGGCGGATTGAGCGGACTCGGCGGATCGCCTGCGAGCGGCAGCTCACGTGTCCGCTTGGCGGGATCGAAGCTCGGCTTCGATTTCAGAAGAGCGCGCGTGTAGGGATGACGCGCATTGCGGTAGACCTCGTCGACCGGCCCGGTTTCAACAACCTTGCCGAGATACATCACCATGACATGATCGCTGACAAACTCCACGACATTCAGGTCGTGACTGATGAACAGGTAAGTGAGATCGAATTTCTCCTTCAGCTCGACCAGCAGATTGAGGACCTGCGCTTCGACGGATTTATCGAGTGCCGATACGGATTCATCGAGAATGAGAAGTTTCGGCTCCAACGCCAGTGCTCGCGCGATGTTCACGCGCTGACGCTGTCCGCCGGACAGTTCATGCGGGTAACGGCGCATGTATTGCGTCGGGCTGAGTCCCACCTCCCGCAAGAGCCGCTGCACCCGCGCCTCCGCATCGGCCCGCGCAAGCCCGTGCATACGCGGCGCATAGGAAATCGAATCGGCAATCGTGAGCCGCGGATTCAGCGACGCAAAACTGTCCTGAAACACCATCTGGACCTGCCGCCGCAACGCGGAAACGCTGATGCCGCGCATATGACCGACAGGATCGCCATCATAGACCAGCGTCCCGGAATCGGGCACGATGAGCTGCATGATAAGGCGTGCCGTCGTCGACTTGCCGCATCCGGATTCGCCGACGACACCAGGACCTCGCCTTTGCGCACGTCGAACGACACATCGTCGACCGCTTTGACCTCCGCGGTGACGCGATTGAGAATGCCGCCACGCACCGGAAAGTACTTCTTCAGGTTCTGCGCGATCAGCAGCGGCTGAGCTGCGCCGCCGCGAACTTCTTCCGGAGCCGGCGGAAAGTAGGCTTGAAAGGACGACATCGCATTCACCTCTTATTGTTCGATCCTGATATCCATCGCGTTTCGGAAGCCATCGCTCATCAGGTTGAAGCACATCGAGGTGATGAAGATCATCACGCCCGGAATGGCAGCGACCAGCGGCTGCACATAGATCGCCTGCCGCAAGGCGTTGAGCATCAGGCCCCACTCCGCCTGCGGCGGCTTTGCGCCGAGCCCCAGGAACGAGAGTCCTGCGGACAGCACGATCGAGACGCTGATGAGGCTTGTGGCGTAGACGAGGATCGTACCGAGCACATTCGCGAGGATGTGATGACGGATGATCTGCGATGTCGTCGTTCCGCTCGCCTTGGCCGCGTCGACGAAGTCGAGCGATCGCACCTGCGCCGTGACGCTTTCCGAGATGCGCACCAGCGGCGGGATAAACACGATCGACAATGCAAGAATCGCGTTGACGAAGCCGCTTCCCAGAACTCCGCAGATCGCGATGGCGAGCAGGATGGACGGGAAAGCGTAGAAAACATCCATCGTGCGCATGATGATGGTGTTGACGCGGCCGCCCGCATAGCCGGCGATCACGCCGAGCAATCCGCCGACCGCAAGAGCGATGCTGACCGGCAGAATTCCGGAGAGCAACGACAGACGGCCGCCGTAGGCGATACGGGTCCACAGATCGCGCCCGGTTTCATCGGTGCCGAGCCAATGATTGGGCGTTCCGACAGGCTTCAGCCTGCGCAGCACGCTTCCCGCATATGGATCGTGAGCCGTGACCCATGGCGCGAAAATCGCCATCAAAATGATGAGCAGCAGCACGACGGTTACCGTCATCGTCACCTTATCACGCCTCAAGCGCGACCAGACGTTGCGCCAGTAACCGGCGTTGGAGTCGATCGGCTGCGGTATGATGTTCGTTTCGGCAGGAGATTGAACGACAGGCACGTCAGTCACATCGGCCTCCTCAACGGCGGATACGAGGATCGATGATCGCCTGGGCGACATCGACGGCGAGATTGAGAAGCACGAAGAAGAATGCCAGCACGAGGATCGTTCCCTGCAACACGGGAATGTCGCGCCGGAAGATCGCGAGATTGAGCAGGTTGCCGGAGCCCGGCCAATTGAACACGGTTTCGATCAGGATCGACCCGCCGAGCAGATAGCCGAACTGAAGTCCCATGAGCGCCAGCACCGGCGGAGCGGCATTCTTCACGATATGAAACAGGACACGACGCGGCTTCAGCCCCTTCGCTTCGAGCGCGCCGATGAACTCCTGGCTGCGAATATCCAGCACCGTGGCTCGCACGAGTCTCGCCACCACCCCCATCGGAATAAGCGAAAGCGTGATGACCGGCAGGATCAGATGCGGCAGGAGGTCAATGCCGCCATCGCCCATTCCCTGAGCAGGCAGTGCATTCAGCGTAACCGAGAAAATCACCACCAGGATGATGCCGAACCAATAATGCGGCAGGCTGACACCGGTAATCGCGAGAGCCGAAAAGAGCTTGTCGAGCCATGTCGCGTTATGAAAGGCGGCCAGCACGCCAAGCAGGATGCCGAGAGAGAAGCCGAGCCAACCCGCCGGCACAGCAAGCAGCAAGGTGTTGGAGAGAGCCCGGATGATTTCGCCTGCAACCGGCTGGCCCGAGAAAATCGATACTCCGAGGTTTCCGCTCAACGCGCGCAGCAACCACACGGCATATTGAATGTAGAGCGGCTGGTCGTAACCCAGCTCCTGCTTCATTCGCGCGATGACTTCTGGCGACGCCTCCGGAGGGAGCAGAAGATCGATGGGATTTCCCGGAACGAGATGCATCAATCCGAACACAACAAGCGAAACGCCGAGCAGAATCGGAATCGCCTGAACGAGGCGGCGCGCCGTGAATAAAAGCATCGTGTCCAACTCCAGGTCTGTTCGAGTTGGATACTTGCAAGCACCATGCCAGCCGAAATACTGGATTTGGGCGATCTTCCGAGCGCCTGTCTGCACAAATTGTATCCAACCTTTGCAGTTCCGCAGGTTTGCATCCTTGGCTGGCGCGCGAATTGCAGAGTCCGACGGATCGCAACCAACGGAGGTCACCGATGCATCAGATCAATATTCCAAGCTATGTCGACGAACGCAGCATGCAGCGTCGCGGAAAGGTCAACATCTTCGACAGCATCGATCCCGCGCGAACGGCTCACATCATCGTGGACTTGCAGAACGGCTTCCTGGCGCCCGGCGCGGCATCGGAAATCGCCACCGCGCGCGAGATCGTTCCGAATGTGAACAGCATCAGTGCAGCCTGCCGTGAAGCCGGCGGGCTGAACGTGTTCCTTCAGCACACCATTGATGCAAAGGCGCACGAAACTTGGTCAACCTGGTTCGACTATTTCTCACATGCCGACCGTCGCAAGCGGATGGACGAAACTTTCGCCGAGGGCAGCTTCGGCCATCAACTGTGGCATCTGCTCGACATAGCTGATGCCGACCTCAAGGTGAAGAAGTCCCGCTTCGGTGCTTTTGTCGAAGGCTCGTCCGGACTCCATGGCATCTTGCAGGCGCGCGGGATCGACACGCTCATCATTACGGGAACCGCGACCAACGTCTGTTGCGAATCCACGGCCCGCGACGCCATGATGATGAACTACAAAGTGATTTTCGTAGCTGACGGTTGTGCGACATTTACCGACGCCGAACACAACGCAACGCTCGGAAACATGCGTGCGATTTTCGCCGATGTCCGCTCCGCCTCGGAGGTCGTCAGCCTTTTGACACAGAAAGCGGCAATTCAGGCCGCCGAATAAAGATACCCGTCTCCCCTCGCATGATACAAAAACAGCGGATCGAAAGATCCGCTGTTTTACGTTTCGTGGGCACAAAATTTCGTCACGCATCAGAATCTCGGCACGCATTCCGGCGGTTTATGCCGCCGCCGCCTTTCCCCATCCGGTTGCGATCGCCGGACGCAGCGATCGCGAATTCGTCGCCACCTCGTAGGCATCGCCAAGCGCCAGAAAGAGCGCATCCGCGAAAGGCTTGCCGACGATCTGGATCGACAGCGGCATGCCTGTCGCGTCGAAACCCGCGCAAGTCGCAAGCGCCGGCAAGCCCGTGACATTGAACGGCGACGTGATGCTCGGCTTGTCGTACATCAGCCATTTCGGCACGTCGCCCAGCTTTTGAGCAGGAAATGGCGACGCCGCCGTCACAAGCACATCGACGCCGGCCATCGCCGCGGCGACCTCCGCACAAAGCTCGCGCCGACGTTTCTGCGCGTTCACATAGTCCGATCCGCTCAGCAGACTGCCGAGCATGACGCGGTCACGGCAGATCTCGCCGTAAAGCTCCGGCGTCTCGATCAAATGCTTCTGGTGGATCGAATAGGCCTCGCACGACATGATGACCATGTTGACGGCGGCGAATTCGATCAGCGGCGGCAGCGTGATCTCGCTGACGATGCACCCCATGTCGCGGAACGCCTCCAGCGAGGTTTCCACCGCAGCTCTCACCGAGTCGGTTGCGACATGATCCTTTTCGTAGAAGTGACGCACAACGCCGACCTTCATCCCCTTCACCGGCTTGCCGAGCATGGCGGTGTAGTCCGGTATCGCCTCTTGCGCGGACGCGGGATCGCCCGGATCGTGACCGGCCAGAACCTGCAACATTATCGCGCAGTCGCGTGAGGTCCAGGCCATCGGGCCGGCATGGTCAAGCGACTGCGACAGCGGCAGAACACCCTTTCGCGAAACGAGCCCGTAGGTCGGCTTGATGCCGGAGATGCCGCAGAGCGCGGAGGGGCTGCGGATCGAACCTCCCGTGTCCGACCCCATCGCACCGAGCACGAGTCCGGCCGCGACCGCAGCACCCGAGCCGGACGACGAGCCGCCAGTCTGGCATTCCGTGTTCCAAGGATTGCGCGCGATCGGATGGAACAGATCGAAGGACGGCCCGCCGATGGCGAACTCCCAGGTGCCGAGCTTTCCGGTGATGACGCTTCCCGCCTGCTTCAGCTTGGCCACGGTCGTTGCGTCTTCCGCAGGCACGCGATCGCGCATCAGGCGAGAGTGGCCCGTCGTCGCAACGCCGGCCGTGTCGTAAATATCCTTGAGGCCGATCGGAATGCCGTGCAGCGGAGAAAGCCGCTTCCCTCCCATGAGGGCAGCCTCGGCATCTTTCGCGGATTCCAGCGCCGTTTCCGGCGTGAAGGTGATGTAGCTCGAAAGAGTCCGGTCAAGCGCTTCGGTCTTGGCGATGCAGGCTTTCGTCAACTCGACCGGCGAAAGCTTCCTGGATTCGAAAAGAGCAGATGCCTCTGCGATGGTCAGAAGAGTCGGATCCGATGTCATGGCTCAAACCTTTGGTGAGAAGATAGCGGCGGGCTCATCGGCCACGGCGCGCGTGGTCCTCAACCGCGCCGCAAGGGCCTCCAGTTTTGGAAAGGCATTGCGCAACTCGTCGAACTGCGTGGCCGTGAGTGTCAGTCTCGTTCGATCGACAAGAACGCGAAACGCTTCTGGGGTGATGGGTTCGGTCATCTTCATGGCTCCTGCATTGCGAGGAAGAGCGCGACGGCGCGCCGGAATACAGAATGCAAGCAGAAGGCCACAATGTATCCATAACGCGAAGGTCAGCCATCGATATCGCGCAGAAGCCGCACAACACTTCGGCGCATGCTCATTTTGTATCCATTGGCATGGAGCCTGCATCGCTGACACCAGCGCCGGACCACCGGCACGCTCTGGATCAGGAAGGATACAGGCTCATGCGGAATCGTTTTACGACACTTCCAATTGCTCTGATCGCCGCCGCGCTCTCAACGTCGGCGCTCGCCCAAGGCACGCTACGGGTCGCGATGACCTCCGCCGATGTCCCGACCACAGGAGGCATTCCAAACAATGGCGGGGAAGGCGCCCGGTTTCTCGGCTACACGGCATACGACGCGCTCATCAATTGGGAGCTTGCCAAGAATCTGGATGCCGTCGCATCGATTCGACCGGGCCTTGCGACGGAATGGAAGGTCGACGAGAGCGATAAGACGAAATGGATCTTCAAGCTGCGCCAGGGCGTGAAGTTCCACGACGGATCGCCGCTGACGGTCGACGCCATCATCTTCAATCTCGGACGCATCTTCGACGAGAAGTCTCCTCAGTTCGATGCTCCGCAATCGCCGATCATCCGCTCGCAGATTTCGATGCTCGATCGGTGGGAGAAAATCGACGAAGGCACATTCGCGATCTACACCAAAACGCCGTTCGCATTTTTCCCCTATGTACTGACACGCATGTTCATCGTCAGCCCCGCCGCATGGGAGGCAGCAGGCCGGAACTGGAGCGAATTTGCAAAGCGCCCGGCAGGCACCGGCCCGTTCAAAATCACCAAGGTGACCCCGTCGGTTTCGGCGGAACTCACGCGCAATCCGGATTACTGGGACAAGGAGCGAATTCCGAAGCTAGACAAGATGATCGTGATGCCCATGCCGGAATCGACGACGCGGCTTGCGGCGCTTCGCTCGGGGCAGGTCGACTGGATCGAAGTGCCGCCGCCGGACGCCATTCCGAGCCTTCGCAGCGCTGGTTCGAGATCAGCCTGTGGCCCTATCCTCACACCTGGCCCTACACCCTCAATGCCGAAAGCGAGAAATCGCCTTTCCGCGACAAGCGCGTGCGACAGGCAATCAACTACGCCGTCGACCGGGAAGCAATCGTGAAGCTGCTCAACGGAACCGCCAAACCCGCGGCAGGCCTTTATCCGGCGGAAAACCCGTTCTTCGGTAGTCCCGACAACAAATACAGCTACGATCCGGAGAAAGCCAAGGCGCTGCTCGCGGAAGCCGGCTATGGCCCGAAGAACCCGGTAAAGGCGAAGGTCATGGTATCGACGGCGGGATCAGGCCAGATGCTGCCACTCCCCATGAACGAGCTGATCCAGCAGACGCTGAAGCCGATCGGCATCGATCTCGATTTCGAGGTCGTGGAGTGGGGTACGATGCTCGTGGCCATGCGAAATGCGCCCTCCTCAAATCAAGCGATGGGGGTGGACGCAATTAACTGCAGTCTCAGCTTCACCGATCCGTCGACGCTGTATCGCTATTACCATTCCGAATCGTTCTCGCCTGCGAACTGGAACTGGGGCCACTGGAAGAACGCCGAAGCCGACAAGCTGATGATGGCTGCACAGACGGAATTCGATCCGGAAAAGCAGGTCGAACTCTTATCGAAAGCCCACGCTATCGTCGTCGACGAAGCGGCGTGGTTGTTCGTCGTGCATGACCTCAACCCGCGCGCCTTGTCGAAGAAGGTGAAGGTGATCCGGCCGGCAGAGCTGGTATCAGGATTTCACCACGATCAGCATCGAAAAATAGGCAATTCAGATCCTGGACGCAGATCAGGCAACCTTGCGACGCGGCGCATCTCGCCGCGTCTCAAGCACCTGCCAGTGCTCGACGATACGACGACCGGACCGATAGGTATGCTCGTGTGCGAGCGCATCAGCCCGCATCACCTGGCGATTTACGATCGCATCGAAGATCTCACTATGCTCGCTCTGGGATTGAACCATGTCACCGCCGTCGAACCAGCGGAAACGAAGTTCATTGACGAGCGGAATGTCCTTCGCCTTGCGATACATCGCCCGAAGATGTGAATTGTCGGTGGCGTCCACCAAGGTTGCATGAAATTGCTCGTTGATCTCGATCCAGCGCTTGCAGATATCGTCCGACCACCGACCGAGCGATACGAGCGTTGCGCCATCGGTGATGATCTTGTGCATCAGGCCACGCTGGCTATCCGGAATGCCCTGCTCCGCCAGCGTCTTGGCTGCAAGCCCTTCGAGCACCGCGCGAACTTCGTAAATATCGGCGATATCCTTGGAGGAATACGACCTGACGACGTAGCCGCTGTTCGGTGTGTAATCGAGCAGCCCTTCCGCACCCAGGGTCGACAGCGCATTTCGGATCGGCGTTCGGGAAACACCGAGCGAATTTGCAAGATCAACCTCATTCATGCGCATGCCGCCTGGAAAATCTCCGTTCAGAACGCCTTCGCGAATCTTGTTCTGGATTTCGATAGCGCGCGTCGCCATTCGTCCCCCTCCCCGTTTCGGCGGACGATCAAGCCGCCGCCCTTGAAGCCGTCTGCGTCACATATCTCCCAAAAGAATGGGTGGACACGTCAAAGCCCCTGTCAACTAAGCGCTCCGCTCATTTTGTATGCAATCGGCGGGCCGCGATACCGAACGAATGAGGAGCGCAGTTGCCGCGATCACAACCACCGATCCGGCGAGAACCGCGAATGTCGGTAAGTCGCCGAACCAGACATAGCCGATCAGAACGGCCCAGAGCATGTTGGTGTAGCTCATCGGCGAGACGGTCGCGGCGCTCGCGTGATAGAGCGCGTTCACCATCAGGAGCTGGAGCGGCCCGGACACGAGGCCCATTACAATCAGTCCTGCCAGTTGCCAGCCGGTCGGCGTCACCCACGACAGCAGCAGGCTCGGCAGCAGCGCGAGCGATGACGAAGCCATGAAGCAGAACGTGATGACGAGCGGGGTTTGACGCCCCGTAAGCGTCCGTTGCAGCATCATCGAAACGGCGCTGCACATCATTCCGGCCGCAGCCGCCAGCACACCCAGATTCAGACCGGCTCCGGACGGCATCACGACGATCTGGACGCCAAGCAGCCCGAGAACGATCGCGGCCCAGCCATAGCGATTGATGCGCTCCCCAAGAAAGACCGCCGATGCGATCGCGATGACGATCGGCTGGGTAAAACCGATCGCCATGACGTCGGCGAGCGGCATCAGATGAAATGCCGTGAAGGTGAGCAGGATGCCCGCCGTCATGACCACCATCTGCAAGAGATTCAGTGGCAGATCGCGCCGGATGAGACGTGGCATCCGGCCGGACCAGGCAAACACGGCAAACAACGTGATGGCGCCGCCCGCATTGCGGAAGAACACGATCTGATTGATCGGAAATGTCTCTGCCTGCGCTTTCACCACCCCGTTCAGGATCGAAAACAGCGCAAGCCCAACAAACATCAGCCACAGCCCGCGTCTCGGGTCGCGCACGCGCGATCCGATCGCGCCACGGCCCGCTTCAATCGGCAATGAACCCGACGACGCCATCCTATTCGGCTGCCTGCCTCGCGCTTCCGCCAGCTTCCAGACGCTGAATGATGAAATCCGTATTCATCACATCCCCGAATGTCAGGTAGAATGCGATGAGCGAGGCGTTGTGCTCCTCGTCATTGGCCGCGGCGTTCCCGTCGCTCACCATGATCGTTCGAAAATTCAGCATCATCGCGTCCCGCGCCGTCGATTCGCAGCAGACATTGGTGACCGTTCCGGTAATCAGGACAGTATCGTAGCCGCCGGCGCGCAACTGCGCTTCAAGATCGGACGATCCCTGGATCAGAGCGCTGAAGCGCCGCTTTTGCAGCAGGATATCCTCGGGCTGGACCTCCAGCTCCGCCCAGAGTTGATGCCCGACCGTCCCTTCGGACATCGCACGCACGCGATGATCGCGCTTCTCCGGCCGCACCATTTCATGCATGTGCGACCAGCTTGTCAGACAGCCGTCGTCATGCGTGTTCTGAATCCAGAAGACCTTTCCGCCCGTCCTTCGCAGCGCGGCCGCCAATCGGTTGACGTTCGGAACGATATCGGCGGCTGCTTTGCAAAG
Organism: Xanthobacteraceae bacterium; assembly: GCA_041397365.1. Lineage (GTDB taxonomy): Bacteria > Pseudomonadota > Alphaproteobacteria > Rhizobiales > Xanthobacteraceae > P52-10. The sequence continues at coordinate 388,858 of JAWKWT010000002.1, forward strand.
CGAATGCGCAACCCCCTCCAACATGAATCCGTTTTGCAGATCGATCACGATCAGCGCGGTGCGTTTCGGATCGAGCATCGCATGCGGGTGCTCCGTCCCGCATCTCTCAACGACGCGCGTGACAACCGACGGCGGAATATTGATGGTGTGCATGGGCCCTCGCTTTCTCCGAGCGCTGCCATGCAGCCCGCGTGCCACGACACACGTTTGCGCAAAACTGTTCGCATCTGATCGTGACGCGCAGTATCGCGGTCTGCCGGAAAGCCCTGCAAAATGAGCACCATCCCATGTCTCGCAACTGGCAGATGCAGAACACTCAACGCCTTTGCATGCCGATCCGCACCACAAATTTTCCGCTCGCGTTACGACGCCTGCCGCGCCGCTGTGAGAAATTTGTGCAAACCCGCCATCACGCTGCATACGGAATATGCATACAATGCAAATACTTCTGCGACATATCGTTTTTCGCACATTGACGCCAATAAGCTCCTGAATAGCAGGCACTTCATGAAATTACGTGCCTACAATTTGTGTCGGTGCATTTATTGCCGGAAAGCACAAGTTGGATACAATCGCGACGAACGCGAGAGGGAGCGAGAACGGCAATGTCCGACATATCGACCGACCAGAAAGCACTCGAAACCGAATTCGACAGCCTCGCCAGACGCGCCGGCCTCGATATCCCTGCGTCAAGAAAGCCCGCGATGCTGCAAGGCCTGAAGGACATCAAACGAATGACCGCGCTGATGCGCCAACCGCGCACGGCGGCCGATGAACCCGCAGGCACCTACGCGATTCTGACCGTGACGAGAGGCCTCTGATATGACGAAGCCATTGCACGCCTATTCCATTGCCGAGGCCGGCGCGCTGCTGCGCAGCGGGGCGATCACGTCGACCGCCCTCACCGAGCATGCGCTCGACCGTATCAAGTCGATCGACCCGCTGATCTCCAGCTTTATCACCGTCACGCCCGAGAGCGCGCTGGCGGACGCTGCCGCTGCGGATGCGGACTTCGCCAAGGGGATCGACAAGGGGCCGATGCAGGGGATTCCCCATGCATTGAAGGACATCTACGCAACGGCCGGCATCCGCACGACCTGCCATTCGAAACTGCTCGTCGACAATGTGCCGACGGAAGATTCGGTCGTTGCGTCGAAGTTCAAGACGCAGGGGGCTGTTCTGATCGGCAAGCTGGCAACGCACGAATTCGCGCTGGGCGGACCTTCCTTCGATCTGCCGTTTCCGCCGGCGCGCAATCCATGGAATCCCGATCACATTCCGGGCGGCTCGTCCTCTGGCTCCGGTGCGGCCGTCGCGGCAGGTCTGGTGCGCATGGCAATGGGCTCCGACACCGGCGGCTCGATCCGCGGACCCGCCGGTTATTGCGGAACCATCGGCCTGAAGCCGACTTACGGACTCGTTTCTCGCCGTGGCGTATTTCCTCTCTCCTACACACTCGACCATTGCGGTCCGCTTTCATGGACGGTCGAGGACAGCGCGATCGCCATGGAGGTGATCGCAGGTTTCGATCCGCTCGATCCCGCCAGCGCGGACGTGCCGGTCCCGGATTTTCGCGGCAAGCTGAAACAGGGCGTTCAGGGCAAGCGGATCGGCTTGCCGCGCCATTGGTTCGTCAAGGCGGATGGAGCATCGGCCGAAACCATTCGGGCCATCGATGACGCCGCGCAGACGCTTGCAAAGCTCGGAGCCACGATCGAGGAAATCGAACTGCCGGACTACGAACTCTACAATGCATGCGGTCGCGTCATCATGTTTTCCGAGGCTTATGCCATCCACGAGAAGGATTTTCAGACGCGACCGCTCGACTACGGTCTGTACACCTATCTCCGGATGAGCATGGGCGCCTTCGTGACGGCGACCGATCTGACGCAGGCGATGCGGCTGCGCCGGGAATTGTCACGAGCGGTCAACGCAAAGCTCACGGATTGCGACGCGCTGATGACGGCTTCGACACTTGCGCCGGCCGCCGCATTCAGCGAACTCGCTCCCGATAACCCACCGAATTTTCCGATCCAGACGATGCCGTTTGACGTGACCGGCAACCCGGCGATGTCGATCCCGACCGGCTTCTCGGCGAACGGATTGCCGCTTTCCATGCAGCTCGTCGGCCGCGCATTCGATGAACCGACGGTCCTCGGAATCGGCGCGGCCTATGAAGCCGCAACCCAGCTCCACCAGAGACGGCCTTCCTTCGATGTCGCCAAAGCGGCTTGATCCCGCCGTCTGCTCTCCAGTCGTCACCAACGGACAAAACAGAAGCCATGACGCGCCATCATTTGCGAGCGAGCCCGGAGACCTGTCATTGGGGCTTCTTCGATGCATCGCTGAAACCAGCGTTGACGATCGCCAGCGGCGACGAAATCACGATAGACACCTTAAGCGGCGCGCCGGACGTATTGCCGGACGATCCGCAATTTCACATCCCGCCGGAGCTAAGGGATGTGCATGCCAAATGCGAGCGGATGATTCCGGGGCATATTCTGACAGGTCCCGTCGCGGTCGATGGCGCGGAGCCGGGCGACATCCTCGAGGTCGAGATCGTGGACATACGTCTCTGCCAGAACTGGGGCTACAACATCATCCGCCCGTTGATGGGCACGCTCCCCGATGACTTTCATGAGTTTCGCCTGCTCAACATTCCGCTCGATCAGGAACGGATGGTCGGCAAGCTGCCGTGGGGACTCGATCTGCCGCTCGCGCCATTCTTCGGCGTGATGGGGACATCGCCGCCGCCTGCCTGGGGGCGCATCACGTCAATCGTTCCGCGCGCGATGGGCGGCAATCTCGACAACAAGGAATTGCGGTCTGGCGCGAAGCTTTATCTGCCCGTGTTCGTCCCCGGTGCAAATTTTTCCTGCGGTGACGGACATGCCGCGCAAGGCGACGGCGAGGTGTGCATCACGGCGATCGAGACCGCGCTGACGGGCACTTTCATTCTGCGCGTCCGAAAGGATTTGCGCTTCACCTATCCCCGCGCGGAAACGCCAACACATTATATGACGATGGCGATGGACCCCGACCTCGACCAATGCGCGATCAAGGCTCTGCGAGACATGATCGTCCTGCTCGGAGAGAAGCGAAATCTGTCGCGCGAAGATGCCTACACGCTTTGCAGCCTCGCCGCCGACCTGCGCGTGACCCAGACAGTCAACGGATCGAAGGGCATTCATTGCATGATCGAAAAGTCGATCGTGCATGCGGGAGCAGCGTAAGTATCCGGTGCCCGGCAACCTCATCGCCGGCACAGTTCCGGCGTTCGCTTGACGCGGCGCGATTACCTCCTGGTTTCCTCGGGGAGCAGCACCACGGATGCTTCCGTCGTCAGCAGCCGGAAGGTGAAGGTTTCGAAGAAATACAGCTCGACGGCCTCGGCGGAGTGGCTCGAATATCCGATCGAAATGTCCTGCCCGATGTCGAGTTCGAAATCGCCGCCGCGGGTGGTCAGCACGAAGCCGCCCTGGATGGCAGGAGCCCATATGATGCCACCGTCCACGACGCGCTCGATATGATGGAAGACCGGATAGCCGTCGTCGCTGCCGCCACTCGCGGCGGTATAGGCATCGGCGCCGAGCACGAGCGCGTAAGGTCCGTTGCAGCCCGCAAGCCGCAACTGGCTCACGGCCTGCGCGACGGCATCGGGATAGGCCCTCACATTGCCCGGAAGCACGAGCTTCGGATTGCTGCTGCCGTCGCGAATGCCCTGGATCGCGGCTGCGGCATAGCCGTCGAAGACGGCCCGATCCTCCGCGAACGCGATCTTCCTCGCCGCTTCCTTGACCGGCGACCAGTCGGAATCCAGCGCGCCGCGCTCGACATCGTCGATCTGCTGCCGGGAAAGCTGAAACGGAACGGACAATTCCACCAGCGCTTTCACCTCCCGCTGCACGGAGCGGATTCCCTCGTCCGGCGCGGCGATCTGCCGGACATGGCCGGTGCCGACGCCAGCGAACGCCAGTCCCTTCGGGTCCGGAACATCGACGACACGACGGGCGGCCAGATGCCGCTTGAGCGTTCGCGAGGCTTCGTCCTCGATCTGCGCCCAGGCTGCGGCGGAAATGGGGGCCAGCTCCCGATGGAGATTATTCATGTCCTGCCTCTTGCTTTAATGACCCAATGCCAAGCGAGCCGTTGCGATCCGGCGAAGGCGTTCGTATCGGCGGCGGCTGCACGTCCGGCCTCTGAGCCGCATCCGCCTGCGCCTGAGGAGCGCGTCCGCGGACACGTCATCGAGAAAGTCCGCCGTCGGCACGAAGAAGAGACACCCGTCACCGCCCGGCTGAAGTCCAGGAGGTGATCGTAATTGCCCGGCGGATTGCCGATAAACATGTTCTCAAGCATCGTCTCGATCCGGCGGGGAGATCGCGCGTAGCCGATGAAATACGTGCCGAATTCACCTGCTCCGACATTGCCGAACGGCATGTTGTCGCGCACGATCTGCAACTGCTCGCCAGTCTCTTCGATCGAGGTCAGCAGGTTATGGGCGTACGGTTTCTTTTTTGAATCGGGCTGCTCGATATCCGAAAGCTTGTGACGGCCGATGATATTTTCCTGCTCCTCGACAGGCACCGCATTCCACCCCTTCATGTCGTGCAGATATTTCTGCACGATCACATAGCTTCCGCCGGCGAAATCGGCGTCCTCGTCGCCGATATGGGTGGCGTCGATGGCGGCCTGATCCACCGGATTTTCAGTCCCGTCCACAAAGCCGAGCAGGTCACGATCGTCAAAATATTTGAACCCATGCACTTCGTCGGTAACCGATACGGCGCCGTCGAGCCGGGACATGATGTGTGTGGCCAGCTCGAAACACAGATCCATGCGATGGGCGGAACGGATGTGAAACAGCACGTCGCCGGGGGTCGAGACGGCGTGATGAACGCCGCGAATCTCGCGAAAGCGGTGCAGCTCTTTCGGCCGCGGCGTCCCGAACAGCCGGTCCCACGCCTCCGTGCCGAAGCCCGTCACGCATGAAAGCTGTTCGCCCACATCACGAAAGCCGACGCCGCGCAGCAGGGAGGACAGGTCCGCGCACAGGCCGCGCATGGTGGCTTCAGCCTCCCGTCCGGGGTTCATCGTCACGACGAGAAATATTGCCGCTCCCGTGAGTTTCGCTGCGACGGGTTGCGAAACCGGCGATGGCATGCTCACGCTCATTCGGAGTCCATTCGATATTCCTCGATCGCAAGACGAAGGCTGGTTTCGCCTCCTGCCTTGCCGCTCGCCGCCTCGTTGGCAACGCGCTATCGACTCCTTTTATACAAGCCTAAACCGGATCGACAATTCATCTGGCCAGCATTGTGGCAGCTTCCGCCTTTCGTCGCGAGGACAAAGGATGACCCTCACAGGGCCGGGAACGTCTCCGCAACACCTCGCGGAGGCGCTACGCAATCCCGCCTCGCAGGCATCCGCCGGCGGCGCCGCCGGGTCCGGCCCGGACCCGATTTCGGGTCCCGGACGTTGAGAAAGCAGTCCGATCGGCGCTAAAAAGCTCCGACCGGGCTGCATCGGGATGTGCATCCGGGGCATGTGGAGTAGTCTCGAATCGCCGGCTTGCGACGACGGACCGGCGAGCGGGGCGGCATTTTCAGGACAGGCGCGCCGCGGCGATTTGGAGACTTAAGTGGCGAATAACCCTTACGATGTGCTGGGCGTTGCTTCGTCGGCGTCGGCGGCCGACATCCAGAAGGCCTATCGGAAGCTGGCCAAGAAACTGCATCCGGACCTCAATCCGGGCGACAAGGTGGCCGAGGAGAAATTCAAGGAAGTCTCCGGCGCCTACAATCTGCTCAGCGATGCCGAGAAGCGAAAGCGTTTCGACAATGGCGAAATCGACGCCAGCGGCGCGGAGCGGCCGCCGCAGCATCAGTTCTATCGCGACTATGCCGGCGCGCGGGAAGACCATCCCTACACCAGCGACGCAGGCTTTTCCGATTTCGCGGATGGGGAAGACGGATTCGCCGATCTGCTTCGCCGGGCGCAGCGCGCGCGCGCGAACAGGCAGGGCGAGGATCTGCATTATCGATTGGCGATCGGCTTCGTCGACTCGATCACAGGCGCGACCCAGCGCATCACCCTGCCCGACGGCGGCACGCTCGAGGTCAGGATCCCGCCGGGGCTGGTCGATGGGCAGGTTCTTCGACTGAAGGGAAAAGGCGCGCCGGGAGCGGGGAAAGGCAAACCGGGCGACGCGCTGATCGAGGTCGAGGTTTTGCCGGACCACCGGTTCACCCGCGATGGCGACGATATCTCGCTCGACCTGCCGATCTCGCTGTCGGAGGCTGTGCTCGGCGGCCGGATTCGGGTGCCGACGCCGACCGGCGATGTCACCATGACGATTCCGAAAGGATCGAACACCGGCACGAGGCTTCGGTTGAAAGGCAAGGGAGCGCCTCGCCGTGAGGGCGGCAGTGGCGACGAATATGTCCGGCTGAGGATCGTCCTTCCGAAAACACCCGATCCCGAGCTTGAGGCGTTCGTGGAAGGCTGGAGCAAAGGCAAGGAGTTCAACCCGCGCGAAGGACGGTCGTGATGACGATGACAAAGCAGGATTTCCTGGTCGTGTCGGGCCTCGAAGTGCAAACGCTGGAGCTGTGGCTCGAGCATGAATGGCTCGTTCCGGAGGAGACTTCTTCAGGGCCGACCTATTCTGAAATCGATCTGGCGCGAGCGCACCTCATTCAGGACCTGAAATCAGACTTAGGCGTGAACGATGAGGGGATCCACATCGTGCTCCATCTTGTGGACCAGTTGCACGGCATGCGACGCCTGCTCGCGGCCCTCCACGATGATCTGAAGGAAAAGAAAGACTAGCCACGCCGGTTTCCTGCTCGTGGCCTTGTTCTCGCGTCTCCGCGAGAGATCCACAACATGCGGGATCGACAGGGCATCGACGCGCGGCCAGTTCTTACAATCCCAATTCCGTCAGACCCGGATGATCGTCAGGCCGCCGCCCGAGGGGCCAATGAAATTTGCGTTCGCTCTCGACGATAGGCATGTCGTTGATCGAGGCGAAGCGACGCTGCATCAGCCCCTCGGCGTCGAACTCCCAGTTCTCGTTGCCATAGGAGCGAAACCAACTGCCGCTGTCGTCGTGCCATTCATAGGCGAAGCGCACGGCGATGCGGTTGCCGGCGAAGGTCCAGAGCTCCTTGATGAGGCGGTAGTCCAGCTCCTTCGCCCATTTGCGGGACAGGAAGGCGACGATCTCCGCGCGCCCGCGCGGAAATTCGGTGCGGTTCCGCCATTGACTGTCGAGCGTGTAGACCAGCGATACGCGCTGCGGATCGCGGCTGTTCCAGCCATCTTCCGCCATCCGCACCTTGGCGGTCGCGGTTGCAAACGTGAAAGGCGGAGCGAGCTTCATGACCTGACCTCTCGCATCGGTCGAGGCTGTCCCGCACAGCAAGGAGCCGCGCGGGACAGCCTCAGCCGAGCTATTCCTTGAAGCCGTATTCCGGCACGTTGCCCGAAGAGCCATAGTATTTGTAAGGAAGGAACTTGCCCGACATCACCATCTTGACGCGGTCGCCCTTGGGATTTGGCAGGCGCTCCATCGTCATGTCGAAGTCGATCGCCGACATGATGCCGTCGCCGTATTCTTCCTCGATCAGCGCCTTCCAGGCGGGGCCGTTGACCATGACGAGTTCATAGAAGCGATAGATCAGCGGGTCGGTCGGCGGCATCGGCATGCCGCGCATCGGCGTCTCGTTGAGCATGGCGGTCTCGGCCTTCGAGAGGCCGAACAGCTCGGCGGCTTTTGCCGCCTGCGGCCTGGTCAGCTTCATCTGTCCGAGAACAGCGCCGACGATCAGCACTTCGGAATAGCCGCCGATCTGCTCGCAGATGTATTTCCAGGACCAGCCGTTCTCGCGCTTGATATCGAGCAGCTTTTCAGTGAGGTCTTCGCGCTTCATGGGAATCTCCGTTTGACGATAGAGGGAAGGAAGGATCAGGTCTGTGCGTTGGCGACGAGGCGCAGGGCAGGCCCCGGCTCCTCGTCTTTCTCCGCGCCCGGCGAGATGACAGGCACGGCGCGCGGATCGTGCGAGGGATTGGTGGCCCGGAAGGTGCGGCTGCGCGTGACCAGAAAGTCCACGATGTGATTTCGCACCGGGTAGTAGGCCGGATGCTTGTGCAGATCGATGCGCGAACGGTCCTTGGGCAGCGGGTTCTCGATCACCTCGGCCAGCACCGCGCCCGGTCCATTGGTCATCAGGAAGATCTTGTCGGCAAGGAAGATCGCCTCGTCGACATCGTGGGTAATCATGAAGGATGTCTGCCCGGTTTCGAGGCAAATACGACGCACCTCGTCCTGGAGCGTGCCGCGAGTGAGCGCGTCGAGCGCCGAGAACGGCTCGTCCATCAGCAGAATCTTCGGAGTGATCGAGAGCGCACGCGCGATGCCGACACGCTGCTTCATGCCGCCGGACAGTTCCGATGGCCGCTTGTGCTCGGAGCCGCCGAGCCCGACCAGCTCGATGTATTTACGAGCATGCTCTTTCACTTGCGCGCTCGACCATGACGGCCATTTAGACGTCACGGCGAAGCTGACGTTGCCGAGCACGGTCCGCCACGGCAGCAGCGCGTGGCTCTGGAAGATCACGGCGCGGTCGAGACTGGTTCCCGAAATCTCCTTGCCGTCGACAATGACGTCGCCCGCGCTCGGATCGTCGAGCCCTGCGAGAATGTTGAGCACGGTCGTCTTGCCGCAGCCGGAATGACCGATCACACAGCCGAACTCTCCGCGATCAAGCGAGAGCCACAGATCCTCGAAGATCGTCGTCGTTTCGCCGGATGTCTTGCCCGGATAGCGCCGGGCGATACCTTCGATGGAAATGAACTTTGTCATGGACATCACTCCGGAAAAGTAACCATGCGCGTCGCGCGGCCGAGCAACTGGTCGAACACCATGCCGACGAGACCGATGACGAGGATGGCGATGATGACGTTGGTGATGGAGAGGTTGTTCCACTCGTTCCAGACGAAATAGCCGATGCCGGTGCCGCCCACGAGCATCTCGGCCGCGACGATCACCAGCCAGGCGATGCCGATGGAGATGCGCATGCCGGTCAGGATCGTCGGAGCCGCCGCCGGCAGGATCACGGTGAAGGCCCGGCGCAATGGCCCGACCTCCAGCGTGCGCGCCACATTCACCCACTCCTTGCGCACGGAGGCAACGCCGAAGGCAGTGTTGATGAGCATCGGCCAGATGGCGCAGATGAAGATCACGAAGATCGCCGAGATGCCGGAATCCTTGATCGTGTAGAGTGCGAGCGGCATCCAGGCGAGCGGCGATATCGGTTTCATCACCTGGATGAAGGGATCGACCGCACGGCTGATGAGCGGCGACATGCCGATCAGGAAGCCGAGCGGGATCGCGACCAGGACGGCGAGCAGATAGCCGATCAGCACCCGGCCGATCGAATAGGCGAGCTGGATGCCGAGTCCCTTGTCGTTGGGCCCGTTGTCGTAGAACGGGTTCGACAAGTGCTGCCAAAGCTTGGCGGCGACATCGAGCGGACCGGGCATGGCAGATGCGCCCTGGGTGATCTGGGCACCCATCAGCTTGGCGTATTCCGGATCCATTTGGGTCGTCGCGCCGTGCCCCATGGTGGCGACCTGCCAGACCAGCAGGAACACGGCGAAGATGGCGACCGAGAGGATCGCCGCGCGAACGTTGAGCGAAGCGGCCATGTCAATTCGCCTTCTTGATCGCGAAACTGTCGAGATAGGCTTGCGGCTTGGCCGGATCGAACGTCTTGCCCATGACGACGAAGCTCTTGGTGACTTCCTTCGGCGGAGCGAGGCCGACCTCCTTCATCAGCTTGGCGGTGTCGGTGGCGAGGAAGACCTTGCTGGCGATCGCATCGTAGTCGATGTCGCCCTTGACCTGGCCCCAGCGCTTCATCTGCGTGAGAATCCAGACCGCGAAAGACTGCCAGGGGAATGGATCGAAATCGAGCCGGTTTGGTTGCTTGACGATATTTCCGAGGCCATCGGCGAAAGTGCCGGTGAGGATCTGTTCGAGCACGATTTCCGGCTGATTGAGATAGTTGGCAGGCGCGATGGCCGCCGCGATCTGCTTGCGGTTCTCCGCCTTGGAGGCGAAGGCCGTGGCGTCGATGATCGATTTGAGCAGCGCTGCATAAGTATTAGGCATCGTCTCGATAAAGTCCCGCGACGCCGCGAACGCGCAGCAGGGATGCCCTTCCCAGATGTCTTTGGTGAGGACGTGGATGAAACCCACGCCGTCATAGACGGCGCGCTGGTTCATCGGGTCCGGCCCGAGAAAGCCGTCAAGGTTCTCGGCGCGCAGATTGGCGACCATCTCCGGCGGCGGCACGGCGCGGATCTGCACGTCCGTATCCGGGTCGATGCCGTGCTCGGCCAGATAATAGCGCAGCAGATAATTGTGCATCGAATAGTCGAAGGGGACGGCGAACTTGAAGCCCTTCCAGTCCTTCGGATTGCGCCGGCCTTTGTGTTTCATGGCGAGCGTGATCGCCTGGCCGTTGATGTTCTCGACCGCCGGCATCGTATAGGGCTGCGGGTTCGAGCCGATGCCCATGGTGATGGCGAGCGGCATCGGCGAGAGCATGTGCGCAGCGTCGTATTCCTTGTTCAGCGTCTTGTCGCGGATAACCGCCCAGCCGGCCGTCTTGATGACGTTCACGTTGAGCCCGTGCTTCGAGTAGAAGCCCATCGGATGCGCCATGATGATGGGCGTCGCGCAGGTGATGGGGATGAAACCCACATTGAGGTCGGGCTTCTCGATCTTGCCGCCCTGGGCAAACACCTCGGTCGCCGTCGCAAGCGGGAAAAACTGCGCGATCGCCGCCGCCGCGGTGGAGGCGCCGACGGCGCGGAGGAAAGCCCGGCGCGAGGCGTCCTGAGGAAACACAGCCCGCATCACCGCCGAAGCGATGACGTTCTCGTATTGCTTCTCGACGCTGGTTTCGACCTGCTCGGCGCGGAACTGGCGGTCGTGCTCGGTTTGGCTTGCATGGCGTCCGCAGTTGCAGCCGGATGTGACGAGCGTGGAACGGTGATCGAATGGATTTTTGAACATGCTGTTCCCCTTTGTGCTGCCAAAAGAGACAGCAAGGCGCATGCCAACTCCTGCCCGAACGCTAAAGACGTTAGACTTCAGGTATTTCCTGGCTAAGCCTACCTCAGATATTGACTTACGAAATATCGTAAATTACGAATTCTCGTTGCATCAATTATGAGATTTCGGGAAATGGAGCATTCCCAGTCTGAGCGCTATTTCCACCACTCACCCCAGGCCGAGTTGATCTTCGATCCGGACGAGGACCGGATTGTCGACGTGAATATCGCGGCCTGCCGGCTGCTGGGCTACGATCGGGACGCGCTGGTCGGGCAGAAGGTCTCAGATCTGCATCCGGGCCAGCTTCCGACGCTGATCGTGTTCACCCAGGCGGTGCTGGCGCAGGGCCATTGGTGGACGACCTCGCTCAAGCCGCGCCATGCCGCCGGACGCGAGATCGACGCAGAATATGTCGGCTCGGTGCTCCCGCTCGACCGGCAGCGAAACCTGATCCTCGTCGCCGCCAGCGACATGCAGGAGCGCCGCAAGCGCTACATCGATACGGCCGCGGATGATTTCATGGGCGGCGGCATCACCGAATGGCAGCGCGTCGAGCGGGTCTTCCGCGACATCGAACGCGAGAACCGTCTCATCCTGCGCGCCGCGGGCGAAGGAATTTACGGCGTCAACGCCGAAGGCAAGACCACCTTCGTCAATCCCGCGGCCGAGCGGATGCTGGGATGGAGCGCGCAGGAACTTGCGGGGCGCGACATTCACGCCATCGTGCATCACACCCGTCCGGACGGCACGCATTACCCCCACGAAGAATGCCCGATCTATGCCGCCTTCCGCGACGGCGCCGTGCACAAGATCGACAACGAAGTCTTCTGGCGCAAGGACGGCACCCCGGTTTGGGTGGAATACACGTCGACGCCGATCCGCGACCGCAACGTCATCGTCGGCGCGGTGATCGTCTTCCGCGACGTCTCGCAGCGGCGCGAGGCCGATGAGAAGCTGCACGAGGCGCTGGCGGAAGTCGACCGCCTGCGTGAGCGGCTGGAACTGGAGAATGCGTACCTCCAGGAAGAAATCCGTATCGAGATGAACGCGTCAGGCATCGTCGGCAGCTCGCAGGCGATCCAGGCGACACTGCGCCAGATCCAGCTCGTCGCCCCCACCGAGGCGACAGTGCTCATCACGGGCGAGTCCGGGACCGGCAAGGAACTCATCGCGCGCGCGATCCACGAGGCCAGCAATCGCAAGGACCGCCCGCTGATCCGGGTCAACTGCGCCGCTATCCCGCGCGAATTGTTCGAAAGCGAATTCTTCGGCCATGTGAAGGGCGCTTTCACCGGGGCGCTGCGCGACCGGATCGGCCGCTTCGAACTGGCCGATGGCGGTACGCTGTTTCTGGACGAGGTGGGAGAGATTCCGCCCGAACTCCAGAGCAAGCTGCTGCGCGTGCTCCAGGAGGGCCAGTTCGAGCGCGTGGGCGAGGAACGGACGCGCCATGTCGACGTACGCATGATTGCCGCGACGAACCGCGACCTGAAGATGGCCGTCCAAGGCAAGGAATTCCGCGAGGATCTGTATTTTCGCCTCAGCGTCTTTCCGATCGAGTCCGTGCCGCTGAGGGACCGGAGCGAGGACATACCGCTTCTGGCCCGTCACTTTCTGGCATTGGAAGCTCGGGGTAATCGCTCGCGCCTGATGCTGTCGGAAGCAGACCTGCGCAAACTGAGCCGCTACGATTGGCCCGGCAATGTGCGCGAACTCCAGAACGTCATCGAGCGCGCGGTAATCCTCGCCCAGAACGGCAGACTGTCGATCGACCTGCCCGATACCGAGGAAACGTCGGGCCGCACGAAGCCGGGAAAGGTCCGGGAAGAACCGCGCAACCGTATCCTGACCGAGGCCGAACTGCGCGAACTGGAGCGGACAAATATCGAGGCGGCGATAGCCGCATGCGGCGGGCGCGTCTCCGGCGCGGGAGGGGCCGCCGAACTGCTCGGCGTGCGTCCGACAACTCTCGCCTCGCGGGTCAAGGCGCTCGGGATCGCGCGAAGCGGATGAGGCCTGCAACGTCGATCAGAAATCTAATTTCGACAATATGTTCAATCTCTTACCCAGTTACGGGCTCACCCGCACGGCATGGCCAAACCATCAAGAACGCCTCACCCTCAATCGGCTTCAGAAAATTCCGGTGACTAAACAGTCATACTCCTCCGAATATAGTCACATCGACTTCCCCGTATGACGAGAAACGAATCTGCCAATGTCTCATTTCATTTCTGACATGGAAACAGAGCCGTCCTATAGGCGGCTGCAAGTCCTGCTTTGGATCGCATGTCTCATTGCGATCCCCCTGCTCGCCGGCCTGCTGTATTCCATGGTCGGGGAGGTCGGGCAGAAGAACAGTTACGCCCTGCTTGCGGATTCGTTTCTGAACGGACGACTGGATTCCACGACCTGCTACGATTCCGATTGTGCGATCTTCCAGGGCCGCACATTCGTGATGTTTCCGCCGGTGCCGGCCATCATCGCCATGCCCTTCGTCGCGATATTCGGACCGGGGTTCCACGGCTTCGTCGCCATCTCCATCGTTGCAGGAATTGCGAGCCTCGCCCTGTGGTGGCGGATATTCAGGACGCTCGGAACCGACAGCACCGCCGCGATCTGGCTGCTGCTCGCGCTGGCGTTCGCAACCCCGCTTTATTACGTCACCATTCGCGGCGGCGGCGTCTGGTTCTTTGCCCAGGCGATTGCATTTCTGTTCGTCACCATCGCCATTCATGAAGTCGTGAGGGGCGGTTCTCTCGTTTTGGCAGGCGCCTGTATCGGGCTGGCTTTCCTGTCCCGCCAGATGTCGATTTTCTACCTTCCGTTCCTGTTCGTCCTTGCGCTCCGCCCGGATGAACGCCTGATCTGTTCTCGCGGGATCACATCCATCGGGCGCTCAAGCTCGGCCTTCCTGTCGCGGCCGCGGTCGTGATCTATCTGATCTACAATTATGCCCGTTTCGGCGCTCCGCTCGAAACCGGCTATCGCTACATGATGGTTCCGGAACAGCTGGGTCTCATCAATCACCGGCTCGCGCAGCATGGCCTGTTTTCCCGCGAGTATCTGTTCTTCAACGTCGTTTACTTCTTCCTCCAGGGCTTCCATGTGAACTTCACTGGCGACACCATGCTGACGCCGACGGGCCTCGATCCGGCGGGAACCTCCCTGTTCGCGGCAAGTCCTTTCGTTCTGCTGGCATTCTTCGTGCCGCTGCGCCGAACGGTCCTCATCGGCATCGCCTGCGCGCTGGTCATCGCGGCACCGACCTTCTGGTACCACTCGAACGGCTTTTCCCAGTACAACGTGCAGCGCTATGTTCTCGACTGGCTGCCGATCCTGTTCTTCATGCTGGCCCTGGCCGTGAGACGGCGCGAGACGCCGGCTTTCGGCGTACTGACCGTCTATGCGATGGGACTCAATCTCGCGACGATGGGACTGCTCGCGATCCTTCAAAAGGGATCATCCTGAAGGTCAGGCATTTCCCGTCCGAGGACACTCACCGTGGTCCCAGTTTGACTGGCGACCCAGGGGTGCAGTCCCCGAGCGCCGCGCTCAGTGCTTTTCGCGCAGAAGGCTGTCGTTGCCGCCGGCGCTGCTGCCCGTGCGCGCGAAGGTGATGGTTTTGTGGCCGTAGAAATTTGCGATGGCGCCAAAGCCGATGGCCACGCCATGGGCCAGCCCCTCGCGGACAGCAAGCGGCCAGCCGGTTGCGGACAGCAGCGACAGGAACAGCGACGTGAGAGCGAGCACCACGACCGCGCCGAAGAGGTTGACGCCCAGGAACATCAGGCTTTGCTCGCCGAGCGACCGGGTCGATCCGGGGAAGACGTAGCGGCGATAAAGCACGAAGCCCGCCGACATGCCGATGACATAGGCGGCGGCGACCGCAACGTCGAAGGGCAGGATCGCCGACAGCGGAAACCGCGCGAGCCAATTGATCGCGGCGGCGAGCCCGCCGAGCAGCAGGAAGCGGATGGCGGGAGGGAGCGCGTTCAACGGGGCATCCCCAGCCACGCCATGCCGAAGGAGAAAGCAACGCCCGCGCACAGGATCAGGCTCTTGGGATCGCGAACCGCGAACACCACCGGATCGTCATCCAGTTCGCCTCTCTGGCACAGCATCCAGATACGCGACAGCCAAAGGAACAGGAAGGCGGGGATTCCCCACAGCCACACCGGATCGTCGTAGAAGCGGACCCGCATCGCGTCCTGCGTCAGATACAGCACCATGATGACGATCGAGGCCATGCCGGCGGAGACGCCCATGCCGAGGATGAACGGCGCGTCGGACACGAAGTAGCCGCGCCCGGAGAGCTTCGCGGTCTTGATGTCGCTTTTTCCGGCGAGGCGCAGGATCTCCGTCTGCCGCTTGGCGAAAGACAAGGAGGTGAACAGGAACATCGAAAAGACAAGGAGCCAGGGCGACGCCGCGACGCCGACTGCCACGATGCCGAGGACGAGCCTGAGCGTGAACAGCACGGCCAGCGTGAAGGCGTCCAGCACGGGCTTGCGCTTGAAGGCGAAGGAATAGGCAAGCGTCAAAGCGAGGTAGGCGAACAGCACCGCGATCGCGGGCAGACCGGCGAAGGCGCCAGCGACGAAGCCTGTCACGAGCATGACCGGCGCTGTGATCGCCGCCTGCTTGACCGTCATCAACCCGCTGGCGAGCGCGCGGTTTCGTTTCGTCCAATGCCGCCTGTCGTCTTCGATGTCCCAGACGTCGTTAATCAGATAGGTCGCGGAGGCGATCAGGCCGAGCCCAAGGAAGGCGAGCGACGCCTTCGCCCAGGCGGCCGGATCGGCGTACATGCCGCCGAGAACGAGCGGCACGAACACCAGGACGTTCTTGGCCCATTGATGCACGCGCAGCGCCTTGCCCAGCCACGCAGGCCGAGCCGCCGGCGCGGGAACTCGCCCTCCACCGGCTTGGCGAGCGCGCGCGCCCTTGCGCGACGGATGACGAGGCGCCGGCGAGCACGATGGCTGGGCATGCGGCCAGACGTCGAGGTCGGACCGGCTGTCGCCGGCATAGGAGAAACCATCCGGGAAGCGTTCCCTCAAGGCGGCGGCCTTGGCCGCGCCCTTCAGGTTGGACTTTCCGTCGCTGGCGATGACGAAGCTGATGAAATCGAAACGCTGTGCAAGCGAGCGCCAGCAGTTCATCGGCGGCGGTGGCGAAGCAGACCAGCCGGCCGCTCGCATGCGCCGCGCGCGCATGATCCACCAGTTCCTCGTTGACCGGCAGGTTGTGGATTTCGAGACTGACGCGCTCGGCCAGCTTGCGCTTGAGCACCGCCCTGCCCTGGATCAGCCACCAGAACAGCAGCACGATTCCAAGCGGATTGGCCTTCACATAAGCGATGGCCGCTTCGTGCAACAGATCCGTGCGTAGCAGCGCACCATCGACGTCCAGCACCAGTGGCAGGCCTTTGTCCGGACGCTGCTCCGAAACGGGGGCCGCTTTTACGGCGGGCGCGATAGCCATCGATGAAACCTTCCTGGGCAGTGACGTGACCGTCCTCGAAGATCGCAAGGAGACATGTAAAGAGACTGAATTGAAAGGGCGTCTGCGAAAGGTGGAGCTTAGGCTTCCATTAACGCTAAATCTCAACCTTACAATTCATGATTGCGAGGAAGGCGATGATCTGCCCGCCTTGGCCCGATCGCCAGATTCAACGATGGTTTGAAAATCCGCCGGTCCGATTTTCACGACGGGCTTTTGAAAGCGTACGACTCTGGGGCGCTGGCCGGCGTCGAGCAGCGCGATGACTGTCTCGATCCCCGGACACTCCGTGTCGGCGCAGTCCAGCTCCATGATCGAAATCGTCGCGTCGTCAGCCGCGGCGAAAAAGCGGCGCGCCTCGGCCTTGAGAGTCTTCAACGTTTCAGGATCAGCCTTTGGCGCAAGCCGATCGAAGAATTTGAAAAACTCCTGCCGGCTTTTGGCGCCCCCCTTCAGCATGGATTGAGCTCCCGCACGCGCTTCAACTCATTGCGAAAGACGTCGATGATCTGGGAAAGCAATGGCCTGGATTTCTCCGCCATCGTCGCGGGAAGAGCGTCGCAAGGGCGTCCTTCGGCCGCGATCGGGAAAATCAATCCTCCATGAAGCTCGCGCCCGTATGGTCGAACAGGAACGTGCAATCCGGGAAACGGCGAGAGCGCCTGCCGCATCTCTTCGCCTTGGGCGGCGCTTGCCTCCGCCGAAAGCCCGAACACGAAATCCACGTCTGTCCTGGCGATTGCCGTCATCGGATCACCAGGCGCTGCGATAAAGATGCGTGAATGCCGCTTCGTCCAACGGCTTCGGATTGCTTCGATTGACCAGATCGGCGCTCGCATCGGCTACCAATAGCGGCAGCGAATCGTCGGTCCCGCCGAGTTCGCGGATAGATTTTTCCAGCCCCAATTGCTTACGAAACCGGATGACCTGCGCGATCGCGGCCTGCGCATTGTCCGGGCTAGCGCATCGCTGCTCGCGACCCCCAAGGCTTCCGCAATCTTCGCATATTTCTCGATCCGAACGTCCAGATTGTAAGACATCACATGCGGCAGCATCGTCGCCAGCGTCTGCCCATGGGCGATGTTGAGACGCGCCGAAAGCGCATGACCGGTGCCATGCGCAGCGCCCAGCCCCGCAACGTTGAACGCCATCGCCGCCATGCTCGACGCCAGCATCATCTGCGCGCGCGCTTCGATATCGCGTCCGTCCGTCAGCACAGGCGGCGGATGCCGCACGACCATGGCGATCGCCTGCAATGCGATCGCATCGGAATAGGGTGTGGCGCGCGCGGAGCTATAGGCTTCGATCGCATGGGTGAGAACGTCGAAGCCGCAAGTGGCCGTGGCGTAAGGCGGCAGGCCGAGCGTCAGCATCGGATCGAGCAGCGATATTTTGGCACGATGCTCGGATGGCTGACATAGGTCTTGCGGCCAAGCCGGGTGTTGGTGATGACGCAAGCCGAATTCGTTTCCGAGCCGGTACCCGACGTGGTCGGGATGGCGATGACGGGAACGCCCACAACGGGCGCGGGATTGGCCTGCAATTCCTCGACCGAACCGCTATTGGCCGCAAGCAGGGCGATGGCCTTGCCACAATCCATGACTGAACCGCCACCGATCGCCACCAGCACCGGATTGTCCAGCGCGCGAAGCCGCGCCGCTCCGGCATGGACATTTTCGTCCGTCGGGTTGGCCAGACATCGTCGAAGAGGTTGGTGTTGATGCCGGCGGCTTTAAGACCGGGAACAATGCGATCGAGCAGACCCGCGCCGATCACGCCCCTGTCGGTCACAACCAACACGCTCGAACTTTTCAGCGCCGCGATATGGGTCGGAAGCGTCTGGCTCACATCATTGCCGAACACGATGAGAGGCAATGGACGGATCTGGAAATTTGTATTTGCGAGCATGGAAATTCCGTTCAATTGCCAACTAACCTCATGCGGCCTCGGACGCCCGCCGCCATTTCGGGAAGCGATCGGTCAGTTTCGACCAGGCCGCGATATCCATGCCCGGCGCGCCGTCGACCAGGCAGGCGTCAAGGCGTGCGCACAGCGCCGCTTCGTCCATCCCGGAGCCGATGAACACGATCTCCTGCCGGCGGTCGCCGTAAATCCCGTTCCATTTGTTCTTCAGCGAATGCCGGAAATAAGGATCGTTCGGCCAGTTCTGCGTTGGAATGCTCGCCCACCAGAAGCCGAGACCTTCCGTGCGGATCAGCGCGCCGGCCTGGCTCAGTTCGCCCACCCATTCGGGGCGGGTCGCGAGCCAGAAATGGCCCTTCGCGCGAATGACGCCGGGCCACGCTTCGTTCAGGAACTGTCGGAGCTTTTCCGGCACGAACGGACGACGCGCCCTATAGACGAAATTTCTAATTCCGTATTCTTCCGTCTCCGGAACGTGGTCCTTGAAGCCGTACAGTTCCTTGTACCAGATGGGATTCTGCTGTGCCTTTTCGAAGTCGAAGCGACCCGTGTCGAGGACACGATCGATCGGACGCGGGAGAAACTGGTCTCAATGATGTCGGCGGAGGGATTCAACGTGCGAATGATCTTTCGCGATGCGTCGCGCTGCTCCGGCGATGCGGCGTCGATCTTGTTGAGGATCACGACATCCGCGAACTCGATCTGCTCCACCAGCAAATCGACGAGACAGCGGTCGTCATCCTCGCCGAGCGACTCGCCCCGCGCCTTCAGGAACTCGGTCGAGGAATAATCCTTCAGCAGATTGACCGCGTCGACGACCGTCACCATCGTATCGAGACGCGCGACGTCGGCGAGGCTGTTGCCGTCCTCGTCACGGAAATCGAACGTCGCGGCCACCGGCAGCGGCTCGGAAATGCCGGTCGATTCGATCAGCAGATAGTCGAAGCGGCCGTCTTCGGCGAGCCCGCGAACCTCGTTCAGAAGATCTTCGCGCAGCGTGCAGCAGATGCAGCCATTGCTCATCTCGACGAGTTTTTCGTCAGTCCTCGACAGGTTCGCACCACCATCGCGGACGAGGTCCGCGTCGATATTCACCTCGCTCATGTCGTTCACAAGCACGGCGACCTTCAGCCCCTGCCTGTTGTTGAGAATGTGATTGAGAAGCGTCGTCTTCCCAGATCCCAAGAAGCCGGACAGAACGGTGACGGGCAGTTTTTTCATGGCGATCGAACAACTTGTTGAGGGCGCGAAGCCGGGAAGGTGTCATTCCGAGGACTCATATTGTTATGTTATAACATATCAATTCTGAGCCTGTGTCAATCGGCGGGAAAAGGCCGAGCAGGAAACCGCGCTGAAGTCGTGATGGCTCCGGTGAAGCTGGATCGGCCGATTGCAATCTCCTTCATGCCGACTGCCGATGAATCTGCTTAGTCCTTGAGCCACCTTCGGGCCTCGGGGCAACGGACGGTCGATGTCGGTCATGGCGCTGGCGCTAGCGCCGATGCTCATGGCTTCGACAACCTTGGGAAGGACGTTTGCATCACGACGCCAATAAGCAACAGCGGGCTGCCCATTTTCAGAGGATCGACGCGCTGCGCCGCTTCATGCGGAGGCAAATGAAAAATCGTGCGGTCATCGAGACTGCACGCGCCTTCGCCTTCCGCGGGTGGTAAGCGAACATTCGATCCACGCGATCTAGCCATCGCGCGGGCTCAGGCCGGCCATCAGACTCGCCCCTATCCGTTCGCAATAAACTCCCGCGAAATTCCGCCGATATCGGCACAGCCGGCAAGCACCATCGTATTTTCGAGTTCGGCGCGGAGAATGTGCAGCACATGCGCGACGCCGAGCGCGCCAGCGGCGGCGAGGCCGTAAATGAAAGGCCGCCCAATCAGCACCGCCCTCGCTCCCAGAGCCAGCGCCTTGAACACATCGCTGCCGCGCCGGATGCCGCCGTCGAGCAGTATCGGCACGCGGCCCGCGACCGCATCGGCAATGTCCGGCAGAACGGCCAGCGTGGCCGGCAGCGTATCCAGCGTGCGCCCGCCGTGATTGGAGACGACGATCCCGTCGAACCCCTCCGCGATCGCGCGGTCGGCGTCGGGCGTGGTGAGGATACCTTTGAGCAGCACCGGAAGCTGCGTCATCGCCCGCAGGCGAGCCAGATCGTCCCAACTCGGCGCAGCGGCCAGAAGCGGGCTGTCGAGCAAAGCCGGCGAGCCGACGCGCCCCTCGTGAGGGGGAGGAAGGCGCGCGCCGCGCAGATTGACGGCCTCGATGCCGTCCGGAAACGCAAACCCCGCACGCTGCTCGCGATTGCGGATGCCCTGCACCGGCGCATCGACCGTGACGACGAGCGCCCGATAACCCGCCCGCTCCGCCCGCCGCACCAAGGCGATCGTGAAATCGCGATCCGGCTGCATATAGAGTTGGAACCAGAGCGGACAGGTCGCAACACCGGCGATGTCCTCCAGCGTCGTGCTGGCCTGCGTGCTGACGACCAT
This sequence comes from Xanthobacteraceae bacterium, assembly GCA_041397365.1. Classification (GTDB taxonomy): domain Bacteria; phylum Pseudomonadota; class Alphaproteobacteria; order Rhizobiales; family Xanthobacteraceae; genus P52-10. The sequence goes on from JAWKWT010000002.1 coordinate 409,915, forward strand.
CGGCACCTGGTTGGCGGACGCACCGATCGCCGTTCCCAGCTCCCCCTCATCATGCAGCATGCGCTGATAGGCGACGGGGGCGAGCAGAACCGGAAACGGCAGACGCGCTCCGAACAGATCGATCGCGGTCGAACCGCCGCTCAAGGGTTGCAGGATGCGCGGCTTCAGCTTCGTTCGCTGAAATGCGGAAAGATTGTCGCGCAACGTCAGTTCGTCTGCGGCTCCGCCCTCGAAATACGACCAGACCTGCGGCGTAACGCGCTCCCGCGCAAGCTGCTCATAGTCGGACACCGACCCGACGCCGTCGGGAATGCGCTGAAGTTTTGCGAGAGGAGCGGACATGTCGGATCGCGTCAGGTGATGGCCCATTCCCGGAGCAGGTTGTGATAAAGGCCGGTCAATCGTTCGATTGCGGGATTGTCGGGCGTCTCCGACGCAAGCGACAGAATCGTATCGTCCAGCTCCAGCAGCAAAGCGCGGCGGCTACCTTCGCGGACAAGGCTTTGAATCCAGAAAAACGCCGCGACGCGCGCGCCTCTGGTCACCGGCGTCACCTGGTGAAACGTATTGGCGGGATAGAGGATCATATGTCCGGCGGGCAGCTTGACCGCATGCCTGGCGAGTTCGCCCTGAATTTCGAGATCGCCGCCGTCATACTCGTCCGGATCGCTCAGGAACAATGTCGCTGACAGATCGCCGCGAATGCGGATGCCGCTTCCGGGCAATGTGAAAATCGCATTGTCGATGTGGTCGCCATAATTGCCGCTGTCGGCATAGCGATTGAAGCGCGGCGGAAGAACCTTGAGCGGCAGAGCCGCCGCAATGAATCTGTGCGCGCGCCCCAGCCGCTCCAGAACAAACGAACTGAGTTCGGCGGACAGGGGATCGTCCTGCGACAATTGCTGGTTGTTCTTCGCGCGGGCCGCGATGTGACCCGCCGTCAGCCGCCCGTCGTGCCATGCCGCCCGATCCAGGAGACCACGGCAGTGACGGACCTCGTCCGCGGTCAGGACATCTGGAATAATTTCCATTGCAGTGCCTTTCCTTGATCGAACCGAGTGCGCACCCGCCTGCCGCACTCCGTGGCTGTCTAACAGAAACGAGCGCTGCTTGCAGCAGCGCCCGCATCTCGGAGATTCGTTGACCGGAGGCCGGATCAGAAATGGAAGCTTGTGCTGATCCTGTATGTCCGCGACGGCGCAACGCTTGCACGCGAACCGTTCCAGTTGGACGAGACCGCGTAGCGGTTGTCCGCTACGTTATCGACGTTCAGCCGCAGATTGACGTTCTTCATGATCTCATAGGAGGCCATCAGATTGAAGACCGTATAGGCCGGCAGCTTGCCGAAATTGCCATTCGGAATGATGCGGTTCGCATCGTCGGGGCGGCCGAGATAGCTCGATCCGACATATTGAACGCCGGCGCCGACCGTCCATCCCCAGGGAGCGAAGCGATACGTCGTCCAGAGATTGGCCGAGACGTTCGGCGTGAAAGCGAGCTGGTCGCCATTCGTCGAGGCCACCGCGCCGTAGTCGTTAGGCGCGGCGCGGCGCCTGACGGAATCGAGATAAGCGCTGTGCTTGCGTTCGCTGTCCATGAGCAGGACGCCGCCGAACACCGACCAGTTCTCGGTCACCTTGCCGGCGACGCCGAGTTCGAGTCCCTGAACGATCTGCTGGCCATAGCCTTTCAGCGTTTCGACCGTCTCTCCGACATCCAGTCCGGTGATCGGCGCGTTCCGCTTTTCCGTGCGGAACAGAGCCATCGTCGTCGAAAGCCGGCGGTTGAACTCGATCTTCGCGCCCACTTCGTAATTGTGGAATCGAGTCGGATCGGCGCCTTTCACGAAACCGGGAAAAGCATTGTCGCCGGTTCGCGAAATATCCGGATTGGAAAGATACGATCCGGGCGGCAGGTGCGACACGCCGAACGAACCATAGAGGCTGGCGTTCCGGACCGGCTTGTAGATGACGCCGACCTTACCGCCGACCGTGGTTTCCGTTTTCGAGAATCCATCCAGCCCGCCGGCGGGCAGTCCGGCAACCGTCTTGCTGGAGATGTCGACGTCATAGTGATCGACGCGAACCCCGCCCAGCACCTGCCATTGTTCGTTGAACTTGATGGTGTCGAACAGATAGGCGCCGGCGCTGTTGATGCGGATGCCGTTCCGCTCGGTCGGATTGAGAGGCCCGGCAATCGCCCGATCCGGATTCGGATTAAAGATATTGGTGGTCGTGTTCTGTGTGCCGAAGCGATCCGCGTTGGAATCCTCGTGCGCCAGATCGAGGCCGGCGGACAGGCTGTGTTCGACCGTACCGGTGTTGAACTTGGCGGTCAGGTTGCTCAGATTCGTGACCGACATGTTCTCGCGGGAATAGAACTGCCGCTGCGTGCTCACAACGCCCGTCGCCGCCGTAAAGCCCGTCGGCACGGTGAATTGCGAATCGCGATTCAGATGCGCCACCCGCGTCTGGTTGCTGAACGTGATGTTTTTCGCGATGTCGTATTCGACACGCGCCAGCCCGACATTGCTCTCGACATTGTCGAAGTCGGAACGCAGCCCGTAGAAGGCATCGCGCCGCGCCCGCGATCGGATTGTAATTGGCCATTCCGGAAATCGAGGCGCCGGGCACGCCCCAATCCGGACGATCCCGACGCGACAGATGTTCGTAGGAAAGATACACGCGCAGGTCCGTTCCAAGGCCGAATGCAACGGACGGCGCAACAGCCCACGGCCTGTTCAGCGCGAGATCGCGGCCGGGAATTCCGCTGTCTTCAACCATCGCGTTCAGGCGAACCGCCGTTGTCGGCGTGACGACATAGTTCAGATCGGCGGTCGCACGCTTCTGCAACCGCGATCCGTGTTCGTCGAATCCGAGGCTGACTTCGGCGAAACCGACATTCTGAAGCCACGGCACCTTGCTCACGAGATTCACATATCCGCCGGCACCGCCGCGGCCATTGTCGGCCGTCGCGCCCTTGAAAACCTCGACCCGTTCGACGTTGAACACATCGCGCGTATACGAGCCTGAATCACGCGCGCCATCGAAGAAGACATTGCCGCTGCTATCGAAGCCGCGCAGCTTGAAATTGTTGGTGGAGGTGGAGAATCCGTTCTCTCCGGCGTCGAACGAAATGCCCGGCGTGTTTCTCAACACTTCCGTCAGGTTGCGCGCGCCTTGTTCGCGAATGACGGCCTGCGGAACGACGGTGACCGTCTGCGGCGTGTCAATGAGCGGCGCCGTCTGCTTCGGCGAAGACGCGGTCCGCGATGTGTAGCTATTTCCTGGCTGTCCGACCTGCGGAGCCTCCACTGGTCGCGGAGCGACGGGCGCTGCCGCGCGGCGCGGCGCGGCCTGCCGGACGGGCTGAGTCCGGGTTGAACGACGCGCACGCGGCTCGTCGACAGTCACCGATGGAAGCGAGGTTGCGCCTTGTTGCTGCTGGGCGAAAGCCCCTTCCGGCGCCAGCATGAACGACGCGATTCCGATCGCCGCGGTCCCGAGCATTCCCCGTGCGTAGCGATCGTTATCTCTCGGCGAAGTGGCTGGATAAGTAGCTCCAACCTTGTCGCCATGTGATGCCGAATCGCTGTTCGAAACTTCTCGCTTCATTGCTGCCCCACTCGAATTAAAGTCGAGTGATGCCGTACAGTAAAAACTATATGTACTTATATAGAATCGGTCCAAACAGATAAGACATTGTGTCTCAGCCCGATCTGGATTGATGCGTCTTGCTGCCGGTGCAGCAGCTAGCAATCCACCGCCAACGTTACATCGCGGAGTGAAGTGCGCGGCCAATCACCCGGCACGCGCGGCCGCTCAGCACGCCGCGCTCCAAAGCAATACTCTTCCGACAGCCGCCGCTGCTTTCAATGTATGCATGCGCGACAGCGGCGTCGGAGAGAGGAAATGCCCTGTCTACGACAACCTTCAACTCATCTTTTGCGACATCGTTCATCAACCGCTGTATATTCTCATACACGCGATTGGTGCTCTGCTCGACTGGCACCGACGATCAGGACGTGATCGTCGGCAGGATTCGCGCAAGGAGCGCGAGCAAGAGACCTCCCGCTTAAACTGCTCTCTCGTGAAACCTATTCACTATAGAGATGGCATGCGACGGATCGACGTCCGATCTGTTTCAGATACGGATCTCCTCACTGCATCTCGGCATTGCCATCGCGCATCGGGTTCTGAAATGACAACCTGAAGGCGGGTTGAGCGGGCTCGGCAATTCACCACCAAGAACGATCTCTTTATCACGCTCAGACGGATGGATCGGCGCACCCGCAGCGAGTAGAGCCTTCGCATAAGGATGCAACGGCTGCGCATATAGTTCGTCGCTGTCCCCCATCTCCACCAGCTTGCCGAGATACATGACGCCTACTCGGCGGCTCATATGCCGGACGACCGCAAGATCGTGGGCGATCAGCAGAAAGCTAACACCCGTTCGATCCTGAATATTCCGCAGCAGATTCATGATCTGGGCACGGATCGAGATGTCGAGCGCAGAAACTGGCTCATCCAACACGATGAGCCGCGGATTGGTCGAAAGCGACCGCGCGATCGCGATACGCTGCCGCTGTCCGCCGGAGAATTCGTGCGGATAGAGATCGGCGGCATCCGCTCGCAACCCCACCATGTCCAGCAGCCGCCCTGCCTCCTGTTTGCGCTCACGCGCCGACAGCCGCCGCGTTGCTTCCATCGGTTCGGTAATAATGTCGCTGACGCGCATGCGCGGACTGAGTGAACTATAGGGATCCTGAAACACCGCTTGCACAGAAAGGCGATATTTCAGCAGAGCGTCGCCGCGCAATGCATGAATGTCTTCACCGGCAAAACGAACCTCGCCTGCATCCGGATGTTCGAGCAGCAGGACCAGACGGGACGTCGTCGTCTTGCCGCAACCGGATTCTCCGACGAGACCGAATGTTTCTCCCGTGCCGACATCGAAGCTGACGTCATCAACCGCCTTCACTGTAGCCGAGCGCCGCCGCAACCCTTCACGGTGGCTAACCTTGAAATGACGGGATACGTTCACAACGGAGAGCAAGATATCGCTCATGGCGTCTCCTGCAACCGATCGGCGTGCCAGCAGTGAACAACATGTCCCTTTGCAACGATCACGGGCTCCGGATACTGCTCCCGGCAGATGGCGGAGGCATGAGGGCAGCGGGCGCGAAGCGGCAACCGGTCATCGGCTTCCGGAGATCGGGCGGCTGCCCCTCGATCGCAGGCAATCGATCGAATTGCCGATCAAGACTTGGCATCGATTGCATGAGCGCGCGCGTGTAGGGGTGCGCCGGGCGATCAAAAAGTTCACCTGTGCTCGCCGTTTCGACAATGCGTCCGGCATACATGACCGCGACACGGTCGCAAATGCGGGCGACGACACCGAAATCATGGGTAATCATGATGATGGCGAGTTGAAGCCTAGCCTGCAAATCCCGCAGCAATTGCAGATACTGCGCCTGAACGGTGACGTCGAGCGCCGTTGTCGGCTCGTCCGCAATAAGGAGCCTGGGTTCGCACGACAGCGCGATCGCCCCGACAATACGCTGTCGCATTCCTCCGCTCATCTGATGCGGATAGTCATTGATGCGCGTTTCCGGCGCCGGGATGCGCATCATGTCAAGCAGGCGCCTGATGGCGTTTCGGATATCCGAGGCCGACAGCCTGCGGTGGGCTCGCAATGGATCGGACAATTGCTGGCCGATCGTGAGCACCGGATTCAGCGATGACATCGGATCCTGAAGAATCATCGCCATCTGGCGTCCCCGTATGGAGGACATCTCGCGTTCCGACTTCGCCAGCAGGTCCTCGCCCGCGAGACGGATGTCTCCGCCCACAATATGTCCCGTCGGTTTTGGCAGCAGCCTCTGGATCGAGAGCGCCGTCATCGACTTTCCCGATCCGGATTCGCCGACAATGCCGAGGGTCTCGCCGGAGCGGACACTGAAGCTCACCCCATCCACCGCCTTGACGACACCCTTGCGAGTGAACAGGTGCGTGCGCAGGTCCTTCACCTCCAGCAAGGGCTGGGATGTCGAAGCGGGATTCTCCGGGATGGCGCTCACGACAGCTGCGCTCGTCGTCACTGTGGCGAGAGCCACTGGAAGCCCATTGCATGCGCTTCAAACTTGCTCCATTCCTTCACGCGAGGACCGAAGCCGAAGACGCCATCACGGCCTTCGAGAATGACCGGGACGGGGTAGAGTTCATCCATTTTCGGAGCGAACACGCGAAGGAACCAGTCATCCTGCTTGGCAGGATCGACGATGGCGGTGCCTTGCTGGCGCAGCGCATCGGTCTGCGGGCTATAGTATGTGACGACCTGCGCAGCCGGATCGAGATACACCAGGCTGGCGACACCATTTGCCAGAATCTGCGACAGAATAATGCTGTCACCGGACAAAGTGCGATTGAACCACGCATTGTTGAGCGATGCGGGATCGAGCAGATTGAGCTTCGCATCGACACCTATACGCTGCCAGTAGGATACCAGCAGGACCGCAAGATCCTTGAGATTGTTCGGCGCATACAGATCGACCTTGAAGCCCGAGCCGACACCCGCCTCCGCAAGCAATCGCTTTGCGTCAGCCTCGTTATAGGGGAGCGGCTGGTATTTCGGATCGAGCGACGGCGTATCGCGCGGCATGATGAGCAAGGCACCGGCCCTGTCCTTGCCGAAATAGATCGCGTTCGAAACGGCGTCACGATCCACCGCCATCGTCAGCGCCCGACGTACGCGGATATCCGAGAAGCGACTCGGAAGATTTTCCTTCCGAAGAAGATGATTGAAGACGAGTACGCTCTGCCGCGGAAGGCCGAACGAGACGGCGCGCAGGCCATAGCGCTGCAATTCGCCCGTGCTCGCCCCGAGTTCGTTATACGTGATGTCCGCCTCGCCCTTACGCAGCATGGCCAGCCGGGTCGCCGGCTCCGGCACGACACGCCAGATCAGCTCATCCACTTTCGGCCTTCCGCCAAAATAGGCGTCATTGGCGACCATCTTCACATATTGCGACTTGACGTGTTCGACGACCTTGAAAGGCCCGGTTCCAATCGGATTCTTATTGAATCCCTCGACGCCAACGCGCTGGAAATAGGCTTTCGGACGAATCGCAATGCGCGAAATGTAGCCGTCAATCATAAACGGAATGGCTTCCTTGAGCTTCATGATGACGCGATCACCCTGCGCCTCGACCGACAGCAGGTTGCCATTCTTCATGCGAGAGAAGCCGACGTAGTTCTGGGCATTCTCGGGCGCGAGAGTGAAGGCGGCATCCTCCGCCGTCAGCTTGCTGCCGTCGTGGAAATACACATCGTTGCGGACAACGAATTCGTAGGTAAGCCCGTCATCGGACACCTTCCATGACGAGGCGAGCGCCGGCTCCAGCTTGTAAGGCAACACCAGACGCACCAGCGGATCGCCGATCGTTCCCGTAAGATACTTGTTGTTTGCGATATCCTGCGGCCACCACGTCTCAGGACCGAGCGTGTTGATCGCAATGGTCATGCGGGTCTGCGCAAATGCCGATGCCGTCACTGCAAGGACGAAGATCGACGCCGCCGCAAACAGCCTCACCGCTTTTCCAACACCTTCCATTGCATTCCCTCCCCTGATCTTCTGACGTTGTCATTCTCGTCAGCGTAGATTGGATTTCGGGTCCAGCACTTCGCGCAGCCAATCGCCGCATAGATTTGCCGCCAGACAGACAGCCGTAATCACCAGTCCGGGAAACAGCGAAACCCACCACGCGCTGGTCAGATAATTGCGGCCGTCGGCCACCATACCGCCCCAGGACGGCGATGGCGGCGGAACCCCGACGCCAAGAAAGCTCAGCACGGATTCGAAAAGGATGACTGCACCCACGCCGAGGGTCGAAACTACAACAACCGAGTTCATGACGTTAGGAAGAATGTGGCGCCACATGATGCGCACCGGCTTCATCCCTGCGACTTTCGCCAGCGACACGAACTCGCGCTGCTTCAGCATCATCGCCTCGCCGCGCACAATTCTGGAGAGTGCTGCCCAGCGGAGCACAACGATAATCAGGATCACGTTGACGAGACTCGCACCGACCACGCTCACGACGACGAGAGCGATCAGAAGATAGGGCAAGGCAAGCAGGATATCCGCAATCCGCATCAATACGCTGTCGACGCGGCCGCCCATATATCCTGCGGCAATGCCGATCACCGTGCCGAGAATTGCGTCCGAGACGACGCATGCAATTGCGACGAGCATCGAAACGCGCGCGCCCCAAATCAGTCGGCTCAGGACGTCGCGACCTAGATCGTCGCTCCCGAGGAGGTGGTTGGATGTCCCGCCATCCATCCATACGGGCGGAGCGAAACGTCTGAGCAGATCGACGGCCGTCGGATCGTAAGGCGCGATCCATGGCGCGAGAATGGCTGCCAGCAATGCGACGGCAATAATCGTAATCGACAGCAGCGGAAGTCTGCGAGCCAGGGCAAATGCACGGCCGATGCCGCCCTTGTTCAATCTGTCGTTCGGAATGGCTGTATCCATCACAATCAGCTCAGCCGGACTCGCGGGTCGATCCACGCATAGATGAGATCGACGGCGAGATTGATGAAAATCACCATCACGGCGATGACGGTTACGGCGGCCTGAACGACCGGAAAATCCGGTGGAAGATCGACTCGACGATCAATCTACCGACACCCGGCCATGCAAAGACCGTTTCGGTGACGACAGCGCCGGTCACGAGACTGATTGTCATCAGCCCCAGCGTCGTGATCGTCGTCGCGGCGTTCTTCAGGGCATGGACCCAGACGATCCGCCGCTCGGGCAGTCCTTCGAGTCGCGCCAGCCGGATATAGTCCGCATCGAGCACGTCCAGCATGCTCGATCGGGTCACGCGCATGAGGAAGGCGTTGCTGTACCAGCCCAGCGTCACCGCAGGCAGAATAAGATGCGAGAGTCCTCCACGGCCTGATGTCGGCAACCAGCCGAGCGTGACGGAGAAGACAAGCACGAGCATCAGTGCGATCCAGAAGATCGGCGCGGATTGCCCCGTCAAGGCGAAGCCTTTGGCTGCCGTATCGAAAATGCTGCCCTTGTAGACGGCGGAGAGAACGCCGGCCGGAATTGCGATGGCGGCCGAGACGAGAAGCGCGACGAGGCTGAGTTCGAGCGTCGCCGGCAGATACTGCATAAAAACGTCGAAGGCGGGCGCCTTGTAGAAAATCGATTCTCCGAAATCACCGGTCACGGCGTTTGCGAGAAAAATCAGATATTGTTCGATGTAACTCCGGTCGAGGCCAAGCCGCGTCAATTCGGCGGCACGATCGGCAGCAGTCGCGGCGGGGTCCATGATGAGTGACAGTGGGTCGCCGCTCAGCCGCGACAACGCAAACACGACCACCGTGACCGCGAGAAGCGTCAGGGCACCGTGAAACAGGCGTCGCAGGATGTAATCCATCGCCGGCAGCCGCCTTATCTTGAGATCCGATTGCGATCGATCTCGACAAGCCCGTTGGCCAGAGCCTGCTGTCCGTCCGAATTGAACGTTGAGAAGGAGATGCCGCCATCCGCCCCCAACGCTCCAAAGTTTACGGCGATTGACGTGCCCGGGAGGACGATATTGCGGAAGCGAGCCGACAGTCGGCGCATCGCGAGCAAACCACAGCCCGTCGCGGCCAACACTTCCCGTGCGCTGATTGCCCAGGTGATCGTGCCGTGAACGAGAATATCGGGCAGCCCTGCCGCCAGGGCCACAGCCCGCTCGGTGTGAATCGGATTCCAAATTTCCGCACACTCCGAATAAACATGCGGCAGCGTTCGCGGCAGAAAAACGTCACGCGACCGGCCCTGGTCGTCGGCGGCTCCCGCCTCGATGAAATCGGCAGGAACTTCTCCGGCCATGGGCTGGCCAAGATCGATGCCACGCAATATCGATCCCGACCAAGACTTGATAAGCAGATCGCCGGTTTCCACCTCGCGGTGCTCAAAACTCGTCAAGACAAAAGTGCCGGCCCCGGTCTGCCGCATATATTCATTGCGGCTGGTGGATCGCACATTCATGCCAACCCGCAAGGGATGCAGGAAGCGGGAATCCTGTAGTGCATGGACCCCTCGCCTCCGTTCAGACAGCGTCAGGCCCAGCGACGATGCACGCTGATCGTCACCGACCAGGATCCACTCCAGCCTGGTGCAGAACATGGGCACGACAACAAGGCCAGCAGACCGGGCGTCATCGAGACATTCTTCGTTATCGAATCCAAGAACCGCCGCATAAGCCAGAACATCGCGAGCCGTAATTCGGGTTTCGGTGCTCCGCGTCTGTCCGACAGCATCGATACGGATTGGCACGGACGTTTCCCCTCAGATGGCCGAATGCGGCAAAGCCGCTCGCACAACGGCTGCGCCGCAACCGGCTAAAAGCGGAGAATGGCGCCGGTCGCCCCCACGTCCGGGACGCTCCACCGCGATCACATCGGCACCGAGATCAGACAGAACGATCTTGCAGAACGGGCCTGCGATCCGCTGGCCAATTTCCAGACTTTTCTGGCCATCCAACGCGCCCGCCATCCTTGCTCCCAGCGCTTATTATCATATTATGATAGTAAAATACCATATTGTGAGATGCGGTCAAGACTGCCAAATGTTGCTTGGCGTTCGAATGGTTCACTGCGACAATCAGGAACCACACGGGAGATTCTGCCGGATGCCGGCATTGGTTGAAGCAAGCGACACCAGCGAGCCGAAGGGCGCGCAGGCAATCCATCGTGCAATGAACCTGCTGGCCGTTGTGGGCCGGAACAATGCGCACGGCATCCGGTTGAAGGAATTGACTGCCGAAACCGGGCTTCATATTGCCACCGCCCATCGTCTGCTGAACGCGCTTGCATGGAACGGAATGGTGATTTTCGATCGCTTCAGCAAACGCTACTATCTTGGCGTGCAGGTGCATGCCCTGATGGACGCAACACGTTATGGCGGAATCCAGCCGCGGCTCACGAGCCTGATGGAAACGCTGGCGCGGAAGATGTCCGCGATTATTTACGCCTATCTGCCGTTGATGAACGATATTATCGGCATCAAACGGATCGTTTCCGGAAGCGTCACGGAGACCGGCGTCGATGAAGGCGTTCGTTACCCGCTGGGCATCGGCGCAGCCGGCGTCGCGATTCTGGCGACGATGTCCCCCACGCAAGCGCGCGCGATCGCCCTTTCGAATTCGGAGCGCTATGCCGAATACCACACAAGCACGTCAGCAGTGTTGCAGGCAGTCAAGAATGCACGACAAACGGGCTATGGCATCAACCAGGGCGTAATTCATAACACTTTCGGAATAGGAACGGTCATCCGGAATGCTCGCGGCGAGGTCAGCGCAGCCGTTTCCGCCGTCTATCATGTCGACAGCATCTCCGGCGCGCGATTGACGAAAATGGCGGATATCCTGCTCCGGGAGATTCGATCGTTTGAGCCGCTCGATTTCCCTTCGGCTTGAATAGCGCATTTCGAGTAACGCCGAGAATCCTACAGGCTTGCGAGTCTTGAGCGGTCGAGTATCTCACTGATCCAAACGCCTCAGCACGAACAGAACGTTTCAACAATCTCAGGAGATGACGCGATCATGCATTTGTCGCCGACTGATTCCGCTGCCCGTTGCCAGGCACGCCTCACTGGCGAGCTTCTCTCCTGTTGAGCGCCAACTTGGGCTGACGAAGCGAGTCCCGGAGATTTTCCACCCTCGCATGCGCCAGTAGCGATCAACGAACGGAGGCGTTGCCGCGACGCTGGGGGTTCGTCGGTCGCCGATCCGCAATGACCTTCGTAACTTCGGCGCCGAACAGGAAGATCTGCGCGGAGTAATAGGTCCAGAGCATGATAACGAGCAGCGATCCGGCTGCACCGTATCCCGAACTCGGCGCGGCCGCTCCGAGATACCAGCCGATCAGGGACTTGCCGAAGGTGAACATCGCCGCCGTCACGAAAGCTCCGACGATCGTGTCCCGCCATGCGATTTCGACATCCGGAAGCACCTTGTAGATCGCGGCAAAAAGCAGCGTGAAGATCGCAACGGACATCAGGCCATTCAGGATCATCAGCATCAGCGGCATCGCTGCGACATAGGATCTGCCGTAATGTCCGAGCGCCGTCAGAGCCGCGCTCGCGGTCAGCGAAACGATCAGAAGAAAGCCGAGTGCGGCCACAAGCCCGAGGCTCGCGACGCGCGCGCGCACCATCGACAGAAGCGTTCCTCGCGGCGGCTTCGCCTCCCAGATTTGGTTCAGGGCCGCCTGCATTTCGCCGAACACGCCGGACGCCGACGCAATGACCATCAGAAAGCCGAAGGTCGTGGCGGCAATGCCGGAGGCGGGATCACTGGCCTTCATCAGGATGGATTGCACAAGCTCGGCGCTCTGAGGCCCCATCACGCCGCGAAGCTCGCCGATGATGCTGTTTCTGGCCTCCTCCTGCCCGAACGCCAGACCGGCGACGCCGACGACGATCAGCAGAATCGGCGACATGGACGTTACGGTGTAGAAGGAAATCGCCGCGCCCCGGCTGAGCGCGCCATGCGCGATGAACGACAGGATGGAGGTTTTGAAGATCGTCCAGAGCCTGGCCATGCGACGATATCAATCCGCTGAAAGATCGATCAGGGCAATTCCGAGATCGTCACGCTTCCTGCGGCGAATCGTGGCGCGCGTTTCGGTGAAGATCACCTCAAGCGTCGGGCGGACCTTCCCCTCGATCAGGTGGCCTCCGCGCGTTCCGCCATCCTCAAGACCGAGCACGGCGTGAACATGCAAGCTTGGACGTCCCTGATCGTCGACCGCCACATCGCCGATGGCGGAGAGTACCTCGCATTGCTCGGTCACCGGGATGCGCTTGTAGGTCTTGCGCGCGAGATCGAACCAGCCGACGACCGCCTTCTCGAATGCACCGATCGCCGTCAGGGACGCCCCCGTCAGCCCCTCCGCCCGGACGAAATCCGTCAAAACCTCGATGGCTTCCTCGCCTTCGTCCAGAACGACAACATATATTCTCGGGTCGGACGTTTCGGACACCAGCCTGCTTTTCATGACATGTTCTCGACATTGCTCGCGACAATCGCCGCCGACATGGCGCAAACGCTCCATGATCGGCCCGCGTTCCAAATGTCAGGTGCGATCTAGGGCTGACGCCGTTCTGCGAGAACCGCGGCGATATGCATGAGCTCACCCGATTCCCGCAGTCCGTCGAGAGTGACCGGCAGCCGCCGGCGCCAATTGGGATGGCTGTCCGTGGTCCCCGGAACGTTGATCTGCTCGGCGACTCCGACAACGTCGTCGAGCGATACCGACAGGATGCGCGAGGGCGCGCGGCCGAGAAATTCTGTCACCGAGGAAAAATCGGCAGGAGAAAACCCATTCTGCGTCAGCGCAAGATCAAGCGCGGAAATCGCAAACGATCGCGCGTCGTCGCTTTCGCCGGGATCGATGCCGATCGCCCGCTTGACGTGAAGATCGTGGGAATGCCGCCATCCGGCATAGGACGGCAGGTCGTGCGTGTTGAACGTCACCAGGGCATTTTTCTTGAAATCTTCCGGCTGGTGGAATCGTCCCTCCGCATCGCGCTCGAACATCATCACCTGATAGGACCAGACGCCCCACTCCTCCAGCCGCTCGCGAAATCCCTCAGGCACGGTCCCGAGGTCCTCGCCGATGACGATGCAGCGACACGTCTGGCTCTCCCGCGCGGTGATTGCGAGCAGCGGCTCAAGCGGCATTTCGACATACGCTCCGTCGCGCGGCTGCATCCCTGCCGGCACAACGAACAGCCGAGCCAGGCCCATCACATGATCGATGCGGATGGCGCCGGCATAGCGTGCCGATGCCTCGATCATCGCACGAAACGGCTCGAATTGTCTGGCGATCAATCCCGGACCGTTGAAGCCCGCGAGGCCCCAATCCTGCCCGGCCATATTCAGAAGGTCCGGAGGAGCGCCAATGGAAAGCCCGCGCGCGATCGCGTCCCGCTCCAGCCAGGCATCGAATCCGTCGGCGCGCACACCGACAGCAACATCAAGATACAGCCCGACGGCAAGACCTGTTCGATCCGCGAGGTCCGAGCATGCCTGAAGCTGTTCGTGCGCCACCCATTGCAGATAAGCGACGAACTCGCGTTCCGTGGTCGTTTCCGCAAGACGTTCGTCGTCCGGATTCCGTTGCTCCTCGGGCCATTCCCACCAGGGGCGCGCATCCACCCTGCGCATCGCCTGAAAATAACTGAAGCGTGCAAGCAGATCCCCGCGCTCGCGCTTGAAGCGGTCGAAGGCGGCACGCTGCGTTTCCTCCGGATCAGCCAGAAATCGCTGGAACGACCGCTGCAAGGCATCCCGCTTGATGCGCCACACGGTGCCATGATCGATCAGTTCGCTCCGCTTCTCGCGGGCAATGGCCTCCATCACTCCTCGTTCAGCGGCGATGTATCCCGGCGCGGCCGTCACGTCGATGTAGATCGGGTTCAGGAAAAGCCTGCTGTCGGGCGCATAGGGACTGACGTCGCCAGACGGATCATCGCAGGGCGCATGCAACGGATTAAGGCCGATGCCGGCGCAGCCGATATCTCTCGCCAATGAAAGCAGCGTGCTCAGGTCGGAGAAATCACCGATCCCCCAGTTTTTCTCCGAGCGAAGACTGTAGAGTTGGATCGCAAGAATCCATACGCGATCGAACTCTCCCTCGTAGGATTTTGGCGGGACGACGAGAACGAGACGCGACGGCGCATCTTCTGAAAGCCGCAGTTCGTAGGTACCGGGCGACAGATCATCGAATGTTCGCAAGCGATCATCGAAACGATTGCCTGAAGCGATCTCACGATCGCCCTGACACAGGCTCCATCCTCCATCGCAATCGATCCCGTCGTGCATCGGCGGTTCGCTGGATTGTCCGATGCGATGAACGATCGGCGTGGACACCTGATCCGGATGCAGCGAAGGCAAAGCCTTAAGCACACGATTCATCGTCTCGAGAGAAAGCGACTGGAGTTGTCCATACGCATCATAATATTGAAGAATGAGGCCGACGCGGCGCGCGTCCTGAGTCAATTTGCATTTCCCGCTGATGGCACCGCCGCCCGAGATTGGACAAACGCTGCGTTCCGAACATTGGTTCCGTTGGAACTTTACTGGTGCAGACGCCTTAATTCCGTGAGATCCATCAACGGATGAGTGGTAAATGTCTGTGTCGGCGCAGAAGAGATTGCCTTTGCGGGCCGGCGAATGCGGTGCAACGGCTGGTTCCTTTCTGATCGAGGGTGTTTACCCGGCGATTGAAGGCGGCCGCTATCCTGTCAAGCGGCCGGTCAATCAAACGATCGACATTTGGGCGGATATCTTCCGCGCCGGCCACGATATCGTTGCCGCTGATTTGATCTGGCGTCCCGAGAACGCATCTATCTGGCGTCGAACCCCGATGCAGCTTCACGAGAACGACCGCTGGGTCGGCCGCTTCACGCCGTCGCAACCCGGCCGCTACGTCTATGCCATCGAAGCATGGACCGACGTTTATGCGACCTGGCGGCACGGCGTGCAGTCGAAGATCGATGCAGGCGTTGACATATTGCTCGATGCGCATGAAGGCGCCGCCCTGCTGGCGCAGCCGATCACTGCGGATGATAAGACGACCGAAACCATCCGAAGGCAGCTGGATGTCTATCTGGCGTCCGGAGATGCCGGCGCGCTGCTCGAAAGCAAACTCTCCGGGTTGCTTCGGTCCAGCCAGGAACGGCCAGACCTGACGCGCTCTCGCGTGTATCCGCTGATGATCGATCGCGAGCGAGCGATCCATGGCGCGTGGTACGAGATGGTCCCGCGCAGCCAAAGCAAGATTCAGGTACAACACGGCACATTCCGCGACTGCATCGACAGGCTGCCGGACATCGCCGCGATGGGATTCGATGTCCTCTATTTCACGCCGATCCATCCAATCGGCGTCACCAATCGCAAGGGTCGCAACAATTCGCTGAAGGCATCTCCGGGCGATCCGGGCAGTTTCTACGCGATCGGATCGCGCGATGGCGGCCACACCGCGGTTCACCCCGAACTCGGCACGCTCGACGACTTCAAGGCCCTGGTCGAAGCATGCGCCTCCCACCGTCTCGAGGTCGCGCTCGATATCGCGGTTCAATGTTCACCCGATCACCCGTGGATTACCGCGCATCCGCAATGGTTCAAGAAGCGCCCCGACGGCTCGATGCGATACGCCGAGAATCCGCCGAAGAAATACGAAGATATCGTCAATCCTGATTTCGGTTGCGACGACGCCGGATCGCTGTGGAACGCGCTGCGCGACGTCATCCTGTTCTGGGTCGACCATGGCGTCCGCATCTTCCGGATCGACAATCCGCATACGAAGCCGCTGAATTTCTGGGAATGGCTGATTCACGAGGTGCAGACCCGTGACCCCGAAGTGATTTTCCTCTCGGAGGCATTCACGCGCCCGAAGCTGATGAAGGGACTCGCCAAGCTCGGCTTCACCCAGTCGTACACCTATTTCACCTGGCGCACGCAGAAATGGGAGATCGAGCAGTATCTCAACGAACTGACGGGCTATCCCGAACGCGACTTCTATCGGCCGAATTTCTTCGTCAGTACGCCTGACATCCTTCCCTATCATCTTCAGGGCGGAGAAGCCTGGATGTTCAAGGCGCGGCTCGCGCTCGCCGCGATGCTGTCCGGCAATTACGGAATCTATAACGGCTTTGAACTGCTTGAACACCAGCCGATTCCTGGACGGGAGGAATATCTCGACTCCGAAAAGTACGAGATCAAAACCCGCGACTGGGATCAGCCCGGCAACATCAAGCCCTATATTTCCGCGATCAACCAAGTCCGGCGCGCCAATCCCGCGCTTCAGCAGACCAGCAATCTGCGCTTTCTGACGATAAATAACAATAATGTCATCGCTTTCGTAAAAAGCGATGCGACAGCCGACAATGTCGTTGTCGGCGCGATTTCATTGACGCGCGACGTGCAGGAATTCTGGCTGTCGCTATCAGACGTAGAGATGACGACAGCCGAGAGGGAACGGAAGGCGCCCTTGGCGCTTGAAAACCTGTTCACCTGCGAACGCCGCGCCGTCGAATGGGGAGGCATCCATGTGCGGATCGACCCCGCGCGAGATCCCGCCATCCTCTTTCGCTGCCTTTCCTGAGAAATCCGATGAATCAACTTGCTCCTGTTCATACCGGACAGTTCGACCCGAACGACGATCTCTGGTTCAAGGACGCGATCATCTATCAGTTGCACGTCAAGGCGTTCGCAGACAGCAACAATGACGGGATCGGCGATTTCGCAGGCTTGACCGGCAAGCTCGACTATTTGCAGGAACTCGGCGTCACGACGCTCTGGGTGATGCCGTTCTATCCCTCTCCAGGCCGCGACGACGGATACGATATTTCCGACTACGGATCCGTGCATCCGGATTTCGGCACGATGAAGGATTTCAAGCGCTTCATCGTCGAAGCGAAGAAGCGAGGCTTGCGCGTCATCACCGAACTCGTCATCAATCATACGTCAGATCAGCACAACTGGTTCCGGCGCGCGCGTCGCAGCCCGAAAGGCTCCTCGGCGCGGGATTGGTACGTGTGGAGCGATACGGACAAGCGCTACAGCCTCACGCGAATCATCTTCACGGACACGGAGAAGTCGAACTGGACGTGGGACCCGGAGGCGAAGGGCTATTATTGGCATCGCTTCTTCTCCCATCAACCGGACCTGAATTTCGACAACCCGCGCGTCATCAGCGCTGTCGTACAGGTGATGAAGCGATGGCTCGACGCCGGCGTCGACGGCTTCCGGCTCGACGCCATTCCCTATCTTTGCGAGCGCGAGGGGACGTCCAACGAAAATCTTCCCGAAACACATGCCGTCATCAAGAAGCTGCGCGCGGAGCTGGATAGCTACGCCAAAGGCAAGCTGCTGCTAGCGGAGGCCAACCAATGGCCGGAGGATGTACAGGAATATTTCGGCAGCGGCGACGAATGCCACATGGCCTATCATTTCCCGCTGATGCCGCGTATCTACATGGCGATCGCGCAGGAAGACCGCTTTCCGATCGTCGACATTCTGAGGCAGACGCCGGACATTCCGAACAACTGCCAGTGGGCGATGTTCCTCCGAAACCATGATGAGCTGACGCTCGAAATGGTCACCGATATCGAGCGGGACTATCTGTGGTCTACTTATGCCGTCGATCCGCGCGCCCGCATCAATCTCGGAATCAGACGGCGTCTGGCGCCGCTGATGGACAATGACCGGCGCAAGATCGAGTTGATGAACTCGTTGTTGATGTCGTTTCCGGGAACGCCGATCATCTATTACGGCGACGAAATCGGCATGGGCGATAACATCTATCTTGGCGACCGGAACGGCGTGCGTACGCCGATGCAATGGACACCCGACCGCAATGGCGGCTTCTCGCGCTGCGATCCGGCACGGCTTTACGCGCCGCCGGTGATGGACGCGGTTTACGGCTATGAGTCCGTCAATGTGGAATCGCAATCGCGCAGCCTTTCATCCCTGCTTAACTGGATGAAGAAGCTGATTGCGGTCCGCAAATCGACGCAGGCTTTCGGTCGCGGGACGATGGCATTCGTGCGATCGTCCAACAACGCAGTGCTGGCGTATCTGCGGATGCATGGCGGCGAGGTCATTCTGTGCGTGGCGAATCTTTCACGCGCTGCGCAGGCGACCGAACTCGACCTGTCGCAGTGGAAGGGACGCTTCCCGCTCGAATTGATGGGACGAACTGCGTTTCCCGATATCGGGGAACTTCCCTATCTCGTCACGCTTGGCCCTTACGGCTTTTACTGGTTCGAATTGAAGGAACGGCCAGTCTCACAAAACGTCGCACCGACCGTTTCTCCCGATTTTCACACATTGGTGATTCCGACCGGCGCGACGTGGGAAACACTGATGCGAACGAGGGGAATTTTCGAACGCGAGGTGCTCCCGGCATTTCTCGCGCGTGCGCGATGGTTTCCCGAACGCTCGCCCCAGGCGATCTCGACGACGATGCATGCCGCCGTTCCGCTCTCGCACGAGAGGGAGTCGCGACCCTGGCTGGTGTTGTTCGATGCGACCATTCGCGGCGAGAGCGGACGGTATGCCATGCCGGTGCGGATCACGGCCGACCGGCTGGATCGCAGCCAGCCCAATCCGAGAACACTCGCCGCCGTCCGCCGCGGCGCGCGCGAAGGAACGCTGGTCGATGTCGCAACGGAGCATCAGTTTATCTCCAAGCTGCTGTCCGACTTGCGGCGCTCCATTTCTTCAAGCGAAGGCGGATATCAGGTCGATTTCAAGCCGACCGAACGGCTGAAGACGATCCCAGAGGGGCCGATCAGCAATGTCCGGGCCGTCGAGACCGAACAGACGAATTCGACGACACTCGTGGACGACCGATATGTCGTGAAGGTCTACCGGAAGATCGAGAGCGGACTGAATCCGGAGATTGAGGTCGGCCGCTTTCTTACCGACGTTGCCGGCTTCGCCAACACGCCGGCACTGCTCGGAAGTATCGAACTGACGGGCGCCGACACCCAGAGCGCGGTGGCAATCGTTCACGCCTTCGTCGAAAATCAGGGCGATGCATGGACGTTGAGCGCCGCCGCGCTCGACCGGTTCATCGAGGGAGAAAGTCTGATCGCCACCGACGAGACGACCCCGGCAGAGGACGAGAAAGCAGCCTATCAGCGCTACATGATGCAGACCGGCAAACGCGTCGCTGAAATGCACATGGCGCTCGGCAGCCGCCACGATGTGGAGGATTTTGCGCCGCGCGTCGCGACGCGAACCGATACGGATGGCTGGATCGATATGCTGCTGTCCCGCGCCGATCGAACCATGGCCCGGCTCGAACAATTCAGGGGAACGGAGGCAGATGCGCGCTTGATCGAAGCGGTCGTTCGCCACCGTTCGTCATTGCCCGAACGCCTCGCAGGCCTCCTCGCCAATCCTGCCGACATTTCGTGTATCCGGCACCACGGGGATTTGCATCTTGGTCAAATGCTGGTGGTGAAGGACGACATATTCATCATCGACTTCGAAGGCGAGCCGAGGCGTTCCCTCGCCGAACGCCGCATGAAAGCCCCAGCCGCGCGGGACGTGGCGGGCCTGATCCGGTCGATCGACTATTCGGTGAATGCCGCGCTGGAGCGGTCGTTGATCGCATCCGCCGACAACCGCGCGTCGGTGCAGCAGGCGCTTGATCAATGGCGCGACGAGAGTGTCGATACGTTTCTGACGTCGTACAGGACGGCCCTGACGGACAGTCGTCTGTGGCCCGCGAATTCGGAGGACGCCGACAAGGTTCTTCAGTTCTTTGTGCTGGAGAAAGCATTTTACGAAATCGAGTACGAGCTCGCACATCGGCCGGAATGGCTGCGGGTGGCTCTCAGTGGCGCGCTTCGCGCGCTGGGAGACGAGCAACCATGAACAAACTGCCCGAGGAAGCCTATGCCATTCTCGGCGGACGGCATTCCGATCCGTTTCACTATCTCGGAAAGCATCGCGAAAACGGCAGGAATGTCGTGCGGACCTTCCTCCCCGACGCCACGGAGGTTTCCGTCGTGGATGACAGCGGAACCATCGCTCCGCTGGCCCGCCTTCATGAGGGAGGATTATTTGCAGGGGCACTCTCATCAGATGCCTCGTGCTACCGCTTGCGCGCGCGTTTTGGAGGCGAGACGGTCGAACTCGACGATCCGTATCGCTTTCCGCCGATCCTGACCGACTTCGATCTCTATCTGCTGGGCGAGGGAACGCATCAGCATCTTTATGACAAGCTCGGCGCTCACCCGATGGCAAGCGAGGGCATTGCCGGCGTCGGCTTCGTCGTGCTCGCCCCGAATGCCCAGGCTGTTTCCGTCGTCGGCGATTTCAATGCCTGGCACCCGAGGCGGCATCCGATGCGCGTGCGCGGGAGCGGATATTGGGAACTGTTCGTGCCGGGCGCGGCAAATACCGATCGGTATAAATTCGCGATCACGGACCGTTCCGGACGCTTGCTGCCGTTCAAATCCGATCCGCTCGCCTTTGCGGCCGAATTGCGTCCGGCAACGGCCTCCATCGTGTTCGAGACCAGAACTCTGCCGCCCCCGTGCGCTCGAATCCACGGATCAACGCACTCTCCGCGCCGATCTCCATCTATGAAGTCCATCTGGGTTCGTGGCGGCGAAAGCAGGGCAACAACTGGCTGAGTTATCGCGAGCTTGCGGACACCCTTCCGCGCTATGCCCGCGATCTCGGCTTCACGCATATCGAACTGCTACCGATCAGCGAACATCCCTTCGACGGATCCTGGGGATATCAGCCGACCGGCCTGTTCGCACCGACCAGTCGCTTCGGCTCGCCGGCCGACTTTGCGCATTTCGTCGATGCCTGCCACCGCGAGGGCCTCGGCGTGCTGCTCGACTGGGTGCCGGGGCATTTTCCGGACGATCCGCACGGGCTCGGCCTGTTCGACGGAACGGCGCTGTACGAACACGCAAACCCCTTGCAGGGACGGCATCAGGACTGGGGAACGCTGATCTACAATTACGGACGCACCGAGGTCGTCAATTTTCTCGTCTCGAACGCGCTGTTCTGGCTCGATCGCTACGGCGTCGACGGCCTGCGCGTCGATGCCGTCGCCTCGATGCTCTATCTGGACTACAGCCGCCCCGATGGCGGCTGGATTCCGAACAAGCATGGCGGGCGGGAAAATCTCGAGGCGATCGATTTCCTCCGCCGCTTCAACAGGGAAGTCTTCAGCAAATTCCCGCATGCGACCACCGCCGCGGAAGAATCCACAGCATGGCCGCAGGTGTCCCGGCCGATCGAATACGGCGGCCTCGGCTTTGGCTACAAATGGAACATGGGCTGGATGCACGACACGTTGAATTACATCGGCAAGGACCCGATCCACCGCAAACATCACCACGACCAGATTCTATTCGGTCTCCACTATGCGTTCTCGGAGAATTTCATCCTCCCGCTCTCGCATGACGAGGTCGTACACGGGAAGCGCTCCATTCTCGGCCGGATGCCTGGCGACGACTGGCAGCGCTTCGCCAATCTGCGCGCCTATTACGGATTCATGTTCGGTCATCCCGGCAAGAAGCTCTTATTCATGGGCGCGGAGTTCGGCCAGGAGCGGGAGTGGAATCACGATTCCTCGCTGGACTGGCATCTGCTCGACCAGCCGAAGCATCGCGGCGTCCAGTCGCTGATCCGCGATCTGAACGAGATGTACCGGCAATTGCCGGCGCTGCATCAGCTCGATTGCGATGAGGCCGGTTTCGAATGGGTCGTAACCGACGATGCCGGCCGCAGCATTTTCGCCTGGCTGCGCAAGAGCGCAAGCGGGCGCGAGCAATGTCTCGTCGTCGCGAATTTCACGCCGAATGTCTATCACGACTACGTCGTGCGCGTGCCGTTTCCCGGCGTCTGGCGCGAAATTCTCAACACGGATTCCAGTCATTATGGCGGCAGCAATGTCGGAAATGGCGGCGCGATCAGCGCATCGGATACGCCGGTGCCGACGCTTCGCCTGACGATACCCCCTCTCGCCGTCATCTTTTTGCAACCGGATTCCCGCTGATGCGCGTACTGCAAGGATCGCCCACTCGCCTCGGAGCCAGTTGGGATGGCCGCGGCACGAACTTCGCCCTCTTTTCGGCCAACGCCGAGAAGGTCGAACTCTGCATTTTCGATAGTCAAGGAAGGCGCGAGGTCGACCGGGTTGCGCTTCCCGAGCGAACCGAGGACGTGTGGCACGGCTATTTGCCCGAGGTCACGCCCGGACAACTCTACGGATACCGCGTTCACGGCCCCTACGATCCGGAGAACGGACATCGCTTCAACAGCCACAAGCTGCTGATTGATCCTTATGCGAAAGCCCTCGCCGGCCGGCTTGTCTGGAGCGACGCGCATTTCGGCTATCGGCCCGGCAGCCGGCGCCAGGATCTGTCGTTCGACCGGCGGGACAATTCGCGCGGCATGCCGAAGTCCGTGGTGGTGGACGAGCATTCCGTCAGCTTATCGCAGGATCACAGGCCGAATATTCCCTGGGAGGACACGATCATCTACGAGGCCCATGTGAAAGGGCTCACAAAGCTTCGCAACGACATACCGGCCGGCCTGCGTGGCGGCTACCGCGCCCTCGCCGCCCCGCAGATGATCGATCATCTGCGACGGCTCGGCGTCACCACGGTCGAGCTTCTGCCGATCCACGCCTTCGTCGACGACCGGACGCTGGTCGAACGCAAGCTGGTGAACTACTGGGGCTACAATTCGATCGGCTTCTTCGCACCCGAGCCGCGCTACGCTCAGAACGGAGCCGAGGACGATTTGCGCACCGCGATCGCGCGTCTGCACGACGCCGGCTTCGAGGTGATCCTGGATGTCGTCTACAATCACACCGCCGAGGGCAACCATATGGGGCCCACGCTCTCGTTCCGGGGGATCGACAACGCCTCCTATTATTGGCTGATGCCCGGAGAGAAACGCTATTACGACGACTTCACCGGCTGCGGAAATTCGCTGAACCTGACCAATATGCGCGTGTTGCAGATGGTCATGGACTCGCTTCGCCACTGGGTGAACGTCTATGGCGTCGATGGCTTCCGCTTCGATCTTGCGAGCACGCTCGCGCGTGGCCCGAACGGCTTCGACCAGCAGAGCTCGTTTCTCACCGCGGTCCGGCAGGACCCCGTGCTGTCCGGCGTCAAACTCATTGCCGAGCCCTGGGACGTCGGCATGGGCGGCTATCAGGTCGGCGGCTTTCCGTCGCAATGGTCGGAATGGAACGATCGCTATCGCCACACGCTGCGACGCTTCTGGTGCGGCGAAGGCAACCTGATCGGCGACGTCGGGCGGCGGATGACGGGGTCCGCCGACCTGTTCGACCATAACGCGCGCGGCCCCAGAGCCAGCATCAATCACGTCACCGTTCATGACGGCTTCACGCTGTCCGATCTCTATTCGTACAACGAGAAGCGCAACGAGGCCAACGGCGAAGACAATCGCGACGGCTCTAACGACAACCAGAGCACAAATTGCGGACACGAAGGGCCGACCGACGATTCCGCGATCATCGAGCTTCGACGCCAGCTGCGACGAAACCAGATCGCCTGCCTGATGCTCGCGCAGGGAGTTCCGCTCCTGCTCGCCGGCGACGAGGCCGGCAACAGCCAGGGCGGCAACAACAACGCCTATTGCCAGGACAATGAGGTCGGCTGGATCGACTGGTCGGCGCTCGGCACACCGGACGATATGTCTGACTTCGTCGGCAAGCTTGCCGCGATCCGCAAACGGCTTCCGCAGCTCACCCCGCGGCATTGGGTTCAGGGCAGGACCGAGAGCGGCTTCGACGTCCTCTGGCTGACGCCGATGGCGACCGAGATGACCGAGGCCGACTGGAATTTTCCGGAAGGCCGGTTTCTTTCCTATGTGCTGGCGGCGCCTTCTGGCGACGACGGCTCGACGCTTTACATCGCCCTCAACGCGGCGGAAGAGGAGATCGAATTCGTTCTTCCGACCTTTCCCGGCATCGAAGACTGGACGTCGATCCTCGACACCAGCGCACAGGCCGACGGCGCAAAGCATGCGCCCGGCGCGAGCGCAAAAGCCGCAGCTCGTTCGGTTCTCGTATTCGAAGGACCGCATGCCGGCACGGATCGCTCTCACGAAAGCCGGAGTTAGGCATGGATAGCGCCGGGCGCAGCTTCGGCCCTACACTTTCCGCCTCAGGAACGACATTCCGGCTCTGGGCGCCGGCTGCGAAATCGGTCGAGGTCATTATCGACGGCAACGGCTTCGAAATGACCCGCGCGTCGAACGGCTGGTTCACGACGACCATCGCAGCCTCAGGTGCCGGCGCCCGCTATCGCTTCAGGATCGATGGCGAACTCGATATCCCCGATCCGGCATCGCAATATCAGCCCGAGGATATCGCAGGCCCAAGCGAGGTCATCGATCACTCCGCCTTTTCCTGGCGCGCCGAGCGATGGCGCGGACGGCCATGGCAGGACGCCGTCTTTCTGGAATGCCATGTCGGCACGTTCTCTCCGGAAGGCACCTTTCGCGGCCTCATCGACCGGCTGGATCACATCGTCGAAACAGGGATCAGCGCGATCGAACTGATGCCGGTCGCGGACTTTCCGGGCCGCCGCAACTGGGGCTATGACGGCGTTCTCTGGTACGCGCCCGATAACACCTACGGCTCGCCGGACGATCTGAAGCGTCTGATTGACGAAGCGCATCTGCGCGGCATCATGGTGTTTCTCGATGTCGTGTACAATCATTTCGGTCCGGAGGGAAACTACCTCGCGCGCCATGCGCCGCAGTTTTTCCGCGACGCCGCCACGCCATGGGGCGCGGCGATCGACTATTCGGTACCGGAGGTGAAAGCCTTCGCGATCGAGAATGCGATCGCGTGGCTCGACGACTATCGTTTCGACGGACTGCGCCTCGATGCGGTGCATGCGATCGTCGAGCCGGGCGGACTGTCGTTTCTGGAAGATCTCAGCAAGCGGGTCGGCACGCTCGCGGAGGAGACCGGCCGCCATCTGCATCTGGTGCTGGAAAATGACGACAACCGCAGTTCGCTGCTCGATCCGCTCACCGTCGTTCCTTCGGGGCGATACCGCGCGCAGTGGAACGACGACTATCACCATGCCTGGCACGTCCTGCTCTCCGGCGAGACGCAAGGCTACTATTCCGACTATGCGATCCGGCCAGGACAGATGATCGCCCGCATGCTGCGGCAAGGCTTCGCCTATCAGGGCGAACCGTCCGGGCATCGCGGCGGCAAGACGCGCGGAGAATCGACCCGCAATCTTCCGCCGACCGCTTTCGTCAACTTTATCCAGAATCACGACCAGATCGGCAATCGCGCCTTGGGCGACCGGCTTGAATGGTCGGCGACCGCCGCAGAGATCGAAGCCGCGCTCGCGGTGACGCTGCTGGCGCCGATGCCACCCTTGCTTTTCATGGGCGAGGAATGGGGAGCGCGCACGCCCTTCCCGTTCTTCTGCGATTTTCAGGGCGAATTGGCCGACGCCGTCCGGCGGGGCCGGCGCAAGGAATTCGCCGACGCCTACGCCACGTTCGGCGATGACGTGCCCGATCCGCTTTCGCCAGCGACATTCGAGGCGGCAAAGCTGGATTGGTCGAGCATCGATCCGAAACGCCATCAACTCGTCAAGCGATTGCTCACCGTCCGGAAGGCCGAGATCGTTCCTCGACTCTCGGCCGCTTCGTTCGGCCAGGCGGAATTTCGTCCGGATGGTCTTCTGACCGCACGCTGGACTCTCGCCGATCGCACCGCGCTCATGCTGTCTGCAAATCTTTCCGATTCCATAATCCGCCTCGCAGCCCCGCGCGGACACATCATCTGGGGCGAAAATTCCGACCAGGCAAAACCCTGGTCGGTCCGGTGGACGGCGGGAGACGATTGATGGCCGGCGCTCCATCGACCTATCGGCTGCAACTGACGAAGGAGTTCGGCTTCGCGCAAGCGGCTGCGATCGTTCCCTACCTCAAGGCCCTCAGGATCACCCATGTCTATGCATCGCCCTTCATGCGCGCGCGCAGCGGCAGCACGCATGGCTACGATGTCGTCGATCACGCCGCGTTCAATCCCGAGCTTGGTGGCGAAGCGGGTTTCGATACGCTGAGCGCTGCCCTGAAAACCAACGGCATGGGACTGATCCTCGATTTCGTCCCCAATCATATGGGCGTCCATTTCGCCGACAATATGTGGTGGCTCGACGTCCTCGAATGGGGACCGAAATCACGATTTGCAAAATCGTTCGACATCGATTGGGACCTGCTTCCGCACCGGCGAAAGCCGGGCGTTCTGCTACCGATTCTCGGCACATCCTATGGCGAAGCGCTCGACAATGGCGACATCCGGTTGGAGTACGATGCAGAGGCAGGTTCGTTCAGCGCCTACTATTTCGAACATCGGCTGCCGATCGCGCCGCAATCCTACAGGGAGATTCTGAGAGCAGTTGCCGCCGCGGAGGCCGAAGACGGCCCTGCCGGCCGCGCACTTCTGTCGCTCGCAGAAGCCTACCGCCGAACCGGAATTCCAGACGCCGAGAGCGCCGTCCGACTCAGAAGTGCGCTGAAGGACCTTTCCGGAGCGGGCGATGTCATTCGGCGAGGCCTTGCCGCGTTCCGGCCTGAGAATGGACGCACGCAAGCGCATTCACTTCACATGCTTCTCGAGCGTCAGCACTATCGACTTTCGCACTGGAAACTGGCCAGCAGCGACATCAATTATCGCCGCTTCTTCGACGTCAACTCGCTCGCGGGGCTGCGCGTCGAGGATCGTGATACGTTCGACCGCGTTCATAAGCTTGTCCGGCGTCTGATCGAAACGGATCGAATTCAGGGGCTGCGTATCGATCATATCGACGGGCTGCACGATCCGATCGGATATCTCCAGCGGCTTCGAAGGCTGATCCGCGATGCGCAGGGGACCTCGCCTCGCCCGTTCATGTTGTGGATCGAAAAAATTCTGGCCGAGCACGAGTCGCTCGACCCTTTCAAAGCGTGCGACGGCACCACCGGCTACGAGTGGATGAACCTGTTCAGTCATGTTCTGCTCGCACCAGACGGATATGAGGCTCTGAAAGAAACATGGCGGCAGGCGACCAGCCTGTCTCCGGCGTTCGAACCGGTCCTGCTCGAGGCGAAACGTCGTGTTCTGGAAACGCTGCTGGTCAGCGAATTCACGGTGCTGACGCGGCTGCTCGGGCGCATCGCCGCGGGGCATTATTCCACGCGGGACTATTCCGAAGACAGTCTACGGCAGGCCCTGACGCTGTTCGTCCTGCATTTTCCGGTCTATCGGACTTACATTCGCGGCACGACGATCAGCAGAACCGATCGAATCATGATCGAGACTACCCTGGGCGAGGCACAGCGCGACTGGTTCGCTGCCGATGACGGCATCTTCACTTTTCTTCGCGATGTTCTGACGCTCGACCTGCTGCTGCCCGGACGCACCGCGCACAGCCCGGCGCGCGTCCGCCGTTTCGTCTCGAAGCTCCAGCAATTCACCGGTCCGCTGATGGCAAAATCGCTCGAGGACACGGCCTTCTACCGCTTTCCGCTGCTGCTCGCGCTGAACGAGGTCGGCGGCAATCCCGCGGCAAGCCCGGTGTCGCCCGCCGATTTCCATCAGCGCATGAGCGCACGCGCGCAAGCGTGGCCGCGCGGAATGACATCCACCGCGACGCATGACACGAAGCGCGGAGAGGATGCACGCATGCGAATTCTCTCGATCGCCGAGATCGCCGGCGAATGGACCGCGAATGTCGAGCGATGGAAGACACTCAACGCGCATCTGGTCAAGCTGGCCGACGGACGACGTTGCCCATCGCTTGTCGACGAGTACATGATCTATCAGGCGCTCATCGGCGCGTGGCCGCTCGATGGCGTGACGCCTTCCTTTGTCGAGCGACTCAAAGCCTATGTGCACAAGGCGGTGCGGGAAGAAAAGCTGAACACCAGCTGGCTCGATCCCAACGCGGCCTATGAAGAAGGGATACTGGCGTTTGTCGATGGCATCTTAAACATCGCCAAGTCTGAGGCGTTTATCGCCTCGCTTTCGTCGTTTGCGCGCCGGACGGCGCTGCTCGGAGCACTGAACAGTCTCAGCCAGTTGACGCTCAAGGCTACGGTGCCGGGCGTGCCGGATTTCTATCAGGGCACGGAATTGTGGGATTTGTCGCTGGTGGACCCGGACAATCGCAGGCCCGTCGACTTCTCGCTTCGTACAGGACTACTGCAAAAGGATGCCAGTATATCGTCCGGCCAATGGGAGACGGGCGAGATCAAACTAAAATGGACCGCTCGCCTGCTCGACCTGCGCGCGAGGCACGCCGACGTCTTTGCGCGCGGCGGCTACACGCCGCTTGCCGTTCAGGGACGGCACGCCGATCATGTGATTGCCTTCACCCGCAGCCACAAGGAGAAGGCGGTGTCGATCGTCACCCTCCGCCATTTCGCTCCGCTTATGGAAGACTTCACGGAATGGCCCGATTTTCAGAACATCGATGCGAATATCAGCATCGCCGGAACGCGCGTAAACATAGCTCGTTTGTTGGCCGGTTGTCCGTCGGCTATGCTTTTTCACGACGATCTGTCGTCCATTGGAAACGAGAGCCCCTGACCTGCAAGATCGAAGCTCGTGGCTGCACGGCGGAAATGATTTCGAGCGCAAAGGCGCGTTCAGCCAGCATGGCTGCCGAAACACGCACGCGGACACACGCGATTTGATGCGCAGCTCGCTCCGGAGGGCTGCCTGAGGCAGGCCCGTATTGCTACCTCACAATGGAAAGTGCTCGACGTGGATATCGGCGGCCCTGCCGAAGTAGAGCACACGCCGCCCCAAAAACGAGACGATATAGCCCGCGCACCCGAAAGCCTTCACGTTCCGGCAGAACGCGGCGTAGGAATAATCCGGCGGATTGACTTGCGCCCATTTGATCTGGGCGGCGATGCCGGGCCTATCGAATTCGGGGGCGACGGCTTCAGCACAGGCCGGCGTCTCCAGCGTCAGGCTGTCGCCAGACGGAAGGAAATAGGTCGCGGTGTGACGGCGATAATCGACGCTATAGCTCTCGAATCCCGCTTCGATGAGTTTTCCGACGATCGCGGGAAAAGCCAGCGAGCCCGCATAGGCGGCCTCCAGGCAGTTGACGGCAATAGCGGTCTTTTGCGCGTCCATGGGCGCTCCTTTCTGTGTGATTGATTCCAGCGGCCGACGTCAGTCGATTGGAGGCGCAGCAAGCTGCTGGTCCAGCGCCAGCTTACGTAACACGCGCTCGAGGCTCAGCCGCTCCGAGCCGGACAACGTGCCGAAGAATTCCGCCTCATTCTGATCGGCAAGTTTGGCAAGCCGAAGAACCAGTCTGCGAGCCGCAGGCCGCAGGGTTAGAACCTGGCTGCGCCCGCCATCGACTTGCCTGCCCACCAGATTTTTGCCGACCAGCCGATCGGCCAATTTCGATATGGCTCCACGGGTCATGCCCATCCGTTCGGCGAGCACGGAGGGAGCAATGCCTTCCTCGTCGTAGAGGGCGCGCATGAACACCCATTCGGCCACCGTTACGCCTTCGGTCTCGACTTTGCGCGCGAAACTCTGCGACACGGCATTCGAGACCATTCGCAGCCAATAGCCGAGATGGGCATGCAGTTCGCTGGGAGAGACGATCGGAGGAGGCTTCTGGTTCATGTTGACTAGGAAACTAATATAAGATTGTTTCCTAGTCAACAGCCATCGACTGCTCCGCTCCGCGACCGGCTGGTCCGCAGCGAACGGGGAATGTCATTCCGCGTACCGACGACGATCGCAAGGATGTCGTCGATATTGCTCACCTGCCCCGGCGCCCTGCACTCGCTGCTATCTGCCCTTAAAGACAGGGTCACGCTTCTCCAGAAACGAACGGACGCCTTCCAGATGATCGTCCGTTCCACGAGCAACTGTCTGCGAAAGCAGTTCGTAAGTCAGCATGCCCTCCAAACCCGTCTCAAAAGAACGCGCCAGCACTCGTTTGGTCATCGCAAGAGCGATGCGCGGTCCGTTCGCAACCTCCTCCGCGATCTGCTGAGCTTTTGCCAGAACGTCCTGCTCGGCAAATTCGGCGACAAGTCCCATATTTAGCGCATTCTCTGCATCGACTGTGGCACCTCTCAGCAACAGGCTTTTGGCCCGCGCCATGCCCACAAGGCGCGGGAGAATGTAAAAGCCCGCCCAATCCGGCACGAGTCCGCGCTTCGCAAAACCGAAGCCGAATTTCGCGTTCTTTCCTGCAACGACGATGTCTGCGGCCAGCGCCATGAAGCAACCTCCGCCGAAGGCCGCTCCGTTGACGGCACTAACCACGATGATTGATGTCGTGAGAATGCGCCGCGCAATGTCCCCGACGATCTCCAGCCTGTTCATCGTATCATGAGGCCAATCGTCAAGCGACGAGAGTTGATTCTGCACGTCGCCGCCCGCGCAGAACGCGCGGTCACCCGCACCGGTAATCACCAGAGCGCCGCAATTCGGATCGCGCTCGGCTTCTCTGATCGTATTCAGCAGCGCAGTCCTGATGTCCCACGTCAGCGAGTTCCGACTTTCCGGACGATCAATAGTAAACGTCCAGACCTTGTCTTTTTGATCAACTCTGTATTCGACCTTGGTATTCATCAGTGCGCCTCGGTTACGTGATCTGGTTCGAACGGAAACCCCGAAAGATGCGCCGGGAGCAATGCAACCGAGCACTGCTCGCCAACCTGCGGGATATCGTCGGTTGCGACTTTTACGCTCATCAAGGTTCCAAGCGGGGTGTCAACACTCACCTCGAATATCGAAGGACCGGGCAGAACCTGTGTGACGCGGCCCGTAATCCCGGATTGTCCCAGGGCTGAAAGGATGATGGCCTCTCTGGGGGCATACACGGTGATCGCGCTACCGATCCCAGGCTCAAACGCACAGCGATCCTCGTCGATCTGCAGCGTCGTGCCTTTGACATCAACGATCACCCGGTTGCCCTCTGTACCCTTCACCGAGCCGTCCAGCAGGTTTCCCGCCCCCATGAACTCGGCAACGAAGCGACTGGACGGCACGAAATACAAATCCTTCCACGCTCCGATCTGCTTGATGCCTCCCTGATGCATGACGGCCGTCCTGTCAGCAACGACACTGGCTTCGCTCTGGTCATGCGTGACGTAAACGGCGCTCATGTTCAGGCGCTTGAGAAGCGCCCGGATTTCGGTGCGCATATGCGCACGCAGTTGAGCGTCGAGGTTGCTCAGCGGTTCATCGAAGAGCACCACCTTCGGCTCGACAACGAGTGTCCTCGCCAAGGCGACGCGTTGAAGCTGGCCGCCGCTCAGTTGAAAGCTCTTCCGTTCCGCAAGATGCCCGATATTCATGAGCGAAAGGCAATCACGCACTCTTTTTTCGATTTCCGACCTGGAGACGCGCCGAAGCTTCAGTCCGAAGGCGACGTTCTCAAACACCGTCAGATGAGGCCACACGCTGTAGCTCTGAAACACCATTCCCATCTGACGGTCCTGGGGAACGACGGCGTGAGGTCCTTCGCTCAGAGTCTTCCCCTCAAGCCGGATGCTCCCGGAGTCTGCATACTCCAGACCTCCAATACAACGCAGCGTCGTGGTCTTGCCACATCCGCTGGGTCCAACGAGCGCAACACATTCGCCTTTACCGAGTTCAAAACTAACGTCGTTCAGCACCGTCACATCGCCAAACCGCTTCGTGAGGCTCGATATCGAAAGAAATGACGATTTCATCGGCAATTCCTCAAACGCTTTCGAAACGCCGTCCAAGGCGTTCAGCGATCGCAACCAGGAACAACATCGCGAAAAGCTGAAGCAATGAGAGCGCCGCGGCCTGGCTGAAAGTCCCCTGCTCCATGTAGTTCCAGATCAGCACCGGCATCACGATCGTCGCCGGCGTATAGAGGAAGATCGAAACGTTCAATTCACGAATACCTCGGGTGAACGCGATCAGCCACGCCGAGAACACAGCCGAGCGAACTATCGGCGCCGTGATCCTCATAACGCGGCGCATCGTGTAGGCTCCCAATATCTTGCCGGCCTCATCCATCCCCTTGTCCAGTTGCATGACGGGCGCCGACAAAGCACGTGTCGTGAACGGGAGGAACTGCGTGACATAAGCCAGAATCAGGATGGCCAGGGTGCCGTATATGAATGTGCCATTGTAAGTGAAGATGAAAGCCATCCCCAAAACGATGCCGGGATATGCGAGCGGAAGCCCCGCCAGCCACTCCAGCGAACGCATTCTTTCAAAGATGCTGAAGTGAGACACAAAAAGCCCGATGACAACGGCTATTGTCGCCGCCACAGCTCCGACGATCATCGTGTTGGCGAAGGCAAGCCTGAAGGCCGGCGCGTCCAGCAGCCTTTGCCAGTTCGCGAGAGTGAATATCATATTGTCGAATCTGCTTGTCGTGAATCCGAGAAAGGATTGAAGCAGCAAAGCGGCAACAGGCAGAACAACAGCGATGACAGCATAGCTCCATACGACAACAACCAGCATTCCCTGGACCTTGCCGCCAACCTTCGAGACAAGCCTGAAGCCCTTGCCACCTATCGCAGCGTACTGCCCACTCGCCCCGATCACCTTCCAGTACAGGATCATGAGCAAGCCAGTGATGGTGATGAGCAGCAGCCCCTCGAAGGCCGCGTAATTCCAGTCTCCGGGCGGCAGATTGATTGCGAGATAGATGCTGAACGGAAGCGTCACGAAACCTGCCGGTCCGCCCAGCAGTCCGACCACGGAGAAGGTTTCAAGCGTCAGCACGAATACGAGAAGCGCGGATGACAAGATCGCCGGCATGGCAAGGGGAATGGTAATCCTGAACCACGTCGTCAGCGTGTGCGATCCTAGAATCGCGGCGGCTTCCTCCATCGCGCCATCGATATTCTGAAGAGCATTCCGGACGTTGATATAGACATAGGGTGCAACATGAAGGCTGATGACCAGCGCAATTCCAGCGAAGGAGTAGATGCTGAAGAGGGGATCACGCGATCCCGTCAGGGTCCGCCAGGCAACATTGATAAAGCCGGTGCTGGGCCGTGCCAGAGTGACCCACGCTACGGCCCCCACCAGCGGCGACACCAAGATCGGCACCATGATCATCTGGTGTGCGAGCCAGGCAAAACGCATCGACGTCCGCTCGACCGCGAGCGCAAATAGCACGCCCAATATGCACGACACGATCGTCACACATGTCGCCAGAAGAAACGTGTTGCGGAGAACCGCCGGAAGACGCTCGTCATTCAAAAATTTGACGACGGGAGCCAGAAAATTTCCATCGGTCAGACCGAGACCCGCCGGTACAATGAACACCAGCGGCACCAGGACAAGAACGATCAGCGACAGCCAAACCGCTCCGAGAACACCCTTGTCCAGATACTTGCTCATGGCAGTCAGCCGCCAAAAATCCGACCGAAACTACCAGCCGAGTATTTTCCGCCAGTTGCCGATGTTGGCGTTGATATCGCGATCGAACTTGATCGGATCTTCCGTCGTCACCGGATTTTTCGGCAGTTCAAGCCATTCCGCCTTGGGATAGGAAGGCTTCACACCCGGAAGAATCGGAATCCAGTAAGATGTGTCGGCATGAAGTTTCTGCGCCTCCTCGGTGAAGAGGAAATTCATGAAAAGCCTTGCCGCATTTGGATGACTAGCATTGGCGCTCACGCCGGCCACGGCGGGAACGACGAACGTCCAGTCATCCTGAGACAAGTAGCGCACCGGCGCACCTGCCGCAGCCTGC
The DNA here is from genome assembly GCA_041397365.1 of Xanthobacteraceae bacterium. Classification (GTDB taxonomy): domain Bacteria; phylum Pseudomonadota; class Alphaproteobacteria; order Rhizobiales; family Xanthobacteraceae; genus P52-10. The sequence continues at coordinate 444,253 of JAWKWT010000002.1, forward strand.
AACGCCACTCCCGGCGTCAGGTTCAAACCAATGGCCTGTTCACCTGATATGACAGCATCACCCGTCGTCGCGACGGTCTGATAGACAACCGCCTTCTGATCCTTGATCAACGCCTCGATAAATCCAACGCCATACCTCTCCTGAAGAAGCAACATGTTGCCTCCGGTCGTCCCCCCGATCGGAGCGGTGATCGCCATTCGGCCCTTGAACCGGGGATCGAGCCATCCCTTGTAGCTCTTCAACAGAGCCACTTCTTCCGGCTTCACCAGATTGGTATTATAGGCCACGCCCATCGGCGAGAGGATGTAAGCGAAGGCCGTATCGCCAACACGGTATTGCGCCGGAAGCTTTTCAGCACCACGCGGTACATAACTGGCGAGCAGCTTCTTTTCAGCGATGCCGCTGGCCATCGGGCCCATCCCGATGACTGTGAAGACATCGGCCGGGCTGCGGCCGCGTGCCGACTCCGCAACGAACTGTTCAACCAGCGGCAAAGTCGTCTTGCGGTTGATCTGGACCGAGATTCCATATTTTTGCTGGAAGCGCTTTGCCATCGCTTCTGCTGACTGAACGCTGTCGGAAGTATACCAGACCAGGCTTTTTTCAGCCTTCGCCTTTGTTTCGAGATCGTCCGACATTGCGCCAACGCTCTGCACGCACAGAGCAAAGCAGGCCGCCATTGCCAATAGGCCCGATCGGGTAATCCGTCCCAGCATCCTGTCCTCCCATTTTTCTTAATGGTCTGACGTTTAAACAGCATGCAGGCTGCGGGCTGTCAATATCCCTGATCGTACCAAAAGATACGCTCCGGCCATATTGCGGACGGTACTTCGTACTCTGGAGGAGAAACGCTCGCTACGACAGAGCAAGCTGAGGCGGCGAGAACTCGGCCAGTTCCTTTTCGTAGGCGCCAAGATGCCGCTCCATTCTCCGCCGCGCGGCTGTAGCATCGCCCTTCTCTATGGCGTCCAGAATTTTGCGGTGCGCCCGAATGACGCCGAGACAGGTTTCGTCGGTGCCATAGTCCTCGATGGCCGAGGCATGTTTCAATGCGCCCGAGATTCCCGTCATCAACGCGTTGAGAAGTTCGTTGTGGCTCGCGGCTGCAACAGCGATGTGCCAGTCGAGATTCAGAAGCGTTATCAGATGTCTCTGGTCCGGAAATGCCATTTCCAGAGCGATCGTCCGACGGCGTATTTCCGCAAGATCTTCGTCTGTCCGGTTGACGGCCGCCAGTTGCGCGAGCATTGGCTCGATCGCTTGTCGTGTGTGAAGCAGATCCTCGAAACTGATGCTGCGCCCCCGAATGAAGAGATCAAGTTGCCGGCGGATCGTGTGATCTGGAGTGCGCTGCACAATGCTGCCTCCGTATCGACCAACCGTTTTCTTTGACAGCAATCCCTCCGATTCCAGAACACGCAATGCCTCGCGCACCGAGCTTCGGCTTCTGCCCGTTTGCAGGACCAGTTCGCGTTCACCCGGGAGTTGCGATCCTTCGGGAAACTCTCCGGACATGATGCGGCTTCGCAATTCCTGCGCCAGAACCTCGTAGTTCTTGGGATGCTGCTTTGCTTTAGGCGCCACCATCTTCTCCAGAGCGAAATTGACTCAAACGACCAGTTATGAAATAGACGAAGCAACGGTCAGACCATTACTCCAGCCGCAGCTTTTTGCAACGCATTCTTAGCCGGATCAGAAGCAACATGAAACCGCTCGAAGGCATACGCGTCCTCGATTTCACACAGGTTCTGGCTGGTCCGCTGTGCACACAGTATCTTGGAGACCTCGGCGCCGACATCATCAAGGTCGAACCGATTGCCAAAGGTGACGACACCCGTCAGTGGCCTCCTTTTCGGGATGGCATCGGAACCGTATTTTTGAACGTCAACCGCAACAAGCGCAGCGTGGCGCTTGATTTGAAAAGTCCTGAGAGCCGATCGATCGTTCGGACACTTGTCGAAAAGGCGGATGTCGTCATCGAGAGCTTTGCCGGCGGCGTCACTCAGCGACTGGGCATCGATTACGACACCCTCAAGGCGATCAAACCCGACATCATCTACTGTAGCGTCTCAGGGTATGGCCGGACAGGTCCGATGAAGGACGCGCGTGGCTATGACCTCATATTGCAGGCGTATAGCGGAATTCTCAGCATGACCGGCCATCCCGGCTCGGGCCCGACTCGCGTGCCGCTCTCGCCCATCGATCAAGGCACCGGTCTTCATGCGGTGTCTGGCATTCTTGCGGCACTTCTCAATCGGGGAAAAACCGGAAAGGGATGCTTCCTCGAGGTCTCTCTTTTTGAAACCGCAGTAGGCTTCCTGGGCTTCAATCTCGAGAGATACTGGGCGCGCGGCGAACTGCCTGCAAAATCCGGGTCCGGTCACGAGTCACTTTGCCCCTATCAGGTCTTTCAAGCTGCGGACGATCTCATCCTCGTCGGCATCGCAAACAACAATCTCTGGGAGCGCTTCTGCAAGCTCGTCGGGCGCGACGATCTTCTGGAGGATCCAAGATTTGCGACCAACGCAACGCGCGTCGATCATTTCGATACGACGGTTGCCATTACACAGGACATCATTGCGACGCGGCCTCGCGCCGAATGGCTGGCCGAGTTGCAAAGAATTGGCGTGCCTTGCTCGGCTGTGAACACAATGGCCGATGTCATGAGCGAGCCTCAGGCGGCAGCCAGAGGAATCTTCATGGACTATGAGCATCCGCAGATCGGTCCCCACAAGGCCATTGCTCATCCCGTCCAGTTCGACAACGTCGTTCGCAAGGTAACGCGCGCTCCACCGCGATTGGGTGAGCATACCAGAGGTGCTCCGCGAGGCTGGAATTGGCGATGCCGAGATCGCCCGTCTGCGCGCCACAAAAGTCGTCGGCGTGACGGAATCGTAAAGGTGGAATCGTAGAGGTGGCATTGAACGTACCCCTGGACCGGCTGAGAATTCCCGCGATCTGCTCGCCGATGTTTATCGTGTCCGGGCCTGAGTTGGTGATTGCACAATGCAAGGCCGGCGTTGTCGGCTCCATGCCTGCGCTTAATGCGCGCCCGCAATCATTGCTGGACGAGTGGTTATCGCAGATCAAGGCCGAGCTTGCCGACCACGATCGCCAGTATCCTCAGCAAAGGTCTGCCCCGTACGCTGTCAATCTGATTGCGCACAAAAGCAACGTGCGCCTCGAAGCCGATCTGGCGACCTGCGAGAAGCACAAGGTCCCGATCGTCATAACCTCCCTGGGTGCAAGACCGGAGCTCAATCAAGCGGTCCACGCCTGGGGCGGTATCGTTCTGCACGATGTCATCAACCAGAGGTTCGCACACAAAGCCGTCGAGCGCGGCGCTGACGGCTTGATCCTTGTCGCGGCGGGCGCTGGAGGCAAGGCCGGCACCGTGACTCCATTCGCCTTCGTTGCCGAAACGCGCAAATGGTTCAGCGGTCCGCTGGTCGTCGGAGGAGGCATCGGCTCCGGTCGCGCCATCCGGGCTGCCGAGGTACTGGGAGCCGACTTCGCCTATATTGGTTCGATCTTCATCGCCACAGAGGAAGCGAATGCGATCAGGGATTACAAGGACCTGATCGTTGCGGGAACAGCCGACGAGATCATCTACACCAATGCGTTCACAGGTATCCACGCGAACTATTTGAAGTCATCGATCCGAAGAGCGGGGCTTGATCCGGATGCGCTCGTCCGCCTCGACAATTCGGACTTGCTGAGATCGGTCGATGAGAAGCCGGCGGCAAATGAGTCCACCGACAAGAAAGCCTGGAGAGACATCTGGGGATGCGGCCAGGGCATCGGCGCCATGACCTCGATCATTCCGGTTGCGCAATTGGTGGACCGGCTTGCTCGCGAATACGATGAGGCATGCGCGATACCTTCTTCAAGAAAAGCAGGAAGGTAGAGCAACGCCAATCAATTGGAAAGACTCCGTCAAAAACAATGGTCTGACAAATATAAGGGAGGTTCAGAATGGATAAGGGAAGCGAAACGAACGCTTTCGGAGCGTGGAGCTTGCCGGAGGAGTACCAGCAGCTTCGCGATACGACCCGCAAATTCATGAAGAACGAGGTCTGGCCGGTCGAGGACACACTCGAGCACGATGCGATCTCTTGTCCTCCGGAAAAACTGAAGCCGTTGCAGGAAAAGGCGAAGCAGCTCGGCCTTTGGTGCGCTCGTACACCTGCTGAATACGGCGGCGCGGGCCTCAATCTTCTGGGCCAATGCGTCTTCGCGGAAGAAGCAAAGAAGTGCCGGATGGGTGCATACATCCCCGGCATGGGAGCCTTCGGCGCGGATCCGCCGAATGTCATCTGGGAAGGCACTCAGGCACAAATAGAGAAATACGGCCTGCCCGGCGTAGGCGCAGGCAAGCGCATTTTTGTCGCGATCAGCGAGCCATCCGGCGGCGCTGATCCGGCACGCGCCATCAAGACGCACGCTGTCCTGAAAGGCGATCGCTACATCCTCAACGGCTCCAAGATGTGGATCACCGGGGCTGAAAATGCGGACTGGGGGATCGTCTATGCCCGTACCGGTCACGGTGGCCGCGGCGGCATCACCTCCTTCATCGTCGATGGGAATGCAAAGGGACTGAGCACGAAGGTCATTCCCGTCATTCGCGCCTACGCGCCTTATGAAGTTTTTTTCGACAACGTCGAGGTGCCAGTTGAAAATCGCCTCGGCCCCGAAGGCGGAGGCTTCAAGCTCGCCGAGAAGTGGCTCGTGGAAGGCCGCCTTCCCTATGCCGCTGGCGTCATCGGGATCGCGCAGGCCTCTCTCGACCTTGCTATCGATTGGGCCAAGCAACGCGAGACGTTCGGTTCGCGCCTGTCGGACAAGCAGGCGATCCAGTGGATGCTCGCCGACAGCGAGATCGAACTCCGAGCGGCGCGTCTTCTGGTATACGAAGCTGCGTGGAAGGGTGATCTCGGCCAGGATTTCAAGATCGAGGCATCCATCGCCAAAGTCACGGCCACTGAAACTGCGGGCCGGGTGGTCGATCGCTGCATCCAGATTTTCGGCGGCCTCGGCGTCTCGAAGGCATTGCCTTTGGAACGCTGGTATCGCGAGCTGCGCATCAAGCGCATCGGCGAAGGCCCGTCCGAGGTCCAGCGCATGGTTGTGGCTCGTCATCTTCTTGGAAATCGGGGGTAACTGATGTCGATTGATCTGGACGTTGACAAGGACGGTGTTGCGACCGTCACCATCAACCGCGCCGATGTGCATAACGCGCTTGACGCGGAGCATTATGCGGCGATCTCGAAAGCCTGGCAGACCGTGCGCGACGATCCGCAGATCCGCTGCGCGATCCTCACCGGCGCCGGCGAGAAGGCGTTCTCGGCCGGCGCGGACATCAAGAACTTCCTCACGCTGAAGCAGAACTGGTCGGACGTCTGGCTGACGCAGAAGGACCAGCTGCTGAACCGCGGCCTCGAAGTCTGGAAGCCGATCATCGCGGCCGTGAACGGCTTCTGCGTCGGCGGCGGCATGACGATGCTATACTCCACCGACATCCGCGTCGCCTCCGAGCATGCGACCTTCGGACTGGCCGAGGTCAAGCGCGGCATCATCGCCGGCAATGGCGGCACGCAGCGCACCTTGCAGCAACTGCCCTGGTGCATCGGCATGGAGATGCTGCTGACGGGCGATCCGATCGACGCGCAGACGGCGGAGCGCTGGGGTCTCATCAACAAGGTCGTGCCGCACAAGGACCTGATGAAGACCGCGCGCGAATACGCCGCCCGCGTCGCCGCCAACGCGCCGCTGGCGGTGCAGGCGGCGAAGGAGCTGGCGATCCGCTCGCGCGACACCGACATCAACACCGGCCTGCGCATCGAACAGTTGATCGGCCGCCTGCTGCGCGAGACCGAGGACGCCAAGGAAGGCCCGAAGGCGTTCCGCGAGAAGCGCAAGCCCGACTTCAAGGGGAATTGAGCGATGACGATCAACCATAGCGGCAAGGCGGTGATCGCCGGCATTGGCTCGACCAAATTTGGCGGCCTGCCCGGACGCACCACCATCTCGATGAATGTCGAGGCGATCCGCAAGGCGCTGAAGGACGCCGGCATCGAGAAGGACCAGGTGGACGCCCTGTTCGTCAAATGCCCCACCTCCAAGTTCGAATTGATGTACGGCCAGAAGGTCGCCGAGGCCATCGCGTTGCAGCCGAGGATCGGCGGCGTGTGGGATTCCGGCGGCTCCTCCAATGTGATGATGATCGCCACCGCCGTGATGGCGATCGAGGCGGGTCAGTGCGACATCGCCGTCGTCACCTTCGCCGACAATCCGAAGACCGGATCGGCGGCGAGCTACAACCGCCCCCGCGGCGACGATGCGCTCTATGGCTGGTTCGCGACGCTCTCGTCCTACGCGATGATCGCGCGCCGCCACATGGGCCAGCTCGGCACGCCGCGCGAGGCGCTGGGCGCGGTCGCGGTCGCCGCCCGCCGCCACGGCGCGGAGAATCCGAACGCGCAGCTTCGCAAGGCGCTGACGCTCGACGAATATATGGGCCTGCCGATGATGGTGGCCCCGTTCTGCCGCGACGACTGCACGCTGGTGTCGGACGGCGCGGCCGCCGTGGTCGTGATGAGCGCCAGGCGCGCCAGCGAACTCGGCGTCAGGAAGCCGGTACCGATCCTCGGCTTCGGTTTCGGCCAGACCTCTTGGGAGGTCGCGCAACGGCCGGACATGACCTCGACGCAGGCGAAGATCGCGGCGGAGACGGCCTTCAAGATGGCCGGGCTGAAGCCGAAGGACATGGACGTCGCGCAGATCTACGACTGCTTCACCATCACCGCGCTGATGACGCTGGAGGATTACGGCTTCGCCAAGAAGGGCCAGATCGCCGACTTCGTCAAAGGCGGCAATATCGAGATCGGCGGCGAACTGCCGATGAACACCTCCGGCGGCCTTCTGTCGGAGACCGGCATGCCGGGCATGCAGCTCGTCCAGGAAGGCGTCCGGCAGATGCGCGGAGACGCCACATTGCAAGTCAAGAACGCAAAGCATTGCATCATCAGCAATCAGGGAGGAGTGATGCATACCCACGCAACGCTCATTTTGGGCCAATGAACGCACCCGCAACCGCCAAGACATCCGACAAGAAACCCGACGCCACCCTGCCGGGACCGGAGATCACCCCGGCCACCCAGCCCTATTGGGACGCGCTGCGCGAGGGCAAGCTGACCTATCAGCACTGCCATCACTGCAAGAACAACTGGCTGCCGGCGCGCGGCGAATGTCCGAAATGCCTGGAGGCGGACTGGTCGTGGCAGCCGGCTTCCGGCAAGGCCAGGCTGATCTCCTGGGTGGTGTTCCACCGCGCCTTCCATCCCGCCTTCGCCGACCGCCTGCCGTACAACGTGGCCGTGGTCGAACTGGCGGAGGGCGCGCGCATGATCACCAACGTCATCATCGACGATCCCGAGACTTTGGTGATCGACCAGCCCCTCACCTTCGTCCCCGCAAACGAGCAGGGATACGGTATCGCAAGATTCAAACCCGCCTGAAACGGCCATCGAGCAAAAATAAGAATACGGGAGAAATGTCTATGGTTATCGTCAGATCGAGCATCGCAACGCTTCTCGCCATCCTGCTCTTTTCGATCAACGCGCCCGCGGCATTCGCGCAGGAAGCGGGCTTCCCTTCCCGTCCACTCAAGCTTGTCGTTCCGTATCCGCCGGGTGCCTCCACCGATCTCATCTCGCGCGCCATCGCCGAAGAGGCCGGCAAGATTCTCGGCCAGTCGATCGTCGTGGAGAACAAGCCCGGCGGCGGCACCGTCGTCGGCACGCAGGCCGTGCGCAACTCGCCGGCCGACGGCTACACCGTGATGTTCCAGGCCGCGAGCCTGCTCAGCAACACCTACACGCTGAAGAAGCCCGGCTACGAATTGTCTGACTTCACCCCCGTCGTCATGCTCTCCGACGCGGCCTATGTCATGCTGATCCCGTCCACGCTGCCGGTCAAAGACCTGCGCGAGTTCATCGCCTACGCGAAGGCCAACCCAGGCAAGCTGAATTACGGCACGCTCGGGCGCGGCACACGCACATTCATCCTGCCCTACCGGCTCGGCCTTGCCGCCGGCCTCGACTGGACGGAAATCACCTTCAAGGGAACCGCGGAGGCGGCGCGCTCGGTCATGGCTAGCGACATCCAGGCTTACTTCTCGACACAAGCCTATGCCTCCACACAGCTCGGCTCCGACAAGCTGAAGCTGATGGCGATCAGCAGCGACGAGCGTGTCGATTTCCTCCCGAACGTGCCGACATTCAAGGAGATGGGCTATCCGACCGTCACCAACCAGACCTGGTACGCGCTGTTCATCCGCTCGGAAACGCCGAAGCCGATCACCAACAAGCTCAAGCAGGCGTTCGGCGAGGCCATGAAATCGAACGCGATGAAGGAACAGCTCAAGCTCAACGGCCTGTCCCCCTACAACGGCAAGCTCGAGGATTTCCCGGCGAAGATGCAGGCCGAACTGGCGGAGTTCATCAGCGAGGCCAAACAACTCGGCCTGGAGCCGCAATAGCATCCTCGGCCCCAGAACCCCAGGAGCAAAAGAGACAGATCCTTGATGACGACAGCCTCAAGGATCTGTTGCTAAGGCGACCGCTTCAGGCACGGAATTCTTGAACGTCGACGCTGCTGGGTTTTCCTCGAAACTTAGTCACTCCGCTGCCAGATTATATGTCTGATCCGCTTCGACGGATGAATGTGCCTGCTCGGCCTCCCGAGCGATGAACGTATAGAACATAGGAACGACGAACAGCGTGAACACCGTTCCGATGGACATGCCCGACGCGATCACGAGGCCCATCGAGAATCGGGCCGCGGCTCCTGCTCCGCTCGCATAGAGCAACGGGGCAACACCGAGCACCATCGCAGCCGTCGTCATCAGGATCGGGCGCAAGCGAACCCTCGCCGCGCGTTCAATTGCCTGACGACGGTTCATGCCGTGCCGATGCTTGAGCTCGTTAGCGAATTCGACCATCAAGATGCCGTGCTTGGTAATGAGACCAACAAGAGTAATCAGCCCGACCTGCGTGTAAATATTCAGTGTCGCGACGCCGACGTTCAGAAACACGATTGCACCGAACATCGACAGCGGCACCGACATCATGATGATGAACGGATCGCGGAAGCTTTCGAACTGGGCGGCCAGCACCAGATAGATCACAATGAGAGCCAGTGCGAATGCGGTCAGCATCGAGTTGCCCTCCTGCATCTCGAGCCGCGACTGGCCGGCAAAATCCTCATAAAAGCCGGCGGGCATCACTTCGGCGGCAATCGCACGCAAGGTTTGCAGCGCCTCGGCACTGGTGACGGTCGGCAGCGGCAGCGCCGACAACGCCGCCGAGTTCAACTGATTGAATTGCTCGACAGCGGAAGGCGTCACACCAGTCTCGATCTTCACAAGCGCCGAGAGCGGCACCATGGCTCCACTCGACGCACGTACATAGTATTCGCCAAGACGCTCCGGATTGAGCCGGTCTTCCTGCGCGACCTGGCTGATGACGTCATAGGCACGATTGTCGCGATCGAACTTCGCGATCGACGCGCCGCCAACCAGCGCCGCCAGCGTCGTACCGACATCGCTCACTTGTACACCAAGGGTCGCCGCACGATCGCGATCGATGACGATGCGCGCCCGAGGCGTTTCATAGGACATCGAGTTCTGCACCACGATGAAACGGCCGGACGCGACCGCCTTCTTGCGGATCTCCTCGGCCACCTCATAGGCCTGGGCGGGATCGCCAATCGTGCGAACGACATACTGCACCGGAAGACCGCCACTGGATCCCGGGAGGGAGGGCGGCGCGAACACGAAAGCCTGCAAGCCGGCATTGTCATTCAACAGATTCTGAATGTCCTGCTTGGTCGCGGCGGCCTTCTTCGTACGTTCGTTCCAAGCCTTCAGCTTGAATCCGACGAACCCGTCGCCGCTACCGTCGCTACCGACGATCAGGAACGTATCGTTGACCTCCGGAATGGTTTCCCCGGCGCGCGTGAAGCCGGCTGAAAACTTCTGCGTATACTCAGCTGTCGCATAGCGGGGCGCCTTGACGAGGCCGAGATATGCGCCCTGATCCTCTTCCGGGGCGAGCTCGGACGCGGTTTTGGTGAACATGAACGCGGTGGTCGCGAGCATCACGACGACGATGATGAGAGTCACGCCACGGTAATCGAGCGAACCGGACAGCCGTCGACCGTACCAGTTTTCAAGTCGGGTGAAGATGCGATCGACGACGCCGGCAAAACCGGTGTTCCCGCCATGCGGCTTCAAAAGCTTGGAGGACATCATCGGCGAGAGCGTCACCGCAACGATGCCGGAGATGACCACGGCTCCGGCGAGAGTGAAGGCAAACTCGCGGAACAACGCGCCGGTCAAACCTTTCGTAAAACCGATCGGCGCATAGACGGCGGCGAGCGTGATCGTCATCGAGACGATCGGCCCGAATATCTCCTTCATGCCGACAATGGCCGCCTCGACCGGCTTCAGCCCTTCCTCGATATGGCGATGGATATTCTCCAGCACGACGATCGCGTCGTCGACGACGAGACCGATGGCGAGCACCATCGCCAGAAGCGTCAGGAGATTGATCGAATAGCCCAGCGCGAACAGGACGAAGCAGACACCCACGAGCGAGAGCGGAATTGTCACAAGCGGGATCAGCACCGAACGAAACGAGCCGAGGAACAGCAGAATAACTCCGATAACGATGAGCGCGGCCTCGCCAATCGTCTTGAACACCTCTTCGATCGAGGCGGATATGAAGTTCGAAGCGTCATAGACGATTTCAACGGTCATGCCCTTGGGCAAGGTTGGTCGAATCTGCTCCACGGCTTTCGTGACGGCTTCTGCCGTCGACAGGGGGTTGGCCGACGGGGTCGGCGTAACACCGATGAAAGTGCCGGCCTTGCCGTTGAAACTGACGATCGTGTCAGTGTTTTTCGGACCCAGTTCGACGGTCGCAACATCGCGAAGCCGGACGATGTCGTCGCCGTTCGAGCGAACAGGCAAGGCGCCGAATGCTTCAGGCGTCTGCAATGTCGTCTGCACGTCGAGCGAGTAGGCCACATACTCGTTCTTGGTGCGTCCGGCGGCCGAAAGGAAATTGCTGGCGCGGATCGCGCTGACGACTTCGGCCGCTGTTGCGTTGCGTGAAGCGAGGCGCACAGGATCGACCCAGATTCGCATGGCAAATTCACGCCCGCCAAGAATGTCGACCGAGCCGACACCCTCCAGCGTCGCGAACCGGGGCTGGACAATGCGGGTCAGAAATTCCGAGACCTGTTCAGGGTTCATTTCCGAACTGGCGAAGGTCAGATACATCAGCGCGAATGTCTGCCCCGTACCTTTGAGGATCACCGGATCTTCGGCATCCGTCGGAAGCTGCGAGCGAACCTGCTGAACCTTGGCGGTGACGTCCGTCAGCGCAGCGTCCGGATCGGTATTGAGACGCATACGCACAGACACGATGCTGACGCCGAGACGGCTCTGAGAGGTGACATAGTCGACGCCCTCGGCGCTCGAGACCGCCTTGGCGATCGGCGTGCTGATAAAACCCTGCATCAGTTCCGCACTGGCACCGACATACGTGGTCGTGACGGTGATCGTCGTCTCCTTCACCTCGGGATACTGGCGCACCTGGAGGTTCATCAAACCTTGAGCGCCAAGCAGCAGGATGAGGAAGCTCACCACCATGGAGAGCACGGGACGTCGGATGAACAGTTCTGTGAGATTCATCGTCGCTTATCGCTGAGCCGGGATCTGGAGATCGGTAACGTCGATACTGTTGTTGATCTTTACCGGCGTGCCGGACTGGAGCTTGTTCTGGCCCGAGGCGACGACCTTCTGGCCCTGCGCGACACCGGACACAATCTCCGAAGCGCCGCCGTCCCTGCGTCCGACCTTCACGAACACCTGCCGCGCGACCTGACGGCTTTCGCCGTCTTTCGCTTCGGTCTCGATCACGAACACATAGTCGCCATAGAGACTGGAGATGATTGCGGTCTGCGGCACCGTGAGCACGTTCGGCTGCGGGGGAAGCTCGACGCGGACACGGACGAACTGACCTGGCAGAACCGCCTTGCCCTTGCTGTCGGTTACGGCGGCCTGAACGGAAACAAGACGTGTCTTGGGATCGACGCGCGCGTCGATGCCGATCACCTCACCGCTCATCAGCCATTCGCCCTGCGCGAACGCAAGCGCGACTGTCTGCCCCAGCTTCAGTTGCGAGATCATCTGCTCGGGGACGGTGAAGTCCACTTTCATCCTGCTAAGATCCTGAAAGGTAGCGACGACCGTGCCGGGTTGCAGGTATTGGCCGACATCTACACGCGATATGCCGGCGACACCGGCAAACGGCGCCTTCAAAGCCTTCTGATCGATAACCGCCTCGAGACGGGCCATGCGGGACCGCGCCGTCGCAAGCAGTGCCTGCGCCTGATCGTAAGCAACGTCCGTGCCCGAGCCTTTTGCGCGCAATTCCGCCGCACGCTTCAGATTTTGCTCGTTGAGACTGACGGCCGCCTTCACATCAAGGAGATCGGCGCGCTCGACCGCGTCGTCGAGTTGAACAAGCACCTCACCCTTCGCGAACTTCTCGTTAGGCTTAAGCTTCACCTCCTTGACGAGGCCGCTGGTTTGCATGGCGAGTTCGACGCCATTCTCGGCGCGAACGCTCCCCAGCGCATCGATGCCAGGCGTCCAGTCGCGCGCCTTGACCTCGACGGCGGACACCGTCTGCGCCGGTGCCTTCATGGTCGCGAAGAACCCGGCGATCATTTTATCGCGGAAGAAGTTGAACCAGACGAGCCTCCGCAGATCCCGATCGACAGGACAAGAAAGACAACGGGAACAATGCGACGCTTCATGTATCCAAGGCTCCAACCGGTCGTTTCCATGCGCAAGACCCGGACGTTTGAGACGACCGAACGCGCTTGACCACAAAAGAGGTTGCTCTATATACCGTCCAGACGGTATAGTACAAGCAGATATGCCCCTCGTTGCGCAAAAACGACCGAGTTCCCGCGAACGCATCCTCGATGCCGCGGCCGAACTCGTGCGGGAACTGGGTGCCGCGAGACTGACGCTCGACGCGGTCGCAGAACGCGCAAAGCTCAGCAAAGGCGGCCTTCTCTATAATTTTCCGAACAAGGACGCGCTGCTGCTGGCCATGCTTGGGCGGATCATTGAGACCGCGCATACGGAGAAAGCGCAACAGCTAGGCCGTTTCGAAGGTCAACCGAACGCACATGCGCGGGCGACCATCGAGACGGCTCTGCGGATCCGCGAGAATATAAGGGGGATCGACAACGGCATCCTGGCCGCTTCGGCCGAGAACCCAAAGCTGCTTGATTGTGTTCGCGATGCGATCGCAAAGCAATGGAACGAGTTGAAGGAAAACTCCGACAACATCGATCACGCAGCGCTGGCGTGGCTCGCGATCGAGGGACTTGGCAGCCTCGAGATGCATGGCCTTAGTCCGCTGACGCCTGCCGAGCGCAATGTCGTGATCGCCGCCATCCGTAGACTGCTCGCGAAAGCTTAGATGTAGCTGGTTGCCGGTCGAGGCCGGATTGCTAGCGGGATGCCGGCTCTTAATACCGTGGACAACAGCGCATCTCGCCAAGCTGAAGATGCACGCCACCGGCAATGGCAACGCTAAAAAAATTTGAGATGCAAGCTGCCGCTAAGGATCGATGGGGTGTTGACCTCAAAGAGGATGAAGCCGACGCGAGTTGGGCTGCTGCTTATGCGCTGGGCCCGACTTTATTCTCTCGATAAGTGGTTCCATCCGAGAAAAAATATAATTTTTAAACCGTTGGTCGCTGCTGCTCGTATCTACAGTGGCTTAGCAAAGAAAGGATGGCCACTTATGAATAACCGCACAGTTTCCATGATCGCTGCCAGCACACTCGGTCTTTTGACCACGGTGGCGTTTGCCGCAAACCCCATGGTTGGTGGCGCTGCGATGTATGACAACAAGAACATCGTCGAAAACGCTGTCAATTCGAAGGATCACACGACGCTCGTTGCTGCGGTAAAGGCGGCAGGGCTTGCGGATACTTTGATGGGCAAGGGGCCGTTCACGGTCTTCGCTCCGACCAATGCGGCATTCGAGAAGCTTCCGGCCGGCACGGTGGACACGCTGCTCAAGCCGGAGAACAAGGACAAGCTTGCGACAATCCTGAAGTGTCACGTGGTTGGTGCTGAGGCGATGTCGATGGCGATCGGCAAGATGATCAAGGACGACAAGGGAGCCCACACCGTGAAGACGCTAGGCGGCTGCATGCTGAAGGCTCAAATGAAGGGTAACATGATTACCCTGACCGACGAAAAAGGCGACGTAGCCACGGTTACGATTGCCGACGTGAAGCAGTCCAATGGCGTCATCCATGTCATTGATACTGTGATGCTCCCGAAAAGCTAGCATCTGGAACGGCGGGGAACTGTCTCCATCCCCGCCGGATGGGCTATCGCCGCGCTGTTGAGCACAGGATAAAGCGCCTGTAACGAGTGCCAATTAGCAATCAATCACACATCTGCTAATTGTTAGATAATGAAGTTTGCTTTTAAGCCAACCTTGAGGGGCCGTGCCGACTAACGGCCGTGCGCCGCTTCGAGAGTGGACGCGGGAATGGTTCCCCGAAAACGCAAGCGCGGCCTATTGGAGGGCTATAATGGCTTATAATATCAGTGGCGGTCCGAATAACGATACGTTGACCGGTTCGGACGAGGGTGGCACCGGCACCGGCTTCGCTGGCAATGACAGCATCGTCGGCGGCGCCGGCAACGATCTGCTGTTCGGCAATGAAGGCAGCGACACCCTGGACGGAAAAGCCAGCGGTCACGATACGCTGGTCGGCGGCGACGGCGGCGACTGGATCTTGGCGAACGGCACCGGCAACAACAGCATTCTCGGCGGTGCGGGCGCCGATACGATCATTGCGAATGGCGCTGGCAACAACACGATCGCCGGCGGTGTCGATTCGACTGACGGTGCGGATATCATTCTTGTCGGCAACGGCAACAACTGGGTCTGGGGCAATGGCGGCAAGGACACCATCCAGCTCGGAACTGGCTCCAACACCGTCGCGCTCGGTCATGATGACGATTCGATCGCTGGCACTGCCGGTGGCGCTGGGAGCTTTGTCAATGGCAACCAGGGCAACGACTTTATCAATCTGACAACGACGGCCGGCGCTAACACGGTCCATGGTGGTCAGGGCGACGACCTGATCGGTGGCGGTCTCGGCGCGGATTCGATCAACGGCGGTCTCGGCAACGATACCATCGTGACCGGAGCCGGAGCCAACACGGTGCTCGCCGATGACGGCAATGACAGCGTCGAGGGCGGCGTCGATGCCGACCTGATCTACGGCAACGCCGGCAACGACACGATCGTCGGCGGTGGCGGCAAGGACACCATCTATGGCGGCGCGGGCAACGACGTGGTCGTCGGTGGTGCCCAGGCGAGCCTGATCGACGGCAATGCCGGCAACGACACGCTCGTTGGTGGTGACACTGCCGACACGCTCGTTGGCGGTGCCGGCGACGACGCCCTTGTGGGCGGTAAGGGTGGTGACCGTCTGACCGGCGGCGACGGCAAGGATATCTTCCGCGTCGACAACGTCACGGCGGCCGGTACCGATGTGGTCACCGACCTCGTGTTCGGTACCGATCAGATCGGCTTCCTGGTCGTCGACAAGGCTGGAAACGTCGGTGCGGCAGCGGGTAACAACCTCACCGAAGCCGCGACGAACGCTCTCAGCGCCGGTGCGGTCCTGCTTGGTGGTGCGTCCGCCGGCTACGCGATCCAGTTCACCAACGCGGGCAATACCTACGTGGTCATCAGTGCCGATGGCACTTATGCTGCCGGTAGCGACGCGGTTGTGAACATCACCGGCGCGACCGGTACGATCGGCACCTCGAGCTTCATCGCTTAAGGTTCTAAAGATCTTCGGAAAAGTGGCGGCCTGGCCGCCACTTTTCTCAACCGTCATCTGTGAAGACTGCAGCCGCGGCCGGAAATTCCGCCAGCTCGCTGATGCCTTTTGCCTCTAGAGTGACGATCCGACAAATCAAGATGCGGTACTGTCAGGCAGCGACGTTGAGCGGTTTGATGGCGTTCAGTTCGCCCGCGATGGCGGCCTTGGTCGACCGAATGTCGAAGTCCTTCTGTAGATTGAGCCAAAGATCGGGGTCGTGCCCAGCGCCTTGGCCAGCCGCAGCGCGGTGTCGGCTGTGATGCCGACCTGCTCGTTGGCGATCCGCTCGATCCGGGTTCGCGGCAGATGGCATGCCTTCGCGAGCGCGCCGGCCGAGAGCTTCAGCGAGATGAGAAATTCTTCGCGAAGCACCTCGCCCGGATGCGTTGGGGCAGCTTCTTGACCATGTGTTCGTCCTCCTGGTGATAATCGACGATCTCGACGCGATCGGGGCCATCTGCCGTCCAAACGAAGCAGACCCGGAACTGATCGTTGATCCGGATGGAATACTGGCCCTTCCGATCGCCTTTCAGGACTTCAAGTCGGTTGGCAGGCGGCGCGCGGAGATCGTCCAGTACGACGGCGGTAAAAGCCAAGCCAAAGATGGAATGCGCCCGATCCTGGCGGCAGATTCAACTACGCCGGCCTGTCTCAAAAGCCAAAAGCGAACTTTTCGCTTGCTGATTTATTAGCTATTTGCTAATTCATCGGCATGAAAGAGATCGCTTACAGCAAAGCCGCTCTCAAGACCCTAACCCGGATGCCGGCAAACACCGCTAAGGTCATCCGAGCCAAGATCGAGCAATACGCAGCCGACCCGGCTGGCCTCGCCAACAACGTCAAGACGCTGGTCGGTATGGACGACGCGCGTCGCCTTCGAGTTGGCGACTGGCGAGTGATTTTCACGGAAACCGGCGAGGTCATCGCTATCATCAAGATCGCCCCACGGGGCGGAGCCTACGAATAGGAGGCCATAATGACCGAACAGATCATCACGACCCCTAGCGGCGAGCGAATGGTTGTCCTTCCCGAGAAGGAATTCCTCGCATTGCGGGAGGCCGCCGAGGATCGCATGGACGCCGAGGCGATCCTGCGGTTCCGCGAGAAACTGGCGGCCGGCGAAGAGGAGATGGTCCCCGCTGAAATCGTCAACCGCATTCTCGACGGCGAGAACAAGGTTCGCGTTTGGCGCGTGTATCGGGGCTTGACGGCGCGCGACCTCGCCGCCACCACCGGACTCAGCGCGCCCTATATCTCCGAGATCGAGAGCGGAAAAAAGGAAGGCGGCCTGTCCGCCATGAAGAAGATCGCCGAAGCACTGAAGGTGGATCTGGACGACATCGCCTAAACACGATGGCCGAAAGACCCAACTAAGGGGATTTGGAGATATCGTCGAGATCGTTGACTGCAGTGATGCACGTCGACCGACGATCACGACACCATCAGCATGAAGTCGCTTTCCTGGACGATGCGGATAGCGAAGCCTTTCTCAATCAGTTGCTCAGCTCTAAGGTGCTTCCCGCTTTTTTCTTTGCCCCGAGTCTGGCGGAGGTCCTGATCGCCGACCACAACAATCGTTGTCCGTTGCGTGACGTTGTCGGCGATCGTGCAGCCCACCGCTGCGGCCATTGAGGCCGCCTGCGCGCGCGGGATAGTCAGGAAGCCGTAAAGACGATCGTTTCGCCGGCAAGTCGGCCGCCTTCAACGCCGACTCTTGCATAGCGAGCAAAAACCTCTGTGCGTCTCGATGCCACGGCCGTTTCGACCGGCGCCTTGCTCTCAAGCAGATCGAGCCAATCCTCCAGATCGAGGCCAGAATCTTCAAGTGCCTTGAGCATAATCAGGCCGGACGCCCGCGCATCTTCCGCCGCTTCATGGTGGCGAAACTGAAATCCGTGAAACTGTGACAACGACTTCAATCCATAACCCCCGTTGCCCTTGAGTTCGCGCCATGTTCGCCGGGCGACCGCAACTGTGTCGATCCAGTTGCATGACAGATCGGCGACGCCATAGCGACTTGCCGCACGCCTCAATGCGCCCCGATCGAACGGGCTGTGATGCGTGACGATGGTGTCCGTCAATTGCGACGCGATCGCTGGAAAGACCTTTGCCATCGTCGGCTTGCCGGCGACATCTTCCGGCCGAATCCCGTGAATGGCGATGTTGCGAGGATCGAAATGATCTTCAGGATCGACCAGGATCGTCATCTGGTTGACGAATTCGCCATCGCGAAACTGTGCAAGACCGACTGCACAAATGCTGCCGAAATCAGCATTGGCTGTTTCTACGTCCAGCGAAATAAAGCCACGAATGCCCATGTTCTTGGGCCGCAAGATGTGCGGCCAGCCCCTCTACGCTTCCTTTCCCGCTGAGATTGAACCGCATCTGGAGCACGCGTGCAAGCTGCTCTTTTGGGCCTGGGCCGCCGGCTGATACGTGAGAAGGGTTTCAGCCCAGGCTCACAATTCCGACCGCAAGCTGTGCCCATACAACAATGAATGCCGACACAATGATCATGGCTGCGATGCCAAGCATTTTCCGGCTCTCGATGAGAGCGCGCGCAGTCTCATACGCCATGCAAGCCGCCATCAATATCGCTCCAAAAATGACGAAATCTGCGATATCCCACCTTACTTCGGACGTGAACACCATCGCGACTGCGGGCAGCGCGAAAATTGCCAGCGCAACGAACCAAAACCAACACTTTCTCATGTTGACCTTGGTGCTCACCAACAAACGTCACCCGAATTTCCCAGTTGCTTTTTGACGGCCGATGGCCGCGCACTAGGGTGAAGCATTAATTCATGACGTAGGGCTGCAGATATGATCCCCTAGGGTCAATTAAGCTGATCTCAAATCGTAGATGTGTCTCTCCCCAAGACAGGTAGTCGTGAATCGCGTTGTTGACGATCTGGGTTGCAAACATGGGAGCAGAAGGCAGCTTGAAGGCTTCAATCTGGATCGATGATTGGTTATGAGCGCACCGCAGCTCCAAGGTCACATCGTCCTTCCTTTCAGGGCGCAATGCGCCGCTTTCGATCACAAAAAGCGGATTGCTGACCGCAGTAAACCATTTCCACTCGGATGACTCCATGCCCGGAGGGAGGTTAAAGAACGTAAACGCCTCGGCTTGGTATTCTCCGTCTCCATTCTTTACATGAATTCGATTCGGTGGATGAAAAGAGATTTTTGCATTCTGCGCGCATCGCGATTTGTCGGTGAAGCCAAAGTAAATGTGTCCACCTTTTTGGAACGTTAGATATGCGACTTTTGTAATTCCTTGGCCGTGATGAACGACGATATTTTTCGTGAACGTATGATTGGCCACGTCGTTATCCCACCCGTCTCAAAGGATGGCAATTACAGCGCCGACAATCAGACAAACGATCGAGCTAGCCACGCTCGCGATGGCGAAATAGGTCGTCCAGCGCATCCATTTTGAATGAGTGTCCAAACCCAATTCGCGCCACTTTTCACCGGCATCGGTAAGGCGTTTGAAATAGTCCTCAGAAACGAGAAATTTAACCACGCTGCGGCAGCTGTGCCGAATGCAAAAACGATTCCGAGAACGAAGCACACCAAGGATAACCGATGGGGGAAAGCGCCGCGACCGTCCCACTTCGTTAACAAGCCGGCTATAGCCCCTGAGTGCATCAACCAGAGCGTATTGACGATCCAGCGGCCGTATTCGATCTGCGCTGCTCGTGCGACATGAGATATCCCACGCTTTCATTCGCGTTAGGTTGCGAAGGTTCATTCGGATGACGATCTGGCATGCAGTCACTCCAGTGATATGCGTCGCCCGGCGTGGCGCTTCTGCTTTTTGCAAAGGGCACGCTACGCTCATAGTGCATGAGCTCGCGACGCGCGTTAGTCTGTAGCCGAAGTTTGTGAGCGCGGACCGTCTTTCGCGGCTGATCCGTTGCTTCTGAAAGTATCATTCTCGTTTTCCAGAAAATCGATGTAGATACCGTCGTTGTCGTATGGCGGCCGAAACTCCCACTTCACAGCGCGGACTGCGTCGCCGACCGGCTTCAGGAGAATGAGTTCGACGACGGCCCTGACCGTCGTCAGCTTCACGCAGGCCGTCTTCTTTCGGCTGGTATTCTGACCTGCACCCCTGAAACGCCCCCGATTTTGAGTTAGGATTTCTGTTCTCCAGCCAGGAGACAGACGATGCGTAAGAGCAGGTTTACCGAAGAGCGAATCATCCGGGTTTTGAAGGAGCACGCCGCCGGTGCATCAGCGAGCGATCCTGTGCCGCAAGCACGGCATCAGTGATGCGACCTTCTATAAGTGGCGTTCGCGGTACGGCGGCATGGAGATCTCCGGGCGCGCAAGCTGAAGGCGCTGGAGGAAGAGAACCGCAAGCTGAAGAAGCTGCTGGCAGAGTCGATGCTTGACGTGTCGACGCTGAAGGAGATGCTCGGAAAAACTTCTGACGCCCAGCTTGCGGAGACGTGCTGTGACCTGGGCGGTCAGTGAGAAGAGCTACTCGCAGCGGCAGGCCTGCGATCTGGTCGACTGCAACCGAAGACCTATCGGTATGCGTCGACACGATCCGATGACGAAGCGCCGGACCAAGCTGAAGGTGGCTTCGCAACGACAGCGGTTCGGCTATCGTCGCTTGGGCCTGCTGCTGGCGCGGCAAGGCGTGCGGATCAATCACAAGAAGCTGTATCGGCTCTACCGGGAAGAACGGCTCTCAGTGCGCAAGCGCGGCGGCCTGAAACGGGCACTCGGCACGCGGGCACCGATGACGATCCGCAGGATCAAGAACCTGCGCTGGTCGCTCGACTTCGTGATGGACACGCTTGCCAGCGGTCGGCGCTTCCGTATCCTGACTCTGGTCGATGACTTCACCGAGATACCTGGGCGCTGTCGTCGACACATCGCTGGCCGCTCGGCGGTGCTGCGCAAGCCGATCAGATCATCGAGCCGAGGCTGCCCTCGGATGATCGTGAGCGACAACGGCACCGAGTTCACGTCGAACGCCGTATTGGCCTGGCAGGAGGAACTGGGCATCGAGTGGCACTACATCGCACCGGGCAAACCGATGCAGAATGGATTTGTTGAGAGCTTCAACGGTCGCCTGCGCGACGAGTGCCTCAACGAACACCTGTTCGCTAACCTCAACGAGGCCCGTCAGATCATCGAGGACTGGAGGATCGACTACAACACCAACCGACCGCATACGAGCAGGCTCACACCAAACGAGTTTGCCAACCGTTCAAACAGGGACGAAAACCAGAACAGAGTCTACTTATAAACGAGGGCAATCAGGGGTGCAGGTCAGGCATCTTGCGCTTGAATGGATGCACGAAACAAACTTCGAACAGAAGCAAGGACATTATCCGAACTTCGGTGCTTTCGTGACATGGCTCGAAGGCAAGCACTATAGCCACTATCTGAAATTCAGATCGCGTGTTAGCGCCCGATTCGAGGCCGAAGGCTGGTTCGAAAGCGAGATCAGAGATTATTGGCGATCACGGCTCAGCTGAACGCTGAGAATCATTTTCCCGGCCGCATAAACTCCGAACAACGATTTCGTATCACAATGTGATACGCTCTACTTGCGTTCCGTGTCTGTATCATGTAGTGATACGCACATGATCCGGAGCTTCAAGGACAAGCTGACCGAGGCCGTTTTCGACGGAAGGTCCCCGAAGGGCTTTCCGGCCGATCTGGTCAAGGTCGCCCGCCGCAAGCTCGCGTATCTAAACGCCGCCGCCGCGCTGGACGATCTCCGCGCGCCGCCTGCCAACCGGCTGGAAGCCCTGAAAGGCGATCGAAAGGGCGAGCATTCCATCCGGATCAACGATCAGTTCCGGGTCTGCTTCGTTTGGACGGCGGACGGCCCGGAGCGCGTCGAGATCGTCGACTATCATTAGGAGGACGAACACATGACCAAGAAGCTGCCGCCGCTTCACCCTGGCGAAGTGCTCCGCGAAGAATTTCTCGTTCCGCTCAAGCTCTCGGCCGGCGCGCTTGCGAAGGCATGCCATCTGCCGCGAACCCGGATCGAGCGAATCGCCAACGAGCAGGTCGGTATTACAGCCGACACCGCGCTGCGGCTGGCCAAGGCGCTGGGCACTACGCCCGACCTCTGGCTCAATCTGCAGAAGGACTTCGACATTCGGTCGACCAAGGCGGCGATCGCACACGAGCTGAATGCCATCAAGCCGCTCAACGCTGCCGCCTAACGTGCGCAAATAGCTCGACAAAAAGGTTGCCCGACTGGCTCGATTATCAAGCCTTTGGCGCGCATCAGCGACGCTTGACCAACTCCTGTCCGTCAGGGTGATGTAGATCAATGGCAACCGATCTTTTGTTTCGTCCATCGACGTTCCAGAAAAGGCTTTCACCTTCTACGAAGGGACCGAGGTGGCGAACCACAACGCTTTGTCGGCGACCTCCTGAAGGCCGAGATCTCCGAGAAGCAGGCGCGCTCGATCAAGTATCAGCTCACCATCGCTAAACTGCCGCTTGCCAAGGACGTCGACGACTTCGCCTTCAAGGATACGCCGATCAACGAAGCTCTCGTCCGCGATCTCGCTGGCGGCGGCTTCATCGTCCAGCAGCGCAACGTCGTTCTGGTCGGGGGCACGGGAGCCGGCAAGACGCATCTGGCGATCGCCATCGCTCGATCCTGCATCCGCGCCGGCTCACGTGGTCGCTTCTTTACGACCGTCGATCTCGTCAACCGGCTCGAGGCAGAGGCGCGCGCCGGACGGCAGGGGCGGCTTGCCGACTATCTCACCCGCCTCGACTTCATCATCCTCGACGAACTCCGGCTACCTTCCCTTCGCCCAGGCCGGCGGTCAGCTCTTGTTCCATCTGATCAGCCGGCTCTACAGACGAACGTCAGTCATCGTCACGACCAACCTCGCCTTCGGCGAATAGCCGAGTGTGTTCGGCGACCCGAAAATGACGACCGCTCTACTCGATCGCCTCACGCATCACTGCGACATCGTCGAAACAGGCAACGAGAGCTGGCGCTTCAAGAACCGGGTCTGAAAATTACGACAACGCGCGCGCGCCCCCGCCGCAACCCCGACCAGCCGCGGCGACGCGCGCGCTCCCATCCGTACCTGCAACAGAAAAGGGGGACCTATTGGATGCAAAAACGGGGTCCCGATTGAGTGATCGTTGACAAAATGTCCGCTCTGCGGCGGCTGTCCCTGCGGCAGCCCTCCCGTCAGAAGTCCGTCGGCGAGGATACGGTAGGCCACAATTCCGATGCCCAGCGCGCGCGCCGTCGGCAGGATGTCCGCTTCGATGAAGCGGCAAGCAAGGGAGTATTCGATCTCCAGTGCGGTCACCGGATGCACGGCATGCGCCCGGCGGAGAAGGTCGGCGCCCACTTCCGATACCCCCAGATAGCGGACCTTGCCTTCCTGGATCAGGTCTGCGACCGCGCCAATTGTCTCCTCATACGGAACGTCGGGATCGGCGCATGCCGGCTGATAGAGATCGATCATGTCGACGCCAAGCCGTCGCAAGGAATAAGTGGCGAAGTTCTTGACCGAGTTCGGTCGTCCGTCGAGGCCGATGATCCCCCTGGTGGGAGACGTCTGCACGCCGAACTTCACACTCAGGAACGCCCGCTCGCGTCGGCCGCGAATGGCTTTGCCGACGTTCATTTCGCTGATGCCGCTGCCGTAGAAGTCGGCCGTATCGAGGAAGATGAAGCCGACATCCATGGCGGCCTGGATGGTCCGGACCGCCTCTCGACCGGCCTCTTCACCCGGTTGCATGTAGCTCATGCAGCCCAGCCCCAGCGCCGAGACCTTCGGTCCGTTCCGGCCCAATCTCCTCATCGGCATGCTTGTCATGTCGTGCTCCAGTTTGAACGAGCTCGTGTGTTGCCGGTGCTTATCATGAAACGAGGATTTTCTCCTTGAGCGAATATCCTTGATGGTGGAGTATGAGTCGCAGTAGTGGATGAGCATCAAATCTACCATGCTATATTCTAGGCGCTCTGTCCCATTGATCGGGCCAAACGCAAGAAGCCTTTCAGCACCGGATTCGCGTCATCCTTTCGATAGATAGCATGCAATTTCGTCAAAGGTGTCTTTCCTTGCACGGTCAACGGACGATAGACGACACGCGGCAGCAACAGGCTCCTGATGCATTCGGCCACCACCGTCACACCCAGACCGGCGGCGACCAAGCTAACGGCAGTTTGCATTTCGCCAGTATCCTGATCGACGCTCGGATTAAATCCGGCATTGGCGCACAGCCCGATGATCTCATCGGCAACGCTTGGCCACGAATTTCCGCGATAGAGCACGAAATTATCTGCCGACAACTTCTCCAGCGCGATAACCTTTCGGCGAGCCAGCGGATGTTTCTCGTGCAGCGCTGCAATGAAAGGTTCTTGATGAATCACTTCCGAGGTGATTTGCGCTGTGTGTACGGGCGAACGAGTGAGCCCAAGCGATATTCGGCGACCGGTAAGTGCCTGCACTTGATCTGCCTTGATCAAATGCAAGATCTCCATTCGGACCCGCGGAAATTTGCTGTGGAAGCATTCAAGAATTCCGGGCATGATCCCGAATGAAACAGATCCGGTCATCCCTAAGGTTAATCGTCCCGCCTCTCCGCGAGAAACGCCCTGCGCACGTATTACCGCGCGATCGAGTGCCGTAAATGTCTCCTTCACGTCGTTATAAAGGGCGGTGCCAGCTTCCGTAAGGCTGACGCGTTGATTGCCGCGAACAAACAGGGTCAATCCCAGCTCTTGCTCCAGTGCCTGTATTTGCCGACTGAGCGGAGGTTGGGAGACGTTGAGCCGCGCAGCCGCCCTTACGAAATGAAGCTCTTCGGCAAGCACCAGAAAATATCGTAACTGGTTGATCTTCATGGCTACTTCTTCGTCACCCGCGGCGGCGAAGAAATTGGCACAAGCAAGCGACTTAAGCCAGATCAAGCTCGCTCGGCGACGCAACAATCACGCCACGTCTTAGCCGGCTTAGATCTGCCTTCCGGCAGCTTCCCAATAAGGCGCCCGCAGCAAACGCTTCAGGATCTTGCCGGAATCCTCGCGCGGCAGACCGCTCCTGATTTCGACGCAGCGCGGGAGCTTGAACCCGCTCAAACGCTCCCGGAGAAAAGCCATCACCTCGGTTGAACCAAACGATACATCAGGATGCAATTCGACCAGCGCGAGCAGCGATTCCCCATATTCAGCATCGGGAACACCGAACACCGCGCAGTCCTTTACTCCAGGCATGGCAGTCAGCACCGATTCAATCTCGGCCGGATACACGTTGGCTCCGCCGATGATCACCATGTCACGCTTCCTGTCACACAGGAACAGAAAGCCATCCTCATCGTAGTATCCGATATCACCAAGAGTAATGAGCCCTTCGCGTTCGATCTCGCGCCGCTTCTGTTCCTGTCCGTGATACGTGAAATCTGGATAGTGACTCAGTCTGGCAAATATCTCGCCGGGCACGCCGGCCGGGCAATCGTTGCCATTCTCATCGAGAACACGCAAGACTGCACGGTCGAGCACGCGTCCCACTGTACCGGGGCGCCGCAGCCAGGATGCGGAATCAGAAAATGCGATCGGACCGCTTTCGGTGCCACCGTAGAATTCATTGACGACCGGCCCCAACCACTCGATCATGCGGCGCTTAATGTCCACAGGGCACGGTGCCGCTGCATGCAGCACAAAGCGTAGCGACGTCAGATCATATCTTGTTCGAACCTCCGCGGGCAACGCGAGCAACCGCACGAACATCGTCGGGACCATGAATACGCTTTCGATCCGATGTCTCTCGATCAACGCAAGCAACTGCTCCGGCTCGAAACGGGGCATCAGGACGAGCAGATCAGCGACCAACGCAGCACTGATCGCAATGCCGTTTGGAACGCCATGATAAAGTGGACCAGGAATCAGAATACGCCCACCGGGCGCAACGCCGTATACGTCGCGCCTCGTTTCTTCCATAAGTGCTTTCTGCTCGGGGTGGGCGCGAAACGCCGGACCCCCTTGGGAACGCCTGTCGTTCCTGATGTGTAAAACATGCTCTGAGCCACCGAAAACGCGTCCCCGCCGTGTTTCGGCTGGACCTGCAGCCATTCAAACCAATCCTTGGCCTGTGTCCAAAGGGCGGTTTCTTTCACGTCGATTCGATAGGCGGCCAGCAGATCCGCAGGCGTCTTGACCACGAAAATGTCAATACCGGAGAGAATCTCGGCCCCAAGGGGCACAAGCAAGTCGGCATGGGCCACCAATGCCCGAGCGCCGGAATCCTTAAGGATATAGCCGACCTCCTGAGGCGCAGCATGCCAGTTGATCGGCACTGCATAGGCGCCAACCCTGAGCGCTGCGAGGCTCGCTTCGAGAAAGGCAATGTCATTGCGCATCAGCACAGCCACAGCGTCGCCGGGCTTAAGCCCCATACCGACAAATCCGGCGGCAGCGCAGACTCACACGACTCCGAGATCGCGGCGCGATAGAAATCGATCTGCTTGAAGAATACCCGGCTCTTCCGCAACGATGGTCATCGTGGGTTGATCGTTCATGGTGAACTACACCCAACCGCGCTTCAGCCATCGCCCTCCATCGACCATAAAGTCGCAGCCAGTGACATAATCGCCACCGGGGGGAAGCAAGGAAGGCGCAGGCATTCGCGATGTCATCGACCAAGCCGAATTCGCCTAACGCCATGCGTTTCATTTCATGGTCGGCGATACCACGATCTTCATAGAGTCGCTTCCAGTCCCTCCGTGCCGGCGATCGGACCGGGTAGAACGTTGTTGACGCGAATTCCATAATCGCCCCATTCGACGGCGAGACTGCGGGTAAGCGACAGCACCCCAGCCTTCGCCGAAGCGGCATGCGCACTGCCCGGCCAACCTGATAGCGCCTGTGGCACCGTGATATTCATGATTCGCCCGCCATACGTTGAGGCCCTGAGGCCAGCCAGAGCAGCCTGGCAACAGTTGAAAGTGCCGTGAAGATCGATGTCGATTACGGTACGCCAGGCATTTTCAGATAAAGCTTCGGTCGGACAATGAAAATTGCCGGCGGCGTTGTTGATGAGGATGTCTAAACGTCCAAAGCGCTCGACGATCCCGTTTACGGAATCGCGTATCGCCAGATGATTGCGAACGTCAATCGCGATAGCGATGAAGTTAGCTTCGGACACATCCTGGCTGAGCTGATCAATTGCCGTTGCAAGTTTCTCTTCCCGCCTGCCGATGATGACGACGGTTGCACCGAGCTCAGCATAGACGCGAGCTATGCCCAGCCCGATGCCGGAGCTTCCCCCTGTTATCAGGGCAATACGGTCGTCGAGAAGACCGTCGCGAAAAATAGACGGACGTCTCGCAGAAACGCTATTGCGGAATTTCGCAGCTTCAAGGGGCGCGGCCATCAGCTTTCCTCGCAGACGTGTCAAGCGTATCCGCAGCAAACTAGGTGTCAGGCCACAAGCTCGCGAATGCTATCGCGGTATCGATCCATTCCATTTCGATATTGGCGCAGCCGATACGGCTCCCCTATAATTTCATTCGACTGGTCCATCCTGGGACTGTCTGAAGAATCTACCTAAGCAAAACAAACGACGGGCTTCCCGTAATCGATCGTTGAAACGGACCGTCCCGGCACAAATTACAAGGCAGGGTTGGATGCGCGCTTTACTTGCAGTGGTAGCGGTTCTGCTGATCTCGACACCGGTCTTCAGCCAGGACTACCCGAACCGGCCGATCAGGTTTGTCACGTTCGGCGCCGCGGGCACCGCGAGCGACGTTCTTGTCAGAGCGATTGGCAAACGGCTCTCGGAGAAGCTGGGGCAGCCGGTTATCGTGGACAACAAACCGGGCGCAGACGGGCTCATCGCGGGCGGTGACGTGGCGAAATCGGCGCCTGATGGTCACACGCTTTTCTTTGCGTCGAACAGTCCGATCGCCGCAGTCCCCGCATTGAGAAAGTCGATCCCCTACGATCCGATGAAGGATTTCACGCCGATCACCATGGTCGGTTATTATACGTTCTTCCTGTATGCGAATCCCAATGTGCCGGCTAGGACGCTTGGCGAGTTGATTGCTTACGCTAAGGCAAATCCCGGCAAGCTTTCCTATGGCAGCGGCAATACCACCGGATCCGTTGGGGCTTCCCAGATCGCAACGATGGCGGGCATCAAAATGGTTCACGTTCCGTACAAGGGAGAACCACAGGCGATGGTCGACCTGCTCGCCGGGCGCATCGACCTGATGATCGCAACTCTGACGACCGGCTCAGCCACGTCAACTCCGGCAAGCTGCGCGCCATTAGTGACGACTCTGAAGGAAAGGTATCCGGGACTTCCGACGTTCCGACCATCTATGAGGCAGGCCTGCCTCAATACACGATCACTTCATGGGCGGGATGTTCGGGCCGGCGAACATGCCGAAGGACGTCGTCGCCCGCCTAAATAAGGAATTCGTCGAAATTCTAAAAGAACCGGAGATAATCGAACTGCTTGGAAAGCAAGGCTTTGTCCTCACTCCCTCTACTCCTGAAGAGTTGGGAAAATTTCTCGGAGAACAGATCGAAGCTTGGAAGGCTTCAGCACGAGCCGCCGGAATGGAACCGGAGTAAATGATGTGAAGAAACGACCGCATCCGGCACGATGGCGGGATGGGCTCTCTCTATCGTTCCAAACACGAAATGATGAAGTGCCCCCCCAAAAAAACTAGGCCAGCCAGCGCTGGAATTTTCCGGGGTTATGGCTCATGTCGGCGGGGGCGCCGATGAGCCATTCAACAGCGTAATCGGCGCCTTGTTGCCGATTGCGCTATGTGGCCGGACCTCGTTGTAGTCTCTGCGCCAATCCTCCATTTTCATGCGGGCGTCGTCAAGGCTCATGAACCAGTGCGTGTTCAGGCATTCGGCCCGGAGCTTCCCGTTGAACGACTCGATGAAGCTGTTGTCCGTTGGCTTGCCGGGCCGAGAGAAGTCGAGAATGACGTCGCGCTGATAGGCCCACAGATCGAGGTCGCGCGAGATAAACTCAGATCCCTGATCGACACGAATGGCCTTCGGGTATCCAACGATCTTGCAGACACGCTCGAGGGTCTGCACGACATCTTCACCGCGATAGCTGAGCCGGGCAACTTTGTTACCGAGAGCGAGCTGCAGGCTAAGTTCCAGGATCTCGTCAGGCCGTATCTGGGCGACCGCTCATGCCGCGTAGGATGGCTTCCTGCGCATCGAGCGGGGCACTGCATGCGACTCGCTCGCCTTGACCAGACCGTGCTAACATTCAGCGCTTCGCGTGAGTACGAGCTGAGCCAGGCAACAGCCAACCAGGGAGAGAAGAAATGCCAGTTGAAGGACCGAACGAGTCAATCCCGTATATGCAAAGGACACGCAACTACTACCGTGCTCTCGGCTACAACAATGATTACGTGTGGGCACATCATTCCGAGACGCCGTTCACGCGCCCGGCAAAGCCCTTGCGCGACTTGAGAGTAGCCCTGATTTCTACGGCAGGACCCGCCGACGACTCAAATCGGGATGAACGGAACCGCAGGCAGGTATGGTCCGGCGAGGTCGCATCCAATCCCAGAAGCTTCATAACTGACATGGCGTGGGATCGTGAATCCACCCACACTGATGATCGCGAAACCTTCCTCCCCATCGATGCCGTCAAACGGCTGGTAGCAGAAGGCTTCGTCGGCAATCTGGCCACGCGCTTCCACGGTGCGGCCACTGATTACAGCCATCAAAAGACCAATGAAACCGATGCGCCGGAGATCCTTCGCCGCTTGCGCGACGAGAAGGTTGACGCCGCGCTACTTACAGCTCTTTGACCGGTCTGTCACCAAACCGTGAGTTTGGTCGCCCGGCATCTTGAGAAAAACGGCATTCCGACAGTTGTTATCGGTTCGGCAAAAGACATCGTCGAATACTGCGGCGTGCCACGTTTCCTGTTCACCGACTTTCCTCTTGGGAACCCTTGCGGACACCCATGGAACAGCGACATGCAAACGGAGATCGTCCGCCTCGGGCTTTCGCTTCTGCACAGTGCGGACGGCCCAAGAACGACGTTGCGTGCGCCGTATGACTGGAAAGATGATCCCGGATGGAGGGAGCGCTATAACAGGGTGCGCCCCGAGGATCGCGAAAAGCTGTTCGCCATCGGCGATGAGCGCCGGCGTCAGCGTGGTCAGGATCCCCGCTCGTAGAAACCCAATCATCCGTCGACGCCGTCGTTCGCGCGCCGACGGGTGAGCCTGCAACAAAAAACGGGTTGGTGATCGGAGCGGGCGCGCTCTGCAGGGCGTCGCTTTACTGCGATCGGTATGACTGCTTCCCACGCCTGCGGACCTCCTACAGGCGTACACAGCGAAGAAGGTTTCCACCGGACCGATGGGTTCGAGCGACATGCGACCTTCATCGGTGCGCTCGCGGAGGCATGTGTGGTCGCGATCGGATCAAGCCGATCTTCTGGAAAGGCATAGGCATCTGCCTTTATGCGGAGCGGCTGGAGTATGGCGAGTTCCGCTGGTCGAAGGTGCAGGATTGGGCGTCATTCCACTCACGCGCGGGCCAAATGACTCCAGCGCAGCTAAAGGTGAGGCTATGCGCTATCTGGCTGAGTTGGCCTGGACGCCGGATGCTCTTTTGCACAACCGGACACTCGAATGGGACATCGTTGACGAGCGCAGACTCGCGGTGCGTCACGGCCGAGGCGAATACCGCGCGGAAGTCGAGCTGCTGCTTGACGACCAAGACAGGATCGGAGCCATTTTTGCGTCCGATCGGCCTCGATACGAAAGCTCTCATTTCATTGAACGGCCATGGCATGGCCGATTCTTCGACTATCGACAGCACGCGGGTCGATGGTTGCTGTTTCAAGCCGAGGTGGCGTGGGAGATCGACGATTGCAAGGTGACGGTATGGCGTGGGGAGATCATCGGATGGCAGCTTGGATGGAGCTGCACAGAGCCACATTCTCCAAATGTCGGCCCCGGCGCGAACTCACCGCGGCGTGAAGCTCGGATTTGTCCACCAGACCGACAGCAGCCCAACTGCCCACACGCTAGGTCCGACACGGACATCCGGGGACGAACGCAGCGCGCGATACATCCGTCTAGGCCAGACGTCGAGATGATCATAAGTGGATAAACCGTGCGCTTGCATAGTTAGACGCACGCAAATCCAATGACGCGTCTGGAAACGTAATCGTCAATCTGCTTTTATCTCATCTCCATTCGGAGTTAACTGAAATGAGATCGAAAGGTACCGCTTCTGCTTTCCATTCTGTCGCCGATGTCATTGATCACGTCAGAAAAGTCAGCGAAGTTTCTGAAGATTTTGAGATCAATTTTTCCGCGAGTTCGTGCATCCCTCCTGGTCGTAGACGCACCGGCTTTCTCGTGGCTTCCATTAGAAGCGCTATTGATAGTTCAGAGACTAGAATCGAACTGCCGACGTGTTCAGACTTTTCAGGATCAACGATGGACAGCACAAAGTTTTTGCCATCGTGGATTGCGTATTTCCATGGTGCTGTCGCCACATCCGACGGCATAGTGCGAATTCAACCAAGCGAAGCTTGGCCGTCCGGAGCAGAGCTTCGAAATGTCCAGTTTCATGCCGTTCCGCTTGATTGCAGCGTCTCAGAGATCGAGCACTTTATAGTATTTCTGGCGATCAAATTCATCAGAGCCGAACAGTCTTGCTATCGAGAGATCGCTCCAGATCACCTTCCCGGCATGCGTCGGTTGGATTACGCTGCTATAGCGAAGGTGAAAATCGATAAGTGGAAACCCCTGCCGAACTCTGTTGAAGATGAGCTTGCACGAGTGATGAAGGGAAATCCGACCGTCGAGATGCGGAAAGAATACCGGCAATGGGCTGGAAAAAATCGTCGTAGGGCGATTGAACAGACTCTGAAAAAATCGGGGCTGAAAATGCCACGTTCGAAGTAGACACACTTTTGCCTTAATGGAACTTGGCCTTATTTCTTTGGGTTTTTCCTTTACTGCCTGTATCGCCTCCGTATCACCTCGGAGGAAGACATGCGCAAAACTCTGTCTCATCGTCCCGCATCGGAACTACGCCTTCCATTCCAGCGTCCTGAGATAGAGCAGGTTTCGGTCGATCAACTGATCCTGCCACAACATCCACTCCGAACACACAACCGCACTCAAAATCGGAAGCTGAAGGCGATAATCTGCACGGCGGGCTTTATTGACCCAATTGTGGTCGATGAAAATCTAAAAGTTTTGGCCGGGGTGCTCCGCGTAGACGTCGCGCGCGACCTCGGCATGATGACAGTGCCGGCAATTCAGATTTCGCACCTCAGCGAAGCTGAAAAGCGCTTACGTTCTGGCTGCCAACCGTATCGCTAAAGACGCTGGTTGGGATTACGGATTGCTATCGGTCGAGCTTGGTGAGCTTTCCGTCCTGCTGCCGGAGGCGAGTATCGAGATCGAGGCGACCGGTTTCAGTATCAGCGAGTTCGATCAAATCATCTCCGATCCCAACGTTCCCACCATCGACGCAGCCGACGAACTACCTGAGCCAGGGCCTGCGGTTACAAGGCTTGGTGATGTTTGGATCTGCAACAGGAGCCGCGTGCTGTGCGCAGATGCCCTCCTCCCCAAGAGTTACGAGATCCTCATGGATGGTCATCTCGCAACGATGACATTTTGCGATCCACCCTACAACGTTTCAATTCGCAAACCCGTCGTAGTCGAGAACAAGGTGGGCGCAGGGGGGAACGATCGGCACCGACGCAGTCGCCAAGGCCCCGGCCGACGGCTACACGCTCGGGCTCGGGACCAGCTCCCAGCTCGTCATGAATGTCGGACTGCGCAACGACCTCCCTTCGACGTCGACAAGGACCTCGCCATGGTCGCCCTGCTGACGCGCACGCCACTGGTGGCGATCGCAAGCTCGCAGGGCCGAAGAGCATCAAGGAGCTGATCGAAATGTCGAAGGCGAAGCCCGGCTCGATCAATTACGGCTCCGGCGGGAGCGGCTCGATCTCGCACATCGTGCGGAGGCCTTCGCCCAGCAGGCTGGCATCAAGATGACGCATATCCCCTATAAAGGGAATGCTGCCGCTCTCCCCGACGTTCTCAGCAATACGATTCAATTGCTGTTCGACGGGCTCGTCAACGGCGCCGCTCTGGGCGACAAGGTGCAGATGCTGGCACCGTCGCAGGACAAGCGCCATCCCGACCATCCGAATGTTCCGACATTCGCCGAGAGCGGACTGCCCGGCTACGAAGCCTACACCTGGAATGCCGATCTGCGCCGGCCGGCCTGCCGCCCCAGGTGCTCAAGAAACTGAACAGCGCCATCAATCAGGCACTCGCTTTGCCCGCCTTCGCCCAATTGACCACGCGTAGCGGCGGGGTCGTGCTCGGCCCATCGACGCCGACCGAAGCGGAAGCCTTCGGAGTCCGGGAGCGAAGCGCTGGGTGCCGATCATCAAGAGCATGAACATCGCGAACTAGAATCAGAACTTATCAAATTTGTCGCGGGATTGCTGCCGCTCGATCCAATGGTGACGTCGGGAGGCGTCACCATAAGCGATCTTTGGTTGCTATCGGGGGCACAGATGCTCGTGACGTGCTCCCCACAAATTAGGCCAATCTGAACTGGAATTTTCCACTATGATCCCCGCAGTGGGACGAGGAGAGTTCCGTGAAGGCATCGAAGTTCAGTGAAGCGCAAATCGCGTTCGTGTTGAAGCAGGCGTCCGACGCGACGCCGAACAAATCACGATACTCCCTGAATGACGTTTCGAGATTGCCGAGCTTACGGGGCGGCGCGGGCGGCTTGTAGTCCTGCAGCTGCCGGCCGAGATTCCAATCTCCGACGAGATCACGGCGACCTCGTCGGTCCTTTTGGAACGCACGACATGTCAGTCTCTGCTTCAATTGCGCGACCCTCGTCCTGGCAGCAGCCACGATGGGTTCGTTCGTCTTAATGAACTTGCGCAACTCGGTCCGCTGGCCCGACCTCATCTTCTCGGTGGCTTCCGCGCCGTCTTCGTCCTTTCGACGACTCCCTCCAGATATTCCTGCCAGATCGGGGAGTCTGTTCCGAAGAAGCGCAGCGCAAAATCCTTGAGCAGGTCGATGACCAGTACCTGCAACTCGTTCCTTGCCCGGTTGGCGACCAGGCCTTCTCGTCCGGCCTTGTCCTTGAGCTGCGGGTTCGCCGTGCGCGAAATGGCGACCCGACCGAATGCCCGGCGGAATGAAAAGAACGCCCGCCCCGCATGGTTGGAGCTGCGACCAGAACGCGATCACGTCGTCATGTCGCGGAGCCGAGGTTTTGGGACTGCTCGAAATCGGAAAGCCGCTTCCATCCGTCATATAGCCGCGCGACCCTCGATTCCGGATCCCGCTTGGCTTCGGCCGCGGCAATGCCGAAGTTGGAGCGGATGATGTCGGCCATTCCTTTCAAGACGACCTTCACGTCCGACGGATCATCGAACTCAACGATCGGGATGCGGATGTCCTCAATGAGCAGGAACGGATTTTCAACAAACGCCAGTCGACGAGGACCGCCGCAAAGCGATCGCGGACGGTCTTCGAAAGCACCAGCGTTGGGAGCCAGGAAGGCGGCCGAAAGCCGACCGATGCCCTTCTCTCTTGGCGCACCCGATCGGTCAGTCCGAACGTATCGATCGGCTCAGCATCACCGTCTTCGATCTTGGACTCGGTTCCGATGACGAGCCAATGATCCTTGAACGTGGACAAAGACATGCCGGCGCCGTCATCGACGACAAGGGCGATCTCAGGGCCGCCGTCGAAAATGTGTAATGCGACATCCTTCGCGTAGGCGTCGTAGGCATTCTTCTGAGAGCTCGCTTACCGCCGTCGGTGCGTCTGCGATCTGGCCCCGCCCCAAATGATCGATCGTACGGGCGCGCGTCTGAAAGGTAACGCCGCTCGGCGCCCGCGGCTCGGTCTTTTTCTTTTCTGTTTTCGGCGGCGAAGGTGGCATCAGTCATTCCCAAGCAGATAGCGCCGACTATCTTCGACCCCACGTTGTAAAATATTACACTATAAACGGTTAGAAAAGGAACAACGTGGGCAACTTCAATAGCCTGAACGGATGATACCTTGAGCCTCTGAAAAACCACTGGCTTTGCTTTGCGATTGGAGCATTACTATGCAGGCATAGCGCGCCTTTTGGCGGCTAAATGATTTGCCCCGCCGGTTTGTTTGCCGTGTCGGGGCTTCGGTGGTGGCAGCGATGTTGCTGCGCAAACCGGAGCAATCAGATGGCCAAAACCCCATCCCGCAGGTCACCATCAAAATCAGGAGCCGCCACGAGGCGTATCAAGGCTGCGAAGCAGCCCGCGTCTAAGACTACGAAGGCCACTGCTCCCAAGAAGACCGCTCCGACGGCAGTTCGATCAGCCGAAAAGCCTTTGAAGCAGCGCGCTGACAGCAAACAAGCGCGGGTACTAGCGATGCTGACAAAGCCTGAAGGCACGACCATCGACGCGATTATGAAGGCGACCGATTGGCAGCAACATTCGGTGCGTGGCTTCTTCGCTGGTGTTGTCCGTAAGAAACTCAAGCTAACGCTGACATCGGAGGCCGCGGAGGCTGGACGCATCTATAAAGTGACTGGGACTAAGGCGTCTGCGACGGTCGCCGGACCAAAGGCTGACAAGGCCGCGGCTTGATGCGATGCCTCGCAGAAAAGCATCTGCGAATACAGTCCGAATAAACCGCACTGCTCTTACTATCGACGACGAAATCGCGCATCTGCGCAGTCTCGATCCGATCGGGCTGCAATCTCGCTGGCGTAGTGTGATGGGGCGAGCA
The DNA here is from genome assembly GCA_041397365.1 of Xanthobacteraceae bacterium. Lineage (GTDB taxonomy): Bacteria > Pseudomonadota > Alphaproteobacteria > Rhizobiales > Xanthobacteraceae > P52-10. Next base: position 480,058 of record JAWKWT010000002.1, read on the forward strand.
GCTCCACCGCATCTGCCAAAGCATCTTCTATTTGGGATGCTCGCCTATCGCATCCAATCTGATGCGCTGGGTGATCTTGACGGGGCAACGGTTCAACTTCTGGCCCGTGCGGCCGTGGTGGACTCTCCGAATGAGGTGCTTCCGCTCCTCGCAGCACGAGATCAGCGCAAGCAGAATGTCCCGCCCGGTACGGTGCTGACCCGGGAATGGAATGGCAAGACGCACCGGGTGATGGTGATCGCGGACGGCTTCGCGTTCGAAGACAAGACGTACGACAGCCTGTCCAAGGTCGCCTTCGCCATAACCGGGACGAACTGGAACGGGCCACGCTTCTTTGGTCTGCGAGCAAAGCCTGAGAAAGGTGGTCAGTCATGAAGCCCGCCGACAGCCGGATTGTCCGGTGCGCAATCTATACACGCGTATCGACTAACTCAGGGTTAGATCAGGAGTTTAACTCTCTTGATGCCCAGTACGATGCATCTCAAGCTTATATCCGCAGTCAGGCGCATGCAGGCTGGACCCTGGTCAAGACACGTTATGACGACGGAGGCTTCTCGGGTGGATCGACAGACCGCCCTGCCCTCCAGCGACTGCTGGCAGATGTCGCGGCTCGCCGTATCCATATCATCGTCGTCTACAAGGTTGATCGGCTGACGCGATCGCTAGCGGACTTCGCCAAGCTGGTCGAATTGTTCGATGCCAACGGGGTGTCATTCGTATCTGTAACGCAGCAATTTAACACCACCACATCCATGGGTCGACTGACGCTGAATGTACTGTTGTCCTTTGCGCAGTTCGAGCGCGAGGTCACCTCTGAGCGAATCCGCGACAAGATCCTCGCCTCAAAACGTAAGGGATTGTGGGTCGGCGGCACTGTTCCGCTTGGCTACGCACTCAAGGATGGCCAGGTCCACATTCACGACGAGGAGGCCAAGACTGTCCGTCTGATCTTCCAGCGCTATCTTGAGATCGGCAGCGTCAATCGGCTGGTGAGAGATCTCAGGGAGCGCGGCCTTCGATCGAAAGTCAGGCATCTTTCAACGGGCGGCACGAAGGGCGGTGTCCTGTTCACGCAAGGGCCGCTGTTCTTCATTCTGCGCAATCGCTTCTATCTCGGTGAGGTCAAGTTCAAGGGAGAGATCCTGCCGGGATCACAACCGCCCCTGCTCGACCGTGATCTGTTCGATGCGGTCCAGCAGCGACTGACCCAGCAATGGGCGCATCGCACAACAACGCGGGTTCGAACGAGAGCACTTCTCGCCGGATTACTCTTCGATGATGCCGGCCATAAAATGTTGTCGACGTACACAAATAGCGGCAACGTCCGGCATCGCTATTACGTCTCCGCACCATCAATCCGCGGAGCGTCGGATGAGCCGGTCGGCTCGGTCAACCGTGTACCGGCCGAAGAAATAGAAGCCGTGATCTCCAAGGCGGTCATTGCAAACGCCGAGATTGATGGCTCGTACTCGACCGAGATGCTACCTCGCGAGACCATCGAGCGGCATGTTGACCGGATCGACGTACGCAAGAACCAGTTGGCTGTTCATATGAAGTTTCTGAGTCAAGCGCCTGAGAGCTTCAGCGAAAGCGACGTTAGCTCCATTGACGATGGGTATTCTCACAACGCTCGCACTGTCATCGTGCCCTGGAAGAAGCCATCAAAGCCCGCCCGGCAGATCCTGATGCCGGCAAACACGCCGGAGCATCGCGCTCGGCCGATGAAAGCCGAACGACGGGCAGCTCTCATCCGAGCGATCGGTCGCGGAAGACTGTGGCTGAAAGAAATCGTCGACGGCCGCAAGACGATCGAAAGCCTGGCTTCCCGTCAGCACTGCAGTATCCGGCACATTCAAATGACGCTCTCTTTGGCTTTCCTGTCGCCAACACTTGTGAGAACAGCCATCGAAGGTCGGTTCCCGCGCGGGATCGGCGTGGCCACCCTCTATGATGCACCCGCCGAATGGTCGCACCAAATGACGCGCCTCGGTTTGGCTCCCAGCGGGGCGGTCGAAACCCCATAGCGGGTTCCCCGTCTCCCCGCCCTCTAGCTTCCACGAAACGAAATTTCCGCGGCAGAGACAGGCCCTCGAAAACAGGTCAGACGGGTCCCAGAGACCCAACCTTATCAAATCCGAATGCTCAAAAGCCCGCAGACAGCGGGCCTTTCGAGACGGTCTCTGGAAGTGCGTAAATTAACGGACTGAATGGTGGCGGACGCAGTCTGCTGCGAACCGGTCTCCGCAGGGCAATTCCCTGCTGAACAGGGAATTTGCAGGGAATTTCCGAATTTTCTCAAATCATCGGCAAAAAGCCGCGCAAAACGCTGCGTGTTTTCAATCGTTTGTCAGCGAATTCCCTGCTCGCAAGAGCAGGGAATTTTCAGGCACCGATCAGGGAAAGGATTCGAGCGATCAGGGATTTAAACGACTGAAGCGGTCGACGGCGTCGTCGAAACCCGGATTATCGTCTTCATCGCGCACATCGGCGCAGAAAAGGGTCACTGCGTAGCCATTGGCCTGACCCAGAGTTTGAATGGTGAGATGGGCATCTGGGCTGTGTAATAGCCATTCGCCGGCATCAGCCTCCTCGATGTCCGATAGGGAGCCAGGTGCCAGGACTGGGATGCCGCACACATCACCACGCCTGGGCATAGGCTTCGGAAATTCCTTGCTGCAGTCCCAGTACATCACCTTCCGGTCCCTGGTAAACACCACAGCGAGACAGTCGTCGTGCAGTTGCACGTATCGGCGCGCAGCGGCCTCCTTGCTGACGTCAAACTCGTCAGCGATGCGGAGTACGGTTACGAGGTGCGGCGACGTTCGCAAGAACGGCTTGAGTCTCAATCGCGGAGTCAGCAGTTCAATCGCAAATTCGTTCGCCTCAGCCTCCTGACGCATATGCCGATCGTTGGTGGCCACCATGGCGCGCATATCTGCGTGGCTGCACTGAAAGCCCTCCGAACTGGTCTGTTTGTGCAATGGATTCAAGAAATGGAGCAGCTCATGGGCCAGACTGAACCGGCGACGTTGCCGGCTTGAACTGAGGTTCAGGAGGATGCTTCCGTAATTGCGCTCAGGCGTTGTCAGGAGCGCCGCTTCGAGGGTACTGAGCCGCTCCTCTCGTATCTCAACAATATCAAGGGCCAGCGCAATTTCCCGAACGGGAACCGCGCCACTCAAACCAGGGAGTTGGTCGTGAATCGCCTCGGCCAGACGCCGCGGGTTAACGCCGACATCCTCAATACTGATCCGGTCGAGGACGAGGCCGTCCATTCACCCCCGCCTCTTCAACAATGACTGGACCATGTCAGCCAGGATAGCGCGCTCGTTGTCATCCAGCTTGTTTGCCTGCCGGAACAGCCGTTGCAGATCCTGGTCGGCATCTGACGATTCGATGTCTTCACCGACAAGAAAGCTAACAGTTACACCGAAATGATCGGAGAGCCTGGTCACAAGAGCCATGGACGGGTTGTCGGCCCTGCCCTTTTCGAGCTCCCAGATATGAGCCTTCGAGACTTCGACTGCATCCGCAACGTCTTGAAGAGACTGACCCTTTTCTCTTCGCAATTTTGCAACACGCCTTGCCAGACTCATATGCACCTCCCGACCTATCCCAAGCCCTGTTTATATCATCTTACGATTTCGCAAAGGCCCTATACACGACCAATCGTTTTTTATATCTTACGGTAACGTAATTCTGATTCGGAGCAGCGCATGGCCTACCAGATCGAGAACATTGCAGTTGGCGTGCTTCGCCCGTGGCAGCGCAACGCCCGAACGCATTCGAAGAAACAGGTTCGGCAGATCGCCGACAGCATTCGCAGGTTTGGGTTCATCAATCCGGTGCTGATCGATCGGGAGAACGTCATCTTGGCTGGTCATGGTCGTGTTGCAGCAGCCGCGACCCTTGCAATGAACGAAGTCCCCTGCCTTCGGATCGAAAATCTCAACGCCGAAGAAAAGCGCGCTTACGTACTTGCCGACAACAAACTGGCTCTGAACGCAGGATGGGACGAGGAGCTTCTGGCTCAGGAGTTGAAGGCACTAACAGAACTGGATCTGGATTTCGACGTCAGTCTTACCGGCTTTTCGATTGCCGAGATTGATAACCTAGTCGATGGAATCAGTCCGGCTGAACCAGGCGATCCAGCAGACAATCTGTTACCGGACGAGGCACCTCAGCGCTGCAAGCCAGGCGACATCTGGCAATTAGGGCCGCATCGCCTGATCTGCGGCGATGCCAGAGACCCGGCAACGATCACCGCCCTGATGGCGGGGGAATTGGCCCAGCTCGTGTTCACCGACCCTCCTTACAACGTGCGGATCGACGGCAATGTCGGCGGGCTTGGATCCATCCGCCACCGCGAGTTTGCCATGGCATCCGGCGAGATGAACCGATCTGAGTTCACTGGCTTTCTACGCGCGGGCTTCAAGAACCTCGCCAACCATTCGATAGATGGATCGATCCACTTTATATGTATGGACTGGCGGCATATGGGCGAGATGCTCGAAGCTGCCGATGGTATTTACAGCGACCTCAAGAACCTGATCGTCTGGGCCAAGGACAATGGCGGAATGGGCACGTTCTATCGTTCGCGCCACGAACTCGTGTTCGCCTTCAAGAATGGCACCGAACCCCATCACAACAACTTTGAACTCGGCCAACACGGCCGGTACCGGACGAATGTCTGGGAGTACCGCGGCGTCAATACCATGAAGACCGGTCGCATGGCTGAGCTGGCGATGCATCCGACCGTCAAGCCGGTCCAGATGATCGCCGATGCAATCAAGGATGTCTCCGCCCGCGGCGCGATCGTCCTCGACCTGTTCGGCGGCAGCGGATCGACGTTGATCGCCGCGCACAAGACAGGACGGCGCGCGAACCTCTGCGAGTTCGACCCGATCTATTGCGATCGCATCCTTCAGCGCTGGGAGGTCTATGCCAAGGATGACGCTGAGCAGATTGCGTGCGGGGTTCCTGTTCTCGGCAGGGTCGCAGTATGACCGATCGAAACAAACGATCGGGAAGCTCGCTTACGTTGCCGCCACGTCCGGCCGACTACGATGTCGGATATGGCAAGCCGCCAGTGGCGTCACGATTCCAGCCTGGACGCTCCGGTAACCCTCGAGGTCGGAAAAAGGGCACAGCTCACAACGCTATCCCCGCATTAAATGACGAACGGCTCAAGACGCTGATTCTGGAGGAGGCCTACCGCACGATCAGCATCAACGATCAGAACGGGCAGCTCGACATTCCGATGGCACAGGCCGTTGTAAGATCGCTCGCGGTAAATGCGGCAAAGGGCAATCAACGAGCTCAACGACTGTTCACCCAGCTTCTTTCTTCCGTGGAGCGGGACAACAAGCGCCTCCATGATGAATGGTTCAACACGGCGCTTGACTACAAGCTCGCATGGGAACGGGAGCTTGAACGTCGAGCGACATTCAAGATCAACGCACCGCTACCCATTCCTCATCCCGACGATATCGTCGTGGATCTGCAGGCCGGCACCATCCGCGTGACCGGGCCAATGACAAAAGAGGAAAAGGTCAAATGGGATCGGGCTGCAGAACACAGGGAAAAGGCTATCGAAGCCGCAGAGGAGCTGAAGGCAATTCTCGAAGCAGATCCCGATCATCCCGATCGTGAGGAGCTTAAAGCCTGCATCAAATACGTCGACGAGACGTTTCAGAAAGTGGACAGGCAGCGAACTAAGCTTTCCGGCAACAAAACGTTTGCCAAGATTAAGTAGCTAAGCATCGCAATCGTTTAGGCCTTGCGCGGAGGCTCTCCGTCACGAGAGATAGCTTTCATCTTGCCGCCAATGAATGCAGCCGCAGATCAGCAGAATTCGCAGCGCCGCTACACTATGCGCTGTTCAGCCGAGTTCTTCGTTCAGTTTCCCGGCCGGAGGCAAAGGCAACGACGCCTTTCCGTTGCGCCCGCCCTGCCATTCCGCGGGCCGAAGGTTTTGCAGGTTATCCCCTTCGACGACAATGCCGCGTCGTCCGCGACGACGATCGGGAGCCAGCCGTTCTCGGCTAGGCCCAAGAGCCGTTGATACCAACCCGCGTACGCCTAGCTCCATCCTTCGCCTTTACTGGCAAGCTTGACGAAACGCGTGACGAATTTGTCGGCCAACAAACGCGCGTCGTCTTTCTCGGCATCCCGCCATCCGAAGTAGTGGTTCTCGTTGCCGGATGTATAGCGCGCGCTCAGGCTGTCCGCCTGCGTCTCGCTGAAGCCGGAGTCTTTGAGATAGGCGCCGTGATTTCGGTAGAAAAGCATGTCGGGTCCGATCCAGCATCGCCATTGGTTTCCGCTGGGCGACATGAACGGCATCACCCTAAGCTTCTGGTATCCCCTTCGATGGAGTTCACCTACCATGGCAAGGGACCTAGACTGCGCGGCGAACGTTGGGTTCTGGATGCCTCTGCATAACTACTGTTCCTGATCTCGCGCCCGGTCGGCGCCCCGTGCCATCGTAACGCGTCCCAGAGACGAAAGCCGCTTGGCGATCTCGTCCTTATCGTCCATCGCGACCGAGGGTGCGCCGGACCGCGGGGCGTTGCGCTGCGGCGTGCGTTCCGTAGTGATAGAGGAGCTTTTAGCTACCTTGCCGTAGTCGTTGAAGATCAGGGCAAGCAGAAAGCGTACGAGCCGCGGTGTCCATTCCTCTCCCGCTGCGGTCCGGTGGCCCTCAACGTTGAGTCTGCGCGACACGTCGGCCGGCTTGCGCGTTTGCTGGCGAGCGTATGCTTTGACGATTGGCTCAAGCTTGGCGAACAGATCGCCCAGGCCGACCGCATCGGAATTGAAGTGGACCATCTCGGATCTCGGTCATCGGGCTCCCCGATTCCTGCTTCTTCCGCTCAACTGGGCGAACCGGGATGCGCTTTGGCAAAAGCACAGGATTCGCTAAAGCTGGCGACCAGGACGTTGCTTTTGCAGCAGCTGGCGACGGAAGCTCGGATTCCGGCAGCGGCTCCCGAGCTATCAAGACCGTTCCGCCTATCGTGAACGTGACCGGCCAAAGCGAGTCCTTATGGACGAAGGAAATCTGACGCCTTCTCATATTGATGAAGTCGCCAACCTCGAAGACGGGAGGCTTCGAGCTGCAGGAGAAAGTCGTCGTCTCTCCATCTCGGGAATCCAGGAATTCCGCCATCACGCTGTTTTCTTCGCCGACACGATCGACCGCAATGATGACTAGCATGGTCCATTCGTCAGGGATTCGTTGTCCGAAGACCTTGTTGACGAATAGGCCTGCGGTGTTTGCAGCGGAGACCAACTCCTGCATTGCACCGCGTCCTCGGCGAACAGGCGCGCGGCTGGTCGGAACATAGTCCCTCGGGATGTCCGTGCACCGATGTTTCGGCCACGGCGGGCCGAGGTCGTCGAAGAACACCCGGCTGCCATGCGCGTTAGCGTAGAAGAACACGCCGACGCCGCACACCGGGCACTTCGCGTTCGGATTGACGTAGCAGCCCGAAATCGATCTGGCCGACGCCTGCTTTAGTTCGCGCACGGCGTCCCTCCGGCGCATGTCAGATTCGAGTCTGCGCCGGTCCGAGCCTGACATACGGCCGTAGTTTACGCACCATCCGCAGGTGCAGTTCGCGTAATGGTTGAAGCCGGTCACCAGCAAATCCCCCAGCAGACGCTTATACGGAAATGACCGTCCGCCGAGTACCCGCAAGCCGGCGAGATTGCTCGTTTGCGCTACTGGCCCGGTCAGCACGCCTCATACGCAGGCCTGTCACCAGCCCGTTACATCGCGTGCTCAACCACTAATTCGTCGGTCACGACTAGTCGTCGGATCCTATCAAGCACGTTTTTTTCTGTCGCCACGTCAATGCTTGCCGTCTCGAGGATGGCCTCAAGCCCAGTTATTCGGTGTCGCGCTTGAACAAGGTCTTCCGTGCCCAACCCCGGATGATGCGGATACAGAAGCGTAAGGCGCGGCGCGCGGTAGATCTGCGCATAGGCGATCATCTGGTAAACATCGCTTTGTGAAACTCCCAGCTTCGGATCATCGATGCGCGAGGAAATACGCTTCCATTTCGTATCGATTAGATGGGTCACGATGCCTGCGCGACGGATCAGGATGTCTGGCTTGGTCTGGAAAACCCCTCGTTCACCCGTTTCCAGAGTAAGGCAAAATAGCCGACCACCCTGCAACGAGACGGTCAGATCAGTCCCCACTAGAGCCCGAGACATCAGGCGTCCAACATACTCCTCAAATAAGACATTCATCTCAAAAAACAACGCGGTACCCTGTCCCGCGCCACCCGTCGTCGTCTGATAGCGGTTCATTAGGAAAAGTCGGGCCATGCCTAAAATCTCTTTCCACTGCCGATTGGTTCGATCGACCACGACCTCGCCCCATCGGAGGACCGAAGGCGAGACGTCTGCTATAGCGCAATCGGCAACAAGGCGCCGATATCGCTGTTGAATGGCTCATCGGCGCCCCCGCCGACATGAGCCTTAACCCCGGAAAATTCCAGCAATGGCTGGCCTAGTTTTGGGGTGCACTTCAAAAATGAAGCCGGACCTAACTTATGACCGGCGGGAAATTGGGGAGCACGTCAATGCTCCTGCGATGTACGGAAAATTTCGTGATAAGAAAGAAGGTGTAATCAAGGTTGTTTTGCGACCCGGCGGGTAGCCGGACCAACCTCTGCGGGTACGCCTTCTGCCTATGGAGACATTGCTGGTGATGGGACGACTACCGGCCGGCGTGAGCGAGCGCCGCAGGAGGCTCCCCGGCCGCCTTCTCGATTTCTGAATTGAGTTCCGCCCCTAGAATAATAACAGTGAACGAGATCCACATCCAGGTCATGAGACCTATCGCTGCGCCAAGCGAGCCGTAAGTAGCATTGTAGCTTCCGAAGTTAGCCGCGTAATACGAGAACAAAGCAGACGCGAGTATCCAAAGCAGAGAAGCGACCGCACTGCCCCAACTTATCCAGCGCCATTTTGGATTGAGCGAGTCCGTCGGACCGAACCTGTAGAGCACGGCAAGGCCTAACGCGACGATAAGCCATACGAGTGGCCAGCGTCCGTAGTGGATAGCAGTCGCGGTTATGGCTTCCAGATGTAATGCATGAATTGCGAGTGGTGCGAGGATAACGCTGGAGAGAGCCACAAGCGCGAACAGGACGGCGCCGGCGGTAAATGCGAGCGATACAAGGTTGAGGCGGATGAAGCTGCGCTCTTCCTTGGCTCCATAGGCTACATTGATGGCATCGAAAATTGCTTTAACGCCCGCGTTGGTGCCCCAGATGGCGAGGGCCAAGCCGATCAGGAAGCTGACGCTAAGGGCTCCCTCCCCTGCGGATCTGACACGCTGGATTTGGTCCGTGACGATCTCGATTGCGCCGCCGGGCATGAGATTGGAGAGCGCTGATATGTTGCTGGCGATGCTCGAGCTGTCGGCAAACAACCCATAGACGGAAACGATCGCGCCGACCGCGGGAAAGATCGCGAGCAGGCCGTAGAATGTCACGCCGGCGGCGACGGCCAGAACGCGATCGTCCTGAAAGCTCTGATAGGTCCTCGCAAGAATGTCCTTCCAGCTTTTGGGTCGGTGAACTTTGCCTTCGTCCTCCGCCATATTCGCTAACTTCGCGGGGATGTCGACGTCTTAGCGGAAGACAGGTCCCCGGCCTTGATTACCTTGTCCGAAAGGTCTTTAGCCACCGGCTTGAGTTCTGAGACCGCTTCTGAGGCTGCTGTCTTGGCGACCTCGGCGAGGGCAACAGCCTTGTTCTTTACGGTCTCAACGAGATCATCACTTGTGGACCCGAGAACTTCGTTCTCAACGTCCGTGGTCGCGAATGCGCTGGCAATGCCCGCTCCAATCGCAAGGCCGATGGCACCGAGGACCAAGGGCTGATCTTCCAACAGCTGGGCAACGTTCGTCTTTGCGGCGTCATAGTGCTGACGCATCGGTAGTTCGGGGGACGGGATCGCATCCCACGTGTCGCGCATTTGCTCGGCCGCCCGGCTTGCCATCGCCGAAACGGCATCCACCCCATGTGTGGCGAGATCCGACGCAGATCGACTAGCAGAACTCATCGCATCACCTGTGCTGGCGGCGGAGTGTCTGATGCCATCTGCTCCGCGCGCCAGGGTATCGGCGACAGGTGCGGCTGCTGACGCCAGACCCTGGGCTGCGCCTGCCCATGGTCGGTTGCCCGTTAGCAACCACAGCGCGCCACCCGCGATCAACGCCGCGGCAAGCGGATTATCACGCGCGGATTGGTTGAGATTATCCAGAAAGCTTGAATTGCTCATTGCACCAACCCTTTCACCGCCTGTTTGTCCTTCTGCAATTGCCCGAGCGTCTCGGACGGCGTCAGGTTCTCAGGCGCGAGCTTTCGCATTCCGAAATAGGCGAGAACGCCTGCGATGATGGCTCCAACCAGCGCTGCAACCAGATAGGCAATCGGTTCGCTCCAATCGCGAGCGATCAGCAGGGCAGCAAGCGCAAACAGAACCATCGTCAGAACGGGTATGGCCAGAATCGCCGCCCCGACAAGGAGGCCTGCCGCGCGCGCCGCTTGGGAAGCCTTTTCCGCGACCTCAGCCTTGGCAAGATCGACCTCGTTCTGGAAAAGTTTGGCAAACTGCGAGAGAGCATCGCCTGCGAGCGAAGCTGTCGCTTTCAACTCGTCGATTTCTTTCACGAGACATCTCCAGACCGATTCGAACCTGAGCCCGATGCTTTCAGGAAGCGAATCGCCGCAAAGCCGGCCAGGACAGAGAGACCCAGGAACGCCGCCGGCTGACGTCGGGCAAAGGTCGTCATCCCCTCCACTGCGTCGTTGAAAGACCCATTGCGAAGCTTCTCGGCAGCGGACTCGACATAATCAGCAGCCGCATTGATCGTTTGAGCAGCGATAGGCGTATCGCTTTCAAACGCTTTGGCCGACGCTCGGATGTTCTCGGCAAACCGGCTGGCATAGGCCGCGCCAGCCTCTTTCTGGGTCCCAAGCTTTTCCTTCACCTGATCGGAGGCTTGCGATGCCGACTCTTTGGCGGCAGTTCCCAACTCGCCCAGCTTGTCCCGTGCCGTCTCGCTCACCGACGACAAGGCGTCGTTCACGATCGTCTTTGCTTCCTTCCCGCCTTGCTGTACCTGATCGGAGACATTCGCTCGGCTGGCGCCGTTGGATTCAGTTGTGCTCATGGTGACCTCGATTGTTGGCGGGGATACTGTCAAAAGCTGCGTTGACTCCGTGGTCAGGAACGCTCTTCAATTTGTCTGCGATGGCATCAGCCGCTTCGCTGATCGCCGAGCCCGCGGCGTCCGAGACCTTTTCGGCAACCTGCCTGGCGACGCCCAACGCCTGCTCCTGGGTGCGATCCATCGCCCCGCCTGCGGCGTCCGCAGCCGCTTTCCGCGCAGCGTCGCTTGCTTTGCCGAGGGTGGCCCCTCCACCGAGGTGGAGGGCAGCGAGGCCGCCAGAAGTGCGCCGATCGCAAGACCAACGCCTCCGATAAGCAGCGCATTTTCGCCGACCGTCCTTGCTGCGTTTTCGCGGGACGCGCCTGCGGCTTCACTAATCTTCGTTCGAGCGGCCGCTGCGGCATCAACGACTGTTTCGGTCAGATCCGCCGATTTGCTGAGTAACGCTTCTTTGGCATTGGCGGCTGCGGTTGTGGCCTGCTCGGTGAGGTTCGACGTTGTTTCCGTCAGTCGCTCACTGGTATCCTTGGCTCGCTCCGTAACGGAGGCTACTCCATCGTCGAACAGCCGGGTTGCTTGCTTGCGGGCCTCGCCCAAACTATCCGCGGCCGCGGATGCGGTCTCGTTGGCGGACATTTGATCAGCAACGGCCTGTCGCACCCGGGAGGAAGACAATGCGAGGCCTGCGCCAATCATCACGAGGGGAGCGGCACCCCGCGAACCATCCTCAACAGCGGAATCCCGACAGCGGCCCCAGCCGCCAGAGCCTGCATCGGATTGTCAGTCGCCTGCTGCTTCAACCCATCAAACCAGCTGCGGCTTTTATCCGCGACATAATCCTTGACCTCGGCTTTGATGTTTTCTGGCGAGACCTTTTGGCGAATGTCGTCCGCCGTGCTTGAGATACTGCCTTTAAGCTGCTCGACCGTCCGGGTCAGCTCACTGCGTGTCCGCTCCGACTGCCGCCGCAGCTCGGAGACGCTCTGTGATCCTCGGTCCACCATAGTACATCCCTCCGCATTTGCGGAAGAGAACGTCCCGAGAGGAGCAGAGTTCCTCTGCTTCGAAAACAAGATCGAAAGCGAGGTTGACGCTTCGCCTACGGCCCGCGGGCTCGATCTCTTCAACTTACCTTCACGGCGCCAGATTTTTATCTCAGCACCGGGCGAGGATGAGAGCTCCGATACTTGTCGGCTGCTCTAGACCTGCGCTGCGCAATCCGGCATGGTGGCCCGATTAGCGAGATGAATCGTGCTAACGGCTATTCTGAATCTTTTATTGTACTCGGTAGGGATACTCATCATCGTCGGTACGCTGCTCCCGCTCTGGCAGACCAGCCGGTGGTGGGTGAGAGTTCTGGACTTCCCGCGTTTTCAACTCGCCATTTTGGCGATGGTTGTTGCCATACTCCTGACGGCATGTACCTGGCCTCTCAAAATATTTGACGCCGGTTTAATTGCCGCAATTACATTCTCCGCTGTCTGGCAGATATCTTGGGTTTGGCGGTACGTTAAGGGAGCGCCCGTCGAAGTCCCGACGGCGGACAACAATCGGCGAGCCCTAAGTTTATTTACAGCCAATGTTTATCAGCCCTGCCGGGATTCCAACGGCCTCCTCTCGATTATTGCCGATGCCAATCCCGATGTAATCCTTACTGTAGAAACAGACGAATGGTGGTGCAATCAACTGCGCGATGGTTTGCTGACGCGTTACCCTTATAGTGTGATCCATCCGCTATCGACCGGATATGGAATAGCACTCTTTTCTCGCCTTGAGCTGATCGAACCCGCCATACGCTTCATTGTGGATGAGGCCATTCCTTCGGTTAAGACCGGCATTCGTCTGACTTCTGGCGCGGTTATAGATTTGTACGGAATGCATCCACAACCGCCCGCTCCCGCGCAGAGTTCTAGAGAGCGCGATGTTGAACTCGTCAATATCGGCACGGAAATCGGACGATCTGATCGACCCGCGGTGGTTTTAGGCGATCTTAACGACGTTGCTTGGTCAGCGACGACCTTGAAATTCAAAGGGGCGGGAGACTTACGCGATCCAAGGCGTGGGCGGGGGTTCTTCAACACCTATCCAGCAGGGATGCCCGGTCTAAGATATCCACTAGACTATATATTTCACACGGCGCATTTCGCAGTCAAAGACATGCGCGTTTTGCCGCGTTTTCGGTCGGACCATCTGCCGCTTATCGCAACGTTATGCTTAGAAAGATAGGGCCGCAGACAGTGCGGGATTAAGGCTTCATCGCTGGTTAGTCCCTATCAGCGTCTATAGAGTTGGCGCTCCGCCGCAACCTGGTCTGCAGTATATGATGGAGCCTTGTCGTCGAACCGCTGCCATCGAGCCTTGCGATACGCGGAACCACGATCGCGCACATTTACCGCAGAGCGATCGAGCATCCCTTCCAGGCGAGCCTTGTCTGGATCAGCCACCCGTGCAGAAACAAGCGTCCCGCCGCGACGAATACCTTCAGCATAGAGTTGAGCATCGTCAACACGACAACTCGCGTGAGAGCCCCGATTATACCTTCTGCGCAGGGAATGTTAGGGAGCGGCTAATCCGTGTGACAATTGCATTCCAGTTACGTTTTTCGCTTCGCGGATAGTTCAAGGCTACACAGTTGCAAAATTGCAACAGACATACCAGATTTTATCGCCGCGATAGCCTGAGATGGCGAAGATACTCTTGTTCGCTTTTCGATAAACGAGCGACCTTTGGGGCAATTGAAAGTGGCTACTAAAAAGTTTGTACGGGGATTGACCGGCTTCGTTCGGTATCGAATAGAGGCTAACGTCCGCGCGTCGATCGATCGTGCTAAAGGTCCGCCCCTTGAGCTTGTTAGTCGCTCCACGGTCTTGCGAAAAAAGATCGAAAGGCAAATCCACCATCATTCCGAGTTCAGCGTCGGTATATTTTCCCAACCCAATTCATGGGCCATAACTGGCGTCACCAGCAAAGCTGATGCGGCAATCAGCGATCGGCATTTGCGCATGACATCTCTCCGAAAGGTATGTTCAAGCCGCTTTTCGGATGGCGGTTCCGTTGTCTACAGAAAGGCCTCACCCTGCGGGCTTTCCTGCGAAAAACGATTCGCCAGGGCGTCCCTACGTCGTTCTATGTTTTTATTTCAAGCCAGAAAGCGCCCGCAGGCAACGCCTGCATCACCGGTAAAATAGGGGCCATGTTTAATCGGCTCTTCAAACTGCTGTCGCTACACCAAGGGTCTCATTCCGGCCGGTTTACCCCATATGCTGACCTGGACAGGATCTCTACCATGCCGGGCACCAGGCCGCGGCGAAGCCAAGCAGCTGCCGCACCCACGAGGGCAGCGGATGCCGCCATGAATGCCAGAATGACCGCACTTCGCCTGGCGCGAGAAATATTGTCACTCGCGCTCGCGATGACGACTGCCACGCGTCGTTCAGCTTCCGGTGCTGCGAGGTTTGTTTGAGCCGCGACAAGACGGGTTAGATATTGCCGATCATCAGTTGTCACTCCGGACCGCCCACCGGCCGTCAGCAGAATTCGTCCCGCTTCCGCTCGTACTCTCATGTGATCGGTCTGAGGTACGTTACGCCCATCCGAGCGCAAAAGGCGATCGAGATCGTAGGCTATAAGGTTCTCGCTGGCAGGCGAAATAGTTGAAGAGGTCGTAGCCGTCGCGGCACCTCTTGCCGACGCTGCAACCGCGAAAGCCAACAAGACTGACGAAAGTAGCGTTGCGATGGCCCACATCAAGAGTCCATGAAGCCCTTCTCTGGTGTCGCGATCGTCAGTATCGAGTGTCGACCATGACCTTAGCCACCCAGCAACGTATCCGCCAAGACCATAAGAGGCCAAGGCGACGAGAACCAGATATACTCCAGACAGCACCCAAAGGCCGATCGATGCGTCGCGCCATGTCGGAGCTGTCGAGCTTGCCGCTAGCCCAATTGCACCAGCAAAGCCGTGCAGCACCAGTGCCAACGCCGACGCACACAGCGCTCCTGCAAATGCAGAACCCCAGTGGATTGCTGTCGCGTCACGTGTGATGAGAGGAGGACTGTCAGCCGTGGTGCGCATATCGCTCACCGTAGGCCGAAGAAAGATAATACTGCTAGGATCACAACGACCAAGCCTACGAGATAGATGATGCCATGCATGGGCTCGCCTCCAAAAAGAACGTGTAACGATAAAATCTCAACGAAGTTCCATGAGGGCACGATAGGTGTTGCAATAAAATGCGGCGGCTAGCCTCCCCCTAGCGAGACGATCGATAGGTATGCTGTGACCTGCACCCCTGAAACGCCCCCGATTTTGAGTTAGGATTTCTGTTCTCCAGCCAGG